>NZ_JANINP010000001.1 GCF_024508665.1 Sphingomonas sp.
GGCCGCAGCCCCCGCAGCGGCGCCCGCCCCGGCGCCGCAGGCCGCCGCTCCTGCGCCGGCACAGGTGACCCCGCCGGCGGACACCACAGCGTCGGCCCCGGCTCCTGCCGCCGCGCCGGCAGCCGAACCAGCGGCCCCTGCCGCCGATACGACATCGACCCAGTCCACCACCACGAGCGAGGTACCGCTTTGGGCCTGGGTGGCTGGCGGCATCGCGCTGCTCGCGGTCATTCTCGGCGCGGCGCTGGCGATGCGCGGCCGTCGTCGCGAATATGAGTACGAGCCGGCCTATGTCGAAGACACCTATGTCGAGCCGCAGCCCGAGCCGGTCGCCGCGACCCCGGTGATCGAGCCGATGCCGGTGGCCAAGGCCGAACCGCGCAAGGAGCCCGAATATCTGCGCCGTGCCGCCCCGCTGGCGGCCGCCGCCGTCGAGCCCGTCGTCGCCGCGCCGGATGCGGTCGAGATGTCGACGCCGCCGGCCGACGAGGTGGCGCAGCTCACCGCCGGCACCGCGCCGGTGGCCGAGCGTCCCTGGCTCGAATTCGCCATGCGCCCGGTTCGCGCGGGCACCAATGTCGACGAAGCCCTGGTCGAAATCGAGCTCACCGTCGGCAATGCCGGATCGGCGCCTGCTCGCGACGTCCGCATCTCGACCTTCCTGTTGTCGAGCGATCCCAACGGGTCGGAAATGGAGCGCCTGCTGGTCAACCCGCCGGCCGACGGCACCACCGACCCGGTTACGATCAACCCGGGCGAGGGCAAGCGGATCGACGCCACGCTCGCGCTGCTCAAGTCGGACATGGGCGAGAATTTGCCCGACGCGATCCGTCCGATCATTGTCGCCGACGCGCGCTATACGCTGGAAGACGGCAGCGAAGGCCGCACCTCCGCCTCGTTCGTGGTCGGCGTGACGCCCGAAGAAGGCGGCCCAGGCCTCGAGCCGCTCGAACTCAGCCGCGCCTCGATGCACGACAATGTCGGCGCGGAACTGCGCGGCGAACCGCAACACGCCTGACGCTCCCTCAGGCACGCAGGCGCCCGTCCCGGACCTCCCGGGGCGGGCGTTTTTTGTGGTGGGGGAGGGGTGAAAAGGACGCCCCAAGAATCCTCCCCGTTAACGGGGAGGGGAACCGCGCGGCTTCAGCCGCGTGGTGGAGGGGGCCATCCACACGTGCAGCGCTGGACGCGAGCCCCCTCCACCAAGCCGCTGTGCGTCTTGGTCCCCCTCCCCGTAAACGGGGAGGATTTGGCCGCCCGCCGCTGTCGACGGGAGCAGTGTTCGACACACCCATTGCATCCCGCTGCCGTAGCGTCCTAGGACGCTGCAACCCCTCCCAAGGAGACTCGGTCGCATGATGAAAAAGCTGGCGTTACTGCCTCTGGTCGCTCTCGCCTTCACTCCCGCGCTCGCGCAACAGGCGCCGATATGGCCGCCCAAGGGGGACGATATCCCGGCCAAGTTCACGCCGCCGGTCGCCGCCAACGCCGATTACATCAAGCGCGAAGTCATGATCCCGATGCGCGACGGGACCAAGCTCTACACCGTCATCGTCATCCCCAAGGGCGCGACCAACGCGCCGATCGTGCTGACCCGCACGCCGTACAATGCCAAGGGCAGGGCCAAGCGCTCCGACAGCGCGTCGATGCTCAACACGCTGCCACTGGCGGACGAGATCTTCGTCAAGAACGGCTATATCCGCGTCTATCAGGACATTCGCGGCAAATATTTGTCCGAAGGCGGCTATGTCGTGACGCGCCCGGTGGTCGGTCCGCTCAACGATACCAAGGTCGACCATACGACCGATGCCTATGACACGATCGACTGGCTGGTGAACAAGGCGAACCTGCCCGAATCCAACGGCAAGGTCGGGATGATCGGATCGTCCTACGAAGGCTTCACCGTCGTCATGGCGCTGCTCCATCCGCACCCCGCGCTCAAGGTCGCGGCGCCACAGAGCCCGATGATCGACGGCTGGATGGGCGACGACTGGTTCCATTACGGCGCGTTCCGCCTGGCCAATATCGCCTGGCTCGGCGCCCAGACCGGCTATCGCGGTGACGGCAAGGCGCCGCCGACCGGCGGGTACGACGATTACGACAATTTCCGCGAGGTCGGATCGGCCGGCGATTGGGCCAAGAAATCGGGCTACGACCAATTGCCCTATTGGAACCGAATGTCGATGCACCCGGCCTACGACGAATTCTGGTCGGACCAGGCGCTCGACAAGATCCTCGCCAAGAACCCGTCGGACGTCCCGACGATCTGGGAACAGGGTCTGTGGGACCAGGAGGATATGTGGGGGGCGATCCACAGCTATGAGGCGCTGGTGAAGGCGGGCAAGGCCGGCAACAACTTCATCGTGATGGGGCCGTGGCGGCACAGCCAGATCAATCGCGTCGGTTACGAGCTCGGGCCGTTCAAGTGGAACGGCGACACCGCCGCGCAATATCGCGAAGACATGATCCTGCCGTTCTTCAATCAATATCTGAAGGACGGTCCGGCGGTCAGCGTGCCGGCGGCGACGATCTACAATACCGGCGAAAACCATTGGGACCGCTTCAACGCCTGGCCGCTGGCGTGCGAGACCGGCTGCCCGTCGCCGCTCAAGCCGATCTACATGCAAGGCGATGACGGCCTGGGCTTCGACAAGGGTGGGGAGGGGGGCGACAGCTATGTCTCCGATCCCGCCAAGCCGGTTCCGCATCTGCCGCGCCCGGTCAATTTCAATGACGGCCGCTGGGGCGACTGGCTGGTCCAGGACCAGCGCTCCTATGACGGCCGGCCGGACGTGCTGAGCTACGAGAGCCCGGTGCTCGACCAGCCGGTCCGCGTGTCGGGCGTGCCGATGGCCGACCTGTTCGCCAAGACGACCGGCACCGACGGCGATTTCGTGGTCAAGGTGATCGACGTCTTCCCGGCGGAGAACGCCACCGATCCCAAGATGGGCGGTTATCAGCTGGCGATCAGCCTGGATATCTTCCGTGGCCGCTATCGCGACAGCTTCAGCAACCCGTCGCCGATCCCGGCCGGCAAGGTGCAGGAATACAAGTTCCGCCTGCCCGCGGTGAACCATGTGTTCCAGCCCGGTCACCGCATCATGATCCAGGTGCAGTCGACGCTGTTCCCGCTCTACGATCGTAATCCGCAGAAATACGTCCCGAACATCTTCTACGCGAAAAAGTCGGACTATCAGAAGGCGACGGTGACGATCATGCGTGGCGGAAAGACGCCGAGCGCGGTGTGGCTGCCCGTCGTGCCGCTCGCGCCTTCCCAGTTGATGCGCTAAGGGCGGCCTTTCGCCGGACATTCGGCGCAGGTTCAGCTAGGTTGTGCATTACGTGAGGTCGATGAGGGGTTTTGGAGTGTTAAGACGCGCGGGCATGTTGCTCGCCGGGTTGGCGGTGCTGCCCGGGATGGCGGCTGCGCAATCGACGGGTAGCACGCCGCCGCAATCCATCCCCGATCTCGGCGGCTTCAACCTCCCGCCCAAGCCCAAGCCGACTCCGACGCCGCCGCCATCGGGGCCGATCGTCGCGCCGTTCAGCCGACCGACGCCGATCCCGACCTTCGCGCCGACTCCTGCGCCGGCGCCCAGCAAGACCGTGACGCCGCCGCCGGTCACGGCGACGCGGCCCAGCAGTACGACGCCGGCCGCGACCCCGACCCCGCGCCCGACGCCGCGGACCGGCACGCCTGCGCCGCAAGCGACGCCAACACCGGCCCCGACCACGACAACGCCTCCAGCCACCAGCGCCGCGCCGGCCCCAATCGCCACCGCGACGCCCGAGCCGGTGCCCAGCGCGGCACCGACCGCGGCTGCTCCGGCGCCCGCCGAACAGCCGTCGAGCGGGTGGTCATCCGGCACATTGGTCGCGATCGGCGTGGCGCTCCTGGCCTTGCTCGCCGGCGGATGGTTCCTGTTCGGCCGCCGCCGCCGCGAGGAGGATCTTTACGAGGAGGAGGTCGTCGCTCCGGTGGTGGCGCCGGTGGCTCCGCCGCGCCCGGCTCCACGCGCGGCCGCCCCCGCGCCGGCTCCTGCGCCAGTCCCCGAACCCGCGCCCGCGCCTGCGCCCGCCGCGCCTTCCGGCCTGCTGACGGTCCCGCTACGGCGCATAGCGGAGGGGCTCCAGCCGGCGCCCCAGCCGCCCGCGCCGCCGCTCCCCGCCGGCCTGGTCACGGTCCGCGCGCCGCAAGCCCCCGTTCGCTCGCTCGAGGACTTGAAGCCCGAGCTGGAGATCGTCCTGATCCCGCAGCGCGCCGGCACCGACCCGTCGATGAGCGCGGCGATCGAATATCGCATCGTCATCCGCAATACCGGCCGCGGCGACGCGCGCGACGTCCGTTTCGGCATCTACATGACCACCGCCAGCGCGCGCCAGGCGGCCGATCTGCAGACGATCTTCGCCAACCCGGTCGAACAGCCGGTGCTCGCGCCGTTCGAGATCCATGCCGGCAGCCAGGTCGAGCTGTCCGGCACCGCGATGCTGCCGCGCGCCAACCTCAACGTCATGACGATCGACGGCAAGCCTTGGTTCGTGCCGGTGCTGGCGATGAAGGCCGAATATCGCTGGGGAGAGAATGTCGGCGCGCCGGGCGTGGCGACCGCCGCGCACATGATCGGCATCAACCGCGGGGAAGGGGCCAAGCTGGCGCCTTTCCGCCTCGATGGCGAGCCGCGTATGCACCCGAAGGTGGCCGAGCGCCGGGTGGCGTAATTCGCGAGTTCTCGAAGCGATAGACGCCTCCCCGGCGAAGGCCGGGGCCCAGATTCGATAACCTCGCGATGGTATCCTGCCGCGGAGAATCTATTGCGACTGGGCCCCGGCCTTCGCCCGGGAGGCGCGATGTTTCGGTGACGCCTTTTTACCCTGCGTCATGCCGGGCTGGTCCCGGCATCCACGGCGCCACGCTCCCATCGGCCTTTGGTTACGCTGCACGGTGGATGCCGGGACGAGCCCGGCATGACGATATATCCGCTGGCCGACGAGAGGCGATAAGCCCCTCCCCTTTAGGGGAGGGGTTGGGGTGGGGGCTCTCCACAAGCAATGTTGCCTGCCGAACTCCCCCACCCCCAACCCCTCCCCTGAAGGGGAGGGGCTTGAAAAAAAGGGCGGCCCCATTGCTGGGGTCGCCCTTTCTTTCTGCTGGCCGTCACGAGAGTGAATCTCGTGACGTCGGACGCGAGCCTGGGCTCGCGCCGGCCGGCCTTGTTGGGGTGCGGGTCGCCGGAGGCGCCCCGTCTCCCCAACTGCGGCTTACTTCAGCTCGACGGTCGCGCCGGCTTCTTCAAGCTGCTTCTTGATCTTCTCGGCTTCGTCCTTGCTGACGCCTTCCTTGACGGCCTTCGGAGCCGACTCGACCAGCGTCTTCGCCTCGGTCAGGCCGAGACCGGTGATCGCGCGGACCTCCTTGATGACGTTGATCTTCTTGCCGCCGTCGCCGGTCAGGACGACGTCGAACTCGTCCTTGGCTTCTTCGGCGGCGGCGCCACCACCGGAACCACCGGCGGCCGGCGCGGCAACCGCAACCGCCGCAGCGGCCGAGACGCCCCACTTCTCTTCGAGCAGCTTCGAGAGCTCAGCGGCCTCGAGCACGGTCAGTTCGCTCAGCTGGTCAACCAGCGCGTTCAGGTCTGCCATTTGTATTCTCCAAAATTTACGTCGCCCCGGCGGAGGCCGGGGCCATTCTCAACAAGTGTACGTTTGCGGCCGGCGACCCCGGCCTGCGCCGGGGTGACGACCAAAGTCGTCAAGCGGCTTCCTTGGCCCCATAAGCGCCAAACACGCGAGCCAACTGACCGGCCGGCGCCTGGGTGATGCTGGCGAGCTTCTGCGCCGGCGCCTGAATCAGGCCGACGATCTTCGCACGCAGTTCATCCAGCGACGGCATGGTGGCCAGAGCCTTCACGCCTTCGACGTTGAGAGCCGTCGCGCCCATCGCGCCGCCGACGATTTCGAGCTTGTCGTTCGTCTTGGCGAAGTCGACCACCACCTTGGCGGCGGCGACCGGGTCGATGGAAGTGGCGAGACCGACCGGACCCGTGAGCAGATCGCCCAGCGAGAGATAGTCGGTGCCGTCCAGCGCGATCTTGGCAAGCTTGTTCTTCGAGACCTTATAGCTGGCACCGGCCTCACGCATCTTCGTCCTGAGCTGCGTCGACTGGGCGACGGTCAGGCCGAGGTTGCGGGTGACGACCACCACGCCGACCTCGGAGAAGGTCTGCTTGAGATCGGCGACGGCTGCGGCCTTTTGACCACGATCCATGCCATTCTCCACGTTTTGGACCGCACGCCTGACGGCGAACGGCCCGGTTCAAAGCGACCCTGCGGGCGGACCCGCATGGCCAATTCTCCGTCGATGGGGCATGGCGCCGGCCGCTGTCTTCATGGAGAGCGGCAGTCCCATACGCGCGGCAAACCGCACGGCGGGCAAATTCCATTCCCCGTCTAGGCAGGACATTAAGCGGGGCGGATACCCTGCACCTGCTGTCTCGGACGGTAACGCAGGGGAGGGCCGAAGCCCGCCTGCGAGGGCGCGCCTATACGGGGATTTGGGGGGAAGTCAATGTTTGGGGGGCGGGCGGGCCGTCCGGCGGTTGCCGGACCTGATCGGCCAGTGGTAATGACGACACCACAGGCGGGCTGAGCAAGTCCAAGCAGCTGTCCTCGTGATCTCAGAACTCGGCTCCATATTAGCTCGTTGAAGTGAGTTTGACCGCCACGGTTCCCGCTAGAATTAATCACCTGCGGCACCGCCTGCGAGCCGCACCTGCCCACGCATATGTACCATTTCGCTGCCCCGTCCGCGAATTACGCTTTACTTGGTCGCTGATAGACGAAGAATGCTAGCTGTACCGGCGGCGAGTCTGTCGTCATTGCGATTCTCGATGAGCCAGACGGACCCTTCAAGATCGCCTCGATGATCTTGTAATTCGCTTTGTCAGTTTGGGTTGCTTAACTCCAAGATATTCAAGGATATCTCCCGCGTTCTCATCATCGTTATCGGACAAATTAAGGCTGGCAGCGAGTTGTCGCAAAACTTCTCTCTCGATTTCTTTGGGCATCCAATATGCTAGCCGCAGAATCGCTTGGCGGTGGTCGGCGGCCATTGAGCGATCTCTTAATTGACCGCCCACCAAGTCATTTACGATCTGCACGAGCTCTCTATTGCCCGACAGATCAACAACTCCCTGTCCCGTACCAGTCAATTCACCAAAGACGAAGCCAATAGAGTAGGACTCATCCTTGAATCCTCTCACAAACAACTCAGTCAGGCGGATAAGCGTATCACTCGAAGGTATAGGCGCAGATAGATTTGCTCTTTTGCGTAGATGACGCCAGAATCCCCAGGCCCATGCACCAATGTAGTGCACGTCAGGTCGATCGTCGAAGAGCGTCCTTTCAAGCGACTCATACACCGCGGTGTTTCTGACGAAAGACGATTCGTCACGAAGTAGCATAAAGCTGCCGCCCGTAGCGGCAATACTGCTAATGAGGCTCCTCAAATTATCTTCAGACAAGGAAACGATCATATCGTCTACAGCTTGATCGCTCCGCCAATAATCGATCGATTGTCCATAACCCTCCAGCGAGCATAGCGTATTTCGTATCAACGGACGAGAAGTAAATCGTCCATCTAAATAGTTGTCGAGAGCTGCTCGTCTTAAATCAGGACCGTAGGGCCCTCGGCCTAAAGTTGACCAGTTGTCAGTTATTCGAGTTAAAGTGCTAAAATATACAATAATACGTGCCGCCCGCTCTAGCAGCTCTGGTGCAAAAACCGCTTCTTCAGCCATTGCTTGTGTTAGCCGCCAAGCGGCGCGGGGCATGCTCTCGTGTATAAAATTTTCCGTCCTTTTCGAAGATATCTTCGAAAGCAATTCCGCATCAGCGGCAGTTGTCAGCGCTTCAAGTAATGGTGTAGCTTGCCCGCGCGCTAGAACTGCGGCCATTGGAACCACTTCTTTCCATTCGTCACTGAGTAGGTTCTCTCCTATTGTAGCGACTATGGAATAAGGTGCACTTGCGTCGAGGACATCACCCTCGACTGCGGCGACCGCGGCAAGATATTCTTGAAAGGTAAGATGACGAAACTGGTAGAACGGTACAGTTCGCCCATCCTCGTTGGTTAGACCCCCCTGCAGCATCAAACTGGACCGCAGCTCAACCCGTTTGAGGAACTCATGAGGAGAATCTTTGGCGTATCGACCTATCATTGGAAGCTCTGCGCGAGCGCTTTCGAGTATTGCGAGGATTTCGCGTTCGGTTGCAGTCTGTTGACCCCGACGCATTAGCTCGAATGCTAGGCAGGCCAATTGTGGCACAGCCTCCTTCATATTGAGGGCCTCGTGCCCCTGAATGTTCCAGCTGTCGAGTAGCACTTCAACCGCACGGTCGTAGAGACTGACCCTATCTGGCGGTAGCCGGCCAGCTCCATGCTTCACAACTAAGAGCATCGTCAGAAGCAGCGGGTTTTCCGCTAAACGGCGGAGCGGTTCGCTGTTGAGAAGCGTATTGGCAACGACGTCAGCTTCGACAATTGCGCCGGGCGATCCTCCGCTCATTAGACGATGCCAATAGTTGCTTAGTGAGCGGATAGCATCTGCATTTAATGGCGCAATTTTGTACTTTATGCAGAATCGCGCAAGCCATGGTGCGACGAGATCGAACCCCGCTTCCCGACTGGAGACCAGCAAACGAATCCGTGGATAATCCTTCGAAAACTTTTCGAGGTTCTCCACAAAAACAGCCCGATCACCATCTTCGTGTATTTCATCGAGGCCATCAATAAGTAGCAGTACGTTTCCTGCCTTTAAGGGTTTCTCAAGCGCCTGCGCTAAACCCTGAAGTTTCTGATCACCCGTTATTCCGGCAACTTCTTGCAAAAGGCTATTAATCGGTTTTCGTATATGATCCTTCCACTCACGACAACGAATCATAACAGGAATAAGGTCGATATTAGGGAGTGCATCGGGACTTGCTTCGCGTCGCTTCGGATCACAATACGCAACAGCTAGGCGCTTTAACAAAAGCGTCTTGCCACCGCCCGGCAAGGCAAGGAGCGCAATCCTCTTATTTTTAGAGAATGCCTTTGCAAACGCTATCGGCTTGCCAAATTTCTCGTACCAGTCTTGCAGCTTGGTGTCTCGCTCAGGCTCATTGAGCGGAATTTGTGGTGGGAATGGTTGAACCTCGAGCGGCACAAATAGCTTTTCCAGATCGAATTTGCGCTGCGCGGTGTCCATATCTGCGCGCATACCCTCGATCGCCATTTCTCCGCAGTCACGAAGCAGGAAGTTCCTATATGCATCGAGTATCTGCTGATCGCGGTTGGCGGTGACCTTAGCTTTCGCGGCTCGGGTGGTACCTACAGGTCGGGTAGGAAAGCAGCCGAGTAGAAAAGCAGGTAGCTCGTTATGGGAGCCTCCGTAGCTGAGCGGTTCGACAAAGCCGCGCCACTTCGGGTCGGCCATCCGCCTAGCGAATTCGTCTTCACGTACGAGGGCATAATGTTGAGGGGCTCCGGCGCCTACATTTGCGCGAAGCCAACTAATCAACCCAGAGAAATTAGGATCCGCAAACGTGTCTCCACATCCGACGAACAGCAAACGGTTTAGTGAACTAAACGATCTCTGGACAAGATCGCGAGTCTGGTCATTGAGTGTGGATTGGTAGTCGCGGATTCCAAACACGCAACTGACCGGTTCTGTCCAAGTTCCGTGGAGGTGCAGGACCCCTTCACGTTCTTTGCGACACCATGCCAACACGTCCTCGGTACTCGAAAGTACGATCGGCTGCATTCGCGCCGCGGCTTCGGCGGAAGTATCGTAGTTGAGTGTAGCGATCAAAATGTTTTTCTGAGCAATGGCCCGAAGCGCATTGGCCATCGCGCTGTTCTCGAGCGGCCAGTTGTCAAATGTCGATCGCAACCAGCGGGCGTAGTCAGTTCCCGTAGGCGCACCGAGTTTGCGTCCGGCGAATTCGGCCACGCCGAGCAGTTCGTCCATATCGTCAGACATCAGTGCATCCGCGTAGCGCTGCAGCTGAGTATCGGTGACTAACTTGCGATCGTGTCCATAGACCAATGCCGCATTGACCAGTCCAGTCCAGGATTTGGCTTTTCCGGATTTGGGCAAGAGCGCCATGCTCGCGCCTGCTCCAAGAACCACCACAAGCTGGCCCGCATCGGCAGACCGTCGAATATCATCCAATGCCAAATCTATCCCCCCGGAATACTTGTCGGCCAAACGGCGTATCGCCTCTGAAACCAAATTAACAGAGGAGAGACTAGCCTGGAAAATGGTTCATAATGGAGATATTGGAGATTACAGTACCAGGTTTATTAAAGCGTACCAAAGGCCTCACTCTAATCGCGAGTGGAAACGCGCACTGCCCACACGCATTGCACGAACGCGCCCCAGGCCCCATATCTCTGATATGAGCACCCGCCCTCCTTCCTGCACATCGCAGTGCATCCGGGCAGCAGCACCGAGCGCCTCCCCGCTCTGGGCGGGCGCGCAGCCTTTTAGGCGCCTGACCTAGGGCCCCCCTCGCGCCGGCGACTGTGCCGGTTCCCTGAACAGAAGCGGCGTTTGCGACGGCCCACGGGCCGCGAGCGCGCGCGCATCGAGGAGGTGCATCATGGACCGTTTCGTGGTCGAAGCAGAAAGACGCGTGGTCGGGATCGCGGTTCGCGTGCCCGGCGGATTCAGGTTCGTCGCGTCCGATCCGGATTTTTACGCGGTAGACCGCGAGGTCTTTCCCCGCGCTCGCTTGCTGGTGAGCCGCATCGCCGCGTTCGGCCGGGCGCTGCGCAAGCGGCGGGCCGAGCGCCGCTTCCGTTAGGTCGCGCACTCTTAAGCTGCTGGCGGTAGCTGCAAGGGACCATCCTGCCATGGACGGATACTCCCGGGCATGCCGCCGCCACCCGCTTCAGCTAAAGTCTGGATGCGCTTTACGTATCGGTGAGTTAGAGAGGCCGCTCGGACGCCCGCAGGGGCGTTCAGGGAGGAGCCCGACCATGATCAAGATGAGCGTCTATTATCCGGCCGATGGCGGCTCGAAGTTCGATCACGACTATTACCGCGCCCATCACATGCCGCTGATCCAGGAACGGCTCGGCGATGCCTGCTTGCGCTACGAGATCGAAAAGGGCCTTGCGGGTGGCGAACCCGGAAGCGCGCCGAAGTTCGTCGCGGCGTGCCATATCTACGCGCCGACCCTTGGGGCATTCCAGGCGGCGTTCGGTCCCCACCGCGCGGAGATCGTCGCGGACGTCGCCAATTATACGGACATCACGCCGATCGTGCAGATCAGCGAAGTGGTTGGAGAATAGGGGTTCGGTGCCAATTGAGCGACGATTGCGGGCCGCGTGGTTACAGCGTCGTCGCGGCGGCGTGCGCCAGTACTGACAGCGAATGGGGATCGAAAATGCCGGAATCGCCTGAACTTGAGATCCTGCATGCCACGATCGAACGGGTCTGGAACGAATATGACGACGCGAAGAGGCTCGCGGCGATCGGGGACCTCTATCATCGCGACGCGCAGATCTTCGAGCCGGCGCGCGCGGTGACGGGCCATCAGGCGATCTCTGACGTGGTAAAGGGCGTCCTGGCCGACATGCCTCCGGGCTTCAGTTTCAAGGTGCAGCCGGGTGGCCATGGACATCACGGCATCGCCACCGCGCAGTGGAAGGGCGGTCCCGGCGATACAGTCATCGTCAGCGGCGCCGACGTCGCGCGGATCGCGGACGGGAAAGTCATCGAGCATTATTTCTTCTTCGACGCGGCGGATTGACTGCGTCGTCGGGCAGCGCCGGCCAACCGCGATCAGGCGGCGTTGCGGTCCCGGTAGAATTGCACGCCAAGTTGCAGGCTTTCTGCGATGCGGTCCGCCTTTTCCTGGAAGATGGCGGCCGCCTCGGGCGCGAGTACCTCGGCGCTGGTCTGGCGCCACAAGGCGAGCCAGCGCGCGAAATTGTCCGGCGTCATATGCGGCTCGTGGCGGACATGGGCGACCATCGGCTGGCCCTTGTAGCGGCCGCTGGTCAGCAGCACCGACGACCAGAACGCCTGGAGCTTGGCGAGGTGATGCGGCCAATCCTCGATCGCGCCGTTGAAGATCGGGCCGAGCACCGCATCGTCGCGGACGCGCGCGTAGAAAGCGGGAACGAGCTTCGCGATATCGTCTTCGGTGATCTGCATGGCTGCGAAATAAGAAGACCGCGCCGAATTGCGAATACGTTTCAGTACGTAAGGCCGGCGGGCGAAGTAAGCGGCGGCGTCAGCTTCAGGCCATCGCGCCGCGCAGGACCGCGCGAACCCCCCGACCGCTCGTGTCGTACTGGATCGACCCGCGCAGGCTCTGCGCCATCGCCTTGATCAGTCGGCTGCCGAGCCCGGAACCGCGGGTGCGCGGGGTCGGGTCCATGCCGACGCCGTCATCCTCGACCGCGAGCAGATAGGCATCGCCATCCTGCTTCAGCGAGATGCGCACTTCGCCGGGTGCGGTCGGGCCATAGGCATATTTGAACGCGTTCGAGACGAGCTCGTTGACGATGACGCCCAGCGACACGGCGCTGTCGGGCGGCAGGCGCATCGGGTCGACCTCCAGCCGCAGCGCGCGCCGCGGCTCGTCGCTCGACCAGGCCTCCCCGAGTTCGTCGACCAGCGCCTTGAGATAATCCTCCATGTCGACGCCCTCGACATCGTCGGAGGTGTAGAGGCGGCGATGGACCTGGGCGATGGCCTCGATCCGGCGCTCGGTATCGGCCAGCGCCTGCCGTGCCTCTTCATTGTCGAGCGCATTGGCTTGCAAGCGGATCATCGCATTGACCAATTGCAGCGAATTGGCGACGCGGTGATTGACCTCTCCCAGCAACGCCTCGAGCCGGGCGTTGCTGGCGCGCAAACGCTCCTCGGCCAGCCTTTTGTCGCGTTCGAGCACGCTGCGCTCGCGGACCTGATCGAGCGCGGCGGCGAGCAGGTCGAAAAAGTCGGTGCCGACCGTCTTCACGACATAATCGGCGGCGCCCGCCTTGAGCGCAGCGACGGCGACGCGGCCTTCCTCCGACCCGGTGACGTAGACGACCGGCGGCGGGTTTTCGAGCGCGCGCAGCTGCACCAGCGTCTCGAGCCCATCCATGCCCGGCATGTAATGGTCGACGGCGACGAGATCGAACTGTTCGGACCGGGCGAGCGCGACGCCCGCTTCGCCACCGTCGGCGCAGGTCACGTCGAAGCCACGCCTGGTCAGCGCGCGCGTGGCGAGCGCGCGGATGCCGGCATCGTCGTCGATATAGAGAAGGCGGCGCAAAGTGTCGGGCATCAATCGGCGATCGCGTCCGGCACCTGGATCACCGACAGGAACAGCCCGAGCTGACGGATCGCCTGGGCGAAGCTCTCATAATTGACGGGCTTGGTGATGTAGACGTTGCAGCCCAGATCGTAACAGCGCTGGATCTCGATCTTGTCGTCGGTCGTCGTCAGCACGACGACCGGCGTGCGCTTGACCGGCGAATCCTCGGCCTTGATCTTCGTCAGGATATCCGTCCCCGACATGTCGGGCAGGTTGAGGTCGAGCAGCACCAGGGCGGGCCCGTTCAGCGCGGGCCCCTCGGCATGTTTGAACAGATAGTCGAGCGCGCTCGTCCCGTCGGTGAAATGCTTGATGTCGTTGAGGATGCCGGCGCGGCGGATATTCTTTTCGATCAGCCGGGCATGGCCCTCGTCATCCTCGATCATGATGATGGAGACACTGCGATGCTCGTTCATGCGGTCGTTCCTGCGTCAGGGAGAGTGAAAGGCAGAGAGAGGCGGAAAGTGCTGCCCTCGCCGAAAGTGGATGTCACGTCGATTGTGCCGCCCAGGCGATAGGCGAGGGCGCGGACATGCGCGAGCCCGATGCCTTCGCCCGGCTGGTCCTGCGTGCCGGAGCGGCGGAACAGGTCGAAGATGCGGGCGTGATCGGCCTCCGCGATGCCGCGGCCGTTGTCGCTGACCTCTATCAGCACGCGGTCGCGCGTGCGCTGCCCGCTGACGACGATGCGGCCGGGGCGATCGGGGGACAGATATTTGACCGCATTCTCGACCAGGTTGGAGAGGATCTGTTCGATCGCGAGGCGGTCGCTGATCAGTTCGGGCAAGGGCGAGTCGACGATAATCTCGGCGCCGCGCTCCATCGCGAGATGGCTGAGCGAGTCGCGCACGCCTGCAGCGATCTCGTCGAGCGGCAGCGTTTCCGGCGTCAGCACGCGCCGGCCCTCGCGCGATAGCTTGAGGATCGCGTTGATCAGCCGGTCCATCTTTTGCGTCGAGGTACGGATGAAGCCGATCGCTTCGGGCAAATCCTCTCGCGCGGCGACACGCGCTTCGTCGGTCACGATTTCGGGGGCCGTCTGCTCGGCAGCGTCCACCAGGTCGGCGAGCGACTGGCGCGCGGCATCGAGCTCGCTGGTGAAGCCCATGACATTGACGAGCGGACTGCGCAGATCGTGGCTGACGATATAGGCGAAGCGCTGGATTTCCTCATTGGCACGCGAGAGGTCGGCGGTCCGTTCGGCGACCGCGCCCTCCAGGTCGGTGTTGAGCAATTGCAGCCGATCGCGCGCCGCCGTCAGGTCGCGCGTATAGCGTGTGATCGCCGCCAGGCTCACCGCGGCGACAGCGAGGATCAGCACGCCCGAGGCGACCAGGACGATCCAGAAGGTTTGCAGGCCGTTCTGTTGCGCGGCGTCGCGGGCCTGGAGCAGCGAACGCTCGTCGGCGAGCATCGCCGCCAGCAGGCCGCGTACCGCGCGCATCCGCCGAAAACCGGTTTCCGCGGCGAACGACGCGACCGCCTCTTCGCGGCGGCCGGCGCGGGTCAAGGCAATGGTCTTGTCCTGTTCGGCGGCGATCGCGGCAAGCTGCCGCCGCAGGCCGGCGATCCGCGCGGTCTGGCGCGGATTGTCGGCGGTCAATGCCGCGATCGCGTCGATCGCCGGACCGATCCTGGCCGCGGTCGCGCGCGCATTGTCGGCATAGCTGGTATGGCCGGTCAGGACATAGCCGCGCCGCGTGGTTTCGGCCTGTTCGATCAGGGCCTGCAGCCGGCCGATCGAGACCTCGACCTGATAGCTATGGTTGACCCATTGCGTATGTTCACTGGTCCGCGCCGTCAGCCACGCGGCGGCGATCCCGATCAGCGCCAGGCCGGCGAAACCGATGACCATGCAAATGACGAGGAAGCGGCGCGCAACGCCTTCGGGAGATTTGATACGCTGGGCCAACACGCCGGACATCCGGTCGCGTCTAATTGTTGACGAAACGAAACGCTACAAAAGCTGTCTTAACTTCGCTCAATATGGGCGACGGATTTGGCGGCACTCCATTCCCGATTGGCTTGACCCGCTTGCCCATGGCCGAGTTGACGAGCCGCCCGCTGCCCGGACGGCTCGCCATTGCGTCAGAACTTGATCGAGACCTTGCCGTAATAATAGCCGCCGTTGATCCCGTACGGCGAGAAGGTCAGCGGCGCGTCGATCACGTTGCCGCCATTGACCAGGGTGAAGTTGGTGGTGCCGGGGACCAAAGCGACCGTCGGCGGCTTCTTGTTGAACAGATTGTTGGCGCCGATGGTCAGCGTCACCGTGTGGGCGATCGTATAGCTTGCATCCAGATCGACGATGAAGGCGGTGCCGATATCCTGCCTGTAATAGGTACCGCCATCGGGGGACGCATAGGCCGTGCTCTTGCCGAACAGCGTACCGCGCAAGGTCGAGGCGAAGGCGCCCAGCTTGTAGGCGGCCGAGCCGACGATCTTCACCTTGGGCGATGCCGTTTCCAGATTGGCGATCGCGGTCTTGTCGAACAACGCGATCGGCGTGGTACCGCCCGGCGGCGTGAGCTGGGCGGGCGCCAGCTCGATCTTGGTCGCCTTGGTCTCGTTATAGGTGCCCGAAATCGTCCAATCGACCGTGCCGGCATCGCCGAAATCGCTGAAATAGGTCAGCACCAGGTCGACGCCGCGGGTCCTGGTGTCCGCGCCGTTGGTGAAGATGTTGATGCCGGTCTGGCTCACCGTCGGGTCGAGGACGTTGCCGTTGGCGACGATCGCCTGCGTCACCACCGGGAAATTGACCGCGCCGCCGCTGCCGAAGATCGATCCGGTGCCGAGAATGCGATCGCGGATCTTCACCTGATAGGCGTCGAGCGTGATCGTCAATTTGGGCGCCGGCCGGAACACGAAGCCCAGGCTGTAATTGGTCGATTTTTCGGGCTTGAGGTTGCTGAAGCCGAGCAATTTGGCCGCGGCCGAATTGGCGGGAAGCTGGACGAAAGCCGAGCTCGGCGAGACGTTGGTCGCCGAATAATAGCTTTCGGCCAAGGTCGGCGCGCGGAAACCGGTCGAGACGGTGCCGCGGATCGCCACTGCCGGGCTGAAATCGTAGCGGCCGGTCGCTTTCCAGGTCCAGGTCGATCCGAAATCCGAATAATTCTCGTAGCGCAGAGCGCCGTCGAGCTTCAGACCGTCGACCGGCTCGACCGACAGGTCGAGATAGCCGGCCCAATTGTGGCGGCTATGCCTGCCCGCGTCGGAGGGGCGGAAGCCGGGATAGGATTGCCCGCCTTCCTTGTAGATCGAGCCGGAGTCGCCCGATCCGATCTCATAGATATTCTTCCGATATTCGCCGCCGAACGCGATGTTGAGCGGCTGCGCGAGGCCGAGATTGACCTCTTTCGAGAAGTCGGCGTTCGCGGTCCATTCGGTCGCCTTGAACATGCCGTCGTAAAAGTCGGTCGGCGTGAAATGGGTGTCGATGAACAGCGATCGGTTAGCCGAATCGAGCGTGTAGATCAGGTTCTTGTCCTGGCCATAGGTCAGGCTGAGATCCCAGCGGAAACCGTTAATGTCTCCTTTGGCCCCGCCGGTCACCGAATAATCATCCTCGCGAATGCCTTCGCGCGGATTGAAGCCGTTGGGCGGCGTGTCGCCATCGGGGTCGAACACGATCGAGCCCGGCGCGCCGAGCGTGCCGCCGACGCCGAGCACCGGTGAGGCGATGATGCGATCGGGCACGCGTAGATTCTCGTAGGCCGATGCGATCCGCTTCGAATAGCTGCCGAAGCTGTAGAGCTGAACGTCGCCGAAATCGTAGCCGGCATTGTATTGCAGGTTGGTGAGGTGCGAGCGCGCGTCGCCGTTGATCCGGTTGACATAAGGAAAGCCGGGAATCCCGGCATAGAGCGCCTGTTGCGCCGCCGAGAGGTTGGTGCGCAGCACGCCTTTGTCATCGGTCACGCGGCGATCGAGGCCGCCGACCTGGCTGAAAGCATGGAAGCGGTGGAAGAAGGTGAGATCGATAAATCCGTTCTCGCCGATCTTGGTGCCCATGGTGAAGCTGCCGGCCCAGGTCTCGCCGCCGGTGTCGTAATAGGAGCCGCCGGTGGCGGTCGCCTCGCCGCCGCTCGTATCGTCCTTCAGGATGATGTTGATGACGCCGGCGATCGCGTCCGATCCATATTGCGCGGCTGCGCCCTGTTCGAGCACTTCGATGCGCTTGACCGAGGCGGGGGTGATGAGGTCGAGATCGGCCGCCGCCGCGCCCTGATAGGGCCCGCCGAGGACCGCGAGGTTGGCGGTGCCATGCCGGCGCTTGCCGTTGACCAGGACCAAGGTGTGATTGGGGCTGAGCCCGCGAAGCCGCGCCGAGAGCGTCAGGTTCGCGGTATCGCCGCCGAACGCCTGGGCGTTGAACGAGGGAACGAGCTGGGTCAGCACCTGGTTGAGATTGGGTTGTCCGACGCGGCTCAGCGTGCCGGCGTCGAGGACCTTGATCGGGGCGGAGCTTTCCGCCGCCGTGGTGCCGACGACGCGGGTGCCGGTGACGATGATCTCGTCGCTGGCCTGGTCACTCGCGACCGACGCTGCGGGAAGTATTGTTGCCTGGGGATCGTCAGGCGCGGCGGCGGGCGTGCTGCTCTCCGTCTTGTCAGCTACCTTGTCGGCGGTGCTGTCAGCCGTCCTGGCCTGTGCGCTCGCTGCCCACAAAGTGCCGAGTGCAAGTGCCGCAATAGATACCGATCTTTTCATCGAAGGCCCCTTTCAACAGAAAGCCTTCAGACCCCCCTCCCGCTCAGTGCCGTTCGCGAAGCGCCGGTGGACGTTCTCTGTCCTGGCTCGCCGCGCCGCGAACGGATTGGCTGCCTTGCCCCCAGGGACGCGGCAGCGGGTGACGTGGAAAATGCGACAGGGCGCGCGGCCGCGTTGGACGCGGGGGAGCCGCTGCCCTGTCGTTCAACCAGTGTAAGGAACGGCGTGAGCCGCATCGTCAGGCGGTCCAGACCTTGTCCAGCGCGGTGGCGAACGCGACCATGTCGGCCATCGACCCGACCGTGACACGCGACACGGTCGGCCAGATCGGCCAGGAGCGGCCGATCTCCACACTCTGGGTGCGGAAGGCGGCCTGCATGTCCTTGGCCGGCTTGGTCTTCCAGTCGATCATGAACATGTTCGCCTCGGTCGGTACGACCTTCAGCCCGCGCTTCTTGACGTGATCGATGGCGAAGGCGCGTGCGGCCTGCATCTGGGCGCGACGCTGCGCGATCAACGGGCCGGCGGTCAGGCTCGCGGTCGCGCAGACCAGAGAGGGCAGGGGCAGGGCGCCCGACTGCATGCCGCCGTCATAGCGCATCATCTTGGTGATATTGGCGGGCTGGGTCATGATATAGCCCATCCGCATCCCGGCCATGCCGAAGATCTTCGAGAAGGTCCGCATGACGATGACGTCGGGATATTTGACCGCGAAGGACGAGGCGACCGGCACGCCGGCGAAATGCGTATAGGCCTCGTCGATCAGCACCATCGACCCGGCCGGCTTGTTCTGGATCAGCCATTCGATGTCGGCGAGCGGCGTGATCGTCCCGGTCGGGTTGTTGGGCGTGCAGATATAATAGAGCCCGGCATTGGGATCGGCCGCCAGCATCGCCTTCACGTCATGGCGGTAGTCCGGAGTGAGCGGCACTGCCTTGACCGGCGCGCCGAGCCAGGTCGCCGTGCGGCCGGCGAGTTCGAAGGTCGGATCGGCGGTGACCAGCCCCTTGGTCGGCGAGCAATAGGTCACGACGGCGCGCGACAGCGGATCGCTCGATCCGGGCCAGGGCGCGACATGGTCGAACGGCACGCCCTCGACCGACATTACCGCCTTGATGAAATCGCTGCGTTCGTCGTGCGGGGAATAGCGATTGCCTTGCGCGATCATCTTCGCCGCCGCCGCCTGGCCGGGCGCGAGCGGGCCGGTCCAGCATTCGTTGGCGCCGATCCGTGTCTTGGCGCTGGGGGCAGGATCGGGGACGCCGGCCGACGCCCAGGCGGGCCTACCGCTCGCTGCCGCCACGGCGCCGACGCCGAAGATCGCGGCGATACGGGCGAGGTCGCGCCGGGCATAGCCGCGGCTGAGCAGATCGTCGGTGGACTCTTCGTTCAGAACGGTATCGGTAACGCTTTCACAGTCGATCATCTTGGCACGGTCGATCATCTTGCTGCTCCCTGTTCGCGCTGGTCGGTCCCGTCGACCCTTCGCCATTTTCAGAATTTCTCAGAATTTCATCGCGTTCCTCAGCATCACGATGGAAATGAAGATGAGGTAGAGGCCGAACACGCGCTTGAGCGGTCCGGCCGGCAAGCTATGCGCGGCGGCCACGCCGAGCGGCGCGGTCAGCACCGACATCGAGGCTATGATGATCGTTGCCGGCACATTGACATAGCCGAGCGAGCCCCAGGGCAGGCCGGGCTCGCGAAAGCCGATGATCGCGAAACCGATCGCGCTGGGGATGGCGATCAGCGCGCCGATGCCCGATGCGGTAGCGATCGCGCGATGGATCGAGCGGCCATGCAGCGTCATCACCATGATCGCGATGGTGCCGCCGCCGATCCCGAGCAACGACGAAAAGGTACCGAGTCCGCCGGCAATCGCAACGCGCGGCGCCAGGCCGGGCATCGAGTCGGAGATGACGTGATCGCTCAGCCGCGGCACCAGGAAGTTGAGCGACATCAGCAGCACGCCGATGGCGAAAATCAGCAGCAGCACATGTCCGTCGACATGGCCGGCAAGGACGACCCCGACGGCATCGCCGAAGATCAGCCACGGCGCCCAGGCGCGCAATATCTCGAATTCGACCGCGCCGCGTTTGGCGTGCGATCGCAGCGATCTGAGCGAGGTCAGGATGATCGTCGCGGCCGACGTGCCGATCGCGACATGCGCATATTGATGCTTGTCGCCGCCCAATAACGGCAGGACCAGCATTAGCGCCGGAACGACGATGAACCCCCCACCGATGCCGAAAATACCGGCGGCAAAACCCGCGATCAGTCCCGCGCACAACAGCGCGATCAACGGAATCAGCCAAACGGTTTGCGATGCAGCCAAGACCTACCCCCTGTATGAGAGGCCTCTCCTGCGGGCAGGGCTTGTCATCGCCCTGACGAATCGCAAGCTGCGCAGCTGCTCGTCTATTTGCAACAAGAAAATGCCGGTGACGCGGTTACAGTAACAAATTTACTCGAAAACGGGTTTTTCGTCGCCCGTCATCGCTCGTGCGCCCGCGCCAAGGCAGCGCCGGTCGGCGTCTCGTCGCCGATGCTTCTGTAGCAGTCCGATCGTCGGGCTCAGCCGCCTTCGGTGGGTCTCAACCTGACGCCGACCAGGATCAGCATCATGCCGTGCACCAGCAAGTCGATCGCCATTACCAAGCCGAGCACCCAGACGGCGTTCGCCGGCCAGCCGCTGGCGATGATGAGACCGGCCGCGACGCTGAAAATGCCGGACACCAGCATCCAGCCCCAGCCGGGCAGCGGATGGACCAGCGACGCGACCAGGCGCACGGCACCCGACGCGGTCAAAAGGACCGCCAGCCAGACGGTGATCAGCCTGACCGCGAGCTGCTGATCGTAGAACAGGAACGTGGCGGCGGCGGCATAGAGAATGCCGAACGCCGCCCAGACCAGCGCCCAGCCGAGCCCTCGCACCGCGGAAGCATGCACGACCATGACTATGCCTGCGGCGAACATGGAGAGGGCGACGATGTAGGTTGCCGCGACCGTCGCCATGACCAGATTGGCCGAGGCGAGCAGGCCGAGCAGCGCCAGCGCGCAGCCTATGCCGACGAACCAGCGCCAGGCATTCTTGTCGATCTCGAACGTGCGCACTTCTACTCGATTGATCTCGGTGACCATTGCTTCATCCTCCAGGGGGGACGCTGAGTCGGCGGTCCGGCGGTTATCTATCGATGCGGCTGAACCACGGTTGCGGAGCCGTTTGGCAGTATGTCGATCAGATGCTGCGCGCCGCCGTCACAGGTCGCGCGCCACTCCATCTTGCCGTCCGGCGTGGTCATCCGTTCCGCCTTGTCGATCTTCTGGCACGGCAGGTCCGCGTCCAGGATCGCCCGCAACAGCACGGCATCGCGTTGCGCCGCAGGCAGCGCTTCGATTGCGGCGCTGACGTTGGTCGGGTTCGGCGTCGACGCTGTCGAACTGTTGAAGGTCGGGCTTTCCGCGGGCTTGCACGCGGCCAGCACCAGCACGCCGGTCAGCAACAGCATTGCTCGCATCGACATTCTCCCAAAGCGGCAGGCCGCACCATCGGTCGCGCGGCGCGCCGACTCCATCCGTACATATCCGGACCCGGGCCGGCGGGGTGGGAGCGAGGTCGGCGGCCGCGCACCGCCGCGCCGCGGGATCGCTGCCTATCGTTCGTGAAGCCGCGCCAGCTCGATGCCGGCAAGATTCTGCGAGCGCCCGACATGACGAAGGCGGAGCGATCCCGCCGGGTGGCCCGATGCGGCGAGCGCTTGGAGATGCACGCAGCTCTGACCGCGGCACGGGACCGCGCCGCCGGCCTGGTCGATCACCGCGAGCGAATCGCCGCAAAAAACCGGATCGACGAGGCCGGACGCACGCGCGATTTCAACCGCGTGCAACAAAGCGAGCCACTCGGCCTCCATCGCCGACCCCGGCCCGAGCCCCTGGCGCAGATAGGCCTGCCCGTGCAGCACCACCGCGGTCTCCATTCCCGACGCCGGCCGCCAGCCGCCGTCGAAGAAAATCTTCACACGTCCCGCGATCGCCATTCCCCCGGCGCGATGCCGTCGAGCGTCCAGTCGCCGATGCTCCATCGCACCAGTCTCAGCGTCGGGTGGCCGACTGCCGCGGTCATGCGGCGGACCTGGCGGTTGCGGCCTTCGCGGATGGTCAGGCGGATCCAGCTATCGGGCACGTTCTTGCGAAAGCGGATCGGCGGATTGCGCGGCCACAGGTCGGGGGCGGGGATGCGCTTCGCCTCGGCTGGGCGGGTGACGCCGTCCTTCAGCCGCACGCCGCTGCGCAGCGCCGCCAACGCGTCGTCGCTCACCTCGCCTTCGAGCTGGGCGAGATAGGTCTTGGCGGTCTTGAACTTGGGGTCGGCGATGCGCGATTGCAGCCGGCCGTCATCGGTCAGCAGCAACAGTCCCTCGCTGTCGAGATCAAGCCGGCCGGCGGGATAGACGTCCGGCGTATCGATGAACGCGGACAGGGTAGGGCGCGTCGATCCCTCGGTCCCGCGATCGGTGAACTGGCACAGCACGCCATAGGGTTTGTTGAACAGGATCAGGCGCGCCATGCGGCGGCTTTGATGCAAGTTAGGTTGGTATTCAATATTCGGGGCATTGCGCGTTGAGCGCATTGGGTTTCTGGGGGCGCATGAGCTCAAAGCGACCGGGGAGCGCGAAACCGAATTTCCCAACGTCACGCCGGCCTTGTGCCGGCGTCCACCGGGTCGCAAGCGCGAGGCAAGAGGCTCCAGGGCCCGGCATAGCCGCACAGTGGATGCCGGGACGAGCCCGGCATGACGGGTTGAAGATTGTAATTCTACGCCGGGAGTGCCGCCCCGCCCTCGATACTCAGCGCCACCGCCTCGGCGACCTTGATGCCGTCGACCGCCGCCGACAGGATGCCGCCGGCATAGCCTGCGCCCTCGCCCGCGGGGAACAGGCCGGCGGTGTTCAGGCTCTGAAAGTCCTTGCCGCGGGTGAAGCGCACCGGCGACGATGTCCGCGTTTCGACGCCGGTCATCAGCACGTCTGGATGGTCGTATCCCGGTATCTGGCGGCCGAACACCGGGATCGCCTCGCGCATTGCCGCGACCGCGAAATCGGGCAGGCATTGGCTGAGATCGGTGAGTTGTACGCCGGGGCGATAGGACGGGAGGACCTCGCCCAATTCGGCTGAAGGTCTGCCCTCGAGGAAATCGCCGAGCTTCTGCGCCGGCGCCTTGTAATTGGAGCCGCCGGCGATGAAGGCGCGCTCCTCCCAATGGCGTTGCAGCGCGATTCCCGCGAGCGGGTCGCCGGGATAGTCGCGTTCGGGATCGATCGCGACGACGAAGCCCGAATTGGCGTTGCGTTCGTTGCGCGAATATTGGCTCATGCCGTTGGTCGCGACGCGGCCTTCCTCCGACGTCGCGGCGACGACGGTGCCGCCCGGGCACATGCAG
Organism: Sphingomonas sp.; assembly: GCF_024508665.1. GTDB lineage: Bacteria > Pseudomonadota > Alphaproteobacteria > Sphingomonadales > Sphingomonadaceae > Sphingomonas. The sequence goes on from NZ_JANINP010000001.1 coordinate 23,516, forward strand.
AAGCTGTAGACGGTGCGGCCGTTCGAGGCATGGTGAGAGATGTGATATTCGGCCGCGCCGAGGATCTTGTTGCCGGCGAACTTGCCGAACCGCGCCTTGTCGATCCACGATTGCGGATGCTCGATGCGGACGCCCATCGAGAAGGGCTTGGCCTCGACGAAGACGCCCGCCGCCTGGAGCATCGCGAAGGTATCGCGCGCGCTATGGCCGATCGCCAATACGACGCGGTCGGCCTCGAGATAGCCGCCGTCATGGAGATGGAGACCGCGGATATGGCGCTGTCCGGCCGCGTCGGTGGAGATATCGACGCCATCGACGCGAGTACCGAAGCGATATTCGCCGCCCAGTTCTTCGATCGTCGCGCGGATGCTCTCGACCATCGTCACCAGGCGGAAGGTGCCGATATGCGGATGCGCCTCGGTCAGGATCTCCTCGGGCGCACCGGCCTTGACGAACTCGGTCAGCACCTTGCGGTCGAGATGGCGGCGGTCCTTGATCCGGCTGTAGAGCTTGCCGTCGGAAAACGTGCCGGCGCCGCCTTCGCCGAACTGGACGTTGCTCTCGGGGTTGAGCACCGATCTGCGCCACAGGCCCCAGGTATCCTTGGTCCGCTCGCGCACGACCTTGCCGCGTTCGAGGATGATCGGGCGGAACCCCATCTCCGCGAGCACCAATGCAGCGAGCAGGCCGCATGGCCCGGTACCGATGACGACCGGGCGCAAGCCCTTGCCCGTGGCCCGGGCGATGTGGCGATAATTGGTGTCGGGCGCTGGCCTGACATTGCGATCGTCTGCGAAACGCGCGAGCAAGGCCGCCTCGTCGCGCACGGTCAGGTCGATCGCATAGATCAGCATGATCGCGTTCTTGCGCCGCGCATCGTTGCCGCGCCGCGCCACCTCGAAGCTCAGCAGCTCGTCCGCCGCGATCCCCAGCCGTGCGCAGATCGCGGCGGGCAGCGCCTCGGCAGGATGATCGAGCGGCAGGGCAAGGTCGGTCAGGCGGATCATCGGGGTGCTCTAGCGGGGGAGGGGGCGTGGTACCAGATTCCCCTCCCGCTTGCGGGAGGGGAGAAGGTTCAGTCCCCCGCCCTGTCCGCCATATCCATGAAATTCCGCGCGGCGTCGCGATCGGCTTCGTCCTTGAACGCGACATCGAGATCCGGTGCGACGCCGAGCATGTACATCAACGTCCACAAGGCGAAGCGGCGCGGGCGGTCCTTTTCCAGCCCCAGATCGACGTGCATCCGCTCAGTCCCCGCCTCGAACGTGGCGGGCGTCAGCACGGCCAAGTCGGCAGTGCCGAAATAATGGCGCAGGCGATCGTCGAGATCCATCGCTCGATTAACGCGCGCGGACCAAAGCGGCGTCAAGCGCCTGCAGGAAACGCGAGCGGTCGGCCTTGGAGAAGGCGGCCGGCCCGCCGATCTGATCGCCCCCCGCGCGCAGATCGGCCATGATCGCCCGCGTGGCGATCGCTGCGCCGATCGAGCTCGTCGTGAATGGCTTGCCGGTGGGTGCCAGCACTTGCGCTCCTGCCTTGAGCGCGCGGTCGGCGAGCAGGATGTCGGCGGTGATCACCACTGCGCCCGGCCCGGCATTCTCGGCGATCCAGTCGTCGGCGGCATCGAAGCCGTCGCTGACCACGATGCGGGTGATCAGCGGGTGCGCGGGGACGCGGAGATGGCTGTTGCTGACGACCCAGACGGGGACCTCCAGCCGCCAGGCGACCTTGTAGACCTCGTCCTTGACAGGGCAGGCGTCGGCATCGACCAGGATGCGGCGGGTGCGTGGGGTGTTCATAGGGCGTCCCCTAAGTTTAGCTCCGTCATGCCGGACGTGTTCCGGCATCCAAGGCGCAACAACAGCTGAGTTCCGTTGGGGAGGGTTGGACCCCGGAACAATTCCCGGGGTGAGGTTTGGCGAGAACGAACGCGCCTTCGTCCGACGTAGGCAATTTTACGACTGCGGCCGCGGTCCCTTGTTCGGGCGTGGTCCCTTGCGGTGTGCATGCGGCGGACGGCCGCGGCCTTGCGGCGGGCCCTGCCGGCGCGGGGCGCCGCCCTGGCCATCACCGCTCGGCGCCGCACGATGCAGCGTTGCGCGGGCCGGCGCTGGTGCCGGCCCCGCGCCATCGACAGGCTCGATCCGCACGCCGCTATCGTCCTCGCCGTCGGCGCCAGCGCTCTTGAGCACGGCGGCGGCAAAGCGTCCGGCAATTGCGCGGGGAATCTGGAAGCCGGTTTCGTTGGCCTGGATGCGGATCGCGCCGACCTCGTTCTTGGTGATCCCGCCGCGGCGGCAGATCAGGGGCAGGATCCAGCGGGGATCGGCATTCTGGCGGCGGCCGATATTCATGCGGAACCAAACGGTATCCTCGAATCCCTGGCGATGATGCGCCTTGGGGCCCTCGGGCACGCGGTCGATCATTTCCTCGGGCGCCGGCATGGCGGCGCGATGGGCGTGGACCAAAGCCGCCGCGATCTCCTGCGGCGACTTGTTCTTGAGCAGTTCCTCGCCGATCACCCAATCGTCGGGATCGGGCTCGACCGGTGCGCTCAGCGCCTCGATCAGGCGGTCGCGATCCTTCGCCCGGATGTCATCGGCGGTCGGCACCGGCACCCATTCGGCGGCGATGCGCGCCGAGCGCAGCATCATCTCGACCCGCCGGCGGCGCGGATAGGGCACGATCAGTACCGCGGTGCCCTTCTTGCCGGCGCGGCCGGTGCGGCCCGAACGGTGCTGGAGCACTTCGGCGTCGCGCGGCATCTCGACATGGATCACCAGGCTGAGCGTGGGCAGATCGATGCCGCGTGCGGCGACGTCGGTCGCGACGCAGACGCGCGCGCGGCGATCGCGCAGTGCCTGCAGCGCATGGTTGCGCTCGTTCTGGGAATGCTCCCCGGACAGAGCGACCGCCGCGAAACCACGCTCGACCAGGCTGGCGTGGAGATGCCGGACATTGTCGCGCGTCGCGCAGAACAGCATCGCGGTCTCCGCCTCGTAAAAGCGGAGCAGGTTGATCACCGCATGCTCGATATCCGCTGGGGCGACCGCGACCGCCTGGTACGAGATGTCGCCATGGCCGCGATCCTCGCCGACGGTCGAGATGCGCAGCGCGTCGCGCTGATACTTTTTGGCGAGCGCGACGATCTGGCGCGGCAAGGTCGCGGAGAACAGCAGCGTGCGGCGTTCGGCGGGAGCGGCGTCGAGCAAGGTCTCGAGGTCCTCGCGAAAGCCCATGTCGAGCATCTCGTCGGCCTCATCGAGCACCGCGACGCGCAGGTTCGACAGGTCGAGCGCGCCGCGCTCGCCATGGTCGCGCAACCGCCCCGGCGTGCCGACGACGACGTGCACGCCCTGCGCCAGCATGCGGCGTTCGCGCGACGGATCCATGCCGCCGACACAGGTCGCAATGCGCGCGCCGGTCTTGGCGTAGAGCCAGGACAATTCCTTGGCGACCTGAAGCGCAAGCTCGCGGGTCGGCGCGATCACCAGTGCCAGCGGCGCGCCGGCGGGCGGCGTCTGGCCTTTGTGCAGGAGCTCCTCCGCCATGGCGAGACCGAAGGCGACGGTCTTTCCCGATCCGGTCTGGGCGGAGACAAGCAGGTCGCGGCCGGAGGATTCCGGTTTGCTGACTTCAGCCTGGACGGGAGTCAGTGCTTCGTAGCCGCGCGCGGTCAGCGCGTCGGCGAGCAGGGAGGGGAGGTGAGAAAAGGGCATTCTGTCTCGATGGCAAAAACGGCGTCGGCCCGGGGCGAATGGCGCCGGGCGGCTAACGCGGTACGGATGTGGATTGGTCCGGCCCCTTACGCGCTTTTTGGCGATTTGGCAAAAGCGAGGGTGAGGCATAGCCGAGAGTTATGGGCGAGGGCATAAAAGAGCGTGCGCGCCCTCGTTGCCATCAAACTGACGCGGTGACGTCACGACGCTGACACCGGCACGTCACCCGCCTGCAAAAACCCATCCCTAGGCGCGGCGCGACCGCAGCATCGCTGCATCAGCAAAAGGGATAAAAGGGTGGCCAACCGAGCACTTACCGTGCGCTGCGGACTCGTAGCGTTCCTCCTGACCGCAAGTCCGGCGGCGCTTGCCCAGAGCGCGCCGGTAGCCGTCGACAGCGAGGCGACGCCCGACGGGAAAACCAACCAGGACATCGTCGTCACCGGCCGCGCCGGCGCGGGCGAGCGCACCAAGCTCGATACCAGCTACGCAATCACCACGCTCAACAACGATGCGCTGCGCTCGCGCGCCGCATCGAGCGTGACCGAGACGCTGAAGTCGGTCCCGGGCTTCTGGGTCGAGGCGTCGGGCGGCGAGGGATCGGGCAATGTCCGCGCCCGCGGCATTCCGGTCGACGGCTTCGGATCGATCAACCTGCTCGAGGACGGTTTGCCGGTGCAGCACGATCCGGCGCTGGGCTATCTCAATGCCGACCAGGCGTTCCGCATGGACGAGTCGATCGACCGCGTTGAGGTCGTACGCGGCGGCCCGTCCTCGGTCTTCTATTCGAACGCGCCGGGCGGCGTGGTCAATTTCATCACCCGCAAGCCGGGCGACGAACTGTCGGGCCGCGCGCGCATGCTCTATGGCCCGACCGCAGACTTGTACCGCTTCGATGGCTGGATTGGCACGCCGCTGGTCGATGGCTGGAAGTTCGACATCGGCGGCTTCTATCGCAACGAGCGCGGCGTTCGCGACCCGGGCTATACCGGCAACAAGGGCGGCCAGATCCGCGCCGACCTATCCAAGGATTTCGGCAATGCGCAGATCGCGCTCAGCTACAAGCATCTGGCCGATAACGCGATCTTCTATACCGGCATCCCGCTGACCAAGGATTCGGACGGCAATATCGTCAGCCTGCCGGGGTTCGACGCGCATTACGATACGACTGCGAGCCGCGAGACCGCGTTCCTGACGCTGAAGAGCGCGAACGGACCGGTATTCTTCAACAACACCGACGGCACGCGCATCCGGCTCAACCAATATTCGGCCATGGCCGATTGGGAATTCGCGCCCGGCTGGAAGCTGTCGAACAAGGCGCGCTATCGCGACAGCAACACGGTGCGCAACGGCGTCTATCCGGCCTCGGTCAGCACCGCGGCGGCGCTGCTCACACAATATGGATCGTCGCTGCTCAAGGCCTATCCTGGCGCGACGAGCGTCCAGCTCCGCTACGTCGATACCGGCCAGGCGTTCGACGTGGCGAACCAGAACGGCAATGGCGACGTGTTCATCAACGCCGCGCGGCCGGTGACGGTCGACGAGAGCGAGTTCGTCGACGATCTCCATCTCGCGCACCGCTTCCAGATGGGCAGCATGACGCACGATTTCGCCCTGGGTTTCTATTACGCCCACATCCGCGAGACGTTCAAACGCTACTCGGCGTCGACCCTGCAGGACGTGTCGGGCAATTCGCGGTTGCTGGATCTGGTCGCGCTCAACGCGTCGGGCCAGGTGATCGGCGCGCTGACCCAGAACGGCGTCAGCCGTTACGGCTCCGAATTCGCCAACGGTTACGGCAAGTCGGACGTCTTCGCCCTTTACGGGTCGGACGAATGGCAGATCACGCCGCAATTGCGCCTCGATGGCGGCATCCGTTGGGAGAAGGTGACCGCCAAGGGTGCGCAGGAAGGTCAGAAGACGGTCAATCTCGGCGATCCGACCACGCTTGCCGACGATCAGGTGCTGACCGGCAACGGCGTCTTCACGCCCTATGACCGCAGCTTCGACCATGTCGGTTACACGATCGGCGCGGACTGGCAGTTCAGCCACAGCGCGGGCGTCTTCGCGCGTTACACCTCGGCGTTCCGCATGCCGAGCGTGGGTAGCTTCATCACCTCGGCCAACGCGCAGCCGGTGACGCAGGGGATCAAGATGTGGGAAGCGGGCTTCAAGCTCTCGACCCCGTTGGTCAGCTTCTACGCGACTGGCTTCCTGACCGATTTCGATGCCTATTCGATCGGCAATACCCAGTTCGACTCAAAGACGATGGGCTATATTACCCAGACCGTCTACACCGACACGCGCGATTATGGCGTCGAGCTGGAAGCCACGATCCGGCCGGTTTCGTGGTTCGATTTCGCGGTCAATGCGACGATTCAGGACCCGACCTTCCGCAACCTGAAATATAACGAGCTGTCGGGCACGACACTGATTCCGCGCAATTATTCGGGCAACCAGCTGCTCCGCGTCCCGAAGCTCGGGCTGCGCGCCACGCCGGCGGTGACTCTGCTCGACGGCCGCTTCCGCGCGCAGATGGATGTCGAACATTATTCGAAGCGCTATGCCGACGCCGCCAACATCTCCAAGCTGCCGGCTTACACCGTGCTCAACGCCAGCGTCCGGTTCGACGTGACCAAGAGCATCTCGCTCTGGGCCTATGGCGACAATCTGACCAACGCGATCGGGCTGACCGAAGGCAATCCTCGGGCGGGCGAGTTGACCAGCGGCCAGGCCAACGACCAATTGTTCATCGGCCGGCCGATCTTCGGCCGCAACTTCCGCTTCGCCGTCGACTTCGCCTTCTGATGCGTGCGGTTCGTCTTTTCGTCGCGCTGATCCTGGCCGCCATTGTCGCTCCTGCGGCGATGGCCGGTCAGGATCAGGTGCAGCCCGACGTGACCATGTCGGGCGTCGTCACCGGCAAGGATGCGATGACCTATCGCGAGGTGCCGTTCGACGTCCCCGCGGGTGTCGAGCGGATCACCGTCGCTTTGTCTTACGACAAGTCGAACAAGACGGTGATCGACCTCGGCGTCTGGGATCCCAAGCAGTTCCGCGGCTGGAGCGGTGGCTCGTACGACCGGGTGACGATCGCGGCGAGCGACGCCACGCCGGGCTATCTGCCCGGATCGATCCCGGCCGGCCGCTGGCACGTCCAGTTCGGCGTACCCAATGCTCGTCCGAACAGCAGCGCCGCCTACACCGTGAAGGTCTATTTCGATCGCGGAGCCGTTGCCCATGCCAGCGCCGCGATCGCCAACCCGCCACTCGTCGACAAGCCCGGCTGGTATCGCGGCGACCTCCATATACATGACGCCAACAGCGACGGCAGCTGCAAGAGTCAGCTCGGACGCAAGGTCCCGTGTCCGCTGTTCCGCACGGTCGAGGCGGCGAGCGCGTCGGGGCTCGATTTCATCGCGGTGACCGATCACAATACCGTCGCGCATTTCGACAATCTGCGCGAGCTGCAGCCCTGGTTCGACAAGATGCTCCTGATCCCGGGCGTGGAGGTCACCACGTTTCGCGGCCACACCAACATCTTCGGCCCGTCGCGCTTCGTCGACTTCCGCGTCGGTACGGCGGGCGTCCCCAATCTGCCCGCACTCCAAAAGAGCGTCGCCGCGGCCGGCGCGATCATGTCGATCAACCATCCGGCCTCGCCGAGCGGAGAAATCTGCATGGGCTGCGGCTGGCTATGGACCGACACCGACTGGTCGCTGGTAACCGCAATCGAGGCGGTCAACGGGACCCATGTCGAGGGGCCTTATGCCGGGCTCGGCTTCTGGTACGCGCGGCTCAACGAAGGCAAGCGTCTGACCGGCATCGGCGGCAGCGACACGCACGACCCCGATGGCCCGTCGCGGATCGGGCGGCCGACCACGGTGGTCTATGCCGACAGCCTGTCGGTCCCGGGCATCACCGCCGGGATCAAGCGCGGCAATGTGTTCATCGACACCGAAGGGACGCGCGATCGTTTTTTCGAAATGGCGGTCGTGTCCGGCGGGCGCCGGGCGGTGATGGGCGAGCGGCTGCGTCCGGACGCGACGCTGTCGATCGAACTGCATCTGGTCGCGGTGCGTGGTGCGGCGGTCGAGGTTGTCGCCAACGGCAAGGTCCTTGCGGGGCTCGGCTCGACGATCGACGGCGACGATGCGCGCGTGAAGCTATCGCTCGATCGCGCGCAAGCCTGTGGCTGGGTCAGCGCCAATGTGCGCGGCAAGACCGGGCTGCTGCTGATCGGCAACCCGATCTATATCGACTGTCGTTGAGACGTTGGTTCTCGTCGTTCGGTGACGGGCGTCCGGCGGTTGCCGCAGGGCGTCCGCAATCCCATCTCTTGTGGTGCGTTTTTCCCCAATAAGAGGTGCCCCGATGACGCTCCCCGCCGATCCCGTCTGGTTCATCACTGGCTGCTCGACCGGCTTCGGCCGCGAGCTTGCCAAGCTCGTGCTCGATCGCGGCTGGCGCGTGGTCGCGACGGCGCGCGGTAAGGACCGCGTCGCCGATATCGTCGAGATCGCGCCCGATCGCGCGCTGGCGGTCGAGCTCGACGTCACCGACAAGGCGCAGATCGACGCGGCGGTCGCGGCGGCGAAGGACAGGTTCGGCCGGATCGACGTGCTCGTGAACAATGCCGGCTATGGCTATCAGACCGCGATAGAGGAAGGCGAGGAGCAGGAAATCCGCGACCAGTTCGACGCCAACGTCTTCGGCCTGTTCGCGATGACGCGTGCGGTCTTGCCGGTGATGCGCGAGCAGGGCAGCGGCAATATCGTCAACATCAGTTCGGTCGGCGGTCTGCTCGGCTTCCCGGCCTCCGGCTATTATTCGGCGACCAAGCATGCGGTCGAGGGCTTCACCGATTCCCTGCGCGCCGAAGTCGCGCCGCTCGGCATCGCGGCGATGTGCGTCGAGCCGGGGCCGTTCCGCACCGATTGGGCGGGCCGTTCGCTGCGCCAGACCAAGAACCGGATCGAGGCCTATGCCGAGACCGCGGGCAAGCGCATGGCGATGACCAGCGGCTATAGCGGCGAACAGCCCGGTGACCCGGTTCGCGCCGGCGAGGCGATAATCGAGGTGGTCTCGCGCGCCGACGTGCCGCGGCACCTGGTGCTCGGCAAGTTCGGCTATGAGACGGCGGTCGCCAAGCTGAAGGAACGGCTGGCGATCATCGAGGGCGACCGCGACCTCAGCCTGAGCGCGGACTATCCGGAGATGGCCGAGGCGTGAATCGCTGAGCCGAGAGGAAGGCGGCGATCACCAGGCCGGCCGCGATCAACGTCGCGATCAGCCGGTCGATCAATAGCCCTTGCGCGATCGTCCCGCCGCCGCTGGTCAGCAGCAGGATCAGCGGCGTGGTGGCGGCGGTATAGGCGACATAGCTGCGCTTCCTCAGCCACGGGCTCGCCGCCGACAGTGCCGAGATGACGAGGACGAGCGCCCAACCCGGCAGCGGGTGGGAAGCGATTGCCTCGGTCGCCAGCACGCCCGCCGCGACTCCCATCGCACGTTGCATGACCTTCACTACCAGCCCGTCGCCTTGCCTTTGGGTCAGCAAGGCGACGGCGACCGCGATCCAGCTGTAATGATGCTGCGGCATTGCCTCGCGCAGGACGACGGCGCAGGCGAGACAGGCCATCAGCCGCAACGGATAGATCCAAGCTGCGATGGTGGCCAACAGCCTCCGCCAGCGACGGAATAATTGCGTGAAGCTGGCGTTTGATCGTGGCTCGGCCAGGGCGATCTGCCCGATCCCCCACCGTCGCGCCAGGGCTCCGATCGCTAATGCGCATAAGGCCGCCCAGATCGCCCCTTCGGCAATCAGAATGGTGAGCAAAATGCGGTCGGACGCATGCGTGGCGATGCCGAGCCCGATCGTGACGAACACGATGAAACGCTGGCTGGCGGCGGCAGCCGGCCGGCTGAATCCGCCGAGCAATGCGGCCATCCCCGCGACCAGCACGAGACTGGTGTCACTCCACCAGCCGTGGCGCGCGATCAACGCGGCGACGATGGCCGCCCCGATCGCCGCGAGCACGATGTCGCGAACAGTTCGCCAATGCTCGGCCAGGCTCGCGCCGCGCGGGGCGTTGCCGACCCACATCGCGCCGAGCGAGGCGGCGAGCCCCACCCGCGGATGTCCGACCAGCACTCCGATCAGTATCGGCACACCCATGCCGAGCGCGGTGAGCGCCATCGCCGAAGGATCGAGCGCATCCGCCCCGTCCCATTCCAGCGCTCCGCCGAACACCGCGCGGGTGCCAATGACGGCTCGAGAAAAAGCGGGTCTCATAGCCGCGCGGCTAGGGCCGGCCTCCACGATGAGGCAAGGAGATGATGAGGCGAGCTTAGAAAAGGACGGGATTCAAACCATCGCCGCCGCGACCGCGGTGCGCAGCGCCAGGGGATCGCACGGTGGGATCAGCGTCAAGCCGGGCTGCGGCGGCAACCCGCAGGCCTCGGTCGCGATCACGGGCAGACCAGCGGCGAGTGCGCGGAGCAGCGTCGCGGGGCGATGCTCGACGATTGCCGGCAGGAGCACGCCGGCAAGCTCTTCGGGCAGGCTTTGCATCTTGCGGACGTCGATCCGATGCCAGAAATCGGGACATTCCTCGCCCGGGCGCTCGATCAGCAGATCGATCTCCAAGCCCGCCATCGCATCGCGCATGGCATAAGCGCCTTTGCGCGCCAGCGCGGGACCCGCGAACAGGAACGTCTTGCCGCCGCGCCGGACGGGAAGCGGCTTGGCCGGCTGCCAGTCATGCACCTGGACGCGTCCCGGCGGAAAACAGGCCGCGACCGAGCGATGCGGGGTGATCAGGCGCACCGCTTCGCCCAGCGCTTCGCGCTCCGCGGCGGCGATCGCTTCGGGCGCGCGGAAATCGCCGAGCGTCGAACTTTCGGGATAGAGGTCGCGCGCGGCGTCGAGCACGTGGTGCATCGCATCGATCGGCAAACGGTCGAGCATCACTTCAAAGCTACGCCCCTGCAATACCCCCCTGCGCCAGAGATGCGGCAGCAACGGCTGGGCGACGATCAGGTGCGTATGCGTCGCGTCGAGCTTGCGCGCATAAGCGGCGGCCAGCCGCTCATCGGCCTCGATCAATGCGCGTGCCCGCGGCGTGCCCGGTCCTATGCTGCGCAACGCCAAGGAGCGGCGCAGCGCGGCGAGATCGGCGGTCCGTTCGGCGATGACCGCTGGCCAGCCTCGCGCAGCGCGACCGATCCGGCGCGAGGGCAACATCAGCATGTCCTCCCGGCCGGCGCGGTCGCTCAGCAACGCCCCGAATTCGGGGCTTGCGCCGTCGACCAGCCAGGCGGTCGGCGTACCGGCTTCGATATCGTCGGGATCGTGGCGATGGCAGCTGACCTGACCGCAGGTCAGGCAATCGTGCGCCGTCAGGCCGATCGAGAAATCGGGCACGGACAGGGAAGGGGTCGCGATCTTTCCGCGGATCGTGAGCTCGAGTTCGTCAGCGGTCAGCCGCGCCTCGATCCGGAAAGGACGAGACGAGCGGACGCGGAAATCGAGATAATTCCAGAACACCGTCGCGTCGCGCCCCGCCTCGGCGCGCGATCCCGGTACGATCCGGGTATGGGCGTGGCGTTCGACGACCTGCAGGCCGGCGTCGAGTGCTGCCTCGTGCAACGCGTTGGACAATTGGCACAGGCCGCCGCCGACCGTCGCGATCATGCATCCTTCTCGGAGCTCGCGTCCTTCGACGAAACCACGGCGGCGGAGCGGTTTGCCGACCTGTTTCCAGAAGCTCAGCACCTCGCCGGCGGCAACCTCGATGCCGTCGAGTCCGGCGATCGCCGCGCGCAAATTCTGAATCTTCCCGGCGTTGAGCGCACGATCCTTGGCGCCGCCGCGGGTGGTCCAGAGCGGCGACCGGATCGTCGCCAGCACCGGTGCCGATGTCAGCATCGTGCCGCGACGGTGCCGTTTGGGCGCATTGAGCGACAAATCGGCGCTCGCGCGGCGTAGCCGCAACAAGGCGGCCTTGGTCTCGAACACCAGATTGCCGATCCGCGTCGGCACCGCACGATCGGGCAGTGCCGTGACGTTCGCCAGCCGATCGCTCATCTGCTGCCTCCTCGCGCGATGCGATTATGGCGCAAGTTCGGGACAGGTGTAAATCGCTGGCTCTTGCGCCGGCTAACCCAGGAAGTTGCTCAAAATATCGGGGTGGAAGCCGAGCTTGGCGAAGCCGCAAATGCCCATGAAGATGCCGAACGCTCCGAAGAACCAAGATCCGAACAGCAACATCGGACTTTCCGCAAGCGCCGCGACGGCGGCCATCGCGATCGCGGTGGAAATGGCTGCTTCGCTGGCGTCGAATTGGTCGTCATGCACGTTGAGTGCGTCGTAGTTGTCGGCCTGCGCCTGGGCCTGGGCCTTCAGCTTGGGCGTCTCGCTGCGATATTTGGCGATGTCGGCGTCGAGCCGGGCGAGCGTCGCTTTCGACGCCTCGCTGGTCGCGGCAGTGGTCGCCAGGACGGCGATCTCGCTCCGCGCGGTTTCCGAGATATGCAGCTTGGTGCGGGTCGCCTGATATTCGTTCCAGCTGTCGACCGAATCCGCCTTCGCCTGCTGCATCGTCTGGACGAGGTTGCCGTCCTTGATGTTGCACAGCCCGGTGAAGATCGACAGGACCACCACCGTCAGCGCCACAGCACGATTGAGCCTCTTGTCCTTCGCTTCGGCGCTGACTTCGACTTCCACGCTTTGTCTCCCGCTCGTGACAGGGCGCCTCTTTCGGCCGGTTTCGGCAGCTCGTAAATATCAGGGATGACGGTGCGCTGAACGAACCGCGTGCGGCCAGCGCACGATAATGCAAACGAAAGGGGCCGGGAGATCGCTCTCCCGGCCCCGTCCTATCGTTCAGGCTTCGGCTGGTCGCTTACGCGCCCGCAACCTCGGCCGTGTCGATCTTGATGCCCGGGCCCATCGTCGAGCTGACGGCGAGCTTGCGGACATACTTGCCTTTGGCGCCCGACGGCTTGGCCTTGACCACCGCGTCGACGAGAGCGTCGAAGTTCGCGCGCAGGTCTTCCGCCGGGAACGACGCCTTGCCGATGCCCGAATGGATGATGCCGGCCTTTTCGACGCGATATTCGACCTGGCCGCCCTTGGCCGCCTTGACCGCGCCCGCGACGTCCATCGTCACGGTGCCCAGCTTCGGGTTCGGCATCAGGCCCTTGGGACCCAGCACCTTACCCAAGCGACCGACGATGCCCATCATGTCCGGGGTCGCGATGCAGCGATCGAAGTCGATCGTGCCGCCCTGGACGATTTCCATCAGGTCTTCCGCACCGACCACGTCGGCGCCGGCAGCGCGGGCCTCATCGGCCTTGGCGCCCTTGGCGAACACGCCGACACGGACGTCCTTGCCGGTGCCCTTGGGCAGGGTCACGACACCACGGACCATCTGGTCGGCGTGGCGCGGATCGACGCCCAGGTTGATCGCGACTTCGATCGTCTCGTCGAACTTCGAGGTGGCATTGGCCTTGGCCAGGCCGATCGCCTCGTCAACGCCGTGCAGCTTCTCGCGGTCGATCGTGATCGCCTTCTGCTTCTTGCTCACGAATGCCATTGGTTCAGCCCTCCACCACTTCGAGGCCCATCGCGCGGGCGGAGCCTTCGATGATGCGGGTCGCCGCGTCGATATCGTTGGCGTTCAGGTCCTTCATCTTGATCTCGGCGATCTTCGACAGCTCGGAGCGCTTGATCTTCCCCGCGGAGACCTTGCCCGGCTCCTTAGAGCCCGACTTCAGGTTGGCGGCCTTCTTGATCAGGAACGTCGCCGGCGGGGTCTTGGTCTCGAACGAGAACGACCGGTCGGCATAGACGGTGATGACGGTCGGGATCGGCGCACCCTTTTCGAGGTCGCCGGTCGCCGCGTTGAACGCCTTGCAGAATTCCATGATGTTGACGCCGCGCTGACCCAGCGCCGGGCCGATCGGCGGCGACGGATTGGCAGCGCCCGCGGGCACCTGCAGCTTGATATAGCCTGTGATTTTCTTTGCCATTATTCTCACTCTGTAGTGGGCGAGGGGGCTGGGCTCCCGCGTCCAGTTCAAGTTTAGCGGTTAGACGGGCCCGCAACGCGAACCCTCCCGCAATTCCACAGCTGTAGCTTAGGAAGGGCGGGCCGATAGCGGAAATGCAGCGAGGAAGCAACAGCGTTGCACCCGCACACGATTAGCGAAGCTAATTGTGAGACGGGGCCCGTCCGGCCGGCCTCGCGACGCGAGGTCCGACGACGCGGGATTCACTCCCGCGTCGGACGTCTGCGGGTCGGGGCACATCTCCCTCTCCCCATCGGGGAGAGGGCCGGGGAGAGGGGCAGTGTGTCTCACTGACCGAGCCAACTGCCCCTCTCCCGACTTCGCCCGGCTTACGCCGGGCTCGTCTGCCCTCTCCCCGGAGGGGAGAGGGAGATAAAGAAGGACTTAAACTGCTCGGGCCGACGCGGGAGTGAATCCCGCGCCTCCGTCGGACAGGTCGCGTTTCGCGGGCCTGCCGGCCGGAAGTTCGCTGTCTCGCGGGCTAGCTCACGCTAGCCGCGTGCAGCTCACTTCGAGCGCTCAACCTGTTCAAAGTCGAGTTCCACCGGCGTAGCACGCCCGAAGATCGACACCGAGACCTTGACCTTCGACTTGTCGAAGTCGAGCTCTTCGACCACGCCGTTGAACGAGGCGAACGGGCCGTCGAGCACCTTGACCGAATCGCCGATCTCGTAATCGACCTTGACCTGCTGGCGCGGGGCGGAGGCGGCGGCCTCTTCCTTGCTGTTGAGCATGCGCGCGGCTTCGGCGTCGCTGATCGCCTGGGGCTTGCCGTTGGGGCCGAGGAAGCCGGTCACCTTGGGCGTGTTCTTGACCAGGTGATAGACGTCGTCGTTCATCGCCAGCTTGGCCAGCACATAGCCGGGCATGAACTTGCGCTCGACCTGCACCTTCTTGCCGCGGCGGGCTTCGGTGATCGTTTCGGTGGGAACCTCGATCTGCTCGACGAGCTGTTCGAGACCCATGCGGGCAGCCTCGGACATGATCGCATCGCGGACCTTGCCCTCGAAGCCAGAATAAGCGTGGATGATGTACCAGCGTGCCATGGGAGACCTTATTTCGCGAGGCTCAGCAGGAACTCGACGCCCGTGTCGAACACCTTGTCGATGGCGAAGAAGAACACCGCCAGGATGACCGTCATGATCATCACCATCACCCCGGTCATGATCGTCTCGCGACGCGTCGGCCACACGACCTTGCGCGTCTCGGCCTGGACCTGCCGGATGAATTCCATCGGGGACGTTTTCGCCACGTGCCTGAACCTATGTAATCGTTGCCGAGATTGGGGACATAGGACCGCCGCCCGGTCCCTCAAGGGGCACGGACGACAATCAATCCCGATTTCGGATTGAGGGCGGAAATAGCGCCGCACCAATCGGAACGCAAGCGCTCGCGCGGAAGCGACCGTTGCATCGATGCGGCGATCAACGGTTCGTCGCGATTAACCAATTTTGCTGGGATCGCGCTCCCCCCACTATCGTTGGGCGAGCGTCCGATATGCGACCGCCTTACTAGGGAACTCCCATGGAACTCGACCACGCCACCATCCGGATTCTCGCGGCGATCGAGCGCGAGCAGGAATACCGGGCGGAAGAGGAAGAGTGGCAGGGGAGCTCGGATTCGAACCGAGGGCCTTCGGTTTTGGAGACCGACGCTCTAACCAGCTGAGCTACACCCCTGTGCGGCGGATGCCTGTAGCGCCACCGCGCGCGGGCGGCAATAGTTAGTCGTCGCGGTTTGTCACGCGGCCGTTTCAGGCAGCGGCAGCTTCGTTGCCCCAGTCGCGCGACGCCAGCGCGCGCGCTTCGCTGACCGGAAGCGGGCGGCCGAAATAATAGCCCTGGACCTTGGTGCAGCCGAGGTCCTGAATCAGGCGATGTTCCTCCTCGGTCTCGACGCCTTCCGCGGTCGTCGCCATGCCCAGGGATTGGGCAAGCGCGACGACGGCGCGAACGATCGCGATCGGCTCCTTCTGTCCCTTGGACGCGCCCTGGACGAAGCTGCGATCGATCTTGATCGTCGAGAAGCGCGTGCGCGCGAGATAGCCGAGCGACGAATAGCCGGTGCCGAAATCGTCCAGGCTCAGGCGCACGCCAAGATCGAGTACGCGTTCGAGCACCTGCACCGCGACGGTGCCTTCGCGCATGAACACGCCCTCGGTCACTTCGAGCTCGAGCCGTTCCGGCGGCAGGCCACTATTGGCAAGCGCCGAGGCGACCACCGATACGAATGCCGGATTGTGCAGCTGTTCGGGCGATACGTTCACGGCGACGCGCGTCGGCGACGGCCAGCGCGCAGCCTCGTGGCACGCTTCACGCAATACCCATTCGCCCATCGGCACGATCAGTCGCGCATCCTCCGCCAGCGGCACGAACTTGCCGGGCGAAATGACGCCCAGTTCGGGATGGGTCCAGCGCAAGAGTGCCTCGAAGCCGGTGAGATTGCCCGATCCCGCGACCACCACCGGCTGGTATTCCAGGTGCATCTCACCTTTTTCGAGCGCCTGGCGCAGCGCCATTTCGAGTACGCGCCGCTCTTCCGCCTTGACGTGAAGCTGGGGTTCGTAGGTGTGGAACACGCCGCCGCCGGCATCTTTCGAGCGATAGAGAGCGAGGTCGGCGGAGCGGATCAGCATTTCCGCGGTGCGGCCGTCACGCGGGCCGATCGCGACGCCCACCGAAGCTCCGATATAGAGCGTGTGCACGTCGACCTCGTACGGCCGCGACAACATCTCGATGATCGCCTGCGCCAGCTTCTCGACGCGGGCCGTGTCGGACGCATCGCGCACCACCACGGCGAATTCGTCGCCGCCGAGCCGGCCAACGACCTCATTGTCGCTGACCAGATGGCCGAGCCGTTCCGACACCCGTCCAAGCAGTCGATCGCCGACAGGATGGCCGAGCGAATCGTTGACCGCCTTGAAGCGATCGAGATCGATCATCATGAACGCGCAGCGCGTGCCCCATTTCTCGGCCTCGGCCATCGCCCGGCCGAGTTGCTCGTTGAGGTGGAGCCGATTGGGCAGGCCGGTGAGCATATCGTACCGCGCCATGCGGTTGATCTTGTCGGCCGATTCGCGCTGGGCGGTGACGTCGGATCCCACGCCGCGAAAGCCGATAAAGGCGCCATCGTCATCGTGGCGCGGGCTGGCAGCGAGCGCGAACCATCGTTCGGTGTCACCGACCTGCACCGGCAGCAGGATATCGCGAAACGCCTCGCGATTCTTGAGTTTGTCGGCAAGTACGCGCAGCCCGGAGGAGAAGTCGCCGCTCTCCCAATGGACGCCGGCGAGCGCCTGGAGCAGCGGCATGCCGTTGATCTTCACCGGATCGAGATGGACCGAACGCGCGAAGCGCGGACTGGCGCGGACGATGCGCCGCGCGCTGTCGGTTTCCCACAGCCAGTCGCCATCCTCCTCCTCGAATTCGCGGAGCAGCAGGCTGACGGTTTGGTCGCGTTCCGACAGACCGATTTCGTTGGCGCGGATCACCACCAGCGCTTTTCCGCGCTGGAAGCAACTGATCATCAGCAGGACGACGAACAGCATCGTCGCGGCGGCCAGCAAGGGACTGCCGATCAACAGCAGCATGACGGCGATGGCGGTGCCGAGGATACCGAGGAAGCTGAGCGTCGCCAGCGGCAGTGCCGCCATCGCCACGGCCGACGCGGTCAGCATGACGGATAATACGATCCAGAGGCCCATGGCAGTGCCGATATCGGCGCGCGACCCCAATGCCAGCGGCGGGATCGACCAGACGCACGCGAGCGCGATTCCCTCCAGGACGGTATCGCGCACATCGCCCAGCGTCGCCGAATTGGCGTCGCGATGGCGAGAGGCGAGGCGCCGCATCGTCACGCCGACGCCGACTAAACCGGTCAGAACCGCCCAGCCGATCAACATCGCGCGCGGTACCTGACTGTCGAACATCATGACGACCAGCGCCGCGCCGATCACATTGGCACCGAGCAGGAACAAGGCGAGCTGGCGTCCGGCGTGCAATTGCGCCGCCCGAATCGGGCCCCAGTCGGTGGTGTCCGCCGGGTCATAGAGGCCAAGCAGCGCACGGACGTCGATCCGCGGGGTGGCGAATTGGGAAGAGGGCTCCGTGCTCACGCGCTGCGGATAACGCCTGCAGGGTTAGCGAAGAGTTAGACGCGTGTACGATTTATGACGAATTTACGCCGATGGGAGGATGAACAAGCGGGATTCGCCGCCAAAACTGCAGAAAATGCGCATGCTGCGCCACGATCCGCGTTTGGCGGAGTCGCGCGAGCGTTCAGGCGGCGATCGCGTACGGCTTGATCTCGCCGGCGAGGTACAGATTGCGCGCCTTTGCCCGGCTCAACTTGCCCGAACTGGTGCGCGGCAATGTCCGCGGCGGGATCAATTCGATCACGCAGTTCATGCCGGTGACCGACCGCACGCGCTCGCGAATCTCGTCGCGTAGGCGCAGGCGTTCGGCTTCGTCGGAGGTCCGGCATTGGACCAGGACGGCGGGCGTCTCTTCGCCACCCGGCGTGGTGATCGCGAAGGCGGCGATGTCGCCCGCCTTGAACCCGGGCAGTTGCTCGACCGCCCATTCGATGTCTTGCGGCCAATGGTTGCGGCCGTTGACGATGATCATGTCCTTGGCGCGACCGACGATGTAGATATAGCCGTCCGACATATAGCCCATGTCGCCGGTATCGAGCCAACCGTCCTGCATGCAGGCCGCGGTCGCCTCGGGATCGCGGAAATAGCCGACCATTACCGACGGCCCCGCGCACCAGACCTTGCCGATCGCGCGCTCGGGCAGCGGCGTGCCGTCCTCCTCGCGTATCTCGATCTTCATGTCGCGCGCTGGTTTCCCGCAATTGACGATCGCGCGATAACGCTGCGGCCGATCGTGGCGACCTTCCTGGCCCGACAGCTGGGTTTCCTCGACCAGTTCGACTCGAATGCCTTCGCCCGGCGGCATGATCGACACCGCCAGGGTCGCCTCGGCCAGACCGTAGCTGGGCAGGAATGCGGTGGCCTTGAACCCGGCGTCGCCGAACGCGTCGACGAACGACTGCATCACGTCGGGGCGGATCATGTCGGCCCCGTTGCCGGCGACGCGCCAGCGCGACAAATCGAATCGATCGCTCGCCTTGGTCTGGCTCGACATGCGGCGCGCGCAGATGTCGTAGCCGAACGTGGGCGAATAAGAGAGCGTCGTGCCCGGATTGCGGCTGATCAGGTCGAGCCAGGCGAGCGGGCGGCGCGCGAAATCCTCGGTCTTGAGGTAATCGGTCGACACCTGGTTGGCGACGATCGACAGGAAACAGCCGACCAGTCCCATGTCATGATACCAGGGCAGCCACGAGACGCAGCGATCGCCGTCGCCGACATGCATGCCGTGGCTGTGCGCGGCCAGATTGTTCAGCAGCGCATGATGCGTGATCGCGACGCCGTGCGGGAAGCGCGTCGATCCGCTCGAATATTGCAGATAGGCGACGTCCTCACCCACGGCCTGCGGCAATTCGGCCGCGGGGGCAGGGCGCTCGGCGAAGCTCGTCCAGTCGATTCCCTCGACATTCTGGATCCTTGCCGCTTCGGCGCACATCGCGCCGATCTCGGGCGGATAGATCAGCATCGTCGGGTCGCAGCTCTTGAGCTGGACCGACAGCTGGTCGATGTAGCTTTGCGCGCCGCCGAAGCTGGTCGGCAGCGGTAGCGGCACCGGCCAGGCGCCGGCATAGACCACGCCAAAGAACAGGCTGGCGAACTCGACGCCGGTTTCCGCGATCAGCGCGATACGGTCCTCGGGCTTCACGCCCGACGCGATCAGGCGGCGGGCCATTGCCAGCGCGTCCTGCCGCATTTCGGAAAACGGATAAGCGCGGACCAGCGTGCCGCGCGGATCGTGGAAATTGAGTCCGCGCACGCCTTGCGCGGCATAGTCGAGCGCTTCGCCCAACGTCGCGAAATCGGCCAATCGCCGCGGCAAGGCGTCGTCGGTCGGAGTCGGCTGTAGGCTCTCCGTTCGCTCGCCCACCACGTCAGTCGCCATGTCTAATGTCATCACCTTCGCGCCCATGTTCCTGCAGCTCTTACCGGCCGCTTCATGCCAGCGACGGCCCCCTGCCGCCCGCACGCGTTCAAATTCGGTTGTCAGTGTGGCACAAACATGGCGACATGGCCCGAGTTCCTCGTCAATCCGCCCCGCCGCTCGACCGTTCGAGCCTCGAACGGCTGGCGTTGCGCTATGTCGAGCGCTTCGCAACCACGCGCGGGCGGCTGACGGATTATCTCCGCCGCAAGATACGCGAGCGGGGCTGGGATGGGGAAGCAGCCGATCCGGCGGGGATCGCCGATCGCATGGCCGAACTCGGCTATATCGACGATCGTGCCTGGGGAGAAGCCAAGGCGAGCAATATGGCGCGGCGCGGATTGGGCGCGCGGCGCGTGGCAGGGGTATTGCGCCAGGCGGGTATCGACGGCGACGACGCCGATGCCATCGCGCCGGCGGTCGCCGATCGGTCGGTCGGCGCCGCAATCGCTTATGCCCGCCGGCGGCGGATCGGTCCGTTCGCCGACCAACCGGGCGATCGCCCGACCCGCGAAAGGCACGTCGCGGCGCTGCTCCGCGCGGGCCATTCGTTCCAGCTGGCTCGCGCGCTGGCCAGCATGAATCCCGGTGACGATCCCGCCGAATTGCTGGAATAGAACGGCTCCGAAACGAGCCGCGCTAACCCTTTGGCTTTCATCGTGATCGTGCTACACTGGCCGTTCGCAGGGGGTGACTGTGCGCGTAGAATCGCAGCTGGAGTCGGGCGACCGCCCGCTGGAGTCTTTGGGAGAAGTTGACGTCGGGGCCCTGGCGGACGGCGAATCGCATCATCGCGGCGTCGTCAAATGGTTCGATGTGACGCGCGGTTTCGGCTTCCTGGTCGATGACGATCAGGCCGGTGACATCCTGATCCACTTTTCGGTGCTCCAGCCGCATGGCCGGCGCAGCCTGCCCGAAGGAGCGCGGGTCGATTGCGTGGCGGTTCGCCGCGACCGCGGCTTGCAGGCAAGCGCGATCCTGGCCATCGATCTGTCGACCGCGGTCGAGCCGCCGCCGCGCGTCCGTCCCGATGCCGATCGCGTCGATCCGGTGTCCATGCTTGATCAGGCCGGCCCGTTCGAACCGGTCGCGGTCAAATGGTTCAATCGTCTGAAAGGCTATGGTTTCCTGGTGCGCGATGCCGACTCGGCGGATATATTCGTGCATATGGAAACGCTGCGCCGCGCCGGCCTGCATGAGGTGGAGCCCGAGCAGCGCTTGAGGGCAAGGGTCGTCGAGGGCCGCAAGGGCCCGCTGGCGGTCATGGTCGAACAGGACTGAATTTCATGAAGTTCCGGTATGTGTTGCTGCCCTTGGCGCTGTGCGCCTTACCGACTGCCTGCTCGCAGAGCGATCCCGCGAGCGCGAACAGCGATGCATCAGCAAAGACGATCGCACTGACCATCGCCAGCAGCAACGGCGCCCACGCTTTCCAGGTCGAAGTCGCCAAGAGCGCGGCCGAGCAGGAAAAGGGGCTGATGTTCCGCACCGACATCCCCGACAATGGCGGGATGCTGTTCTGGCCCTATCCAGCCGGCGGCGGCGCACCCAAGGAAGCCAGTTTCTGGATGAAGAATACGCCGAGCCCGCTCGACATCATCTTCATCCGCGCCAACGGTACGATCGCACGCATCGCGGAAAATGCGATTCCCGAAGACGAAACGCCGATCCCGTCGGGGGAGCCGGTGGCTGCGGTGCTCGAGCTCAAAGGCGGGCGCAGTTCCGCATTGGGCATTGCCGAGGGTGACAAGGTGACCTGGACCGGCAGGTGACCTTGCGATGGCAGCTTTCGCCGGGAAGACGTTGGCAGACGTTGAACGCCGGACCGTCAGCCGCTAAGCGCGGGCCATGGGTATCAATCTCAATCCCTTCACCTGGTGGACCGGCGCGACCTGGGGCACGATGGCAGGCCTTCTCGGCAAGGAACGCGTCGGCGAGGATGACCTCGGCAACGTCTATTACCGGGGCGGCAAGGACACCAACGGCAACCCGCGGCGCTGGGTGATCTACAACGGCGCCAACGACGCCAGCCGCATTCCGCCCGAATGGTTCAGCTGGCTGCACCACCAGATCGACGACGTGCCCGATCGCGCGCTGCCGGCGCAGCGCCGCTGGGAAAAGCCCGCCGTCCCCAATCTGACCGGGACCGCCTTGGCCTATCGGCCGCCGGGCGCGCTCGAAAAGGGCGGGCATCGCGCGCCTGCCACGGGTGATTACGAAGCCTGGACGCCGGAAGGATGAACTGGCGCCGCGTCGGCGGTATCACCGCGCTGGCGGCCGGGATCGGTGCTGCCGGCTGGGCCGGCTATAATTGGTACCAGACGCCGCCGGCGCCGCCGCCCGATGCGGTGGCGACCGCCGCGCCGACCGCGCTCGACGATAGCGGTCAGTCGGGCGGCGTCGAGACGATCGATGTTTCGGGCGACGCCTCCAATCCGACACAAGGCGCGACGCCGATGAACCAGCGCGTCGCGACGCTCGGCCTGCTCAACAAACGCAACAGCCAGACGCGCGATCTGACGATGAAACCCGGCGAGGCGATTCGTGTCGGCAATGCGATCGTCCGCCTGCGCGCATGCGAGGAAACAGCGCCGTGGGAAGCCGAGCATTATACCGGCGCCTTCGTCCAGCTCGACATCGAACAGACCGACAAGCAGTGGAAGCGGGTATTTTCAGGCTGGCTGTACAAGGAGCGGCCGAACCTGAACGTGGTGATCGATCCGATTTACGACGTCTGGGTCAAGAGCTGCACGATGTCCTTCCCCAAAGGCGGGGCGGACACGGTGACGGCGCCTGCGGAATCGCCCAAATCGGGCAGCCGGTCGAGCGCGCCGAAATCTCCCGCCGCGACGCCCGACACCGCAGCGCCGAGCGAGCCGTCGATCGCCGCGCCCAGCAACGCGACGTAATCGCTCCGGCTGATCTCGATCGCGCCCAACGAGGCGAGATGCGGCGTCATGAATTGGCAGTCGAGCAAGGTGAACCCGCCCACGCGCAACCGCGCGACGAGCCAGGCGAGGGCCACCTTTGAGGCATCGGTCGCGCGGCTGACCATCGATTCGCCGAAGAACGCCCTGCCGAGCGCGAGGCCGTAGAGACCGCCGACCAATCGATCGCCGTCCCAGCATTCGATCGAATGCGCGCGGCCCTGATAATGAAGCGTGGTGAACGCGCTTTCGATCGTCGTGTTGATCCACGTCTCCGGCCGGTCGGCAGCGCTTTCGGCACAGAGGGCGATCATATCCTCGAACGCTGCGTCGGCAGTGACGCGGAATCGGTCCGCGGCGATGACCTTTCTGAGCGACTTCGACAGATGGAAACCGTCCAGCGGCAGGATGGCGCGCTTGCGCGGTTCGACCCAATAGACTCCCGCCGCATCGCGGGAGTCGGCCATGGGGAACACGCCGACGGCATAGGCGCCGAGTACGAGATTGGGATCGAGAACCTCATAGGATGGCTCTGGAGGGGGTTTCATCGCGCCAGCCGTTTCTCGATTGTCTGCCAGAGCGCCGCAAAAGCGCGTGCCGCCGCCGAGCTTCCTGCGAACTGACCCACCGCCGCGCGGCGATCGCCCATCTGTTCGACGATGCTGGCCATCGGAATCACCGGCCAATCGGGGTGCGCGGTTACCGCTTCGCTGTGCAACCGGCGCCGGCGATCGACCATGACATGGACCGGCAGCACCTTGGCTTTGCCCAGCGACGCGGCCATGTCGTCGAAGGCGCGCTGCGCCAGCGGTGAGGGGATGACGGGCACGACGATCAGGTCGGCAGCGCGAATGACCTGTTCGCTCGTTTCGGTCATGCCGGGCGGGCAATCGAGGATCACCCGTTCATAATCCTTGGCCAACGACGCCAGCAGCTTTTGCAGCCGCTTCTTCTTGTCGAGTTCATGGAACAGTAGGTCGAGCCCGCGCAGCGACGTATCGGCGGCGATCACATCGAGGCGTGGGATCGCCGTTGCGCGCGCGAGCTTGCTCGGTTCGACTTCCTTGGTGAATACCGACTGCGCGTCGGCCTTGCTCTTTTTGGTGGGCAACAGAAAGCTGCTGGCCGCCTGGGGATCGAGATCCCATAGCAATGTCCGCCGCGATGAGAGCGTAGAGGCAGCCCAGGCCAGATTGACTGCCAGCGTCGTTTTGCCGACGCCGCCTTTCAGGCTGTAGATCGCGATTGTCGCCATGCCCGCTCCTGTTGGGCTACGACCGCAAAGGTGCCCAATATGGGCAATTGATGCAACAGCGGTCCGCGCCGAAACGCGGACCGCCGGGTTGGAATCAGGCGTCGCAGGTCTGGGCAGGCTTGCCCGGCGCGGTCAGCTTGATCGATTTGGGCGTGCCGGATACTTCCCAGCCGCCGTCGCCGACATAGGGCTTGCCCGCTTCCGGGGCCTTCAGCACGACCGCGGCGGCGTCCGACGGCGCCGACACGGTAAGCTGCTTGTCGCCTTCGAAAAAAGTAACGTGTGCCAATGAGTTATCGCCATGGCAGCGCATCGAAACCTCGGCCTTGATCGCCGGCGGAAGCTCGAATTTCGGCTTTTCGGCGACCGTCTTGTTTTCGACGCTGGTCGAGTTCTCGACGGTCGTGGTGCTGGTCTTGGATTGACAGGCCGTCAGCGCCAGGAGCGCCACGGCGGTTGCGGGGAGAAGGGGGGTCTTCATAGGGGTTCGCGCTTCGCGCACGCAGCAGTGAAGGTCAAGATATAACCATTTTGGGCCGTTCCGGTCATGATGCGTTGCAACAAAAGTGTCATTCGTGAAATTCGTCCATATCGGGGATACGGCCGAACGCAATTTTCGTACCGACGCGATCGATCCGTCCGCCATAAAAAGGGCCCAGTGAAACCGCGTGGCGGCCGAATTTTTCATTGAGCCTGTCCATCGCGCGGCTGAGCGCCAGACCGCGCGTCTCCCGAGCCAGCGGGTCGTCGGGGTCGAGATGCTCGAACAGCGACCCTTGCTCGCCGGCGATCGGCACGATTTCGTTGAGCGTCACGCCGATCATCCGTACGCGCAGCGAGCCGTGACGCTGCCGCCCTTCTTCGGCCAGCTTCGGGAACAAGGCGTCGAGCGCGGCGAGAACCTGGAAACTGTCCTGCGTCGGTGCCAAGCGGCGGCTGGTTTGCCACACGGTCTTGTCCTGCTCGAAGCGGACATGCAGGACCAGCAAACGTGCGGCATAGCCCTTTCGCCGCAGCCGGCTCGTCGCCTTTAGCGCCAGCCGCCGCGCTGTCAGCCGTACCGGCTCGAGCCCGCGCTTGCCCGGCGACAGCACATGGCTGTGCCCGATCGACCGCGTCCGCGTCGCCTTGTCGGGCAGATCGACCCCGTGGAGCAGATACCATAGACGATCGCCATTGGTGCCGCCCCAGGCGGTGCCGGCATCTCGCGGGCGGCGCTCGCAATACTGACGGATATCGTTGACGCCGTCGCGCGCCAGCCGGCGCTCCATGTTCGCGCCGATCCCCGAAATATCGCGCAATGCCAGCCCGAACAGCCGCTGCGGCAATTGCTCCGCGGTCAGGACGATCAATCCGTCCGGCTTCTGCATGTCGGACGCCAGCTTGGCGAGCAGCCGGTTGGGCGCGATCCCGACCGACGAGGTCAGGCAATCGCCGACATTGGCGCGGATGCCGGCCTTGATCCGCCGAGCCAATGCTATCGCCTGATCCGGTGAATTCTCGTTATCGAGCAGGCGGCACGCGACTTCGTCGATCGAACAGACACGTGTAACGGGGATGTGCCTCCAGATCTCCGCGATCACGGCGTCGTGGAATTCGACATATTTGTCGTGGCGGGCGGGTGCGATCAGCAACTCTCGGCACAGCCTCTTTGCCTCCCATACCGGCGTGCCGGTGGTGATGCCGTATCTTTTGGCCTCGACCGACGCGGCGATCGCGACCGTGGTGTCGGACCCGACCGGAGCGACGATCACCGGCTTGCCGCGCAACGCGGGATCGAGTTGTTGTTCGACGCTGGCGAAATAGGAATTGAGGTCGAGGAACAGCCAGCGCAGCGGGCGTGGCGGTAGCGTCAACTCGACCGACAGGCCGTGCGCGTCGCACGGGGTGGGGGTTATCGACTCGACCGGCCTCATTTTGGAACATTACCCGAACATTGGCGCGTGGGACAGGTCAGAGATAGTCGCCGAGCGCGGTCCACGCCTCCTGCTTCGCCGCGATGCCGATCGTGTGCAGGGGGCTGCTCGACGGCAATGCGATCAGGTCATATCGCTGGGCGTGCTTGTCCATCAGTTGCAGGCCGATCCTGTGCGCGGTGCCGCCGTTGAAGGCGATCGCGCGCAATCGGGGCAGCGTCGCGGCAAGCTGCACGAGATCGTTGGGGGCGTGATCGCGGATCGCGGCGTCGCTGCTGCCGGTGCGCGTGGCGGTCGCGACGACGTCCCACAGGCCAATGTGCGCATCGAGCAGGACTGCGAGCCGGTCCTCATAGTCCATCGCTGCGAGGTCGCGGCCAACGACGGGGGAGAGCAGCCGCCAGAACTGGTTTTGCGGATGCGCATAATAACGTTGCGCGGCGAGGCTGCGGTCGCCGGGCAGGCTGCCGCAGATCAATAATTGCGTTCGCGCGTCGACGACCGGCGGGAAGGAGCGTTTGAGTGTCACCGCCTCACTGTAGCGCGGCCGGCCAGACACGTCCCGCCTTGACCGCGCTGCCGGATCGGGTGACGATCCTCGACAATCAGGGAGGTGGGCATGAAGCGAGTGCTATTGGTAGGCGCGATCCTGGCCATGCTGTCGGGATGCGGCGGCAGCCAGACGGCGGTCGGTCAGAATTCGGCCGACTCGATCACCACCACGGCCGTCGGCAATGTCGTGGCGACAGTCCCGAGCCCGACGCCAACACCGGCAGAGAATGCAACCGCGGCGGTGGCCGACAATGCGGCGGCGCCGGACGACGGCGCGGCGACCAATGACACGTCGGCCAACGCTTCGGCGAGCAGCGCCGCGCATCAGGAGTAAGATTTAAAACTCCTCTCCCCTTGTGGGCGCATCGGGTCGGTCATGCCCTCGGCATGACCTAACGGCGCGGGGCGCTGTTTACCTGATGCGGAAGGGGCCCACTCGGCGAAGCCGAGTGGAAAGGTGAGGGGCGACCCCGTAGCGGTCGCGCGGCGCTTTGCGCCGCCCCCACATCCAAGCTGCTCCAGGCGGCAAGCCGCCAAGCTCCGCTATCCTTCTCCCGCAAGGGGAGAAGGATAGGTAGCCAACACACAACAAGGAATTGCCCGCCGCGCAGCAGCGATTGCTTGCCCGCGCCGCGCGCCGGTTTATCTAGGCACTATGCCCATTACGTCTGACACCTTGTCGCTCATCGGCCATACTCCTCTCGTGCGCCTCAAAGGGCCGAGCGAGGCGGCCGGCGCCGAGATTTTCGGCAAATGCGAATTTGCCAACCCTGGCGCCAGCGTCAAGGATCGCGCCGCCTTGTACATCGTCGAGGATGCCGAGGAACGCGGACTGATCGCGCCGGGCGGCACGATCGTCGAGGGGACGGCGGGGAATACCGGGATCGGGCTGGCGCTGGTCGCCAATGCCAAGGGCTACAGGACGATCATCGTCATGCCCGAGACGCAGAGCCGCGAGAAGATGGATACGTTGCGCGCGCTGGGTGCAGAACTCGTGCTGGTGCCGGCTGCGCCCTATTCGAATCCCGGCCATTTCGTGCACACCAGCCGGCGCATCGCCGAAGAAACGCCGAACGCGATCTGGGCCAATCAGTTTGACAATATCGCCAACCGCAAGGCGCATATCGTCGGCACCGCCGAGGAAATCTGGGATCAGATGGACGGGCGGGTCGACGGCTTCACTTGCGCGGTCGGAACGGGTGGGACGCTGGCTGGCGTCGGACTTGGCCTCAAGTCGCACGACGAGAAGGTCACGATCGCGCTCAGCGACCCCCATGGCGCGGCGCTCTATTCCTATTATGCATGCGGCGAACTCCACAGCGAGGGGTCGTCGGTAGCGGAGGGGATCGGACAGGCGCGGATCACCGCCAATCTGGAAGGCGCGCCGGTCGACACCCAATTCCGCATCTCGGACGCCGAGGGCTATCATTGGGTCAGGCGCCTGCTCGATGAAGAGGGTCTTTGCTTGGGCCTGTCGTCGGGAATCAACGTCGCCGGCGCCGTCGCCTTGGCGAAACAATTGGGCCCGGGCAGCAGGGTCGCAACGATCCTTTGCGACACGGGATTCCGCTACCTTTCAACGCTCTACAACAACGACTGGTTGGCATCCAAGGGATTGGTTCCCGCTTGATGCGGTAGGCTGTGGCACCAGCAAGGTCGACAAACGCCTCGCGATGCGTTACATAAATGCCACACAAGTATGAAAACATTGGTTCGCGACAATATTCAAACGATGCAGCGGGTGAAGGTCGGCATGATCGGCCTAGCGGCGGTTTTGCTGATGATCGGCGTCGCCGCAGCCTTGTTCGCGATCGTCAGCCGGGAACGTCCGCTCAGTGCGGTCGGTGCGCCCAAGGTCGATGTCGCTGCCAATCTTGCCGCGTCCAATAGCGCCACCCCGGTGGATACCGCGACCAGCGAGCCGCTGGCCGAAATGGGCGTCGCTCCGGCGGCATCGCCTACCCCCGCCAAGCACTGATTTCCGTGTCCAGACCGGGAAGCGATGGGAAATCATCCCAAAGCGGCGCTGAGTCGGGGCAATTCCAACATTTCAAGCGCTTGCGGTGCCTCCGGGTAGCGAAAGGGTAGGCTATGGCTAAAGAAACTTTCGTAGTGTTTGCAATTACTTAGATAAGTAAGGCCAATTTTGGCCCATCAAACACCAAAAATTCCCATTGAATCCCATCCGGTGGCTTGATACGCCCGTCACTGGAAGTGGGGCGTTTTTACCCGTTGGTTCTGATCACGTCGGCGCGCGCCAAGGCTCGTTCCGCGAACGGGAAAACGCATGTCTGGTTCGGGGCGAACGGTGGCTGGGAGCAGCATCTATACGGGAACGGCGCTGCAGCTTGTCGATGACAAGAACCGCGTTTCCATACCCGCCAAGTTCCGCGACGCCGTCATCGACAACACCCCGCCCGAGCGCTTCAAGAAGGGCCCGTTCGTCCTCATGGGTCAGCATCCCGAGGCGAAGTGCCTGATCGCCTATGACCAGGGCTATGTCGACGCGAAGCTGGCCAAGGCTGCGGCGGGCGATAACGACCCCGCATTCAACGTCCTTCGCGTCATCGCCGGCGGTGCCGAGGAAGTTGGGTTCGACAGCACCGGCCGCGCCGTCATCATCAACTGGATGAAGGAAGAAGCGGGCATCGCCAAGCACGCTTTCTTCTATGGGTCGCTGACGCATTTCGAGATCTGGGATCCCCACACCCTTCTCGCCGCGACCGACGACCAAGCTGCCCCAGTCCTCAAGCGTATCTGCCGCAACCTCATGCAGGAGAAGGGTCTCCTGTGAGCACGCCCACCCCCCATATTCCGGTGCTCATCGATGAGGTGCTCGACGCTCTCCACCCCGCCCCGGGCGAGCGTCACGTCGATGCGACCTTCGGCGCCGGCGGCTATACAAGGGCGATCCTCGCCACGGGCGCCGAGGTCGTGGCATTCGACCGCGACCCCGATGCGATTGCCGGCGGCCAGGAGATGGTCGCCGCTTCGGAAGGACGGCTCACGCTCATCGAGGCGCCGTTCTCCGCGCTCGATTCCGAACTCGATGCCCGCGGCCTCGCCCCGGTCGACGGCGTCGTGATGGATATCGGCGTATCGTCGATGCAGCTCGACCAGGCCGAACGCGGCTTCTCGTTCCAAGGCGACGGGCCGCTCGACATGCGGATGAGCCAGTCGGGAGAGAGTGCCGCCGATTTCCTCAACACCGCCGACGAGAGCGAGATTGCCGACGTTCTTTATCTCTATGGCGAAGAACCGCGGTCGCGCCGCGTTGCCCGCGCGATCGTCTCCGCAAGACCCCTTACGCGCACTTCCGAACTCGCGACGGTAGTGCGCAAGGCGCTAGGCCATAAACCGCACGACAAGAAGGACCCCGCGACGCGGACCTTCCAGGCCGTACGGATTCATATCAACCGGGAGCTCGGCGAGCTGGCCGATGGTCTCGCTGCGGCCGAGCGCGTGCTCAAGCCCGGCGGGCGGCTGGCAGTGGTGACCTTCCACAGCCTGGAGGATCGGCTGGTGAAGCATTTCCTGCGCGAACGGAGCGGCGCGACGCCGTCCGGCTCCCGGCATCTGCCGCCCCAGGCCGCCCAGGCCGAGGCGACGTTCGAAACGATCGGGCGCGCGGTGCGCCCCAGTGACGCCGAGCTGGCGCGGAACCCGCGTGCTCGCTCGGCGACCTTGCGTGTGGCCAGGCGGACCGCGTCGGCAGCCTGGGTTGCGGGAGAATTGTGATGGTTGTGGCGCATCGATTTCGTTGGTTCGGCTGGTTCGTGCTCTGCGTGAGCGTGATCCTCGGCTGTTACCTCATGTCATCGCGCGTGGCGGCGGAACGCAACAAGCTCGCGGCGATCGAATCCTCGATCGCGCGGACGCAGCGCGACATCACCGCGCTCGAAACCGAATTTGACACGCGCGCCAGCTTCGCGCAGCTGCAGCGTTGGAACGGCGACACGCTCAAGCTGTCGGCGCCGACCGCCGCGCAATATATCCGTAGCGATGCCGAGCTCGCCCAGGTCGATTTCAACGCGTCGACGCCGAACGCCGGTCCGCAGATCCAGACCGTGGCGGCGGTCATTCCGAGCGCACCGGTCGTGCCGGCGGATGCCGCGATCGCAGCCACTCCCTCTGCGCCGGCTGCGGCCGCGCCGGCCAAGATCAAGGATGCGGTCGCGATGGTCTCGGCACCGGTCGGGGCGAAGCTCCAGCCCGCTGCGGCCAAAACGTCGACCAAGTCGAAGCCGTCGGCCGTAGCGTTGCTCGACCGCAAGCTGCTGAGCGACGCTACCCTGGGCTCGCTGTCGCGCGGTGCACGCCGGGAGGATGGCGCGCGATGAGCAACCTGCTCGCACGACCCATCGCGCCGCGCCGTCTTGCCGACGAGCGCGCGTTGGTCCGTGCGACCGCGCAAAAGCGATTGATGATCATGATGCTGCTCTACGGCGCGGCGATCGGGGTCGTTGTCGCCAAGCTCGGTTTTTTCGCGTTCTCGGCGGGGGCGGCGAACGCATCGACGATGGCCGACCGCGTGATCCGCGGCGATATCGTCGACCGTAATGGTGAGCCGCTGGCGCGCACGATCGACGCCTGGGCGATCGGCATCCATCCCGACCAGATCCTGGGCGATCGCCGGGAGATCGCGCAGCGCCTGGCCAACATCCTGGGTCTCGACGAGAACCAGATCTACGCCAAGCTGCAGGGTACCCGGTTCAGCTATATCGAACGCGATGCTTCGGCGTCGCTCGTGACCGAAGTCAATGCGATCGGTGAGCCGGCGATCGTGTTCGAACGCCAGCAGCAGCGTCTCTACCCGCAGTCCGAACTGGCCGCGCAAGTACTCGGGTTCCTCGACGTCAACAACAAGGGCGCGAGCGGGATGGAGCGCGCGCTCGATCAGCGGCTGACCGCGGCCGACACCGCCGGCAAGCCGGTCGCGCTGTCGATCGACGCGCGCGCGCAATCGGCGCTGGAGAACGAACTCGGCCAACAGGTCACCACGCTGAAGGCGAAGGGCGGCGCGGGAGTCGTGCTCGACGTCCGTACCGGTGAGATCATGGCGCTGGCGTCGTTCCCGACCTTCAATCCCAACAATCCCGGCCTGGCGCCCAAGCCCGCCCTTACGGAAGACGGTAAGCAGCTGCCCGGGCCGTTCTTCAATCGCGTCACTAGCGCTGCCTATGAACTCGGATCGACGTTCAAACCGATCACGATGGCGGCCGCGATCGACAGCGGTACCGTCACGTCGATGGCGCGCCGCTTCGACGCGACGCAGCCGTTGCAGATCGACGGATTCAAGATCCACGACCATGACGGCGAAGGCCGCTGGCTCGATATCCCAGAGACGCTGATCCATTCCTCGAACATCGCCACTGCTCGCATCGCCGACGAACTGGGCGGCGACAAATTGTCGGCGATGTTCCGCTCGATGGGCTTCGACAAGCCGATGCCGTTCGAGCTGCCTGCGCGCGGACGGACTTTGTTCCCGCAGAAGTTCAGCCGCGTGACGACGATGACCGCCGGGTTCGGTCACGGCGTCGCGGTGACGCCGAT
Organism: Sphingomonas sp.; assembly: GCF_024508665.1. Taxonomy (GTDB): domain Bacteria; phylum Pseudomonadota; class Alphaproteobacteria; order Sphingomonadales; family Sphingomonadaceae; genus Sphingomonas. The sequence goes on from NZ_JANINP010000001.1 coordinate 55,583, forward strand.
GCATCTGGCAGCTGCCTATGCGGCCCTCGTCAATGGCGGCATATGGCGGCCAGTCACGCTGATGAAGGTGCAGCCGGGCACTGACGTCCCGGGACGCCGCGTGATCAGCGAGCAGACCAGCTACCGGATTCGCCAATTGCTTCGCCTCGTCGTCACCGAAGGTACCGGTAGGACCGCCGATGCCCCCGGCTTTCGTGTCGGTGGCAAGACCGGCACTGCGGAAGTCGCGACCGGCGGGGGATATTCGAAGAAAGCCAACGTCTCGACCTTCGCGGCGGCTTTCCCAATGGATGCGCCGCGCTATGTGGTGATCGTGATGCTCGATTCGCCTCAAGGAGCCGTCAGGACCGCGGCCTATACCGCCGCCCCGGTGGTGGACCGCTTCATTCTGCGCGCCGGTCCGATGCTGGGCGTGATGCCCGACCCGTCGCGTGACATCAACGTGAACGAGTTGCTGCCGCTGATCTGGCATCGGCCTGGGGAAAAGACGCAGACCATGGCGGACCCCGAATGAAACTCGGCGAGCTGGTGACGGGCGGGGGCGACGCCAGCGTCACCGGCTTCGCGATCGATCATCGCAAGGTCGCGCCCGGAACGATCTTCGGCGCGTTCGAGGGCACCCGCGTCAACGGTGAGGACTTCATCCCGGCAGCGGTCGCGGCGGGCGCGATCGCCGTTGTCGCGCGGCCCGGCATCACCGTCGATGGCGCGTTGCACGTCGCGTCGGACAATCCGCGCCAGGCTTTCGCGCATCTTGCTGCAAAATTCTTCGCGCCTTTCCCCGAAACCGTGGTCGCGGTCACCGGCACCAACGGCAAGACCTCGACGGTGGAGATGACGCGCCAATTGTGGCGGATGGCCGGGCACCATGCCGCGTCAATCGGCACGCTCGGCGTGACAACCTCGGACGACAGCGTCTCGACCGGTTTGACGACGCCGGATGTCGTGACTTTTCTATCGAACGTCGCGGGGCTGGCGCGCGAAGGCGTCACCCATGTCGCTTTCGAGGCGTCGAGCCACGGCCTGTCGCAATATCGCACCGAGGGGCTGAAGGTAATTGCCGCGGCCTTCACCAATCTCAGCCGCGACCATCTCGATTACCATGGCGACATGGCCGCCTATCTGACCGCCAAGCTGAGGCTGTTTTCGGAAGTGCTCGACCCGGACGGCACCGCCGTGGTTTGGGCGGACGATCCGCAAGCCGCGCGCGTCATCGATCTCGCGCACGCACGGCGCCAGCGGATCATCACGGTCGGTGAACGCGGCGGCGCGCTTCGGCTCGTCAGCCGCGACCCGACCTTGCTCGGCCAGGGTTTGGTGATCGAAGCCGAGGATCGCGAACTCAGGGTCACGCTGCCGTTGATCGGCGCCTATCAGGCGGCCAACGCGCTGACCGCGGCGGGGCTGGTGATCGCGACCGGCGGCGATGTTGCCCAGACCATCGCCAATCTCGCGCGGCTGCAGCCGGTCCGCGGCCGGCTCGAACGCGCGGTCATCACGCGGACCGGAGCGCCGGTCTATGTGGATTACGCCCACACGCCCGACGCGCTGGAGGCGGCTATTGACGCGCTCAAGCCGCACACGGCCGGGCGGCTGATCGTCGTGTTCGGCGCCGGCGGCGACCGCGACCATGGCAAGCGTGAGCTGATGGGAGAGATCGCGGTGCGCTATGGCGATCTGGTGATCGTCACCGACGACAACCCTCGCAGCGAAGACCCGGCCGCGATCCGCGCCGAAGTGCTCAAGGGAGCGCCCGGGGCGATCGAGATCGGCGACCGCCGATCGGCCATCGCTTATGCCATCGGGCAAGCGGGTGCCGAGGACATCGTGCTGATCGCCGGCAAAGGGCACGAACAGGGCCAGATTGTCGGCGACCTGGTGCTGCCATTCGACGACGTGAGTGTAGCGCGCGAGGAGGCGGCGGCGTGACGCGTGGCCAAAGCCGGGCTTGCCGGTTAGAGGAGGGGATGCTTGCCACTTTCCTCGCAATCGCCTCCTCTCGATTGCCCCGTCTGGCTGGAGGAGCGCAATGACGCTCTGGACATCTGCCGACATCGCGACAGCCACCAACGGCGCCGCTTCGGCGGCGTTCGACGTTTCTGGCGTCACGTTTGATTCGCGTGAAGTCGGTCCCGGCGACCTGTTCGTCGCGCTGACCGGCGAGACTACCGACGGCCACAAATTCCTTGACCAGGCGTTCGAGCGCGGCGCCGCGGGCGCGATCGTCAGCCAGGATACGCCGCATCCCAATGTCCGGGTGCCGGACACGTTCGCCGCGCTGGAGGCGCTCGCCAAGGCGTCACGCGCCAGGACCTCGGCGCGGATCGTCGGGGTTACCGGATCGGCGGGCAAGACCGGCACCAAGGAGGCGCTGTTCGCCGCGCTCGACCGATCGCCGGCCAAGTCGGCGCATCGCTCGGTCAAGAGCTACAATAACCATACCGGCGTTCCGCTCAGCCTCGCGCGGATGCCCGCCAATGTCGATTACGGCGTGTTCGAGATGGGGATGAACCATCCCGGCGAACTGGCGCATTTGACGACCCTGGTGCGGCCGCACGTCGCGATCGTCACCGCGATCGCGCCGGCGCATGCCGCGTTCTTTCCCGACGAAAGCGCAATCGCCGACGCCAAGGGCGAGATTTTCCAGGGTCTCGAACCCGGCGGCGTCGCGATCATTCCCTATGACAGCCCGCACCGCGAGCGTCTCGGCGCGGCCGCCGCTCCCTATGCCGCGCGCATCGTCACGTTCGGGATCGACGAGGGCGCGGACGTCCGCGCGATCGAGGCGGTCAAGGCGGCCAATGGCGGCACCTTCGTCACCGCGCGGGTCGGCGAGCGCGAGCTCAGCTACACGGTCTCGCAGCCGGGTAAGCACTGGGTCTCCAATTCGCTGGCGGTGCTGGCTGCGGTCGACGCGGTTGGCGGCGATCTCGCGTTGGCCGGGCTGGCGCTCGCCGATCTTGGCGGGCTGGCCGGACGCGGCGCGCGCTTCTCGGTCGAGGTGAAGGGCGGCCGCGCGCTGGTGATCGATGAGGCGTACAATGCCAATCCGGCGTCGATGCGCGTGACGCTCGCGGTGCTCGGCGAAGAAGCCGCGACCCGCAAGATCGCAGTGCTCGGCGAGATGCGCGAACTCGGCGACAAGTCCGACGACTATCACGCGGGGCTGGCCGGGCCGGTTCGTGACGCTGGCGTCCAGCTGGTCATTCTTGTCGGTGAAAAGATGCAGCCGCTCGCCGACGCGCTTGAGGGTCAGGTCGAAATCGTCCATGTGCCCGACGCCGCCGCCGCGCGCGACCGCCTGATGGCGACACTCGAAGCGGGCGACGCGGTTCTCATCAAGGGTTCGAACGGGGTCGGGTTGGCTGCGGTGGTCGCGGCGCTCGCGAGCGGGAAAATGTAATGCTGTACTGGATCGCCCAAGCGCTGGGTTTCCCGCACGTTCTCAATCTGGTTCGCTACCAGACCTTCCGTTCCGGCGCGGCGGTCGCGACGGCGCTGCTGATCGGCCTGATCATCGGTCCGCGCTTCATCGGGTGGCTTCGCGTCCGTCAAGGCAAGGGACAGCCGATCCGCACCGACGGGCCGCAATCGCACCTCGCCAAACGCGGCACGCCGACGATGGGCGGGCTGATGATCCTGACCAGCATGACGATCGCCATCCTGATCTGGATGGACCTGACCAATCCCTATGTCTGGGCGTGCCTCTTCGTCACGCTCGGCTTTGGCACGATCGGGTTCCTCGACGATTACGACAAGGTGCGCAAAGCGAGCACCGCGGGCGTCTCGGGCAAGGTGCGCCTGCTCGGCGAGTTCGCCATTGCCGGTATCGCCAGCGCGATCATCGTCCACACCAACAGCGCCAACGGCACGCATCTCTATCTGCCGTTCTTCAACTCGGTGGTGATCGATCTCGGCTGGTTCTATGTCGTCTTCGCCGCCTTCACGATCGTCGCGTTCGGCAATGCGGTGAACCTGACCGATGGCCTGGACGGCCTCGCGACCATGCCGGTGATCATCGCCAGCGTCGCGTTCATGCTGATCGTCTATCTCGCCGGTAACGTGAAGTTCGCCGATTACCTCGGCATCCCGCACGTCCCGAGGGTTGGTGACTTGGCAATCTTTTGCGGCGCGATGATCGGGGCGGGGCTCGCTTTCCTGTGGTTCAATGCGCCGCCGGCGGCGGTGTTCATGGGCGATACCGGCAGCCTGGCGCTCGGCGGCGCGCTCGGCGCGATCGCGGTCACCGCGCATCACGAGATCGTGCTCGGCATCATCGGCGGCCTGTTCGTGGTCGAGGCGATGAGCGTCATCATCCAGGTGTTCGTCTACAAGCGCACCGGCAAGCGCGTGTTCCGCATGGCCCCGATCCACCACCATTTCGAACAGCTCGGCTGGCCCGAATCGACCGTCGTGATCCGCTTCTGGATCGTCGCTTTGGTCCTTGCGCTCGCCGGTCTGGCGACGTTGAAGCTGCGGTGATCACCAGCCCGTCCTGGCGCGGCGAACGCTATGCGGTGCTCGGACTGGCGCGCTCGGGTCAGGCGACCGTGCGCGCTTTGTTGGCGAGCGGAGCGGAGGTTGTCGCGTGGGACAAGGACGAAAGTAAGCGAGATACTCTTATAGCCCCTCCCCTTCAGGGGAGGGGTTGGGGTGGGGCTGAGTCTGCTGCGCTTGGCCAAGCTTCCCCCACCCCCAACCCCTCCCCTGAAGGGGAGGGGCTTTTGAGTTTCGCCGATCCGGTCGAGACCGACCTCACCGGGTTCGCCGGCGTCGTCGTATCGCCGGGCGTGCCGCTCAACCGCCACCCGATCGCCGAGAAGGCGCGCGCGGCGGGTGTGCCCGTCATCGGCGATATCGAGCTGTTCGCCCAGGCGCGGGGCTATCTGCCGTCGCACCATGTCGTCGGCATCACTGGCACCAACGGCAAGTCGACCACGACCGCGCTGATCCACCACATCCTGGAAACGGCGGGGATTCCGGCGCGGCTCGGCGGCAATATCGGCCTGCCGATCCTGGGCGAGGAGCCGCTGCCCGTCGGCGGTGTCTACGTTCTCGAATTGTCGAGCTATCAGATCGACCTGACCTTCACGCTCGATTGCGACGTCGCGGTGCTGCTCAACATCACGCCCGATCATCTCGACCGCTATGACGGGTTCGATGCTTATGCCGCGTCCAAGGCGCGGCTGTTCGCGATGCAGTCCAAGGATCATGACGCGGTGATCGGGATCGGCGACGCTGCATCGGCCGCTATCGCGCGGTCGCTGTCGGCCCGTGGCGAGCATCTGTTCAAGATCGCCCCCGGCGTGTGCATGGACCAGTCGCGCTGGCCGTCGCTGCAGGGCCCGCATAATGCGCAGAACGCGCTCGCCGCGATCACTGCCTGCCAGGCGCTCGGCGTTTCCGAGGCCGCGATCGACGCCGGCCTCGAAAGCTTCAAGGGCCTGCCGCACCGCATGGAGCGCGTCCGCACGGTCGACGGCGTCGCCTATATCAACGACAGCAAGGCGACCAATCCGGATTCGACTGCGCCGGCGTTGGCGGCATTCGACGGGATTCACTGGATCCTCGGCGGTCAGGCCAAGACCAAGGACCTCGACGCCTGCCGCCCGTCGTTCGGCCATGTCCGCGCCGCTTATACGATCGGCGAAGCGGGACCGATGTTCGTCGACCTGCTCAAGGACGACATGCCGACCCTCTATGCGGAGACGCTCGCGCATGCGGTCGAGTTATGCCGCGCCGCCGCCAAGCCGGGCGAAACCGTACTGCTGTCGCCGGCCTGCGCGTCGTTCGATCAGTTCCGCGATTACGAGGATCGGGGCAACACGTTCCGCGAGTTGGTCGAGTCCCTCTCATGAACTCGAGATCGGCCAAGGAAGGCTTTCTCACTCGGGTCGCGCGGCGCGGCGGCCGGTCGGACCGCTCGCCGCTGGGCGCGTGGTTCTGGGACATCGATTGGGTATTGCTGATCCTGACCCTGTTCCTGATGGCGATCGGCTTGGTCGCCGTCGCGGCGGCGTCGCCCGCATCGGCGCAGCGTTATTCGGACGCCACGCATCATATGCCGGCGCTCTATTATTTCTGGCGCCAGGTGATGTGGGTCGCGGTGTCGCTGCCGGTGCTGTTCATCGTCTCGATGCTCCCAACCGAGAGCGCGCGGCGGATGGCGTTGATCGGGTGCGCTGCTTTCCTGGTGATGCTGATGCTGGTGCCGCTGATCGGCGTCCAGGTGAACGGGGCGCGGCGCTGGCTCGGCGTTGGGGTCGCGCAATTCCAGCCGTCCGAATTCCTCAAGCCGTGCTTCATCGTCGCGGTCGCGTGGCTCTTGTCGCTCAAGAACAAGGAGCAGGGATTGTCGGGTGGTGTCCTGGCCGCGCTGACCGGCGGGCTGACCGCTTTGGTCGCGGCCTTGCTGATGCTGCAGCCCGATTTCGGCCAGACCGTGGTGTTCTGCTCGGTATGGCTCGCCTTGCTGCTGATCTCGGGGATTTCGGCGCGGGTGATCGGTGCGCTGTTCGGAGCCGCTTTCGTCGGCGTCATCTCGGCCTATCTCTTCTATTCGACCGCGCGCACCCGTATCGACGCCTTCCTGTTCCCGGATTCGACCGATGCCGCCGATCATTTCCAGGTCAATGCCGCGCGCGCGACGCTGACCGCGGGGGGCTGGTTCGGTACCGGTCCCGGAGGGGGACAGATGAAGTTCCGCCTGCCCGAAGCGCATACCGATTACATCTTCTCGGTGATTGGCGAGGAATTCGGGCTGATCTCTTGCGCGATCGTGGCAATGATCTTCCTCGCGATCGTCGTGCGCGTATTCGTCAAGCTACTGGATGAACAGGAGGAATTCCGCGTTCTCGCCGCGTCGGGCCTCGCCATCCAGTTCGGATTGCAGGCGCTGATCTCGATGGCGGTGAATACAGGCCTGGCCCCGTCCAAGGGCATGACGATGCCGTTCATCAGCTATGGCGGATCTTCGATGATCGCGCTGTCGATCGGCATGGGGTTGCTGCTTGCGTTTACGCGCCGGAACCCGTTTGTGAGCCGCTCACCCTATGTCGTGAAATGGAGCGGCGAATGACGAGAGTGCGGCAATTCGTTCTGGCCGCAGGCGGAACCGGCGGGCACATGGTGCCGGCTGCGGCGCTGGCCGCCGAGTTGAAGAAGCGCGGGCACAAGGTCGACCTGATCAGCGATGAGCGCGGCGTGCGCTTTCCAGGCCTGTTCGACGGGATCGAAACGCACGTCCTTCCCGCCGGCCGGATGCAGGGCGGGCCGCTGGGCTGGTACCGCGCCGGCCGCGCGATGCTCGAAGGCCGCAGGCTGGCGATCGACCTGTTTCAGAAGATCAAGCCGGCCGCGGTGATCGGCTTTGGCGGCTATCCCGCGCTGCCGGCGCTGCTGGCGGGGTTCAACCAGAAGGTGCCGACCGCGGTGCACGAGCAGAATGCCGTGCTCGGGCGGGTCAACCGGCTGGTCGCGGGGCGGGTCGATGCGATCGCCACCTCCTATGCCAAGGTCGACCGGCTCGCCGACAAATATCGCGGCAAGGCCCACCTGACCGGCAACCCCGTGCGCGAGGAAGTGCTCGCGCTGCGGGACAGGCCGTATCCTTTGCTCGAGGAGGACGGCATCTTCCGCGTGCTCGTCACCGGCGGCAGCCAGGGCGCCAGCATCCTGAGCAGCGTCGTGCCCGACGGCCTGTCGATGCTGCCGGTCAATTTCCGTCGCCGGCTTCAGGTCACGCACCAGGCGCGGGTCGAGGATATCGAGAAGGCGCGAGCGAAATATGCCGAGCTGTCGATCGCGGCCGATCTCGCCACCTATCTGCCCGATCTGCCCGAGCATCTTGCCTGGGCGCATCTGGTGATCGCGCGCGCGGGGGCGTCGACCATCGCCGAGCTGACCGCCGCCGGGCGCCCGGCGATCCTGGTCCCGCTGCCCAGCGCGACCGACGACCATCAGACCGAGAATGCGCGCGAGATTTCGGAAGCGGGCGGCGCGCGGACGATCCCGCAGAGCCAGTTCACCCCGGTCGAGCTCGCCAAGCAGATGCAGAAGCTCGGGCTCGATCCCGCCGCGCTGCAGAACGCCGCGGCGCGGGCAAAGTCGTGCGGCCATCCCCACGCGGCCCGCGACCTTGCCGATCTGGTCGAGGGACTCGATCATCCTCCCGGCGATATTCCGGTCGGTAAGGTTCAGACCTCTAGTGAAGGAGGCGTAGCGTATGCCTGATCCCCTGAAAATCCTCCCCGGGACGGGGAGGTGGCGCGAAGCGCCGGAGGGGGTTCGCCTTCTCGGATATCGCTTGTTGCCCGCCCCCTCCACCAGCCTTCGGCTGGTCCCCCTCCCCGTAAACGGGGAGGATTTTTGATGACCGGGCTCAAGACCGATATCGGCGCCATCCATTTCGTCGGCATCGGCGGGATCGGCATGTCCGGCATTGCCGAGGTGATGCACAATCTCGGCTACAAGGTGCAGGGCTCGGACGTGTCCGAGGGCTATGTCGTGCAAGGGCTGCGCGACAAAGGCATCGAGGTGAAGATCGGCCATGCCGCCGACAATCTCGGTGACGCTGCGGTGGTCGTCGTCTCGACCGCGATCAAGCGCGCCAACCCCGAGGTCGAGTGTGCGCTCGAACGCCGCATCCCCGTAGTGCGCCGCGCCGAGATGCTGGCCGAGCTGATGCGGCTGAAATCGACCGTCGCGGTCGCCGGCACGCACGGCAAGACCACCACGACGTCGATGGTCGCCGCGTTGCTCGACGCCGGCGGGATCGACCCGACCGTGATCAACGGCGGCATCATCAACAGCTATGGTTCGAACGCCCGGCTCGGCGACAGCGAGTGGATGGTGGTCGAGGCCGATGAGAGCGACGGCAGCTTCCTGCGGCTCGACGGCACGCTCGCGGTGGTTACCAATATCGATCCCGAGCATCTCGATCATTATGGCAGCTTCGATGCGATCAAGGACGCGTTCGTCCAGTTTATCGAGAACGTCCCCTTCTACGGCGCCGCTTTCCTCTGCCTCGATCACCCCGAAGTGCAGGCCGTGCTGCCGCGCGTGCGCGACCGCCGCATCGTTACCTATGGCTTCTCGACCCAGGCGGATATCCGCGGCGTCAACGTGACCCCGATTCCCGGCGGCAACCGGTTCGAGGCGATCATCCGTCATCGTGACGGCACGACGCGCTCGATCGAGAATATCGAATTGCCCATGCCGGGGCGCCACAATGTCCAGAACGCGCTGTCGGCGATTGGCGTCGCGCTCGAACTCGGCGTCGACGACGCGACGATCCAGCAGGGCTTCGCCAAGTTCGGCGGGGTCAAGCGCCGCTTCACCAAGGTCGGCGAAGTCAATGGTGCTGTCGTGATCGACGATTACGGCCATCACCCGGTTGAGATTCGCGCGGTACTGTCGGCGGCGCGCGAGGGCGTTGCCAACCGCGTCATCGCGGTGGTGCAGCCCCACCGCTACACCCGCCTCGGCAATCTGATGGAGGACTTTCAGCAGGCCTTCAACGACGCTGACATGGTCTATGTAGCGCCGGTCTACGCCGCGGGCGAGCAACCTATCGAGGGAGTCGATGCGCAGGCGCTGGTCGATGGTCTGAAGCGTCGCGGCCACCGCGCGGCGGCGACGACCGGTTCGGCGGAAGAGCTGGCGAGCGAACTCGCGGGCGTCGTCCAGCCGGGCGACATGATCGTGTGCCTGGGCGCGGGCGACATCACCAAATGGGCAGCGGGGCTGGCCGACGGGATCGAGGCGGCGCGGTGACGGTCTGTTACGCCATGCCTCCGGTCCGCGGAAAACTGACCCACGGCGCCCCGCTGGCGCCTTTGGTATGGTTCAAGAGTGGCGGCGCGGCCGAATATCTGTTCGAGCCGGCCGATGTCGATGACCTCGCCGCCTTTCTCTACGCACTCGATCCGTCGGTGCCGGTGATGGGTCTTGGCCTGGGCTCGAACCTGATCGTCCGTGACGGCGGCGTGCCTGGCGTAGTGGTGCGGCTGGGCAAGACGTTCGCCAAGGTCGAGAGACTCGACGCCACTACTTTGCGCTGCGGTGGCGGCGCGAGCGGCATCCTCGTGTCGTCGAGCGCGCGCGACGCGGGGATCGCCGGCCTCGAATTCATGCGTTCGATCCCGGGCACGGTCGGCGGCTTCGTCCGCATGAACGGCGGCGCCTATGGCCGCGAGGTCAAGGACGTGCTGGTCGAGGCAGACGTAGTCCTCCGCTCAGGGGAGCGCCGCACGCTCGCGCTCGACGATCTCGGTTACACCTATCGCCATAGCGATTTGCCCGCAGGCGCGATCGTGGTCGGCGCGACCTTCCGCGGCCATCCGGGCGAGCCGACCGCGATCCAGGCGGAGATGGACCGCATCGCCGCCGCGCGTGAGGAATCGCAGCCGCTGCGCAGCCGCACCGGCGGCTCGACCTTCAAGAATCCGGAAGGGCACAAGGCCTGGCAATTGGTCGACGAAGCCGGATGTCGCGGGCTGCGCAAGGGCGGTGCGCAGGTGTCGGAAAAGCATTGCAACTTCCTGCTCAATCTGGGGGACGCGACGAGCGCGGACATCGAGGGGCTGGGTGAAGAGGTGCGCGCGAAAGTGAAGGCGAAGTCGGGCGTGATGCTGGAATGGGAAATCCAGCGGGTGGGGGTTGCGAAGTGAGCGCTGCTTTTCAAATCCTCCCCGGGACGGGGAGGTGGCGCGAAGCGCCGGAGGGGGTTCGCCTCCTCGGATGCCGCTCGTGGCCCGCCCCCTCCACCAGCCTTCGGCTGGTCCCCCTCCCCGTGAACGGGGAGGAATTATGAACGCTCTCCACGTCGTCGTCCTGATGGGCGGCTGGTCGGCCGAGCGCGAAGTGTCGCTGATGTCGGGCAAGGGCATCGCCGAGGCGCTGGAATCGCTCGGCCATCGCGTGACGCGGATCGACATGGGCCGCGACGTCGCGATCAAGCTTAGCGAAGCGAAGCCGGATATCGTGTTCAACGCGCTCCACGGCACGCCGGGCGAGGACGGGTCGGTCCAGGGCATGCTCGACCTGATGGGCCTCAAATACACCCATTCCGGGATGGTCACCTCGGTCATCGCGATCGACAAGGTGCTGACCAAACAGGCGTTGGTCCCCCACGGCATTCCCATGCCCGGCGGACGGATCGTCAAGTCGGCGGAGGTGTTCGAGGGCGATCCGCTCAAGCGGCCCTATGTGCTGAAACCGGTCAACGAAGGCTCGTCGGTTGGCGTGGCGATCGTCACCGAGGACGGCAATTACGGCAATCCGATCGGTCGCGACGTTGCCGGCCCGTGGCAGGAATTCGAGGAGCTGCTCGCCGAGCCCTATGTCCGCGGCCGCGAACTGACCACCGCGATCCTCGGCGGCAAGGCGCTTGGCGTAACCGAACTAAAGCCCAAGTCCGGCTGGTACGATTACGATGCCAAATATACCGACGGCATGACCGAGCATGTCTTCCCGGCGCAGATCCCCGACGAGATCGCCGCGGCCTGCAAGCGGCTCGCGCTCGAGGCGCACCATCTGCTCGGTTGCAAGGGCGCTTCGCGGTCGGACTTCCGCTGGGATGACGAGCGCGGCGAAGACGGCTTGTTCCTGCTCGAGGTCAATACCCAGCCCGGCATGACTCCCTTGAGCCTGGTGCCCGAACAGGCGAAACATCTCGGCATCTCCTATCCGGAGCTGGTGCAGATGATCATCGACGAGGCACTGGCATGAGCCGCGCGCCGGCCAAGAGCGGGCGGCCGACCGCGCGCAGGCCGTCGGCCAAGCGCAAGCAGAAGAAGCCGTCGATCATCGACCGCATCCTGGCCTGGCTGCCGATCAGCCAGCATACGCTGCAGCGCATCGCGACCTGGTCGATCTTCGCGCTCGCGGTCGGCGCGGCGCTGGTCGTCGCGCAAATCTTCGGCATTCCCGGCGCGGTCGGAACCGCGGTCGCCGAGCAGGCGGGCAATGCCGGTTTCCGCGTCGAGCAGATCGAGATCCGCGGCGTCAAGCGAATGGACCAGATGACGGTCTATGCCGTCGCGCTCGAACAGAAATCGCGCGCCATGCCGCTGGTCGATCTCAACCAGATTCGCGACAAGCTGCTGCAATATGGCTGGGTGCAGGATGCGCATGTGTCGCGGCGGCTGCCCGACACCTTGTTGATCCGGATCGTCGAGCGCACGCCCGCGGCGGTATGGCAGAACGAGGGGACACTTAGCCTGATCGATCGCGACGGAGTCTATCTCGAACCGGTATCGGCGGACGCGATGCCCGATCTGCCGCTGGTGATCGGGCCGGGGGCCGACCGTCAGGAGCCGGCTTATCAGACGCTGATGACCAGCGCGCCCGCGCTCAAGCCCAAGGTGCGGGCCGCGACCTGGGTCGGCAATCGCCGCTGGGATCTGTTGTTCGATACCGGCGAGACCTTGTCGCTGCCCGAGGGAACCGAAGAGGCTGCCAAGGCGCTCCGTACGTTTGCGGAGAGGGATGGTACGGTTCGCCTTTTGGGTAGAGGATGGGTAAAGTTCGATATGCGCGATCCGGATAAATTTGTGGCGCGCAAGCCCGACGGATCGAGCCGCACTGGGGTTCCGACGAGTTCGCAAGGCAGTGTGCCGGCATCGGCGGATCGCGCGGCATCGCGGGATCAGGTTTGAGTGGGGGAATAGAGTTATGGCCAAGACACCGCCGGAGGGGTTGATCACGGCTCTGGATATCGGGTCGTCCAAGGTTTCGGCGATGATCGCGCAGAAAGGCAGCGGCGGAGAGTTGATCGTGCTCGGCACCGGTCAGCGCGAAAGTCGCGGCGTGCGGCGCGGCTGCATCGCCGACATGGCGGCGACCGAAGTCGCGGTGCGCGAAGCGGTCGAACAGGCCGAGCGGATCGCGCAGACCAATATCGAGAATGTCTGGGTCGGCTTTTCCGCTGGCGGGCTGGTCAGCGACGTCGCCTCGATCGAGTTCGAGATGGGGGGGCACCGCATCGAACAAAGCGATATCGACGCGCTGCTGCGCGCGGGGCGGGAATCGATCGATCCCGCGGGTCGCATGGTGCTGCACGCCCAGCCCGCGCTCTACACGCTCGACGGTATCACCGGGGTCAAGAACCCGCTCGGCCTCCATGCCGACCGGATGGGCGTCCATATCCATGTCGTCGCCGCCGACGGATCGCCGGTGCGCAATATCGGCCTGTGCGTCGCCAAGTCGCATTTGGAGGTGAAGTCGATCATCGCCGCGCCGGTCGCGACCGGACTCGCGTGTCTCAGCGCCGAGGAACGCGAACTGGGAACTGCCCTGGTCGAGATGGGCGCCGGGATCACCAACGTATCGCTGTTCGCCGGCGGCATGCTGGTCGGCCTGGTCACGGTGCCGATGGGCGCCAGCGACATCACCGACGACATCGCCTCGACCTTCGGCGCAAGCCGTGCCCAGGCCGAGCGGATGAAGTGCTTCCATGGCTGCGCCAACGCAACGCCGCGCGACAATCACGAAATGCTCGAAATCGCGCCGCTCAGCGACGACGGTGCGGGCGAGGGGCCGCGCATCACCAAGGCGCAATTGATCGCAGTGATCCGCCAGCGGCTCGAAGTGCTGATGGGAGAGATCGGCAAGGCGCTGACGGCGATGAAATTCGACGGCAATGTCGGGCGCCAGGTCGTGCTGACCGGCGGCGGCGCTGAGCTCAAGGGTATCGCCGATTATGCGCAGGCAGCGCTCGGCCGGTCGGTCCGCGTCGGGCGCCCGCGCGGGCTCGCCGGCCTGCCCGACGCGCATTCGGGACCCGCTTTCGCGACCCTTGCCGGGCTGGTCCACCATGCCGCGACCGATCCGATCGACCTCAGGTCATTGGCATCTGGCGAGCATCAGACGGTGCACCGTCCGTCGCCGATATCGATCTTCCGTCGTTTGATTAGAACGGCTCGGGCGAATTATTAAAGAAATGCGTCACCAACCCCTATTTGTTGTGGATAGTAGGTGGGCGATGGTGCAAGAAGTTGTGGGCATAAGTGTTCCGGGGGCCGGAGCATGTCGGAGAACGCGTAATGGTTGAATTTCTTCCTCCGGATGTGGACGAACTGACTCCGCGCATCGCGGTGATCGGCGTCGGTGGGGCGGGCGGCAACGCGATCGCCAACATGATGAAGAACGACGTCCAGGGCGTCGACTTCCTCGTGGCGAATACCGATGCGCAGGCATTGAAGCAGAGCCAGGCGGGGCAGAAGATCCAGCTCGGCGTTCGCATCACGCAAGGGCTCGGCGCCGGCGCGCGGCCGGAAATCGGACGTGCCGCGGCGGAAGAAGCGATCGAAAGCGTCGCCAAGACGCTGGAAGGCTCGCACATGTGCTTCATCGCCGCGGGCATGGGCGGCGGCACCGGCACGGGGGCTGCTCCGGTCATCGCCAAGGCGGCGCGCGACATGGGCATCCTGACCGTCGGCGTGGTCACCAAGCCGTTCGCGTTCGAGGGCAATCGACGCGCCAAGGCGGCCGAGGCCGGTATCGAGGAACTGCAGAAGTACGTCGATACGCTGATCGTGATCCCCAACCAGAACCTGTTCCTGGTCGCCAATGCCAACACCACCTTCAAACAGGCCTTCGAAATGGCCGATGAAGTGCTGCAGCAGGGCGTGCGCGGCATCACCGACCTGATGGTCATGCCTGGCCTGATCAACCTCGACTTCGCCGACGTCCGCTCGGTGATGCAGGAAATGGGCAAGGCGATGATGGGCACCGGCGAGGCCGAGGGCGACAATCGCGCCATCGAGGCCGCGTCGAAAGCGATCGCCAACCCGCTGCTCGACGGCGTCAGCATGAAGGGTGCCAAGGGCGTGATCGTCTCGATCACCGGCGGCGAGGACATGCGCCTGCTCGAAGTCGACGAGGCGGCCAACCATATCCGCGAATTGGTCGACGAAGACGCCAACATCATCTGGGGTTCCGCGTTCAATCCCGACCTGGAAGGCAAGATCCGCGTGTCGGTCGTCGCCACGGGGATCGAGGCCGATAGCGCCGCCGTGGCTGCCGCCGCGGCGGAGCCCGCTACCCGCGCATTCAGCTTCGGCCGTCGGACGGAGTCGGTGATTCCGGCCGCGCCGGTCGAAGCGGCGCCCGAAGCGAAGACGCCCGAAGCCGAGGCGCAGCCGCTCGATCTCGAGACTCCGGTCGACACTGCGGACACTGCTGCTCCGGAGACGGACGCCGACGAGCTGGTACTCGGCAGCGAGGTCGCGGTCGACGATGCGGCCGTTCCTGCCGAATATGAAGCGCCCGCGGCCGCCGAAGCTGAAGCCCAGGAAACGCCGGGTTGGCTGTCGCCGGGCGAGAGCGCCGAGCCGGCTCCGGCCATTTCCACCGGCGACGAGGCGGAAGCGCCGCCGGCGCCGCGCGTGAAACTGGGTGGGACCTTGTTCGAGCGGATGCAGAGCGTCGCGCGCGGCGGCTCGCGCTCCGAAGCGGATGAGGACGAAAGCAAGGATTCGCTCGATATCCCGCGCTTCCTGCACCGCCAGAACAACCAGTAAGCCGATTTGCGGGGTGCAGGCGACGTTCATCGTCGCTGCACCCCGTCTCGCCGCTTGTGAAGCACAAGATCATTTTCCGTTCAGCCGCCGTCGGGTTTAGGCTGACATCCGATATGATGTTCCGCCGTGCTCTCGGCCTCGCCGCAGTTGTTTTAGCAATAAGCGGCGGACAGGCCTTCGCTCAGACTGCCGATGAAAATCGAGACGCCGACGCGCTGGCCGCGGACATGCGCATTCTCGCCGCCAATCCACTCGACATCGAAGCATTGGTTACCGCCGGCGAATTGACGCTCAAGATGGGCGACAACACCGCGGCGGCGGGATTTTTCGGTCGCGCCGAAAAGCTCGATCCCCTCAATCCGCGGGTAAAGGCCGGGCTCGGCAGCTTGCTAGTGCGCGCTGAGCGCCCCGGCGAAGCGCTGCGCCGTTTCCAAGAAGCGGAGGCACGCGGGCTCGACCCGCGTAAATATGCCGGCGATCGCGGCCTGGCTTACGATCTGATCGGCGAGCAGGAGCGCGCGCAGCGCGATTACCGCCTGGCGCTGCGGGCGGGCCCCGATGACGAGATAACGCGGCGCTATGCGCTGTCGATGGGGATTTCGGGACGCAAGAAGGAAGCGCTCGACCTGCTCGACGCGCTGCTTCGCAAGAGCGATCGCGCGGCCTGGCGCGACCGCGCGTTCATCCTGGCGATGAGCGGCGACCGTGAAGGTGCGCAGAAGATCGCCAATTCGATGATGTCGCCGGGTCTTGGCGCGGGGCTGGCCCCGTTCTTCGACCGTCTGCCGATGCTATCGGCCGCCGACCGCGCCTTCGCGGTCAATTTCGGCGAGTTGCGGGCGACTCCCGAACGCATTGCCGATGCGCGGATGATCCCTGCGCTGCCGCGGCTCGGGCCCGACCCGACCGCGCCAAAGGTTCTCGCGGTCGTGGAGCAACCCAAGCCGCGTGCGATTGTCCAGGACGACACCAGGAAGCACAAGAAGCGCAAGAAGGACGAGGACCTCGCGCCCGCGGTGCCCGCGGCCAAGACAGCGCCACCGGTCGAGGTGGCGCTGAACCCGCCGTCCTACGTCCCGCCGCGCGTCGCACCGACGCCCGCACCACCGACACCCACGCCGCCGCCATCAGCTGAGCCGTCACCGCGCGTCGTCTACGCCGCGCCGCTTGCCTCGCCCAAGCCCGCGACCGGGCTGACTCCAGCGCCAACGCCGTTGCCGCCGCCGGTGAAGGTTGCGGAAGCTCCCAAACCGACTCCCGGTCCCACGCCGTCGGCCCCGCTGCCATCTGCGACGACGGATGCCGCTCCCCCTCCGGGGCCGTTGCCCGCACCGGTCGTGGTCGCAGCAGCGCCCGCGCCGGCCCTCGGCTTCAGCGCTGCCAGTGCCGATCATGGCCTGGCCGACCGTCCGACCGCCGCCGAGGCGGGGATCAGCCCGGCGCCGACCGCGACCTCGCGCGTCAGCGAGGATACCGTGCTCGCCAGGATCATTGCCGGTATCTCCGTGCCCGGTTCGGAACTCGGGGTCGCGCCGCCTCCGACGCGCGCCGCTCCGCCGCCACCCGCTCCGGCGCCCAAACCAGTCGAAGTGGCGCCTGAACCCAAGGCGAAGGTGGAGCAACCCAAACCTACGGCCAGGACGCCCGAAGCAAGATCGGCGACCCGCAAGGCGTCGGGTGAAGAAACCGCTGATGCTCGTGACGGCAAGTCTGCCAAGGGCCGCAATGGCAAGCCGCTCGCGGATGCGAAGGCGGCAAAGGACGACGCCGATCCGGTTGCGTGTCCTCCGCTGGCGACGGGCAAGACGACGGCGAGGGGCCGAGCGACGGCAAAGGGCAAATCGACCGCCAAATGCGAAGTCGCGAACACGAAGGGCGGCCGCGATGCCAAGCCGGACAATGCCGCGCTCGACGACAATGGATGTCCGCCGCCGGCCAAGGGGCGGGCGACGGCGCGCGGCAAGGCGGCGCTGAGAGGGAAGGCTGCGACCAAGTGCGAGACTGCGGACGCGAAGGGCGCTCGCGACGCCAAGAGCGAAGAGGTCGCGCTCGACAAGAACGGCTGCCCGTTGCCGCCAACCAGAGGCAAAGCGGGAACGCGAGGCCGGTCCGATCAAGTCGCCACCACCCGCGGCAGAGCCGGCGCGAAGGGCAAGACATCGGCCAAATGCGAGACTGCCGACGCGAAGGGCTCCAAGGCTGACGCAGCGACCAAAGGCGATCCCGTACGCGTCTGGGTCCAGGTGGCTGGCGGGGCCAACCAGGCTGCGCTCGAAAAGGCCTGGAATGCGCTCAGGACCAAGGCGCCCGATCTGTTCCGCAACCGCCAGGGATGGTCGACGCCGCTGCGCGCGACCAACCGCGTCCTGACCGGACCGTTCAAGTCCGAGGACGAGGCGCAGGCCTTCGTCAATCAACTGGCCAAGGCGGGTTTGTCGGGCTTCGTCTTCACCAGCGCCAAAGGGCAGAAGATCGACCGTCTCGGCGGGAAATAACGATATTGCGTCATCCCGGCGGACGCCGGGAGCGCTGGCCCTATTGCGCCTTCGCCAGCGGCCCGGTCTTCGCCGAGGCGACGACTTGATCGCAAGTATCGGTTAGATTTCCCGGACTGCCGCCGCTACACGCGAGCGCGATGACCAGGATGCCCGCACCTTATGCTTCGCACCCCGAAGACAGCCGCGGGCGCCTCTATCCGGAACCGGAAACCACCACGCGGGGGCCGCGCGATGCATTTCAGCGCGACCGGGACCGCATCATCCATTCGATCAGCTTCCGCCGTCTACGGCACAAGACCCAGGTCTTCCTTGCGCCCGATGGCGATCATTTCCGCGTCCGCCTGACGCATAGCCTGGAAGTCGCGCAGATCGGCCGCACCGTCGCGCGCGCGCTCGGCCTCAACGAAGACCTCACCGAAGCTTTGTGCCTGGCGCACGATATCGGTCACCCGCCTTTCGGCCATGCCGGCGAGGATGCGCTGCAGGCCGCGCTCAACGACCGCGGCGGGTTCGACCATAACGGTAATACGCTGCGCACGCTGACCGAGATCGACAGTCCCTATCCGCGGTTCCCCGGCCTCAACCTGACGTGGGAGACGCTGGAGGGACTCGCCAAGCACAATGGCCCGATCATCGAGCCGCAATGGGCACTGGCCCGCGCCGACGAGCAATTTCCGCTCGAGCTCGCAAACTGGCCGAGCCTGGAAGCGCAAGTCGCGGCGATCGCCGACGATATCGCCTATGACAATCACGACATCGACGACGGGTTGCGGGCCGGGTTGCTGAGCCTCGATCAACTACTCGACCTGCCGATGATCGCCGCGCGCTGGGACGAATGCCGCGTGCGGTTCGCGGATGTGCCCCAGGATCGGCTGGTCGGGGAGCTGATCCGCGGCCAGATCGGCGGGATGGTCATGGACCTGATCGAAACCAGCCGTGTTGCGATCGCAGATGCGCGGGTGACGTCGGCGGATGATGCGCGCGATGCGGGCAGGGCGCTGATCCAATTCTCCGAGCGGATGCGCGACGACGAGCGCGACCTGAAGCAGTTCATGTACGCTAACCTGTATCACCATCCCCGCCAATTGGCGGCGGCGGAAGCGGCGCGGCACGTCGTCGCCGGACTGTTCGCGGCCTATCATGCCGACCCCTCGCTGATGCCGAGCGATTGGGCGGCGCGGCTACCGGCCGACGAACCCTGGCTCAGCCGCCACATCGCCGATTTCATCGCCGGCATGACCGATCGCTACGCAATCGCGCGCTATCGGGAAGTGGTCGGGCCGATCGATTTGCCTGATGGGTTTTAGGCAAACCCATCAACGCGAAGGGAATATTCAACTGACGCGTTATGCTCAGGATAGTTGTGCGACACCCGGCGGTTAGACTGCGGGTGCGAACAGGAGTGACGCGTCGATGGCGGCGACCGATGCCAGCATTGCGCTCAATCGCTTCGGGCTGGGTGCCCGGCCCGATGAGAGCATTCCCGACAATCCCAAGGCCTGGCTGAAGCGCCAGATCGAGGCGTTCGATCCGAAGCCCCCGGCGCTAGCGTCGGTCCCGCCGCGTGCCGAGGTAGCGGGCGAACTCGCCGATTTCTACGAGCAGCAGCGTCAATTGCGGCAGATGGGCCTAGGCCGCCGCCAGCAACGCGCCGCGGCGCCGATGCCACCGGGGACGTCCGGCATGGCACAACCGGACGCGCCAATGGACATGGCGATGCGTCCCGGCGCGTCAGTCATCCCGCCCGGCACGCCCGAGCCCGGCGCCAAGCCCGAGGCGGACGACCCGCTCAAGGAAGCGCGGCGCTATGTCGGAAAACAGGTGCGCGACGATTATGCGGTTGCCGTAGGCGCGCGCGTCGCCGCGGCGATCACCAGCAACGCGCCGTTCGCCGATCGCCTGACGCATTTCTGGGCCAATCATTTCGCGGTGTCCGCAGACAAGCTCCAGGTGATCGGCCTGTCGGGCCTGCTCGAGTTCGAGGCGATCAGGCCGAATCTGACCCGCACGTTCGGCGACATGCTCAATGCCGTCGAGCGCCATCCGGCGATGCTGCTCTATCTCGACCAGGCGGTGTCGGTCGGCCCCAATTCCATGGCGGGCCGGTTCGCCGCACGGCGCCCCCGCCCGAACGGCCGAAAGCTTGGCCTCAACGAGAATCTCGCGCGTGAGATCATGGAGTTGCACACGCTGGGCGTGCGCAGCGGCTATACCCAGGCCGATGTCACCGAATTCGCACGCGCGCTGACCGGCTGGACGGTGGCGGGGATCGGCCGCGGGCCGGGCGCGAGGATGGCCGGTACCGACGGCACGCCGGGCGACTTCGTGTTTTCCGAGCGCCTGCACGAACCCGGCGAGCGCACCATCATCGGACGCAAATATGGGCAGGACGGCGAGAAGCAGGCGCAAGCCGTACTCGATACGCTGGCGACCAGTCCGGCGACGGCGCTGCACATCGCGACAAAGCTGGCGCGCCACTTTGCTGGCGACACGCCACCGCCTGTGCTCGTCCAGCGGCTCCAGGCGAGCTTCCTCAAAACCGGCGGCGACCTGCCCAGCCTGTACCATGTACTGGTCGACAGCCCCGAATGCTGGGTGCCGCAACCGGTCAAGTTCAAGTCGCCCTGGGAATGGACGGTGTCGGCCTATCGCGCGCTCGGCATGACGCAGGTCCAGCCGCTTGCCGCGGTCGGCCTGCTCAACCAGCTCGGCCAGCCGGCCTGGAAGCCGGGATCGCCTGCCGGCTATGACGATATCGCCGCGAGCTGGGCAGGGCCCGATGCCCTGGTTCGCCGGGTCGAGGCGTCGGAGCGATTCGCCACCCGCGCCGCGGCGCAGATCGATGCGCGCGCGATCGCGCCCAAGCTGTTCCCCGGGGCGCTGTCACCCGCTACAGGACAGGCCTTGGCCCGTGCCGAAAGTCCGGGCCAGGCGCTCGCCTTGCTGCTCGTCTCTCCCGAAATGCTGCGGAGGTAATATGTACGATCGCCGCTCCTTCCTGATCGGTTCTGCGGGCGCCGCCGCGCTTGCGCTGGCGCCGCGCATGGCCTTCGCCAAGGCGGAGACCGACCGCCGCTTCGTCTTCATCATCCAGCGCGGCGCGGCGGACGGGCTCGGCACGATCGGCGCGGTCGGCGATCCGGCCTTTGCCGGTGCTCGCGGTCAGCTTGCCGAAGATTTCGCGACCGGCAAGAAGCTCGATTCGATGTTCGCGCTGCATCCGGCGATGACCTCGCTCGCCGGCATGTACGACGCAAAGGAAGCGCTGTTCGCCCACGCCGTGGCCTCGCCCTATCGCGATCGCTCGCATTTCGATGGCCAGAACGTGCTCGAAAGCGGCGGGACCGGTGCGTACCAGGTCAAGGACGGCTGGATGAACCGCATGCTCGGCGTCATCCCGTCGGGCGAAGCCAAGGCGATCGCGATCTCCGCGACGATCCCGCTCGCGATGCGTGGGGCGCATGAGGTGACCAGCTACGCGCCGTCCGCGCTGCCCCAGGCATCCGACGACCTGCTGATGCGTGTCGCCGCGCTCTATCAGGGCGATAGCCAGCTCCATGGGTTGTGGAGCGAAGCGATGGACACACGCCAGCTGACCGGCGACCTCGCCGATGTCAGCGTCAAGAACGCGGCGGCGACCGGCCAGCTCGCGGCGCGGTTGCTGGCGCCCACCAACGGCGCGCGGATCGCCATGATCGAGACCGGGGGCTGGGACACCCATGCCGGCCAGCGCGGCCGGCTGGCGGCGCAGCTCAAAGGGCTCGACGCCATGTTCGCGAGCCTGAAGGCCGGCATGGGGCCGGCATGGAACGACACGATGATCCTGGTCGCGACCGAATTCGGCCGCACCGTCGCGGTCAACGGTACCGGCGGCACCGATCACGGCACCGGCTCGGCGACGATGCTGGTCGGCGGCGCGGTCAAAGGTGGACGCGTGGTCGCCGACTGGCCGGGGCTGGGACAGGCTGCTCTGTTCGAGGGCCGCGACCTGAAGCCGACGCTCGGCCTCGACCAGTTCGTCGCCGGCGCGGTCGCCGGGCATTATCAGGTCGAGCCGGGCAGGGTGATGGCGACCTTGTTCCCGGACACGAAAGGTGCGGCGCCGGTCAGCGGGCTATCGTTGGCGTGATTTCCTCCGCGACCAGGGCGGCCGCCGGGCGGGATTCAGCCCGGGCCGAACGGTCCCAATAAGGCGGGTTGCCGAAGGCGCGGCGCAGGCTGTCGGTCATCGCTATGATCTTGGCGGATGGCGTGCGGGCCAGCGGATAGCAGATGTAGAGTTCGGCGCCTTCGGCCGCGGCACCGACATCGACATGGACGAGCGATCCGTCGGCCAGTTCGGCATGGACGAAGAAGTCGGGGAGCAGGGTGATACCCAGCCCGGCCAATGCCG
This sequence comes from Sphingomonas sp., assembly GCF_024508665.1. Lineage (GTDB taxonomy): Bacteria > Pseudomonadota > Alphaproteobacteria > Sphingomonadales > Sphingomonadaceae > Sphingomonas. The sequence goes on from NZ_JANINP010000001.1 coordinate 77,998, forward strand.
CGTCGCGCATGATCAGGCCATTGTTGACGCGCATCACGCTGCACGGCCTGATCACGGTCCAGCCTTCCGGCCCATCGAACCGCCAATCCGCTTCGCGATTGGTATAGACGATGCCCTTATGCGCGTTGAGGCAGGCCAGCGAATGCGGCGTCCCGTTGCGCGCGAGATAATCGGGCGACGCGACCAGGATCCTCCGCGTCGTCGCCAATCGCTTGGCGACCAGCCGGCTGTCCGCCACCGGGCCATGGCGAATCACCGCATCGAACCCGTCGGCCGCAGCATCGACGAAGCGGTCGTCGAGGTCGAGCGTGAGTTCCAGGCCAGGATGCTCGGCGAGAAAGCCGTATAAAGCCGGTCCCAAATGCAGCACGCCAAAGCTGACGGGGGCCGACAATTTCAGCGTGCCGGCCAGCGTGTCGCGCCGCTCGGCGATTTCCGACTGCGCTTCCCGCGCTTCGAACAGGATCCGCTGGGCGCGGGGCAGAAAGCTGTCGCCGTCCTCGGTCAGCGACAGTTTGCGCGTGGTGCGTTGGACCAGCCGGACGCCCAATGTTCGCTCGAGTTCGGTCAGCCGCTCGCTGACCACCGACTTGGCATGTCCCAATTGTCGGGCAGCCTCGCTGATCGATCCGGATTCGGCGGTGGCGACGAACGCTGCGATGCCGTCCATCTTGATCATCGTTCGATCCTTCCGAAAACCGAATTCGGCATTGGCCGGCTAGTCCGGACGATGCATCGCGCGCACCTTCCTGTCGATAGCGTCACGACGCGCAACGGGGATATCGCCATGCTTCGCTCAGCCCTTATCGCATTAAGCCTGCTCGCCGCGGCGCCGGCGGCGGCACAAGTCCAGCCTTTTCCGGCTTCGTTCGTCGAACGCGACATCCCAACCAACGGCACGACGCTGCACGTCCGCGTCGGCGGCAAGGGGCCCGCCGTGGTGCTGCTGCACGGTTACGGCGAGACCGGCGACATGTGGGCGCCGCTGGCCGCCGACCTGATGCGTGATCATACCGTCATCGTCCCCGACCTGCGCGGAATGGGCCTTTCGGCCCACCCGGCCGGCGGCTACGACAAGAAGACCCAGGGCCAGGATATTGCCGGCATTCTCGATGCCTTGAAGATCGACAAGGTCGACCTCGTTACGCACGATATCGGCAATATGGTCGGCTATGCCTTCACCGCCGAACATCGTGATCGCGTGAAGAAGTTCGTGCTGATGGACGCGCCGATCCCGGGCATCGGACCGTGGGAAGAGATATTGAAGAACCCGCTGCTTTGGCACTTCCGTTTCGGCGGACCTGACATGGAGCGGTTGGTCGCCGGACGCGAACGCATTTATCTCGATCGTTTCTGGAACGAATTCTCCGCCACGCCGGCCAAGTTCAGCGAGCAGTCGCGCGAGCATTATGCGAAACTCTATGCGCTGCCCGGCGCGATGCACTCGGGCTTCTCGCAATTCGCGGCGTTCGATCAGGACGCGATCGACGACAAGGCGTTCCTCGCCGAGGGCAAGCTGACCATGCCGATCCTGGCGGTCGGCGGCGACAAGTCGTTCGGCACGACCATGGCGACGGTGATGCGCGCCACGGCAACCAACGTCACAGGTGCTGTCGTCGCCAATTCCGGCCATTGGCTGATGGAGGAGCAGCCAGACGCGACCGTAAAGCTGGTCCGTCAGTTCCTGGACGCGGGGAAGTAAGCTCGATCCGGGACGATCAAGCGGGCTTGCGCGCCATGCCGACGAACGCGGTCGACCGGATTCCTTCGGGCGGCAGCTTCATCGCCAGCGCGGCGGCTTCCTCCGAAAATGCGGTGCGCTGTTGCTCGTCGAGATCGCGCCACAAAGGCGACCAACCGAAGGCGAGCTTGGCATTGTCGCGAAACCATTCGACTGGTTGCGCCGGCCAAGGGTGTTCGACCGCGTGGACCGCTTGCGGTTCGAGACCGACCTCGCGGAACGCCTGGTCAAGCAACGCCGGCGAATTGAACAGCCGCGCCATCGGCGTCGGGATGGGGCGGTCGGGAAACAGGCGCCGCGCCGCCTCCTGAAACAATATCGCCGGACCGGCACCGCCGGCATTCTCCCACACCGCGATCACCGCCAGCCCGCCCGGCCGCAGCACGCGGGCGATCTCCGCGAAACCCGCGATCGGGTCCGGAAACATGAATACCCCGAACATCGAGAAAGCGGCATGGAAGCTCGCATCGGCAAAATCGAGCTTTTGGCCATCCATCACCATGGCGTGATTTCCGGGACGGATAGTAGCGGCCCGTTCCTGTGCCAGGCGAACCATGGCGGGCGAAAAATCGATGCCGATCGCATCGGCGCCGCCCTTCACAGCGATCGCCAGCAACGCACCCGCTCCCGTTGCGACGTCCAGCACGCGAGCGCCCTGAGGCAGGTCGGCATCCTGCCATGCCGCTTCGCAATAGAGGCTGGTCAGGCGATCGGCCTCGTCCGCATAGCGCTCTGCGAGCGAATCCCAGTGCGCCGGGTCGTTGATAGCTAGGGGAGGAGCGGTCATGTCGCGTCGGATAATGATACAACGTAACATCGTCAATGCGGTTCGTATTGAATGCGATGGCTGGCATCACAAATTTGAGTGTCGCGCGCGCTTGGTCTAAGGGCGCGCCTTCTCCTTATCGTTGGACCCCGGAATGACCCTCTATACCCGCTTTGCCGCGCATATCGATGCGGCGCTCGATGCCCTGACCGCACATGGCGATCTGCCGAGCGGGCTGGCGCGAGGCGCGGTGACGGTCGAGCCGCCGCGTGACGCCAGCCATGGCGACTTGGCGACCAACGCCGCGATGGTGCTGGCCAAGCCCGCCGGCACCAATCCGCGTGTGTTGGCCGACAAGATCGCGGCCGAGCTCGGCAAGCTCGACGAAGTGGCGAGCGTCGCGGTGGCGGGGCCGGGCTTCATCAATATGACGCTGACCGACGACACCTGGCGCAACGAGCTTGCCGCGATCATCGATGGCGGGGCCGATTACGGCCGCTCGACCAAGGGACATGGCCAGACGGTCAATGTCGAATATGTCTCGGCCAACCCGACCGGCCCAATGCACATGGGACATTGCCGTGGCGCAGTGGTCGGCGATGCGCTCGCCGCCTTGCTCGAATGGGGCGGCTACAAGGTCATCCGCGAATATTATGTCAACGATGCCGGCGGTCAGGTCGACGTGCTCGCCCGCTCGGCGCACCTGCGCTATCGCGAGGCGTTGGGCGAGGATATCGGCGGGATCCCGGAGGGGCTCTATCCCGGCGACTATCTGATCCCGGTCGGCCAGGCGCTGGCGACCGAGTTCGGCGACAAGTTCGCGTCAGCGCCCGAAAGCGAGTGGCTCGCGCTGTTCCGCAAGGTCGCGGTCGCGCAGATGCTGGTGCTGATCAAGGACGATCTGGCGCTGCTTGGCATCCATCACGACCTGTTCTCGTCCGAGGCCGAGCTGCAGGCGGCAAAGAAGCCGGAAGCGGCCGAGAAGGAATTGCGCGCGCGCGGCCTGGTCTATGACGGCGTGCTCGAGGCGCCCAAGGGCGAGACGCCCGAGGATTGGGAGCCGGTCGAGTTGCCGCTGTTCCGCTCGTCGCAATTCGGCGACGACCAGGACCGGCCGATCAAGAAGTCGGACGGCAGCTGGACCTATTTCGGCGCTGACTTGGCTTATCATTGGCAGAAGGCACAGACCGCCGATGCGCTGATCGACATCTGGGGTGCCGACCATGCCGGCACCGTCAAGCGGATCGTCGCCGCGGTGCAGGCGCTGACCGGCGGCAAGACGCGGTTCGACGTCAAGCTCGTCCAGATGGTGCGGCTGTTGCGCGGCGGCGAGCCGGTCAAGATGTCCAAGCGGGCCGGTAACTTCGTGACGCTTGCTGATGTCGTGCGCGAAGTCGGCAAGGACGTCGTCCGTTTCACCATGCTGACGCGCAAGGCCGATGCGCAGATGGACTTCGATTTCGCCAAGGTGGTCGAGGCGTCGAAGGACAATCCGGTGTTCTACGTCCAATATGCCCATGCGCGAGTCGCATCGCTCAAGCGGCGGGCGGCGGAGGCCGGGATCGTGTGCAAGGACATCGACCTGTCCCAGCTTGATACGGAGGACCTGCGGCTGGTGAAGCTCGCGGCGCAGTTCCCGCGCGTCGTCGAAACCGCCGCAGCGGCGCGGGAGCCCCACAGGATCGCCTTTTATCTCTATGACTTGGCGGCTGAGTTTCATGCGCAATGGAATGTCGGAAACGACCGTCCCGACCGCCGCTACCTGATTCCGGACCGTCCCGAGCTCACCTGCGCGCGGCTTTTCCTCGGCGACGCGATCGGGCAGATTATCCGTAATGGTCTCTCCATCATGGGGGTCGAGGCCGTCCAGGAGATGAAGTGATGGCGGGCGAAGAGGACGAATATCTGGCGTCGGATCCTGTGCCCGAGCCCGCGGCACGCGACGAGGATCGACTGCCCTGGCTCGAGACTGCGGCTGATGATGAGGAGGAGGGGCCTCCGCTTGGTCGTCTCGTCGGTCTCGTCCTGCTCGGGCTGGTCGCTCTCGGAGCGGTGCTCGGCGGTGTCTATTGGTGGAAGCACCGCGCGCCGGCGCCCGGCAATGGCGATCTGATCGCCGCGCAGGAAGGTGATTACAAGGTCAAGCCGGACGACCCCGGCGGCCTCAAGGTCGAGGGTGAAGGCGATGCCTCGGTCGCCACGAGCGGCGGCAATGGCGGCGGTAACAGCCAGATCGCGGTGACCAAGCTGCCCGAGGCTCCGGTCGCCGGCACCCGGGCGGCGTCGAACACCAAGACAGGGCCGGGCAGCCCGGTCGCGACCGCTCCCGTGACAGGATCTCGCGGCAAGCTGGTGGCGCCGCCGCCGGGCAAGCCGATCGCGGTCGTCAATGGCGGTGGCGGCGGCGCGCTGGTCCAACTCGGCGCCTTCCCCAGCGAAGCCGCCGCCAATAGTGCATGGGCGCGTGAGTCGAAGCGATTCAATTACATCGCCAATCTCGGCAAGTCGGTGGAGAAGGCGGAAGTCAACGGCCGCACCTTCTACCGGCTCAAGGTCAATGCCGGCAGCGCGGGCGCCGCGCAGGAATTGTGCGGCAAGCTGAAGGTCGCGGGCGAGGCGTGCATCGTCACGAATTGACGGTGCAGTGCGCGGCTTGAACGAGCCCGGAAGGCCGGGGCTAATCCCGGCCTTTTTTTAACTTCGCCAACCCTGCCGTCTCGGTCGCATTCGGCCCTTCCTCGTGTCACCCCAGCGAAAGCTGGGGTTTCTGGCGGTGACGCGATGCGGCTTGAGATCCCAGCCTTCGCCGGGATGACGAGTTATGGATAGATCGCTTTCTAAGGACGACGGCTTATTTGGTTCGCAACCTAGGCCTCAGCGCCCTCGCGCACCGGCTTCGGGGGATGAAGGCGTAACCGCTCAATGCGGCGCGAATCCGCTTCGAGCACTTCAAGCGTCCAGCCCGACGGCGTCTCCAGGCATTCGCCTTTGATCGGCACACGCCCGGCGATGACCGCCGCGAGCCCACCCAGCGTGTCGACGTCCTCGTCATGCTCGGCGAGCCGCGGATCGATCGTCTCGGCGACGTCCTCGAGTTCGACGCGGGCATCGGCATCCCAGGCCCCGCCGTCCAGCGGCACGAGCAAAGCCTCGGGCGCTTCGTCATGCTCGTCCTCGATATCGCCGACGATCTCCTCGATCAGATCCTCGATCGTGACCAGGCCTTCGGTACCCGAATATTCGTCGAGCACGATCGCCAGGTGGACGCGCTTCGATCGCATGTCGGCGAGCAGGTCCAATGCGCCGCGCGACATCGGGACATAGAGCGGCTGGCGGATCAGCCCGGCGATATCCTCGGGATGCGCAGCGCCGGTTGCCAGGATCGCGAACACGTCCTTGACGTGGATCATCCCGATCACCTCGTCCAGGCTGCCGCGATAGACCGGCAGACGGCTATGTCCCGCCTCGGCGAACAGCTTCACGAGATCGGCGAAGCTGGTCTTTTCCTCGACCGCGATGATGTCCGCGCGCGGCACGCCGACATCCCCCGCGTCGCGCTCGCCGAAATGGAGCAGGTTGCGGACCATCTGGCGCTCAAGCGGCGACAGGTCGCCGGCGGCATCGGGAGCCGGATCATCCTCGTGACGTTCGATCACGTCTTCGAGCTGATCGCGCAGCGTCGGTTCGTGTTCTCCGAACAGCGACTTCAGCTTGCGCCAGATACTGTCGCCGGCGTCGGTACTGGGGCCCTCGGGCATTGTAGTCGGTCAGTCCTCTTCGATCAGATAGGGGTCGTCGATGCCGAGCGAGGCGAGCGCATCGGTCTCGATCGCCTCCATCGCCTCGGCCTCGCGGTCGACCATATGGTCATAACCTAGCAGATGCAGCACGCCGTGCACGATCAAATGAGTCGCGTGCGTTTCGATCGCGATCCCGCGCTCCGCCGCTTCCGCTGCGCACACGCCATGCGCGAGGACGATGTCGCCGAGCAGCACCTCGCCGTCATCTGAGTTCTGCGTCACCGTTTCGAGCAGATCGGCCTGGACCATCGGAAAGCTGAGAACGTTGGTCGGCTTGTCCTTGTGGCGGTATTGATGGTTGAGCGTGTGAACCTCGTCGTCCGAGGTAAGGCGGAGCGAAATCTCCACCGCGGCCGGGATCGTCAGCAACTCGCCGTGCGGCGTGCGGTCGATCGCCGCGCGGGCAGCGCGGTCGGCGAGGGCATCCCAGTCGTGTTCGGGCCAGGGGTCTTCGCGGGTGAGGGCGATTTCAAGCATGCTAGCCCCTCCCCTTCAGGGGAGGGGTTGGGGTGGGGGCTCTCCACAAGCGAAGTGCCTGCGGCGCTTCCCCACCCCCAACCCCGTTTGAGGTGAACAGTCCCCCGGACTGTTCAGGTTGTGCCGGTGGCACAATCGACCTCAAACGCCTGAAGGGGAGGGGCTTAATAGTGTCCAGCCTCCTCATCCGTGCGGTCCCTCGTAGGCCTCGACGATCCGCCCGACGATCGGATGCCGCACGACGTCGGCGGCGGTGAAGCGGCTCATCGCGATCCCCTCGATCCCTTCCAGCCGAGTGACGGCGTCGCGAAGGCCCGACGCCTCGACGCCGCCGGGCAAGTCGACCTGGTTGGGATCGCCGCAGACCACCATGCGGCTGCGCTCGCCGAAGCGGGTCAGAAACATCTTCATCTGCGCCGGCGTGGTGTTCTGCGCCTCGTCGAGGATGATGAAGGCGTCCGCGAGCGTCCGTCCGCGCATGAAGGCGATCGGCGCAATCTCGATCTCACCCGAGCTGATCCGCCGCTCGACTTGTTCGGCGGGCAGGCAGTCGTTGAGCGCGTCGTATAAGGGGCGGAGATAGGGATCGACCTTCTCCTTCATGTCGCCGGGCAGGAAGCCGAGCTTCTCGCCCGCCTCTACCGCGGGGCGCGATAGGATCAAACGCTGGACGCTGCCGGTGATCAGCTGCGACACCGCCTGCGCCACGGCCAGATAAGTCTTGCCGGTGCCCGCCGGTCCCAGCGCGAAGATCATGTCGTTATTGGTCAGTTCGCGCATGTAATGCGCCTGCGCCGGGGTGCGCGGGACGATCGTCTTCTTGCGCGTCCGGATCATGATCGGCGGCGCCGGGCTGGCTTCCGCCGAAATGATGCCGTCGAGCACGGGTTCGGACGCCATCGCAATCGATGCGTCGACCAATCCGGTATCGATATCCTCGCCGCGCTGCAGCCGTTTGTAGAGGTCGTAGAGCACGTCGCGGCCCATCGCGACCTGCTCGGCCGACCCCTCAAGCCCGACGCGGTTGCCGCGCGCGGTGATGTAGATGCCCAGCCGGTGTTCGAGCGCGACGAGATTCTGGTCATATTGCCCGAAAAGTTGCGCGAGCAGCTGTGGCTTGTCGAAGGTCAGCTCGACCCGGCTGCGTTCACCGGATTGGGCGGGGACAGGCTTGCGGCTCATGCGGTCCTTTCGGGAATTAGGGATTGGTGGAGCGGCGAGTAGCCGGGTTTCATGACACCGCCGAACGAGGCCATGCGGAAAGATGTTCCGTCAGGCGTCAGGGCGGGAAGGGCGTCGCGCATCCACGGCGGACGATGGCAGATCGGCGGCGGGGATGACAGCGGGAATCGATGCCGAAGGTCGCGTCGGCGCCAAGTGTGCGATCGGGGCAACATCATACTATCTCGTCATGCCCGACTCGTTCCTGCATCCAAGGCGCCGCGGGCAACATCGCCTGGGGCGCGTTGGACCCCGGGACGAGCCCGGGGTGACGACTTGACTCAAGTGGCAGCGCGCACGCGCTCGACGCCGGCCAATGAATTTGGGCCGGCGCTGACGATCTCGACGTCGACCAGATCGCCAACCTTTGCATCGGTGATCAGATGGATCGACTGCAGCCACGGCGATTTGCCGAGCATTTGGCCGGGCAGCTTGCCCTTGCGCTCGATCAGCACCTGGCAAGACCGGCCGACCGTCGCCGCATTGAACGCCGCCTGGTCGCGGTTGAGCGCGGCCTGCAGTCGCTGCAGGCGATCGTCCATCACTTCGGGCGCGACCTGGCCATGCATGTCGGCCGCCGGGGTGCCCGGGCGTGGGCTGTACTTGAAGCTGAACGCCTGGGCATAGCCGACCGCGTCGATCAGGCTGAGCGTATCCGCGAACTCGGCCTCGGTCTCGCGGGGAAAGCCGACGATGAAGTCGCCCGACAAGGCGATATCGGGGCGGGCGGCGCGGACGCGATCGAGGATACGCAGATAGGAATCGCGGCTGTGGCTGCGGTTCATCGCCTTGAGGATGCGGTCGTTTCCAGCCTGGACCGGCAGATGGAGGAAAGGCATCAATTTCTCGACGTCGCGATGCGCGTCGATCAGGCCATCGGTCATGTCGTTGGGGTGGCTGGTCGTATAGCGGATCCGCGCCAGGCCGGGAATGCGGTCGAGCTCGCGGATCAACGCGCCGAGATCACGGTCACCATCGTTCCAGGCGTTGACGTTCTGGCCGAGCAGCGTGATTTCCTTGGCGCCGGCATCGACCAGCGCCTTGGCTTCGTCGACCAGCGCGTCCCAGGTTCGGCTGATTTCGGCGCCGCGCGTATAGGGCACGACGCAATAGGTGCAGAATTTGTCGCAGCCTTCCTGCACCGTCAGGAAAGCGGTCGGGCCGACCTTTCGCCGCGCCGGAAGCGCGCCGAACTTCGACAGGACCGGCATGTCGGTGTCGAGCCCGAGCTCACCGCGCGACGCCTTGGCCACCAGGTCGGGCAGGTTGTGATAGGCTTGGGGGCCAACGACGATATCGACCTTGGCGCGATGCGCGATCTCGACCCCTTCGGCCTGGGCGACGCAGCCAGCGACGGCGATCATCGGGTCGTTGCCGTGCTTCCTCAGGCGTCCGATGTCCGAATAGACCTTTTCGGTCGCCTTTTCGCGGATGTGGCACGTGTTGAGGACGACCAGGTCAGCCACATTGACATCGTCGGTCGCGGACAGGCCTTGCGCCGCCATCAGCTCGGCCATGCGCTCGCCGTCATAGACGTTCATCTGGCAACCGAACGACTTGACGTGAAAGGTCTTGGGATTGGTAGGCTTCGTCATGGGGCGGCGCCTATAGCAGGTCCTCTCCGGGACGGGGAGGGGTTCGTCCCGCCCAGACATCGTGCCCGATGAACGTCGAGACATCATGGCCCAAAGTCGCGGCCAGCGCGTCGCGGATGCGGCGCATGCTTTCCGCCGCGATCGCCTTGCGGCCGGGGAATTCGCGCGGATCGAACGGATCGAGGAAAGTGATGCGCAATCGGAAGGTCCCCGGGCGCGCGAGCACGCGCAGCGCATTGTCCTTGCCATGCTCGTCGCCGATCCAGCCGATATCCGGCCCGACCTCGCCATAATCCAGCAAGACCGGCTGGACGAGAACGCCGGCGGGCGGCGGCTCGAGCACTTTCAGTAGCGGCGACTTGAACGGCAGCAGCGAGCGTCCGTCGGTCGTGGTACCCTCGGGGAAGACCGTGACCGACCAGTTTTCGGCCAGCGCCTCGCGCAGCCGGTTGATCTGTTCGGCGACGCCCAGCCTGTCTTCGCGAGAGACAAAGACGGTGCGGTTGAGGGTCGAGAGCCAACCCACTACCGGCGCCTTGCGCAATTCCGCCTTGGCCACGAACGCGGTACCGCTAGCGCCAGCGATCGCCAGAATGTCGATCCAGCTGCAATGGTTGGAGATGTAGAAGACATCGCGTTTGAGCGGCGTGCCGATCCGTTCGACGCGCGCGCCCGAACAATAGCCGGCCCAGGCGAGGAACAGTCGCGGCCAGGGCGAGCTCAAGTGGAGCAAACGCCAGCAATAATGGAGCGGGACGAACAGGATGAGCCCGGCGACCATGCCCGCGGCGCGGCGCCAGATGCGAAGTCGGCCAGTCAACGGGATCGGCTGAGGATTTCCCCTGGCTGCCTGAAGGCGAGCCTCAATCCTTGCGGGAGAGGCTGACTCCATACAGCTCCATCCGGTGATCGACCAGGCGGAAGCCGAGCTTCTCCGCGATCTGTTTCTGGAGCTGTTCGAGCTCGGGATCGACGAATTCAATGACCCGGCCAGTCTCGACATCGATCAGATGGTCATGATGAGCCTCAGGCGAGGGCTCGTAGCGCGCACGGCCGTCGCCGAAATCGTGGCGGTCGAGGATACCCGCTTCCTCGAACAGGCGCACGGTGCGATAGACGGTCGCGATCGAGATGCCGGGATCGATCGCCGATGCGCGGGCATAGACCTTCTCGACGTCGGGATGATCCTCCGCCTCGCTCAACACGCGTGCGATCACGCGCCGCTGATCGGTGATGCGCAATCCTTTTTCGTGACAAAGGGCTTCGAGGTCGATGCTGCGCGCCATCCGGGCGATATAGGCGCAACATCCTTGTTGCGAAAGTAGAGAGTCATTCGCAATTAGCAGCGAGTTCGACATATCGACGCCGTGTTCGGATCATGCGGGATATGATCCGTCGCCTAGCTCTTGAGCGATAGCGAGGTGCGGCGCCAACCGGCTATAAAAGAAAAGGCCAGGATTTCTCCTGGCCTTTCCTGTGTCTTCCGGCTTTGCCGGCGCTATCGGGTCGACCATGACTCGCATGGTCAGTTCGCCCTGCGGGCGATCCCGGCCCAATCGCTTACCGGCTCTTGCGGCGCTTCGTGCCCAGGCCGATCTTCTTCGCCAAGGTACGACGCTGTTCGGCATAGTTCGGCGCGACCATCGGATAGTCGGCGGCCAGGTTCCACTTCGCGCGATACTGTTCCGGGGTCATCTGATAATGCGTCATCAGGTGACGCTTGAGCATCTTGAGCTTCTTACCGTCCTCAAGGCAGACGATATAGTCGGGCTTGATCGACGCGCGGACCGAAACCGCCGGCTCTTGCTTCGGTTCTGGCGCCGGGGCCTGCGGAGTAAGGCGCGACAACCCGCGATAAATGTTCTGAATAACCAGTTCGATATCCGAAACGGCGACGTTGTTGTTACCGAGATATTCCGCGGCAATATCGGCAGTCAACGTGACCAAAGTTTCCTGCATATCGTTGGTGTTGTCCATCGTGATTCCTTCGACCCTGAACGTAAGATTTTGCGATCCCCCAACGCGCGGGGCTTTGGTCCATTTTGGGTAGAAGCGCAAGGACTAACCCCAAGCAAATGAGATTATTCACGCAATCTTGCGGTGAAGCGTTAGCGCCGAATAAGTCCTGCCATCGACTCCGCGATAATAGTCGCGGCGTTCACCAATCTTGGAAAAGCCAGAACTGCTGTACAATTTGATCGCGTCGTTGCCGGCGCGGACTTCAAGATGGATGCGCGAAATCTTGCGCGTGGCGCAATCGGCCATCACCGCACGAAGCAATGCCGCGCCGACACCGCGGCGGCGCGCTTCCGGCGCGACGGCGAGCAACAGCAACTCGGCCTCGTCCAGCACCCCACGAGTCAGTGCGAATCCAACCGCGCGACCGTGAATCTCGGCGATCGTCAGCCATACGCCGGGAACGGCCAATATTCCGATCACCTGATTGCGCGTCCAGGCTTCGCCCCAGCGCGGATCGAAAGCGTCGGTCATGATCCGGTCGATCCGGTCCAGATCGCGGACGTCGCCTTCGCGCAGGTCGATCGCGGCGGTGCTCATGCGCCGGCTTTCTCGGCCGTCATCGGCTTGGCGTCGGGCGCGCGGCCATAAATTGGCCGCGGCGGCAGGTCGATCAGGGCGGCGGGAAGCAGGACGACATCGGCCGCGTCAGGCAGCCGTTCGCGTCCTCCCTGCGACAGGAACCGTACGCCGTTACCGACCGCGGTCGCGTCCAGCCGCGCCATCGCTTCCGTAGGAGGAAGAGAGGCAAAATCGGCCGTGGCGACGAGCGGGTCTCGGGCGAAGGGCTGCATGAAGACCTCGCCATGCCCGCCTTCCAGCACCACCGCAAGTCGGTCGAGCCTGGCATCGGCAGCAAAGGCGGCCGCGGCGACCAACGGCAGCGAAGAGAAGCCGCGGACCGGCACGCCCCAGCCAAGACCGAGGCCGCGCGCGGCGGCGATGCCGACGCGGATGCCGGTAAAGCTGCCAGGACCACAATCGACCAGGATGGCGTCGGCGCGGCCGCCATCGGGCAAGCTTGCGATCATCGGTAGCAGGCGCTCGGCATGGCCACGCCCGACCACTTCGTGCGCCGATGCCACCACCGTCGCTTGCTCGATCAGGGCGACCGAACAGGCGGCAGTGGCGGTTTCGATGACGAGCGTGCGAGCCATGTCAGCCCGCTAGCGCAATTTTGCGGTCAGAGAACAGTGTTGAACTTCTCGAATGCAGGTCTCGGCAAGCGGCCGAAGATGCTCGCCGGGTCGCCATGGCCGAGCGTCGAGAGAATGGTCGAGCGGTAATTGGGCTGGTCGGCGAAGAAAGCGGCATCGACCGCCGCATTGTCGAACCCGGTCATCGGGCCGGTGTCGAACCCCAAAGCGCGCGCCGCGATGATGAAATAGGCGGCCTGCAGCGTCGAGTTGAGGAAAGCGTGGCGCTCGCGCGCGACCGGTTCGGCAAACCACGGCCGCGCATCGACGTGCGGGAAGAATTCCGGCAGATGCTCGTGGAATTCCTTGTCGTACGCGATGATCACGCTGGCCGGCGCCTTGCGGATCTTGTCGGCGTTGTTCGCACTGGCGAACCCGGCAAGCTTGTCCTTGGCATCCTGGCTCAGCAGCCAGACGAACCGCGCCGGCTGCTGATTGGCCGAGGTCGGGCCCATCTTAACCAGCTCGTAGATCGCCTTGATATCGTCTTGAGTGACGGGCGCGTCGGTATAGCCGTTATAGGTGCGCGCCGTGCGGAAGATCGTATCGAGCGCGCTGTCCGTGAGCTTTTCGCCCATGGCCATTCTCCTGAGTGATGGGGTCGCAAGCCTCGGTCGGCGCGGGTCAGACCGCGCGAACCTCGGTCACTTCCGGAACATAATATTTGAGCAATTGTTCGATTCCGTTCTTCAGCGTCGCGGTCGACGACGGACAGCCGGAACAGGCGCCTTGCATACGCAGATAGACCTTGCCCTTGTCGAACCCGCGATAGACGATGTCGCCACCATCATTCGCCACTGCCGGGCGGACGCGCGTGTCGATAAGTTCGCGGATCTGGGCCACGATGTCGGCATCGGCGGGATCGTCGGCGAGGCCTTCATCATCGGACGGAACGCTGATCCCGGCGGCGGTCGCCGGCTTGAACAGCGGCATGCCGGCCGAGAAATGATCGAGCAGGATCGCCAGCACGTCGGGCTTGAGGCCCGGCCAGTCGATCCCGGGGGCAGCGGTAACCGATACGAAATCGCGCCCGAAGAACACGCCGGTGACGTCGCCGAGATTGAACAGCGCTTCAGCGAGCGGCGATGCATCCGCCTCTTCCGGCGTCGCGAAGTCCCGGGTGCCGGCCTCCATCACGGTCCGTCCGGGCAGGAACTTGAGTGTCGCCGGGTTGGGCGTGGCTTCGGTTTCGATCAGCATGATGGCGATGTGGGACGGAACTTGCTCGGGATCAAGCGTCCGGGCGGAAACGCATTGTTGCTTTCCGCCAAGACCGAATTGTTTCTCCGGCGCTATTTCTCGCTCTCTTTCGGCAGGAACCCCAAGGCAAGCCCGTGATAGAGCCGCTCGCGGCAGACCAGGGCTGCGGCCCCCTCGGCGATGATCGCGGCCGCGAGGAGCGGCAGCATCAATCCACGGCTTCCCGTGGTTTCCGAGATGATGATCACCGCCGTCAGCGGCGCACGGACGACGCCGGTGAAATAGGCAACCATGCCGAGCAGGATGACCGCGCCCGCCGGTTCGCGGGGAAAAAGCGCATGAAGGACATTGCCGACGCCCGCTCCGGTCGCGAGGCTGGGCGAAAAGATGCCGCCGGGTAATCCCGCGCCGGTCGTTACCAGCGTGCTGACGAACTTCGCCGCGCCGAACCAGATCGGCGTATCGGTGCCCTGGATCATCGCGCGCGCAGGCGCGTAGCCGGTTCCCCAGGTGGTGCCCGTGGCAATGCCCAGCACTGCTACGATGAGCCCGCAGACGGCGGCGAGCATCAGCGGCCGCCCGCCCGAAATGCGCCGCGCGCCGCCGCGCGCGAACCATAAGGTCAATCGCGAGAACAGTCCGCCGGTCGTGCCCCCAAGGACACCGGCGATCGGTGCCACGACCAGCACCGTCCCGAGCGGCAGGGTTTGCCCGACGATGCCGAAATAGACGTAATCGCCCGCCACACCCTGAGCTATCATCCCCGCAATCAACACGGCGGTCATGACCAGCAGGGTCATCCGTTGTTCGTACGCCGCGGCGAGTTCCTCGATCGCGAAAGCGACGCCGGCAAGCGGGGTATTGAAGGCGGCGGCGACGCCGGCCCCGGCCCCGGCGACCAGGACCGACGCGTTGATCGGCACGCGCAGCAGCTTGTGGGCATAGGCCATGATCGTCGCGCCGAGTTGCACCGTGGGTCCCTCACGCCCGACCGAGCCGCCGGCGGCAAGCGCGGCGGCGGTCAGCACCGTCTTCAGGATGGCAGTCCGTGCCGAGGCGAGGTCGGCAGTCGCACCGACCGGGTCGCGCTTGGCAGCGATGATCTGAGGAATACCCGACCCGCGCGCCGTCGGGGCGTAGCGGTTGGTGATCCAGACGATCAGGACGTAGCTCACCGGCGTCAGAATCAGCGGAAGCCACCAATATTGCGCGACCATCGCATCGAACATGCCGCTGGCGCGATCGGCTGCACGGGCGAAGGCGATCGCCGCCAATCCGACCAATATGGCGCCGCCGATAATCGCCGCGCGCCGACGCCACACGGCCGCGGTCGGGCCATGGCGGCGAAGCAGAATGCGCGTCCGGCGCAGCGCATCGCGTTGCGACATAGAGGGTGGGGAATCGTCCATGTGGAGTCCGCTTAGGACCGGGCCGATGCCATTGCACTCAGAAAAGCGAAGCAACAGCGCGGCTTGTCGCCGACCCGGGCGCCGAGTTGGTGAGCCGTTGCCGCACACGCTACGTGCGGGATCGCATCCGTCCGGTCAGCGCCAGCATTTGTCTGGATCGGATGCGATGGTCGCTCATGGGCGCGCCGGAAGAAGGAGACTCCGTACCGGCGCGTCCAGCGACCAGCCGCCGCCGCCGCGGAAGATCAGCGGCAGCAGGATCGCCGCCCAGCTGAGATGCGTCGGCCAGGCATCGGGATAGA
This sequence comes from Sphingomonas sp., assembly GCF_024508665.1. GTDB lineage: Bacteria > Pseudomonadota > Alphaproteobacteria > Sphingomonadales > Sphingomonadaceae > Sphingomonas. The sequence continues at coordinate 93,721 of NZ_JANINP010000001.1, forward strand.
CGAAAATCTCGATCGTCAGCGTCATGATGAACAACGCCAGCGCCGAAAACCGCGTGAACAGCCCGAGCACGAGCAGGATCGAAAAGACGTGTTCCGACCAGGTTGCCGCGACCGCGGCGACGTCGGGTGGGATCAGCGGCAGCGCATATTCGGTGCGGAACAGCTCGTACGTACCGTCGGTGATGTGGATGATGCCGTCGACCTTCGTCCGCCCGGACATGAAGAACACCGCTGCGATGCCGAGGCGCGCGACGAGCAGCAACACTGCATCGGGCATCAGGCGGGACGCGCGATTGCCCAAACGATCGTACGAGGCGATCAGCGAACTCATCTGTTTTCTCCTGGCCGGACCGGCCGGGACGCGGATTGCGCATCCCGGCCGGCATCGGATCACGCCTTGGGCGTCAGCGAGCCGTTGCCCTTGGGAGTCTTGATCGAGGTGCAGGTGCCCGCCTTGACCAGCTTCCAGGCGTCACCCTGATAATTGACCTTGGACGTACCCGCGCAGCTGGTGCCGGCACCGGCCTTGCAGTCGTTCTTGCCGGCGAGCGACACGCCATAGCATTTCTCCATCGCGGGCTTGGTCTGGGCCGAGGCGGAGGTGGCGAGAGCGGTGCCAGCGACGGCGAGGGCCAGCGTGGCGGCCAGAGTGGCGTGAGTGGAACGCATGAGGATTTTCCTTTGAATGGAGGTGCCCAGGGGCGCGCGGCCCGGAGGGGGGAATTCCGGGCCGCGCGATGACCGGGGAAGGAGGCAGGTAAAGCCCAGGTCACGAGGCTGGTTCGGAAAGAGCGGAGCGGGGGTTACAAAAATGCCGGCGAGAATTTTGCCGCCGCCGTGTAACCTCGGCCCCGGCTATGCCGAACTCCTGCCGAGGAGTGCAGATGCGGGCAAACGAGGACGAGTTGCGCGGGTTGATGATCGATGGGCTCGACGGCAATGCCGGCGCGCACACATCGTTGCTGCGCCTGCTCGTGCCGTTGCTCCGTAGCTATTACCGGCGCCATGCCAATGGCTCCGCCGACGATATCGAGGACTTGGTGCAGGAAACGCTGATCGCCGTGCACACGCGCCGCGCCACCTACGATCGTGACCGCGCCTTTACCTCCTGGCTGTTCGCCATCGCGCGATACAAGATGATCGACCATTTCAGGCGCGTCCGCCGGCTGCAGCCCATCGAGGGCATGGAAGAATTGCTGGTCGCCGAAGCGTTCGAGGGCGCGTCCATCGCGCGGCTCGATGTCGACGAGCTGCTCGGCACGCTTCCGGTCAAGCAAGCGCGGATGATCCGCGCCACCCGGATCGACGGGCTCAGCATCGCCGAAGCCGCTGCAGCCGATGGCCTAGGCGAATCCGACGTGAAAGTGTCGGTCCATCGCGGCCTCAAATCGCTGATGACGCGCATTCAGGGAGGTGGCCGATGAACACCGACGACCTGATCGCGCAATTGTCGGCCGATGTCCCCCGCGTGCGGCGCCACACCGTCGGATGGCGGCTCGGTCTCGGCCTGGCCGGCGGCCTGATCGTCTCGCTGACGATTGTCGTCGCGGTCATGGGCGTACGTCCCGACCTGTCGGTCGCGATGCACGGTTTCTCGTTCTGGATGAAATGGGGTTACACGATCTCGCTGTCGATCGCCGCGGTGGCGGTGACCGCGCAACTCGCGCGTCCCGACAGCGCGCGGCTGCGGTGGCTGTGGCTGTTGGCAATTCCGGTGGCGTTGCTGGCGGGGCTAGGAGCTCTAGAACTCCTGCGCACGCCGCAGGGCGAATGGCTGGCGATGTGGCTGGGCGAAAGCTGGATGGTCTGTCCGTGGCGGGTGCTGACGCTGGCCGCGCCGATCTTCGTCGGCTTGCTTTGGTCGTTCCGCCGCCTCGCGCCGACGCGCCTTCGTGCTGCCGGTGCTGCGGCGGGCCTGGCCGCCGGCGCGTTCGCGGCGACGGTCTATTGCATCCATTGCCCGGAAGTGTCCGCGATCTTCGTGCTGACCTGGTATTCGCTCGGAATCCTGTTGGCCGCATCGGCTGGCGCCTTGTTGGGGCCGCGCCTGTTGCGCTGGTAAATTACCGACGCCTGTAACCGCGGCAGTTGGGAGCGCGAACTGGAAGAGCCAATCAGGCACAATCCTTTTCGGGAGATCCCAATGACCATTCTTCGTACCGGCGTCAGCGTCGCGACCGCCGCCGCAATCGTCGCGATCACCGCCGCTGCCGTGCCGAGTGCCGCGGTCGCCAAGGGTGGCGCCAAGATTCATTGCTATGGCGTCAACAGCTGCAAGGGGCAGTCGGACTGCAAGTCGGGCACGCACGACTGCAAGGGCCAGAACGACTGCAAGGGCCAGGGCTTCAAGGAAATGACCGCCAAAGCCTGCAAGACGGCCGGGGGCAGCCTGACGGCGCCGAACTGAGCATATCCGGGCCCGGCTGCCAACGCGGCCGGGCCATCGCCCAACGCAGGAGAAGATATCGTGATCGCTCCGTTCGCCGGCTTCGGTTTGGGGCTACGCAAGCCGCATTATGCCGAGTTCCTCGACCATCGAGTGGCGGTCGATTTTGTCGAGGTCATCTCCGAGAATTTCATGATCGACGGCGGGCGGCCGCGCCAGATGCTGCGCGACGTACGCGCGAGCTATCCGGTTGCCCTGCACGGCGTATCGATGTCGATCGGCTCGGCGGACGGGCTCGACGGCGCCTATCTCGGGCGCCTGCGCGCGCTGGTCGACGAGATCGAACCGTTGTTCGTCTCCGACCATCTGAGCTGGACGCGGATCGAGGGGTTCAGCTCGCACGATCTGTTGCCCTTGCCCTACACGCGCGAGGCGCTCGACTTGGTCTGCGCCAATATCGATCGCGCTCAGGAGGCGTTGGGGCGCGCGATGCTGATCGAGAATCCCTCGACCTATATCGACTTTGTACCGGCCGACATGACCGAATGGCAGTTCCTCGACGCGATGTGCGCGCGTACCGGATGCGGTCTGCTGCTCGACGTCAACAACGTCTTCGTGAGCGCGAGCAATCACGGTTTCGACCCGATCGCCTATCTGGACGGCGTCCCCCATGATCGCGTCCGCCAGATCCATCTGGCCGGACACAGCATGGGCGAGGATCTGCTCATCGATACGCACGATCGCCCCGTGCCGGGGTCGGTATGGGATCTCTATGCGCACGTGCTGCCGCTCCTTGGGCCCGTGGCCACGATGATTGAGCGCGACGACGACATCCCGCCGCTGATCGATCTGCTCAGCGAACTGGCGGTGGCACGCGCGATCGGCCGGCGCCAATTGCGGCGGGCGGCATGAGCCTGATCGAACTCCAGCGGGACCTGCGCAACTGGCTGATCCGCGAGGATCGCTGGGCAGCACGGCGGCTTGGCGACGATGCCGCGCCGGGGCTGCGCGTCTATCTGAACAATTATCGCGCCCAGCTGGTCGCGTGCCTGGAGGACAGTTTCGCGCGGACGCGCGATTGGCTGGGAGACGCGGCATTCCGGCAAGCGGTAATCGCCCATATCGAGCGCGTGCCGCCGAGCAGCTGGACGCTAGACGCCTATTCGCGCGATTTTCCCGCGACGCTGACGTTGCTCTATCCGGACGATGCCGAAGTCGCCGAACTGGCCTGGATCGATTGCGCACTGGGCGAGGCGTTCGTCGGACCCGACGCGCCCGCGGCCGACGCCGCGATGCTGGGCGACGTCGATTGGGACAGCGCCACATTGCTCTTCACGCCGACGCTCGATGTCGGCGAGCTGTCCACCAACGCCCCCGCGATCTGGAGCGCTCTGGCGGCGGGCGAGGTGCCACCGGCGGTCGAGCCGTTGCCCGAAGCGGGCGCCATTCTGGTCTGGAGGCAGGAACAGATTTCGCGCTTCCGCGCGATCGATCAGGTCGAGCGCCAGGCGTTGCTGGCGGCGCGGGCAGGGTTGTCTTTCGCCGCGATGTGCGACGGGATCGTCGCGGCGCTCGGGCAGGAAAGGGGAATCGCGCTCGCCGGCCAGTTGCTGGGCCAGTGGCTGGCCGATGGGTTGATCACGAAGATCGAGGAAAAGGCTGTTTCGATATGAAGATGTTTTGGATCCCTTTGCTGGCCCTCACCGGCGCCTGTTCGACGCAGTCGAACGCGGCAATCGATACCGCCAACCCGACCGTGGTTGAACTGTATCAGAGCCAAGGCTGCTCATCCTGCCCGCCCGCCGACGCGGTGCTCAACGCGCTGGCCGATCGTTCCGACGTCCTCGCGCTCAGCTTCGCGGTGACCTATTGGGACCAGCTCGGCTGGAAGGATACCTTTGCCGACCCCGCCTTCACGCAGCGGCAGTGGGATTATGCCAGGGCAAGCGGCAGGACCTATGTCGCGACGCCGCAAATGGTGATCAACGGAAGCGGCGTGGTGACCGGCGGGGATCCCGCGCAAGTCGACGCCGCCATCCGCCGTGGCGGCCGTCCGGCAACCGGGCCGACCATCAACCGGGCGGGCGGGTCGCTCGCCATCGGTACGGGGAAGGGCAGTGCGACCGTCTGGCTGGTACGCTACGATCCCCGGACCATCGCCGTGCCGATCCGGGCCGGCGAGAATGGCGGGCGGACGATCGCGCACCGCAACGTGGTGCGCCAGCTGGTGCAGCTAGGACAATGGGCTGGCGCCCCGTTGCGTCTGGCGCTTCCGGCAGCGCCGGCGGGCCTGTCCAGCGCGGTCCTGCTCCAGCAAGGGCGCGGCGGAACGATTATCGCTTCGCGGCGCATCTGACCGACAGACCGCCTAGCGCTTCGGGAGCGCATAGGCGATCACGCTGTCGCCGGCCGGTGTTTCCATGAAATGGTGTCCGCCGGCGACGATCACCAGATATTCGCGACCGTCCTGCTGATAGACGATCGGCGTCGCTTGGCCGCCGGCGGGAAGCGGCGCGGACCACACGGTCTTGCCGGTCCTGAGGTCGATCGCGCGGATCAGGTCGTCGGTTGCCGCAGCGATGAAGATCAGCCCGCTCGCCGTCGTGACCGCGCCGCCATTGTTGGGCGTGCCGATCGTTAGCGGCAACATCGTCGGCAGGTTGAACGGACCGTTGCGCCGGGCGGTGCCGAGCGGGCGATCCCACAAGGTCTTGCCCGTGGCGAGGTCGATCGCGCGGATGCCGCCGTAAGGCGGGCGCTTGCACATCAATTTGGTGAAGGGCATCCTCCAGCCGGCATTGACGTCGATCGCGTAGGGCACGCCCCATTGCGGATCGACCGAATGCGACTTGCTCGAAATCTGCTTCGAGGCAAAGCGCGGCTTGATTCCCATCTTGTCGGCCTCGGCGCGCGGCAACAGCCGGACCAGGTTGGGCATGTCGTTGTAATTGGCGATGAGGATGCCGCGAACCGGATCGATCGAGACGCCGCCCCAGTCGCTGCCGCCGTTATAGCCGGGATATTCGACGCTGTTGCGCCCGACGTTCGGCGGCGTGAACTCGCCGCGATAGTCGGCGCGTTTGAACTGGATGCGGCACAGCATCTGGTCGATCGGGGACATGCCCCACATGTCGGACTCGACCAGCGGCGGCTTGCGCAGCGTCTGCCACAGCGACACGATCTGGCGCGGCGCTCGCTCGCTCGGCTCCACTCCCCCTTGCGGCGCGGCGATCGAGCCGATCGGGGTCAGCGCGCGCCCGGTGGCGCGGTCGAGGATGTAAAGGTCACCCTGTTTCGAGGGCACGATCAACGCCGCGGTGCCCTTATAATCGATCAGCGACGGCGGACTGCCGAAGTCATAGTCCCACACGTCCTTCTTGACCGCCTGGAAACTCCATCGCGGCTTGCCGGTGGTCACGTCGATCGCGACGATCGAACTCGAATAGGCATTCTCCTGCGGAGTGCGGCCGGTCGAGATATAATCGTCCGCGACATTGCCGAGGGGCACGTAGACCAGCCCGAGCTTCTCATCGCCCGCGCTGCCGGTCCACATATTAGGCGTGCCGCGTGCCCAGGTCTGGCCGGCCGGCGGATAACCGGTCCAGTCGGGATGGACCATGTCCCAGGCCCAGGCGAGCTTGCCCGTCTTGGCGTCGAAGCCCTGGATCACCCCCGAGGGCGCGCCGCGATACTGCCCGTCCAGGATCTGGTGCCCGACCACGATGATGCCGCGCACGATGCTGGGCGCCGAATTGATCGAGGCGAGGCCGGGATAGACCTGGCCCATGCCGATCTTGGTGTCCTGCTCGCCGGTGCCGTTGAATTCGGCGCAGGGCGCGCCGGTCGCCGCATCGAGCGCGATCAGCCGGGAATCGAGCGTGCCCTCGATGATCCGCGCGGCGCAGAGCGTTCCCGCCGCCTCCCCGGGAACCTGGTAATAAGCGACGCCCCGGCAGGCGGTGGTATAGGGAATCCAGGCGTCAGGAACCTTGGGATCGAAGCGCCAGGCGGTCTTTCCGGTCGCGGCGTCGAGCGCGACCACCACGTTCTTCGCGGTGCAGGCATAGAGCAGGTTGCCGACCTTGAGCGGCGTGTTTTCTGTCCCGTAAAGCTTCTGGAAGGCGGCGGTGGTCGGCGTGCCGCCGGTATGCGTCTCCCAGGCCTTTTGCAGCTTGCCGACATTGTCGGGCGATATCTGGGTCAGCGGCGAATAGCGCCAATTGGCGTAGGTCCCGCCATAGCTCGGCCAGTCGCCGCCAGTAGCGAGCCCTGACGGATCGGTCATGCCGGGGGACATTTGCGCCGGCAGAGCGAGCGCGGGCGAGCCGCCGCCGGCTAGCAGGCCGAAGATCGCAATCACCAGGACCAGCGCGCCGACAACCCCGCCGCCGGCCCATTTCCATCGGTTACGGTCGGCGGTCAGCGTCGGCATGACCAAGGCGACGGCGATGAGCAGCACGAACGGCGCGATCAGCCAGGGCACCATCGCCCAGGCGTTGCCGCGCGCTTCGGCCAGACCCCAGACCGCGCTGAGGACGAACAAAGCGCAATAGATCCAGCCGCCTAATAGCCGGCCGCGGAACAGGAACCATGCGGAGGCGAGCATCGCGACGCCGGCGATCAGATAATAGAGAGACCCGCCGAGCACAGCGAGATAGGCGCCACCCACGGCCAGCACGAGGCCGATCAGGCCAATCAGCACAGCGATGATGATGGCTGGCCAGCTGCGTCCCATGATCGTCTCCGTCGGCTCGGGAAGCGGGCAGGCAGGCGCGCTTCGTCGCGGCGTTAACGAAACAGGGGCGGCCGCCGTTCCGGGCGCGGGAAGACTTGGGCTTTCGGCGAAATGTCGGCAGTGTCGGCGCGGAGTTAATCCGCGCCGTCGGTCGGCGCTTTACAGCGCCGCCGGCCGGACGGATCGCCGGGCACGGAATAGCTCTCGCTATTCCGCTGCGATCAGTCAGACATCCATCTGCTTCACGGCGTGGTTCCACGCCATCACGTTGTCGCGCGCTTCCTGGACGAAGGCCGAGCGGCGGACGACGTTGAGGAAAGTGTCGGCGATCCACTTGCCGGGATTGCGCAGCGGACGCTTGATCTGGATGAGCAGGACGACGCGGATATTGTCGGTGTCGTTCCACACTTCGTGGTCATAGGTGTCGTCGAACACCAGGGTCTCGCCCTCGGCCCAGCGCACGATGCGGTTGCCGACGCGCATCCGGACATCGCCGTCCCTGGGTACGATCAGGCCGAGGTGGCACGTGATCAGCCCCTTGGTCACGCCGCGATGTGCGGGGATGTGCGTGCCCGGCGCGAGGATCGAGAAGAACGCGCTGTTGAGGTCGGGAATTGTCGCGACCGCTGCGGCGGTCACCGGGCAGCGTTCGAGATTTTCCTCGATGCTGTAGCCATAGCCCCACAGGAAGAAGCTGCGCCACTTGTTGACCGGGGCGATCGCGCGATGATCGGGCGAGATGCTTGAGAGGGAGGGCGACTTGTCTCCCATCGCCGCGTCGAGCATCTCGTCGCGGATGGCCTGCCAATTGTCGCGCAGATGCTGGGTCCAGGGGAAGTCGCGGACGTCGAGCACCGGATCGTTCGGCACGAGCGACGACGATGCGATCATCCGGTCGAAGAACCCGCGCAGATGCTTGCCATAGCGGATGATGAACGGCCGCTTTTCAACCTTGCCGCCGATCGGCGCGCTATCCGATTGGGGCGTTCCGGATATCACGGTCATGTTGGGCACGCTGCCTTCGGCGACGTTGCCCGATTTCCGCCGCAATACTGGCGGCCCCAGCTGTTGATCGACGCTCACAAAGCCTCTTCATCGTCCAACGGGACCGGCACCAACGTCGCACGGCGGCCGATCGAGCCAAAAAATGTCGAATACGCTACGCGGATGCGGCAGCGCACAATTGCCGCTAGCCCTGATCTGGGTCGAAAAAATGGCGACACAAGGGGCAGGATGTGACCTTTTAGTATCGACGTGACGGCGGTTGCCGCTCGCCGGGGGACGCCCTACACAGGTGTCATGGCCATTACGTTCCGCGTTCCGCGTCTCGCCGTCCTCGTCACCATTGCCCTTGGGATGTCGCTTCCGGCGATCGCCCAGCACACCATCCCGACGGCTCCCGCGCCGCTCGCAGTCCGGCCGGAAGTCGATCGCTCGCCCTGGCTGTTCAAGGGCAGCGACATCACCCCCGACCCCGAATGGCATTTCGGGACCCTGCCGAACGGCCTGCGCTACGCGGTGCGCAAGAATGGCGTGCCGCCGGGCCAGGTGTCGATCCGCGTGCGCATCGATGCGGGCTCGCTGTACGAGAATGACAGCGAGCAGGGCTATGCCCATTTCATGGAGCACCTCGTGTTCCGCGGCAGCCAATATGTCGCGGACAATGAGGCGAAGCGTACTTGGCAGCGGCTGGGCGCGACCTTCGGCAGCGACACCAATGCCCAGACGACCTTCACCCAGACGGTGTTCAAGCTCGATCTGCCGTCCGCGACGCCGGCCACGGTCGACGAGAGCTTGAAAATCCTGTCGGGAATGATGGAAGCGCCGAGCTTCGACGACAAGGTGGTCAATTCGGAACGGCCGGTGGTGATGGCCGAGCAGCGCGAGGCGCCGGGGCCGCAGGTGCGTTTCGGCGACGCCCAGCGCGCGACGATCTTCGCGGGCCAGCCGTTCGCGACGCGATCGCCGATCGGCACGGTGAAGACGCTGGAGGCGGCGACCGCCGCCAGCCTGCGTGCCTTCCACGACAGATGGTACCGGCCGGAACGCGCAGTGGTGATCATTTCGGGCGATATCGATCCGCTCGTGTTCGAGACTTTGGTCGACAAGAATTTTTCGAGCTGGAAGGGCAAGGGCCCCAATCCGCCCGACCCCGATTTCGGCACGCCCGCGACCAAGCAGCCCACCACCGGCACGCTCGTCGAGCCCGGCCTGCCGACCCTGGTGTCGATGGCGGTGTTGCGCCCCTGGCATTTCAATAACGACCTGATCCTCTTCAACCAGAAGCGCCTGGTCGATCTGATCGCAGTCCAGATCATCAACCGCCGGTTGGAATCGCGCGCGCGCGCCGGCGGCAGCTTCCTCCAGGCGCAAGTCAGCCTCGACGACGTGTCGCGCTCGGTCAACGGCACGTTCGTCAACATCGTGCCGGTCGGCAACAATTGGGAACAGGCGCTGAAGGACGTGCGAGCGGTGATCGCCGACGCCCAGACCAATCCGCCGAGCCAGGCCGAACTCGACCGCGAGCTCGCCGAATATGACGCCGCGATGAAGAATGGCGTCGATACCTCGCGCGTGGAGGCGGGGTCGGCGCAGGCCGACAACATGGTCCAGGCGCTCGACATCCGCGAGACGGTCGCCGCGCCCGACGTCTCCTACAAGATCCTGACCGACGCTCGCGCCAAAGGCATGTTCACGCCGGCGTCCATCCTGGCGTCGACCAAGCGCGTGTTCCAGGGCGACGCGACCCGCGCGTTCATCTCGACGCCAACCGCCGATCCGGCGGCGGCGACCAAGCTGGCCGCCGCGCTCGACGCCGACGTGTCGAAGCTGGCGCCCAAACGCACCGCGCTGGCCGCGATCGACTTTTCCAAGCTGCCGCCGCTGGGCCCCCCGGGCAAGGTCGTCAGCAACGAGAGCATTCCCGACCTCGAGATGCAGAAGGTCGTCTTCGCCAACGGCGTACGCTTGCTGCTGTTCGTCAATTCGAGCGAGACCAATCGCGTTTATGTCCGCGTGCGCTGGGGCGGGGGATATAATGCCATCCCGTCCGACCACCGTACGCCGGCCTGGGCCGGCGATATGGCGCTGGTTCCGAGCGGGATCGGCAAATTGGGCCAGGAACAGCTCGACCAGTTGGCGACCGGGCGACGGCTGGGATTCGATTTCGGGATCGACGATGACGCGTTCACGCTGGCCGGTGTCAGTTCGCCCCAGGACTACAAGGACCAACTCCGCCTGTTCGCCGACAAGTTGAAGGCGCCGGGTTGGGACCCCGCGCCATTGGCCCGGGCCAAGGCGGTGATGCTGGCCGGCTATCCGGGACTCGATTCGTCGCCCGACGGCGTGCTCAGCCGCGACCTCGAATGGTTCCTGCACGACAGGGATCCGCGCTGGGGGATTCCGCCCGCGGCCACCGTGTCGGCGTTGACCCCCGCGCAGTTTCGCACCTTCTGGCAGCCGATCCTGGCTTCGGGTCCGATCGAGGTCGAAGTATTCGGTGACGTCAAGGGCGACGAGGCGATCAATGCCGTCGCGGCGACGTTCGGCGCGCTGAAGCCGCGCCCGACACCCGCCGCCGCCGCGCCGCCGATCAAATTCCCCCAACATAATGCGACGCCGGTCGTGCGGACGCATTCGGGGCAGGAGAACCAGGCCGTCGCGCTGATCGCCTGGCCGACCGGCGGTGGCGTCGAGGGCATTCCGGAAAGCCGCAAGCTCGACGTACTGGCGCAGGTGTTCAGTGACCGGCTCTACGACCGGCTGCGCACCGAAGCAGGCGCAAGCTATTCGCCCAGCGTCGGATCGAGCTGGCCCGACGGCGCCGCGAGCGGCGGACGGATCATGGCGATCGGCCAGGTGCCGCCCGACAAGACCGACCTCTTCTTCCGCCTGTCGCGCGAGATTGCGACCGATCTGGTCAAGAACCCGATCAGCGACGACGAACTGCAGCGGGCGAAGACGCCGATGCAGCAATATGTCATGCGTGCCTCGACCGGGAATACCTTCTGGCTCAATCTGCTGGCGGGAGCATCCTATGATCCCCGCAAGATCGCCGCGGCGCGCAGCATCCTGCTCGACTATCAGAACGTGACGGCTGCCGACCTCCAGGCGGTGGCCGCTAAATATCTGCGCCCCGACAAGGATTGGACGATGGAAGTGGTGCCAAAGGCGGTGGCGGCCAAGGAAGGGCTGAGCGTCGCCGGTGGGGCGCAATAGGCGATAGAAAATCGGCCAAGCGCCGGCGCGTCGCCCCGCAGCCGCGGGTCGGAGATTCCATTGCGATAGCCGCTCGGCGGAACGTGCGCCGGGCGCGGCCAACCGCGCACGGCCGATAGCAACCCGAAGACGATTTTAACCTTTTGTTAACTATCTCCGGTCACTTTTGGGCAACATTCTGAAAACAAGTTAATTTAGCCTGAGAGAAGGGGGCAGAGATGCGCTGGTCCTTGGTGGGAGCGGTGGCGCTGAGCGGCGTCCTGGCAGGATGTTCGACGGGCCCGAAAGCCGTGGTCAGCGTCGCCGAGGGAGCGCCGGTCGAACAACCGACAGGGTGGCGCGCAACCGCGACGGCCGACGATCAACAGCGGATCGATGGTCTCACTGACCGCATGCAGCGCATGCTCGCGGCCGTCCCGGCGGGAATGCGGGCGCGGATCGCGGCGCAAGGGATGTTGCTCAATCCGACCGCTGGGCTCGATGCACCGACGCTGTCGCCTGGATCCTACCAATGCCGGCTCGTCAGGGTTGGCGGCCGTCGCGGTGTTATCAGCTACAAGCCCGACTTTTGCTATGTCGCCGTCGTCGACGGAAAGCAGAGCTTTACCAAGCAGACCGGCACGCAATTGCCCGGCGGCTGGCTATTCGACGACGATAGCGGCAAGCGCCTGATCTTCCTGGGCACGCTGCGTCCGCAACAGGCCCCTTCCGCGCCGCCTTATGGGGAAGTACGGCAACGCGACGTCGCCGCGGTGATCGAGCGCATCGCGCCGTTCCGCTGGCGGATGGCGCTCGTCAAGAATGACGGGCAGGGCGACCAGATGCTCGACATCTACGAACTGATCCCGGTGGTGAACGGGTCGAGCTGATGTCGAAGGCTTCCGGTCCGGTCATCCCTTGTAAAGCGAATCGAGCCGGGGACCGTACACTTCCTTCAACACATGGCGCCGGATTTTCAGACTCGGCGTCATCTGCTGGTTTTCGATCGTGAACGGCTCGTCGGCCAGGATGAAGCGGCGGACACGTTCGATCACCGACAGATCCTTGTTTACCCGCTCGACCGCCGCCATGAGCGCGGCGCGATAGTCGAGATCGTCGGCCAGCGCCTTCGGGTTACAGGTAGCCCCGGTCCTGGCGCACCATTCCTGTGTCCATTCGGGGTCCGGGACCAACACGGCGACCATATAGGGCCGGCGGTCGCCGACGATCATCGCCTGGCCGATCTCGGGCTGCAGGGTCAGCATCCCCTCGACCTTTTGCGGCGACACGTTGTCGCCCTTGTCGTTGATGATCAGGTCCTTCTTGCGGTCGGTGATCTTGATCCGGCCTTTCTCGTCGATCAGCCCGACATCGCCGGTGTGCAGCCAGCCGTCCTTGAGGACGCGCGCCGTTTCTTCGGGGTTGCGCCAATAGCCGTGCATGACGAGCTCGCCGCGCACCAGAATCTCGCCATCCTCTGCGATCTTCACCTCGACCCCGTCGAGCGGCGGCCCGACCGTATCCATCTTGAGACCGGCGCGGGGACGGTTGCAGGAAATGACCGGCGCTGCCTCGGTCTGGCCATAGCCTTGCAGGAAGGTCAGGCCGAGCGACTGGAAGAAGATGCCGATCTCGGGGTTGAGCGGCGCGCCGCCCGACACCATCGCCTTGATCCGTCCGCCGAAGCGCTTGGCGATCTTGGGCATCAACAGCGACTTCACGATGAGGTTCATCGGCTGGTCGTATAACGGCACGCCGCCCGCCGCCTTCTTTCCGCCGATCGCCACGGCGCGGCCAAGCAGATAGTTGGACACGCCACCCTGCTTCTCGACCGCCTTGACGATGCGCGTCCGCAGCACCTCGAACAGGCGCGGCACGACGACCATGATCGTCGGCCGGACTTCCTCGATATTGCTGGCGAGCTTGTCGAGCCCCTCCGCATAGTAAATCTGCGCGCCGAGCCCGATCGGGAAATGCTGGCCGCCGGTATGCTCGTAGGCGTGCGAAAGCGGGAGGAAGGACAGGAAGACCTCGTCGTCCCACCCGAAATCCTCGGCGATCAAGGTGCAGCAGGCTTCGACATTGTGCAGGATCGCGCCGTGGTGCTGCTGCACCCCGCGCGGCGCGCCGCCCGTACCCGAGGTGTAGATGATGCAGGCCAGGTCGCCGCGGCTCGCGGTGATCAGCAGGTCGGACGATTGCGCCGGATGGTCGGCGATGAGCTTCGACCAGTTATGATAGACGAGGTCGGTCTGCCCGACGCGCAAATCTTCCAGGCCGATCACGATCTTGGCTTCGCTCGCGCGGGCCGCCGCGGGCAGCAGCGGACGGGCCAGCTTGGCGGTCGAGACGATGATCGCGCGCGCGCCCGAATTCTCGATGATGTGCGAATGGTCGCGCTCGGTATTGGTGATGTAGGTCGGCACCGTCACGCAGCCCGCGGCCATGATCGCGAGATCGCTGATGCACCATTCTGGGCGATTCTCGCTGACCAGCATGACCCGGTCGCCGGGGTGCAAGCCGATTGCCTTGAGCGCGGCAGCCAGGCTCGCGACCTGTCGCGCGGTTTCGGTCCAGCTCAGCGCTACCCAGCTATCGCCCTGCTTGTGCCACAGGAACGGCTTGTCGCCGCCCTCCCGCGCGCGGGCGAAGAACATCGCCACGAGGTTAGGAAACTTCTCGATCTGGCGCATTCGGCCCCTCTCCTGCGTGGCGCGCCGCGTTCGGCTGCGCCTTGTCGGCCGACGTTATTCTGACGGGCGGTTCGGCGCCATCCCCATCCGCGTAATTGCTGTCACCTTGCCGTCCTGTCCCATCGCGACACCTTCGCTGCGCGGATCGGCGGCGCCGACCCACTTGCCGCCGACGCGCTCGATCGCGTTGGCCTTGAGCCCCAGCGGAGACACCATGATCTTCTCGCCGAGCGCGCGCAGTTGCGGCGCCATCGCTTCAGCCTGGGTGCCGGATTCGGCGACGGCCGTCGGGCCCGGCGCATAGACCAGCCCGAGGCCGATCGCGTCCTGCGCGCTCATCTTCCAGTCGACCACCGCGATGATCGCCTTTGCTACCTGAGCGATGATCGTCGATCCTCCGGCCGCGCCGATCGCCAGCCGGACCTTGCCATCCGGACCATAGACGATGGTCGGCGCCATCGAGCTGCGCGGACGCTTGCCGCCCTGGACACGGTTGGCAACGAGATAGCCGTCCTTGTCGGGAACGATGTCGAAATCGGTCAGCTCGTTGTTGAGCATGATGCCGTCGACCGACAGGCCCGAACCCCAAGGTCCCTCGATTGTCGTGGTGACCTCGACGACATTGCCCGCCTTATCGGTGACGACGAGGTCGGTGGTGCCGGGAGTCTCGCTTGCCGGCACGCGCTTGCGGGGCGGGGCGCCCGGCGGGGTGCCTGGTACGACGTTCGCGATCGATTTGTCGGGCGAGATCAATGCCGAGCGCGAAGCAATGTAATTTTGGTTCAGCAGACCGGCGAGCGGCACGCTGACGAAGTCCGGATCGCCGACATACATGTCGCGATCGGCGTATGCGAGGCGCGAGCTTTCCGCGAACAGATGCCAGGCGACCGGCGAATCCTTGCCCAGTTTCGCCATGTCGAACCGTTCGAGCTGCTTCAGGATCATCAGCACGGTGAAGCCGCCCGACGAGGGCGGGCCCATGCCGCAGATGCGATAGACGCGATATGTGCCGCACAGCGGGGCGCGCGGCTTGGCGCGATAGGCGGCGACGTCGCCGACCGTCATTTTCGATGGATTGCGCTGGGCATTGTTGACCGCCGCGACGAGACGCTGGGCGGTGCCGCCGGTATAGAAGGCCTGGGGCCCGAGCCGGGCGACGCGGTCGAACAATTCGGCCTGCTTGGGATTCTTGACGACCGTGCCCACCGGCCATGGCTTGCCCGACGCGTCGAGGAAGATCGCGCGCGAACCGGCATCCATATGCGCGCCGAACTGGGTCAGCGCGTTGACCAGCCGCGGCGACGCCTTGAACCCGTCGCGCGCCAGCCGGATCGCCGGCTGGAACAGCCGCGCCCAGGGCAGCTTGCCCGATTGCGCGTGCGCCATCGCCATCACGCGAAGCTGGCCCGGCACACCGACGCTGCGGCCGCCCGGGACCGCCGCATTGTGCGGCAGCGGCTTGCCATTGGCGTCGTAGAACCACTTGCCGTCGGCGGCCATCGGCGCCGCCTCTCGCCCGTCGATCGTGTTGATCTTGCCGCTGACGGCGTCGTGGCGGACGAAAAAGGTGCCGCCGCCCATGCCCGAGCTTTGCGGTTCGACGACGTTGAGCGCGAGCATCGTCGCGATCGCGGCATCGGTCGCGCTGCCGCCGGCGTTGAGGATTTCGACCCCAGCCGCCGCCGCGCGCGGATCAGCGGCGCTGACCATGCCGGTTGGGGCGGCCCGGACGACCTTGGCAATTCGTGCCGGCTGTCGGGCGGACCCCGTTGCCGCCATGGTGGAGAGGACGATGGCGGCGGCGACGAACAGCTTCTTCATGGCGAACGACCCTAAAGACATGGAGAAAGGTGACAAGCCGTTACGACGGCTTGACCTATAGACGACGGTTACGGCGCAGCGCGAGGATCATGGCCACGATCACCGCGATCGGTACCAGCAGCAATATGGCGAGGACGACGAGGTGGAGGAACGAGAAAGCCAAGACATTTCCTTGCTGGGTGAATCACGCTGAGCCGATCGCATCCGCTATTTGCGCAAAACCGTCGCGGCGCATCAGCATGTCCATATCGCGGACGATGCGCGCCGGTAATGCGGGGCCGCCGTAGACCAGCCCGGTATAGATCTGCACCAGGCTGGCACCGGCCCGGATCCGGGCATAGGCTTCGGCGCCGCTATCGATGCCGCCTACCGCGACGAGCGGCAGCGCGCCGCCGGTCGCCGTCCTGAAATCGCGCAACCGTTGCGCGGCGAGCGGCGCCAGCGGCGCACCCGAGAGGCCACCGCTTTCGCCGGCATTGGGGGAGGCCAGGGGTGGACGACTGACCGTCGTGTTGCCGACGATCAGCGCGTCGATCCCGGCGTGGATCGCTGCGCGGGCAATTTCGTCGATCTGTGCCGGCTCCTGATCGGGCGCGACCTTGAGGAACAAGGGCGTCGTCCCGCGTGCGGCGGAGGCGCGGGCGAGCAAGTCGGTCAGCGCGGGCCCATGCTGCAGGTCGCGCAGGCCGGGCGTATTGGGCGAGCTGATGTTGATCGTGACATAATCGGCGATCGGCGCGGCGGCGGCCACTCCCGCCTCGTAATCGGCGATACGATCGGTGGCGTCCTTGTTCGCGCCGACATTGATCCCGAGCATGCCGGTGCGTTCCGCGGCGCGCGCACGGGGCAATGCGGCGGCGAGGCCGCCATTGTTGAAGCCCATACGGTTGATCACCGCGCGATCGGGCACGAGGCGAAACAATCGCGGCCTGGGATTGCCGTCCTGTGGCAGCGGCGTCAGCGTGCCGATCTCGACCGCGCCAAAGCCCAGGCCGAAAAACCCCGCGATGGCACGTCCATCCTTGTCGGCGCCGGCGGCGAGACCGAGGGGGTTGGGGAAGGTGAGCCCGGCAATTGCGACCGGAAGCGAGGCGGCGCGCCTGGCGAGTGGCGCGCCGATCGCTCCCCAGGCGGCGAGCATGTCGATGGTCAGCCCGTGCGCGGTTTCCGCATCGATCGCGAACAGGAGAGGGCGGGCGAGAAAAGCCATGCCAGGCGCCATGGCAGGCCGCGCCGCGAGGGTCAAAGGTCCGTTACGTTACGGAAACGGTCAAAATTCCACTCACGGCGAATCCGTCCAATACGACTCGGGGCGGTGCGGCGTAGGACAAGCATGCGACCCGAAGGGCCCCTGGGAGGGGGTTCTTTCCCTTGACGGCCCGGTTTTCGAAAGAAAATCGGGCCGCTTTCTTATGTTACCGGAAGCTGGGTCTATACTCATTTTGGGTAGCGGCTGGGACCGGAATGGTATAAAAACGACCCGACGAAAGAAAACACAGGGGCGCAACTTTCGTGTCGGATATTCAACTCGATTATCGGGTTCCTTCACCCGACCTCGCGGACCACGTAACATTATTCTATAACTTTCGAGCCGACGTCCCGTGGTTCGAGGATATGGAACGTGCCGACTATGCCCAGTTCCGGTTCCGCCTGAGCCCAGGTTTTGCCGCCTATTATTTTCCGTCCGGCGAGAAATCTGCCGGGCCGATCCACGTTGTCGGCCCGACCAGCGGAGCGACCCGATGCCGTGTCGAAGGGCCGGTCCGGGTGTTCGGGTTCGGCATCACGCCGGCGGGCTGGGCGGCAATGCTCGGCGGCGACGCGTCCGACATGCTCGATGATTCGATGGAAGTCGGGCCCAATCTGCGCCCGCGCGCTGAAGCCGCCTTTCAGGCGATCTCGAACACGGAGAATATGGATGAACGTGTTTTGATCGCGGAGGCATTGGTTCGGGAATTCACCTGCCGGGCGAACCGCGAATCGGTCAGCTTCGCGCATCAGGTGGATCAATGGCTGGAGGGCAGCACGTCCCCCGATATCGACGACCTGATCGCGGTTACCGGGCTGTCGCGCCGTCAGGTCGAGCGCAAGTGCAACGCGCTCTATGGCGCGCCGCCCAAGTTGCTGGCACGCAAATATCGCGCGTTGCGCGCGGCAGTCGCGATGTGCCGCGGCGACATCAGTTTCGATGACGCGGTTGGCCGCGGTTTCTACGACCAGTCGCATCTGATCCGCGAAGTGAAGCAATTCACTGGCCTGACGCCGAAACAGATCCGCGACCGCCCGACCGCGTTGGCGGAGATCACGGTGCAGCAGCGGCTGGCGATGTCAGGGCTGGTGAGGCCGCTGATCACGAGTACTTAAATTCCCTCTCTCGTCGGGAAAGGGGAGGGGCCCGCGAGCGTCAGCGAGCGGGAAGGTGAGGGCAGGTTTGGAAACTGTTGTCGACCCTCACCCTTCCGCGCCTTTCGGCGCTCCCTCCCTCTCCCACGGGGAGAGGGAATTTAGCAGGTTGACCTTCGCCTCCCTCGCGCCCACATGGCAATCGGATCGAATTGATCCGATTTGAGAGTCGTTCGCAACAATGCGCCTTTCCAGCCTGGCCGATTATGCCGTGGTGATGATGTCCGCCGCCGCACGCCATTGTGGCGGGGCGGGGCGTCTCAACGCGACCAGCCTGGCGGAAGAGACCGGACTGCCGCTTCCGACCGTACAGAAGCTGGTAAGCAAATTATCGGCGGCGGGACTGATCGAGAGCCAGCGCGGCACGGGCGGCGGTTTTCGTCTGTCGCGCCCGCCCGCCGCGATCAGCCTGGCCGATATCGTCGAGGCGATCGAAGGGCCGATCGCGATGACGTCCTGCGTCGACCAAGGCGCGCACGATTGCTGCGTCGAGGAGAGTTGCCGCGTGAAACCACATTGGAATGCCGTCAATGGCGCCGTGCGCGGCGCGCTTGCCGGCGTGACGCTTGCGAGCCTGTCCGCCGCTCCCGCGCTGGAGGTGCAGGCCTGATGCGGCGCGCGGCGCTCTCTATGTTCATTCGTGTCTTCGTGTCTTCGTGGGAGTCAAACTTCCTCGCACAAAACCACAAAGCCACGAAGATTTTTGATGGCCGCTACGCGGCCGGGGATTTCTGATGGCGACCAAGAATGCCGAGGCGCTGGCCGCCGCGAACAAGAAATATGAATGGGGTTTCGCCTCCGACGTCGAACAGGAGTTCGCGCCCAAGGGGCTGTCCGAGGATACCGTCCGCTATATCTCCGCCAAGAAGAACGAGCCGGAATGGATGCTCGACTGGCGGCTGAAGGCGTTCCGCCTGTGGCAGACGATGGAGGCGCCGAACTGGGCCAAGCTGAACGTCCCGCCGATCGACTATCAGGACGCTTATTATTACGCCGAGCCCAAGGCGAAGAAGACGATCGAGAGCCTCGACGATCTCGATCCCGAGATCCGGCGCACCTATGAGAAGCTCGGCATCCCGATCGAAGAGCAGAAGGTGCTCGCCGGAGTGGAGGGCGCGCGCAAGGTTGCCGTCGATGCGGTGTTCGACAGCGTCTCGGTCGCGACGACGTTCCGTGAGGAGCTGAAGGCCGCCGGCGTCATCTTCCTGTCAATCTCGGAAGCGATCCGCGAATATCCCGAGCTGGTGAAGAAGTGGCTCGGCAAGGTCGTGCCGCAGCACGACAATTATTTCGCGACGCTCAATTGCGCGGTCTTCTCCGACGGCACCTTCGTCTATGTGCCCGAGGGCGTGCGCTGCCCGATGGAGCTGTCGACCTATTTCCGCATCAATGCCGAGAATACCGGTCAGTTCGAGCGCACGTTGATCGTCGCCGACAAGGGCGCGTACGTCTCGTACCTCGAAGGCTGCACCGCGCCGATGCGCGACGAGAACCAGTTGCATGCCGCGGTCGTCGAACTGGTCGTATTGGACGATGCCGAGATCAAATATTCGACCGTCCAGAATTGGTATCCGGGCGACGAGAACGGCCTGGGCGGGATCTACAATTTCGTCACCAAGCGCGCGCTTTGCCAGGGCAAGAACAGCAAGGTGTCGTGGACCCAGGTCGAGACCGGATCGGCGATCACCTGGAAATATCCGAGCTGCGTGCTGGCGGGCGAGAATTCGGTTGGCGAATTCTACTCGGTGGCGGTGACCAACAATCGCCAGCAGGCCGATACCGGAACCAAGATGATCCATCTCGGCAAGGGCAGCCGCTCGACCATCGTGTCGAAGGGCATCTCGGCGGGGCGATCGGACAATACTTATCGCGGATTGGTGCGCGTCGCACCGACCGCCGAGGGCGTGCGCAACTTCACCCAGTGCGACAGCCTGCTCCTCGGCTCGGAATGCGGGGCGCACACTGTGCCTTATATCGAGGTGCGCAACCCGTCGGCGCAGATCGAGCATGAAGCCACGACCTCGAAGATCAGCGAAGACCAGTTGTTCTACGCGATGCAGCGTGGGCTCGACCAGGAAGCGGCGGTCGCGTTGATCGTCAACGGGTTCGCGCGCGAGGTGCTGCAGCAACTGCCGATGGAATTCGCGGTCGAGGCGCAGAAGCTGCTGGGGATTTCGCTTGAGGGGAGCGTGGGATGATCGCGCTCACGGCCTTCGCCCTGGCGACTTTGCCAGCAGGCGGAAAAATTCCAGAAGCATTTCTGGGTACATATGCATTCATGGAGGCAACGAAATCAGGGTGTGACCTGCGCTTTGCTTTCGTCATTCGGCCGGATCAAATCCGCCTTCGCGGCGTCGACTATCCCGTCCTCATGGAGGAGGCGATCGATGATAACAACATTCATATCTGGCTGCGCGATCCCGTAGCTAAGGACAACGCAACAATCGCTTATCACCTAAATCGCTCTCCAGAGCATAACGGAGGCATCATTTTGGTGGACGAAAACTCCGAGGCTGAGGCGGCTATTACGTACGGCACGCCGCCGCCGGATACGGGGGTTGATGGCCCTTATGATCGCTGTCCTTCCCTGAATCGTTCGAACGGATCCAATTGATGCTCAACATCGAAAACCTCCACGCCGAAGTCGACGGCAAGCCGATCCTCAAGGGCCTCTCGCTCAGCGTGAACGCGGGCGAGGTGCACGCGATCATGGGGCCGAACGGCGCGGGCAAGTCGACGCTCGGTTATGTGCTCGGCGGACGGCCCGGTTACGACGTGACCGAGGGATCGGTCAGCTTCGACGACGCCGATCTGCTCGAGATGGAGCCGCACGAACGTGCCGCCGCCGGCCTGTTCCTCGGCTTCCAATATCCGGTCGAAATCCCCGGCGTGTCGAACGTCCAGTTCCTACGCGAGGCGCTCAACAGCCAGCGGCGCGCGCGGGGCGAGGCGGCGCTGTCGGGCGGGGATTTCCTCAAGCTCGCGCGGGCGGAGGCGGCAGCGCTGTCGATGGATGCCGAGATGCTCAAGCGCCCGGTCAATGTCGGCTTTTCGGGCGGCGAGAAGAAGCGCAACGAGATGGTGCAGATGGGGATCATCGGCCCGAAGCTGGCGATCCTCGACGAGACCGACAGCGGGCTCGATATCGACGCGCTGCGCGTGGTCGGCGACGGCATCAACCGTATCATGCGCGCGCCGGACAAGGCGGTGGTGCTGATCACTCACTATCAGCGGCTGCTCGACTACGTGAAGCCGGACTTCGTCCATGTGCTGGAGGGTGGGCGGATCACCCGCACCGGCGGGCCCGAGCTGGCGCTCGAGCTCGAGCGTGAAGGCTATGGAGCGGTGGCGGCATGATGGTGTCGACTCAAATCCTCCCTGGGACGGGGAGGGGGACCGCCGCGCGCAGCGCGGTGGTGGAGGGGGCTCGCCTCGTTGGATGCCGTCTGTTGCCCGCCCCCTCCACCACGCCGCTGCGCGTCGTGGTCCCCCTCCCCGTAAACGGGGAGGAATTTTTGTGACGCTGCTCACGCTCCCCACCCGTCGCGACGAGGCGTGGAAATATAGCGACCTCGACGCGCTGGCCGTGGCGTGGCCACTCAATCCGCCCGAGGCGATCCGTGTCGCCGCGGGCGAGGAGATCGCGCGCGTGGTGGTGCAGGATTCGCCGGCCGGATCGGTGGCGATCAAGGACATCGCGGTCGTGCTCGAAAAGGGCGCGCGGGCGACGTTCCACGTGCTCAATATCGGCGGCAAATTGGGCCGAGTCTCGATCGACGTGACCTTGCACGAAGGCGCGCATTTCGAGTTGGGCGCGGCAATATTGGGCGGGGGCGAGCAGACGCTGGAGATCGTCACTACGGTCAACCATGTCGAGCCCAATGCGACCTCGAACCAGGTTGTGCGCTCGGTGCTTGGCGGCAAGGCGACCGGCAGCTATCTTGGCAAGGTCGCGGTCGCGCGCGACGCGCAGAAGACCGATGCCAGCCAGTCGGTCAAAGCGATGTTGCTGGCGCGCACCGCGACCGCCAATGCCAAGCCCGAGCTCGAGATCTTCGCCGACGACGTGAAGTGCGCGCATGGCGCGACGGTGGGCGAGTTGGACACGATGGCGCTATTCTATCTCGAAAGCCGCGGAATCGCGCCGGCAGAGGCAAAGGCGCTGCTGCTCCGTGCGTTCGTCGGCAGCGTGTTCGACGACATCGCCGATGAGGGTGAGCGGACGCGGGTCGAAGCGGCAGCGCAGGCTGCGCTGGAGCGGATGTTAAACAACTCCCTCTCCCTTTGGGAGAGGGAAGGGGCCCGCTCGGCGGAGCCGAGCGGCAAGGGTGAGGGCAGGTAATGGTCACTACTGTCGACCCCCACCCTTCCGCGGCTTCGCCGGGTTCGAGCGAGGTCCGGTCCCCCGGACCGGACCTTGACCTGCCGGGGGCAGGTCAAAGCTCGAACTCTCCCTCTCCCGATGGGAGAGGGAATTTGCCCCCCCTCGACGTCGTCGCGGATTTCCCTGCGATCCCGGCGGGTTGGCATTATCTCGACAGTGCGGTGTCGGCGCAGAAACCGCGCATGGTGATCGACGCGATCGAGCGTGGCTATGCGCAGGATTACGCCGCGGTGCATCGCGGCGTGTACCAGCGCTCGGCCGATATGACGCTCGCTTATGAAGCGGCGCGCAAGCGAGTCGCGGAGTTCATCAACGGCAAGCCCGAGGAAATCGTCTTCGTCCGCGGTGCGACCGAGGCGATCAACCTGGTCGCGCATAGCTGGGCGGGATCGCAGCTTAAGGCTGGTGACCGCATCCTGCTGTCGGTGCTCGAACACCATTCGAACATCGTGCCGTGGCAGCTGGTCGCCGAGCGGATCGGGGTCGAGATCGACGTCGTGCCGCTGACCGTGGACGGCCGGATCGATCTCGACGCGATGGCGGCGATGATTACCCCGGCGTATAAACTGGTTGCGCTCGCCCATGTCTCCAACGTGCTGGGGTCGGTACTCGACGCCAAGCGTGCGACCGAGATCGCGCACTCCGTTGGCGCCAAGATTCTGCTCGACGGCTGCCAGGCCGTGCCGCGCATGCCGGTCGACGTCGCTGAGATCGACTGCGATTTCTACGTCTTCTCCGGACACAAGCTCTACGGCCCGACCGGAATCGGGGTGCTCTGGGGCCGCTACGATCTGCTCGACGCGATGCCGCCTTATCAGGGCGGCGGGTCGATGATCGACCGCGTGACCTTCGCCAAGACGACCTACGCCCCCGCGCCCGGCCGGTTCGAGGCGGGGACGCCGCATATCGTCGGCGTGATCGGGCTCCACGCGGCGATCGATTATGTCGCGGGCATCGGCCTGGAGCGCATCCATGCGCACGAAGCCGCGCTGGTAACCGCTGCGCGCGAGCGGCTGTCGCGGATCAATTCGGTGCGGCTGTTCGGGCCGGAGGATTCCGCCGGCATCGTCAGCTTCGCCGTCGAGGGGGTGCATCCGCACGACGTCGCCACCATCTTGGACGAGAGCAAGGTGGCGATCCGCGCGGGGCATCATTGCGCGCAGCCGCTGATGGAGGCGCTCGGCGTGCCGGCGACGGCAAGGGCGAGTTTTGGCGTCTATTCGTCGATGGCGGATGTGGAGGCGCTGGGCGAAGCGGTCGAACGTGTGACGCGGATTTTTGGGTAGGAATCTTCGGATGAACGAAGAACGGAAGATCGAAGTGGAAGAAGTGACGTCGGTCGAGGCGCCGGCCAAAGCGCGCGTCGAGGCGCCCGCCGAGACGTTTGAGCGCAAGCGCGATTATCTCGCCGGTTTCCTATCGCAGAAGCCCGAGCCGCTATCGGGCGGCGAGCCGGGCGGCGCGCTGTACGAAGCGGTGGTCGACGCGCTCAAGGAGATTTACGACCCGGAAATCCCGGTCAACATCTATGACTTGGGACTGATCTACAATGTCGAGGTTACCGACGACGGCCATGCCGCGGTTACCATGACGCTGACCACGCCGCATTGCCCGGTTGCGGAATCGATGCCGGGCGAGGTCGAATTGCGTGTCGGCAGCGTGCCGGGAATCGCGGTGGCCGACGTCAATCTGGTGTGGGATCCGCCCTGGGATCCGCAAAAGATGTCGGACGACGCGAAGCTGGAATTGGGAATGCTGTAATTGGCTCAGCCCCTCCCCTTCAGGGGAGGGGTTGGGGTGGGGGACGCGGGGCGAAGGTCAGGAGACTCAGCCCCACCCCCAACCCCTCCCCTGAAGGGGAGGGGCTAGGAGAAGAAGAATGACGACGACGCTGAGGCAGCGCCCTGCTGCCGTGAAACTGACCGAACGCGCCGAGGCGCGCGTCGCCGAATTGATGTCGAAGGCCCCCGAGGGCGCGATCGGCGTCAAGCTATCGACCCCGCGCCGCGGCTGTTCGGGCCTCGCCTATTCGGTCGATTACGTCACAGCCGCCAACCCGATGGACGAGCGGATCGAGACGCCCGGCGGCACTTTCTTTGTCGACGGCGCGTCGGTCCTGTACCTGATCGGCTCGACGATGGACTGGGTCGAGGACGATTTCGCCGCCGGTTTCGTGTTCGAAAACCCCAACGCCAAGGGTGCATGCGGGTGTGGGGAGAGCTTTACGGTCTGAGAATTGTGA
This sequence comes from Sphingomonas sp., assembly GCF_024508665.1. Taxonomy (GTDB): domain Bacteria; phylum Pseudomonadota; class Alphaproteobacteria; order Sphingomonadales; family Sphingomonadaceae; genus Sphingomonas. Next base: position 118,582 of record NZ_JANINP010000001.1, read on the forward strand.
TGGCTACTATTTACCAATCGACCAGATCAATAGCCACACGACCAATACCACTGCGAGTGACCATCCGGCGACCCACGCAAGCGTCTTCTTCCAATTTCCGGCTTTGAACGCTTGTTCAAAGGGCGCGGTGAGCAAGGCCTCGAACAGGGCTCCGAGGAATTCAGACATGATTACGCTGTTTTCCGGAGTAACAACGCCGTCCGCAAACACTCGCACACCACCTCGTCGCGGTGGTTGAGCATGCGGTGCTTCCATGTCACCAGGCCGGCAGTCGGCCGCGATTTACTGTCGCGCAATTCGGTCACCTCGCTGGTCGCGCGCAAGGTGTCGCCGATGAACACCGGCTTGGGCATGACCAATTTGTCGTAGCCCAGGTTCGCGACCAGCGTGCCCATCGTCGTCTCGGCGACGGTGATGCCGACCATCAGGCTGAACGTGAAAGTGCCGTTGACCAGGATGCGGCCGAACTCGCTCGCCTTGGCCGCCTCGGCGTCGAGGTGCAGCGGCTGCGGGTTGTGGGTCATGGTCGACCACAACAGATTGTCGGTCTCGGTCACCGTACGGCGCAGCGGGTGCTCGATCGTCTCGCCGATTTGCCATTCGTCGAAATATTTGCCCGGCATCAGTCGCCTTTCGTCAGCATGAGCTTGAATCCGGCATGACTCTTTTTCCAGCCGAGCCGTTCGTAGAAGCGATGCGCAGCGACGCGGTCGTTGTTCGACGTCAGTTGCGCCATGAAGCAGTCGCGCTCGCGGAAGCGCTCGACCGCCCAGCCGATCATCTCGGCGCCGAGCCCGAGCGAGCGCTTGTCTTTGGCGATTCGCACCGCTTCGATCTGGCCGCGCCAGGCGCCGCGATTGATCAGCCCGGGGAGCCAGCTGAGCTGCATCGTCCCCACGATCGCGCCATCGAGCTCGGCGACGATCAGCCGCTGGTTGGGATCGCGATCGATCGCGTCGAACGCGGCGAGATAGGCGGGGTCGAGCGGTTCGGACAGGTCGTCGGCGCGACCGCCGATCTGTTCCTCGGCGAGCATCGCGACGATCGTCGGCAGGTCGGCGAGAAGTGCATCGCGAAATAGCATGGTGTCACACGCGTTACGCCATTCCGATCAGTGGAGGCAGGGTGAAAATGTCGCCCGTTGGTGAGGCCGGTTACTGGCTTGGATCAATGAAAATCGCGCGACTTGGGCAGGATGCGTACGTTGCGTGGATGGCGACCATGGGCGTCGGCGGTGTAGCGCGGGTCGGGGGACAGGTTGATGTCGGCACGCGCGGCCGGCGGCGGCGCGAGATGATCTTCGGACAATCGAGCGAGATCGGCAGTGCGGTCGATCACCCGGGCACCGATCAAATGGACGACGCTGCCTTCGCTCGGTGCGCTGCGCTGGACCTCTCCCTCGATCGTCATCAGCCGCGACCCCATCACCTGCAGTCGCTGCGCTTCGAACACGCGGGCCCATAACAACGCATTGGTGATGCCGGTCTCATCCTCCAGTGTAATGAAGATGGCATTGCCGGTACCCGGGCGCTGACGGACAAGCACCACGCCAGCGACGGTGGCGCGCGAGCCGTTGCGCGCCTTGCTCACCTCGGCACAGCTCAGCACGCCTTCCGCCCGGAACATCGGCCGCAGGAATTGCATCGGATGGCCTTTGAGCGACAAGCGCGTGAGTTCGTAATCGGCGACGACTTCCTCGCTCAGCGGCATGGCCGGCAGCGCGGCATCCTCTTCCTGGCCCAGTTCGCGTGCGCTGGCGGCGGCGAATAGCGGCAGCTCGTCCGATGGCGTGCGGCGCACTTCCCACAAGGCGTCCCGCCGTCCCTGGCCGATCGATCCCCAGGCATCGGCGTCGGCCAGCAGCCGAAGTCCGCGCGAGGGAAGGTTGGCGCGGCGGGCGAGTTCCTCGATCGACGTGAAAGGTGCCGCGGCCCGCGCCTCGACCAGCCGATCGGCCCAATCCTCGCGGAAGCCATCGACCTGACGGAACCCCAATCGCAGCGCGAGATCCTGCCCGTCGCGCTCCATGCTGTTGTCCCAGCCGCTCGCATTGACGTCGATCGGCCGCACCGCGACACCATGTTTTTCCTGTACGTCACGGACGATCTGCGCCGGCGCATAGAATCCCATCGGCTGCGAATTGAGCAGCGCGCAGGCGAATACCGCGGGATGGAAGCATTTGAGCCAGGCCGAGACATAGACCAGCCGTGCGAACGCCAACGCGTGGCTCTCGGGAAAGCCATAGCTGCCGAACCCCTTGATCTGATCGTAGCAGCGCTGCGCGAAGTCCCGTTCGTAACCGCGCTTCACCATGCCTTCGACCATCTTGGTTTCGAAGTGATGGATCGTGCCGACATTGCGGAACGTCGCCATCGCGCGGCGCAGGCGATTGGCATCCTCGGGCGAGAATTTGGCGGCGACGATCGCCAGCTTCATCGCCTGTTCCTGGAACAGGGGCACGCCCATGGTCTTGCCGAGCACGTCCTTCAGTTCGTCGGCATGGCCGAAGCCCGAGGCCGGTGCGGGATACTCGACCTTCTCCTTGCCCGAGCGCCGCCGCAGATAGGGATGGACCATGTTGCCCTGGATCGGTCCAGGGCGGACGATCGCGACCTGCACGACCAGGTCATAGAATTCGCGCGGCCGGAGGCGCGGTAACATGCTCATCTGCGCGCGGCTCTCGACCTGGAACAGGCCCAGGCTGTTGCCCTCGCACAGCATGTCGTAAACCGCCGGCACCTCCCCCGGGATGGTGTCGAGCGTATGCCGGTCGCCGCCGGTCGCCTCGATCAGGTCGAACGCCTTCTTGATGCAGGTCAGCATGCCGAGCGCGAGCACGTCGACCTTCATCAATTGCAGCGCGTCGATATCGTCCTTGTCCCATTCGATGAAGGTACGGTCCTCCATCGCGGCGTTGTGGATCGGCACCGTCTCGTCGAGCCGGTCCTGGGTCAGCACGAAGCCGCCGACATGTTGCGACAAATGGCGCGGGAATTCGAGCAATTGATCGACCAGCGACTTGAGACGCGCAATGTCGGGGTTGGCCAGGTCGAACCCGGATTGCGACACGCGCTCTTCCTCGAAATGGCTCGAATAGCTGCCCCAGACCGTGCTCGCGAGACGCGAAGTGACGTCCTCGGTCATGCCCAGTGCCTTGCCGACTTCGCGCACCGTGCTGCGCGATCGGTAATGGATCACCGTCGCGGCGATCGCGGCGCGGTGTCGGCCATAGCGCTTGTAGACATATTGCATCACCTCCTCGCGCCGCTCGTGTTCGAAATCGACGTCGATATCGGGGGGCTCGTCGCGCTCGGCCGAGACGAAGCGCGAGAAGAGCAGGTCGTGCTTCATCGGATCGACCGAAGTCACGCCGAGCAGGAAGCACACCACCGAATTCGCCGCCGACCCGCGGCCCTGGCACAGGATCGGCGGGTCGCAGCTGCGCGCGAAACGGACGATATCGTGGACGGTCAGGAAATAAGGAGCATAACCGCGCTCGCGGATCAGCGAGAATTCCTCGTAGAGCAACGCATAGAGCTTGTCGGGAACGCGATACTCATAGCGTTCCAGCGCAGTCTGCCAGACGAGATGTTCGAGCCATTCCTGCGCCTCCCAGCCGGCGGGCACGGGCTCGTGGGGATAATCATAGCTCAACTGGTCGAGCGTGAAGCCGATGCGCGAGAGCAGTACGTCGGTTTCCGCCACTGCTTCGGGATAGTCGCGGAACAGCCGCGCCATTTCCTCGGGCGGCTTGAGATGGCGCTCGGCATTGGCTTCGAGCAACTTGCCCGCGGCCTTCACATGCGTGCCCTTGCGGATGCAGGTGACGACGTCGTGGAGAGGCCGTTGCGCGGGAGATGCGTAGAGTGCGTCGTTGGTCGCGAGGAGAGGCACGCGCGTGGCGCGAGCGGTCTCGGCAAGCTTGGCAAGGCGGCGTTTGTCTCGGCCCGCGCGAGGCATGGAGGCGCCGAGCCATAGGCGGTCGCCGACCACGCGCTTGAGACGCCTGAGCGTCGTCTCGAGCCCATCGTCACCGCGGCCTTGTGCCGGGGTCCACTCCACCACTCGCCCTGGACTCTGTGGCTCCGTGGATGCCGGGACGAGTCCGGCATGACAATTGGGGAAAGGGACGACGTTGGTGGTTTCGGGTTCATCGTCGCCAAGTCGAAGGAACCCTCGATCCTGATCCTGGTCGATCTGCCGCTTCTCCGGCAATGCCTCATTCTCCGCTTCGTCGAAGCTGCTTTCCGGCAGCACGATGAGCATCAGATCCTGATGATGCGCGATCAGGTCGCTGAACCCGATCAGGCAGCCCCCCTTGGTCGCGCGGCGATTGCCGAGCGAGAGTAGTCGCGTCAGCCGGCCCCAGCCGTATCGCGTTGCCGGATAGGCGACGACGTCAGGCGTACCGTCGGCGAAAACCAGCCGCGCCCCGACGATCAGGCGGAAATCGGGGGCAGGGGAGGGCAGATCGGGCGGATCGGGAAACTCTTCCCATGGCCGGTCGGCCTCGTGCCGCGCTTTCGCCTTGGCCCAGGCGGGATTCCATTGCTCGCGCGCTTGTCTCAGCGCGACATGCGCACGCACCACGCCGGCCACCGTGTTGCGGTCGGCGATACCGATGGCGCGCATGCCCAGGGCAATCGCCTCGCCGACCATGTCGCTGGGATGCGAGGCCCCCCGCAGGAACGAGAAGTTGGTCGCTGCGACCAGTTCGGCGAAGCGGACAGGCTCAGCCATGCCGCCCGGCCATTTTGAAATTTTGTTCACGCGGAGGCGCGGAGGCGCGGAGAAGGAAGGATTGGTTCGCGCAGAGGCGCAGAGGGCGCAGAGACGATGGTCGAAAAGGCCGCCGAGCCGCTCTTGCGGCTCCTTCACAGCCCGAGGAAATTGAAGATGCAGGTCTCGCTGGCGCGAGACAAAGAGTATTTGGCGAACTCTCCGCGCCTCCGCGCCTCCGCGTGAACCAATTCACGCGAACAGCCCGTGGATGTACCAGCCGGGTTCGGCGACTTCGCCGTACAGGCCGTGGCGGAAGATCCAGAAGCGGCGGCCGCGGCGGTCCTCGACGCGGTAATAATCGCGGGTCGGCGCCTGGTAGCTGCCCCACCAGGGCGTGGCGATCCGCTCGGGTCCTTCGACGCGGGCGACGTCATGCAGGACGCGGCGCCAGCGGAATTGGCGCGGCAGTCCGTCGGGGACTTCGCTGGCGATCGAGTCGATCGGTTGCGGCGGGTCGAACAAGTGGATCGGACGTAATGGAGGCTCGCCCGTTTCGAGTTCTGGCCAGTCGCAGGGCGGGACAGGGTCGGTTGCAGGCAGCATCAACTCGGCCTGTTCGGGCAAATGGCGGTCGCGCGGGGCGAAACGACGGATGCGGGAGCGGCCGACACGGGTGGACAATCGATCGATCAACTGTGCCAGCTCTGCCTCGCCGACCGCACCGCCTTCAAGTTTCAACTGTGCCGCGTCGAGTCGCTCCGCCACCGGCACGTCGAGCCGGATCAGGTCGAAGCCGAACCCGGGATCGATCGGATCGGCCAAAGTTTCGATCCGTTCGCGGAACAGCCGCAACACCGCGGCCACGTCGCGGGTCGGACGGCCCGTCTCGACCGCCATCCGCTGGACCAACCCATCGGTGCGGAAGAAGCGCGCCTCGAACCGGCGCCCGCCTTCATGAGTCTGGTCGAGTCTGAGGGCGGCCTCGCCGATCAATTCCCCCAGCACGGTCAGTGCGAATTCGGTGCGCGCCACAGGTTCGGCGAAGCGCCGCTCGACGAACAAAGGCGGAGCGACGATGCGCGGGGTCAACGGACTGTCCGCTTCGCCGATGATCCGTCGGACCTGGGTTGCGGCATCGCTGCCGAACCGCGCGGCGATCGCCGACAAGGGACGCGCCACGACGTCGCCGACGGTCTTGAGCCCAGCGCGCTTCAAGGCGGTCGTCGCTTCCTCCTCGAGCCCGAGCGCCACGACCGGCAAGCGGCGGACCGCCTCGTCCTCGTTGGCACCGACGCTGCGCCATCGCGCGAGCGCCCTCGCGGCGTCGGGATTGGCAGCAAAGGCATGCTGCGCGGTGACGCCCAACCGGTCGAGTCTTGCCAGCACATCACTGGCGAGCGCGGTTTCGTTGCCAAGCAAATGGGCGCAGCCGGTAATGTCGAGCACCAGCCCATCGGGTGCGTCGAGCATCACCCAGGGCGTATAGCGCGCGCAGCCATCGGCCAGCCGTTCGAGCCACAAATGGTCGTCATGCGGGACATGGTCGAACGCTTCCAGCTCGGTCAGCCGCGCGCGGGCATCGGCCAGGGTCATGCCGCGCTCGATCCCGAGACGCGCGGCTTCGCGATCGATGGCATGCACGCGCAGCGCGCCCTTGACCTTCTCGGTCAGCGCGTACGGGGCCTCGGCACGACCCGCGAACAAATGCGGACGCGTGATGCGGATGCGTTCAGCCGGCAGCCAGGGGAAGAACAGCGCCAGATAGCGCCTGGCTGTCGCAGGGCTGGAAGGCACGTCGGTCACGATTCCACTCCACTCGCCATCGGCGTCCGGCGGGGCCGGCGCGTCGGCGCAACAATTCGAGGTCGAAGGCGGGCGGCCCCGGCGCCTCGGCGGCGAGCGCGATCGAAGGGGCAGGGGTGACCCGCCAGCGCGTGTCGGCGACGCTCGGGCTTTCGCGCGCCCCGCCCTTGAGCAGCAGCACGGTCACGCCAGAGGCTTCCGCCGCCAACATCAGCCGGCGCGTCGCGGTCAGGTCGAGCGGCTTGGGCTCGCCCCAGCTTTCGATCACCAGCGCGCCGAGCCCGGCGCAGCGCGCGGCATCGTTCGCGGCCTTGAGCAATGCCGCGTCATCGCCGAGCAGCCCGAGGATGAGGTCACCGCCATGGAGGCCGATTTCACCCAATCCGCTGGCGTAAAGCTTGCCCGCCCGCCGTTCCGCCGCTTCGGTCCTGAGCCACAATAACGGCTTTCGGGCGTGGATGCGCAGCGCCAGCATCGCGGCAAATCCCGACAGGCTGCCGGCATCCTCGCTGTCATCCGCCATCACTTCGTGCAAGCGTCCGCGCGCGAGGCCGCCGCCCAGCCAGGCATCGATCGCCGCATGCCCGGTGGCGAACCGCGCCGGCCCGCCCGATACGCGCACGCCTTCGATGCGCGCGACGCGGCGACGCAATCGACTCAGCGAGGCAGACGACTCGGGCATATATGTTCATGATATGTTCTATTCGCGAGATTGCAATTCGAATCCTGGAGTAAGGAGCATGCGAAAGGGGCGGCGAACCGAGTCCGCCGCCCCTTCATTTTCGCTTATCGATATTGTCGGATCAGGTCGCGTTGACCGTCTGGCCCTTGCAAACGTTGACGTTGTCGAACTGCTGCGTGACCTCATCCGAGAACTGGATCTTGATGTCGTAGAGGCAGACGTCGCCGTCTCCCAACGTGAAATTGGACGAGGTTTTCGGCTTGATCGCATATTTCATATCGACCTCGTGCCACGGGTCCTTCGATTCTCCCGCGCGCGCGGTCCACACGCGCTGCACGGACACATCGGCATTGCCATTATAGACGGTGAAGTTGCGTCCCGAATCCGCGATCGCCGGTGCCGATACGATGCCAGCGACCAGCACGGCCATCGCCGCGCCAGTTTTGATCGCCTGAATCATCACTGTACCCCCCAAAAGTAGGTTGCATCCACCGGCCGAACCGGTCCGAAACAGTGTAATATAAGAGCCGTGTTGTTGCACGTGCTAAGTTACTATTCCGGGACGTCGCCGAAGCTTTCTTGCGACTTATCCCGGCTATCGTTCGATTTCGCGATCCTGGCGGAGATTACAGTGTCGATTTTGTACAATTTACGAATGTTGCGCGTCAGTTTGCCTTCGCTTGGCGTCTGAACCGATGCAACAGCGGCTCCGTATAACCATTAGGCTGAGTGGTTCCCTCGAACACCAGCGCACGCGCGGCCTGGAATGCCGGGCCGGCCGGATTGGCGACCAACGAACGATATGCCGGATCGCTCGCATTCTGCGCATCGACCTTGGCGGCCATCCGTCCGAACGCCGCTTCGACCTCCTCGGGCGTGCACACGCCGTGAAGCAGCCAATTGGCGAGCACCTGGCTCGAGATCCGCAAGGTCGCGCGATCTTCCATCAGGCCGATGTCGTGGATGTCGGGTACTTTCGAACACCCGACTCCCTGATCGATCCATCGCACGACATAGCCCAATATGCCCTGGGCATTGTTGTCGAGTTCGGCGCGAACCTCCTCCGGCGTCCAGTTGCGGCCGAGCGCGAGCGGCACCGAGAGCAGGTCGTTCAGGCTGGCGACGGGCTCTGCGGCGCGTTCCTTCTGCCGCGCGAACACGTCGACCTGGTGGTAGTGCGTCGCGTGCAAGGTCGCCGCGGTGGGCGAGGGAACCCAGGCGGTGGTCGCGCCGGCCATCGGGTGGCCGATCTTCTGCTCGAGCATGTCGGCCATGCGATCGGGTGCCGCCCACATGCCCTTGCCGATCTGCGCCTTGCCGCTGAGGCCGCAGGCGAGCCCGATCTGGACGTTGCGGTCCTCATACGCCTTGATCCAGGCCGAGGTTTTCATCTCCCCCTTGGGCACCATCGGTCCGGCCTGCATACTGGTGTGGATCTCGTCGCCGGTGCGGTCGAGGAAGCCCGTGTTGATGAAGACGATCCGGTCTTTCACTTCACGGATGCACGCCGCGAGATTGGCCGATGTCCGGCGCTCCTCGTCCATCACCCCCACCTTGATCGTGTGGCGGGGAAGATCGAGCATCGTCTCGACCGCATCGAACAGAGCGTTCGTGAAGCCGACCTCTTGAGGTCCGTGCATCTTTGGCTTGACGATGTAGATCGAACCGGCTGGGCTATTCTTGAAGCGCCCGAGCCCCTTCAAATCGTGCAGCCCGATCAGGCTGGTCATGATCGCATCCAGGACTCCCTCAGGCGCCTCACCACCGTCGGACAGGATGACTGCAGGCGTGGTCATCAGGTGGCCGACATTGCGCACGAACAACAGGCTGCGGCCGCGCAGCACCAACTCGCCGCCATCGGGCGCGGTGTAACGGCGGTCGTCGTTGAGGCGGCGGGTCAGGGTGCGGCCGCCCTTCTCGAACGTATCCTCCAGGTCGCCGCGCATCAGCCCGAGCCAATTGGCATAAGCCGCGACCTTATCCTCGGCATCGACCGCGGCGATCGAATCTTCGAGGTCGACGATCGTGGAGATCGCGCTTTCCAGGACGACGTCGGCGATTCCGGCGGGATCGCTACCGCCGATCGGATGATCGCGATCGATCACCACTTCGATGTGCAGGCCGTTGTGACGGAACAGGTAATTCTCGCCGGCACGTCCGACGAGCAGCGACGGGTCGGCCAGAACCGGCTCGCCGGATAGATTCGCCCAACTACCGCTTGCCAGCGGCACGGCCTTGTCGAGAAACGCCTTGGCCCAGGCGATCACCTGCGCGCCGCGTTCGGGATCGTAGCCGCCCGGTTTGGCCGCACCGGGAATTGCATCGGTGCCGTAGAGCGCATCGTACAGGCTGCCCCAGCGGGCATTGGCGGCATTGAGCACGAAGCGAGCGTTGAGCACCGGCACCACTAGTTGCGGCCCGGCCATTGTCGCGACTTCGGCATCGACGTTCGACGTCGTGACCTGAAAGGGTGCGGGCTCGTCGACTAGGTAATCGATCGATCTCAGATATGCCTGATACTCGGCCTGATCGATCGACTCGCCTGCGCGTTGCGCGAGCCAGCCGTCGATGTCCGCTTGCATTGCATCACGGCGCTCAAGCAGGTGTCGATTTTCTTTGGCGAACCGCTCGAGAAGCGCCTTCGCCATGGCCCAGAAATACTGCGCATCGATCCCCGTGCCTGACAAAGCCCGCTGCTCGACGAAGTCGACAAGTTCGTTCGCTATTTTCAAACCGTTGCGGTCGATCATGGTGCCTCCGGGCATGCACTGCTCCATCAGATGATGAGGGGAGGAACCCCGCCAATACACCGACCGAACATACCGTCCACACGAAAAATGCGCTTGCCGCTCCCGTAAACCAGTGGCTAACTGCAACCGATAAGAGGAGAGAGAGATGGCAGAAGCGTACATCGTGTCTGCGGGCCGCACGGCTGGCGGACGGCGCGGCGGCAAGCTGAAGGACTGGCACCCGGCGGACTTGGCGGGCAAGGTGCTCGACGCGGTGGTGGAACGCGCCGGCATCGACGGTGCCGCCGTCGAAGACGTCATCATGGGCTGCGTAATGCAGGTGGGCGAGCAATCGGCACATATCGGGCGCAGCGCGGTGATGGCGTCGTCGCTGCCCGACAGCGTCCCGGCGGTGTCGATCGACCGCCAGTGCGGTTCGTCGCAACAGGCGATGCAGTTCGCCGCCCAGGCAGTAATGTCCGGTACTCAGGACATCGTCCTTGCCGCCGGGGTCGAAAGCATGACGCGCGTGCCGATGGGCCTCGCCAGCTCGGCACCTGCGCAACTCGGCATCGGCATCGGTCCCTGGTCGCAGAAGATCAAGGACCGCTACGGCGTCCAAGGCTTCAGCCAGTTCGTCGGCGCCGGCATGATGGCGCAGAAATACGGCTTCAGCCGCGAGCAGCTCGACGCCTTCTCGCTCGAGAGCCATCGCCGTGCGGCCGCCGCCACGCAGGCGGGCGCGTTCGACGAGGAAATCGTGCCGATCGAGATCGTCGATGAGGAAGGCAATACCGTCCTTCATCTGCACGACGAGGGCATCCGCTACGACGCCACGCCCGAATCGATGGCGAGCGTCAAATTGCTCCAGGAAGGCGGCGTGTTGACCGCGGCATCTGCCAGCCAGATTTGCGACGGCGCTTCGGGCGTGCTGATCGTGAGTGAACGCGCGCTCAAGGATCATGGGCTGAAGCCGCTGGCGCGGATCCACAATCTGACCGTCACCGCCGGCGATCCGGTGATCATGCTCGAAGAGCCTTTGCCCGCGACGCAGCGGGCGCTGGCCCGCGCGGGCATGAAGATCGAGGATATCGACCTGTACGAAGTCAACGAGGCGTTCGCGCCGGTCCCGCTAGCCTGGCTCCAGGTGATCGGCGGCGACCATGACCGGCTCAACGTCAATGGCGGCGCGATCGCGCTCGGCCATCCGCTTGGGGCCTCGGGCACCAAGCTGATGACGACGTTGCTTCATGCGTTGAAGGCGCGTGGCAAGCGCTGGGGGCTGCAGACGATGTGCGAAGGCGGCGGGATCGCCAACGTCACGATCGTCGAGCGGCTCTGAGGTCCGCGTCGCCCCGGCGAAGGCCAGGGCCGCAGGCGGCACTCTACAACTTAGCGGCCCCGGCCTCCGCCGGGGCGACGGGAGAGAAGAATGAAACTCGATAATTCGGTAGCCGCGGTCGTCACCGGCGGCGCCTCCGGGCTAGGCGCCGCGACCGCGCGTGCACTTGCCGCCAAGGGCGTGAAGGTCGCGATCTTCGACCTTCAGGCGGAGAAGGGCGAGGCGCTCGCCAAGGAAATCGGCGGCGTGTTCTGCGAGGTTAACGTCACCAGCGACGAGAGCGTCGATGCCGGGTTCGCCAAGGCGCGCGCGGCGAACGGCCAGGAGCGCGTGCTGGTCTGCTGCGCGGGCACCGGCAATGCGGTCAAGACCGCCAGCCGTTCGAAGGAAGACGGTTCGATCAAGCATTTCCCGCTCGAGGCTTTCAACTGGCTCATCCAGATCAACCTGATCGGCACCTTCCGCTGCGTCGCCAAGTCGGCGGCCGGCATGCTGACGCTCGAGCCGGGTGTCGATGGCGAGCGCGGCGCGATGGTGATGACCGCCTCGGTCGCTGCCGAGGACGGCCAGATCGGCCAGGCCGCCTATTCGGCCTCCAAGGGCGGGGTGGTCGGCATGACCCTGCCGATCGCGCGCGACCTGATGGGCGAGGGGATTCGTATCAACACCATCCTACCCGGCATCTTTGAGACGCCGTTGATGCAGGGTGCGCCGCAGAACGTGAAGGATGCGCTCGCGGCCTCGGTCCCGTTCCCCAAGCGGCTCGGCAATCCGCCCGAATATGCGCAGCTCGCGCTGACGATGATCGAGAACGGTTATTTCAACGGCGAGGACGTCCGCCTCGACGGCGCCATCCGCATGGCGCCGCGCTGAGGTGAGGCAACAATAAAGCCCTTCCCCTTCAGGGGAGGGGTCGGGGGTCGGGCAGCGCCTCAAGCGAATCGCCCGTGGATAGGCCCCACCCCAACCCCTCCCCTGAAGGGGAGGGGCTAGGAAGAGGAAATCCCATGCCCGGACCCTTGCACGGAATCCGCATCGTCGAACTAGCCGGGATAGGCCCAGGACCATTCTGCGGCATGATGCTCGCGGATCACGGGGCCGAGGTGATCCGCGTCGACCGGCCGGGCACTACGCCCAATCCGCGCGACCCGTTGCTGCGGTCGCGGACGACGATGCAGCTCGATCTCAAATCAGCCGACGACATCGCCAGATTGCGCGACCTGGTAAAGACCGCAGACGGCCTGATCGAGGGATTCCGCCCCGGCGTCACAGAGCGCCTCGGCATCGGCCCGGACGTCTTGCTCGTCGATAATCCGAAGCTGGTCTATGGCCGCATGACCGGCTGGGGCCAGACCGGATCTTATGCCGCCGCCGCTGGGCACGACATCAATTATATCGCATTGTCCGGCGTGCTCGGCGCGATCGGCCGTGCCGGCGACAAGCCGACTCCGCCGATCAATCTGGTCGGCGATTTCGGCGGCGGCGCGATGATGCTCGCCTTCGGCATGGTCAGCGCCTTGCTCGGCGTGAAGAATGGCGCGCCGGGCCAGGTGATCGACTGCGCGATGACCGACGGGTCGGCGCTGCTGATGGCGATGATGTGGGGTTTTCGCGCGCAGGGAATGTGGGACGATGCGCGCGGTACCAACATGCTCGACACCGGCGCACCCTTCTACGACACGTACGAGACCGCGGATGGGGGCTTTGTCGCGATCGGGTCGATAGAGCCGCAATTCTATGCGTTGCTTCGTCAGACCCTGGGGATTGCCGACGACGCGCTCTTCGATGCCCAATTCGATCGTGCGCAATGGCCGGCGCAAAAGGCGCGGCTGACCGAGATTTTCAAATCGAGGACGCGCGACGAATGGTGCGCCCTGATGGAGGCGACCGACATCTGTTTCGCGCCGGTGCTCGGATTCGACGAAGCGGTGGCGCATCCGCACAATCGCGAGCGCGGCACTTTCATCGAGCTTGGCGGCGTGGTCCAGCCCGCGCCCGCACCGCGTTATTCGGCGACCCCCTGCGATCCGCCACGCCAGCCCTGAGAACCGGGAGAGGACGATGCCGCATTTCGGCGACTATCAGAACGAGATTTACGGTGCCGGCTTGCGCGGCGTGCTGCCGAAAGTGCCGGTCGATTATGCCACGCTGGTCGAGCGCGCGACAGCGGCAATGCCGCCGCACGTCTTGAACTATGTTCAGGGCGGGTGCGGCGACGAACGGACGCAGGACCAGAACGCCGCCGCTTTTCACCATTGGGGGATGGTGCCGCGGATGATGGTCGGCACGACCAGCCGAGATCTGTCGACCGAGATTTTCGGCCACACATATCACAGCCCGGTGTTCATGAGCCCGATCGGCGTGACGGGTATCTGCAGCCTCGACCAGCATGGCGATATCGCCGCGGCCAAGGCGTCCGCGATGACCGGCGTGCCGATGACCGTCTCGACGCTGGGCAACGATACGCTGGAAGAGGTAGCGAAGCATCTCGGCGACACGCCGGGCTTCTTTCAGCTCTATACGCCGCGCGACAGGGACTTGGCCGAGAGCCTGATCCGTCGCGCTGAGGCAGCGGGCTATCGCGCGCTGGTGGTCACGCTCGACACCTGGGTGACCGGCTGGCGCCCGCGCGATCTCAACGCCGGCAATTTTCCCCAGCTGCGCGGCCACGTGCTGACCAATTATTTTGCCGACCCCGTCTTCCGCAAGCTGCTCGGCAAGGATCCGGCACAGGCGCTACCCGAAGCGGTGATGCTATGGGGCTCGCTGTTCGCTCGCCCGCTGACCTGGGATGACATGGCGTGGTTCAAGTCGGTCACCAAGATGCCGATCGTACTCAAGGGCATCTGCCATCCCGAGGACGCGCGCAAGGCAGTCGACATGGGCGCCGACGCGATCTTCTGCTCGAACCATGGCGGGCGCCAGGCCAATGGCGGAATTGCCGCGATCGATATGCTGCCCGGCGTCGTCGAGGCAGCCGGCGACGTGCCAATATGGTTCGATTCCGGCATCCGCTCGGGCAGCGACGTGATCAAGGCGCTGGCAATGGGCGCGCGCGCGGTTGGGGTGGGGCGGCCGTTCGCCTATGGCTTGGCGCTCGATGGAGCTGACGGCGCGGCGCACGTCCTCAAATGCATCCTGGCTGAGGCCGACCTGATGATGGCGGTGAATGGCATGCCGACGCTCGACCATGTGCGCGCGGCCGGGGTGACACGGCTTTCCGCTTGAAGGCACGATCGCCAATAAAGCGAGCCTTCCCCATGAGATGGTCCCATTTCGGCCCTTAACAATGGCTTTTAATTGCCCCGAGAAATGATACGAGTCCCACGGGGCTAATACAGGGGGATTCGTGTCGCTTCGTTTTAAGCGCGCATTGTTTTGCGCAGCGGTGTTTGTCGTGCCCGGCGCATTCGGCATCGATACGGCGATGGCGCAGTCCGCGCCTGGCGCCTTGCCCAGCCGCGAGCAGATCGAACTTCCCAAGGTCGATTCCGTCAAGCCGAAGTCCGGCATCACCGTCACCGACGAGACCAAGCGGGTCGCGAACTGCCCGTTTGCCGACTCGCCGATCGAGGTAGCGGTCGACCGGCTGCATTTCACCGCGCCCGACGGATCGGCGTTGCCGGCCGGACTGCTCGACACGCTGGCGGACATCAAGCCGCAAACCGGCAAGCAGAAACTGGCGCAGTTGTGCGATCTGCGCGATGCCGCAGCGAGCGCGCTCAGTAATGCGGGTTACATCGCCGGCGTCACCATCCCGCCGCAGGAGATCAATGCCGGCGACGCGACGCTGATCGTCATCCCCGCGCGCCTGGTCGACGTTCATGTCTCCGGCTCGGCGGGTCGTTTTGGACGTACATTGGCCGCGCGAGTCGACCGGCTTAAGGCGCTACCCGCGCTCAATACGCATGAGATCGAGAGCATCCTGCTGGGCATGAACGACGTCCCCGGTTTGCAGGTCAAGATGGCGTTGCGCGCCGCCGGCACCGGCCCGGGTCAGGTCGTCGGCGAAGTGGCGGTCGAGTACACGCCGTTCACCATCCTGGCCAACGTCACCAACACCGGATCGCGCTCGATCGGGCGCGAGAGCGGGACGTTGCGGGCCGAATATTACGGCCTGACCGGTCTGTCCGACCGCACGTTCGTCGGTGCATCGTCGACGGCGGATTTCCACGAGCAGCAAGTGCTCCAGGTAGGCCACTATTTCGCGACCGACACCGGGCTCAGCATCGGTGGCCGGTTCAGCTACGCCTGGTCGAAGCCCGATATCGGCGCGCTCGACCTGCGCTCGCGCTCACTGATCGGTGGATTTGACGTGTCGGCGCCGCTGCTTCGTTCGGTGCGTGCCAATGCCGATATCGGCGGCGGCGTCGAGATTATCGAGCAGCGCATCCAATTGTTCGTCGGCAAGAGCGGCATTCCCGTCACGCTCGACAAATTGCGCGTCGGCTATCTCCGCCTTTCGGCCAGCAAGCGCGCGCCGCGCTTCAACAAGCCCGACGCGTGGGGAATCAGCGGCTCGCTCGAACTGCGCCAGGGTTTCGATATCCTGGGCGCGACCAAGACTGGCGTGATCACACCTGCCGGTTACGGGCCGAGCCGGTTCGAGGGCAGCGCCAGCGCGACCGTGCTGCGCGGTGGGCTCAACGGTTTCGTCAGCATCGGCCGCGACTTCAGCCTGTCGGCGACCGCGCAAGGGCAATGGGCGAGCGGTCCGTTGCTCAGCTTCGAGGAATTCTCGGTCGGCAATCTGACGATCGGCCGCGGCTACGATCCGGGCGTGACTTCAGGTGACAAGGCGATCGGCATCCGGCTCGAGCCGCGCTGGCAATTGCCTGTCAAGTCGCGCGCTGCTTTCGTCGCGTTCGGCTTTTACGACACCGTGCACATCTGGAACGACGACACCTTTACCACCGAAGGCAGCCGTGCGCTGACCTCGTTCGGCGGCGGCATGCGGGCGATTCTGCCCGGCCTGATGTCGCTCGAAGCGATGTACGCGCATCCGCAGGATCCCGAGCTGAACCTGCCCGGCGCACCGCGCGCGTCCGATCGCGTGCTGTTGTCGCTCACCATCCAATTCGCTCCGCGCCGTTGAGTTTCAGGGGACCAGTCATGATCAAGTCGACCCGCCTGCGTAGCACGCTTTCCGCCTCGACCATCCTTGCCGCCGGGCTGCTGGTCGTGGTGGCCCCGGCGCAGGCGCAGAATTTGCCGGATACAGGGAATGTGTCCGTTTCAACGAGTGGCCTTAGTGGTGGGGCGCCGGGATCGACCAACCCGGGCTTCTCGACCTCGGGAGCGGCGGGTGCACAGACGCTGCGGGTGGATTTGAAGGACAACCGCACGATCCTGAATTGGGGCGGGGCTGGCTTCAACGTTGCGGCAGGCAATACGATCGATTTCAAGGACGCACGGGCGACAGCAGGCGTCACAGGGCGAACTGATAACATCGCGGTGCTCAATCGCGATTTGAGCGGTAGCACGTCGAACATTCTCGGTACGATCAAGTCCGATCCAAATGTCGCCGTCTACCTGCTCAACCAATCGGGGATCCTGTTCGGCAGCAACGCCGTCGTAAATACCGGCGCATTCTTCGCGGGCACCAGCAATCTGTCGGACGACAACGACTTCCTGAACGCCGCGACGACGCTTCGCTTCAGCGGATCGACCGGCGGCACCGTCACCGCCAATGCTGGGTCGCAATTCACCACGGCGTCGAGCGCCAGCAGCAATGGCGGCCGCATGGGCGACCTCGTGATGATGGGATCGTCGGTGATATTCCGTGGTACGGCAGGGTCAGCAACGTCGGGTGGCGTCAGTGGCGACGCAGCACTGGTCGCGGCGGACGACGCGGCAATCACGAACGCGCCTGGTAGCCCTCTCATTATCCAGATCTATAAGGGAACGGCCCTCTTCAATGCGATAGAGGTGGGCACTGCCTCGACCATCAGGGCAGGCAACGTCACCGTTGCGTACAGCAAGACGGGTGGCAGCGGCGGCACCGGGCCCAACATCAATGTCCTTGGGAACCTAGTCGCTACCAGCGCCAAAGCGACGGATAGCGGTGTCGTTCTGTCAGCGGGTGTTTCCGTCGGCAATGTCACGATCGCGTCGGGCGCGACTGACGGTACAGGGGCGATCGCAGACAGCGGCAAGATCAATAGCGCGAGCAAGATCGAGGCGCAGTCTAAGGGCGAGTTGCGATTTTCCAACATACTCACCGCCGCAGGCGCAGTAAAATTGCGAGCTGGCGACGCGATCATCACCGGCAATGTTACTGCTGGAGATGACGATCTCGACATTCAGACCACCGGCGCGCTCACTATAAACCTTAGTACCCCGGGGACGACGTTCAAAGCTCGCAATCTCGTGTCGGGCGGAGCGATGAGCCTGACGGCCGACACCATCAATGTCGGACAGAGCTTTGGCTATACCGTCGGTCCCGGCGGCGTTGCGGCGAGCGGCGATTTGACGATCAATGTGGGCAATTCCCTGTTGGTTCTCGGCAAGACCAGCGGCCGTTCGATCAATATCACTCAGACGAGTTCGGCCCCGAATGCGTACGTCCAGCTTTATGGCGATGCCGCCAGCGGCAGCGGGGATATCGTTATAAATACGATGAGCGGCCTTTCGCTGGCGAATGTCACCTCCGCCGGTAAGTTGAAAGCCCACAGCGATAGCTATTTGGTCACACAGGCAGGGTTGAACGCCGCAACCGGTATTGACCTGAGCTCGACATCGAATGCAGTCAGGGCCGATACCGTCTATACCGCCCATGGCGACATTATCGTTTCTGGTGCTGGCGTCACGATAAGCAACGCATTCGCCCTCGACGGTAATATCCGGCTGTCTAGTGTGGCTGGGGGCGTAACGCTTGGCGGCCTATTTTCTAATAGCTATTATTATGGCGGTAATAGCAGTGCGTCGGGAGATATAATAATTACGGCTTTTGGCAATGCGTCAATGCTTGGTAATGTTACGGCTGGTGGGAATATCGCTATTTCCAGCAGCGATGGCGGTGTAGCGCTCGGGAACCTCAACTCCAATTCTTCCGCGATTAAGGCTCAAGGCTCAATTACGGCGGCGGGGCGTGCTTACGTGGATTTTGAAAGCGGACTGACGCTAACGGGAAACAGTGATGGTATCGGAGAGGAGCCGATAACCGTCGAGTCTCACGGTACAATTGCTCTGGGTCTAGGTGGGCACATTCTCGGTGGTCCCAGCCGGGAATCTGACCTCAGGATTAGAACATACGGCACGCCGTACATTTATCTGGACAACATAGAAGCGAGAGGACTGCTCGGAGCATTCGGCGACGAGCCGAACTTTACCAATATGCTCACGGCAACCGGGTCGGTGTCCTTTGGAGGAATAAATGTTTTCACCAATTCTCTTAGGGTCAAGGCCGAATCGTTTGGCGTAGGCGGCAACGTAACGGTGACAAATGGCGATATCGACTTCACGGGAACTACGGGTGGTTTCATCAGAGCGTTAGTAACTGCCTCGGGCAACATCACGATGCGTTCGGGTGCCGATCTAAGTTTGGACACCGGTACGAAACTCTCGGCCACAGATATCGTCCTTTCGGCGGCCGCAGCTTTCAGCAACAATGTCGGATCCGCTGCCGTCAGTGCGTCCGACCGCTGGGTTATCTACTCGGCTAATCCGAATGCCGATACCTTCGGCGGATTGGACAGTCACGCTACTGCCCTTTGGAATTCGACAATTGCCACGCGTGATCCATCGACGATCATCGGCAATCGTTATGTTTTCTCGTACGCTCCTATTCTTACCGTTTCGGCATCGAATGATATCTCGAAAGTCTACGGAACGCAGTTGGATGGATCTTCGGTAGCCTGGGTGGTCTCCGGCTATCAGCCGGGAGTGGTAGGCGCTTTTCTCGGGGACACTCCCGCCACCACCTTCTCAGGCTCGCCATTGATTGTTTCGGCTGGTTTCGATGCGCGGGCCAGCGTGGCTGGGGGGCCCTATCCCATTGGCCTGGGAAAGGGAACATTACATAGCGACTTAGGCTATGTCTTTGCCTTCGATCCGGGACAGTGGGTTACGATTACGCCCAAGAACCTGATTGGCGGCATCATGGTCGATAACAAGGTCTATGATGGTACGACTGCGGGGACGGGCTCGGTTACGCTGAACGGCGTCGTGTCTGGCGATACGGTGAGTACCTCTGGCACCATCTTTACGTTTGCCGACAAAAACGCCGGCATCGGCAAGACGGTCGCGGTCACTGGCACCATGCTGACCGGTGCCGACGCAAGTAACTATACGATCACACTCCCAGCTGGCGTTGTAGCGGATATTCTAAAAAAGGACATCACAGGTACCATCACGGCTAATAACAAGACGTATGACGGGACGCGCGTCGGTACTGGAACGGTAACACTGAATGGGATTATCGCTGGCGACTCCGTCGGTACTAGCGGCACGACCTTTACCTTTTCGGACAAGAACGCCGGCGGCAGCAAGGTGGTCACCGTCTCGGGCACGGTGCTCACCGGTTTCGACGCGCGCAACTATGTGTTGACTGTTCCAGCAAGCGCGCTGGCCGACATCCTGAGGAAGGCGATCACCGCAAGCGTTGTCGCCAACAACAAGACCTATGACGGCACGACCACTGGCACCGGCACCGTGACGCTCAACGGCGTCGTCGCCAGCGACGCGGTCGGAACCAGCGGGACGACTTTCACCTTCAGCGACAAGAATGCTGGCACCGGCAAGACTGTAGCGATCGCCGGGACGACGCTGACCGGGGCCGACGCCGGCAATTACACCTTCACAATTCCGGCGAGCGCCGTCGCAGATATTCTGAAAAAGACGCTGACCGCCAACGTCACGGCTAACAACAAAACCTATGACGGTACGACGGCTGGGACCGGCACGGTGGCGCTGAACGGCGTAATCGCGGGCGATGTGGTCGGTACCGGCGGCACGACCTTCACCTTTAGTGACAAGAATGCCGGCGTCCGCAAGAGCGTCACCGCGGCGGGCACGACGCTCACGGGAGCAGACGCCGGCAATTATACGCTGACAATTGCCGGGCCTCTTTTCGCCGACATCCTCAAGAAGGCGATCACGGGCGGCGTCGCCGTTGACAACAAGACCTATGACGGCACTGCTACGGGGACCGGCACGGTGACGCTCAACGGCGTCGTCGCCGGTGATGCGGTCGGCACCAGCGGCACGACGTTCACATTCAGCGACAAGAATGCCGGCATCGGCAAAACGGTAGCGGTCGGCGGTACCACGTTGACCGGCGGCGATGCCAGCAATTACACGCTCACCATCCCGGCGAGCGCGCTCGCGGACATTCTCAAGAAGGCGCTGACCGCCAACGTCACGGCCAATACCAAAACTTACGACGGCACCACCTTGGGCACCGGCACGGTAACGCTGAATGGCGTGATCTCCGGCGATGCGGTCGGCACCAGCGGGACGAACTTCACGTTCAGCGACAAGAATGCCGGCACCGGCAAGACGGTCGCTGTCGCCGGTACCACGCTGACCGGCGCCGACGCCGGCAACTACACGCTTACGGTTCCGGCCAGCGCATTCGCAGATATCCTGAAGAAAGCGCTTACCGCCAACGTCATTGCCAACAACAAGACCTATGACGGCACGGCCGCCGGTACGGGCACGGTCACGCTGAACGGTGTCGTCGCTGGCGATGCGGTGGGCACCAGTGGTACGAGCTTCACCTTTGCCGATAGGAATGCCGGGGCGACTAAGACCGTCACGGTGGCCGGAACCACGCTGACCGGGACAGATGCGGGCAATTATACGCTAACTGTCCCGGCTAGCGTCTTTGCCGACATCCTCAAAAAAGCAATCACTGCCAGCGTCACCGCCAACGGCAAGACCTATGACGGCGCGACTACCGGCACCGGCACGGTGGCACTCAACGGTGTCTTGTCCGGGGATACCGTCGGCACTGCTGGGACGACCTTCACCTTCGCCGACAAGAATGCCGGTACGGGCAAGACCGTGACGGTGGCGGGAACGACGCTCACCGGCGCGGATGCCGGAAATTATACGGTGACGGTGCCCGCTGCGGCGCTGGCCGACATCCTGAGGAAGGCAATCACCGCGAGCGTCGTCGCCAACAACAAGACCTATGACGGCACGGCCACCGGTACCGGCGCCGTAACGCTCAACGGCGTCGTCGCAGGCGATGCTGTTAGTACCAATGGCACGACCTTTACCTTCAGCGACAAGAATGCCGGCACCGGCAAGACGGTCACGGTGGCAGGTACGATGCTGACCGGCACGGATGCGGGCAACTACACCGTGACCGTGCCCGCCAGCGCGCTGGCCGACATCCTCAGGAAGTCGCTGACCGCCAGCGTCGTTGCAGGCAACAAGACCTATGATGGTACGACTTCGGGCACCGGCACTATTACGCTGAACGGCGTCGTCTCTGGCGATACGGTTGGCACCAGCGGCACCACCTTCACCTTCGCGGACAAGAATGCGGGCGCGGGGAAGACGGTCAATGTCGCAGGTACGACCCTGACAGGGGCAGATGCTGGAAACTACACGGTGACCGTCCCAGCCAGCGCATTGGCTGACATCCTGAAGAAGGCGATCACCGCCAGCGTCGCGGTCACTAGCAAGACCTACGACGGCACGACCGCCGGCTCCGGTACGGTGACGCTCAACGGCGTCGTATCGGGCGACAATGTCACTACCAGCGGCACCACCTTCACCTATGCCGACAAGAACGCCGGTACGGGCAAGGCGGTCACTGTCGCGGGCACGACAATCGGCGGCGCAGACGCGGGCAATTACACCATCACGATCCCGGCCAGTGCGCTCGGCGACATCCTGAAGCGGGCGCTGTCGGTGAAGGCGGACGACGCGTCCAAGGTGCAGAACGATCCCGACCCTGCGCTGACCTACACGCTTACCTCGGGCTCGCTGGTCAGCGGCGATGCCTTCAGCGGCAACTTAGCGCGCGATACGGGCGAGAACCCGGGCACCTACGCGATAAAGATCGGGACGCTCAACGCCGGCGACAATTACACGATCACGTTCACGCCGGGGACCTTCACGATCAACCTGCCCCTGGGCAGCGAAGGATTGCAGCCGGCCCTGAAGGCGCAGCCGCTGCCGTCGCAGATCGGCACGGGCACCTCATCGGGCAGCTCGGTCAATCTCGATATCAGCGCGGTGTGCGGCGACGATAAGAACTGCACTACCGGCGGGCCGACCAAATAACCGGCGGGCGTGCCGCTCCCAACAAGGGCGGCACGCCCGACGTTACCAGCCCAATCGCTCGGCGAGGTCGCGCGCTTCGGGCTGCCAATGGATTCCGCACCGGTCGAGCCAGGCATCGTCGAAATAGGTCGATGCGTAGCGATTGCCGTCGTCGCACAGGATGGTGACGATCGACCCCTCGACGCCAGCCGTCGCCATCTCTTCGGCCAGTGCCGCACACGCCCATAAATTGGTCCCGGTCGACCCGCCACACCGGCGGCCGAGCCGCTCGCTCAGCAACCGCGCGGCGGCGATGCTGCGCGCGTCCGACACGATTTCCATGCGGTCGATCACTTCGGGCACGAAGGACGGCTCGACATGCGCGCGGCCGATCCCCTCGATCTTGCTGGCACAGCGATCGAGCTTCTGCACCTCGCGGTCGGTCCAATGGCGATGGAATACCGATCCTTCCGGGTCGGCGACGCAAATCCGCGTCGCGAGCCGGCGGTATCGGCCATAGCGCCCGATCGTCGCCGAAGTGCCACCGGTCCCTGCGCCGCACACGATCCAGTGCGGGATCGGATGCTGTTCGAGCGCCATCTGGGCGAAGATCGCTTCGGCGATGTTATTGTTGCCGCGCCAGTCGGTCGCGCGCTCGGCGAAGGTGAACTGGTCCATGAAGGCACCGCCGAGTTCGTCCGCGAGCCGCGCCGCCTCGCCGGCGGCCTCCACCGCCTGCTCGACGAAATGCGGTCGGCCGCCATAGAATTCGATCTCGGCGATCTTCTCGGCAGAGGTGCCGCGTGGCACCACCGCGATGAAGTCGAGTCCGAGCATGCGGGCGAAATAGGCCTCCGACACCGCGGTCGATCCGCTCGACGCCTCGACGATCGTCGTGCCCGGCCCGATCCGGCCGTTGCAGAGCGCATAGAGGAACAGCGAGCGCGCCAGACGATGCTTTAGGCTGCCGGTCGGGTGGCTCGATTCATCCTTCAGGTAAAGCTGGACGCCCGGAAACCGCGGCAGCGGGATCGGGATGAGATGCGTGTCGGCCGAGCGGTTGTAATCGGCTTCGATAAGCCGAACCGCTTCGTCGGCCCAGGCGCGGTCTTGGGGAGGATGATTGGACGTCATGCGCGCGCGATCGACGCATGCGCCGCTCGCGTCAACCGTCTGCGCAACGATCACGCTCGTCGCAGCACTTCTCCAGTGGCGACGACCTCCCACACGCCATCGCCCAGCGAGCGCACCGGCTCACCGCTGGCCAGCGCCGATCGCCGCGCGCCGGGATAGCTGCGCTCGCCGCTCTCGGTCCGGCGCCGTTCGACATGCTGATATTCGATTACGACCAACGGCGTTCCGTCGTCGCCGATGCAGCGCCTGCGGGAAATTTCTCGCTCCACCTGTCGTGTCCTGCGCGCGACGTTACGGCTTTGCGCCGAGCATCTTGTCGATCGCGGCGTCGATCGTCGGATGATATCCCGGACGTGCGGTCGCATAGACCTTGCGTGCGATCGGCATGCCCCAATCGCCCTGCGCCTTGAGCGCGGCATAGACCGGCAGGATCAGCAGGCCGCGGCCGACGCTGGGCAGGAATTGCGCGATCGACGGGATCGCCGGATCATAGCGATTGCCGATCGCCAGCACGAGCCAGGCCGAGCGGATATAGGCGTTGTTGGATGCAGAGAGCCCCAGCGACCGGTCAAGCTCCGCCAGCCGCTGCGCGGATTGCTTGCGCGGCAGGCCGTTGAGGAAGCGCAGCCATTCCTGCGTCGACCAGTGCGACGCATCGATCGAGCCGATCGGCGCGCCGGCCGCGATTGAAGCCAGCGTCTGGTCGATCTTGGCGAGCGTCGCCGAGCGGACATGGACCGCATTGTCGGGCAATCCCGTACCGTACGCCCATTGGTCGAGTTGCAGCTTAGCTTCGAGCGCCTGATCGCCCTTGATCAGATTCGCGCGCAGGTCGGCGAGGAACCCTGCCGTGGTCTGCGGCTGGAAAGCGTGGCGATCGAAATAGGACCGCAGATACGCGTCCCAGCGTGCGCGCCCGACGGTATATTCGATCGTCCGCAGGAAGGTCGATCCCTTGGTGTAATCGAGCTCGCCATACACGCCTTCGGGATCGCCATGCAGCCGCGTCGCCTTGGCATCGGGCGCCGCCTTTAGGTCGCGCTGGAGGTCGTCCCACGACAGATCGGCAAGCGTCGCGGCGCGCTCCTTGCCATAGAGCGCCTCATCGATCCGGTTCTCGAAATAGGTCGTGAACCCCTCGTTGAGCCACGAATCCGACCAAGTCGCGTTGGTGACCAGATTACCCGACCAGCTATGCGCCAGCTCGTGCGCGATGACATCGACGTTCGACTTGTCGCCGGTAATGATCGTCGGCGTGGCGAAAGTGAGCGTCGGGTTTTCCATCCCGCCGAACGGGAAGGAGGGGGGCAGCACCAGCACGTCGTAGCGGCCCCAGCGATATTTGCCGTACAGGCTTTCGGCGGCGGTCACCATCTTGCCGGTGTCGGACAATTCCGCTGCATCCTTCGCCAGCACGCTCGGTTCGCTGTAAATCCCGGAGCGCGCATCGATAGCCTTGAAGCGCAAGTCGCCGACGGCGAGCGCGATCAGGTAAGGCGGGACATTATGGTCCATGCGGAAGCGATAGCTGTGCCAGCCGCGCGGGCCGGGAATCCCCCTGGGCGTCAGCCGCTCGGCGCTCATCGTCGCAACCAGATCGGATGGAACCGTGATCCTGGCCGTCCAGCTCTGGCGGATGCCGGGGCTGTCCTGGGTCGGGATCCAGCTGCGATTGTTGATGCTTTCGCCCTGGCTGTAGAGATAGGGCTTTGTCTTCCCCGCCGTCAGCGCCGGCGCCAGCCAGCCGAGCGCGCGCGCCTTGGGATCGGATCGATAGGTGATTACGATCCGCCGCGCGGCGCCGATCTGCACGGTCAGCGGCGCGCCTTTGTAATCGTCGCTCGTGCCGACCGACCATTTGAGCGGACGCCCGCGCGCATCGGTGATCCGCGAGATGACGAGATCCTTGTCGTCGAGCACGATCTCGCGCGCGCCCGGCCGGGCGAGGATGTCGAGCGTCGCGATGCCGCGCATGACATGCGCCTTGAAATCCGCGGTCAGGTCGAGATCGACATGCGTGACGCGCGCAATCTCCGGCCGAGCATAGCTGAGCACATCCTTCGCGTCGGGGCTGGTCAGGATCGACGAGGGCGCGTCCGGCGCGGCGATTGCGGTGGGCACGATTGACGCAGACGCGATCAACAAGGCGGAAATGACAAAAGGACGGCGCATCGCGGACTTCCCGGCATGGTGAACAGAGCCGCGCTCTCCACCAATCGCCCGTCGGTTACAAGGCGAGGCGTTCGCCAGCCTTCGTTCAACCCAAGGTCAGAAGCAGCCGTTCGCATGCGGATTGCGGAAGCCGCTCGGACAAAGCGCGTGCGCGGGACAGATGCAGCGCTCGGTGGGCCGCGTCGGGAAGCGTGACGGCGATGTCCCGCTCCCGCGCGATCTCGCAGCGCAGGCGGCGTTCGCAATCGAAGACTAACGGCGTATCGCCGCGATCGAAGCCGGTCATGTCGAGCACAACGCGCCGATCGCAGATCGGATGCATGCGGTGCGCGGATTGAAAAATGGCGCGCCCGGCAGGACTCGAACCTGCAACTCCAAGCTTAGAAGGCTCGTGCTCTATCCAGTTGAACTACGGGCGCCCGAATCCGGACTAGGGCGTTTGCGCGCGACCGGCAACGCCCTCAACGCGGATTGCGGGCGAACGGAACCTTGATCATAATTACCAGCATGACCGAGGGGGAATCGATCGCGCCGCGCGCCGTGACGGCCAATACCGTCCACCATTTTCGCTATTACGACTTCGTCATGGCGGCATTCGTCGCGATCCTGTTGCTGTCCAATGTGCTGGGCGCAGGCAAGGTTGCGCAGGTCTGGTTGCCGGGAGTCGGCTACTGGCCGTTCGGTGCCGGGATCCTGTTCTTTCCGATCTCCTATGTGATCGGCGACGTCCTGACCGAGGTCTATGGTTATGCCCGCGCGCGCCGCGTGATCTGGGCGGGGTTTGGCGCGGTTTTGTTCATGGCGTTCATGAGCTGGGTAGTGGTGGCGCTGCCCCCGGCGCCCGATTGGACCAATCAGAAGGCGTACGAGACGATCTTCGGTCAGGTGCCGCGCATCGTGCTTGCCAGCTGTGCCGCCTTCTGGGCGGGCGAGTTCGTCAACTCCTTCGTGCTCGCCAAGATGAAGATCATGACGCGCGGCAAGCATCTCTGGACCCGGACGATCGGCTCGACCATCGCCGGGGAGGGGGTCGACAGCCTGATCTTCTATCCGCTCGCCTTTCTCGGTGCGGAAGGGTGGACGACGCACCTCGTCATCACCGTGCTGTTCACCCAGTGGTTCCTGAAGGTGGCGTGGGAAGTGCTGCTGACCCCGGTCACTTATATAGTCGTCGGCGCTCTGAAGAATGCCGAGGGCGTCGATGTGTTCGACGAAGGTACCGACTTCTCGCCGTTCAAAGCGAAGGTCTAGTCGTATGACGACTGGCGACGAGCAACGACGCATTGGTGTGCCGCTCATGATCGGCCTGATCGCGATACCGTTGGTATTCGGTTGGTTTCTATTACGGCCGGGCTATGCGAACAGCACTCGTATTGTAGTTCTTGTCTATGCCATGATGGGCGTCGCATTCGCCTTTTTCGGCGGACTGGGTAGCTCGGGCACTATGTAGCGTTAGCCCTCAGGCCGAGACCAGCTCCATCAGCCCCTCGAACAGCCGGCGGCCGTCGTCGCCGCCATGCGCGGCTTCGATCTTGCGCTCGGGGTGGGGCATCAGGCCGAGCACGTTGCCCGCGGCGTTGAGCACGCCGGCGATGTGGCGCGCCGATCCGTTGACATTGCCGGTGTAGCGGAAGGCGACGCGGCCTTCGCCTTCGAGCCGGTCGAGCGTCTCGGCATCGGCGGTGTAATTGCCGTCATGATGCGCGACCGGGATCAGGATCGTCTCGCCCGCGGCATAGCGGCTGGTGAAGGCGCTTTGCGCATTCTCGACCGACAATTCGACGTCGCGACACACGAAATTGAGGCCGGAATTGCGCATCAGCGCGCCAGGCAGCAGCCCAGCTTCGGTCAGCACCTGAAAGCCGTTGCACACGCCCAGCACCGGCACGCCGCGTTCGGCGGCGTCGACCACCGCGCGCATCACCGGAGACCGCGCTGCCATCGCGCCCGAGCGCAGATAGTCGCCATAGGAAAACCCGCCGGGCAGGGCGATCAGGTCGGTGTTCGCGGGGAGCTCGCTTTCGGCATGCCAGACCATGTTGGGCTTGCGCCCCATGATCGACTCGATTGCCACCGCGAGGTCGCGATCGCAATTGGAGCCGGGGAAAACGACGACCGCCGCAGTCACCGTTCGATCCTGTAATTCTCGATCACCGTGTTCGCGATCAGCTTGCGGCACATGCCGTCGAGCTCTTCGTCGGTCACCGAGTCGGCGACATCGAGCTCGATCACCTTGCCGGCGCGGACGTCGTTGATGCCGCCAAATCCCAAGCTCTCGAGTGACTTGTGGATCGCCTTGCCTTGCGGGTCGAGCACTCCCGGCTTGAGGGTGACGACGATGCGAACCTTCATGGAGCGGCGCTTTCCTGGCTGAAACGGAGTCGGCGCCCCTATGGCCGCGCCCGCGGTTCGCCGCAAGTTTTACGCTTCGTTTACCCGCGAAGCGCAGCGTTTCGTCCGGTGCGCGACTCGCTGGGGTGTCGCGCTCGCCTGATTAGGGGGTTCGGACATGGCCGGACTGGCAATGGTGATGTTCATTGCGCTGTTCACTTTCGGTGGACAGTATTTCGGCTGGACCGACCCCGGCGGGTGGATTCAGCTGTCGCTGGTGTCGTCATTTATCTTCGGAATCATCTGCGGATTCCGGGTCAAGGATTAAGTTTTCTTCGTTTCAGCCGAGCTGAAACGGTTGCGGCACCGGCCCGCTCCCCCACCCGGCCGCCCATAGGATATGCTAATTGGGCGGCCGGGTGGGGGAGCGGGCCGGTGCCGACCAGCGAAGCTGCAAAGAAAGCGCTTATTTGCCCCGGTTCTGGCGATGCGTTTCTAGGTCGAGCACCGCGCCGTCGGCGCCTTCGGGCAACAGACCCAGCCGCCGCGCGACTTCCTGATAGGCCTCGACTTCGCCGCCCAGGTCGCGGCGGAACCGGTCCTTGTCGAGTTTCTCGTTGGTCGCGATGTCCCACAACCGGCAACCGTCTGGACTGATCTCGTCCGCCAGGATGATGCGGCTGTAGTCATTGTCCCAGATCCGCCCGAATTCGAGTTTGAAGTCGACCAGGCGGATGCCGATCGCCGCGAACAAACCACATAGGAAGTCATTGGTGCGGATCGCCAGGTCGGCGATGTCGTGCATCTCTTCCTGGCTTGCCCAGCCGAACGCCGCAATGTGCTCGTCGGTGATCATCGGATCGCCGAGCGCGTCGTCCTTGTAATAATATTCGATGATGGTGCGGGGTAGCTGGACGCCTTCCTCGATCCCCAGCCGCTTCGACAGCGACCCGGCGGCGACATTGCGCACGACCACCTCGATCGGCACGATCTCGACCTGGCGGATCAACTGCTCGCGCATGTTGAGGCGGCGGATGAAGTGCGTCGGTACCCCGATCATCCCGAGCAAGGTGAAGATATGCTCGGAAATCCGGTTGTTGAGTACGCCCTTGCCGCTGATCGTGCCTTTTTTCTGCGCGTTGAACGCGGTCGCGTCGTCCTTGAAATACTGGATCAGCGTGCCTGGTTCGGGACCCTCGTAGAGGATCTTCGCTTTGCCTTCGTAGATCTGGCGGCGGCGTGCCATCGTCGGCGCATACCTTTGCAAAAATGAGCGCCCCGGCAACGCGGAATGGCGCGCCGGGGCGGGGAGCAATGGCCTATACCGGAACGGCTGCTCCGGCGCAATCAGGCCTCGCCCGGCGGAACGGCGCGGCGCGGACGGAAGCGGCGCCAGAGCAGGAAGCCGATCAGCAGGATCACGCCCGGCGGAGCCAGTGCCGCGAGCGCGGTCAGCACGACGCCAAGCGTTATCTGTGCCGAATCGAGGAAGACGTTGCCCGCACTGGTGATCGGTGCGCTGCCGTCAAATCCGCGGACCGCCGCGCCCGATTCGTAGCGGAAGCTGACCGGCGTGGTGGCGAGCGACTCCTGCTGATTTCCGGTCTCGTTTTTCACCTGCTGCAATTGGTCGACGATCGTGGCGCGCTGGCGCTGCAATTCGCTGCGCTCGGCGGATTTGAGATCGCTGCGCGCGAGTTGGCGCTCGAGGCGCTGCACTTCGGCCTCGGCCTGCTGGCGTTGCACGTCGAGAGTCTTGATCGCCGCGGCGGCGTCGGTCCCGGTGATTTCGGCATCGACCAGTTTGCCGTCCGCCTTGACGATCGCGTCGATGCCTATTTTGCCGAAAGCGCGGGCGAGCGCCGGGTCGAGCTTGAACCGAATCTCACCGACGATGTTGTTCTCGCCGATCAATCGGTAGAGCATGCCGGTGATGCGGCAATGTTGCGGTCCGAGCTTCTCGCACGCCGAGGCATGCGCTTCCTGCGCGTCCTTGACGTTCTGCGCGGGCAGCCGGAACGCATAGCTGTAGGCGAACGCGACGCCGGGCGTGGCCGTCACATTCACCCCGGGAGCGACGTCGTTGGTTGGCGCAATGGCCAGCGATGGCGGTGCGCGCCCGGCAGACGAGCTGTCTGCAACCGTCGTGGCATTGGATGCCGTTGAATAGCGATCCGGTTGATAGGGTTGGTCGTTTTGCGACTGGCTACATCCCGCCAGCACAGTCAGGCACGTCGTCGTCAGGAACACGTATCGCATCGCATTCTCTCCCGTCTCTCCCCTGTCGCAATACAACATCTCATTGATGGGATATTGCGTCAAGGCGAGTGTTTTTGGCGATAAGGCGTGCGACAATGCTCGGGCCACGACCAGTTCTTCAGCGGGTGTGGCGGTATTTGCGTGAGTGATGACAGGTGCCTGCCGGCGTGGGCTACCTATCGTGGCATTTAATTGGCCGTTAGCGTGTCTTCACCGTTGTGGCCGCCAATTGGACGTCCGTTTTGTGGCTCGTGCCCGCGTCGGTGGCGGCGATCAGCACGTTGCGCTGACGCCGGACGCTGGCGGTGGCGATCGACCGGCAGCGATCGGTCGGGAGGATGCCGGTACGCGGCGCGGCGTCAGAGGCGGCGCATACCTGATCGATCGCCACGCGCAGGCGGTGATCGAGCGTCCGTCGGCCGGCTGCGGTCGAGAGATCGAGGTCGGCGGTCGTGACGCGGGCGGTCGGGGGAACCGGCTTGTCGCCGGCAAAGGCTGGTAGTGCGGCGACCAGCAGCGCGGGCATCATGAAGGGCTTCAACATCGTCATTCTCCTGTCCATCGCCGGGGCGTGGCGACGAAGCGGATATGGCGCGAGCGCCGTCGGAGCTCCAATCGAACGTTGAGAACGAGCCATAAATCTGCTTTATGTCTGAGATGGTCTCTATTCCTCCCCTCGGCGCAGTGCGGGTGTTCGAAGCCGCGGCGCGGCTCGGCAATTTCACGCGGGCTGCCGAAGAGCTGGGCACGACCCAGGCGGCGGTGAGCTATCAGATCAAGGTGATCGAGGAGCGGGTCGGCGCGCCCCTGTTCGCGCGCAAGGGGCGTGGGGTCGCACTGACCGAACTCGGCCAAGCGATCGCGCCGCAAGTGACCAGCGCGTTCGAGAAGCTCGACGAGGCGTTTCGCGCCGCGCGCAGCGAAAACGAGACGATGCTGACGGTCAGCGCGCCGTCGACCTTCGCGACCAACTGGTTGTCGTCGCGCATCGGCGAATTCCAGCTCGCGCGGCCCGATCTGGCGGTGCGGCTGCGCGTGTCGGACGCGCTGACCGAGTTCGATCGCGGCGAGATCGATGTCGCGATCCGCGGCGCGCCCGCGCCATGGCCGGGGTTGGAAGCAGACTTCCTGATGCGGATGCCGTTCACGCCGCTCGCCAGCCCGATGCTTCTCGCGGCGCATCCGCTGGTCGAAACGATCGACGACTTGCTGGCGCTGCCTCGGCTGTCGCCGGGGGACGGTTGGTGGCGGCTATGGCTTGAAAGCGTGTTGGGCGATCGACCGGGCGAGCCGCCGCCGAGCGTCCAACTCGAATCGCAAGTGCTGCAGGGTCAGGCCGCGATAGCGGGGCACGGCGTCGCGGTGCTGAGCCCGCCCATGTGGCAGCTGGCGATCGACACAGGCCAATTGGTCCAACCGATCAAACGCGTCGCCTATTGGCGCAACAGTTTCTGGCTAGTCTATCCGGCGCATCGCAAGCGGCAGCGCAAGGTCGCCGCGTTTCGTACGTGGCTGCTTGCGGAAGTCGCGGCGTCGCTCCACGACGATCCGTTCGAGGCGTTGGTTCGCCCGCCGATCTAGCGAGCGTTCGCAGTGAAGGCCTCGGCGATCAACCGCTTCGTGACCATCCAGGCCTCAGTGCCGGGCGTCACCAGTTCGACATGGCCGGTATCCGCCACTGTGTGCAGGACAGCTTCCGTACCGGCCTTCTCGGCATAATCGGTCGCCAGCCGAAAGGGGACGATGCGGTCCTCACGCCCGTTGACCAGATCGTGGGGCACACCGATCGGCAGAAGCGGTGGGATCGAGGTATCGGCATAGACGTCGCGCCCGTCGCTGCCTGGTACGCCGACCAGGTCGCGGACGACGTCGATGCCGCAGCCATTGTCGGGGCTCGTCGCCACCGCCTCGAGGTCGGGAAGCGCGCCGCAGGCGACGACATGCGCGATCGCCAACGGGGTCGCGCACCACAGCGGACTGTCCGACGGCAGCCGTCGCCGGCCCGCCAGCCATAAAGCGAGATGGCCGCCCGCCGAATGGCCGGTGGCGACGATGCGGCGCAGATCGAGTCCGTATTTGGGAGCATAGCCGCGCAGCGCGTCGGCCGCTGCCGCGGCGTCGCGAAAGGTGCCGGGATAGCCGCCGCCCGGGCGGTCGACGCCGCGATAGTCGATGTTCCATACCGCAAAGCCATCGCGGCGCAGCTCCTCCGCCACCCAGTTCATCAGTGTGCGATCGGCGATGCTCGTCGTCCAGCACCCGCCATGGACCATCAACACGACGGGGAAGGGGCCGGCGCCATCCGGCAGCCAGAGATCGACGCGTTGCCAGGGATCGTCGCCATAAGCGATCGCCGCCTGCGGCTCCGGGCGGGTACGCGCGGTCAGGTCTGCCCAGGTTAGTGGCTCGAAATCGTCGCTCATGGAAAGCGAAAAGACCGGCGGCGCGCGGAAGGCAAGAAGGAAGCGGATCCTGCCGTCCGATTGGCGCCGCCGGAGAGGCGCAAGTCTGGCAAAAACGGCCGGGCGCGCTTGGGGGCACGCGTCCCGGCCCTGGGGCTGCCGCTCTTCACCGCAGCCCGGAGATGCGAACCTTGCGCCAAGCGCGGTGCCACGGCGCGTCGAATTGCGCCCGGTTGAGCGCTTCGAAACTGTCGCTGACCTTCGTGGCGATAGTCTTGCTCAGCTTATCGACATCCGCCGTCAGGCGGGGTTTGTTCGCGGCCCAGTCGCCGCTCAGGAAATCGTCGCGCATTGCCGAGTCCTCCTTATTAAATCCGGCGTTGGTGACAGAAATCCATATGCTCGTGTCGAGTCCGGCCCGCCAACAAATCGTTGGACACGATCGACAAGCCATGCTTATCAAGTCCGTATGCGCCGCTTGCCACCTCTCGCTGCCGTCCGCGTGTTCGAAGCCGCTGCCCGGCACGAGAATTTCACGGCGGCCGCGAACGAGCTCGGCATGACCCAGGCGGCGGTCAGCTATCAGATCAAATTGCTCGAGGAGCGGCTCGGCGCGCCTTTGTTCCGCCGCGAAAAGCGCCGCGTGGTGTTGACCGATGCCGGTCGCAAGGCGGCTCCCCCTATCACGCGCGCCTTTGACGCGATCGACGCCGCGTTCGGGGCGATCCGCGCGGACGATGCGGCGGTGCTGACGGTGTCGACCTCGAACACCTTCGCCAATACCTGGCTCGCCTGGCGGCTCGGCAGTTTCCAGATGAACCATCCGGAAATGGCGGTGCGCCTGCTGACCAGCGATGCGCTGGCGGATTTCGTCAGCGACGATGTCGATGTCGCCATCCGCGCCGGCCTGGGCGGATGGGAGGGGCTGCACGAGGAACTGCTCGTGCGGATCGACTTCACGCCGATGTGCTCGCCCGGATTCCTGCGACGGCACGGGCCGTTCACGGTCGAGGACATGCTGCGCATTCCGCAGATCAGCCCGCACGATCCGTGGTGGCCGTTCTGGCTGCGCGAGGCGGGAGTCGAAGTCCCGGAGGGCCCGCCACGCATCGGCGTCCGCCTCGACAGCCAGGCGCATGAAGGACATGCCGCGATGGCGGGGCAGGGAATGGCGATGCTGACGCCCTTTTTTTGGCGCAACGATCTGGCCGAAGGACGATTGGTGCGACCGTTCGATCAGGTCTCCACCCGCGGCTACGCTTATTGGCTATGCTATCCCGAAGCGCGGCGCGGCGTCGCCAAGATCCGCCGTTTCCGGGAATGGCTGCTCGACGAACTCGCGCGCGATATGCCGAGCCCGGTCTGATCGCGTCGCTCCGGGGTGCATGTCGCATTCCGCCAATACGGTCGGGACCGGGCGGCCTATCTCTCCGAGGGTCGAGAGCCGCTCTCCGCTCCCGGAGTGCGCTCTCGCCTTGCAGGGAGGATGGCATGGCCGATCTCATGAAGCCTGCGCTGGCGGCGGCGGTATCGATGCTGGGCCTGTCGCTGGGCGTAACCGACGCGGCGGCGCAAAAGCAGCCCGGCGTACCGACGGGCGAGACGCAAGGCGTCCTGATCGGCCTGGACAAGCCGGACAGCACCCAGATCAAGAGCGAGCAACTCAAGGTGCAGGCGCCGGCGAGTAATCAGTGGAAGTCGCCCTCGAGCAGCCAGATCAAGGGCGAAGGCCCGGTCAGCACGCAGTTGAAGTCTCCGTCGAGCAATCAATGGAAGGCGCCGTCGAGCAACCAGATCAAATGGTAGTAATCTCCCCTCCCGCTTGCGGGAGGGGCTGGGGGAGGGCCTGTTACTGGTCATCGATCGCTCGACACTCCCTCCCCTAACCCCTCCGACAAGTGGGACGGGGATTGCGATCCGCAGAACTCCCGTCGGTCGTCAGTTTTTCGGTGCGCCAATCAGTGCGGTGTGCGCGACGTGGGCCGCCATGCGGCGATCCAAATGTGTGCCAGGCGCTCCGACCGACCCTTCGCGCAGGATCCGTTGCGTGACGTATTCCAGTTCGTCCGGTCGCGGCGCACGATCCTGGACGATGCAAGCGGCAAGCACGGGGTAAAGCGGCGGAGCTTGCACGAACATTCAGCTGTGCAGGGGATCGTCGACGTCCCGGCGTTGCCGTTCGATCCACGCCACGCGCCAGGCGCGGCCTTCGACCCAGAAGGGAATGGCGGCCAGCAGCGCGAATACCAAGGTCATGCGCAGAAAGTCGCTGCGCGGCAGCATGTTGGCCGCCCACAAGACGACGGGCACGACGACGATGGGGGGACCCCAGGCGGGGTGGCGGATCAGCCGGAACGCGTGAAACAGGAACCAGCACAGCAGAATCGCGGCGGCGACGCTGCCGACGATCAGGCCTATCGACTCGGCGATCACCAGCAAGATCCGCATCCCATCCTCCGGATCGGAATTTATATCGTATTGCGATACAAATCAAGGATGCCGTCAGGCGATCGTGTCGAGCAATTGTTTCAGCGTCGGCCGCATCCGGACGATCTCGTCGCGATGCACCGCCGATAGGCGCTCGAGGATCTCGCGCGCCTTTGGCGTCAGTTCCAACAAGGCCTGGCGGCCGTCATGTGGCGAGGGCCGGCGCGCGATCAGGCCCAGCGTTTCCAGCCGCACGATCAGCCCCGACGCACTGTGCGGCTTCACGAACAGCCGTTCGGCGACATAGCCGATGCTGACCGGACGCGATGCCGCGCCGCGAATGGTCAGCAGCACTTGATGCTGTTGCGGCGTCAGGCCGAAATCGGCTGCCCGTTCTTCGCTGAACGCCTGGAACTGGCGCAAGGTGCGGCGAAAATCGGCCAGCGCGGCATATTCGGCGTCGGTCAGCTCGTGCCCGCTCGGCATGTTTCGTCATCCTCGATTGAATTATGTCGTTTCGCGATATAATTGCGCGGCGTTTCCCTACAAAAACAGGACGCCATGTCACTCCATTTCACGTCCGCCGACAAGGCGCGTCCTTTAGGCGATCACAGCGCCGATCTGCGCATGATCATGCTGACCGCCGCGGCTATCCCGGTCGGGATCGGCGCGGCGTTGGGGGCGTGGCTGTTGATTCGCCTGATCGCCGTCGCGACCAACCTGTTCTGGTTCGGCCGATTGTCGGCGATTCCCGCAGATATCACCGGCGCGCATCTGGGCCTGTTGACGGTGGCGATCCCGGCGATCGGCGGGCTGCTGATCGGGCTGATGGCACGGTTCGGGTCGGAGAAGATCAAGGGGCACGGCATCCCGGAGGCGATCGAGGCGATCCTCTACGGCGAGAGCCGGCTGTCGCTGAACGTTGCGATCCTCAAGCCGATTTCCTCGGCCATTTCGATCGGCAGCGGCGGGCCGTTCGGCGCGGAGGGCCCGATCATCATGACCGGCGGTGCGATCGGATCCTTGTTCGCGCAGCGCTTCAAGCTGAGCGCCGCCGAGCGCAAGACCTTGCTCGTTGCCGGCGCAGCCGCCGGCATGACCGGCATCTTCGGTACGCCGCTCGCTGCCGTCCTGCTGGCGATCGAGGTTCTGCTGTTCGAATGGAAGCCGCGCAGTTTCGTACCGGTGGTGACCGCGGTGCTGATGTCTTTCGCCTGCCGCCCGATGCTGCTCGGTTCGGGCGCGCTCTTTCCATTCCCGGCCTTCGCGCTCGACTGGTGGCAAGCGGCTTCGGGGTCGCTCGTAACCGGAATTCTGGCCGGCCTCGAAGCGGCGTTGCTCTCGGTCGCGCTCTACAAAGTCGAGGATCTTTTCCACCACCTGCCGGTCCATTGGTTCTGGTGGCCCGCGCTCGGCGGTATCGTCGTCGGGCTGGGCGGGTTGATCGACGCGCATGTCCTCGGCGCCGGCTATTCGAATATCCAGGCTTTGCTCGACGGATCGATGACTTTGCGCGTCGTGCTCGTCCTGCTGGTGGTGAAAGCGATCGTGTGGCTGATCGCGCTGGGATCGGGAACGTCGGGGGGTGTGCTCGCACCGTTGTTGATTCTGGGCGGCGCGCTCGGGGTCGCGCTCGGTCAGTTCCTGCCCGGACCGGCCGGCTTCTGGGCGATGGCGGGGATGGCCGGGATCATGAGTGGCGCGATGCGCGCGCCGCTGACCGGCGCCTTCTTCGCGGTCGAGGTGACCGGGCATTTCACCGATCTGCCGGCGATGACCGCGGCGTCGGTCGGGGCCTTTGCGGTCAGCGTGCTGATCATGCGTCGCTCGATCCTGACCGAGAAGATCGCGCGCCGCGGGCGTCACATCCTGCAGGAATATACGGTCGATCCGCTCGATTTCCTCCAGGCCGAGCAGGTCATGACGCCCCAACCCGAGACCTTGCCGGGCGACATGCCGATCCGCGACGTTGTCGCTTTCTTTGCCGATCATGCGATGCACCGTTCGTACCCGGTGGTGGGGAAGGACGACCAGCTGCTCGGAATGGTTTCGCGCGCCGACGCTTTGCGCTGGCAGGCCGAGCGCGGTCGGGACGATACGCCGCTCGCCGAAGAATTGTCCGACGCCTCGCAGCCGATGGCCTATCGTCACTCGCCGATCGGAGAGGTCGCCGACCTGATGGTCGAAACCGGAATCGGCCGCGTGCCGATCGTCGATCCCGATACCGGCAAGGTCGTCGGCATCCTGTCGCGCCACGATCTACTCAAGGCGCGCGGCGAGCGCCGCCGTGCGGAATTCGAGCGCAAACGCGGAGCTGCGTCACAATAGCTGGCGGCCGCGCCGCGGCGTGCTAGGATCGGCCATGCGCCGCATCGTGCTTCGCTCAGTCCTGCTTGTTGGCATGATACCGCTGATTGGAAATGGGTCGGCGGATGGACTCTATGCACGCGCCGCCCAACCGATTTGGGAGCGCATTGCCGGAGGCATCAACCGCCCGCCATTGAGGCTAAAGTCGCCTGACAGAGCGACGACCGTGTCGGTTCGTTACGTCGAGCGCAAAGGCGAGCCCGCGGTCATCTTGCAGGTGGCGGGACGTATGGGATCTGGGCACGTCGACATCGGACCCGGTGTCGCGTCGGAGCTGCTTTGGGCGCCGGACTCGCGGGCTTTCGCCGTCACGACCAGCGACCAGGGAGCGAACGGTCTTTTTCGCACGGTGGTTTTCGCGCGTGGTGCCAAGGGATTGCAGGTGCGCGATCTGTCGCGGTTAATCGTTCGTGCTTTCGGTCACCCGGTCAAATGTGGCTGGCCCGAAGAGCCCAATGTTGCCGCGCTCAAATGGCTGGCTGGCTCGGCGCGATTGATCGTGGTCGGGGAAATCGTGGCGCACAGCAACTGCGACAGCTTCGGCACTTTCCGGGCTTACGAGGTCGACCGGCGATCGATGCGGATCGTAAAAAGTTATGACCAGTTGACCGCCAAGAAGTGGTTTGGTGCGGCAATGGGCATCGAACTCCGTGATGCGCCCGACAGATGTGTTCGCCGGCCACGAAGCTGCTGGGTATCGATCAACCATCCGGGACTGGTTCGTTAGCGATCCACACCTTCTTCGTTCCCGATATTTCCTCGCGGGCAAATAGGCTCTAACCGCTTTCGGATGGCATCAGAGACGACCGACCTTCCCGACAATCCCGAAGTGGGCGTGCTCGACGCGCCGTTCGACAGCGCGCTCAGCGAACGCTACCTCGTCTATGCGCTGTCGACGATCACGGCGCGGTCGTTGCCCGACGTCCGGGACGGATTGAAGCCGGTGCATCGCCGGCTGCTCTGGGCAATGCGGTCGCTGAAGATGGACCCCAATGGCGCCTACAAGAAATCGGCGCGCGTGGTCGGCGACGTCATCGGCAAATATCATCCGCATGGCGATGCCTCGGTCTATGACGCGATGGTCCGCCTGGCGCAGGATTTCTCGCTGCGGTATCCGCTGGTCGACGGGCAAGGCAATTTCGGCAATATCGACGGCGATAACGCCGCTGCCTATCGCTACACCGAAGCGCGGCTGACTCAGGTCGCTACCGACCTGATGGACGGGCTCGACGAGGACGCTGTCGGCTATCGGCCGACCTATAACGGCGAGGATCAGGAACCCGAGCTGATGCCGGGCGCGTTCCCCAATCTCCTCGCCAATGGCGCGGCCGGGATCGCGGTGGGCATGGCGACCAGTATCCCGCCGCACAATGCCGCCGAGTTGCTCGACGCCTCGATCGCGCTGATCGACAATCCGAATGCCAACGTGCTCGATTATGTGAAGGGCCCGGATTTGCCGACCGGGGGCGCAATCGTCGACAGCCCGGCGGCGATCGCGGAGGCCTATGCGACCGGTCGCGGCTCGTTCCGCACGCGCGCCAAGATCGAGCGCGTCAACGAAAAGGGCGGCGGCTGGCACCTCGTCGTGACCGAGATCCCTTACGGCGTGTCCAAGGGCAAATTGATCGAGGGCATCGCCGACCTGGTCAACGACAAGCGCCTGCCGATCCTGGCCGATGTGCGCGACGAATCCGCCGAGGATTTGCGCATCGTGCTTGAGCCGCGCAGCCGCACGGTCGATTCGGACACGTTGATCGAGAGCCTGTACCGGCTGTCCGATCTCGAAACCCGCATACCGCTGAACCTCAACGTGCTGGATGCGACGCGCACCCCGCGGGTGATGAGCCTCAGGGAAGCGCTGCAATCCTGGGTCGACCACCAGTTCATCGTGCTGCGGCGCCGCTCGCAACATCGGCTCGGCAAGATCGCCGATCGGCTCGAGCTGCTCGACGGCTATATCATTGCCTATCTCAATCTCGACCGCGTGATCGAGATCATCCGCACAGAAGACGAGCCCAAGCCGGTGATGATTGCCGAGTTCGAGCTGACCGACCGGCAGGCCGAAGCCATCCTCAACATGCGGTTGCGCAGCTTGCGCAAGCTCGAGGAAATGGAGCTGCGCAAGGAGCGCGACGGACTCGAGAAGGAAAAGGCCGAACTCGAATTGTTGCTGTCGAGCGACGCCCGCCAGCGCACGCGCCTGAAGCGGGACCTGACCAAGGTGCGCGACCGCTATGGCCCGGAGACCGCGCTCGGTCGCCGCCGCACGCTGATCGAGGAAGCCGCCCCAGCGCGCGAAATCCCGTTGGAGGCGATGATCGAGCGCGAGCCGATCACGGTGATCCTGTCGCAGCGCGGCTGGATTCGCGCGATGAAGGGCCATGTCGAACTCGCGTCGGCCGACGCAATGAAGTTCAAGGAAGGCGACGGTCCGCGCTTCGCCTTCCATGCGCAGACCACCGATAAGTTGCTACTCGCCGCCGAAACCGGACGCTTCTACACGCTCGCAGCCGACAAGCTCCCCGGCGGGCGCGGCTTCGGCGAACCGGTACGGCTGATGATCGACCTCGACGGCGAGGTTGGGATCGCGGCACTGTTGCGCGCGAGCGAAGCCGAGAAATTGTTGGTCGCGGCGTCCGATGGACGCGGCTTCGTGCTCAAGGCGGCCGACGCGATCGCCGAGACGCGCAAGGGCAAGGCGGTGGTGACGCCGCGCGCCGGCGCCAAGCTCAAGATCGTGCGGCCGATTGCCGGCGAGGACGATTATGTCGCGGCGATCGGCGACAACCGCAAGATGCTGGTCTTCCCGTTGTCGGAAGTCGCTGAACTGGCCAAGGGCCAGGGCGTGCAGTTGCAGCGCTATCGCGACGGCGGGCTGTCGGATGCGATCACGTTCAAATTTGCCGAGGGGTTGAGCTGGGCGATGGGCGGCGAAAGCGGCCGGACGCGGACCGAGACCGACTTGCAGCCCTGGCGCACCGCGCGCGGAGCCGCGGGGCGCATGCCGCCGACCGGGTTCCCGCGTGACAACAGGTTCTAAGCATACCCCTCTCGCTGGCGGGAGAGGGGAGGAAGGTCGTTCCGATTGGCGTCTTGCTGGCCGTCCGCAAGTCACTGAAAGTCTGGGACGCTTCAGTACGCTTTAACCAATCCGTCCTAAGCGGGGTGCGATGGCGCTCGGACTGTCTCGCGCGAAGGTCGCTAAAACCGTGCCCGCTGACCCGGCGGCCGTCGTGTTGCGCCCCGAAGAGATCGAACGGATCGCGACATCTATTGAGCTGATCCCGGTGCCCTTGGCGCTGGTTGGCCGACCGGATGGCGACGTTGTCGTTAGCGCCGTCAATCGTGCGTTTCGTGTCGCGGGGCTGGGCAGCGTCGGAAGCGAATCCCCGTTGCTCGATGCTCTGGGCCAGCGCGTCGACGCGTTCCTGTCAGGCGAGGCGGCGCGAGAAGATTTTGCCTGGGAATTCGGCGACGCGGTCGATTGCCGTCATTTCCGCGTCACCCTGGCGCGGCGCTCGCCGGCCTCGTCTTATTGCTTCGTCACCCTGGTCGATCATACCGGCGAATTGCGGACCGCGCGCAATCTGCGCCGTGAAATGATCACCGACAGTCTGACTGGTCTGCCCAATCGCAGTGGCTTCAGCGAATCGCTGGAAGAGCGGATCGTCGAAGGTGGCGGCGCACGTTATGCCGTATTGATCATTGATCTCGACCGGTTCAGCCGGGTCAATGCCTGTCTGGGGTCGATGGCGGGCGACGAGTTACTCATCACGCTGGCGCGCCGCCTCAAGGGCGCGTTGCGCGCATCGGACATGC
This sequence comes from Sphingomonas sp., assembly GCF_024508665.1. GTDB lineage: Bacteria > Pseudomonadota > Alphaproteobacteria > Sphingomonadales > Sphingomonadaceae > Sphingomonas. Next base: position 159,988 of record NZ_JANINP010000001.1, read on the forward strand.
TTGCGCGCACCGGTGGCGACGAATTCGGTATCCTGCTCGCGCTCGAAGAAAGCGAAGCGGAGGCGGAACAGGTCGTGCGTCGGATCCGGGAGACGCTGGCCACCCCGTTCCGCATGTCGGATTTCGAGATACGCGTGTCGTGCTCGATCGGTATCGCATTCGGCTCGGATGCAGTGGAGGATTCGGAGGACTTGATCCGCCACGCGCATTTTGCAGTCAAACGCTCGAAGACCTCGGGCCAGGCCGAATATTATCAGACCCAGGCGCTTGATATCGCGCGCGAGCAGTTCGGGATCGAAACCGAGCTGCGCCGCGCGATCGAGAACGGCGCGATGCGGCTCACCTATCATCCGATCTGCGACCTCGCGACCGGACGGGTCGTCGCGTTCGAATCGCTCGCGCGCTGGACTGACGAGAACGGTCACGAATACTCGCCGGCCGATTTCATTCCGGTCGCAGAGGAATCGGGGCTGATCGTCCCGCTAGGCCGCTGGGCGATCGACGAAGCGGCGCGGACGTTACGGTCCTGGGATATTCGGGCTGGCGGCGACAGCGGCGTCCGCTTCGCGGTCAATTTGTCGGCAATCCAGTTGCAGCGAGACGACATTGCGCCAGTGGTCGAGGACGCGCTGCGGCGTAATCGGCTGGCTGGTGGCCGGTTCACGCTCGAACTTACCGAAAGCGCGCTGATCTCCGATCCGGAGCGGGTTGCCGAGACTATGCATCAGCTCAAGAGCTTGGGCGCGACCCTGGCGATGGATGATTTCGGCACGGGCTATTCGAACCTGGCCTATCTCCAGAAGCTGCCGATCGACGTGCTCAAGATGGACCGCAGTTTCGTCACCGGAATGCTCGCCGACCGCGACAAGGTGGCGATCGTCCGCGCGATCCTCAGCCTGGCCCAGGCGCTCGGCAAGGAAACTACCGCGGAAGGGATCGAAACCAACGAGTTGGCGCAGACCTTGGCGGCCCTGGGCTGCACTTACGGTCAGGGATTCGTCTATGCCAAGCCGCTCGAAGCCGACGAGGCGTACGATTATCTCATCGCGTCCAGACTCTGAGCGATTTCCTCGTCAGTAATTGCCGCGACGCGCTCGGCATCGGGAAATTGCTCGGCGATCCAGCGATCTTCGATGGCCCGCAACGTCTTCGCCACGTCGGGTCCGGCCTTCAGTCCCTTCGCGACGAGCTGTCCGCCCGACATTGGCAGCCTTGGACGCGGCCAGTCGCGAATCGCGGCGGCATCGCCCCCCGACAGCAACAGCCGGTCGACCGCGAGCTCGGTGCCTAGCCGATACGCCAGCGCGTGCGGGTCGGCATCGACCGGCAGCGTCGCGCTCTCCAGCCGCTGGCGTTGCTTGTTGGACAGCTTCAGCCGCGCGCCGACGCTCGCCGCGACGGCGGGATCGGCGGGCAGCAATGCGGCCAGCCGACGGATCGGATCGGGAACGATTCCGCTATCGGCTTCTCTTCTTGCCAGATCGGCGAAACGCGTGACGTCGGCGATTTCAGGCAAGACGGGAACGAACACGCCACGCTCGATCATCAGCGCCACGACCTCTACCGCGCGGGGTGCCACGAGCAGGCGCAGTAATTCGTTGGCAATGCGCTCGCGTGACAGCGCCATCAAGTCGTTGGCGCGCTCGGTACAGGCCTGCAAGCCGTCCGGGTCGGCGATATCACCGAACCGCGCGAGGAAGCGGAAGAAGCGCAGGATACGCAGATGATCCTCGGCGATTCGGCGATAGGGGTCGCCGATGAACCGGACATGGCGCGCTTCGAGGTCGTCGATGCCGCCGAAATAGTCGTGGATCTCGCCGGTTGCGGGATCGGCATAGAGCGCATTGATCGTGAAATCGCGCCGCGCCGCATCCTCCTGCCAATCGTCGGTAAAGGCGACTGTCGCGCGCCGGCCGTCGGTGGTGACGTCGCGCCGCAAGGTGGTGACTTCGTACACTTCGTCGCTCGACACAGCGGTGATCGTGCCGTGGTCGATCCCGGTGGGAACCGCCTTGATCCCGGCGGCTTCGAGCAATTGGATTATCGCGCGTGGGTCGTGCGGGGTGGCGAGATCGATATCGGCAGTCTCGATCCCCAACAGCGTGTCGCGCACCGCGCCGCCGACGATCCGCGCCTTGCCGGCGCCGAGGGCGGCGACCAATCGGGCCAGACCGGGGCGGTCGCGCCAGTCCGCCGGGGGAAGAAACGTCATACCGCCCATCGCAGCCGACGCGACAGATTGACCAGCATCGCTGCCGTCGCTCCCCAGATGCGCCGATCGCCCCAGAGGATTTCGTAGAAATAGCGCGTCCGGCCCTGCCATTCGGCGCTGGCGCGAACCTGGTTCGCGGGGTCGAGTACGAAGGCGAGCGGGACCTCGAACACGTCGGCGACCTCGGCCTCGTTGGGGCGATAATCGAGATCGGGCGGAATCACACCGACCACCGGAATCACTTCGAATCCGGTGACCGTCACGTAACGGTCCGCCTCGCCGACCAAGGTGACGGCGGCGCGGGGCAGGGCGATCTCCTCCTCTGCCTCGCGTAACGCCGCGTCGGCGGCGTCCGCATCGCCAGGATCGATCCGGCCACCCGGAAAGGCGACCTGGCCGGCATGGCGGCGCAGGCTTTCGGTGCGCTGGGTCAGGATCAGACCGGGCTCGGGCCGATCGGTGACGGCAACCAGCACGGCGGCCGGCATGCGTATCCCATCGATCGCGACGCCGGGATGATCGCCAGGGAGCAATTCGGGTTCGTGGACATGGTCGAGCGCAACGCGCAGCCGCTCGGCGAGCGTCGTCATGCGCCGGCCTCCAGCGCAAAGAAGGCGCCGTTGCTCCACACGCCCGGCGGATCGTCGTCGCCCGACAATGCGCGTTCTGCTATATCGTAATAAACCGAGCGCGCGACCAGCGCCTCCAGCCCGCCGCGAACGTGCAGATAGGGACGTGTCCCGTCTTCGCCTTGCTCGAACCGCAGCGCGTGATCGAAATCGGCGGCGACCAGCTCGCCGGTGTTGAGGCGAAAGGCGAGCGCGGCGTCGCGGCCTTCGCCTTTGGCCTTCATTTCGACCGCGACGAACGGCGCATCCTCGACCTCGATGTCGAGTTTCTCGACCGGTGTGACCAGCACGTAACCGCCATCGGGTTCGCGGCGCAGAACGGTCGCGAACAGCCGCACCATTTCCTGCCGACCGATCGGCGAGCCCATGTGGAACCACGTCCCGTCGCGCGCGATCCGCATGTCGCTATTGCCACAATGGCCGGGATTCCATTGCTCGACCGGAGGCAGGCGCTTCTCGGCCACAAGCCGCGCGACGTCGGCGAGCGACAGGCTGGCAAGATCGGGAGGCGGGGCCATCGGCATGCAAATGACCGCTAGGGCAGGTGGTGGCGGGCCGCAACCTCGAGCGGCAGCCGTCTCATGACTCCAACCCGCTCGTAACCATATTCGAACGGGGAGCGACACTTGCCGCTCTCATAACGTCAGACCACGGCACCGACGCGCGGCCCCAATTCTCCCGCGATTGCGGGTACATCCCGTCCGCGCGCGAGCAGTCGATGCGCCTCCACCGGCCCCGGCAGGCGCCATCCAGCGGTCGCCTCGGCGGAAAATCCCCAGAAGCGGCCATAATATTCCGGGTCGCCGATCAGCATCATCGCGCCGTCGAGATCGAGTTCGAGCGCGGCGTCGAGCGCCTGGTGGACCAGTTCCTTACCCAGCCCGCCGCGCTGACGCGACGGTTCGACCGCGACCGGGCCGACCAGGACGAGCGCGTGGACGCTGCCGTCATCGCCTCGGAGCGCGATCGGCCAGCATTGAATCGTGCCGACGAGCACGCCGTCCTCGATCGCCGCGAAGCTGAGCTCGGGAATCGCATCCATGCCTTCGCGTAGACGATAGGCCGTGCGACCGTGACGGTCTCGGCCGAACGCGCGGTCCAGCAACGCCTCGACGGCGGCGGGATCGACGGCGTTGATCGGCACGAAATCGGTCACTTGGCGGAATCTCCTCGAACGCGCGGGCACCACGCCCGGGGGCGGGCGCTTTATCGGCATCCCGGCTGAATACAAGGCGAATGCTCAGGTCGCGCCACCGCAAGGGGTTGATCGCCGGCGTCGGGACGGGCAGGGGCGCGCTCCTTAGATGGGATAATGCGACTTGGAAGACCGCCTGCAACTGGAAGTGCATGATGTCGAGGTAATGGTGCTGACCGGGATCTATTCCGAGGAAACGCATCTTCCCCAGCCGTTGCGCGTCTCGATCACGGTCGATCTCGACCTGCCGGGCCGATTCGCTCCCGAATCGCCGCTCTCAATGTCTAAAAATTATCTCGATTTGAAACACGCTGCGACCAAATCGCTGCCGGAGGGCGTGCACTTCACACTGATCGAGGGCGTCGCCGACCATATCTGCGAGACATTGTTCCTGCAGGACAAGCGTGTCGCCCGCGTTGAGGTGAAGATCGTCAAGCTAGCGATTTCCGAAGGCGGCGAATCGATCGGGATTACCCTGGTTCGCCACCGCCGCTAGGAGCGATTTCAAGTCGATTGGAGCAATCTGTGGCTCGGAAATCGCGGCAGAAGGAATGCGAAGCGAATCCGTCAGGACGGATTCGCTCCGGCACGGCAGGGACCGAGACCCTGTTTGACCAGCGCATAGTCCTGCTGGACCGCCGCGGCGTCCGCGGGGTCGAGTCCGCTCAACGTGTCGGCTGGTATTTCGACCGGCAGGCCGCACGCCAGGCGGTACCACAGGAACGTATCGCGTTGCGGCGGCGGCAAGGCGTCCTCCACCACTTCGCTCAGCGATACCGTCCATACCGGCGCCTGATTCTGCTTGCGCTGGATGCCGAGCGAGATTGGGTGTCCGGTCGTTTTGAGGAAGATCTGCGTCTCGCCTTCGCCGGGTAGGACGCCCGCGGCGTGGAACGCGTTGGAGATGCCGACGATCGCCGGCGGCGCCTTTGGCGACACCAGATCGGCGGCCAGTCTGCGCACCGTGGCGTCGGTCTGCGGCGACCATTGCAACTGCGCGTCCGGGGTTACCAACTGGAGCTGGTCGGGGGTATTGGCGACCGTACGCGCAAAGATAATTACGCGCATTTTCTTGAGCTTGGGCGCCCGGCCGGCGGCGTCGAGCGGCGCGTCGTAGAGATAGCCGACCTCAGGCGGCAACCCCCCCGGCGCGCGGACCAGCGCATTGATCGTGACCGTCAGGTAATAGCGAACATGACCCGGTGCGAGCCCCGCCGCCTCCGTCGGCTTGATCTTCGCAGCGTCGGTGATAGTGGCGTCCACGACCACCGGCGCCTTAGTCGCCAGATCAGCCATATCGGCATAACGGTAAACGGGCGGCGGCGGTGCAACCTTGGTAGCTGACACCGGTAGCACCGGAGCGGTGGCGGCAATGAGCAGAACGGAGAGGAAGCGGGTCATGGGAACGCGTGACATGTCGAATGAGTTAGGCGATCAGAACGTTCCTTTACAGAAATAATTCTGCCATGCTGCGATTGTACGTTTGTTGCGCCCGACAAAGCGTTTGCGTCGTCGCAGACGGGGCGATAGAGACTCGCGCTCTGCCCGATCTGGCGCTAGCCGAGGGGTTCGTTGCCGAACGGTTAACGTCCGGCGATATTCGCGGGTCGGACACGAAGGAGTTGGGTTTCTGAATGTCATATGCTGATCGTGATACAACCGGCAGCCGTATCGTAGCGATTATCATCGTTTCGCTGATCGTTGCGGGCTTCGGTTATGCTTTCGTGACCGGCTTGGCGGTTGATTTCGCCAAGAAGGCAGCGGAAAAATTGAATGCGTTCGACGTGGCGCCGCCGCCACCGCCGCCGCCGCCGGACAAGCCGCCGCCCCCGCCGCCGGACCAGCCGAATCTGCCGCCGCCGCCGACCCAGGTCGTGATCCCGCCGATCACGCCGCCGGTCCCGTCGCCGGTCAACATCGCGACGACCAACGTGCCGCAGCCGCCGCCCCCGGTGACGCCGCCGGCCCCGGTCGTGCCGCCGCAGCCGCCCGCGCCGCCGGCGCCCAAGCCCGTCGCCGTAAAGGGCGGGCCGAGGGGCAATCCCGGCAGCTGGTTTACCGACGACGATTATCCTGCCGACGCCAAGCGCGCTGGCGCCTCAGGCCGCGTTTCGGTGCTGCTTAGCATCGATACTTCGGGCAAGGTTGCCGGTTGCCGCGTGACCGCATCGAGCGGCAACTCGTCGCTCGACGACGCGACTTGCCGTCTCGCGCAGCGTCGTGGCCGCTTCACCGTGCAGAAGGATACGGAAGGGAACGCGCAGCCTTACAGCTATACGTTGCCCGGCATCCGCTGGACGCTGAAGGACGAATGATTTTTTCACGCCGGCGTCCGGTAATCCGGGCGCCGGCCGGGTTATATCTTGAGACGATATTTTTAGAGGAAGCATCCGAATGAGCATCTCCATCCTTAACGCCGGTGCGGCCAGTGCGGCCCAGGAACAGTTCGGCTTCTGGAACGCGCTGAACAACGGCGGCGCCATCTCCTATGCCACCGCCGGCATCCTGCTGGTCATGCTGTTCTTCACGCTCTACATTTTCTTCACCAAGGTGTTCGAGCAGCAGAAGATCATCAACCAGGGCCGTCGCGTGCGCGCCACGTTCTGGAACTCGAACTCGCTGCGCGAAGGCGCCGCCAAGCTCGAGAAGAACTCGGCCTACAAGCAGCTGGTCGATGACGGCCTTGCCGCGCAGGAACAGCATGCCAAGCTGACCGATCCGGTCGAGGCGCATGACTGGCTGCACGGTTCGCTGCAGCGGTCGGAAGACACGATCAACTCGGCGCTCGGTGGCGGCCTCGCTTTCCTCGCGACGGTCGGCGCGACCGCGCCGTTCATCGGTCTGTTCGGTACCGTGGTCGGCATCTACAAGGCGCTGCTCGGCATCGCCGCCGCTGGTCAGGCCTCGATCGACAAGGTCGCGGGTCCGGTCGGTGAAGCGCTGATCATGACCGCCTTCGGTCTCGTCGTCGCGGTTCCCGCGGTGCTCGGCTACAACTTCCTGCAGCGTCGTAACAAGGCGATCCAGGAAGCGCTCAGCGCGTTCGGTAACGACGTTCTCGGCTACCTCGCGTCGAACGGCGCGGTGAAGCCCAGCGTGTCGGTGCGCAAGGCGGCCGCTACGACGCCGGCCAAGCCGGCGACGACGACCGCCGGTCAGGCGGGTGGCGTTACCACCAAGCCGTAAGCACGTGGTGGCGGAACGGGCGCGGTGCCCTGTTCCGCCAGACGTTCGGGCCCTGGCCCGGACGGCACGAAGCAAGGATAGGAATGCTTAATGGCTATTAGCACCGGAGGCTCCTCCGAAACGCCGATGTCGGACATCAACACGACGCCGCTCGTCGACGTCATGCTGGTGCTCCTGATCATCTTCATCATCACGGTTCCTGTCGTGGTGCAGAATGTTAAGCTGAAGCTGCCGGAGGTTCGTTTCGACCCGACGCAGACCAAGCCGGAAAACGTGTCGCTCTCGATCGTCAAGGACGATGCCGGCCAGTGCGCCGTCTATTGGGGCCTGACTCGGATGGGGCACAAGGAATTGCTCGATAAGGCGACGGCCAAGATGAAGGCGGATATCGAGCGGCTGAAGGCGGCTGGTCCGATCGATCCCGACAAGATCCCCGAAGTGCACATCCGCGGCGACGTCGACGTCCCGTACAAGTGCATCGGCGCGGCGATCTACACGATGCAGTCTTCGGGCTTCATCAAGGTCGGCTTCATCTCGCAACCGCCACCCCGCGACGGTTCGGCGTCCTAATCGGCCCGCTAGCTCAGGAGTTTTGAATCATGGCAATGAGTGGCGGCAAGGATGATGGCTCGCCGATGATGGATATGAACATGACGCCGTTGATCGACGTCCTGCTCGTGCTCCTCATCATGTTCATCATCACCATCCCGGTCCAAACGCACGCGGTGAAGGTCGACCTTCCGGTCAACAACCAGAACAACCCACCGCCTGTCGACGCGCAGAAGAACAAGATCATCATCGACGCGAACGACAATGTGACCTGGAACGGCACGCCGGTGACGAGCGACGAACAACTCGACCAATATCTGCAGGCAACCCTGCAGATCCAGCCCGAACCGGAGCTGCACTTCCAGCCCATGCCGGACGCGCGCTACGAGAAGGTCGACAAGGTCCTGGCGATCATCAAGCGTTCGGGAATCAGCAAGCTTGGTTTCATCGGTAACGAGCAATACGCGAACGAATTCTGACGCCTTCGGGTATCGGTTTCGTCGAAAGGGGCGGCCGCGCAAGCGGTCGCCCCTTTTCGTTTGTTCCACGATTGCTCGCTGATGACCTGGATGGCTTGATCATGGCCTCGATCCGCAATGGCTGCCGCATGTCATTTGAAAATGCGTTGCCAGGTTAGTCCAATTGGACAGCGCGTTCGATCGCCGTTGCCGGTTCGGGAATAGACCGAGCAACATTCATCGGCATTCCGGCAGCTATCCTGCGTGTCGTCCGCCGTTAATGCGTCCGAACCTTGCTCGACCGGCGGGCGACCCGCTCAAAGCCGCGGCAGGGTCACGCCGCGCTGGCCCATATATTTGCCCGCGCGGTCGGCATAACTCGTCTCGCACGGCTCGTTGCCCTGCAGGAAGAGGAATTGGCACGCGCCTTCATTGGCATAGATCTTGGCCGGCAGCGGTGTGGTGTTGGAGAATTCGAGCGTCACATGGCCTTCCCATTCGGGCTCCAGCGGCGTGACATTCACGATGATGCCGCAGCGCGCATAGGTCGACTTGCCCAGGCAGATGACCAGCACGTCGCGAGGCACGCGGAAATATTCGACCGTGCGGGCCAGCGCGAAGCTGTTGGGCGGGATGATGCAGACGTCGGTCTTGCGGTCGACGAAGCTGTTGGCGGCGAAATCCTTCGGATCGACCGTCGCCGAATCGACGTTGGTGAAGATCTTGAATTCGTCCGCCACGCGCGCATCATAGCCGTAGGAGGACAGGCCGTAGCTGATGCATCCCTCGCGCCGCTGCGCTTCGACGAACGGTTCGATCATGCCGTGCTGCGTTGCCTGCTCGCGAATCCAGCGGTCGGAAAGGATCGACATTCTCTACTCCCTGTTCTCCACCAGCTTTCGCGGCAATAGAGCCGGCGGGCAAGAGGCGCGATATCGGGCGCCGGCGAAATCCATGGAGATGATGGAATGCGGATCGATCCCTCCCGCGCGATTGGCGGCTATGCAGCGGTAATGACCCTGGCGGCGGCGTGGCTGGCGCTGGCCGCCGTGGCGCCCGGCCCCACCAGGTTCGACACGATCGACGTCCAGCGGATCAATGTGCGCGAACCCGACGGCACGCTGAGGCTGGCGATCGCCAATCACGCGCAGATCCCCGGCATCATCATTGGCGGCAAGGAATATCCCCATCCCAACCGGACCGAGGCTGGGATGATCTTCTACAACGACCAGGGCGATGAGAATGGCGGGCTGGTGTTCGACGGCGGGATGAAGAATGGCAAGCCGACCAATGGCGGCAGCCTGACCTTCGATCGCTGGCATCAGGACCAGACGCTGCAATTGGTCAGCACGGAGGACGGCCCCGATCGCCGCGCGGGGCTGGTGGTCAACGATCGCCCCGATGCACCGATGGATATCGCCGCGGGCTTGCGGTTACGCGCGATGCAACCGGGGCCGGAGCGCGACGCGATGATCGCGCGCGCCGGACTGACCAACGCAAGGCGGGCATGGCTTGGGCGGAGCGAGGATGGCAGCGTCGCGCTGATCCTCAGCGACCCGCAGGGACGGCCGCGGCTGACCCTAGGCGTCGGCAAGGATGGGGTTCCGAGTGTCGAGCTGCGCGACGCCGACGGCAAGGTGACGCGGATGGTGCGGTAAATCGCGGCGTGAACGTGCGGGCCGTCAGGCGATTCCGAGATTGGCGGGGCCGAAAGCGTGGGGAAGGAGGTCCGACAAAGTATATTCGGCAATCGGACCGCCCGTCAGCCCCGAGCACCAGACCTTGAGGTCGCGTTTGCCGGCCTGCGCCGCCTCGTTGAGGATCTGCCGGCATCGGCCGCACGGCAGGATCGGCTCGACACCATGCTCGCCCGTCATCCCGCCGACGACGCCGACCGCGACGACATCGCGCATCCGGCCGTCCGCGCTCGCCTTCGCCACTGCCACCGTCTCGGCGCAGAGCGACAGGCCATAACTGCTATTCTCGACATTGGCGCCGGTGACGATGCTGCCATCTGCCATCAACAGCGCCGCGCCGACCGAGAAGTTCGAATAGGGTGCCCAGGCATTGGCCGCCGCATCGCGCGCCGCCTCGACCAGCCGTTCGGCCGTCTGTGCATCGTTCATTTCGTCACTACGTCCCAATTGACCGGCCCTTCCACCCCATCGACCCGCCGCATGTCGCTCGCGCGCCACATCCGCCAGGGTCGTGCGGCATAATCGGGCGGGAAGAAGTTTTGCGCGCTCCAGATGGGGCGGTCTAGCGCCGAGGTCACGTCATAATTCGCTTCGAACCGCTTCGACACGAGCAAAAGCACGGGCCGATCGGTATGCGCTTCGACCATGACGATGAACCGCCTGAGCTCTTCCAGCACGACATCGCGTGATGGGCGGTCGTTGCACCCGTCGACGAAGTCGATCGCCACCGCCAGCGGCAAGGCATCATCCGCCTTTGGCACCGTCGTGTTGAAATTGTTCGCCTGATCGGTCGCCAGCCGGCACAGCGACCAGGCGTGGATCGCGCCGCGGCGCATGCCTGCCTCGGCGATGCCGCGCCAATTGTCCTCGAACCGCGTGTCGCGGTCGCCGCCCTGGGTCGCGCGGGCATAGGCGAAATCGGCGCCCGCCGCCTTGACCGCATTCCAGTCGATTGCCCCATTGGCGTCGGAGACGTCGACGCCCTGGAACTGATAGTCGCTGGCGGATGGTCGCCATCCCAGCGCGGCCAGATAAAGCGCGCCGGCCAGCGCGAGCAACGCGACGCCCAGCCCGACTGGCAGTGCCAGCCGCCGCATCACGCGCGGATGTGCAGGACGCAGATCAGCGTGAACAGCCGCCGCGCGGTGTTGAAGTCGACCTCTATCTTGCCCCCCAGCCGCTCCTTCAGGAGTTCGGCGGCATCATTGTGGATCCCGCGCCGGGCCATGTCCACCGTCTCGATCTGCTGCGGCGTAGCGTTGCGGATCGCTTCGTAATAACTGTCGCAGATTGCGAAATAATCCCGGATCGGGCGCCTGAGCGTTCCGAGCGACAGGATCAGGGTTTCCAACGGCGAGCCGTCCTCGCGTGACAGCGCGAGCACGAGTCGCCCCTCTTCGACCGCGAGATGGAGGAGATAGGGGCCGGCATAAGCGTCGGGATAGTCGCGCAACGGGCGGAAGCTGTTGTCTTCGAGCAGGTCGAAGATCGCGATGCGGCGTTCCTGCTCGACGTCGGCGCTTCGCCACACGATCGTGCGGTCGTCGAGCGTAATGTCCTTGATGCGATGGTCCGCCACGGACCGCGCTTATCCCCATCCAATGCGATTATCCACAGCGCAGCTGGCTTTGTGCCGACGGAGGAGTGGCGTAGAAGGGGGGCATGGCGACAGCGATTCATTCCTTGCCGGGGGCGGAGACGCCCTCGCTCCCCCAAAATGTCGAGGCGGAGGCCGCCTTGCTCGGCGCGATGATGATCGATAATCGCATCGCCGAAGAAATCGACAAGCTGACCCCCGATCACTTCTTCGAACCGCTGCATGGGCGGATTTTTGGCGCGATCAAGAAGATGGTCGACGCCCAGATGCCGGCGACGCCAGTCAGCCTGCGTCCGATGTTCGAGGCCGATCCGGCGATGAAGGAACTGGGCGGGCCGGGCTATCTAGCGCGGTTGACGGGGTCTGGTGCGGGATTGATCGGCGCGCGGCAATTTGCCCAGCAGATCTACGACCTTGCGCTATTGCGCACCCTGGTCGGGGTCGGACGCGACCTGGTCGACAAGGCGATGGACACTTCGCAGGAGGTCAACCCGCGCGCGCAGATCGAAGCGGCCGAAGAGGAATTGTTCAAGGTCGCCGGCGACGGTGGCAGCGAGGCGTCGGTCAAGACGTTTGCCCAGGCCTCGACCCTGGCAGTGGCGATGGCCGACCGTGCGCTCAATTCGGGCGGCGGTGTATCGGGCGTGACCACCGGGCTCAGCTCGGTCAACGCCAAGATGGGCGGCTTCCATCGCTCCGACCTGATCATCCTCGCCGGGCGACCGGGCATGGGCAAGACCTCGCTCGCCACCAATATCGCGTTCAACGCGGCGCAGCGCTACATGCAGGATGAGCGGGACGGGATCGATCCCAAGCAACGGATCGGCGCCAAGGTCGCGTTCTTCAGCCTCGAAATGTCGGCCGACCAGCTGGCAACCCGCGTGCTCGCCGAGCAATCGCGCATCTCGAGTCAGGAACTGCGCATGGGCAAGATCAGCCAAGCCGACATGGATCGGCTAGTGGTGACCGCCGGCGAATTGCAAAACCTGCCATTCGTGATCGACGACACCGCGGGCCTCACGATCGGCCAGCTTCATACGCGCATGCGGCGGCTGCAGCGGCGACATGGCGAGAACGGCATCGGCATGGTGGTGGTCGATTATTTGCAATTGCTGTCGGGCAGCGGCGCGCGCGCCAGCGACAATCGCGTGCAAGAGATTTCGGAAATCAGTCGCGGGCTCAAGACCCTGGCGAAGGATTTGAACGTACCGGTGCTGGCGCTGTCACAGCTCAGCCGACAGGTCGAAAGCCGCGAGGACAAGCGTCCGCAATTGAGCGATCTTCGCGAATCGGGATCGATCGAGCAGGACGCCGACGTCGTTTTGTTCGTCTATCGCGAGGATTATTACGTCGCGGCCAAGGAGCCCAAGAAGCCGGTCGATGGCGACGACGCCAAGGTTTTTGAGGATTACACGCGCTGGGGCCAGGAAATGGAGCGCGTCCATGGCCTGGCCGAGTTGATCGTCGCGAAACAGCGCCACGGATCGACCGGCAAGGTCATCCTGCGGTTCGAGCCGCAATATACGTTGTTCAGTGATTATGCCGGGGACTATTCGAGCCCGGATTACGAATGATCCGGCACCCCGGCAAAAGCCAGATCGTCACCCCAGCGTAAGCTGGGATGACGAGTTATGGGGGCGAAAGGCAATATTGTCCGAGATCCCGGCCTGCGCAGGGGCGACGATCTTCAGAATACCGGTTCCTCGCCCGGTTTCTCGGGCACGTGGATCCCGCATTCGGTCTTTTCCCACCCGCGCCAGCGACCCGCGCGCGGATCCTCGCCCGGCAGCACTTTCGACGTGCAGGGCTGGCAGCCGATCGAGGGATAACCGTCAGCCTCGAGCGGATGGCGAGGCAGATCGTGTTCGGCGAAATAAGCCTCGAGGTCGGCCTTCACCCAGTCACCCAGCGGGTTGACCTTGAGCCGGCCGTTCTCGACCTCGAACCGCGCGATGTTCTGGCGGGTTTGCGACTGGAACGCCTTGCGACCCGAAATCCAGCTGTCGAGCCCCGCCTTGGCGCGCTTCAGCGGCTCGACCTTGCGGATCTCGCAGCAGCCGTCGGGATCGTAGGACCAGCGCAATTCCTGCGCGTCCTTGGCCGCGAGCACGGCCGGGTCGGGCTTGACCGTCCGGCTGTCACTGAGTCCGAACCTCGCCATCAGGAGATCCCGATATTCAAGCGTTTCCGGGAACATTTTGAGCGTGTCGACGAACACCACAGGCGTCGCCGGGTTGGCGCGGGCGATCAGATGGAGCAGTACCGCGCTCTCGGTACCGAAAGACGATACCACTGCCGTGTTGCCGAGTGTCCCTTCGGCAAACAGTGTCTTCAGCATGTCGAGCGTGTCGGCACCCGCGAAGCGCGCGTTGAGCGCGTCCGCATCGGCCTGGGTAAAGGCCGGGGAGGTGTCGATCACGTCGATCTTGCGCAGCGCTTCACCCATGGCGGAGCTTCCACACCGGCACAGCGCCGTCGGCGGCGGTCTGGTAGCGGTATTTGTAGCGATTGAGACTGGCCTCGAGCACTGCCGGATCGATCGGCGCATTGGGGGCAAAACCATCGAAGCCGCAGCGGCGCATATGGTCGATCTGGTCGACCAGCACGTCGCCGGTGGCGCGAAGCTCGCCCTTGTATCCAGCCTCGCGAAGGATTTGCGCCGAGGAATAGCCCCGCCCGTCGCGGAAGCGCGGGAAATCGATCTCGATCAGCGAGATATGATCGAGGTGCGGCAGCAAAGCGCGGGCGTCCTCGCCCGCTTCGAGCCGCACCGCGGACGAATTCGACTGGTCGAGGAAGGCGTCGAGCGTGACCGCGGGTTCTTCGGCCGGATCGTCGTCGCGGAAGCGCAACGGATCACCCATAAATTGCCTCCTTGAACGGATCGAAGCCGACGCGGCGATAGGTGTCGAGGAAGCGTTCGCCCTCGTCGCGCAACTCGAGATATTTGTCGGTGACGCGCTCGACCGCGTCGACGATGCCGTCCTCGTTGAAGCCCGGACCCGTGATCTTGCCGAGGCTGGCATCCTCCGCGCCCGAGCCGCCGAGCAGCAGCTGGTAATTCTCGGTGCCCTTCTTATCGACGCCAAGGATGCCGATATGGCCGGCATGATGGTGGCCGCAGGCGTTGATGCAGCCACTGATCTTGAGCTTCAGCTCGCCAAGCTCGCGCTGGCGGCCGAGATCGGCGAAGCGCGTGGCGATCTTCTGCGCGACCGGGATCGAACGGGCATTGGCCAGGCTGCAATAATCGAGCCCCGGGCAGGCGATGATATCGCTGATCAGGTCGAGATTGGCGGTCGCCAGCCCAGCCGCGTCGAGCGTCTGCCACAGCGCGTATAGATCAGCCTTGCGCACGTGCGGCAGGACGATGTTCTGCGCATGCGTCACGCGCAGCTCGTCGAAACTGTAGCGCTCGGCGAGGTCGGCCATTAGTTCGATCTGCTCGGCGGTGGCATCGCCGGGGATGCTGCCGACCGGCTTCAGGCTGATATTGACGATGGCATAGCCCGGCGCCTTGTGCGCCTTGACGTTCTGGTCGAGCCACAGAGCGAAATCGGGATCGCTGCGGTCGATTGCGTCGCTCAATCCGGTCTCGAACGGCGGCGGCGCGAAATAGGCGGCGATGCGGTCGAATTCCTCGCGCGGCACGTTCGAGCCGTTCTGCAGGATATGCTGCCACTCGGCCTCGACCTGGCGCGTGAATTCCTCCTGGCCGAGGTCGTGGACCAGGATCTTGATCCGCTGTTTGTGGATATTGTCGCGGCGCCCGCTGCGGTTCCACACGCGCAGCGCCGCCTCGATATAGCTGAACAGATCGTCGGCCGGCAGGAACGGCCGGATCAGCGGCGCGACGAACGGCGTCCGGCCCATGCCGCCGCCGATATAGACTTCGAAGCCCAGCTCGCCGGCGTCGTTCTTGACCAGCTTCAACCCGATGTCGTGCAAGCGGATCGCCGCGCGATCCTCGTCGGCGGCCGTCACCGCGATCTTGAACTTGCGCGGCAAATAGCTGAATTCGGGGTGGAAGGTCGTCGCCTGCCGGATCAGCTCGGCCCAGGGCCGGGGATCGCAGACTTCGTCCGCCGCGGCGCCGGCATATTGGTCCGAGGACAGGTTGCGGATGCTTTCGCCGCTGGTCTGGATAGCATGCATCTCGACCGTCGCGAGCTCGGCGAGGATGTCGGCGGCCTGTTCGAGCTTGATCCAGTTGTACTGGATGTTCTGGCGCGTGGTGAAATGGCCGTAGCCGCGATCGTATTTGCGCGCGATGTGTCCAAGCATCCGCATCTGGCGGCTGTCGAGCGTGCCATAGGGGATGGCGACGCGCAGCATATAGGCGTGGAGCTGGAGATAGAGGCCGTTCTTCAAGCGCAGCGGCTTGAACTGGTCGTCCGTCAACTGCCCGGCGAGCCGGCGCCGTGCCTGGTCGCGAAATTCCTCGACGCGGGCGTCGACGATCGCCTGATCGTATTTGTCGTAGCGGTACATCAGTGGGTGGCCCTGATCTGGTTCACGCGGAGGCGCGGAGGCGCGGAGATTTTTCGCGCACGAAGACGCGAAGACACGAAGATTTGGTTCGCGCAGAGGCGCAGAGGACGCTGAGTTAGCGCGCGCGAAGGCGCGCCCTCACTTCCCGCTCGCGGAAAGTGAAAGGCTGCTGCCGCAGCCAAGCGAGACACCTCAGCGTCCTCCGCGCCTCCGCGCGAAAAAACACTCTTTCTTCTTAGCGCCTTAGCGCCTTTGCGCGAAAAATTCATATCACCCAGCTCCCCGCGTTCGGATCGCTAGGCTTGAGCGTCAGATCGGGCCGCACAGTGGGTCCGAGCGCGCGGATGCGGTCCTTGATGTGCGCGGGGCGGGGGCCATCGGGGGTCTCCGTAGCATCGAGGATATAGCCGCCATTGACCCGGCACGCGCCGTCCTCGGCATGCAGGATCGCCTCGCCCTTGTCGCCGACATCGACCGCGTCCTCGACATGGCGCGACCAGCCGCTGCCGGTCCACCAGATCACGTCGCCGGTCGGCAGGTCGTTCCCGGTTAGAATCTTCACGCCGCAGCCTCCGCCATCCGAGCCCACCGGGCCAGTTTATCCTCCGCATCCGACAGTTCGACGACATCGCCGACGACGATGATTGCCGGGCTCTGCACCTGCTCGCGCTCGACCATGGGGCCGAGATCGGCGAGCAAGGTCTTGATCGCGCGATGCCCGGCCAGCGTGCCGCGCTCCAGCACCGCGACCGGCATGTCGGGCGCGACGCCATCGGCCATCAGCTTGTCGGCGATATCGGGGCAGGTCGCGACGCCCATATAGATGACGAGCGTGCGGCCCTTGCCCGCGAGCCCCGACCAATCCTGGTCGGTCAGGCCTTTGCACTGGCCGGCGACGAAGCTGACCGCCGAGGAATGATCGCGATGGGTGAGGGGGAGCATCGCTTCCGCCGCGCAGCCGAGTGCGGCTGAGACGCCGGGAATGACCTCGACCGGCAGGCCGGCGGCGCGCACCGCCTCGACCTCTTCGCCGCCGCGGCCGAAAATGAACGGATCGCCGCCCTTCAGCCGCACGACGATCGCGCCCGCTTTCACATGCGCGACGATCAGCGCGTTGATCGCGTCCTGCGACAAGGTGTGCTTGCTGCGTTTCTTGGCGACCGAGATGCGGTGGGCATCGGCCGGCGCGATGTCGAGCACGGCCGGGTCGATCAACCCGTCATGCACGACGACGTCGGCGCTTTTCAGCGCCTCGACCGCGCGAACCGTGAGCAGGCCTGGATCGCCGGGCCCGGCACCGACCAGGATGACGCGGCCACGCGCGTGCGGATCGAGAAGTGTCGCCATGATGCGGGGCAGATGGGCCGCGGATGCGACGCGGGCAACCGACGCTTGCTACTGGCTGGAATAGCGAAACTTTGCGGGGTTCAGTCCTTGCCCGCCGTCTTGGCGTTCGCCAGCTCCTGCGCGCGGCGCATCAGGCGCATCGCCTCGTCGATCAGTTCGCCGGCAAACACCGGATCGGTCTTGCCGACCGCGATGGTCAGGCAATTGCCGGCTTCGGTTTTCAGGCGGAGCGCGCGGGGAGGAATAGTCACGTCGTTGGCAGGTTTCACATCGCGGCTAATTCACGAAATGCCAACCGGTTCCACGCCCGGGCGCAATCAAATTCAGCTCATCCCGACTTGTTCGAGGACAAAGGCGAGGCGTTCGGCGACGCTGACTTTCGGCAGCAAGATCACGTCGTAACCGAGCGCCGGATAGGCCGCGGCGAGCCGATCATATTCGGCGACCGCCGAAGCGAAATCGTGCCGCCGCTCGGCATCGGACGCGAACAACTCGGGCCAGGGTGGCGCGAGGAAGGCCGGGCTGGAATAGCGATAGCCCGCGGCGAGATCGGCCAGCACCGTTTCGCCCGTCAAGTGCTCAAGCGCGACCGCGGCGTCGATTAGTCCGCGATCGAAGAAGACAGGGCCGGGCAGGGCACGCGCGTCGTCATAATCCTGTTTGGCGAGGGCGGTGATACGGCGCGCAAAGGTGGCCCCATCGATCCACGGCAGCGCGCCGCCGCCCGACGCCAGCTCCTCGCGAACAACGCGTCGGCCCGGCTCCTCGATCGTCGCGAAGCCACGCCTGGCGAGTTCGGCGAGCAGAGTCGATTTGCCGCCGCCCGAGCAGCCCGAGATGATGAAAAAGCCATGCATGCATTCAGCCACCTCAGCTGAAAAATGAAGAAGTCGCGACGTGATACGTCTTCTCGTCCGGAACGGACACGATTTATTGGTTTATCAAATAGTTTCCATTGCCAAGTTGGAGAATGAGGAACAGCCTTTGTCGAGTTCCGAATCGGGGGGCAAACATGACTCGATTAGCTACGGCGCTGACTGTCTGCGCCGGTTCGATGGTGCTCGCCGCAATGGCGACCGGCATGGCCGGAGCATCGGAGACGGTCAATTACACCTATGACGCCAAGGGGCGGCTGGTGAAGGTCGCCCATTCGGGCACGGTCAACAACAACGTTATGTCCAATTACAGCTTCGACAAGGCGGACAACCGCGTCAACGTGAACGTGACCGGCGCACCGTAAGCGGATTCAAGCGTCTATATTCTTCCCAAACAGGATCGCAGAAGATGGTGAACTTGACCCCCGTCGGGCGGGGTGGCTCGCGTTTTATCCGTAGGTTGTCTCTCGTCTCGACGGCACTCAGCGCAAGTCTCTTCATTCTTTTGAATGCTCAACCCGCGCGCGCTCAGATCGCTACAACACAACCGATCCCTCCTTCAAATACGTCAATTGATGATAACAACGTTGATCTTATAAGCGGTCAGGTGTTTTATGATTCATCTGATATAGAAATAGGGTCGAACGGATCGGGTTTGAGTTTTGGTAGGACGCAACGCAGTCTTGGTGACGATAATTCGTTTAGCACAGGTCTTCAGTATGCTTCCACCATAACAGTATTCATTGGGGGGAAGTCGGATAAATTTTCTTCTCCGAATGGATATAGTATAAACGGAACCGGAGCAAAATTGGTAGAATTGGGTAGTACTCCCAATGTGGATAATTACGACTACATTACAAGAGATGGCACGAAATACCACTTTGATACGTCCTACAAGATGACGGTCTTTTACGTGGCAAGCCGACGTGTGTCGGATATTACCTATCCAGATGGGAGGACTTTAAACTTACAGTACGATGTCGACGCGGAGCATCCAATATTGGGAGGGCCTTTCCCTGTTTCTCGAGTTTCGTCCGTTACCTCGTCTGACGGTTATCGCTTGACATTTAAATATCTCTATAACGGATACATGCAGAATAGTACAGATGTTGCGAAGTGGTCGTCGTTAGTTTCTGTTACAGCATCAAATGTCGGAGTAGAATCCTGTTCAGTAAGTTCTTGCTCTTCTAGTTGGCCGACGGTGTCGTATGCATGGTCAGCATCTAACACGATTGTTTCTAAGACGGATCCCTTGGCTAAGACTAGCTCGGTTACGTATAACCCGAGTGGAAAAATTGTCGGCATTCGCGAAGCTACTAGCGGGACTGACACGGTTACTTACACCTACGATACCTCCGGTAAAATTGCGACGGCATCGCGGGGAGGTCAGACATGGTTCTACGCCTACAGCGATGTCGGCGGTGCACGGACGACAACGGTCACAGATCCGCTATCTAATCAGCAGTCCATCCTTGTCGACCTGGCGTCGAGTCAAGTGAAGAGTCGTACTAACGCGGTTGGAAAGACCACCACTTACACCTACGATACGGCTGGAAACATTGCCTCGGTGACTTATCCCGAAGGCAACTCCATTGCCTATGGGTATGACGGACGCAATAATCTGATCTCGAGCACTTATACGCCAAAGAGCGGGTCCGGGCTCAGTGCGATAACGACCACCGCGTCTTACGACGCGACGTGTTCGAACGTGAAAACCTGCAATCAGCCCAATTCGACCACGGATGCGAAGGGCTTCACTACCGACTATACCTATGACGCGAACAGCGGCGGCGTGCTAACCGTAACGCGTCCGGCGCCGACGACCGGTGCGGCCAGGCCTCAAACGCGCTTCAGCTATACGCCTTTGTCGGCCTGGTACAAGAATAGTGCGGGTGCTCTCGTCCAAGCAACGGCGCCGATCTATAAGCTGACGGGTGTTTCGTCCTGCTCAAGCGGGGCGATCTGCGCCGGCACGGCGAACGAAAGCAAGCAGACGATCTCGTACGAAAGCGGATCGTCGAGCGTCCCCAGCAATCTGAAGCCGATTTCGATCACCGCTGCTGCAGGCGATGGCAGCATTATCGCGACGACGACGCTGGGCTACGATACGGTCGGAAACGTTACAACGGTTGATGGGCCGCTCTCTGGAGCCGCGGATATCACGACCTATCGGTACGACGCCGACCGACGAGTGCTGGGGATCGTTTCAGCGGATCCGGATGGCGGAGGCACGCTCAAACGCCGTGCTGTTCGCGTGGCCTACAACGACGCCGGTCAACCGACCGAGCAGGAGGTCGGCACCGTCAATGGGACGACCGATAACGATTGGTTGGGGTTCAGTTCGCAGCAACAACTGACTACGAGCTATGACAGCTATAATCGTAAGGTCCAGGATGTCGTCACTGCTGCGGCGACTACTTATAGCGTGACGCAATACAGCTACGACGCGAACGGGCGCCCGGAATGCACGGCGTTACGGATGAACGCGGCGACGTGGGGTTCCTTGCCCAGCTCGGCGTGCACGCTGGCGGCAGCCGGCGCTGATGGACCGGACCGTATTGCGAAGCTGAGCTATGATGCCGTAGGCCGCGCCATCAAGTCGACCTCGGCTTATGGCACGCCCGACGCGTCGGACGTTGCAACGGTAACCTATAGTGACAGCGGCAAGGTTGCGACGGCGACCGACGCCAACGGCAATAAGACAACGTACACCTATGACGGATTCGACCGCCTGTTGAAGACGAACTATCCGTCGCCGACGAAGGGGGCGGGGGCGAGTTCGACAACAGATTTCGAGCAGCTGTGGTACGACGATAACGGTAACGTCACGCACTGGCTGCTGCGCGACGGAACGCAGATCAATTACGCCTACGACAATCTCAACCGGGTCACGTACAAGGATCTGCCCCCCGGCGATCCCGACGCCGCTTATACCTACGACCTGATGGGCCGCCTCCTTACGGCGATCAAATCTTCGCAGACTTTGACCTTTAGCTATGACGCTCTTGGGCGCAATCTGACCCAGGGCGGCCCGCTCGGGACGGTAGGCTATCAATATGATGCTGCCGGACGCCGCACGCGGTTGACCTGGCCTGACACCTATTACGTGACTTACGATTATCAGGTCACCGGCGAGCTGACGACGATCAAGGAGAATGGGACGACAACGCTCGGGACCTATGCCTATGACGATCTGGGAAGGCGCAAAACGCTCACTCGCGGCAACGGCGTGGTCACGACCTACTCGTTCGATCCGGTCTCTCGGTTGTCGTCGCTGGTTTCGGACCTGACCGGCACGACCAACGACCTGACGCTGGGGTTCGGCTACAATTCCGCATCGCAGATTACGTCCACCACACGCTCTAACAATGCATTTTCATGGACCGGCGCAACCAATGTCGCGCGCAACTACACGTCGAACGGGCTCAACCAATATAGCGCGGCGACCAGCACTATGTTCGGCTATGACGCGCGTGGCAATCTCACCAACTCAGGCAGCAACACCTATACCTACAGTCCGGAGAACCTGCTGCTGACCGGACCCAATTCGGCGAGCCTGACTTACGACGCGCTGCTGCGGCTCTACCAGTCGGGCGGCGCGTCGGTCGCAGCGTCAAACTACCTCTATGACGGTGATCAGATGATCGCCTCCTATCTCGCCTCGTCCGGAGCACTGACTCAGCGTTATATCTTGGGGCCGGGCACGGACGAGGAACTGCTCGAAATCACCGCGGCCGGCGTCAAGACTTGGACTGTCAGCGACGAGCGCGGCTCGGTGATTGCCGGAACAGACGCGTCGGGCAACGTCACGGGTGTCAACACCTATGACGAATATGGCATTCCGGGCGCGAGCAACACGTTGCGGCGTCAATATACCGGCCAAGTCTGGCTGCCCGAGCTTGGCATGTATTATTACAAGGCGCGGATGTACTCGCCGACGCTTGGGCGGTTCATGCAGACCGATCCCATCGGATATGGCGATGGGATGAACTGGTATAATTATGTTGGCGCGGATCCTGTCAATCTTTCCGATCCAACTGGCTTAAATCGCTATTATTATTGGTGGAACGGTGACCGGCTGTTGCGCGAAGAATACGATGACGACGATAATTTCATCGGCGAAAACGATGTCACTCCCGGTAACTCGTCCGGTGGGTTTGGCGGCAGCGGTGGGGTATCCGTCGGCGGTGGCGGTGGCGGTGGCGGTGGTCGTGGCTCAAGTGGCGAACAGGATGGTGGTTCCTCTCCTTTTCCGGACCCGGAACACCTTTGCACGACAGCGCCTCGCCTCACAATCGGCATCGGCTTAGGTGCGATGGGAATGTTAATGAAAGGCTTCGGATATAGTGGCGAAGTTGGCGTGGCGATTCCAATTGGGACGACTATTGGCGACGCTCAATTTTACGCGAAAGACACTACCACCGACATTGACGGTTTTGGTGGAGGCGTGAGCATGGGCGGCAGCCTAAATATTGGTATCAACCGTGGTCCGCTGCGCTCCGGAATGAGTTCGTCAGATGGGTTGCTAGGCGGCATAGCTACGCCGCGGGGTGGTTTTGAGGCCTCATTCACTCCTCCGCAAAGAGAAACCCAAGATTCATTTGGTGGGTCCTTAGGGATTAAGCCGTCCTGGGGACTGGCAGCATATATGGCAAATAAGCGCGAAACGAGCAGGCAAAAGGTCACCGACTCCATTTGCCCCGTAAGGTAAATTACAAATGGTATTCATAATTCTTTGGGCCGTGGCTTTGTCAGCTGCGATTTTCGCTCTTATTAATTTTATCCCTTGGGCGTTATCGGGGTTTTTTGGAAAATATAGAAGGCCATCCAAATACGAAATTATAGGGTTATCTGTTGGAAGTTTGATTTTCTTTGGGATAATCAATTTTATTCTTAAAGACATTCATTAAAAATTTTGGTTATGGTGACAGTTTACTTAATCTGCTAAAATTACGGTGACAGTTTACTAAATGCGCTAAACTGGCACCTGACGAATTTTGGCATTAGATTTGCATTGCCGATCTGGGGAATTAAGGTTCCAGTCACTAAAAGCGCCAAGTTGGAATTGCGGTGATAGTTTACAAAATACATTAATCAATGAACCTCTCACCCCTCACGTAACCCCACCGCGATTGACGCCCGCGCCTGATCGGCCTCGTTCGACACCACCGGATAGGCGCAATAATCCGCCGCATAATAGGCGCTCGGCCGATGGTTTCCGCTCCACCCGATGCCGCCGAATGGCGCCGCCGAGCTCGCGCCGTTGGTCGGGCGGTTCCAGTTGACGATGCCGGCGCGGGCATTGGCCCAGAAGCGGTTGTAGAGGTCGGGGTTCTGGCTGATCAGGCTGGCCGACAGGCCGTAACGCGTGTTGTTGGCTTCCGCGATCGCCTCGTCGAAATCGCTCGTGCGGATCACCTGGAGGATCGGGCCGAACAATTCGATGTCGGGGCGGTCCTTCATCTCGGTCGCGTCGAGGATGCCCGGCGTCAGGAACGGCTTGTCGTCGAACGGGCGTTCCATGTGCCGCAATGGTCGGCCGCCGCGCATCATCAGTTCGAGGAAGCTCTCGGTCAGCAGATCGGCGACCTCGTTATCGATCACCGGGCCCATGAACGGCTGCGGGTCGGCGTGCGGGTCGCCGACGATCAGCCGGCCGGTGAGCTTGAGCAATTCTGCCGTCAGCGGTTCGTACAATGCCTCGTCGACGATCAGCCGGCGCGCCGCGGTGCAGCGCTGGCCGGCGGTGGTGAAGGCGGATTGGATGATGACGATCGCCGCGGCGTGGAGGTCGGGCGCGTCCCACACGATGATCGGATTATTGCCGCCCATTTCCAGCGCCAGGATCTTTTCGGGCCGGTCGGCGAATTGGCGGTTGAGCGCGATCCCGGTGCGCGCCGATCCGGTGAACAGCAATCCGTCGATGCCGTCATGCCCGGCCAGCGCCTTGCCCTCGGCCGGGCCGCCGATCAGCAATCGCGCGCAGCCCTGGGGCACGCCCGCCTCATGCAGGCAATCGACCATGAACGCGCCCGTCGCCGGGGTCTTTTCGGACGGCTTGAACACCACTGCGTTGCCCGCGATCAGTGCGGGCACGATGTGGCCGTTGGGCAAATGCGCGGGGAAATTGTAGGGCCCCAGCACCGCGAGCACGCCGTGCGGCTTGTGGCGCAGCGCCATGCGGCTGCCCATCGGGGAATCGAGCTGGCGTTGGCCGGTGCGCTCGGCAAAGGCGCCGGCCGAAATGTCGACCTTGGCGATGACCGAATCGACCTCGGTCTTCGCTTCCCATAACGGCTTGCCGGTCTCTCGCGCGATCAGGTCGGTGAAGGCGTCGCTGCGCGCGCGTACGACATTGGCATAGCGGCGCAGGGTCTCGATGCGGAAGGTGACCGGCTTGGCCGCCCATTCGGCCCAGCTCTCACGCGCGGCCGCGACTTCGCTGTCGGCATCGCCGATCGCATGGCGCCACAGCAATTCGCCGGTCGCCGGTTCGTAGGAAAGAAGTTCACCCGACATGGATCATGGTCCCTAGCCGTTCGCCGCGGCCGCCGCCAGCCGCTCGCCCGCCAAGGCCTCACCCATTTCGCGTATCGCCGCGACCTTGGCGTAGAGCGGCTCCCAATCGTCGCGCTCGTCGATCGCCGACCAGATCGTCTCGACCTCTTCGATCAGCATCGAGCAGGGTTCGCCCGACCAGTATGGATGAGAGCGGTCGGTACGCGGGGTGTAGGCGGCGAGGGCGTCGCGCACCTCGTCCCATGGCTCGCCATAGCTATCGGGCAATCGGCCGCCAAAGGCGTCGAAGAAGAAGCGATCGATTCCGGTCGCGGTGCCACGCAGCACCGGCTCGATCGTCTGGACCAGCGCGCGGTCGCTGTCGGGATCGCGCGGGGTCAGGCCTAGCCGCCACAGGATCGCGTCGCCGACCGCGCGCTGATAGCGGTCGCCGAACGTGTCCAGCGCCGCGATCAACGGCTCGGCCTCGCAGATCGGGCGCAGCGCGACCGCGAGCTGCATCGCGTCCCAATGGATCGCCTCGGGCTGGCGGCCGAACGCGTACAGGCCGGCATGGTCGAAATAAGCGGCGGTGAAGCCGGGGTCCCAAGTCGGCGTGAAGCGCCATGGCCCGTAATCGAAGCTTTCGCCGGTGACGTTGATATTGTCGGAATTCAGCACGCCATGGACGAAGCCGGCGGCCATATATTTGCCGGCGAGCGTCGCGGTACGCCCGACCACCAGGTCGAGCAGCCGGGCGGCGGCATCGTCGCCAGGCTTTTCCCCGTACAGCCGCAGCAGCGCATAGCCTGTCAGCGCGCGCAACGCGTTCTTATCGCGGAAATAGGCCAGCCGCTGGAACGTACCGATGCGGACGTGGCTGTGGCTGAGCCGCACCAGCACCGCCGAGCGGGTCGGGGAGGGTTCGTCGTTGCGCTCGAGCGCTTCGCCGGTCTCGATCAACGAGAAGGTGCGAGAGGTGGGCACGCCGAGCGCCTCGAGCATCTCGGTCGCCAGGATTTCGCGAATCCCGCCCTTGAGCGTCAGCCGGCCGTCACCGAACCGGCTATACGGCGTCTGGCCCGATCCCTTGGTGCCCAGGTCCATCAGCCGGCCGTCTGCGCCCAGCAGCTGCGCGAACAGGAAACCGCGGCCGTCGCCGATATCGGGATTGTAGGTACGGAACTGGTGGCCGTGATAACGCAGCGCCAGCGGCTCGGGCAGCGTGCCCGACAGAGGCGTGAACCGCCCGAAATGCGCGATCCATTCCTCGTCGCTCAGCGTGTCGAGCCCGACCTCTACAGCCGCGCGATCGTTGCGAAAGCGCAGGATCGTCTGGGGAAAATCGGCCGCGGTCACGCGATCGTAAAATGCATCCCCCAGATCCAGGATTGCCGTTTCGGGGCGATAAGCTTGCGGTCGCGCGGTCATGCGGCAATATGGGTGGGCCGGCAGCGGGGACGCAACCATTGTCATCTTACGAAAATCGATACTGGTGGTCCAACGACGAAGTGCGGCTGCATTGCCGGGATTATCCCGGCCCTGATGCTGGCCCCGGCGGGCGTCCGCCGATCGTCTGCATCCCGGGTCTGACGCGCAACGCCCGGGATTTCGAGGACATGGCCGAGCGGCTGTCGCCCGATTGGCGCGTGATCGCGATCGAACTGCGCGGGCGCGGCGAGAGCGGTTATGCCAAGGATCCGATGTCCTACGTGCCGCTGACCTATGTCCAGGATGTCGAGGCGCTGCTGGCCGAGCTGGCGATCGACCGCTATGTCGCGTTCGGCACGTCGCTGGGCGGGATCGTCACCATGTTGCTCGCGAGCGCCGGCCGCGAGAAGCTGGCCGGCGTGCTGCTCAACGATGTCGGGCCGGAAATCGAGCCGGCCGGGCTGGGACGAATCCGGTCCTATGTCGGGCGCGCCAACACCTGGCCGACCTGGATGCACGCGGCGCGCGGGGTGCAGGAGGCCAATGCCGACGTCTATCCGCATTACGGGATCGAGGAATGGCTGGCGATGGCCAAAAGGCTGTATCGCCTGAACAGTTCGGGTCGGATCGTGCTCGATTACGACATGAAGATCGCCGAGCCGTTCCGCGTGCCGGGAAACGAGGCCGGCCCTGATATGTGGCGCGCGCTCGATGCGCTGAAGGACGTGCCGACGCTGATCCTGCGCGGCGCCCGCTCGGACGTCCTGTCGGCTGCGACCGCGGAGAAGATGGCGGCGCGGCTCGGACGCGCCGAGCTGGTGACGGTGCCCGATGTCGGCCACACGCCGACACTGACCGAACCCAAAGCGGTTGCGGCGATCGACCGCCTACTCGATCGAGTCGCGAAGGAACCCGTCACGGTGTGACGCGTCTTTCCCGCTCAACAGGGAGAGTGATCGTGTCCGACACCACCGACAGCTTGGTCGAACGGCCTGGCGCCGTTTCCGATACCCATACCGATAAGCCGAGCCTGAAAGGCAAGCGCGTCATCGTCACCGGCGGCACCACCGGAATCGGCCGCGCAATCGCCGCGCTGCTGGCGAGCGAAGGCGCGACCGTCGACATCTGCGGCCGCAACGAACAGCATTTGCAGGACGCGCTGGACGCGATCGGGAGGGTCGGCACGGGGCAGGGCAGCGCGATCGACCTGGCCGATCAAGACAATGTCGAGCGCTATTTCGCAGAGGCGACCGCGCGGATGGGCGGCCTCGACGTTGCAGTCATCAACGCCGCGATCCCGGCCGGCGGCTTGAGCGAGATGAGCGGGCGCGATCTGCGTTATGCGATCGCGACCGATTTCACCGCCTATCTGATGAGCGCGCACGAAGCGGCCGAGGCCATGCGGGCTGGCGGCGATATCGTGCTGATCGGGTCGATGTCGGCGCATATTTTGGGTCCGAGTTCCACCGTATATGCCGGGATGAAAGCCGGCATCGCGGGGTTCGCCGAGGCGTTGCGCAAGGAGCTCGGCAGTCGCGACATCAAGGTCAGCCTGATCGAGCCGGGCTACACCCAAGCCGATTTCCATTATCCCGATATCGACGCCGAAAAGCAGAAGCAGATGGTCAGGGAAGAGAAAATGTTGCGGTCGGAGGATATCGCGGTCGCCGTCCATTACGCCCTAACGCAGCCGCGCCGAGCGGTCGTGCAGCAGATCACCGTGGCGCCCCTGCGCAAGGACGACGAATGAATTATCCCTTCGACGAGCTCGTTTTCAGCCCGCTCGATGTCGATCTGTCCAAAGGCCCCCTGGCCGGGCGCATCGATGCCGAGACCTATTGCCTGGGTGCGTTCAACCCCGGGATGACGCGCCTGCCCAACGGCAATCTGTTGCTGATGGTGCGGATCGCCGAGGCACTGAAGACGCCGATCGCCGACCAGAAGATCCACTCGATCCGCTGGATACCTGGGGACAGCTCGGCCCCCGATGCCGGCCGATATTGTCTCGACCCCTGGCCGCTGGAGATGGTCGATACTGCCGATCCGCGCAAATTCATGATGCGCGGCGGCGGCTGGAAAGTGATGGCCTTGACCAGCCTGTCCTGGCTGCTGCCGGTCGAGCTCGATGCCGAGGGGCGAACGGTAGTCGATATTCATTATCGCGACGCGATCGCTCCGCGCGCATCCTACCAATGCTATGGCGTCGAGGATGCGCGGATCAGCCGGGTCGGCAATCGCTGGCTGATGACCAGCTGTTCGGTCAGTCCGGAACGGCATTCGACCACGCTCTATTCGTCGAACGACGCGCACGACTGGCTGCTCGAAGGGATCGTGCTCGATCACCAGAACAAGGACATGCTGATCTTCGAGGATCGGATCGGCGCCAATTACTGGGCGCAAACGCGGCCCTTGGGCGACCTCTATTTCGCCTATCCGCCGGGCAGCGAATGGCGCGCCGGCCCGTCGATCAACCTCGCCACCTCGCCCGACGCGCTGCATTGGAAACCCCACGAAAAGCCCGGCATTCGGCCGCATTCCGCGACGCTGGCCACCGCGCGGATGGGCGGGGGCACGCCGCCGGTGCTGACCGATCGCGGCTGGCTTTCCTTGTGGCATGGGGTCGAGCCCTATGGCGTGGTCGGCATCTATCGCACCTATTGGTCGCTGCTCGATGCGCGCGATCCATCAGTGACCTTAGCGACCAGCGACACCCCGCTGCTAGAACCCGCGCCGCACCTGACCGAGCCGATGAAAGAGCTTATGTATCTGGACAATGTGGTCTTCTCGACCGGCATCGCGGATGCAGGCGATCACTTCATCGTCGCGAGCGGCGAGGCAGACCTGGCGTGCCGCATCACGCATGTGCCGAAGAGCGTGTTCGGCCTATGATTCCTACCGTCACCCCGGACTTGTTCCGGGGTCCAACGTGCGGCTAGAGCCGGAAGCGATACGTTTCATACCACGATGGATGCCGGAACAAGCCCGGCATGACGGAATAGAGGCCCATCTTTGCCCGCACCTCTCAACATCCTGCATATGCATTCCTCGTTCAACCTGGGCGGGAAGGAAGCGCGTTCGGTTCAGTTGATCAACGCGTTCGGCGACGGCGCGCGGCACACGATCGTGTCGGGAATGCCCGACCAATATTCGGCGCGCGACGCGATCGCGCCGGGGATTGGCTATGAGATCGCGCAGAACCCGCCACCGCTGACCGGCCGCCCTTCGGTCGGCCGCTATGAGGCGATCGCCAAATATATGCGCCGGTTCGATCTGGTGCTGAGCTACAATTGGGGCGCGATCGATGCCGTGATGGCGAAGCGCGTTTTCCCCAAGGGCATGCCGCCGATCGTCCATCACGAAGACGGCTTCAACGCCGACGAAGCGATGAAGCTCAAGCCGCAGCGCGCGATCTATCGGCGGATGGCGTTCCCCGCCGCTTATGCGGTCGTCGTGCCGTCGATGACGCTCGAATGGGTGGCGACCAATGTCTGGAAGCAATCGGCGCCGCGGCTGCGCCGGATCCCGAACGGCATCGACACCGCGCTCTATGCCAAGAAGCCCAATCCCAAGGCGATCCCCGGCCTGGTCCGCAAGCCGGGCGAAGTGATCGTCGGCGCGCTGGCCGGGCTGCGCGAGGTCAAGAACCTGCCGGCCTTGGTGCGCGCGACCGCCGGCTGTTCGGCGCGCGTGCGACTAGTGATCGTCGGCGAAGGGCCCGAGCGCGCGAAGATCGAGATGGCGGCTCGCGCGCTGGAAATGCAGGACAAGGTGCTGCTGCCCGGATTCCTGCCCGATCCGCACACTTATGTTGGGCTGTTCGACATCATGGCGCTGTCGTCGCTCAGCGAGCAATTCCCGATCTCGGTGGTTGAAGGAATGGCGGCGGGATTGCCGATCGCCTCGGTCCCGGCCGGCGACATTCCGTATATGGTGAGCGAGGAGAACCGCCCCTATATCACCCCGCATTCGGGCGAAGTCGACCTGCGCGACGCGATCCAGGCGCTGGCGGCGGATGCCAAACTGCGTGCGGCGATCGGCAAGGCCAATCGGGCCAAGGCGGTCGCCGAATATGACGCCAAGGCGATGATCGCCGCTTATACGCATCTGTACGAAGAGGCGCTGGGTAGGGCGGGCGCGCTGTCGTGAGGAGTATTTTGCTCGCCTACAGGCAGCGAAACGCTATAGGCAGCGTTATAGGTCGCAGGAGGATTACGTGTTCAAGGGCTTGACGCCTATCGTCTACAATGGTCGCGAAGTATGGCCGCTGGTGGAAGGCGGCAAGGGCGTCGCCGCGACAAATCATGCCAGCGCAGGCGCTTGGGCCGCCGCGGGCGGTATCGGTACGGTCTCCGCGGTCAATGCCGACAGCTACGATCCCGAAGGCAAGATCATCCCGCAGGTGTACAAGGCGCTGACTCGCCGCGAGCGCCATGAGGAACTGGTCGACTATGCGATCGAAGGCGCGGTCCAGCAGGTCAAGCGCGCGTTCGAAATCGCCGGCGGCAAGGGCGCGATCAATATCAACGTGCTGTGGGAAATGGGCGGTGCGCAGCGCGTGCTGCACGGCGTGCTCGAACGTACGCGCGGCTTGGTCGCCGGTGTGACGTGCGGCGCCGGCATGCCCTACAAGCTCAGCGAGATCGCCGCATCGTACAACGTCAATTACCTGCCGATTGTCAGCTCCGGCCGCGCCTTCCGCGCGCTGTGGAAGCGCGCTTATTCGAAAGCGGCGGAATGGCTCGCCGCCGTGGTCTATGAGGATCCCTGGCTGGCCGGCGGCCATAACGGCCTGTCCAATGCCGAGAATCCGCTGGAGCCGCAGGATCCCTATCCGCGGGTCAAGGAATTGCGCGAGACGATGCGCGAGGGCGGTATTTCCGACGAGGTGCCGATCGTGATGGCGGGCGGCGTGTGGTACCTGCGCGACTGGAACGACTGGATCGACAATCCCGAACTCGGCAAGATCGCATTCCAGTTCGGCACCCGACCCTTGCTGACGCAGGAAAGCCCGATTCCGGAAGCGTGGAAGGCCAGGCTGACGCAGATCGAGGAAGGTGACGTGTTGCTGCACCGTTTCTCGCCGACCGGCTTCTATTCGTCCGCGGTCCGCAATCCGTTTCTGCGCGCGCTCGAGGCGCGGTCGGAGCGGCAGATAGCCTTTTCGACGCAGGAAGCCGGCGATCACACCTTCCAG
This sequence comes from Sphingomonas sp., assembly GCF_024508665.1. Taxonomy (GTDB): domain Bacteria; phylum Pseudomonadota; class Alphaproteobacteria; order Sphingomonadales; family Sphingomonadaceae; genus Sphingomonas. The sequence goes on from NZ_JANINP010000001.1 coordinate 191,347, forward strand.
CTCGACGTCGGGGTGAAAGGCAAGAATTTCTGGGTGACCAGGAACGACCTGCTCCGCGCGCGCGAATGGTTCGGCCATGGTTTCACCGAAGCGCTGAAGACGCCGGACAACACATTGGTGTTCGTGACGCCGACCGAAAAAGCGGAAATCCGCAAGGACCAGGCAGATTGCATGGGTTGCCTGTCGCAATGCCTGTTCTCGAGCTGGGCTGACAGCGAGACCAACTCCACCGGCCGACTGGCCGATCCGCGCAGCTTCTGCATCCAGAAGACGCTGCAGGACATCGCGCATGGCGGCGATGTCGACCAGAACCTGATGTTCGCCGGGCACGGCGCGTATAATTTCAAGAAGGACCCGTTCTATTCGAACGGCTTCGTGCCCACGGTGAAGCAATTGGTCGATCGCATCCTGACCGGGGACTGACGATAGACGACGGGGCAGCTTGGCTTTCGAACGGCCAAAAGAAGGTTCATTGCCGGGCAATCCTGATCCGCTACCTCGGCTGGCGATGAAACGCGCGCTTGTCCTCCGTCACGTCGAACATGAAGGCATTGCCGGCTATCGCGAGCCGATCGAGGCCGCCGGCTATGCGATCGAGCGGGTCGCGGCGCATCATGCGGGATGCGCGCGGCTCGACACCATGTCGCCCGACCTGCTGGTGATTATGGGCGGCCCGATGGGCGTCTACGATACCGACCGTTATCCCTGGCTCAGTGAGGAGATCGCGGTGATCCGCCGGCGCTTGGCAGCCGATCTGCCGACACTCGGCGTCTGTTTGGGTAGCCAGCTGATTGCCGCTGCGCTGGGCGCCGAGGTCCGCAGGGGGCCGGTGCGGGAGATCGGGTTCGCAACCGTTACGCTCACGAATGCAGGTAAAGCCGGGCCGCTGCGCCATCTCAAGGACGTTGAGGTGCTGCACTGGCACGGCGACACATTCGACGTGCCTGACGATGTCGAATTACTTGCTACGACAGTATCTTATGCCCAAGCTTTTGCTCGCGGTCGCAATCTGCTCGCGCTCCAATTCCATGCCGAGATGGGTGAGGACGAGCGGTTCGAACATTGGCTTGCCAATGACGGTGCCGATATCGCCGAAGTCGGATCCACCCCGGAGGCGTTGCGCGCGGCGCACGACCGGCTGGGGCCGCCTGCTGTCGTGGCAGGGAGGGCCATGATCGGCGAGTGGTTGGGCGGCCTGGTCAGCTGATCTGGTCAAACCGCCGAGCGGTCCAACGCGGGTTTAAATCCAGCCCTCCAATACTTGATCTGGCGGGCGATGGCCGTCGGCCCAATGCTGGATGTTGCGGATGACGCGCTCGCCGGTCGCGGCGCGCGCTTCGAAGGTGGCCGATCCCATGTGGGGCAGCAGCACGACATTGGGCAGCGCCAGCAAGCGCGGATCGATCGCGGGCTCATGCGCGAAAACGTCGAGACCGGCACCGGCGAGCCGCCCCTGTTCGAGCGCGTCGATCATCGCGGTTTCGTCGATCGCCGATCCACGCGATGTGTTGATCAGATAGGCCTGGGGCTTGAGCAGGGCCAAGCGGCGGGCGTCGATCAATCGCTCGGTCTGGTCAGTGTGAGGCGTGTGGATCGAGATGAAATCCGATCCGGCGAGCATTTCGTCCAGATCTTCGTGCCAGGTCGCCGCAAGCTCCTGCTCGACCTGTTCGGGCAGGCGATGGCGATTATGGTAATGGACGGTAAGGCCGAAGGCGCGCGCGCGAACCGCCACCGCCTGGCCGATCCGGCCCATGCCGACGATGCCCAGCGCCTTGCCCCCGATGCGGTGGCCGAGCATCGCGCCGGGGCTCCATCCGCTCCACTGGCCCGACCGCGCGAGCTTTTCGCCCTCTGCGAGGCGGCGCGGCACCGACAAGATCAGCGCCATCGTCATGTCCGCGGTGTCTTCGGTCAGGACGCCCGGCGTGTTCGTGACGAGAATGCCGCGGGCGCGCGCGGCCTTCAGGTCGATATGATCGACGCCGTTGCCGAAATTGGCGATCAGTTTAAGGCGCTCGCCGGCCGCCTCGATCAGGTCGGCGTCAATCGTGTCGGTGACCGTCGGGACCAGTACGTCGGCGTCCTGGACGGCTGCAACAATCTCATCGCGGGACATCGCCGCGTCACGGCGATTGAGCTGGGCGTCGAACAGTTGCGCCATACGGTCCATCACCGCATCGCTGAGTTCGCGCGTGACGATCACCCGAGGTTTGCGCTTTGACCCGGCCATGCGCCCGGCTTGGCGGCTTCGCGGGTTTTGGTCAATGCGGTTGATGCACCGCGACGCCTGCGCAATAGGTGGGAATCGATGGTGGCGTAAAAAGGGGATGGCCATGCGTATCGGCTGGGCGTTGTCGGGGATCGCGGCAGCGGCGATTACGGTGCCGGCGATCGCCGCGCTGGTGGAAAAGAAACCGCCTTATTTCGCATCGATCAATGCGAAGTCGGCCTTCATGCGTACCGGTCCCAGTCGGATATATCCGGTCAGCTGGAAGTATCAGCGCCAAGGTCTGCCGGTGAAGATCATCGAGAATTACAAGGAAAAGGGCGGCGGCGCCTATTGGCGCAAGATCGAGGATCCGGGTGGCACGCAAGGCTGGATGCAGGCCAATTTGATCAGCGACCAGCGCACCGCGATGGTGATGGGCGATATTGCCGAATTGCGCGACTCGCCGCGCTTTGCGGGCAAGGTCAATTGGCGAGCACAGCCCGGGGTCATCGGTCGCGTCAGCAAATGCGGCAATGGGTGGTGCTATCTCGACGTCGCCGGCCGGGGTGGCTTCGTCGAGATCAGCCATTTGTGGGGCGTCGACCCGACCGAAACGATCGAGTGATGACCGAGTGATGCGGATCGAGCTGGACGATGTCTCGCGGCCGGAAGTGGTCGCGCTGGTCGAATATCATCTCCGCTCGATGCACGAGATTTCGCCGCCCGACAGCGTCTTCGCGCTCGATCTGTCGGGGCTGAAACATCCGGACGTGACGTTCTGGACGCTATGGGATGGCAAAGAACTGCTCGGAATGGGCGGGTTGAAGCAGTTCGACGCGGAGCATGGCGAGATCAAGTCGATGCGCACGGCGCCCACCGCCCTGCGGCGCGGCGTGGCGCGCGCGATGCTCGACCATATTGTGCGGGAAGGGCGGGCGCGGGGCTATCGTCGCCTCAGCCTGGAAACGGGCAGCAACGCGCCGTTCGCTCCAGCCTGGGCCCTGTATGAACGCGCCGGGTTCGTCCCTTGTCCGCCGTTCGGCAGCTATACCGATATCAATTTCAGCCGATATTTCACTATCGAATTATGACCCGGAACGCTCGCCAGCGGCGCTGCCGAGCGAGCCCGCGGTCGCCGCGATCGCAGGGCGTCTGTCGCACACCGTTCCATTCGTCTCAAATCGCGGAACTTTTTCCAACAGCCAGATTTTAGCTGTCGAATTCGCAGCGCCTTTGGGCCGGTAACGCCGACCGGACCGACGCTCGTCCTCACTGACTACCACGGCGGTGTGTCGTCGTTGCAACGCAAGGAATCCGTGGCGTCGGACGAAAGTGCGTCCGCTATTGAAATTAATTTCAGAAACAGATAGCGCCGCCGCCTCAATAGCGTAATGCGTCAGGGAGGATGTCATGTCTGGAATTTTCAATCGCCTCGTGCCGGCGTTCGTAACGGCTGAGCAGCGCGAAATAACGGGCGGCCGCCTCCGACTCGGGCTCAAGGCCGCATTGCTGGTTGGTTCGGCCGTCCTCCCCGCGACCGGCGCGATGGCGCAGCAGGCGCCCGATGCCGGTCAGGCGGCGCCGCAATCGGCCGAGCCGACCACGCCGCCCAACACCGACGCCCAGTCGGGAGACCAGACGCTCAACGACATCGTCGTCGTCGGCAATACGTCGGGCAAGCGTACCTTGTTCAACTCGTCGTCGGACGTCACGTTGGCCAATGCTGCCGACATCCAGCGCAAGGCCCCGCGTTCGACCGCAGAGGCACTGGAGCTTGTTCCCGGGATCTTCGTCGAGGGCACAGCCGGCGCGGTCTCCAACAATTATTCGGTGCGCGGCCTGCGCGGCGGCGCCCAGACCTTCATCCAGCTCGAAGAAGACGGCTTGCCGATCATCTATGGCGGTGGCGGTGCCGACGAATATTTCCAGAACGACATAACGATCGACCGTCTCGAAGCGGTCGAAGGCGGTACGTCGGGCGTGCTGGCGGTTAACGGAGCGGCGGCGACGATCAATTTCATCTCGGTGAAGCCGAGCTACGATCGCGCGACCGCGATGACGCGCTTCACCGGCACCAGCTATGGCGAATTGCGCGCCGACGGATATTTCTCGGCGCCGCTCGCCGACAATGTCGCTTTCTCGGTCGGCGGCTATGTGACCTCCAACCCCGGATTCCGGCGCTCCGATTTCGACTATACGACCTACCATTTCAAGGCGATGCTGGAAACCAAGTTCGCCGGTGGCGGCTTCCTGCGCTTCACCTTCAAGCGCGGCGATCAGCATGACGCTTATTATGCCGACATGCCGTTCACCTCGAATGGCGGCAAGATCGGCGACGTTCCGGGGCTCAACGGCCTGCGTGACAATATCGCGGGCCGCGCGTTCGGTCAGATCCTGGTGCCGGATTCGTGCGCGACCGGCACGTGCCTTAGGCCGTTCAGCCTGAGCGACGGCATCCACACGCAAACGACGCAATATCGCATCGATCTCGAAAAGCCGCTGACCGACAAGATCAGCGTCTTCGCCCGGGCGCGCTATCTGAAGTCATCGTTCGACTTCAACGGCATCTTCCCCGGCTCGAATGGCCAGCCGCCGGCCTCGGCGGTCACGTATCTAACCCCCGGCGTGTCGCCGATTTCGAGCCTTCTTGCACTTGGCACCGCCGCTTATGGCACGACCAATTTTGGTATCCGCAACGTCGTGACCGGTCAGGTGATCCCGGTCAGCGACGGGGCGACGCTCAACGCGCTGAACGGCAATGGCCTGCTGCAGCAGACGGTCCTCAACCACCAGCGGCTCGACAGCAAGGATTTCGGCAGCGATTTCGGCGTGACGTTCGACTTTGGCAGCGGCGCGATCGACAATTCGCTGACGATCGGCGGCATGTATTACAACGTTACCAAATATAACGATCAGTCGGCCACCGCATCGCTGATCAACGACGTCACTAACGGCTCGAACATCTATGACGTCGTAGCGCTCAACGCCTCGAATGGCGTGATCGGTCAACTGACCAACAACGGCATGGTCAGCTATGGCGATTGGGGGCAGGGCATCTTCAAGGACAAGCTCGAATCGATTTCGGGCTATTTCAACGATGAGCTCAAGATCGGCGACAACCTCCATATCGACTTCGGTGCGCGTTACGAACACGTCCATGACCGCGTCGACATCGGCAATTCCTACGCAGTCAACCCGCCGGTACCGGCGGGCACGCCGGGGCTCATTCCGACCCTGGGACAGTCGTTCGATGGCACCTTTACGCGCCAGGAAGGCAGCTACGATCACGTCGCTGCGACGGCGGGCATCAACTACACGCTGACCCGCAATTTCTCGGTCTATGCCCGCTACGCTCGTGGGTTCCAGACCAGCGCCGGGGACAATGGCGGTGTCCATCAGCCCGCCAATTTGACCCTGTACGAGGCGGGGGTCCGCTTCCAGTCGCGGATGCTGGTCGGCTCACTGGTCGCGTTCAAGACCGAGTTCCGCAACCAGGGCTATACGTTCCTCGACCCCAGCGACCCGACCAAGGTGTCGAACGCCACTGCCGACGACAATATCAAGGGCATTCAGCTCGATTTCGACCTGAAGCCGGTCGACTTCTTCAAGCTGTCGCTGTCGGGCGTGTACCAGGATCCCAAGTTGCAGAACCTGCGGTTCAATGGGACCGCGCAGCCGCAATATGAGGGCAATACGCCCGAGCGCACGCCCAAGGAATTGCTGACCGTCACGCCGCAATTCATCCTGCCGGGCGGGTGGGGCGAGATCTATGGCCGGTACAAATATATCGGCAAGATCTTCGCCGACGCCGGCAATGGCGTCGCATTGCCGGCTTATGGCGTGTTCAGCGTCGGCGGCTCGATCAACCTGTCGTCCAAGATCAACCTCAACGTCAGCGTCGACAATCTGACCAACGAGCGCGGCTATACCGAGGGCAATCCGCGCCAAGGCCAGACGCAGTCGATCGTCAACGGCTATTTCTACGGTCGCGGCATTATCGGCCGCAACGTTTTGGCCAGCATCACGGCGAAGTTCTGATAGGAAAAAGGGGGCGCGTCGGCCCGGGTGATCCCGGGCTGACGTGATCTTGCATTGAGGATTGGTGATGCGCCTTCGATCGATATTGCTCCTGGCGCTGGCTTGTGGGAGCGCGCTCGGCGCGCGCACGACGCCCCGCGCCGACGCGGCTTTCGTCCAGAAGGAAGGACTGAACCTCAACAGCTTCGTCCGTAAAGGACCGGTCGCCGCGCATATCGTGCTGCGTTCGGGAAGTGACCCACGCCTTATCGTTGCCTTTCCCGCCGGGAACAGCGGCATCGGACTGTGGTTCGACCCTGTCCAGGACGCACCGCAATGGACGATGCCGGCGCCGGCCACGCCGGTTACCGTTGCGGATGCCAAAGGGCGACCGCTCCATGGCGTATCCTTTACCGCCGACATCACGGCGTCGCGCCTGACTCCTAAACAGGCGGTGCTATCGAGCGTGCGCGTGCTGCGTGATTATCAGGCGCTCGGCACCGCGCCCGCGGAAGTGCTCACAGCAGTCACGGTGCGCGGCGATGCCTTGACCTGGGCGCGGGATCGGCTCGACGGTGCGGTCGGGTATCGCTTGAGCGTTCGGATCGTCCGGGGCCGCTGGGACGGTCGCAGCATCGTCGCTGCGGCCGATGGTCGCATCACGCTGGGGATCACTGCCGTGTCTGGGGAGCCGCCGCTGACCCCAGTGCCCATGGCCGGGCTGCTTACCCCACAGGCCAACGCGGACGCCGGAGCACGGCGGGCGCTCGAATTCTTGAGCTATCGTGAGAAGTTTCTCGCCGGATCGTGGCGCTTCAACACCTATTTCGGCCGCGACACATTGATGTCGGTGCGGCTGCTGATGCCCGTATTGCAGCCGGCAGCGGTAGAGACAGGGCTGAGCTCGGTGCTGGAGCGCCTGTCCGACAAGGGGCAGGTCGCGCATGAGGAGGATATCGGCGAGTTCGCCATCCTTGATCACATGAAGAGCGACGGTACCAAGTCCGACGCGCCGACCTACAATTACAACATGATCGACGGCGACTTCATGCTGGCGCCGGTCGCCCGCGCCTGGCTGCTCGACGATCCCCGTGGGCGTGCCCGCGCCGTAGCGTTCCTGGCGCGGAGAAATGGCAAGGAGCGCGCCGGCGACGCCCTGATGCGCAATCTGCGCCACGTCCTCGGTCGCGCCCGACCGTTTGCCGACGATCCGAAGGCAACCAATCTGATATCGCTCAAACCCGGCATGGACGCCGGCCAGTGGCGCGACAGCAATGAGGGGTTGGGCGGCGGCCGCTTTCCCTATGACGTCAACGCGATCTTCGTCCCGGCCGCGCTCGACGCGGCGGCGGCAATGGATCGCGCCGGCCTGCTCGGGCCCTATATGACCGCCGAAGACCGCGAGGCTTTCGCCAAAATGTCGAAGATCGAGGCGATTTGGCGGTCGCGGGCGCCGCAACTGTTCGCGATGTCGATCCCCACCGACCGCGCCCGCATTGCAATCACGGCCTATGCCGCGCGGGCGGACGTGCCCGCGACTGCCGCGATGGCGGCGATCGGCAACGGCGGTTTGCGCTTCAATGCGATCGCGCTCGACGCTCAGGGCACGCCGGTGCCGATCGAGAATTCGGACGAGGGGTTCGCCTTGCTGTTCGGTCGCCCTGACGATGCGGCGCTCACGACCGCCGCGGAAGTGATTGGCAAGCCGTTCCCGGCAGGGTTGATGACCGGCGCCGGCATGCTGGTCGCCAATCCCGCTTTCGCGTCGGACGCGCTCGCCGCCAAGTTCGGGCCCAATGCCTATCACGGCACGGTGATCTGGTCGTGGCAACAGGCGCTGGCGGCGGCGGGGCTGGAACGACAGCTCGCGCGGCCCGACGTCTCGCCCGTTGTCCGCGCGAAGCTTAGGGCGACGCAGCAATGCCTGTGGCGCGCCATCGCCGCCACTCGCCAGGTGCAGAGCTCCGAACTCTGGTCGTGGCGCTATGCTGGCGGGCGCTACGAGGTTGCCGCGTTCGGTGCGAGCGGGCGCGACGTCGACGAATCCAACGCCGCGCAATTGTGGAGCACGGTCTATCTCGCGCTGAAGCGTCCAGCGCCGGACGGCCGCATCGCCTGTCCAGCGAATTGATACCTGGTTAGGATCAAGCGCATGGGCGAACCGGGCATCCGCAACATCGTCATCCTGGGCGGCGGTACCGCGGGCTGGATGACCGCGGCGGCGCTGAGCCGCGCGCTGAAGGGATCGGGCCGCACGATCACGCTCGTCGAGTCGGATGAGATCGGCACGATCGGGGTAGGCGAGGCGACGATTCCGACCATTCACTGGTTCAACCGGATCGTCGGGCTCGATGAAGCCGAATTCATCCGCGAGACCAAGGCGACCTACAAACTCGGCATCCAGTTCAGCGGCTGGAACGGCGATGGCAGCGCCTATCTGCATCCGTTCGGCACCTTCGGTCCTCCCGGCGACGGGGTGATGTTCCTTCATCGCCTGATCCGCGCGCGGCTCGGTGGGATGGCGGCGGCGACCGAGGATTTCTCGTTGACCGCGCAAGCCGCGCGCGCCGGCAGGTTCGCGACTCCGGTAGGCGATCCGCGATCGCTGCGATCGACCCTGGGCTATGCCTATCATTTCGACGCGGGCCTCTATGCGCGCTATCTGCGCCGCCACGCCGAAGCGCTCGGCGTGGTGCGGACCGAAGGCAAGGTCGCGCGGGTCGAGCAGGATCCCGAAAGCGGCTGCATCACACGGCTCGTCACCGAGCGCGGCGACCCGGTGGCGGGCGAACTCTTCATCGACTGTTCGGGTCTTCGCGGGCTGCTGATCGAACAGACCTTGGGCGCCGGGTTCGAGGATTGGAGCGAGTGGCTACCCTGCGATCGCGCCTGGGCAGCACCGAGCCCGGTCGAGGGCGAGATCATTCCCTATACCCGCGCGACCGCGGCGGAAGCGGGCTGGCGCTGGCGCATCCCGCTCCAGCATCGCACCGGTAACGGCTATGTCTTTTCCAGCCGGTTCCAGGACGATGATGCCGCTCGCCAGTCGCTGCTCGATGCGCTCGGCGAAGAGCCGATCGCCGAGCCGCGTCTGATCCGTTTCCTGCCTGGCAAGCGCAAGCGCTCCTGGGTCAAGAACGTCGTCGCGATCGGCCTGTCGAGCGGCTTCCTCGAGCCGCTCGAATCGACCAGCATCCACCTGATCCAGAGCGGCATCGCCAAGTTGCTGGCGCTGTTTCCGCGCCACGGCGACGATGCGCTGGTCGCCGAGCAGTTCGACCGCGTGTTCGGGCAGGAAGTGCTCGACGTCCGCGACTTTCTAGTGCTGCATTACAAGATGACGGCCGGCCGCGACGAGCCGCTGTGGCGCTATTGCCAGGACATGCCGATCCCGGACACGCTCGCCTATCGCATCGACCAGTTCCGCGCGTCGGGACGCCTCGTCCTGTCGACCGACGAACTGTTTCGCGACGCCAGCTGGTTCGCGGTGATGGACGGGCAGGGGATCCGGCCCACCGACTATAATCCGATGATCGAAACGCTAAGCGAGGCCGATAACCGGCGCCACGTCGAAGCGGTGCGTGCCGCGATCGCCCAAGCGGCGGCGCAATTGCCGCCGCTGCCGCTACCGGCGGACATGGCTAAGGTCTGACGCGCTCCTGCGCGGCGGCCGCCCCGGCCGCTGCGTACCCGATCAGTCGATGAGTTCGACCGCTATTGCCGTCGCTTCGCCGCCGCCGATGCACAGCGACGCCACACCGCGCTTGAGCCCGCGCGCCTGAAGCGCCGACACCAACGTCGTCAAGATACGCGCGCCGCTGGCGCCGATCGGATGGCCGAGCGCGCAGGCGCCACCATTCACATTGATCTTGTCGTGCGGGATGCCGAGGTCGTGCATCGCGATCATCGCGACCACGGCGAACGCCTCGTTGACCTCGAACAGGTCGACATCGGCAACGGTCCAGCCGGCCTTGTCGAGCGCCTTTTGCATTGCGGCGACCGGCGCGGTCGTGAACTTTGCCGGCGCATGGGCGTGAGCGGCTTGCGCCACGATCCGCGCGACCGGCGTCCTGCCGAGCTTGTCGGCAACCGAGGCGCGGGTGAGGACGAGGGCGGCGGCGCCATCGGAAATCGACGAGGCGTTCGCCGCCGTGATCGTACCGTCCTTGGCGAATGCGGGTTTGAGCGTCGGAATTTTCGAGGCATCAGCCTTTGCGGGCTGCTCATCGAGTGTGATCGTATCGGTGCCCTTGCGCCCGACCACCTCGACCGCGACGATCTCGCGCTCGAACGCGCCCGATTTCTGGGCCGCCTGCGCACGCTCGAGGCTGGCGATAGCGTAATCGTCCTGCGCGGCGCGGGTGAACTGATATTCCTGCGCGGTCTCTTCGGCGAAGCTGCCCATCAACCGGCCGGGCTCATAGGCATCCTCGAGCCCGTCGAGATACATGTGATCCTTGAGCACATCGTGCCCGATCCGCGCGCCGCCGCGGTGGCGCATGGAGAGGTACGGCGCGTTGGTCATGCTTTCCATGCCGCCGACCACGATAAGGTCGACCGACCCGGCCGCGAGCGCCTCGCTGCCCATGATCGTCGCCTGCATGCCCGACCCGCACATCTTATTGACCGTGGTCGCCTCGACATGATCGCCGAGGCCGGCGTTGATCGCAGCTTGGCGCGCCGGTGCCTGGCCGAGCCCGGCGGGAAGCACGCAGCCCATATAGATGCGCTCGATCTGCTTGGGGTCGACGCCGGCGCGCTCGACCGCTCCCTTGACCGCGGTCGCGCCCAATTGCGTCGCGCTGGCGCCGGTCAGTGTTCCCTGAAAACTGCCCATCGGGGTGCGGGCATAAGACAGGATGACAATTGGGTCGGCGGTCATGAAGGAACTCCGGGAGATGACGTTGCAGGAGATCTAGTGGCGGGCGACAGTGAATTCAAATTGGGCGGGGTTGCTCTGCGGCAATTCGAGCGGGTCGTTCGTTCGCTAAGGCAATGGCCATGGAAACCCTCATTACCGCGATCAAATGGATCGCCTCGATCAGCGGCATCATCGCTGCCCTCATGGTCTCGCTTGATTCGGGGCGGCGCGTGACCGGCTGGGGATTCGTGATCTTCACCGGTTCGGCGCTGTGCTGGGTGGCGGGTGCGGTCCTGTCGAAGGATGCCGCGCTCGGAACGCAGAACGTCGTGTTGCTCGCGATCGACGTCTTCGGCATCTATCGATACCTGATCCGGAAGAAGGCGGCGGGCTGACCGCGATCGGCGCTTACCCTTAACGTCAACCCGTGGTAGCAAAGTGGCGATGAGGACGTTGCTGCTCGCTTTGCTCATGACGACCGCACCGGCCGTGGCGCAGGATGTTGCTTTGCCAAAGTCGCCCTCCGCACCATCGGCCGCGCCGCCGATCATCGAGCCGCTCGTCTCCTCGGTCGATGGTCTGCCGATCGCCGCGCTACCGGCCCAGCGACTGCCCGCCAAAGGATGCGCGGCATTCCTGTGGACGCGGACGCCAAGCATGGCGCTCGTGGCGATGGCGAGCACTGACCCCGCGTGGCTGCGGCTGACGATCGACGGTAAGGTGGCGGACCTCCCGATCAGCGCGCAGAACGGCATCGGTGGTCTCGGCTACTCGCAGATCACCGAATACCGAGGCAGGGGCACGACGGCCACCTTGCAAATTGTCGTAAAGACCGACGCCAGCACCCCGAAAAGCGGATCAATTTCAGACGCGACGTTGCGGATCGACCGCGCGGGCCGCGCCAGCATGGTTGTACCGGTTGCCGGCGCGATCGGGTGCGCGTGAGGAACCTGGGGAGGATGAAACGATGACGATGCATGACATCCTGGCGGCGCAACGCGCGGCGTTCATGGCCGAATTGCCGGTGAACCTGAACGTGCGCAAGGACCGGCTGAAGCGTGCCGCGGCGATGATTGCCGACAATGCCGATCGCTTTTGCGATGCGCTGAGCGAGGATTTCGGGCATCGCAGCCGCGAACAATCCATGCTGACCGATATCGCCGCCTCGGTCGCGCCGCTGAAACACGCATTGAAGCATGTCGATCGCTGGTCGCGTCCGGAGCGCCGCCCGGTGACCGCGCCGCTCGGCCTGCTCGGCGCCAAGGGCTGGATCGAGTTCCAGCCCAAGGGCGTGGTCGGGGTGATCTCGCCGTGGAATTTTCCGGTCAACCTGATCATGGCGCCGCTGGCCGGGGTGTTCGCCGCAGGCAACCGCGCGATGGTCAAGACGAGCGAATTCACGCCACGCGTCGCCGCCTTGTTCGAGGAAGTCTGCCCCAGCTATTTCGCCGCTGACGAGCTTGCGTTCGTGTCGGGCGGACCGGAGGTCGGCAAGGAGTTTTCGGGCCTGGCGTTCGATCACCTGATCTTCACCGGCGCCACCGGGATCGGCCGGCACATATTGCATGCCGCCGCGGATAATTTGACCCCGGTGACGCTCGAACTCGGCGGCAAGTCGCCGGTGATCTTCGGGCGGTCGGCGGACGTGAAGCGCGGCACCGAGCGTGTGGCGATCGGCAAGATGCTCAATGCCGGCCAAATCTGCCTGGCGCCCGATTACATGCTGGTCCCGTCGGACCAGGAACAGGCGGTGGTCGACGGCCTGAAGCAATCGGTATCGGCGATGTACCCGACCCTACTCGCCAATCCCGACTACACCTCGATCATCAACGATCGTCATCATCAGCGGCTGCAGGATTGGCTCGAGGATGCCCGTGCCAAAGGGGCGACGATCGAGACCGTCAATCCCGCGAACGAGGATTTCGCCGCGTCGAACAGCCGCAAGATGCCGCTCCACATCATCCGTGACGCCACCGACGACATGACGGTGATGCAGGAAGAGATTTTCGGACCGATCCTGCCAGTGCGGCGCTACGACGATATCGACGGCGCGATCTCCGAAGTGAACCGCCGCGATCGGCCCCTCGGCCTCTATTATTTCGGCAGCGACGACACGGAGCGCCGCCGCGTGCTCGACCGGACGATCTCCGGCGGCGTGACCTTGGACGACGTCATCTTCCACATCTCGAACGAGGAATTGCCCTTCGGCGGAATCGGCCCGTCGGGGATGGGCGCGTATCACGGGCATGACGGGTTCAAGACGTTCAGCCATGCCAAGACGGTGTATCGCCAGGCACGCTTCGATATCGCCAAACTCGCGGGTCTCAAGCCGCCCTACGGCAAGGCGACTATGACTTCGGTCAAGCGGCAGATGAAATAGGTTTCCAGAGCGGGCCGGACAAAAACAGGGGCCGCCCAAAGGCGGCCCCAAGTGATGCTGCTGTTTGCCAAAGCAGTATGGCCGACATGGCCGGAAACTTCCTGATTCGCAATGTGCTGGCGCGTTTGCGCATACCCATTCCGAGCTTAGGACATAGCTTATGCCGCTCTCGATACCCCCTATGTCCCGACGGGTGATGTCAATGAATCGAGTTTGTTGTTACAGTACCTGAAGGATGGATAGCTAATATAGATTAATATAACTAAAGATATACTTAAATAACGTCATATATCTCCAGTATCGAATTAAGCCATATTTTTACCATAATGACGTAAACGTCCTATTTACTATCGGCTCTACTGACCTAAAAAATTCACATAGCTTCCGATCAAACCGCGAGTCGCCGACGGGAGATGATGAATTCAAAGATTAATTCAGGAGTAGGCCATGATCTCGACCTTTCGAGCCTCTGCCAGCGCGATCGTCGCGCTCGCGGTCGCCATCGCCCCGATTCCGGCATTTGCCGCAGTCACCCTCGTCGATCCAACGCCAGCCGCCGATCCCGGCCAGGTCGTTCTGCCAGGAATGCAGGCAACGTGTGACGCCGCGGCATTGGCCCACGACACCGATGGCGCGGGCGGCGACATCTGGACCGGCCAAGTGGTGCTCGGTTCGGTAACGCTGGCCGCTGGGCCGATCGAAACCGGCACTCACTCGATCACCGACGCAATTCCGGGCACCCTTGTCGGCGCCGGCACGTTCACCCCCGCACACACCGAAATCCTTGGCGATCCCTATCGCAATGGCGGCAGCGTCAACATGTTCGGTATCAAGCAGGCGGTCGGCGGCCATTACAGCGCCAGCACCTATGATTTCATGGGTACGTTCAAGACGACCTACGCCCATGCGTTCAGCTGCGACATCTTCAAGTCGCTCTATCATCCCGCCGTCGACATTTATCACCCGGCGGTCGGCATTTACGTGATCGCCGGCGACTTCGGCGATTCCGAAGACGCGGTCCGGGGCAATTGCGCCGCCTTCACCGCGCAAGGCTCGGACCCGACCAACCTTCCGAGCTGGTGGGGCGACCCGTTCCATGGCGGCAACCCCGATAATCCGCACTGCAAGTTCCAGGGCACCGCAGCTTACACCGAGCATCACGATGCCTATAACGATCCGCCCCAGTTGCAGGGCAACGAAGCGCAGACTGCCGTCAACGTCGACCAGACCAATGTGCTTCGTGCTCATGAGGATGCCGGTGAAGGCTTCGACACCAGCGCGACACTGATCATCGGGCAGGTCGTGGTCTGCATCTCGCCGAGCAAGACCGGCACGAAGCTGCCGGGTGCCTGGACCAAGCAGAACGGCTATACCGGGGACAAGTGCACCACCGACTGGTATAATGGTGGCGCGACCGTCGGCGTTCCGAACCTGAATGACGGCAGCCACAATTGGGTCACCGTTCCGGTGATCTGACCTGCCGCATTTCTGAAACTTCAAGCGCCTCGCCAGGTCACACTGGCGAGGCTTTTGATTCCGGGTGAGGCGGTACACCGCGTAGGAGCGAGGGCCGGTCCCGCAAAGCAGTGCGGCCGCTGACAATGGGGCCGGGGCCCTCGGCTCAGAATGCCTTGCGAAGACCTATCGTGATCACGCGCCCGAGAGGGTTCAGTATATAGGGTTGATATCGTGTCGGCGTCAGCCCGTTGCCATCACGAACTCGCTGTTTCGAATCCAGCAGGTTGGTCACTGCCACGGATAAGCGGGCGCCTTTCAGCACGGGGCTGCCGCGTGCCAGCGTGCCGAGATCAGCGAATAGCCGCATGTCGACGTTGGTCTGCGCCGAGAAAAAGAGGTCATTCGGCGACGGAATGTCGGCGGCCTTGATCAGCGTTGCGCTGCGCCAGGTGCCGTAAAGCTGCATTCCCACCCCCCGACCGGCGAGATTGGCCGAAACGCGTACGGTGTGCCGGGCCAAGCCTCCGCCATATCCGGTCGCGCCGCCCGCCAACAGGTCGACCTCCGGCAAGCCAAGCTGCGCGCGACGCACGCTGCGTAGGATCCAATTGTGCTCGATGCTGAAATTGAAGCGTGCCCGACCGTCGAACGAGAATGCTCCGTCGGAATCGCTTCCCGAACCAGCCGCGCGTTTCCGGCTGGGCTTGCCGAGCGACCCGTGAAAATCGATCCGCGAGTGCAACTGGTCGCTGTTGTCATAGGCAAAGGCGACGGGCCGGCTGTCGACCAGTGTCAGAACGCCGTTGGCGTCGCGCACGAAGCGATCGGGGAATGCCGCCTGGACCTGCGCGTTGACAGGAGGGAGCGAGGACTGAAGATTTGTGGTTCGCCGGCTGGAATATTCCGCGGTCAGGATCAGATTCGCATTGCTGAAAGGCAGATACGTGCCCCCCACCGACCAAATCTTTCGCGTGGCGACGGGCAGATTGGGGTTGCCCCCGGTGACATAGCGGACCTGGACCGTCTGTCCGGTGACGAAGTCGAAAATACGGTAATTTTCATAGACGATTTGTGGGTCGCTGAGCGTCTGGGCGGACGGCGCTTGCCGCTGCATGTCGAACGAGCCGCGAAGATTCAATGACTTGGTCGGTTGCCACGCCAGCCCGGCGCCGAAATCCTCGACCGTCCCGACCCGGTTGATCCTGCGGATCGCTCCGTTGAGGTCGAGTTCCAGATTGCCGATCGGCGACTTGTCGCCGAGCAAGGGGACCTGGAGGTTGCCTGAAAGTGCAGCTTCGTTTTGGACATAGCTTGTCACGTTCGGCACCGACAGGAATTCCCACCGTCCATCGAGCCGGTCGGTTCTTAAAGTCGCCGTTACCGCGGCACGTACCGGGCCCGCTGGCAGTTTCAGCACTCGTCCGGAAAGCGTCGTCCGCAAGGATGCAGTGTCGCCCCTCGACCGCGAAAAATTGTACCGGAGCGCCGTCAGGTCGCTCGGCAAGGCGCCGAACGGGTTCACGGTGCCGGCACTGATCGCGGCCTGAAGCGGGGTCGGATCGGAGGCGGCCTGACTGTTGGTCCTGGCGGCGACGTGTTGCCAATTTCCGGCCACGCGCAAATTCCAGCCGCCGATCGGCGTCGTGAAATCGCCGCCAAGCTCGAGGTTGGTATTGTGTCCCTCTTGGAGCAGTGCATCGCCAACGTACCGAGCGACCCTGACATCGCGTGTGAATGGCGAAAATGGCGTACCCGCGGGCACCAATAGCGACACCCCGGCAAGGCCCGCCTGCGAGTCCGTGCTCACCCATTCGGCACGCGCGTTGAGCGAGAACGCCGTCTTTCCCCATTGCCGCGCGATGTTGCCGTTCACCGAATAGCTGCGTTTGCCGGCAGTAAGCGTGCGAAAGTCACGAACATCGGTAAAGTTGGGCTGGTTGCCATTGGCCGCCAACGCGCCCAAAGTCGGTGCCGTGTTGCCGGCCGGGATGGGCGCGATGGTTACCGTCTGTCCCGCGAGCGCGCTCAATGCAGGGTCGATCTCCGCCCCCCAGATCGTAGAGGCGAAAATATTGCCGCGGCTGTCATAGGGCGCCGTCAAGGGATCGCTGACGATGTCGCGGTCGCTTTCGAAGAGAGGATCGACGCGCTCGCTGCGGAAAACCAGGCTGTCGCGGTTGCCGTTTTTCAGCCGCAAAAGGTTGATCTCGGCCTTGTAGCTTCGCCCTGCGCCAGCGGTTGCGAAGCTCCCCTCGGCATTTCCGGTGATCTGCCGGTGATTATCCTTGAGCACTACGTTGATCACGCGCCGGGTGGGGCGTTCGCCTAGGCGCCCAGCCACGCGCTGCGGTAACACCTGAATCTTGCGGATCGCCTCGGTCGGAAGGTCGTTTACCGTGTTCAGGCCGGTGGTTTCCCGACCGTTGATCAGGATTACGGGACCTTCGCCGGACGAATCGGCCGCGCCGCCGACCTGGTCGAGCAGATCGCCGACGGTGTCGGCGCCGTAGGCGGCAATATCCTGTTCGCTGAGTTCGTTTTCCGGTGGAACGCCCGGCAATACGCCCTGTCGAGAGGCGTAAACAATGATGTCATCCGCCGTTTGCGGCGTCTGGTCCTGCGGACCATCCGCTTTGTCTCCCGTTGTCGGCGGCCCAGCCGCGATAAGGAAAGGTGGCGGTCCATCGCTTGCCTGTGCAACAACCGATACGGGCAAAGCGATGCATAGCATGCAGCTGGTGTAAAATAATTTCGATGCCCGCCCCATAAAGACTGGCGTAACATCGCGTATCCGAAAATAACAGGCTATCGTTTACTGAAGCAATCCAGATTTGGACTATCTATAACCATCGATATATTGCTGCGGGTAAGTCTTGCGTTCCAAGAATTCGGCCGTCGCTATTGTGCGGCAATTGCCGGCACGCGATCGGTGTCCGCCCGGGCCGGTTGCTCCGTTTCCACCTTGCGGATCGCCGCAGCGAGCTGCGCTTGACCGAACGGCTTGGCGAGCTTGATGACGTTGTGAAGCGCGGCCTCGGGCAGCTCGCCATAGCCGGAGGCGAGAATGACCGGCAGATCGGGGACGAGTTCGCGCGTTTTCTCGATCAATTGGGTTCCCACCATGCCCGGCATCGCTTGGTCGGTGATCAACAAATCGAACGCGGTCCCGTCTTTGAACAAAGCCAGTGCCTCGGCCGCCGAATTGGCCTCGGTCACGCCATACCCCATATCCTCGAGCAAGGCGGTGGTGTTCATCAGGACGAGGCAGTCGTCGTCGACCACCAGCACGCGAAGGTCGCGCGGCTGGTCGACGCTCCCCGGCGCGGGCGCCGGTGCGGCGACGGCATGCTGCCGTACCTCGGTGACCGGCAGCCACAACTCGGCGGTGGTTCCATGGCCGACCGCGCTGCGCAGCACCAATTCGCCTTTCATCTGATCGGCGAGACCGTGGATCATCGACAGGCCTAGGCCCGTTCCCTTGCCGATGCCCTTGGTCGTGAAGAAAGGTTCGGTCGCACGCGCCAGGGTAGCGGCGTCCATGCCTGTGCCGGTGTCGACAACCGCGAGTTTCACGTACCGGCCAGGAGCGAGTCCGTCGGGTTTCCGATCGCCGACGGTAGCCTCGCTGGCGGTGATCGATATGGCACCGCCGTCGGGCATCGCGTCGCGCGCGTTCACCGCGAGATTGAGCAAGGCCATTTCGAGCTGGTTCGCGTCCGCGAGCACCCAGGGAAGCGATAGCGGGAATTGCAGTCCGATCGGGTGCGATGGACCGAGCGTGCGCTGGAGCAGATCGGTCATGCCGCGAACGAGCGCGGGAGTGTCGACCGGCTCCGGATTGAGTTCCTGACGCCGGGCAAAGGCAAGCATCCGTTGCGTGAGCGCGGCGCCGCGTTCGGCGCCTTGCCGGGCGTTGTCGATCAACCGTTGCGCGGACGCATCGCCCGAAACGCGCTTTTCGAGGAGTGTCAGGCTGCTGAGGATGGCCATCAGTAGATTGTTGAAATCGTGCGCAACGCCGCCGGTCAATTGACCGATCGCCTCCATCTTCTGCGACTGAAACAGCGCCTCGCGGGCGAGATCGAGCCGGCGTTGCGCCTCTTCGCGCTCGGTCACGTCCCGCGTGACCTTCGCGAAACCGATAAGCTCGCCTTTGTCGTCGCGGATGGGGTCGAGCACGACGCTGGCGCGAAACCGGCTGCCATCCTTGCGGACGCGCCAACCCTCCGCGGCGAAGCGGCCCTGATCGCGCGAGATCGATAGCGCACGTTCGGGCTCGCCGGCGAGACGATCTTCCTCGCTATAGAAGCGCGAGAAATGGGAGCCGATGATTTCAGCCGGCGTGTAACCCTTGATACGCTCGGCACCCGAATTCCAACTGGCGACATGCCCCTTGGGATCGAGGCGATAGATCGCATAATCGGTCACGCTCTGGACCAGCAGGCGGAACTGTTCCTCGCTTTGACGCAAGGTTTCTGCGGCGGCCCGGCGTTCGGTCAGATCTCGGGTGATCTTGGCGAAGCCGATCAGCGTGCCGTCCTTCCCCCAGATCGGGTCGATGACGACATGCGCCCAGAAACGCTCGCCATTCTTGCGGATCCGCCAGCCTTCGCGTTCGAATTTGCCTTCGGTGCGGGCTATGGCCAGTGCGCGTGCCGGCAGCCCGTCGCTACGATCTTCGGGCAAATAGAAGCGCGAGAAATGCTGGCCGATAATCTCTTCGGCGGTATAGCCTTTGAAACGCTGCGCACCGGCATTCCAGTTGGTGACGATCCCGTCGGGATCGAGCATGTAAATCGCATAGTCGGTGATCGCGTCGACCAGCAGTCGGTATCGATCGTTTTCCGAATTCGCGGTGTGACTTTCTTCGCGATTCACCCCGTCCCCTTTGCCGCGTAGTGCGGTGACACGTTAGTCGAATTCAACCGTGAGCCAGGGGAAAGGTTCCGGGCCAATTCATCGCGAAATCCGCTTCAATCCACGCATTTTGAGCGGCCGAGATCAAGCCAGCGGCGCTCCGCGTCTGCTGGCGCAAGGGCCAGGGCAGCGTCATATGCCCGGCGCGCGGCATCAGAGAGTCCGAGCCGCGCCAACAGGTCGGCACGCAAGGCGTGATAGGGAAGATAATCAGCCAGGCCGGCGTGGCTGAGCGCATCGACCTCTTCGAACGCGATCGCCGGTCCGTATATTTCGGCCAACGCTACCGCACGGTTGAGACGCGTAACGGGATCGTCGCGGCACGCAAGCAGTGCGTCATAAAGCGTCAGCACCGCAGGCCAGGGAGCGGGATCGGCTAGCGACGCACGCGCGCACCATTCGGCATGGATCAACGCCTGGATGCCGCGCGACCGAAGCGGATGCGTCAGGACGCCGGCGAGATAGCGGCGGCCTTCGGCGATCAGCGTCGCATCCCACAATATCGGGTCCTGTTCGGCGAGCGGCACCATCATGCCACGGGCATCGACCCGCGCCGGTCGACGCGCCTCGGCAAAGCGAACGGTCGCGGCGAGTGCATGGACTTCGGGTTCGGTCGGGAGCATCGTCCCTAGTGCTGCGGTGATGCCCAGCATCTCCTTACCATAACTAGCATGACGTCCGGTCCCGGCACCGTCGGCATGGGCGTGGGCATAAGCCACCTCGAGCGTCGAGAGCACGGCGTCGAGCCGCTCGCCCCAATGATCGGGACCCGGCACCTCGAACGGCACCCCGGCATCGGCGATCTTACGCTTGGCGCGAGTCAGGCGTTGCAGCAATGCGGGCTCGGCGATCAGGAAAGCGCGGGCGATCTCCTGAGCGGAGAGGCCGCACACCAGCCGCAGCGTGAGCGCGGCGCGCGCCTCGGGATGGATGGCGGGGTGGCAGCAGACGAAGATCAGCCGTAACCGTTCGTCGGGGATCAGCGGCGCGGCGGTCATCAACTCCTCCACGGTCGGTTCGGGCTCCGGTTCGGGCAGTTCAACCGCCTGGCGTACCGCACTGCGCCGCAAGCTATCGAGCGCGACGCGGGTCGCGACGCGATAGAGCCAGCCCGCCGGATTGGCCGGCGGGGCGTCGGCCCAGGCCGAAACCGCCCGCGCGCACGCCTCCGCCAGCGCTTCCTCGGCAAGATCGAGGTCGCGGAAGCGGGCGGCGAGCGCGGCGGTGATCCGCCCGCCATCCGCCCGCAGCACCGCGTCGAGCATCACTTGCCCGGCGGGTGGAGCAACGGCCGGATCTCGATCGAGCCGTCGAAGCGGACTGGCACCCTGCGCGCGATCGCGATCGCATCGTCCAGATTGTCCGCCTCGATCACATAATAGCCGCCGAGTTGTTCGCGCGTTTCGGCGAAGGGGCCGTCATGGATCGTCTGCTTGCCGTTGACGGTGCGGACCGTCGTCGCCGTGGCCGTCGGCGCCAAGCCGGCGCCTGTCTTGTACTGGTCGCCGAGCTCGCTCACCAGGTCCCAATGTTTGGCGACGATCGCCTGCATCTCCGGCGTATCGCTCTTGTCGCCATAGACGCTTTCGTCCTCGTAGATCAGGATCATGTAATGCATCTTCTATCTCCCGCGACCGCCGGAATGCGATCGTACCGCGGAGACGCGCGAGCGGGAGCGGATTCGACAGGCGGGAAGAAATTTTTCGGTTGCCGCCCTTATTTCTCGATCCCGTATTTCTTCGCGCGGTCGCCTGCCTTGGGGTCGATGGCGATCGCCGCGGCGCGATCGGCCTTGGCCTGGGCATCCTCGCCAGATTTCGCTTCGACCAGCCCGCGCATGTAGAGCGACCAGGCGCTGCGCGGGTTGATCGCCAGGGCGGCGTTATAGTCTGCCATCGCCTGTTTCCATTCGCCGCGCCGCACCCGGATCAGCGCCCGGCTGTCGAGGATGGAGGCGTCGCGCGGCATCGCTCGGAGCGCGGCGTTGCAATCGTCCATCGCCTTGTCGAGATCGCGGTTGAGCAGGCCGCGCACCCAGCAGCGCCCGTTGAGCGCGATTCCCCGGCTGCTGTCTTCGGGATGGCTCGCGAGCCAGGAGTCAAAATTGGGCAGCGCCGCCTCGGGCGAACCGAGGCGATCGTATAAAGATGCCAAGACCAAACGCTTGTCGGAGGAGGGGGCGAGGGCGCTGTCGGCCGCCTTCACATCCTCCCTCGCGCCTGTTTCATTGCCGTCGTGCAACCGGAATTGCGCGCGTTGCAACCGGGCGTCGGCATCGTCGGGAGACAGGCTGATGGCGCGGTCGAGATCGGCGAACGAGCCGGCGCGATCGCCATTGGCGAAGCGAGCCATCGCACGCTGATAGACGTAGCGACTCTCCTTGGGGGAAAGCGCGATCGCCTTGTCGAAATCGGCCAGTGCCTCGGTCAGTTTGTGGTTGGACGCATAAGTCGCGCCGCGCCGCGAATATTCCTCTGCGGTCGTCGGCTCGGCCGCCTTGTCGGTGAGGTCGAGCGGTTTGCCGTCGACCGACCGCGCACCCTTTGGCGACAGACCGAACACGGGACCGCCTTCATACGTGATGAACATCCTGTGGTTCGTGTTCGACACGAACATGCGATGGGTCAGGAAGAAATCGACCCCGATCAGCATATCGGCATTGCCCAGATCGAGTTGAGACATGCGAATCCTGGGTTTGTTGATCGCTTCGCCGCCGATATCGATCTTGTCGAATGTGGCGAGCCAGGTGGGCACGCTGTGCGTGCCGAGGCCGCCCCCATTGCCGACGAATTCCACGCCAGGCGTGTTCGGTGTGATGCCCAGGCGCTTGGCGGTCGCAAGCGACAGAAGCGAGCTTTGTGCTCCGGAATCGAACAACGCCTTGATCTTGACACCGTTGAGCATGACGGTCGCGACCGTGTGCGGGCGGAACGCACCGTCTGCCCTACCTTCGAGCTCGACCATGGTGAACGGCTTGTCGCCAGCCCAATAGGCCAGACCCGCGCGGGCGCAGCCATTGGTTTTCATCAGCCGCACCGCGCCGTGCGGCAGATCGTATTCGACATCGGCGATGCCGAGGATGTTCTGCCCGATCAGTCCGGCCGAACCTGTGTCACTGCCGCCGACGATGAACCCGACTTTGGGGAGCTTGATCCCGGCGAGCGAGAACGTGTCGGTTTCCGCGATGCCCGCCGATGTGTCCCCGCCGATCCCTTGCAGCCTGAACCAGGGCGGTGCCGCCGACACCTTCAGTCCGAATTCGGCAGCACTCGCTCGCGAAATGGTGCTGTAGAAGGCGCCGCTATCGAGGATGAATCGCGCGGTCCTGTCGCCGAAGCGGGCATCGACCATCGGCGAGCGTCCGGCCATGGTGATCGGAAATTCGGCGATCTTCTCAGCCTGGCATTTGGTCGCGGCGGGCGGGGGCGCCGCCAGCGCGCCCAGCAGTGCAATCAGACTCGTCGCGCCCATCACATCCCCCCCCATGGTGCGCAAACTATGCCAAATTTCCAGTTCGCTTAGCAAGATAGGCGCCGAGTTCCGCAGCTCTACGATGCCGGACAAGAAAAAGCCCGGCGGCCGGATGGGCCGCCGGGCAGGTTCGCGCCTTGATGACAAGGGGCGCGTAAGCCTTGAGTGTCAGGCCGCGACGGGCATCTGCACCGGCGGCAGGCGGTTGCCGAGATTGCCGAGCGTGCCGATCACCGCGCGGCGCATCGGGTGCCAGAAGGCGGAGAGGGTCAGCAGCGCCGATCCGATCACGAACGCGGTGAAGGCCATCGACAGCTCGACCGCCCCCGCTTGCCGAAACAGCATCGACAGGGCGTAGAGCACATAGGCCAGGCTCGATACCAGCAGGGCGCGGCGATCGATCGCCAGCGCGATGAAGGCAAACACCAGGTACAGCGCCATCACGATCAGCGCTTGGGCGACGCCGATCTGGCCCTGGAACACGCCAAGCATGTGGAACACCGAATGCGCGATCATCGGCGCGGCGGCGAGGTGCAGCCAGAAGGCGACGTCGCTGCGCCGCGTCGTACGGGTCAGGTCCGATCCGTCCCACCACATCGCCAGCGCGAAAGTGCCGATGCCGCCGATCAATACCAGCGGGAAGATGCCATCCTCGCTGACATGCGTCACCGCGACATACAGCGCGACCAGGGCCGCGACGCCGCTTGCCGCGCCCACCGCGACAGTGATCGGCACCATGAACCGCTTCCAATGCAGCCAGGTCGCGCCACCGGTCACCACCGCGATACCGGTCGCGATGAGTGCGTTGGTCTGGTCGCTCCAGTCCGGGTTGATGTCGACCAACGTGCCGACCATCGTCGCCGCGACACCGCCGGCAAATGCGAGCAGCAGGATGATGCTGGGAAGCGCCATGCGCCGGACACGGGTGAAATATTCGGCCAAGGTCCAGGCCGCGACGGCGACCCCAAGCCCGCCCAAGCCGGTCTTTACCCAGCCGCCGAGCCAGCCGATCGACGTCAGCAACAGCGCGATGGCGATGGCGACGAATATGTCGTTGAACCCGGTCAATAGCCGGAAGCTTTCCTCGTCCACCGCGGGCGCGACGCGCATCGCGGCGATATGCTGGCGGAAAGCGTCGGCGGCCGACTGCGGGATGACCCCCGCCGCTACCGCGCCCTCCAGGTCGCTTTCACTATACATGGCATTCCTCCTCTGAAGAGACCATGTACCACAAGTGATATAGTGTAGCAATACACCATGGCGGAAGTCGTTTAATACGATCCTCTGGCCCGATGCGCGGCCAGCACCGCATCATAATTGCCGAGCACGCGCTCCTCGAGGTCGGTATCGCAATATTCGACCACCTCGGCGATCTTGCCGTCCCGGAAATGGAAGACGAAGCAGTAATGGTTGTCGTACCGCTCGCCCGATTTGAGCATCACGTCGCCGCGCACTTCCGCGACCACCATCTCTCCTTCGGCCACGAGGTTGATCGCGCGTGCGGTATAGTCGGTCGCGAACAGGCCGAAGAGTGGGCGCAGCAGGTCGCGATGGATCGCCTCCTGTCCTTCGAACCGTCGCGACCAGCTGCAATGACCGGGAAAGCGCCAGACATAATCCGGATGGACCGACGCCGCGAAAACGCTGCGGTCGCCTGCGGCCATCGCCGAATAGATGCGTTCGATCACTTGCTTGTTCCGCTCGGCGCTCATGACATTCTCCTTGTCCCACAACAGCATGGCTAAGGATTGACTATCCCGGAAATGAATAGTTCTGATATCGTGCATGTCGGAACTGGATATTGGTCGCTACGACCTCAACTTGTTGCGCGCCCTGTTGGCGATGATCGAGAGCGGCAGCGTCACCCGCGCGGCGCAGATCGTGTCGGTTTCCCAGCCGGCGATGAGCCGTATCCTGGCGCGCCTGCGTGAGGATTTCGGCGACCCGTTGCTGGTGCGCAGCGGCGCTGGGATGAAGCGCACGCCGCGCGCGGAGGCGCTTGCCGAGCCCGTCCGTGCCCTGCTCAAGCAAGCTGCCGCCTTGTATGAAGGTGAGGCGTTCGACCCGGCAGTAGCCCAGCGCGTCTTCCGGGCGGCTATCCCCGACGTCGTCGCGGCGACCGTGCTCGCACCGTTGATCGAGGCGATGGCGCGCGAGGCGCCCGGCTGCCGCATCGACCTCATTCCCTGGCCGCGGCCGAACGATCCGGTCATCGCCACGCTCGATTTCGCGATCAGCACCGACACGGTCTTGTTCGCCGGACTGCGCATGGCGCCGCTGTTCGACGATCATGACGTGCTAGCGGTCCATGTCGGCCAGCCCGCGACGTGGCGCCAGATCCTCGAAATGCTCGACGCGCCGCATATCGCTGTGGTCGGGGCGGGCGCGACGAGCGATCCGGTGGACGACTGGTTGGCGGATCAGGGACTACACCGCCGCATCGCCGCAGTCGTACCGCATTATCTACAGGCGCTGATGACAGTAGCGCGGACCGATCTCGTCGCCATCCTGCCGTCGAGGTTGATCGCCGCTTATGGTCCCCAACTCGATGTGCGCGCGGCGGAACTGCCGATCGAGCAGAGCACCGACCGTCATTTCCTGTTCCACCCGGTCGAGCGCGACGCCGATGCTGCGTCGGTGTGGTTGCGGAGCCTGATACAGCGGACCGTGGGGGATTGACTGCTCAATTCCTCCCCGAGCTTGGCTCGGGGAGGGGGACCATTGCGCAGCAATGGTGGAGGGGAATGGCGGCGCCATTGCATCATGCCCAACCTCGCTTCGCTCGGCCCCTCCACCACCCGCTTCGCGGGCGGTCCCCCTCCCCAAGCGAGCTTGGGGAGGATTTTAGGAGGGGCGCCTTAGCCCCCAGTCAGCTTCTTCATGATCGTGATCGACTGCTCGCTGCCCGACTGGGGTACGATTTCCCCCGTGCGATCGGTGATCTCCGCCCAATGCGCCGCGACGCCTTCGGGCGAGAGCTCGTCGCCGGTCAGCAGCTTGCCTTGGGTTAGCGTGACATAGGCCGCCTGGAACACGCCGGCGCCGGCGCCGACGATCGCATTGGTCGGCGCATCCTCGCTGACCAGATAGAGCGCGGCAGGCGCAACCTTTTCGGGGGCAAACGCCTTGAACGCCTCTGCCGGGAACAGATCCTCGGTCATGCGGGTGCCCGCCGTCGGGGCGATGGTGTTGACCTTGATGTTGTACTTGGCACCCTCGAGGTAGAGAGTCTTGGTCAGGCCGGCGAGGCCCAGCTTCGCGGCGCCGTAATTGGCCTGGCCGAAATTGCCGAACAGGCCGGTCGACGAAGCGGTCATCAGGATGCGGCCATAGGCCTGTTCGCGCATCGTCGCCCACACCGCCTTGGTGCAATTGGCCGACCCGTTGAGGTGGACGTCGACCACGAACTTGAAATCGGCCGGCTCCATATTGGCGAAGCTCTTGTCGCGCAGCACGCCGGCATTGTTGATCAGGATATGGACACCGCCCCAGGCTTCCTTGGCCTTGGCGACCATCTCGACCATCTGTTCGTATTCGGTCACGCTGCCGCCGTTCGACATCGCCTCGCCGCCCGCAGCCTTGATCTCCTCGACCACCTTCAGCGCCGCATCCGAATGGCCGGTTCCATCGCGCGCGCCGCCCAAGTCATTGACGACGACCTTCGCGCCACGTGCCGCCAGCGCCAGCGCATATTCGCGGCCCAGGCCGCCGCCCGCGCCGGTCACGATGGCTACCTTGTCGTCGAAACGGATCGTCATTCAATCGCTCCCTAATGTTGTCGACGCTTCCTAGGACTTTCGCTGCGCTGCGCAATAGTCCGTACCGAAAATACGAAAAGCCCGGCGCGGGCGTGCCGACCCGCGCCGGGAAAGGGGAGCTTACGACCCGTTTCTTATACTTATTTGGGATCGTGCCGCTGGATGCACTTGTCGAACTGGCCGCGCTTGCAGGGCGGATAGCTCGCCAGTGGAGCGGGCGGCGGAAACACCACGTCGGGCGGAGGCGCCGGTTTGAACACCACGGTAGCATTCGGCGGGGGTGGGGGCATTGGCGGCGGGGCATAGCCCCCAGGCGGATCGCCCGCGCTTTGTGCCGGGGTCGGCTGGGTCGACGCCGGAGTCTCCTGCGCCAAGGCAGGCATCGTCACAGCGATGGCGGCCAAAAGGATCAATCTCATCCTGACCTCCTCAGGGACGGCGGAGCCGGGCGCCGCCCGGCCTCGCTCGGTTCAGGCGATTGGCGCGATCACGCTCCCGGCGGGCGGGGCGTGGTGTGCAGCCGCGCGCCGTTCGGCGCCGAATGCTCCTTGCAATGATCGACGACGGTCTTGGTGCACCATGGGACGTCGGCGCCGGTAGCGGGGGCCGCAGCGTCGGGCAGCGGCTGCACTACAGGCGTTGACGGTCCCATGACCATTTGCGCTGGGCCGGCAGGCGGTCCCGGCGGGGCGGGCAGCGGCGCCGGCGCGGCCTGAGGATCGGGAGCAGGCGACGGCGCCGGTGCGTTCTGCGCGATGGCGGGCATCGCGATCATTGCGGCCGCCGCAACGAGTATCAGCTTCATGCGACTCTCCTTGTTCTGCACAATCTCTGCGTGACAGGGGGCCCAACGCGCCACTCTCGAATTGGCTCCCTCGTTTCGGGTGCGATTCTTTACGCACCCGAATCGAGCGCATAGCCCGCCGATCGCACCGTGCGGATGACATCCGGTTTGTCGCCCCGATTTATCGCTTTGCGCAGGCGGCGGATATGGACGTCGACCGTGCGGCTTTCGATATCGCTGTCATGACCCCATACCGCATCGAGCAACCGCTCGCGGCTGAACACCCAGCCGGGATGTTCGAGGAAATGCTTGAGCAGGCGGAACTCGGTCGGGCCGAGCGGCACGACTTCGCCGCTGCGGCGGACCTTGTGTCCCACCGTATCCATCTCGATGTCACCATAAGTGAGCTGCTCGCCGGCCAGCGCCGGACGCACGCGGCGCAACACCGCGCCGACTCGCGCGACGAGCTCGCGTGGCGAAAACGGCTTGGTGACGTAATCGTCGGCGCCGGTCTCGAGACCGCGAACGCGATCCTCTTCCTCGCCGCGCGCGGTGAGCATGATGATCGGGATGTTCGCGGTTTCCGGCATGCGGCGGAGGCGCCGGCACACTTCGATCCCTGACAGCCCCTCGACCATCCAGTCGAGCAGGACGATATCGGGCGTCGCTTCCTTGGCGAGCAGCAACGCCTCTTCGCCGTCGGGCGTGTGCGCGACCTCGAAATCCTCGCGTTTGAAATGATAGACGAGCAATTCCGCCAGCGCGGCGTCGTCTTCAACCAGCAACATCTTGGCCCGTGCCATTACACTTCCCCTGACTTGCCGCGCTCACGCTCGGTCATTTGCGTGCCGGTGGCGGCGAAATAGATCATTTCGGCGACGTTGGTCGCATGGTCGCCGATCCTCTCCAGGTTCTTGGCGACGAACAGCAGGTGCGCGACCTGACTGATCGTCGCGGGGTTTTCGACCATATAAGTGACGAGCATACGGAAGATGCTGTCGTAGAAGTCGTCGAGCGCCTGGTCGCGCAGGCAGACGTCGACCGCCGCGTGCGCATCGCGCGCCGCGAACGCGTCGAGCGCATCATGGACCATCTCGGCGGCCATCTTGCCCATCGCCGGAAGGACCGAGATCGGCTCGATGCGATGTTCGCTTTCGATCATCGGAACGCGCTTGGCGATATTCTTGGCGTAATCGCCGATCCGCTCGATCACGCCGGCGATCTTGAGCGCGGCGACCACCTCGCGCAGGTCGTTGGCCATCGGCGCGCGCAGGGCGATAATTCGCACCGCCAGCGTCTCCACTTCGGCCTCGATCACATCGATCTGCTTGTCGGCGAGGCGGACTTGCTGTGCCAGATCTAGGTCGACGCGCTGCAATGCGTTCATCGCATCGTGGATCGCGCGCTCGGCCAGGCCGCCCATTTGGCTGATCAGGCCGCGCAGATGCCCGATCTCGTCATCGAAGACCTTGACCGTATGTTCCTGGCCGGTTGCCATTCGCTCTAACTCCTCAGCCATAACGGCCGGTAATATAGTCGCGCGTCCGCTCTTCGCGCGGGTTGGTGAAGATGTCCGACGTCTGGCCATATTCGACCAGCTGGCCGAGGTGGAAGAAGGCGGTGCGCTGCGACACGCGCGCGGCCTGCTGCATATTATGGGTGACGACGACGATCGCGTAGCGGCCCTTCAGTTCGTGGATCAGTTCCTCGATCTTGGCGGTCGCGATCGGATCGAGCGCCGAGCAGGGCTCGTCCATCAGGATCACTTCGGGATCGACCGCGATCGCGCGCGCGATGCACAAGCGCTGTTGCTGGCCGCCCGACAGAGCGGTGCCGCTGTCGGACAGGCGATCCTTGACCTCGCCCCACAGGCCCGCGCGCGTCAGCGAGCGTTCGACGATGCGATCCATATCGGCCTTGGACGATGCCAGGCCGTGGATGCGCGGGCCGTAAGCGACATTCTCGTAGATCGACTTGGGGAACGGGTTGGGCTTCTGGAACACCATGCCGACGCGCGCACGGAGCTGGACCACGTCCATCTCGCGCGCATAGACGTCCTCACCGTCCAGCCGGATGTCTCCCTTGACGCGTGCGGAGGCGATCGTGTCGTTCATCCGATTGAGCGTGCGCAGGAAAGTCGACTTGCCGCAGCCCGACGGGCCGATGAACGCGGTCACCTTGTCCTGGTCGATATCGATCGACACGTCGCTGATCGCTTGCGTCGCGCCGTACCAGACGCTGACATCGCGCGCGGTCATCTTGTGATCAAACGAAGGTTTGTTGTCGGTCACCAGCGGGTCTCGAGACGGTTGCGAAGGTAGATGGCGATGCCATTCATCGCCAGCAGGAAGACGAGCAGGACGATGATCGCGGCGGAGGTCTTCTCAATGAAGCCGCGGCTGACTTCGTCCGACCACAGGAAGATCTGGACCGGCAGCACGGTCGACGGATCGGTCAGCTTGCCGGGCGGGGTGGCGATGAACGCGCGCATGCCGATCATCAGCAGCGGAGCGGTCTCACCCAGCGCGCGCGCCATACCGATGATCGTGCCGGTCAATATGCCGGGCAGCGCGAGCGGAAGGACGTGGTGGAAGACGACCTGCACAGGGCTGGCGCCGAGCGCGAGCGCGGCGTCGCGGATCGACGGCGGCACGGCCTTGATCGCGTTGCGGCTGGCAATGACGATAACCGGCATCGTCATCAACGCGAGCGTCAGCCCGCCGACCAATGCGGCGGAGCGCGGCAGCTGGAAGGTATTGAGGAACACCGCGAGCCCGAGCAGCCCGAAGATGATCGACGGCACCGCGGCGAGATTGTTGATCGAAACCTCGATCAGGTCGGTCCAGCGGTTCCGAGGCGCATATTCCTCGAGATAGAGCGCCGAGAGGACGCCGATCGGGAAGGCGAGGACCAAGGTCACCAGCATCGTCAACAGGGATCCCTTGAGCGCTCCCCAGATGCCGACCGCGGTGGGATCGGTTGAATCCGACCCCGACAGGAAGCCCCAATTGAGCCCGGTGCGCAATTGCCCGGCGTCGGTCAGTATCTGCGCGCGCTTCTCGGCCTGGGCCGTGCCGTCGGCCTTGGCCGCCGTATCGATATCGGTGGAGGCAGGCAGCCATAGCCGCGTTTTCCCTGTCGCCAACGCCGGATCGGCCTTGAGCGCGCGGCGCACCACTGCTTCGGCGCCATCCGAAAACAATGCCGGTCCGTCGGTGCCATATTGCGCGACCGCGGCGCGATCGGTCACCGCGTCGAGCTCGGCACCGGCGAGCGCGAGATCGGCGCCCGGCCCCTTGATGCGATCCGGCGTCAGGCCGAGTCCGGCGGCGGGAAAGTCGATCGTCAGGGCGACTTCGGTCGTGACGAAACCGCGGGCGCCGTTCGCTACCATCGTCACCAGCAGGAACAGCAGGAAGCTCACCGACAACACGATCGCCGCCAGCCCGAACAACCGGAAGCGACGTTCGGCGGCGTAGCGGCGGCGTACGCGCCGCTCCATCTGCGCGGTCTTCCAATCGGTAGGCACGCGCTCGGCCTTGGGGGCGAGCGGCTTATTCATAGGCTTCCCGATACCGTTTCACGACGGTCAGCGCGATGATGTTGAGCAGCAAGGTGATGACGAACAAGGTCATGCCCAGCGCGAACGCGGCCAGGGTCTTCGGGCTGTCGAATGCGGCTTCGCCCGTCAGCAGGTCGACGATCTGCTTGGTCACCGTGGTCGCTGAGTTGAACGGATTGAGGCTGATCGTGGCGGCGCCGGATGCCGCCATCACGACGATCATCGTCTCGCCGATCGCCCGGCTGATCGCGAGCAACACGCCGCCGACCACGCCGGGCAAGGCGGCGGGCAGCAGGACGCGGCTGATCGTTTCGCTCGGCGTCGCGCCCATCGCCAGGCTGCCATCGCGCATCGCCGCCGGCACCGCCGCGATCGCGTCGTCCGCCATGGACGAGACGAACGGGATGATCATCACCCCCATCACCAGCCCGGCCGCCAGCGCGCTTTCGGACGTCGCGTTTGAGATGCCGATGGCGACGCCCAATTGTCGCAGCGCCGGGCCAACGACCAGCGCGGCGAAATAGCCGTAGACCACGGTCGGCACGCCCGCGAGCATCTCCAGCGTCGGCTTCGTCCATGCGCGAAGCCGAGGCGACGCATATTGCGTCAGATAGATCGCGCTCATCAGGCCGAACGGGATCGCCACCAGCATCGCGATGACCGCGCCGATGAAGAAGGTCCCCCAGAACAGGGGCACCGCGCCCAGGCTCGCGCCGGGGTTCCGAGGGTCGATGACCTGGGGGCTCCAATGCGTACCGAACAGGAAATCGGTGATGGGCACGGTACCGAAGAAGCGTGCGCTCTCGGCCAGCAACGACGCGACGATGCCGATCGTCGTCAGTATCGCGATCAGCGAGGCGGCGAGCAGCCCGGCCATCACGATCCGCTCGATCCTGGTCCGCGCATTGAAGCCCGGGCGAATGCGCAGGAAAGCGAGCGCGCCACCGGCAAGGCCGAGCAGCAGGGCGATCGCTCCGCCGATCCAGCGATAGCGGGCCTGCTCGACGGCATAGGCCGGCGCGAGCTGGGTCGAGATGGCATTGAGCGGCGTGCGGTGGTGATCGTTGGCGATCGCGCGCGCCTCCGACAGGATCGCCGCGCGCTCGAAGCCGGGCGGCGGAAGCTGCGCCGCTGCCGGCGTCCTGAGCACGGCGTCCGTCGCCAGCCCGGGCGCGCATGCTCCCCAGATGGCGAGGAACAGCAATGGCGGCAACACGGTCCACATCGCGGCGAACGAGCCGTGATGGCGCGGCAGTGAAGAGAAGCGCTGCCCCGGCGCCTTGCGGAACGCGATCGCGCGGACCCGCCCGGACAGCCAGGCGATCAGTCCCAGCCCCGCAACCAGGAAAAGGAGGGCGAAGGTCGACACGTCAGCTCAACGTCTTCGGGTCGAGCAGGATCTGGCGCTGCACGATCGTCGCGGAGCGCGTGCGCACATCGGCAGGCGCCGAGATCAAACCGCGACGGACCAGCGGCCCGTCGGGCGCCCAGGATTGCGCATAGGCGTTGAGAAACGGGCGGAGGTTGGGGATCGCGCTGAGATGCGCTTTCTTGACGTAGAGGAACAGCGGTCGCGAGCCCGGATAGCGACCGCTCGCGATCGTCTCGTAGGTCGGCTCGATGCCGTTGAGCGGTACGCCGTTCAGCCGGTCCTTATTCTCTTCGAGATACGAATAGCCGAAAATACCGATCGCATCGGGATTGGCCTGGAGCTTCTGGACGATCAGATTGTCGTTCTCGCCGGCATCGATATAGGGCCCGTCGTCGCGCACGCGCGTACAGGTCTTCGCGAAATCGTCCGGGCGCGTCTCGCGGAGCGCGGCCATCGTCGGCATCATCTGTTCGCAGCCGCGCGCAAGGATCAGTTCGGCGACTGCATCGCGCGTGCCGCTGGTCGACGGCGGGCCATAGACCTGGATGGCGATCGCCGGCAGCGCCGGGTTGACGTCGCGCCAAGTCTTGGCCCGGTTGGGTCGGCCGCCGGGTTCGGCTGCCAGCGCCTTGTAGATGTCAACCGGGGTCAGCTGCAATTTGGGGCCGTCATTGGCTTCGGCGAAGGCGACGCCGTCCAGCCCGATCTGAATTTCCATCAGCTCACTCGCGCCGTTCGCCGCGCACCTACGGTATTCGCTCGCCTTGATCCGCCGGCTGGCGTCGGCGATGTCGGGATATTGCCCGCCCAGTCCCTTGCAAAACAGGTTGAGCCCACCGCCGGTGCCGGTCGATTCGATTACCGGCGCCGGGACGCCGGGATTCGCCGCGACGAACTGTTCGGCGACCAGGGTGGTGAAGGGATAAACGGTGGAGGACCCGACCACGCTGATCCGGTCGCGCCCGGCGCCGGCCATCGCCGCCTGGTCCTGACATGCAGCGAGCAATAGGGATGCCGCGCCGATAAGCGCGATCGAGCGAATCATTGCGGGCCTTCCTGATGGAGGCCGACTCGCCCCCATACCGGCGCTATCACGCCGGTTTCGGGCCCTCTGTGACAGTCGCGTTACTCTTTGATGACACTGCGGCCGGGAGCAGGATGGTGACTACCGTGCCGCGACCGACCTGACTTGCGATATCCAGTCGGCCGCGATGCCGTTCGACGATATGCTTGACGATCGCGAGCCCGAGGCCGGTCCCGCCAAGCGCGCGGCTGCGCCCCGAATCGACTCGGTAAAAGCGTTCGGTCAGTCGCGGAATATGTTCGGGCGGGATGCCGTCGCCTTCGTCGCCGACTGACAAGCGAACCATGTTGCTGGCGTCGCGCGACAGCTTGACCGTCACCGGCGTTCCGGCGCGGCCGTACTTCATCGCGTTGCCGATCAGATTGTGCAGGGCCTGACTTAGCTGGACACGATCGCCGCCGACCGGCGGGACATTGGCGGCGATATCGGCGACGATGTCGGCCGCGCGCCCATCCGCGCTGTCCATCAATTCCGAATGAACCTCGGACACCAGATCGCCGAGATCGACCGAGGCATCGGGTAGGCGGTATTTCTCCGCCTCGATCCGGCTGAGTGAGATCAGGTCCTCGACCAAGCGCTGCATCCGCCGGGCTTCGTCCGCCATGACCTTGAGGAAGCGGTCGCGCATTTCCGGGTCGTCGCCGGCGCCATCGGCGAGCGTCTCGGCGAATCCCAGGATCGAGGCGAGCGGCGTGCGCAATTCGTGACTGGCATTGGCGACGAAATCGACCCGCATCCGCTCGGCGGCATAGCTGCGCGTCTGGTCGATCAGATGCGCGACGCGACGTCCGTCTGGCAGGTCGGTGACGCGCAATTCCCAACGCTGGTCGAGCGTGCCGAGGCCGACGAGGTTGATCGCCTCGGACGATCCCTCGCCGATCGGCGCGGTCAAGCGTTCGGCGGCGGCCGGGTGGCGGATCGCGAGCCGCACGTCCTGACCGGTTATGTGGTTGCCGAGCACGTCGCGCGCGGCACGATTGGCTTCCTCGACCCGCCCGTTGGCGATCACCAGCACCGGCTCGACGATGGCATCGAGAACCGAACCGAGCAGCGCGGGGGCCGGCCCCGTGCCGACATCGGGTTCGGTCGAGGTCGAAATGGTCGGATCCACGCCAAGCGTCACCAGCCCGGCAATGATTCCGCCGACCAGCGCGACCAGCGCGCTTGCCACATCGCCCGACAGGATGAACACGCCGACCGCCGCCACCAGGGCGGCGAGTATGCCGAGCAGGAAGCGGGGACCGAAGCGGTTCATCATTGCCCGCGGTTCCTAGGACGTGCGCCCGCCACCGGCAATGCCGCACCAAGCGCGCCCGGTAACCATTTCCTCGGCTTGCCAGCTGCGTGCTAATGTGAAAGGCGTCTCAACCATGGACGGGGACATCAATGATCGCCAAGCCGATGAGCCGCATCCGACGCGCCGCCGTGCGCTGATGCTCGGCGCGGCGACGGCGTCGGTGATCATCTCGATCCGCCCGGCGCTCGCGCAGACCAATGCCTCGGTACTAACCTGCGAAATCCCGGTGCCCGATGCCGGCCGGGCGGGCATGTACGTCGCGGCCGACGGATCGCTCGTGCCCAGCGGCACCAAGGATGCGTTTCCCGGCGCGACCAAGCCGTTCAAGGCGGAGGACGTCAGGACCGCGCTCAACGGCGGTACCTTGCCCGGCACGACCTACGAACAGAGCCGCGCCTATACCGCCTATATCCGCCGCCTGCAGCATGGCACTGCCGGCTTCACCTGCTTCGCCTCGCTGCAGATGCCGCGCGGCTGAGCCGCCGGACGTCGGGAGATGGCGACTCTCTATCGCGCCGCATCACCCGACAGCCTGATCGTCGCGCCCGTCGATCTGCTCACCGCCATCTATCACCGCGCATCGGGCCAGACGCATCTGATGGGCTCGCCCGCCCCGGAGATTCTGCAGGCACTGGCCGACGCACCGCTCGACCCCCCGGCGTTGCTGGCCAAATTGCGTACCGATTACGATCTGGTCGACGCCGACACGGACGCCTTGATCGCGCGGCTGGATGAACTGGTCGAGACCGGGTTGGTTGAACGGCTATGAGGCACGCTTTCTCGGTGGCGATCGGTCCGGTCGGTTTCCGTGTCGGGTCGGATTGGCGCGGGCCGGTCGCAGCGCTCGAACAGCTTTATGCGAGCTATCCCAGGCCGCGGGACGGCATTGCCGATTTCACCGTGCGGCTGTTCGCCGATCGTCCTTGGCGGCGCTTCTTCCGGCCTAAGGTGATGATCGGCGGCGATTTCGTCTTGCCCGAAGCCGCACCGCTCAGCCTCGAACATGGCCTGCTCGCGGCCGAAATGGCGATGAACCTGCAAATGGCGCTCGGCCAGCGGCGCTATCTGTTGCTCCATGCCTCGGCGGTCGAGCGCGACGGCAAGGCGCTGGTGATGACCGGCTTGTCGGGCGCGGGCAAATCGACACTCGCGGCGCTGCTGATGACGCGCGGCTGGCGGCTGATGGGCGACGAATTCGCGTTGCTCGATCCGGCGACCGGCCTGATCCATGCCTTTCCTCGGTTGATTAGCCTGAAGAACGAGGCGGTCGCTGTTATGGAGTCGGCGGCACCGGACGGAATTTTCGGCCCCTTGCTCGGCGATACGCCGAAGGGCGCGATCCGGCACTTGGTGCCCGATGCCCGATCGATCGCTGCAATGCTCGAGCCCGCGCGGCCGGCGCTGATCCTGTTCCCCACGTTCGGACACCAAGCCGCGACACGGGAGGTCGCGCCGAGCGAAGTGTTTGTCCGCCTGACCCAGGCGTCGACCAATTATGTGGCGCTCGCCGAGCGCGGATTTACGGCGCTGACCCGACTGGTGGCCGAGACGCCTGCGCGCGCGATCGATTATCCCGACACCGACAGCGCGCTTGCGCAGGTGGAGGCGTCATGGGCAGCGCTGTGACCATCTGGCGAGATACTAACGCCGGGGACGGGTGTTAGGGATGGCGGACGGCATGTTGCTTGCGCGGGCGCTGGCCGATCCCGCCTCGGTCGCGACGTTCGATAGGGCGGACTGGCAAGCGCTGCTGACGATGGCCCGCGCCGAATTGCTGAGCGCCAGCCTCGCGCATCGGCTCGACGGCATCCCCAAGCCGGAAGCCGCCCAGCGTTTTCTCGACGACGCCAAGGCGTCGTGCGAACAGGGGCGCCTCGTCGCCTTGTGGGAAGTCGAAATGGCGCGCCGTGCGCTCGGCGTGCTCGGCGTGCCGGTCGTGCTGCTCAAAGGCAGCGCGTTCATCGCTGCTGGGCTGGCGGCAGGGCAGGGGCGGTTCATCGGCGATCTCGACATTCTGGTGCCGCGCGCCGAACTCGACCGCGTCGAAGCGGCGTTGCTCGGGGCCGGCTGGGAATGGGTCAAGCCCGACCCTTATGACGACGTCTATTACCGCCGCTGGATGCATGAACTGCCGCCGCTGATTCATCGCGAGCGCGATCGGATGATCGACGTGCACCACACAATCCTGCCGTTGACCGCGCGTCCGACGCCCGATGCCGACGCGCTGATTGCCGACAGCCTGCCGCTGGAGAACGGGCTGCGGATGCTCAACGCCAATGACATGATCTGCCACGCCGCCGCGCATTTGTTCGCTGATGGCGATTTGTCGGGTGGAATGCGTAATCTGTGGGACATTCATTGCCTGGCCGACGACTTCGGTGTCGTCGGTCTCGCCGAACGCGCCCGGCGACACGATCTGGCACCGGCGGTGCGTCGCGCCCTGCGGCTTTCCCATGCGCTGTACAATACTCAATTGCCCGACGGCTGGGTGCGCTCGGAAGGCGACGATGCGCTTTATCTGCGCAGGCTGACGGCGCGAGACGGCTGGGGGAAGCAGAGCCGTCCGGTCACCCGGTTCGGCTTCTACATCCGCTCGCATTGGCTGCGGATGCCGCCGCTGATGCTGGCGCGGCATCTGTGGACCAAATGGCGCAAACAGGCGGGCTGACGGCCACCGGATCGCGATGATATGAAGTAGCGATTCGGGGGAGACATCATGATCAGAAAATGGATTGCCTTGGCGATCGCCGGGCTGTGCGTGGTTAGCGGCGCGGCCTGGGCCGAGAGCGCGCAGATACGCGGAAAGTTTCCGGCCAATGTCCGCGAGGCGGACCTGCTCGAAAATGTCGTGGTCGACCGCTTCAACGGCCGCGACGGGCGCCAGTTCGAAGCCGCGCTGGAGCAGGCGATCGGCGTCCCCGCCGGGCGGCCAGACGGGGTATTATCAGGCGGCGTCACCACGGGTGTCGAGGAAAGCAAATACCAGGGCAATGAGGAACGCTGCGTCGAGTGGAAGGACGGCAAGCAGGATGGCACTTGCACTAAGCGTGCGAAGGTCGACCTGCCGTGTACTCGTCGCGTCATCAACCTGACTGTCAGCGTCCGCCTGCTCCGCGTTTCCGACAACATGCCGATCTGGTCCGACAACAAGCCGTCGCGTGACGAGACAAGCTGGTGCCAGGGCAAGGCGCCCTGGCGCACCACCGAGGAAGCGGTGTCGGCGATGATCAACGATCTGGCGCAGAAGATCCGGCTCGACGTGCGGCCGCGCTGGGAGACCTACAAGGTCCGCTTCCGCGAGGATCGCGCCGGCATGGACAAGGATATCGGCAGCGAATTCAAGGAAATCGTGAAACTGTCCAACCGCGACGTGACTTCGGCGTGCCGGCAATGGACCGATCTCAACGGCCGCCTGCCCAACCATCCATCGGTGCTCTACAATCTCGGCGTGTGTGCGGAAGCGAGCGGAAGGTATTCCGACGCCCAGTCCTTTTATCGTTCGGCGCAAGCAGCGCTACAGAAACGATCGAGCGACATGGCGGATTCGGCGGATCGCGTCGCGCGTCTGATGATCGCGCGCGCCGATGACGAAGAGCGGGCGCGGCGTACGGGCAATCCGCGCTAGCAGTCTTGCCCCCGCTGCGGCAGACTGAGCGCGATAGGAACGGGAGGGCGACAATGCGTTTCGCGATTGTGTTGGCCGCTGCGGTGGCGCTGGCAGGCTGTTCGATGGGGCAGGACATGTCTGCCACCGATTCCGCGGTGGCCGATTTCCACGCCAAACTGAACAACGGTCAATTCGCGGCGATCGCCGCCGCGGCCGGACCGGAAATGAAGAATGGCGGCGTCGATTTTCCCGTCTTTATCGAAAAGATCCACGCCAAGCTCGGCACCTTCCGGTCAACCGCGCGGCAGGGATTCAACGACAATATAAACAACGGCGATCATACCTTCACGGCGAGCTATGCCAGCGTCTATTCGAGCGGGCCGGCGAGCGAGAATTTCGTCTATCGGTTCAACAGCGGGAAGCCCGTCCTGATCGGCTACCACGTGGAGTCTGCGGCTCTGCTCAAATAGCTGGCCGGGTCTCAGCCATGCGCCTGAGTGTAGGCAGCAGCTCACGATAATCGGCGAAGATCGCATTGGCGCCCGGAACCTCGCCGCCGTCCGGAGCGAACACCGCGACGGGAACACCGGCAGCGCGCGCCGCGCCGACGTCGTAGATCGAGTCCCCGACAAATGCCGCTGGCCGGGCGTCATCGCACTTGCGCAGCATAAGGTCGATCGGTGCGCGATCCGGCTTCATCGCGGCAAGACCCGGTGTGTCGCCGCCGATGATGCAGGCAAAGCGATCGGTAAGGCGCAGTGCGTCGAGCAATGCGATCGACTGGCTTTCCCGTTTGTTGGTGACGATCGCGAGCGAGACACCGCGTGCCCGCAGATCATCGAGTGCCTCGATCACGCCAGGGAATGGCCGCGTATGATCGACGATATGCGTCGCGTAGAACTCGACCAGGCCGGGAAGAAGCTCGTCGAGCCGCTCATCTCCCCCCGTCGCCAGCAGCGCCCGCTGCAACATCACGCGCGACCCGCCGCCGATCATCGGGCGCACCTGGTCGATCGTCAGCGGCGCCCGCCCTATTTCCGCCAGCGCATGATTCACCGCCGCGGTCAGGTCGGCGACACTATCGACTAAAGTGCCGTCCAGGTCGAAGCCGACCAGGCCAAAGGGGAAATCGTTCATCCCGACGCCGCCTGCCAGCAACGCTATGGAAAAGGCAATATGTTCGTGGCAGGGCGCGAGCCACGGAGACCCCAGCCATGACCAAGCCAATCGCCGCGATCATCCTTGCCGCCGGCATGGGAACGCGGATGAAATCCGACCTGCACAAGGTTCTGCACCCAATCGCCGGGCGGCCGATGCTGCTCCATCTGATCGACAATGTGCAGGCGCTCGACGCGTCGCGGATCGTCGTCGTGGCGGGCGCGCGGCGTGAGCAGGTCGAGGCTGCGGTGACTCCGCTCGGAGTCGAAGTCGCGATCCAGACCGAACAACTCGGCACCGGCCATGCCGTGCAGCAGGCGGAGACCGCGCTGAGCGGGTTCGGTGGCGACGTGCTGAT
The DNA here is from genome assembly GCF_024508665.1 of Sphingomonas sp. Taxonomy (GTDB): domain Bacteria; phylum Pseudomonadota; class Alphaproteobacteria; order Sphingomonadales; family Sphingomonadaceae; genus Sphingomonas. The sequence goes on from NZ_JANINP010000001.1 coordinate 231,643, forward strand.
ATTGTACGGCGACGTGCCGCTGGTCTCCGCTGCCACTATGGCGCGGATGATCGAGCGGCTGCACGGCGAGGGCGAGCCCAGTGTCGTGGTGCTCGGCTTCCGTCCGGCCGATGCCGCCGCTTATGGCCGCGTCATCGCCGATAAGGACGGCCGCATCGCGAAGATCGTGGAGTATAAGGACGCTTCGGCCGACGAGCGCGCGGTGACCCTGTGCAACTCGGGCCTGATGGCTGTGCGCTCCGCCGATCTGTTCCGATTGCTGGCCCAGGTGACCAACGACAATGCCGCCGGCGAATATTATCTCACCGATCTCGCCGAACTGGCGGTGAAGGATGGACGCGGCGCGGTGGTGGTCGAGACCGCCGCCGATGAAGTGGCCGGGGTCAACAGCCGCGCCGAGCTCGCCGCGGTCGATGCCAGCTGGCAGGCGAAGCGCCGTGTCCAGGCGATGGCAGAGGGGGCGACGTTGGTCGATCCGGCCACCGTCTGGTTCTCGTTCGACACGAAAGTCGGTCGCGACGTGCTGATCGAGCCCAATGTCTTTTTCGGTCCGGGCGTGTCGGTCGCCGATGGCGCGACGATCCGCGGCTTCAGCCATATCGAGGGCGCGACGATCGGCGCTGGCGCTGAGGTCGGCCCCTATGCCCGCCTGCGCCCCGGCGCGGTGCTCGGCGAGAAGTCCAAGGTCGGCAATTTCGTCGAGGTGAAGAAAGCAGTGCTCGGCAAGGGGGCCAAGGCCAATCACCTGACCTATCTGGGCGATGCCGAAATCGGCGCCGGCGCGAATATTGGCGCGGGCACGATTACCTGCAATTACGACGGCTTCTTCAAGTACAAGACGGTGATCGGGGAGGGGGCATTCGTCGGCTCCAACTCGGCTTTGGTCGCGCCGGTGACGATCGGCGCAGGGGCGATCGTCGGTGCGGGATCGACGGTTACCAAGGATGTGGAGGCTGACGCGTTGCGCCTCGTTCGCCCCGACCAGCAGACCAAGTCGGGCTGGGCGAAACGATTTCGCGAGATGATGGCCGCGAAGAAAGCTTCGAAATAGATTGACATGATATCATGATATGATATCTATATATCATGCGGTTCTTGGCCGACCTTCCCGACGATGATGTTCAATGGCTCGATCGCCAGGCGGCCGAGCAAGGTAAGTCGCGCGCCGCCATCGTTCGTGAGGCGATTGTCGCGTATCGCGCGGAAGCCAGCAAGGATTGGATCAAGCGAGGGTTCGGTTATTGGAAGGATCGCGACGATATCGGCGATGGTGTCGACTATCAGCGCGCGATCCGCGAAGATCGCGATAACGGCTGATCTTCCTTGGCCGACCCGATCTTTGACACGAACATCGTCGCCGATTGGCTACGTCAGCGTCGGCAGGCGGCGGCCGAACTGGAGCGCTATAAGCGTCACCGTATTAGCCGTATCACCTGGACCGAAATATTGGCGGGCGAGCCATTGGAAACGCGGCATCACGTTCAGGGGTTGATCGCTCCGTTCGAGATCGTCGAGGTCGATAGCCGTATTTCCATGGCGGCAGCGGATATTCGCTACAGGACCCGGATGAAGCTGCTCGACGCGCTGATACTTGCGACGGCGCAGGTCAACGGCGCGATTCTGGTTACCAGAAATACCAAGGATTTTCCGGCGAACATGCCGGGGATCCGTGTTCCCTATATCTTGTAAGAAAGCTCCCCAACCATGTGCGGAATCATCGGAATCGTTGGCAAGGAACAGGTCGCCGACCGGCTGGTCGAGGGACTGCGGCGGATGGAATATCGCGGCTATGATTCGGCCGGCGTCTGCACCGTCCAGGATGGCCAGCTGATCCGCCGCCGGGCGGAGGGCAAGCTCAAGAATTTGGAGGCAGTCCTTGCCGCCGATCCGGCGCCTGGTATGACCGGCATCGCGCATACCCGCTGGGCCACGCATGGCGCGCCGACCACCTCGAACGCACATCCACACGCGACCAAGGAAGTCGCACTTGTCCACAACGGGATCATCGAGAATTTCAAGCCGCTGCGCGAAGCGCTCCAGGCGCGCGGCCGCGTGTTCGAGAGCGAAACCGATACCGAAGTCGTCGCACATCTGGTCAGCGAGCAGGTCGAGGCAGGCAAATCGCCACAGGATGCGGTCAAGGCAGTTCTGCCGCAATTGCGTGGCGCCTTCGCGTTGGCGATCGCGTTCCGCGAACACGCCGACCTGTTGATCGGCGCGCGGCTCGGCTCGCCGCTTGTGGTCGGCTATGGCGACGGGGAGACCTATCTCGGTTCGGACGCGCTGGCGCTCGCCGGGCTGACGCAGCGGATCGCCTATCTCGATGAGGGCGATTGGGTCGTCATCACGCGCGAGGGCGCGCAGATTTTCGACGCGGAGAACAACCCCGTCGAGCGCGAAATCACCGTATCGGGCGCGATCGGTGCGATGATCGAGAAGGGCAATTACCGCCACTTCATGCTCAAGGAGATCCACGAGCAGCCGATCGTCGTCGCGCAGACCTTGCGCTCGTACATCCGCGGCGTCGAGCAGACCGTCGCGTTGCCGCAGATGGACTTCGACCTGTCGACGGTGAAGCGCATCACGATCGTTGCCTGCGGCACCAGCTTCTATGCCGGGCTCGTCGCCAAATATTGGTTCGAGAGTTTCGCGCGCGTTCCGGTCGATATCGATGTCGCCAGCGAGTTCCGCTATCGCGACCCGGTGTTCGAGGATGGCGGGCTGGCATTGTTCATCAGCCAGTCGGGCGAAACCGCCGACACGCTGGCGGCGCTGCGTCACGCGAAGAAAGCCGGGCAAAAGATCGCCGTCGTCGTCAACGTGCCGACCAGCACGATGGCGCGCGAGGCCGACCTGCTGCTGCCGACCCATGCCGGGCCGGAGATCGGCGTCGCCTCGACCAAGGCGTTCACCTGCCAGCTCGCGGTGCTCGCAGCGCTGGCCGCGCACCTTGCGGTGGTCAAGGGGCGGATGAGCCGCGAGGAAGAGGTCGCGGTGGTCAAGCAATTGATCGAGGCGCCGGCGGCGCTCAACGCCGCGCTCGCTTATGACGACGCGATCGCCGGCATGGCGCACCTCATCGCGCCGGCGCGCGACGTGCTCTATCTCGGCCGCGGACCCGACTATCCGCTGGCGCTGGAAGGCGCGCTGAAACTAAAGGAAATCAGCTACATCCACGCCGAAGGTTACGCGGCGGGTGAAATGAAGCATGGTCCGATCGCATTGATCGACGAGAATGTGCCGATCATCGTCATCGCCCCTTCAGGGCCGCTGTTCGAAAAGACCGTCAGCAACATGCAGGAAAGCCAGGCGCGCGGTGGCAAGATCGTGCTGATTTCCGACGCCGACGGACTGGCGGAAGCGGGCGACAGCTGCCTGGCGACGATCGAGATGCCGAAAGTTCATCCCCTGATCGCGCCGTTGGTGTACGCGGTGCCAGTACAGTTGCTCGCCTATCATGTGGCCGTGGTGAAGGGGACCGACGTGGATCAGCCGCGCAACCTCGCGAAATCGGTCACGGTCGAATGATTCTCACCGTCGTCGCCGGTATTATCGTCGGCCTGCTGCTTATCGGCGGGTTGATTGCGATCGTTCTGAGGTTGCCGTCCTCGAAGAGCCGCCTCGAACCGCATTCAATGGGCGGCGACTGGTGGCAGAACGACAACTCAAGCGGCGATGGCTCTGGCGGCGGTCACGGCGGAGGCCATTAGGCGTCGATGGCCGGATTAGAGTAACCAGCAGCATGGCCTACGCCCACACGTTCAAAGCCAACCCGCACTGGTTGCTGCGCAACCCAGCCCAATCGCTGGCGCACATCCCGGGCGATGACGGTCTGCCGATCGTCGGCAATTCGCTTCGCCTGTTGTCCGACCCGGTCAAGTTCGGGCGGGAGATGTTCGAGCGGTACGGGCCGGTCTATCGCAACCGCGCGCTCGGCAGCACCAGCGTAACCTTGCTGGGCCCCGACGCCAACGAGCTTGTCCTGTTCGATCGCGACCGCTTGTTCTCGTCCGAACAGGGCTGGGGACCTCTGCTCAACCTGCTGTTCCCGCGCGGCCTGATGCTGATGGATTTCGACAAGCATCGCGCCGATCGCAAGACCTTGTCGGTCGCCTTCAAGCCCGAGCCGATGCGGCATTACGCCACTCAACTCGATGCCGGTATCGCTGCCCGGATCGGCGAATGGGGCGGTCGGCTGCGCTTCTACGACGCGATCAAGAAGCTGACCCTCGATCTCGCCGCGACCAGTTTCCTCGGCGTATCGCTCGGGGCGGAGGCCGATCGCATCAACCAGGCATTCGTCGACGAGGTGCAGGCAAGCGTCGCGCCGATCCGCTCGCCGCTGCCGGGGACGATGATGCGGCGCGGCGTCAAGGCGCGGGCCTATCTGATCGACTGGTTCGAACGCGAGATCCCGGCGCGGCGGCGAGGCGCACGGGGCGGCAATGGCGAGGACTTCTTCTCGCAATTCTGCCGCGCGACCGACGACGATGGGCAGGAGCTATCGGCCGCCGCGATTGCCGATCACATGAATTTCCTGATGATGGCCGCGCACGACACGATCACCTCGTCGGCGACGACCCTGGTCATGCTGCTCGCCCGCAATCCCGATTGGCAGGAACGATTGCGCGAAGAGATTGCCGGCCTCGACGCACATTTGCCGCTGACCGAGCAGCTCGATCGCCTGACCTTGACCGACTACGCATTCCGCGAGGCGCTGCGCCTGATGCCGCCGGTGCCGTCGCTGCCGCGCCGCGCGCTACGCGATTTCAGTTTTGGCGGCTTCGACATTCCCGCCGGCACCAATGTCGGGATCGGCATCGCCTGGACCCACCGTATGGCCAGCATCTGGCCTGATCCGCTGCGATTCGACCCGATGCGCTTCACGCCCGAGGCGTCGAAAGGCCGGCATCGCTTCGCCTGGGTGCCCTATGGCGGCGGCGCGCATATGTGCCTCGGCCTGCATTTCGCGCAAATGCAGATGAAGCTGCTGATCGCGCACCTGCTGACGCGCTATCGGATCGAGATCGACTCAGGCGCCGGCGATGCCTGGCAGATGTTCCCGATTCCGCGGCCCAGGGACGGCCTGCCGATCAGGTTGATTCCCGCCTAGCCTGCCCGCGCCAGCTCGGCACACACTGCGGCAGTGTGCTCGTCGGCCGGGAAGGTGCAGTCGATGCGGATTTCGTCGAGCGTCACGTCGTGCGGCGCGGCGAACGTGGTGATCGTCTCGAAGAAACGCAGCTCGCCGCGCGGGCTAGCGAAGGTGAAGGTGACGATCGGGTCGCCGTCATCGTCGGCATCGCCGAGTTGCCAACGTTGGGGTACGCCGGGATAGGAGAGGGCGGCATCGAGCAGCGCGCGTGTGCGGCGGTCGGTGGGATTGGCGGCGAGATCATCGTGCAGGTGCCGCACGAACCGCCGCGCGACCTCCGGCCAGTTGAGAATAACCTGACGGAAGTCGTTGGGATCGAACAATTGGTGGATCAGGTTGCTGTGCGCACTTTGCCAATCGCCGAACAACAGTTTGTTCATCCGGATCGCCGCCTGATTGACCTCCAGCACTTCCCAATGCCGGCTGATAACGAAAGCGGGATAGGGTTCCTGATGGGCCAGGATCAGGTCGATCGCCTGGCGCACGCGATCGAGCGCGGGGGCCGCCAGTGCGCTTTCGGGATGGATCGCCGCATAGCCGGCGGCGCGGAGCAGCGCATTACGATCGCGCAGCGGCATGTCGAGCGCATCGGCCAGGCGCGCGACCATCTCGCGGCTGGCCCGCGCCTTGCCGGTTTCGATGCAGCTGAGATGACGGGTAGAAATCCCGGTATCGAGCGACAGGTCGAGCTGGCTCATACGCCGCGCGCCGCGCCATTCGCGCAGCACTTCGCCGACCGGGGAGAGGGGGGCAACGGAGGAACTAGCCACGAATCGTCCCGTATTCAGCAGTCTGCGGACAGCCTAGCCCAACCCACCTTGCGCGACACGCATCGATTACTGCCCGATAGCTGCGATAATCTCCGCATAGATATCGACCAGATCGGCAAGATCGGCCAACGCGACCGCTTCGTCGGTCTTGTGCATCGTCGCGTTCACCAGCCCGAATTCGACCGTCGGGCAGAGTTGCGACAGAAAGCGTGCATCGCTCGTCCCGCCAGTGGTCGACAAGGCGGGCACCACACCCGCGACCTTCTCGATCGCGCGCGTGACCAGCGCCGAAAATTCGCCCGGCTGGGTCAGAAACGCCTCGCCGGAAATGCGCGCGATCACTTGCGCTTCCGGGGCATGCGCCTTCACCGTCCGCTCGATCAGCGCGACCAGGTCTTCGCCATTCTGCTCGTCGTTGAACCGGATCGACATCCGCGCCGATGCCTTGGCGGGAATGACGTTGGTCGCCGGATTGCCGACGGTGACGTCGGTCACTTCGATGTTCGACGGCTGGAACCAGTGATTGCCGTGGTCGAGCTCGATCGCGTCGATCGCCGCCAGCGCCGCCACCAGCTTGGGGATCGGATTGTCGGCCAGATGCGGATAGGCGACATGGCCTTCGCGCCCTGGCACGTCGACCCAGATATTGACCGATCCGCGCCGCCCGATCTTGATCATATCGCCGAGCCGCGCGGTCGAGGTCGGCTCGCCGACTAGGCAATAATCGGGCTTGAGGCCGCGCGCCGCCATCCGGTCGAGGATCGCGCGCGTGCCGTAGATGGCGGGGCCTTCCTCGTCGCCGGTGATCAGCAAGCTGAGTGTCGGGCCGTCGACGCGTGCGGCGGCCGCGGCAAAGGCGGCGATCGCTCCTTTCATGTCGACCGCGCCGCGGCCGTAGAGCAAGTCCCCGCGAACCTCCGGCACGAATGCGCCGCTCGTCCAGCTGTCGCCTGGCGGCACCACGTCGAGATGCCCGGCAAAGGCGAAATGCGGTCCCTTGCCGTGGCGGATGGCGATCATGTTCTCGACCGGACCGTCCGGCTCCTCGCCGACTGTGAAGCGATCGATCTCGAATCCGATCACGCTCAGCGCCTGGGCGAGCACGTCGAACACTTCCCCTTTGGCAGGCGTCACGCTTTCGGCGGCGATCAACGCCTTGGTGAGTTCGACGACGTTGGGCACGGCATTCCTCGGCTGAACAGGCACTGCCTCTTGCCTTGCAACGACGGGAAGGGAAAGGTCCGCGCGTACGGGGGTGCGGAGAATTGCCAATGCCTGTTCTGTTCCTTCTCGCCGCCGCGGCGCTCACGCCGCAACAAGCCGATGACGGTGCGGTGGTCGATATCACTCCCGGCCATTGCCTGGCCGCCGCCGACCGGCTCGACGACGCCGTCCGCCTGGCACGCGCGATGCTCGACAGCAAGAGCGCGGCTGGTGGGCCGGACCGCACCCCTACCGAAGCGCGTGTCGCGCGGGCGCAGGCGGTGGCCGCGGCGATCCGGACGCGTTACCCCAAGGCCGTCGCGACCGAGGACGACCGCGACGACCTGTCGGGCGGCGACGTGATGCCGTTCGCCGAACAATGCCTGACCGCCAACACTCCGAAAGGGAAATAGGCCGTGCCCAAGCTCGACCTCGATGCCATCCCGCAGTCCAATGCCACCGGCTATCCCCCGGTCTACGCCGACATGGTGAAGGAGCGCTGGTACCGTCGCCTCGCCCCGGCCAGCGGCATCACCGATTTTGGCTTCAGCCACGTCACGATCAAGCCCGGTGCCTGGTCGTCACAGCGCCATTGGCACGAGGGCGAGGACGAGTTCGTCGTCATGCTGTCGGGTGAGGCGGTGTTGGTCGACGATGACGGCGAACATCCGATGCGCGCGGGCGACGTCGCCGCCTTCCCCAAGGGCGATGGCAACGGTCATGTGCTTCAGAATCGCTCCGACGCCGACTGCGTGTTCATCGCGGTAGGCGGCAAGGGGGAGAGCGATTGCCATTACCCCGATATCGACATGCATCTGGCCGCGGATGTCGGCGAGCAACGGCGAAAAGACGGTAGCCGATTCTGATCCTCAGCCGTGCGGCCTTTGGTTTTATGATGGCGCCGCGCCGCACTGGATGCTAGCGGAACGATCGGCCGGTCGTCGCTTGCGGGGCCGCCAATGAGGGAGTTCTGACAATTCGCCAGATCGCGGCTTTGCCGTACCGGACCGAAGGCGCCGCCAACGACGCTCCGATCCGCATCCTGCTCGTCACCTCGCGCGAAAACCGTCGCTGGGTCATCCCCAAGGGCAATCCGTCTTCGGGAATGCTCGCCCATGCCGCCGCCGCGATCGAGGCCGAGGAGGAAGCGGGGGTGCAGGGGCTCGTCTGCCCAACGCCGCTCGGCACCTATCGCTATCGCAAACGGCAAAAGAACGGCGCGTCGCTGATGATCGACGTCGAGGTCTTTCCGCTGGCGGTCAATCGCGAGCTCAGCGCCTGGAAGGAGCAGGGGGAGCGCGAACGGCGCTGGGTCAGCCTGGACGAGGCGGCATCGATGGTCGATGAGCCCGATCTCAGCGACCTCATCCGTTCGTTCGGCCCTTCCGAATTCAAGGCGGCCGCGCGCCGCACCGGCTTTGCCGCCGCTACCAAATCGAGGATCAGTCCCATGTTCGCCTGGTTTCAGCGCCTGTTGCCCAAGACGGGCAACTTCTTCGAGATGTTCGAGGCGCATGCGCAGACCGTCACCGCCGCCGCAGACGCATTGTCGCGGCTGCTCCAGGATGGCAACGGCGCGGCGTCCGATCATATTCGCGAAGTGATTGAGCGCGAAAATGACGCCGACGAGATCACGCGCTCGGTGCTAAAAACCGTGCGTGAAACGTTCCTGACGCCGTTCGACCGCGGCACCATCACCAGCCTGATCGGGTCGATGGACGATGCGATCGACGAGATGCAGGCCGCCGTGCAGGCGATCGACCTGTACGAGGTCCGCGAGTTCGAGCAGGAAATGAAGGACATGGCGGGGATCATCGTCGACGCCGCGCGGCTGACCGCAGAGGCGATGCCGCTGCTGCGCGATGTCGGCCACAACGCCGGGCGCCTGCATGAACTGACCGAGCGCCTGGTCCGGATGGAAGGCCATGCCGACGACATCCACCGTGCCGGGTTGAAGCGGGGATTCGTTGAATATAGCCGCGATGACACGGTGCGCTTCATCGTCGCGCGCGAAGTCTACAAGCATCTCGAACGGATCGTCGATGCCTTCGAGGACGTTGCCAACGAGATCGATGGCATCGTCATCGATCACGCCTGAGCCCAGACGATGCACGATCTCGCTTTCCCGCTGCTGGCCGGCCTGATCCTCGTCGCGCTGGCGTTCGACTTTTTGAACGGGCTGCACGACGCGGCCAATTCGATCGCGACCGTGGTCTCGACCAGATTGTTGAAGCCCGTTCATGCCGTGCTCTTTGCCGGCGTATTCAACTTCGCCGCCTATTTCCTAACCATCACTTTCCCCAGTTTGCACAAGGTTGCGTCGACGATTGGGCAGGGGCTGATCGACAAGAACCTGGTGACGCCAGGGGTGGTTTTCGGCGCGCTGATCGGCGCGATGTTCTGGAACATCGTGACCTGGCTGAAGGGCATTCCGTCATCCTCGAGCCACGCCCTGGTCGGCGGGATCATCGGCGCGGGCGTCGCGCATGCGGGCATGACCGGCATTCAGTGGAATGGGCTCAACAAGACGCTGATCGCGATCGTCTTGTCGCCAGTGCTCGGCATGATCCTGTCGATGCTGATCATGCTGGTGACGAGCTGGCTGTTCTCGCGTGCCAGCAACCGCGGCGCGGAACGCAGCTTCCGCGTGCTCCATATGATCTCGTCGGGCACCTATTCGCTCAGCCACGGCCTCAACGACGCGCAGAAGACGATGGGCATCATCACCGTGCTGCTGTTCTCGACCGGCTATCTGCACGGCAAGTTCGAAGTGCCGCATTGGGTCGCGATCAGCTGCTATATCGCGATGGGCCTGGGGACCTTGATGGGCGGTTGGAAGATCATCGAGACGATGGGCAGCCGCATCACCAAGCTGTCGCAGCATCAGGGGTTCAGCGCGTCGGCCGGGGGCACGATCATGGTGTTCACCGCATCGCTGCTCGGCATTCCAGTGTCGACCACGCATACGATTACCGGCTGTGTGATCGGTGCCGGCGTCGCCAAGCGCGCGAGCGCGGTGCGCTGGGGCGTTGCCGGCGATGTCGTCGTGGCCTGGATCGTGACGATCCCGGCGTCGGCAGCGGTCGGTGCGGTCTTCTATCTGCTGACGACGTTGTTCTGATCGGCAACAGCCTATGGTCAGGTCGGGCTGCGTAATCCGCGATAGTCGGTGCTGGCGGCGATCATGACCTCCTCGATCAGCGCGTAAGCCGCCTTCCAGGCCTCGATGGTCGCGTTGTCGATCGCCGGACCGCCATGCACGGTAACCATCCGCATCAAGGCGTCGCCCGCGAACGCATAATGGCGGTCCTCCACCCCGTAATCGACATGCCGCCGGGCGAGTTTGCCGAGTGCCGGCCGCATGGCATCCAATTTGCTCAGTCCGGTGACGATCCTGCCCAGCGTCTCGATCAGATGCCGGCCCTGTTCGGCCATGTCGATCCGGAACATCGATCGGGTTTCGGGAGCCAGTTCGAACAGGCGGCCATAGAACACCCGCGCGGCAGCATCGGTGTCGAGCACGATCTGAACGAAACTGTCTCTGACGAGATCGATCTGGTCGGTATCCATTGCCCGACGGTCAATGCGATCGCGGACGACGAGGCCGCATCATCCCCATCTACGTATTCGCCGGCGTGCGTTCGAACTTCTCGATCACCCATTCCTCTTCCTGGGCACCGGCGATCCAGTCCTGCATGAAGGGGTGGGTCAGCACGGCCTCGACATAGGCTGCCGCGAAGCGCGCGACCGGCAATTGATAGGTCACGATGCGCGTGCAGACGGGCGCATACATGATGTCGGCCGCGCCGAATTCCCCAAACAGGAACGGGCCGGTGCCGCCGAACCGGGCGCGAGCCTGCGCCCAGATTTCCATCAGCCGGGTCAGTTCGGCGACGACGTCGTCGTCCGGCCGCTTGGGCGGATAGACCTGGCGGATATTCATGCCATGCTTGTTGCGGAGCGCGGAGAATCCCGAATGCATTTCCGCCGCCATCGATCGCGCCATCGCCCGCGCGGCCTCGTCCTTGGGCCAGAACTTGCCGCCCCCGGTCTTGTCGTTGAGGAATTCGACGATCGCCAGACTGTCCCAGACGACGATGTCGCCATCCCACAGGATCGGCACCTTGCCCGACGAGGGCGCGAACTCATCGCCCTGGCGGCGCTTGTCCCAATCGCCGTCGTACAGCGGCACGACGACTTCCTCGAACGGCAGTCCCGATTGCTTGCACGCCAGCCAGCCGCGGAGCGACCAGCTGGAATAGGCCTTGTTGCCGATGATGAGCTTGAGCATGGTCGGGGGATAGAGGCGCGGGTGGGGCGCGGCAAGCGACGAACGCCAGGCGCAACCGCTGGGGTCGAAATCTCTTCCCGAGCATTGATGGCTTCATGACCGCGAACGCCTCGCCACGCATGATCCATATCGGCTGCTCGGGCTGGAACTACCGCCATTGGCGCGGCGCATTCTATCCGGAGAGCCTGCGGGCCAAGGACTGGTTCGCTTTCTATGCCGAGCAATTCGACACGGTCGAGATCAACAACAGCTTCTACCGGTTGCCGAAGGCCGAGACGTTCGATGTCTGGCGCGAACAGGCACCCCCCGGATTCCGCTACACGGTCAAGGCCAACCGCTTCATTACCCAAGCAAAGAAGCTGAAGGATTGCGAAGAGCCGGTCGCACGCATGATCGCGCCGACGCGGCATCTAAAGAATAAGTTGGGTCCCATCCTCTATCAGCTTCCGCCGATGCTCCGCATCAATCTCGACCGGCTCGAAACCTTCATGAAGCTTCTTCCGGCCGACCTCACGCATGTTTTCGAGTTTCGTGAGAAGAGCTGGTATGATGATGCAACACTCGCCTTGCTGGACCGCTACGGTGCCGGCTTCGTCGCGCACGATTTTCCCGGGACAGCCTCGCCGCGCTGGGCGTCAGGGGCTGTTGCCTATGTGCGTTTCCACGGCGGAGTCGGCAAATATTATGGCCGCTACCGCGACGAGGTCCTGCTGGACTGGAGCGATTGGCTGAAGCGCCAGATCGAAGCCGGGAAATCGATCTGGGCCTATTTCAACAACGATGGGGAGGCGGCGGCCATCCACGACGCCCTGACGTTGAAGGCCATGATGCGACAGGCTGCGGGCGGTTGAACGCCGCCTGCGGCCGATCACGCCATAGCGATGGAGGTGTTCGTGCCTCTGGCGCTTAGTCGCCGATCACTTCTCGGATCCTGTTGATCAGCGAGTCCACCGCGAAGGGCTTGGTCAGGACGTGCATGCCGCGCTCCAGCTGCTTGTTCCCGATGACCGCGTTTTCCGCATAGCCGGTGATGAAGAGAACCTTGAGATCAGGGCGTTCTACCCGCGCGGCATCGGCCAATTGGCGGCCGTTCATTCCGCGGGGAAGGCCGACATCGGTAACCAGCAGCTGGATCGCCGGTTGCGCCTGGAGGATCGCCAGCCCCGACGCCCCATCGCCGGCTTCGATCGCGGTATAGCCCAGATCGTCGAGAGCGTCCGCGATCAGCGCGCGAATGGCGGGCTCGTCATCGACCACCAGCACCGTCCCGCCTGCGGCGGAAGGGACGGGTGGTGCGTTATGGACGGATTCCGGTTGCGCATCCTCATTCGCATGCACGCGCGGAAAATAGAGGGACATCGTGGTGCCTTGGCCCAATTCGGAATAGATCCGCACCTGGCCGCCGGACTGGCGCACGAAACCATAGATCATGGACAAGCCAAGACCGGTCCCCTCACCGAGCGGCTTGGTCGTGTAGAAAGGGTCGAACGCGCGCTCGATCGTCTCCGCTGACATACCGGTGCCGGTGTCGGTCACGGATAGCGACACATATTGGCCGGGCGGCAAATCGCGATCGCGCGCGCCGACATGGTCGAGCCATTTGTTCGCCGTCTCGATCGTGATCCGGCCGCCATCGGGCATCGCGTCGCGCGCATTTATGCACAGGTTGAGCAGGGCGTTTTCGAGCTGATTGGGATCGATCAAGGTCGTCCATAAGCCGCCGGCGCCGACCACTTCGATCTCGATCTGGGGACCGACCGAGCGCCGCAGGAACTCTTCCATATTGGCGATCAGGCGGTTGATATCGGTGGGTTTGGGATCGAGCGTCTGGCGCCGCGAAAAGGCGAGCAGGCGGTGCGTGAGCGCTGCGGCGCGCTTGGTCGCGCTTCGCGCCATTTCGACATATTTGTCGATCTCCGCCGTGCGGCCCTGCCTGATGCGCATCTCGATCAACTCGAGGCCGCCGGAAATGCCGGTGAGGAGATTGTTGAAATCGTGCGCCAAGCCGCCGGTCAGCTGGCCGACCGCCTCCATCTTCTGTGCCTGGCGAAGCTGTTCCTGCGCCGCCTCGCTTTCGCGCGTGCGCTCCTCGACTTGGCGCTCGAGCGATTCGGCTAATGCGGCGAGGGACAATTCGGCGTGGCGCCGCTCGATTGCGGCCTGCGTACGATCGGCGACGTCGCGAACGAAGGTGATGTCCTCCGTGATCCAGGGGCGCGGTCCCTTGTCGTTGAGATAGAGCAAGGCGACGAAATTGTTATGATCGACCAGCGGCATGTTGAGCACCGCGCGCGCATGGATCGCTTCCAGCGCCGCGGCGGTCGGGGCGGTACGCGGGTCCTCGCGAGCATCGGCAATCGCAACCAGTTCGCCGCGTTTCAGATTCTCGATATAGGACCCATAATCGCGAAAATGCAGCACGCCCGCCAGGCTGGTGGTCCCCGCATTATTCCAGTCGCGCTCGATCGTGATCGTCTCCGCCACCGGATCGATGATGCCATAGCCCGCCCGGCTGACGCCCAACGTCGAACCCAGGATTTCGGCCGCCAGGAACGACATTGCGGCCGGGTCGTCCATCTGCCGTAGACGATCCCCCAGCGCGATCAACGCCGCCTGGTAGCTTTCGGTGCGGCGACGCAACGTGACGTCCTGCGAAACACCGACCATCTGCGAGATTCCGCCGCGGTCGTCATATTCCAGCCGCCCATTGACTTGGATCCAATGGAGCGAGCCATCCCGCCAACGTGCCCGATATTCGACGTCGAGATGTTCGCCGGTTGCCATCGACCGCTCGGCGGCAGCGCGCGCCGGATCGCGATCTTCGGGGTGGATCGCGGCGATCAGCTCATCATAGCCGAACGGTTCGTCCGCCGCTCGGCCGTAATGCGCCTTGCATTCCGGGGATGCGTGCAACGTCTTCGTGTTGAGCTCCATGGTCCACGCGGCGAGCCCGCCGGCGGTCAACGCGACACGCAAACGTTCCTGTGCCGCGCCGACGTTCTCGAGCTGCGTCCGGGCCTCATATTGGCGCAATCGCGCCCGCCGCGCCGCGCGAGCGAGACTGATAAGGGTGGTAGGGTGAAAGGGGCGTTCGAGGAACGTGACATTGCCTAGCGTCTCTAGCAGCCGCACCGCACCCGGATTGCGCTCGAGGCCACCGCCGCGCGCGGTCAGGACGATGAACGGGAAGTCGGACCATTCGGCCTGGTCCGCGATGAATCCAGCGAGATCGCGCAGATCGGCGCCGCGCAACGCCTCCTCAGTGACGATCGCGAATCCGGCGCCGCTGCGCAGCGTGCGGACGAACGACGGGAGATCAGGGGAGGCGGCCGCGTCGAGACCCGCTTCACGCAGCATGGCTTCTGCCACCATGGCATCGCGGCCATGCGGTGCCAGGATGACGGCGCCTTCGGCGATCGTACGATTCAAGGGCGGGTCATCCTCGCTTCACGTCGAGCAGACCAGCCTCGTCGCTGACCAGGCTCGGTACGCCACGGAGCACTCCCTGAAACGCGGTAAGCGGTTCGCCCAGCGTGATCCCTTCTTTATCGATCATGAATTCCCTAATCGTGTCCTCGTGAACGCCTGTTCGCTTCTTAACGACCGAAATCGCACGTCGGACCCGCCCCAACGCCTCGAAATAACGCAGCAGGATCACGGTATCGGCTAGGTAGGTGACATCAACGGGCGCCTTCATGTCGCCGACCAGGCCGTGCTGAGCGACGGTCAGGAAAGTGGTAGTCCCCTGGCGGTTCAAATATTGCAGCAACTCGTGCATGTGCAGGACCAGCGCCTGCTCCTCGGGCATCGCGGCCTGATAGCCGTTAAGGCTGTCGATCACGACGGTTCGCGCCCCGTGCGTCTCGACGCATACGCGCACGCGCTCGGAAAACTCCCCGGGGGTCAATTCGGCGGCGTCGATCTGCTCGATCGCCAGCCGTCCGGTATCGACCATCGCCTGAACGTCGATGCCCAACCCCCTCGATCGCTCGAACAACAGTCCGAGTTCCTCGTCGAAAATGAACATGGCCGCGCCTTCGCCACGTGATACCGCCGATGCGACGAAGCTGAGCGCGAGCAAGGACTTGCCGGTACCGGCGGGGCCAAGGATCAGGTTGCTCGCGCCGCGGTCGAAACCGCCACCGAGCAAATCGTTGAGGCGAGCATTCTCAATCGGCACGGTTTCGCGCTTGAACTCGAAGCGGTGCTCGGCGGACACCAAGCGGGGAAACACGCGAATGCCGCCCGTATCGATCACGAAGTCGTGATATCCGCCGCGATACCGGCGTCCGCGATATTTGAGCACGCGCATGCGTCGACGCTCAGGCCCGTAATTGGGGGATAATTCCTCTAGACGGATCACCGCATGGGCAACGCTGTGCACGGTTTTGTCCATGACGTCGGCGGTCAGGTCGTCGAGCATCATCACGGTCGCATCGTTGTGCGAAAAATAATGTTTCAGCGCCAGGATTTGGCGGCGATAGCGCAGTGAGCTCTGTGCGAGCAGGCGGATTTCGGACAGACTGTCGAGAACCACCCGCGCCGGCTGCAAGCGTTCGAACACCTCAAAAATCCGCCTCGTCGTCTCACCGAGTTCGAGATCGGATGAGTAGAGCAGGCTTTGTTGCTGTTCGTCGTTGAGCAAGCTTTCGGGCGGGACCAGTTCGAAAACCTCGAAATTCTCCGGGAAGGTCCACCCATGCGACGCGGCGCCGTCGCGCAGTTCCTCCTCGGTCTCCGACAAGGTGATGTAGAGTACCTTTTCACCCTGCTCCGCGCCGGCCATGAGAAACTGGCTGGCGAGGGTGGTTTTGCCGGTACCCGGGCTGCCCTCGACAAGAAATAACCTGCCCTTAGCTAGGCCGCCGGCAAGGATTTCGTCCAGGCCGGCGACGCCGGTTGCACAATTTCCCATCGAAACTCCATCGTTCGTAAAAATCGGACGTTAACGGTATCGCGTCCGTTACGAGTTGATATTGCTCAATGCTGGATGGGCGATTTTGATCCCTTCCTGTCGGCACTCGCGGGGTCATGCGGCCTCCCGCAAGGGCTAGGGATTTTCATTTTATCGATACAGATCAGCTGCTTGCGCAGTTGGTCGGTATTGTGGGGCGGGAGGTTGGGCAGTCGCGCAACAGCGAGCTCCGCGCGACGCCGATCACGCGCACGACCGGCACGCGCCGTTCACGACGCGCGGCGGTCGATGGATGGACGATGTTGGCCTGCGCCGGCGGGCGAGGCTCAGCCGCTTGCAGTCGGGACGATCAGATATTTCTCGCCGGTCTTCTTCGCACTGTAGGCGAGCAGGATGTCCTTATCGAGCGCCTCCGCGAGCGAGATCTCCGCGGTGTAATGGCTGGCGAAGGTGGTGCGGATTTCGGCGGCGACGCGCGCGCGCATGCGCCCGACCACCTCGGCGCCGGCCTTCATCAGAAACGGCGTGAGCAGGAAGCCGCCGACGCCCCAGGCAAATCCGACATCGGGGCCGATCAAGGTCGGCCCGAGGTCAAGCCGGCCATAGATATAGACCTGCTTGTGGGTATTCGAACCATAGCGACTATAGGTCGTCGCATTGCGGTTGGCGGCAACTTCCATCGCCGCGAGGATCTGGCCGGCCAGTTTGCCGCCGCCGATCGCGTCGAATGCCAGCGTAGCGCCGGTTTCGGCAAGCGCATCGACCAATTCGTCGCGGAAATTCTCCGACGTCGAATCGACCACATATTTGGCGCCGATATCGTGCAGGATCTTCGCCTGCTCGGCCGACCGGACGATATTCACCAGGCTCACGCCATCGGCGATGCAGATGCGGTTAAGCATCTGGCCGAGGTTGGAAGCAGCGGCAGTATGAACCAGGGCGGTATACCCTTCGGCGCGCATCGTCTCGACCATCGCCAGCGCGGTCAGCGGATTGACGAATGCCGACGCGCCTTCGCGTGCGGTTATGCCGTCGGGGAAGGGCAGCAGGTCGGTCAGCCGCGCCTTGCGATATTGCGTGTACATGCCGCCGCCGATCACCGCGACCATCTTGCCGACCAGATCTTCGGCGCCGTCGCCGGCGGCGATCACCGTGCCGGCGCCTTCATTGCCAACGGGCATCGATTCGTTAAGCCGCGCCCGCACCATCGGCATGCGCTGTTCGGGTATGCTGGCCGTCAGCACGGGACGATCGGCGGTACCGCCTTGTTCGAGCGTGGCGAGGTCCGCCGGGCCCGTCAGCAGGCCGAGGTCGGATGGATTGATCGGCGCGGCCTCGATCCGGACGATCACCTCTCCGGGTCCAGGCGGTGACAATTCGACATCGGCCAGCGACAATTCGAGCTTGCCGTCGGACACCAGCGAACGCAGTTCGAGGCCCTTGGTCGATGCGGTCATTCCATCCTCCCAGATTTTTCGATTGTCCGGTATGTAAACCGGGGCGGGATGGACGCAAGCCCGAACGTCAGGGTTTCGGCCGGCCCTCCGCTTTCCACTCCGGTTTGAAGCCGCCGCTCGCGAGCAGGCTCACCGGCGCGACCAGCGACCGGATCGCGTTGGTCATATAGTCGATATCGAGATTCTCGACGGTGTCGGTCGGCTGGTGATAGGTCGGCACCACCGCCCAGCCCGAGAAGGTGTGCGCGACGATCCCCTTGAGTGCGAGCGAGTAATTGTCCGACCGTTCGAAGAAATGCTGGTCGGGATAGGGGTCGGACGCGATCAGGGCGCCCCGGCTCTTCATCATGTCGAACAGGTTGGAGCGTTCGGAGCCGGTCATCATCAGGGATCCCTTGGGAAGCTTCGGATCCTGCGCGCCGATCATCTCGAACTCGATATTCGCGACGAGATCGGTCAGCGCCACCGGCGGATGCTCGCCGAACCAGGTCGAGCCGAGTCCGCCAATCTCCTCGCTGCCATAAGCGACGAACAGGATGCCGCGCTTCTGCCGCCCCATCGCGGCGAAGGCGCGCGCGAGTTCGATGACGGCGACGGTGCCGGAAGCATCGTCATTGGCGCCGGGCATGACAATGCCGTCCGGCCGCACGCCGAGATGGTCGAGATGCGCCGACAACAGGATCACGCCTGCCTTGGGATCGGTGCCCGGCAGATAGCCGATCGCATTGGTGGTGGTCGCCTTGGTGGTTTCGATCGGAACATGGATCGATATCTCGGCGCCTGCGGCGATACCGGCCAGCGCTTCGGCCGGTATCGTTGCGATCGTCATCGGCGGGCGACGGCTCGGCGTGCCCTCGATCGTCGTCGGCAAGGACGGTTTGCCGCCGATCATGGCCAGGAATTTGCGGCTGGCATCGCTCTCGGCGGTCAGCACCAATTTGACGCCCTTGCCGCGCAGCTTGCGGGCGAACGTCATCAGGTCGTCGGCCGGTCCGGTATAGAGGATCACGTCGGCCGCGGGGATGTCGCCATCGGGGCGCGTTACGATGACTGCCTTGCCGCCTGCGGTGCCGCCGCCCGTCAGCAACAGGTTGGCGCCCGCCACCGGTTTGCCGTCGACGGTCAGGACCGGCGGGGCGGCGATTGCGCGGCGGGTCAGCGGCGCGGTCTGGAGATAGGAATCCATGCCGGGCGCCCGGCGCAGTCCGAAATCGCGAAACAACGACGCGACATAGCCGGCGGCGATCGCCTCATCGGCGGTAGCGCTGCCGCGTCCGCGCAAGCCCGGCCCGGCGAGCAGCATCTCTTCGGCGAGGACTCGGTCGCGGTCGATCGTCGGCGGCGCCTTGTCGCGCGACAAGGCGGGAATCGCCGGCAACATTGCGAGCGCCAGCGCCGCGACCAGACTTATCTTTTTCATTGATGCTCCCCGGACCCGTCTGCGCGATCCTTAGGAAGGCCGGCGCGGGAAAGCTAGCCGAGCGCCTCGATCACCGCTGCGCGCAATTCGGGCATGCCGAGCCCCGTCTCGCTCGAGGTCGACAGGATGTCGGGATGTGCGGCCGGACGCTTGCGCGCTTCCTCGGCGGTCTGGGCAGCGACCTTGTCCAGCTCGGTCGGCTTGATCTTGTCCGCTTTGGTCAGGACCAGGCGGTAACTCACCGCTGCCTTGTCGAGCATGTCCATGATCTCGCGATCGACATCCTTGATGCCGTGCCGCGCGTCGATCAGCACCAACGCCCGCTTGAGCGCCTGGCGCCCGCGCAGGAAGTCGTTGACCAGGTACCGCCATTTCCTGACAACGTCCTTGGGCGCCTTGGCGAAACCATAGCCCGGCATGTCGACCAGCCGAAAGGCGAGGGGCTCGCCCACGTCGAAGAAGTTGAGCTCCTGTGTCCGACCCGGCGTGTTCGAGGTACGCGCCAGCGCGTTGCGGTTGGTCAGCTTGTTGAGCAGCGACGATTTGCCGACGTTCGACCGGCCGGCGAACGCGATTTCGGGCACCATCGGATCGGGCAGATGCTCGAGCGCCGGCGCGGATTTGAGGAATGCGACCGGGCCGGCGAAAATCTTGCGCGCCGTCTCGATCGCGTCCTCGTCGAACTCGCTCACGTTATTTGACCGCCGGTTGCTTGAGTGCGGGGTGCCGCGCGTAGAGAATACGCTGCTGCAGCACGGTCAACAGGTTGCTGGTGATCCAGTAGACCTGGAGCCCGACCGCGAACGGCGCCATCACGAACATCAGCACCCAGGGCATCAGCGCGAAGACCTGCTTCTGCGCATCGTCCATCGGCTGCGGGTTCATCTTGAACTGCAGCCACATCGAGATGCCGAGCAGGATCGGCACCACGCCGATCGCGATCATGTGCGGCGGGGTGAAGTTCAACAGGCCGAACAGGTTGAGTGGCGTCAGCGGATCCGGCGCGGACAGATCCTTGATCCAGCCGACAAACGGCTGGTGCCGCATTTCGATCGTCAGCATCAGCACCTTGTAGAGCGAATACATGATCGGAATCTGGAGGAAGGTCGGCAGGCAGCCGGCGAGCGGGTTGACCCCTTCGGCCTTGTACAGCGCCATTACTTCCTGTTGCTGGCGCTGCTTGTCATCCTTATGCTTTTCCTGCAGCGCCTTCATCTTCGGCTGGATCGCGCGCATCTGCGCCATCGAGGCGAACTGGCGCTGCGCGATCGGGAAGATCAGCAGACGGATTGTCACGGTCAGCAGCATGATGGCCACGCCGAAATTGCCGACCATGCGGAACAGCCAGTCGAGATAATAGAAGATCGGCTTTTCGATGATGCGGAACCAGCCCCAGTCGAGCGCATAGTCGAGCTTACTGACGCCGTCCTTGTCGGTATAATGGTCGAGCAGCCGCACTTCCTTCGCGCCGGCGAAGAAGCGGCTGGTCTGGGTCAGCCGCTGGCCGGGCGCCAGATCCTTGGCGATGCGCGAATAGTCGGCCTGATAGCCGCCCTTGCCGGTCGACTGGAACTCGCCGGCGAAGCCCGCCGCCTGATCGGGGATCAAGGCGGTCAGCCAATATTTATCGGTGAAGCCCAGCCAGCCGCCGGTGGACGAGAATTTTTGCGTCCCCTTGTCGACGTCCTTCCAATTGACGTCGTAATCGGCGGTGCCGTTGTGGACCGACATCGGGCCGACCTGGATCGACCAGGTGTCGAGATCCTTCGACGCCTCGGCGCGATTGACCAGGCCGTAAGGCGCGACCTTGATCGGCTGTGCAGCGCCATTGGCCACCGTCTGGCGGACGGTGAACATGTAGTCCTTGTCGACCGCGAGATTGATTTCGAAACGCTGGCCCTGGCCGTTGGTGGTGGTCAATATAAGCGGCTTGCCGGGGGCGAGGACGCTGCCGCTCGCGGTCCATACGGTGTCGGGCGAGGGCGGCTTGATGCCGGTGTCCTGCCAGCCGAACTCGGCGAAATAGGCGCCGGCCGTACCCGCCGGCGACAACAAGCGGATCGGCGGCGAGTTCTTGTCGACCGTATCCTTGTATTGGGTGAGGAGCAGATCGTCGATCCGCGCGCCCTTCAGGTTGATCGAGCCCTTGAGCGTCGGCGTGTCGATCGCGACGCGCTGCGCCGCGGTTTCGCCGAGCACGGCCTTGATGTCGCGAATCGCGCTCGGGCTGGCGGCGGTCGGAGCGCCGGGGCTGGGTTGGACCTGGGTCTTGCCGCCCTGGATCTTGGTGACCGGCGGATTGGCCGGCGGCAGGATGCGGTTCATCACCAGCGGCCAGGCGAACAGCAGCACTACCGCCAGGATCGCGAACGTGATGAAGTTGCGATTGTCGTTGTTCACGCGTTCAGGAACCTTCGATCAGAATTCTAGGGAACGGGATCGGGCCCGTACCCGCCCCAGGGATGACATCGGGCGATGCGTTTGACCGCCAGCCACCCGCCCTTCAACGCGCCATAGCGGCGAAGCGCGGTGATTGCATAGGCCGAACAGGACGGCTGATAGCGACAGGTCGGCGGCATGATCGCCGAGGGGCCGATTTGCCACAGCCGAACCAGCGCGATCAGCATTTTGGCGATCATCGCGACACCTTCGCCAGTGCTTTGGCCAAGTCGATTTTAAGCTGCGTGAAGTCCCGAGTCAGCGCGTCGGGGCGCCCGATCAGCACATGATCGGCGCCGGCGACGCCGCTGGTGCTCAGCACGTCATGCGCCAGCGCCCGGAAACGCCGCTTGATGCGGTTGCGCACCACCGCGTTGCCGATCTTCTTGGTGACGGTATAACCGACGCGCATCGTCGCATCATTGTCGTCGCGCGGGCGGACCAGCAGGACGAAGGCCGGCATCGGCGCGCGTTTGCCGCTGTTGGCCGCGAGGAAGTCACGACGCTTGGTCAGCGTGATCACGCTCTCCGTCGCCGGCGCCGAAACGGCACCAGCCCGCGTCCCTGACGGGAGCGGGCTGGCGAAATCCTGCGGCAAAGCAGGGTCGGGTGTTACGCCGACAGCTTCTTGCGGCCGCGATTGCGACGCGCACGGATCACATTGCGTCCGCCCACCGTCGCCATCCGCGCGCGGAAGCCGTGCCGGCGCGCACGCACCAGGTTGCTCGGCTGAAAAGTCCGCTTCATCGTTCATTCCCTGTACGTCGAAATTGAAAAGGGCCGCCACAGGGACGGCCTTGTGGGGTGGGCGCTTAAGCAAGAGCGCAGCCGAAGTCAATGTGGAACGGTCAGCCGGCATGGCGCGCAGATGGGAACGGTGTCTTGGCGATGCAAGGCACGTGAGATGGCGCCAAAATGGCGATAATCCCAATCACGCCGGCGGGATAGCAGGCTAAGCAGGGGGCAGGGAGCCCGCATGACCACCATCGTTTCGACCGTCGCCTATCTCGGACTGGAAGCACGCGCGGTCGAAGTGCAGGTGCAGCTGATCCCCGGGTTGCCAAAGTTCATCGTCGTCGGACTTGCCGACAAGGCGGTAGCGGAGAGCCGCGAGCGCGTGCGCGGAGCGATCGCGGCGATGGGGCTGTCGATGCCGCCCAAGCATATCGTCGTGAACCTGTCGCCGGCCGACTTGCCCAAGGAGGGGACGCATTTCGACTTGCCGATCGCGCTCGGCCTGCTCGGGGCGATGGGGGTGGTCGATGCAGAGACGCTGAGCGAATTGGTCGTGGTCGGCGAACTCGGGCTCAATGGCCGTATCGCGCCGTCGCCGGGCGTCCTGCTCGCCGCGCTCCATGCGTCGAGCGAAGGGAAGGGGCTGGTCTGCCCGGCGGCGCAGGGCGCGGAAGCGGCCTGGGCGGGATCGATCGACGTGATCGCCGCGCCCGACCTGATCGGCTTGCTCAATCACCTCAAGGGCAATCAGCTGATCGGCCCGCCGCAACCCGGCGAGGCTGCCGAACCTGTCGCTGGTCCCGATCTCCGGCAAGTCAAAGGGCAGGAAACCGCCAAGCGCGCGCTGGAGATCGCCGCGGCCGGCGCGCACAATCTATTGATGATCGGCCCGCCGGGCGCGGGCAAGTCGCTGATGGCCTCATGCTTGCCGGGCATCCTGCCACCGCTCGACGCCGCCGAGGCACTCGAAGTGTCGATGGTCCAATCGGTCGCCGGCACGCTCGACGGCGGACGGATCACGCGGGCCCGGCCTTATCGCGCCCCGCACCATTCGGCGTCGATGGCGGCTTTGGTCGGCGGTGGGCTCAAGGTGCGGCCGGGCGAAGTCAGCATGGCGCATCTCGGCGTGCTGTTCCTCGACGAGCTGCCCGAATTCCAGCGCGTCGTACTCGATTCGCTGCGCCAGCCGCTCGAGACCGGGACGGTCAGCGTCGCGCGGGCCAATGCGCATGTGACCTTTCCGGCGCGCGTGCAACTGATTGCGGCGATGAATCCGTGCCGGTGCGGCCATCTCGGCGACGCGTCGCTGGCCTGCGCCCGCGCGCCCAGATGCGCCGCCGACTATCAGGCCAAGGTGTCGGGGCCGCTGCTCGACCGTATCGACTTGCACGTCGAGGTGCAGTCGGTCAGCGCCGCCGACCTCGTCCTGCCGCCGCCGGCCGAGGGATCGGCGGAAGTCGCGCGGCGCGTGATGGCGGCGCGCGAGGTTCAGGCGCGGCGTTATGCCGACGAAGCGGCCCGCACCAATGCCGAGGCCGATGGCGATCTGCTCGAGGTAGTGGCGACGCCCGACGAAGCCGGGCGCACCTTGCTGGCCCAGGCGTCCGAGGCGATGCGGCTGTCGGCGCGCGGCTATACGCGCGTGCTCAGGGTCGCGCGGACCATCGCGGATCTCGCCGGCGCTCCCGATGTCGGGCGGGTCCATGTCGCCGAGGCGCTGAGCTATCGCCGCAGGGGCCCGTCCAGCTGAGGGACGGTGCTGCGGCTATAGAGTTGTATTCCCCCCGGAAAGCCGTCAGGCTGCTCTCGCGACTCGGGGGAGCATCTCGATGACGGGATGGATGGCGCCGGATCTGGCGCTGCATATCTGCCGCATTTCAGGACCCGCTGCGGTCAACGGGCGCCCGTCGGTGACGTTCACCGACGAGGATGCCGCAGCATCGGCCTGGGCGGCGTGCCTTCTCGCGAGACGATAGCCAACAGGAGAGTTCAAATGGAATGGATGTTGTTGCCGCTCAAGCGCTATGCCGATTTCCAGGGCCGGTCCCGCCGGATGGAATTCTGGATGTGGGTTCTGTTTACGCTCATCGTTGGGATCGTTTTGGGCCTCGTCGATGGCCTATTGGGTCTCCGGTTTGGGCCGAGCTCGTCGACCTACTACGCGTCCAGCGGAGCCGCCGGTTTTTCGACATTCTCCAGCATCGGCATTCTCGGGGGCTTATGGTCGCTGGCGACGCTGGTGCCTAATATCGCGGTCGCGGTGCGCCGCCTGCACGACACCAATCGTACCGGCTGGTGGCTGCTCTTGCCGGTAATTCCCTACGTCATCGGCTTGTTCATCATGCTGGGCGCTGCCGCCGGCCAAAACCTCGGCTTGGTCGCCATCGGCGGAATATTCACGCTCATCGGCTTGGTCTGTGCGATCGTGTTGCTCGTCTTCTACTGCTTGCCGGGCACGCCCGGTCCGAACCGCTTCGGACCCGATCCAATGGGGAGCACCGGCGATCTGGCGCAAACCTTCCGGTAAGCGCCGCCGCGCCGCGCGGTAGAGACGAGAAGAGGGGGACGGTTTACATGGAATGGATGTTCGTGCCGCTGAAGCGCTATGCCGAGTTTTCGGGGCGCTCCCGGCGGCAAGAATTCTGGATGTTCATGCTGCTGCAATTCCTGATCTGGACGGTGGCGGTTATCGCCATGATGGTGATGGGATTCGGTGCGTTGAGTATGGGCGGCGTGAACCCAGACGGCACGCCGCGCGTCGCCGGCGTAGCGGGGCTGTTTGCCTCGATGGGCATCTTCTTCCTCATCTTCGGGCTGATCTGGCTTGCCCTTTTCATTCCGTCGATTGCCGTCTCGGTACGGCGACTGCACGACACCGATCGCACCGGATTCTGGCTGCTTTTGCCGCCGGCAATCTATGTCTTGGCAATCGCCGTGATGCTTGCTGGTGCGGCCAATCAGAGTGGCACGACGGCGGCGATAGCCATTGTCCTGTCGCTGCTGCAGTGGGTGGCGTCCATCGTCTTGCTCGTTTTCTACTGCCTGCCGGGGACCAATGGACCGAACAAATATGGTCCGGATCCCTTGGGCGGCGTCGGCAATCTGTCGCAGACCTTCCAATAAGTTGCGCGGCGGCTTGTCCGGACGAAATCGTTCGTCCGGGCAGGCCGCTACCGCAGCATCGTTACGCGAAAAGGGCCGAGGGGACGGGCGCCCCCTCGGCAGCGGCGACCTCGCGATCTAAATTGCGCGGCGCTCGAACCCGAGCACTCTCGACAGTACCTGCCGGCTGGTGGATTACGGCAAATCCCCGGAAGCGCCCGGCAGGGCGCGGGCGACGGCGGTAAGCGGCGCGGAGAAGACGTCCCGCACCATGCTCGACGCGAACAATGCTGCCGCCAGACTGGCCACCCCAAGCATGGCATATTGGAAGATCGAGCTCCTATGCCTGCTCCGCTCCATCGCGTTGACCAGGCTGTCCTCGCGCGGCTGCCTGCGTCTTTCCGTGCTCGTTGGCTCGAATGGCCCTTCTTTCGCGGCGCCACTTTGGCCGAGCAGAGCCTGTATGTCGATCTTGTCCTGGCTTCTCAGGCCGGACGAATTGCCATGCTGCCAGACTACCCGGGCGACGATCACGGCAGAGCCACGGCGCAGTTCGGCATATTGCCCGATCGCCGGCGGCGTCGCGGACAAGGCGCCTATGCCGCGGCACGAGATGTTGCGAATGCGCGCGTCATGCCAGCCATCATCTTGACGTATGCGGCATATCAAATTGACCACCAGCCTCGTTTCGCGCCGCTTCTGCATGAATTCAGCCCACTCGCGCCCGAGGCGTTCGCGCGCAGTTGGAATTGAAGGAAACCTGGCGCTGCTCGTCGCCCGTGAGGGCATTGCCGCGTCTACGATACTCTGCAGACGCGGAGGTGCCGGGAGCGCGCTTTTCGCTCCAATCGGCGTCGCCATCGCGATGGTTGCGGGCAACCTGCAGATAGCGAACCGTCTTTGGACAAGGCATTTGGGGTAAAAGCATCGCTCGTGCCGATCGGACTCCCCTGGAAGACGGGCAGATGCGCCGAACAGAATTTGAATTGCCGCTCGGTTGTTTGGCTATTCCAGAGTGGGGCCGCGCCCTATTCCGGAAAACCGCGTAGGCGAGAACTGCAATTCAGAAACCATTCGCCTTGGACGCGACCTTGCATTGCGAGGACGTACCCTGACGCTACAATCGCGCGGAGGGGCGGCCATGTTTAGCAGCCCGCCAGGTCAATGGATGAATTTGTTCGACGCCTTGGCCTCCTGAGGGGCAAGTGTTTATCTTTTCTCTACTATCGCTGTGTCACGTATCGCTAAAGGAGTAGCCCTTTTGCGACCTAGAAGACGTGAGATCGGAAATCGTTTCGGTGCCAGATATATTGGCACCGTTGTTGTGCCGGTTCTTGTGCTGGCGCTCGGCCTCACGATTTTTGCTTTCTCCGCATTGCGATCGGCGGCGCAGCAGGCAGACCGGGTCGCTGTCGACAAACAGGCACAGGAAGTCGGCGTAGCCGTCAACGGGGCATTGGACGAGCTCGCCCAGAGCCAGAGCGGCGTCGCGATCTGGGACCCTGCGGTCAGCGAATTGCGCAAGCCGAAACCCGACTGGAATTGGTTCGACAACAATGTCGGAACCTGGCTGAACTTCGTGTACGCGCACGACGCGGACTTCGTTCTCGGGGCTGATGACCGGCCCGTTTACGGCATGGTAAACGGCCAGCGCGCGGCGCCGGCAGCCTTTTCACGGATAGCGGCAACTGCCCTACCATTGGTCGAGGCGGCGCGGGGTCGTACCCGCCGGCCACCCAATCCGCACGAACGCCTCCCCGGATTTCCCGCCAATCCCGGGTCGAGCGCAAGAACCTCGCCGCGCGCGATTCACGCGACGGACCTCGTCACGGTCGCCGGACGCCCTGCCGTTGTGAGCGTTATGCGGATGATCCCGGACACGCCAAAAGTGAGGGCGACGCCCGGCAAGGAACCTCTCCTCGTCAGCATCCGCTACCTCGACGCACGCTTCGCAAGCGGTCTGGCCAAGACGCAGTCCCTGTCCGGCGCCCGCGTAATGCGGCAACCAATACCGACCTCCGGCTGGCAGTTATTCCCGTTGGCCTCGAGCCGCGGGGAGCGCATCGGATATATAGTCTGGGAGGCTGACCAACCAGGGCGCGCTGTGTGGCGGGCGATGGCGCCCAGTGCAGGTCTTGCCGTGGGAGGCTTGTTGGCAGCGCTTGTCGCGCTCATGATCGGCGTCGCCAAGTTGTTGCGACGCGATGCCCGGTCGCTCGAGCAACTGGAAGCCGCTCACCTGGAACTCAAGGCCAGGGAGGCCCAGGCCCATCATCTGGCCTATCACGATACCCTCACGGGGCTGCCGAACCGCGCCTTTTTCGGCTCGGTTGTGGACCAGATGGTTGCGGCATCGCACGGACGGGATACTTGGGCCGTTCTCCTGGTCGACCTCGACCGTTTCAAGCAGGTAAATGACACGCTGGGGCACCTCGGTGGCGACATGCTGATCCAGCAGGTCGCCCAGCGGCTGAAATCCTTGTGTAGTACCGCCGACGTCGTTGCGCGGCTCGGCGGCGACGAGTTCGCCATTCTTCTGGGAGAACGTGGATCGCGCGATGAGATAGCGTCGATCGCCGACGCGATGATCGCTGCGCTTCGCCAACCGTTCGAGATACTCGGCACCCATGTGTTCATCGGCGCAAGCATCGGCATCGCTTGCTATCCCTCGTGTGGTGGCGACCGCTCCGAACTGATGCGCATGGCGGACATCGCCATGTACCGCGCCAAGGCCGAGGGGCGCGACGACTTCCGCTTCTTCACCGAAGACATGGATGAGAGCGTCAAGTTTCGGCGGGAGATCGAGCGGGATTTGCGCGAGGCGATCACTCACAAACGCGATCTCCACGTGCATTATCAACCGCAAATGGATCCGTCCGGCACTACGGTGATCGGCTTTGAGGCGCTGCTCAGGTGGGACCATCCCGAGCGCGGTCCGCTCTCTCCGCAAGTGTTTGTCCCGGTCGCAGAAGATACGGGCTTGATCCGTGAGCTTGGTTTGTGGGTGCTGAAGGAGGCTTGCAGTGTCGCCCGGGCGTGGCCGACCGTTTCGATCGCGGTCAATCTCTCACCCGTTCAGTTCCGCATGCGGGACTTCGTCGAGGAGGTGACGGCAATCGTCCGGGAATCCGGAACCAGCCCGGCGCAGATCGAGCTCGAGGTGACGGAGAGTGTTCTTCTCGACGATGACGAGATAGTCCGTACCGCCCTGCGCGAATTGCGGGCAGCCGGTTTTCGCATCGCGCTCGACGATTTCGGCACCGGTTATTCGAGCCTGAGCTATCTGAGCAAGTTCGAAGTCGACAAGATCAAGATCGACCGAAGCTTTACGAGCCGGATTGGGGAAACGGCCGACGCCGCGGCCATCATTTACGCGGTGGTCCGGCTCGGCCACGCTATGGGCCTGTCGGTGACCGCCGAAGGCGTCGAAACGACTGAGCAAAAGGCATTTCTCGAAATCGCAGGATGCAATGAGTTGCAGGGATTTCTATTTTCCCCGGCGGTAACGCCGGACGCTCTCGACGACTTCATGCGCACCCATCACCGAGCTGCTGCCTAGCCGGCGCTGCGAGCTAATGCGATAAGTCACGGCGCGGATAGCACGGTCATGTCGGGCCGCCCTGATTCTATGGGTGGCTGGCGACATAATCCATCACTGTCGAAAACGGCGCCACCCAGATGGTGTCGCCATGCTCCTTGAGATAAGCGAGGAGTTGCGCGTGCGCCTCGGCGGACACCTTCAAATAGTCGCCGCCGACGCCGTGAAAACCGATAACCAAGAGATCACCGGTCCGCTCGGCACTTTCGACCGCAGCGATCATATCAGCACCCGTTGTCTTCTCGTCGAACCAGCGGCACGGCACGTCCATCGGGTCCAGCGCATTGCCGCCGGGCCAGCCGGCGCTGCGGGCATAGCGTACCAGCCCGCTAGCGCGCAGTTCCGGTAGATAGTCCACGCCACCGGCAAGATGCTGACCGCATGGCGTGGCAAAGCTGTGCTGCATCTTGCCGTCGATCGCCGTCAGCATGGTATTCATCGTCCGGATTTCGGCGAGCATCATCGGGACGTCATAGGCTTCGCTGGTATCGAGCCTCCTCGCCGGCGGATAATTGGCTTGCGGACAGGCGTGCCGAACGGTGTGGTTCCCAAGCTCGTGGCCTTCGGTCGCTGCAGCCCGCCAGCGCTCGATCTGTTCCGGATTCAACGCGTTGCCGACGAGGAAAAATGTCCCTTTCAAGCCGGCCGCGTCGAGCGCTGGAATCGCGATGTCGAGATCCGATGGCAAAGCATCGTCGTAAGTCAGCACCACGGCCGCCTGTCTGCCGCCAGGCCATTGCCTCGCCTGAGCCTGGGACGCCATTAAAGCCATCCCGAGGAGCGCCGATCCGATACGTAATAGAGTCGCCGCCGTTCGCATCGTCATCCCCGATTTCAGATCGTGATAGCGCTAACTAGCTCGCGCGCGGCACGGAGGCAACGCGTCCTCCCGCGCACTCTCGATGAGATTTTCCCTTCCAGCGCTTTATATTTGTCTGAGTTTATATTAGGTGGAGCTGGAAAAATCGGGGAGCAGGATATGGTATTGGGGCGATGTGCGGTGCGCGGCGTAGTCGCATGGACGGCGCTTACCGCAGCATTTCTGGCCGCACCTACAGCATCGGCAGCCACCGCTGACAGGACTAAATTTGGCAAGCTTGCGGACGGGACCGTCGTCGAAGCCGTCAAGCTCAGCGGCGCCAATGGAGTCGTCGCGCGCGTCATTACTTACGGGGCGACTCTCCAGGCGTTCGAGGTGCCCGATCTAAATGGCAAGATCGCCGACGTCACGCTCGGCTACGATGATCTGCAAAGCTATATCGATCATCCCAACTACTGGGGCCAGACGATCGGGCGCTATGCCAATCGTATCGCCGGCGGTAAATTCTCCGTGGACGGCCGGGACTACCAACTGCCCCGGAACGACAAGACGAATTCGCTACATGGCGGCACCATTGGCTTCGACAAGAAGGTTTGGCGCATATTGGCGGTCGATAGCGGCCCGAAGGCCAAGGTCGTCCTGGGCCTGACCAGCCCGTCGGGCGATCAAGGCTATCCCGGAACGCTTGAAGTGAAGGTCACCTATACGCTCGACGACCAGGGCGACCTGACCATCGACTTCGACGCCACGAGCGACGCGCCGACGATCGTCAATCTGACCAATCATGCGCTCTTCAACATGGCCGGGGAGGGCGCGCCGGGTGGCATCCTGCGGCATCGTCTCACCGTTCCCGCCAGCCGCTACACACCCGTCAATGCCGCGTTGATCCCCACCGGCGAATTGCGCGCGGTCGCCGGCACGGTCTTCGACTTCACCAAGAGCCGAGTCATCGAGGACGGCATTCGTGACGGGCGCGACGCGCAAATCGTGATGGGCCATGGCTATGATCATAATTTCGTGCTCGACGCGGGGAAAACCCCGCAACCCAAGCTCGCGGCACGCCTGGAAGATCCCGTTTCCGGGCGCGTGTTGGAGGTGCTGACCGACCAGCCGGGCATCCAGGTCTATACCGGCAACTTCCTCGACGGCACGCTGGTCGGCAAGCGCGGACATCTTTATCGAATGGGCGACGGCATCGCGCTCGAACCGCAGCTCTTTCCGGACACACCCAACCGGCCGGCTTTCGGTTCCGCACGCGTAGCGCCGGGCGCGCCCTATCATCATCGGATGATCTTCCGGGTGTCCGCGGCGCGTTGACAAATTCGTGGGGCTGGACGGCCCTGCACCGCTGAAAGATCTGTCGAACGACGATCGATATCGTGCGGTGCAGGCGACCGCGGGAGGCGAACAATGTGGTCTCGCCATGGCGGGTTATGGCTGCTGCTTGGGCGACAATTCCTCATAATTGGAATGAGATGGCGTCGAATTGTCCGTCGCGGTTTTGCGCTTGTCGGTCTTTATGCTAGCGCTACCAAAAATAGCAGGGGAGGATTCGGATGCGGACTATTCTTCAACTGGCGGCCGCGGTTGCATGCATGGTCGCGGGGGTGGCGGACGGCCAGGAGCTTCGCCGCATCGACGTCGACTTGGCCAAAGCGAAGGCGCCGCTCGACCGCACCTTCAACTTTTCGGTCGGGGCCGATTATCCCGGAACCCTGATCCGTCCCGCGAGCCTCGCGCAACTCCGGATCGCGAGCAGCGAACTCGGCTTCCGCTATATCCGCTTCCACGCGATCTTTCACGATGTGCTGGGTACTGTGCACATCGAGAACGGCAAGACCGTGTACGATTGGCGCAAGATCGACCAACTCTACGACGCGTTCCGGGCAATGGGCATCCGGCCTTTCGTTGAACTCGGCTTCACGCCGCAGGCGATGGCGACGTCGCCGCAGACCATCTTCTACTGGAAAGGCAATACGTCGCATCCCGACCCCAAGGCGTGGCATGCCCTGGTCGACGCATTCGTCCG
The DNA here is from genome assembly GCF_024508665.1 of Sphingomonas sp. GTDB lineage: Bacteria > Pseudomonadota > Alphaproteobacteria > Sphingomonadales > Sphingomonadaceae > Sphingomonas. The sequence continues at coordinate 263,577 of NZ_JANINP010000001.1, forward strand.
CCATCTGATCGCGCGTTATGGCGCGGCCGAGGTTCGGCAATGGTATTTCGAGGTGTGGAACGAGCCCAATCTCGCCGGCTTCTGGGAGAATGCCGACCAGCAGGCCTATTTCGATCTCTATGAGAATTCGGCGCGCACGATCAAGGCGATCGACCCCCGGCTCCGTATCGGCGGCCCATCCACGGCGGGCGCGGCATGGGTACCCGAGCTTCTCCGGTTCGCCGCCAACCGCAATGTCCCGATCGATTTCGTTACGACCCATACGTATGGCGTCGATGGCGGATTTCTCGACGAATACGGTCATGACGACAACAAATTGTCCCCCAATCCCGACGCGATAGTGGCCGACGTCCGGCGGGTGAGGGCGCAGATCGCGGGCTCGAAATTTCCAACCCTCCCGCTTTATTTCACCGAGTGGAGTTCAAGCTACAACCCGCGCGATCCCGTCCACGATTCCTATATCAGCGCTGCCTATATCCTCGGAAAACTGAAGGGCGCGCGCGGTCTGGTCCAGGGCATGAGCTACTGGACCTATTCCGACCTGTTCGAGGAAAGCGGTCCGCCGCCGACGCCATTTCATGGCGGCTTTGGGCTGATGACGCGCGAGGGCGTCCGCAAATCCGCCTGGTTCGCCTACAAATACCTCAACCTGCTGCGCGGCCGCGATGTTCCCTCGAACGATAATCAGACCGTCGCGGCGACCGAAAAGGGGCGCACCGGCGTTTTGTTCTGGGATTGGCGGCAACCCGAGCAGAAGGTCAGCAACCGGCCGTTCTTCACCAAGCTGCTCCCGGCGCAGAGGGCAGCGGAGACCGAGATCCGATTTTCCGGCATAGCGCCCGGCAACTATCGGCTGACAGTGCGGCGCACCGGCTATCATGCCAACGACGCGTACAGCCGCTACCTCGAAATGGGATCGCCTTCGGCGCTGAGCGCGGCCCAGCTGACCGAGCTGCAAAACCTGACGGCGGATCGGCCGGAGACGAACAGGATCGTGCGCGTCGGTGCCGGCGGGCGGTACGCGCTGCGCGTGCCGATGCGCACCAACGATGTCGTCCTCGCGCTGATCGAGCCGATCAAGAGCGCGCGCACCCGGTTGCAACCATGAAGATCGCGGCGACCGCGTTCACCCGTCGCGCCTTGTTGGGCGCTACGGCAGCCATGCCCTTGATGGGCGCTGCGAACAAAGCGCCGCGCGGGTCGGCAAGGCCGCTCGCGCCGACGCCGCCGATGGGCTGGAACAGCTGGAACAGCTTTGCCACCACGATCACCGAAGCGCAGGCGATAGAGACCGCGCAGATCATGGCGGCGAAGCTCCTGCCGGCGGGTTACGACATCTTCACCATCGACATCCAATGGTACGAGCCCGGTGCGACCAGCTACCAATATAGCGCCGACCCGCAGCCGGTGCTGGATGGTTTCGGGCGTCTCCTGCCAGCCCCCAACCGGTTCCCATCGAGCGCTGGCGGTAAGGGATTCGCACCGCTCGCTCAGCGGGTGCACCGCCTCGGGCTGCGTTTCGGCGTCCATCTGATGCGCGGCATTCCGCGCGGGGCGGTCGAGGCGAACCTGCCCATCCTCGGTACGCGCCATCGCGCGCGGGACATCGCGGATCGGACCAGCACCTGTTCGTGGAATCCGGACATGTTCGGCGTCGACATGCGCGCGCCCGGCGCCCAGGCTTATTATGACAGCGTCTTCGCTTTGCTCGCAGCCTGGGGCGTCGATTTCGTCAAGATGGACGACATGAGCCGTCCCTATGACGCGCACAGCCTCGAGATCGAGGCGGCGCATGCTGCCATTGCCAAGACCGGGCGCCCGATATTGCTGAGCCTTTCTCCCGGAGAGACGCCGGTGATCCGTGCCGACCATGTCCGGCGGTATGCGCAGATGTGGCGGATCAGCGACGATTTCTGGGACGAGTGGTCGATGCTCGAACAACAATTCGTACGGCTCGAGAACTGGTCCGGCCATGCCGGTCCCGACAGCTGGCCGGACGCCGACATGCTGCCGCTGGGACGCCTGGCGCTCGGCGCGCGCGATACCCGACTGACGGCGGACGAGCAGCGTACGCTGATGACTCTGTGGTCGATCGCACGCTCGCCGTTGATCATGGGCGGCGACCTGCGTCATCTCGACGATGCCACGCTGGCTCTTCTGACCAATCCCGAAGTGGTCGCGGTCAACCAGCGCAGCAGCTCCAACCGGCCGCATTATCTACGCGACGATGTCAGGATCTGGTCTGCGCGTGCCGACGATGGTGGCCATTATATCGCTCTGTTCAATACGTCAGGCCAAGCCCGTTCGATCACTCTGGATGCGGCCCAACTCGGCTTCGGTCGCGTGACCCGCGCACGGGACCTCTGGGCGCGTCGCGATCTGGCGATGTCGCCCATGGGAATCGAACGGCGCATCGCCAGCCACGGAGCCGACTTGCTGCGCCTATGGTGAGCGCGGCGGGCAGGAACGGGGAAAGCTGTCCGAATCCCTCCGCGCGATCCTAAGAGAACAATTTCTCCTGCCGCGCAAAATGGAGGAACAGCGGCAGCCACAGGCCGTCGGGCGCGCCGGGCTGGGACCATAAGCCAAAGCCATGACCGCCCCGGCTGAACAAATGCGTCTCGACCGTGATCTTGGCCGCGACCATCGCGTCGCGCAGCTTCGTCGTGTTGGCGACCGGCACGGTGTCGTCATCTTCGGCGTGGACCAGGAAAGTGGGTGTCGCCGCCGGTGTGACATTGAGATCCGGCGACCATTGCCGGATCTCGGCTGCGGTCGGCGGCCTGCCAAACAAGGAAGGCGCAGCGCCGCCATAGGCATAGGCCGGGTCGACGGTCTGCACGGGATAGATCGGCGCCGTCAGCAACGGCCGCGCGTCGATCCGATCCGTCGCGTCGGTCGGCGCGTAAAAAGGTGCGGAATGCCGCGTGGCAAGGGTCGCCGCCAGGAAGCCGCCGGCACTGAAGCCCATGACGCCGACCCGCGCCGGGTCGACGCTAAAGCGCGGTGCGTGGGCGCGGATGAGGCGGATCGCGCGCTGCGCGTCGGCGGGACCGACGCTTGCCGGGTCGGTCCAACCGTCCTGAGCCAAACGGTAGAACAGCACGAAGCAGGTAATACCGGCTCGGTTCAGGACATTGGCGATGCGATATCCTTCATGCTCGAAATAGTTCCAGGCGAAGCCTCCGCCGGGGATGATCAGCATGGCAGCGCCATTCGGTCGCGGCGCGCGAAGAGCGATCATTCGCGGCCTCGATATGCCCTTGATCCGCCGGCTGCTATAGGATGGGTCCGACGAGGATTGCTCGACAATCTCGGCCATGTTCGCATGTCGCGCGCCCGCTGGAGGACGCGGCCACAAGTCGACAATCTCACCGGGAGTCGTCGAGGCCTGCTGGGCCATCGCCGCCTCTCCCAAACCCATCGCCGAGGCGCCGGCGAATAGCAGGGGTGTCTGTACAAGATCGCGTCGTGATAGCTTCATCAGAAATCCTTCCTAGCGCCAAGTACCGGAAAACCTCGGCTGATCCTTGGGTCGTTTTGTCGACTCTTTGAAAGCATATTGCGCCTATGAAAGGTAGCGCTATCATTTTTGGTTGACGGATCAAACAATATGATGAATTCACGAGCATGGGATCGTTAGAGCGAGATCGCTCGGCGCCCGGATATCCGGCAAACGGAATGGAGGGGGTTCATGCAGGCGGGCGGACGGGCGTCGGGCATCGCTGCGGCTATGCGGGGCCGAGTTTCGAGCCCCGATAGGTCGCTGCTCGCGCGATGCTTGCCGCCCAGGGCGCGCCTTGGGCGAATGGCGCCCACGCTTTTCGCGATCGCGGCAGCGCTTCATTCGCCGGCCGCGGCGTCCGCACCGTTGACCGCGAGCGCGACTATCGATGCGCAGGCGCCCGGTGTCCGGATCGCACCCGAAGTCTATGGCCAGTTCTCCGAACAACTCGGTCGCGGCATTACCGACGGAATCTGGGTCGGTGAGGATTCGTCCATCCCGAACATCAACGGATATCGCAAGGACGTCGTCGAAGCGCTGAAAGACCTCCACGTGCCCGTGCTGCGCTGGCCGGGCGGCTGTTACGCGGACACGTACCGCTGGCGCGACGGCATCGGGCCACGCGCGCAGCGCCCGGTCACGCTCAACAAATGGTGGGGCAATAACGAAGAGCACAATGCGTTCGGCACCCATGAATATTTCAATTTCGCAGAGCTGATCGGGACCAAGACCTATCTCGGTATCAACATGGGTACCGCCACAGCGGGCGACGCAAAGGACTGGGTCGAATATGTGACGTCCCCCACCGGATCCGCGCTGGCGCAACTTCGCCGGGCTAACGGGCGCGAGCGGCCCTGGAAGGTCGACTACGCCGGTATCGGCAATGAAAGCTGGGGATGCGGCGGAAACCTGACTGCCGCCCAATACGCGCCGCTGATGCGCATGTTCGGCACGTTCGTACGGCAGGATGGGGGGCCGGAGATCGTCTCGGTCGGCCCGTCGGCGGGCGACTATGGCTGGACCGAAGAAATCATGAAGGCGCACGACCAGTTCAACGAACTGTCGCTGCATTATTACACGCTTCCGACGGGAGATTGGTCGCACCACGGGGCCGCGACGGGTTTTTCCAAGGCCGAGTGGTTTTCGACATTCGCGCAGACGCGACAGATGGACGAGCTGATCGCGCGGCACTCACTCATCATGGACAAGGCCGACCCTGCGAAGAAAGTCGGTCTGGCGGTCGACGAATGGGGGACGTGGTACGATACGCCGCCGGGCGCGCCCGCGCTCTGGCAGGCGAATACGTTGCGCGACGCCCTGGTGGCAGCCACCAATTTCAACATCTTTCATCGCCATGCCGATCGCGTCCGGATTGCGAACATCGCCCAGATGGTGAATGTTCTGCAGGCGGTGATCCTGACCGACGGCGCGAAAATGGTCCGCACGCCGACCTATTACGCCTTCTGGATGTATCGGCCGTTCCAGGGAGCCAGCGCGCTTCCTGTGACCATCGATAGCCCGATGGAGACGGCAGGAGCGAGCAGTGTGCCGGCAATAGACGTGACCGCGGCGCGCGCGCCGGACGGCGCTTTGTATGTCGGCATCGTCAACATTGACCCCGACCGGAACGCGACCGTCGATCTGGGCGTCGCCGTGAAGGGTGCGCGGAAGATTACGAGCCAGGTCCTCACCGGCGCGAAGATGGATTCGCAGAATCCGTTCGACGCGAGCGAGCAGGTGCGGCCTGCCGCCTTCCGCGGTGCAACCTGGGCGGCCGACAATAGGCTGCACGTCGACATGCCGGCCAAGTCGATCGTCGTTCTCGCGATCAAATGAACCGTCACTTCTGACGGGGACGGGCACGCAGTGCATTGCGACGATGACCGCCGCTGCCGCCGCGACGAGCCGATGGGGCGACAAAAGAGGAGGGTCCGTTGCCGTCACCGTTTATTGCCGCTGCGCTAGCGGCGCAGACCGCGACACTCGCGGTTTCCTCACCCGATCACCGCAATGAGATCGCGATATCCCGCGATGGCGCGACGTTCTCGATCCGACGCGATGGACAGCCGGTGATCGCGACCTCGCCTTTGGGCATTGAACTTGCCGATCGCCCCGCCTGGGCGCGGATGACGTTATCGCGTCGGGTCGATCGCGCAGTGGACCGAAATGTTAGGCTCGTCGCCGGAAAGTCCGCCATCGCCCGCGATCATTACCGCCAGTCGCTTCTCACGTTCCGCGAGGTCGATGGTCTGCGGCGGACGATCACGCTCGAGATCAGAGCTTATGACGATGGCATTGCCCTTCGTTACCTGATGACCGGCATGTCGAGCGCCGAGGTGACCGGCGAGCGTACCGCGTTCCGTATCGGCAGTCGCGATGACTGTCTCGTCAGCAAGACGACTGGCCCGCACGAGGCCAAGTTCTTCCCGGCCCGCATCGGGTCGTTGGCGGCCGGTGTCCGCTACGACGTTCCGATCGTATGCACTGCTTCCTCGGGCCGCATCGGCTACGCCATCGCCCAAGCCGATCTGGGGGGATATACCGGCTCCTCGCTGGTACGCGACGGCGATACGCTGAAGGTGGACCTGTCCCCAGTCCCCGGTCGTGCGCAGCCGGTGGTTCGCGCCGATCGCGACCTGCGGAGCGCTTGGCGGGTCATCATGCTCGCCGACCGCCCCGGCGACCTCATCGCGTCCAACCTGATCGGCAATCTCAATCCCATGCCGCGCGGCGACTTCAGCTGGGTCAGACCGGGCAAGGCAGCCTGGGACTGGTGGTCGGGTCCCCTTGCGGGAATGCCCGCGACCATGCCGAACTATCGGCGCTTCATCGATTTCGCCGCGCAGAACCGGCTGCCCTATTACCTGATCGATGCCGGCTGGGCGCTCGGCGCCGGTCCGTGTTGCGATGCGCTTCCCACCACGGACATCACGCAAGCGGCGCCCGGCGTCGATATGCCTGCGCTCGTCCGCTACGCGCGCGGGCGCAGCGTGAAGCTCCTGCTCTGGGTCCATTGGAAGCATCTGTCCGAGCGGATGGACGTCGCCCTGGATACCTATCAGCATTGGGGCATCGCCGGTGTGAAGGTCGACTTCATGGAGCGCGACGATGAGGAGATGGTCGCGTTCTACCGCAAGCTCGCGGCGGCGACGGCTCGGCGCCACCTCCTCCTCGACCTGCACGCGGCCTATCCCCCTGACGGTCTCAACCGCACATTCCCCAATTTCATCACACAGGAAGGCCTTCTGGGCGCCGAATACAACAAGCTCAGCAGCGAGGTGACGGCGTCGCACAACGTCTCGCTGGCTTATACGCGCATGCTCCTTGGACCGATGGACTATACCCCCGGGGGCATGCGCAGCGTCGCGCCCGGCGACTTCACGGTGCGCGACGTCGCGCCGCTCGTGAAGACGACCCGCGGCCAGGCGCTCGCGATGTACGTTGTCTACGAAAGTCCCCTCCAGATGGTCGCCGACAGCCCTGACGCCTATGCGGGAGCTGACGGGTTCGACTTCATCCGGTCGGTCCCGACCGCCTGGGACGAGACGCGCTTCCTGGCCGGCGAGACTGGCCGCAGCATCGTCCTCGCGCGCCGTAAGGGTTCGACCTGGTACATCGGCGCGATGACCGACGAGACGCCGCGTGCGATCAACGTTCCGCTGACGTTCCTGGCGCCGGGCCGGTACCGCGCCACGATCTGGCAGGACAGCGATCGACCGACGGCGGTTACACGTTCGGTCAGGGATGTCAGCCGGGGCGACGAACTGTCGCTATCGCTAGCGGGTAGCGGCGGTGCCGCAACGATCCTGGCACCGGTCGATCAGGTAGGGAGAGCGGGGAAACCGCATTGATCATGGGCAGCGTTGCAAGGAAGGGGCGATCAATGCCTGCGGCCGCGTGCTCGTGAAGCTGGATCGGCGATCCTTCATCGCTATGGCGGGCGCGTTCGCGTTCGCTCCGCCAGTCGGCGCCGACACCGTCCAAAGCATCGCGATTGGTCCTCCGACGGATGCCGGCGCGCTCGTTCCGGAGGATTTTCTCGGCCTGAGCTACGAGACGCCGCAGCTCTACAATCCTGCGTATTTCTCGCCCGACAACGGGCCGTTGATCGATGCATTTCGGGACATCGCACCCAACGGGGTGCTCCGCTTCGGCGGGTCGCTCAGCGCCTATACGCGGTGGCGGCGGCCCGGCGCCGATTTTGGCGCGGTGAAGGAGGAAGGCGCGATCGCCCAGCAGCGGAACTGGGAATGGAAGCTGCTCGACCCCGCTTTGGCCCATCCCGCGGCCGGTGCGATCACACCGGCAGCGTTGCGCAGCTTGCGCGGATTTCTCGACAGAACCGGCTGGCGGTGCGTCTACGGCCTCAATTTCGGCTCTGGGACGATTGCGCGCGCCGTCGACGAGGCGGAGCATGTCCACCGGATACTGGGCCCGCGCCTGTTATGCTTTCAGCTTGGAAACGAGCCGGATTTCTGGGCGGGAAACCCACTACTGCGGGGCCGGGACTATTCCTTCTCCCAATATTGGAGCGAATATACGTCTTACGTCGATGCGGTGCTGCGGCGCGTCCCAGGCGCTCCGTTTGCCGGGCCGGACGTCGCCATCAATCTCGACTGGATCGCGCAATTTGCCGAGCGTGCGGCGGGCGATGCGTTGTTCTGCAGCGGGCATTATTACGGGATGGGGCCGGCGTCCGATCCGCGCATGAATGCCCGGAAGTTGCTCGCCAACGGCAACGAGAAACTCGCCGAACAGATCGCCGCGGCCCGACGTATCGCGGCACTTACCGGGATGCGGTTCCGCATGACCGAAGGCAATTCATGTTTCGGCGGCGGAAAGGCCGGTGTCAGCGACGCCTTCGCCTCCGCGCTTTGGGGCCTCGACTACGCCCTGCGGACAGCCAGTGCGGGATATCTCGGCATCAATCTCCACGGCGGCGGCGACGGCCTCTATACGCCGATTGCATCGACTGCTGCCGGCCTCGTGCGGCGCCCGCTCCATTACGGCATGGCTTTCTTCGCGCCGTTTCTCGGCGCTCGCCTGCATGCTTGCCCTGTCGCGGACGGGATCAATGCTACCGCCTACCTTGCCGAGGGGCCGCGCCGCCGCACCCTGGCGATCGTGAACAAAACCGACGCGACAATGTCGTTTCGCTTCGCCGACGGGCTCGGGCTGACCCACCGGCCGACTGCGGGCCGCCTGCTTTGCGCGCCCACGCTCGACGACAAGGCGCGGACTAGAATCGAGGTCGTGGAGCTTGGCGGCGCGGCAACGCCGACAATCCCGCCTTATGCGGCGCTCGCGCTGCACTGGGACGAAAGGCCTAACGGGGAGACATCGCTATGAGCTCGGTCCGGCGCTGCGCCGCTTCAGTCTGTTCCCGTTACCCGATCGCGACGAGGACCATCAAAAGCGTCATCCATGCGCTGATCGCCATGGTGGCGGTAGCCAGCACGGCTGCGCCGGGCTGGTCCCAGATCCGCAACCTGTCGCAGGATTGGCTATTTCATCGCGGCGATGTCGCTGGGGGCGAGCGGCCACGGCTGGACGACCAGCGCTGGCAGCGAGTCGTCGTTCCGCATGATTGGGGAATCATGGACAAGCCCGATGGCTTGCCGCCATTCGACTCCCGGGCGGTCAGCGGACAGGATTCCGGCTATCTTCCTGGCGGAAAGGGCTGGTATCGCCGATATCTCACGCTGAGCCCGGTCGAGGCGGGCCGAGTGGCGCGGCTCAAGTTCGAAGCCGTGTACATGGACGCCGATGTCTGGCTCAACGGCGAGCATCTCGGCCGGCATCACTATGGCTATACGGCGTTCGCATTCGATCTGACGGGGAAGTTGCGGGCAGGCCGCAACGTTGTCGCTGTCCGGGTGAACCATGAGGATCCCGCCTCGCGCTGGTACGCGGGGTCCGGCATCATTCGTCCGGTCACGCTCGAGTTGCTGGACCGAGTCCATCTCGATCCGGACAGTGTCTTCGTCACCACGCCGGTCGCCATGCAACAGCGCGGCGTGGTGTCGGTGCATGCCGCCATCGCTAACCGGTCGAACGTACCAGTCCGCGTCGAACTAATTTCGCGCGTGATCTCCGCTACGGGCAAGGTGGTCGGCGAGGTTCGAGGCGTCCGATCGATCGCTTCTGGCGGACGCACAGAAGGCGACCAGACGCTGGGTTTGGTGCGTCCCGCTTTGTGGTCACCCGCCGCGCCCAACCTCTATACGCTAGTGCAGCAAGTGCGCGTCGGCGGCAGGTTGGTCGACGAGCGCCGCACCCGGTTCGGCCTGCGAACGATCACGCTCGATGCCCGCCAGGGCCTGCGCATCAACGGCCGGCCGCTGAAGCTTCGGGGCGGCAACATTCATCACGACAATTACATGCTCGGCGGCGCCGGCGCGCCCGACGCCGACCGGCGCAAGGTGCTGCTGATGAAGGCCGCCGGCTACAATGCGATCCGTAGCGCCCATAACCCTGCGAGCCAGGCGACGCTCGACGCGGCCGACGAGCTCGGAATGCTGGTGATCGACGAGGCGTTCGATGCCTGGAGCAAGAGCAAGAAAGACCGGGACTATGCTCGCTTTTTCGCCCAAGACTGGCCGCAGGACATCGACAAGCTGGTGCTGAGTGGCCGCAATCATCCCAGCGTGCTGTTCTGGAGCATCGGCAACGAAATACCCGAGCAGGGGACACCGGAAGGTGTCGCGATCGCCAGCCAACTCGCCCAGCGCGTCCGGGCGCTGGATTCCACGCGGCCGGTAACCCAGGCAGTGAGCATCGACCCCCCACAAAGCCGCGCACAATTCACCGACCTCGACGTCGCGGGGTACAATTATCGGGCGCAGCTGTTCGTGGACGAGCATAAGACCATGCCCGAGCAGGTCATGTTCACATCAGAATCCCTGCCCAAAGATGCGTTCACTTATTGGCGTGCGGTCGAAGCGAATCCCTGGGTCGTCGGCGATTTCGTGTGGACGGCGGTGGATTATCTCGGGGAAACGGGGATCGGCTGGATGGGCTATAGCCAGGACTGGCAAAGGCTCGGCCCCTATCCCTGGCATCTCGCTTATTGCGGCGAGATCGACGCCACCGGCCGCAAGCGGCCCGCGGCCTATTATCGCGAGATTCTCTGGAAGACCGGGATCGACCCCATTGCGGCGTTCGTCCGCCAGCCTGCGGGAACCGAGGATCTGCCCGATCGCTTCCTCTTCCCGATCTCGCCGCCGCATCTTGACTGGTCGCTGGACGATGTACACCCCAGCTGGACCTGGCCCGGGCAGGAGGGGAAGCCGCTCGACGTCGTCGTCTATTCCGAGTTTTCCGACGTGGAACTGGTGCTGAACGGACGAAGCCTGGGGCGGAAGGCGGTCGGGCTTGCCACGCAATATCAAGCGCATTTCGCTGTGCCCTATGAACCCGGCGACCTCGTCGCGATCGGCTACCGCGACGGCCGGCCTGCAGGTCGCTGGACTTTGCGCACCGCAGGTAAGGCTGCCCGGGTCGATGTGTCGTCGAACCGCCGGCAATTGCCTGCCAATGGCGAGGCGCTCGCTTATGTGACTGTCGAATTGAAGGATGCAGCCGGCACGTCGCTTTACGCCCGTGCAGCGGATCGCCGGGTGCGCGTCCGGGTGCGTGGCGCGGCGACGCTGGCGGGCATCGGCAATGGCGATCCGCGCGATGCGTCGAGTTTCCAGTCGGGCGTCCGCAGCACCTTTCACGGTAGGGTGGTCGCCGTCATCCGCTCGGGACTCAAGCCGGGTCCGGTCTTCATCCAGGTCGATACCGATGGAGTGCCTTCGCGGCAGATACGCCTGAGTGTCGCCCGTAACGCTCGGCCCGTAGGACGCGAACTAGACTAGCAATCCCTCAGAACCGGACGATGGCCTTGAGGACATGATCCGCTTCCTCGATCAGCTCGGGCAGGCGGGTGGGGAGGTCGTTGCCGGCGACGCTATGGGTGTGCAGCGCCTCGGTGGGAATATGCCCTTCGCGAATGGCCGCAATGACGCGATCGAAATCGGCCGCAAGCGCGTTGCGGCTGCCGATCAGCGTCGTTTCGCGTTTGTGGAATTCCGGATCCGGCAACACGAGGTCGCCGGGCGCCACGCCCACCAATACGAGCGCCCCGCCATGAGCGACGAATTGCAGGCTGTTTGCCATCGCGGCGAGAACGCCGGTAGCGTCGAGCACGACGTCGAACATCTCGCCCTCGGTCGCCAGCCGCATGGCCTCCGATAGATCGGCATCTGCCTTCTGGACATTGGCGAAGCCGAGCACGTCCCGTGCATAGTCCAGCCGGGTCTGCCGAGTATCTACCAACGTCACCTGCGCGCCATTGAGCCGCGAGAAGAGCGCGGTCCCCACGCCGATCGGGCCCGCGCCAACCACCAACACCCGATCGCCTGCTTTTGGTGCTCCGCGGGCCACGGCGTGAGCGCCTATCGCGAGGAACTCGACCATCGCTGCCTGATCGATCGTCAATCCTGTCGCGTCGATCACCGCATGCTCGGTCACGGCAAGCCGCTCGCACATGCCGCCGTCGCCATGCACGCCCAGGACCGTGATGTTCACGCAGGCATTCGGCTTGCCGTTTCTGCACGCGACGCAGCTGCCACAGGCAATATACGGGTTGACGGCGACAGTCTGGCCTACCCGCAGATTGGATCCAGGCGGGACATGTTCGATCTCGCCGCCAAGTTCGTGACCCATGACGCGCGGGTAGGTGAGGAAGGGATGCCGCCCTTCATAGATATGGTAGTCCGTTCCGCACAGGCCGACCCGACCAATGCGCACCAGGACCTCAGTCCCGCGCGGAACGGGATCCGGTCGCTCCACGAGCGTGAGACTGTGCGGTTCGTCGCAGACGATAGCTTTCACGTCATCCCCTCCATCGGGTGCTGCGCTTAGCCGGGGCCAAGCAGATATTGTCGAATCGTATATGCAAGGTAGGTGGCATATATAAAAATACCTCAGAGACTGCAGCAGCGGCGAAATGCGTGCGTGCTGCGGAAAAAAAAGGCCGGGCATCGGTGCCCGGCCCAGGAAGGGTTGTTGAGACCGCCAGTATTGTCCTGTCGGTGCAAATGCTCACCCGCATCAAGCCGTCGCGGGTAGAATCCGAAAGGTTATAGGCCCGACTTCGATCAGCCGGGGTTTAAGATCGCCGGGAAGTCCTTCAGCCAGTTTTTAGGGATATCCCAAAGCAACGACCAGCGGTCGTTTCGGAATTGTTACGGACCGGAATAAGGGGACGCCAGACCGGATAGGATGGGGTCGATCCGGAAGAGCTTGTCGACATCCCGCGCAAATTGCGATTCTCTGGAACTCGCTCGGGAGAGCCCACTACCGTTGCCCCCATCGATCCAAATTGCCGCCTAAAGCGACTGGCCCAGTCTGGTTTCGACTTCGGTACGATAGCTGCGACTGAGCAGGAGGCGCTTGCCGTTCTTGAGCACTACCTCGAATTCGCCATGGGACCGGCGTTCGAGATGCGCGACCGATTTGAGATTGACGATGCTCGATCGATGGATGCGAACGAAATTGAAGGGGTCCAGCCGGTCGGCCACGGCTCCCAGTCCTGCGCGATAGAGATGTTCTCGCCCCTCGACATGCAAGGTGACGTACATGCCGGCGGCCTCGATCCAGTCGATGTTTTCGGTCATCACGAGCTGGGTCGCGTTCCTGGTCCTGACCACCATCCAGTTCCAGATCGCGCCGGGCTCGGTCCGCTTTGCGGCAAGCTTGATCAACTCGGGGCCGAAAGCATTTGGATCACTCGCATCGCCGTTGCGGACCTCATCCAGGCGCTTTTTGACGCGAGCCATCGTGCGTGCGTAGCGCTCGTCGGTGAACGGCTTGAGCAAATAGTCGAGCGCTTCCGTTTCAAATGCCTGCAGCGCGAACTTGTCGTACGCCGTGACGAAGACAGTGAGCGGCATGTTTTCTGCACCCAGCGCGTCGATGACGCCGAAACCGTCGACGCCCGGCATCTGGATGTCGAGGAAGACGATGTCGGGTCGTTCCTCCTGGATCATCGCCGTCGCCGCGAGCCCGTTCTGTGCTTCGAGAACCCGACCGACCTCGCGATCGCTGGTAAGAAGGTCCGCCAGTCGTTTGCGCGCCGGCGCTTCGTCATCGACAACGAGGACGGTGATCGATCCCGGTTGTGGCTTCATGTTCTTGCTGCCCACTTGTCTGCTGCCCATTCGTCGTTGAGTGGCACACAGATGGTCACCTCGGTCCCTCCGCCGCGACGCGGCCGGATCGTCATGGCTCGCTCGCCCATGGCGGGATAGAGCGCGGCAAGACGTTCGCTCGTCACGCGGATACCCAAACCCGCCGCGCTTTCCATTCGCCAATTGGCAGGTAGTCCCACGCCATCGTCGAGTACCTGTATCTGCAGATGTCCGGCGGCTCGCCTAGCGACGACGTCGATAGCTCCTCCCGACAAACGGTGTTCGAGGCCATGGCGGATCGCGTTCTCGACCAGGGGCTGGAGCAGCATCGAGGGCACCATTATCGATAGCGCCGCCGGCTCTATATCGAGCTTCATCTCGATTCGATCCCCAAAGCGAAATCTCTGGATCGAAAGATAATGTTCCAGAAGCACCAGTTCCTGCGCCAACGATATCTCGGTCTTGTCCTTGCAATCGAGCGAACGCCGAAGCAGCGCGCCCAGATCGGCGATCATATTGCGCGCCAGTTCGGGGTCGGTGCCGATCTCCGACGAGATGGCATTCAACGTATTGAAGAGAAAATGCGGTTCGAGCTGAAGGCGCAAGGCGTTCAACCGCCATTCGAGCAGGTTCTTCTCGACCCGCCCCAGCTCGAGTTGCCCCGTCAAATAGCGATCATAGTATCTGAAGCATTGGAATATTCCCACTGCCGCGCAGTAGGTCATCCAGCCCCCGATGAAGTAATATATAGTGAATTCGCCGTTGGTCAGCGGATTCCACCATATTTGAGGGAGGGGGAGAAGGAGTAAGCCGGACAGATAGGTGTGGATCAGGCTGAAAGGGAGGCTCAGGAACAGAAAGAGCAGGATCACGCGAAAGAGGCTCCAGTCTTTCGACACCAGCTTTCGGTCGATCAGGAGCAAAGCCGGCGTGAGCAACGCCCAAGCCCAGGAATCGAGCACCTTCGCCGCCAGCGAGGGCCATTGGAAGCCCTTCAGCATATCCGGCAGGTAAAGGAATATGCCGAGCGCCGTCCATATGGCGATTATGATGGCCGCTGGCCTCACTCCCGTGCGCCAGGCCCGTTTCCACCAGAAGCTGGCGAGCGCGACATACCGAGGAACCGCACGCGTGTGTGGTTTCGTCGAGGAAGCGGTCGCAACTTGCCCGGTAAGATTCATCAATCGGTACTTTCGAAGCTCGGGCCCATCGCCGACCAGCCTATCCTCATTGCTTGCCCCAACAAGAGTTTTTGAACTGCAGTGAAGCGTGACCACCGGCGCTATCGACCGCGGTAGATCGAGGCACGACCATCTCTGGCGCCTGCCGCTATAGCGTCGGCTACCGGCGGCGATTCGCTTCATCCCGCTGCTCACAGTGTCATTGTCGTGCGAAACTGGCCGCAGTCTTCGGTCTGGCCAAGGCCATTGAGGCCGCGTTAGCCAAAAATGTTACGAAGCGGATTTCCGGTTGGGTATGCCGGACTCATGCCCGCCGAGCTGGATCATCCCGTGGTATTTTTTCTCTATTCTTACCACTAAGCTGAGGGAATCCATATAGTTTGGCATAGACGTCAATTTGAAATTATGGCCATCAAGAGAGATCGGCAATGGCGGATCAGGCTAATTCTGGACGACAGGGCGACAATCATCCGGGGAACTAGACGGTGGTGACGGCGCCGGACGAACCCCGGAGTTGAATCAGGCCGGAGAGGCTGCGTGAATGTGGTTCGTACATTTGCGCTGGATTATCCCAGCGCTCGCGGCCATCGGGCCGGATTCAATCTGCACTCGCCCTACCTGGGCAGGGCGCCGTACGCCGGCGATCGATTAATCATGCCCAAAATTGATAGCGCTACCATTAATGCGGCCGGGCGGTCATTTTTTGGCTGCATGTGTCGCGGCGAAAACGGTGTCGATCATTTTCAGATGTGCGCAGGAGATCATCCGCAACGCTTTTGAAGAGTTGCTTAGTTCTCATGAATCTAAACAAATATAAATGGGGAGGAATTGATGGATAAACGGTCGTTACTTTTGAGTTCTAGCATCTCTGCTCTCGTTCTTCTGGCTGCTGTCTATGCTGATCCAGCGACCGCGCAAGAAGTCGGCCCTGTCGCAAACAATCAGGACATGCAAAAAGACCAGGAGAGTGATGACCGCGAAGACAGCGACATCATCATTACCGCCCGCCGCAAGGCGCTGAACGACTCTATCGCGATCAAGAAGAACGCCGACACGATCGTTGACTCGGTGACAGCGGACGAAGCGGGCAAACTCCCGGACAATTCGATCACCGAAGTTCTTCAACGCGTGTCGGGTGTGTCGATCTCACGTTTCACCGGGGTCAATGGCGGCAACACCGCGTTCCAGATCGAAGGTTCGGGCATTACCGTGCGCGGGCTGCCGTTCAATTCGAGCATGCTCAACGGCCAGCAATTGTTCAGCGCTAACGGCGCGAGCGCTATCAGCTGGAACGAAGTCACACCCGAGCTGATGGCAGGCGTTGACGTTTATAAGGCGACGCGCGCCGACCTCATCGAAGGCGGCGCCTCCTCGATCGATCTGCGCACGCATGTGCCCTTCGATTTCAAGGACACGCAGTTTAACGTCACCGTGGGCGGCAGCTATGGTACCCAGGCGAAAAAGGGTTCGCCCCGCATCTCCGCGATGTTCTCCAAGCGTTTCGATACCGGTATCGGCGAAATCGGCGTGTTGTGGGATTTTGCCTTCAGCCGCCTCTATCAGCAGAGCAGCGACCTGGCGGTTGGTGCGATGTTCGGCGAATATGTGCCGACCTCGACGCGTAGCGATAATCTCGCCTTTGTTCCCAGTTCGGTTACCTGGAGCACCAACGAGAACAAGCGTGACAGATACGGCGCGTATCAGGCCATTCAGTGGAAGCCGGCGTCGAACCTGACGCTGACCAACACCGTGTTCTTCTCGCAATATATCGAGCATAGCCGGGGAAACGGCGGCTCCGTAGGGGCGACCCCATCCGGGGTAGCGGCGCTTATGCCCGTCGTCGGCACCCCGGTTCAATATGATGCCAACGGCGCCTTCCGCAAAGGAACGCTCATGGTGGGATCGACCGGCAATTCGCTGGAATTCCAGAACACGACCACCCACACCAGCTGGCTGCCTTCCCAATATCAGATCGATTGCGGCGCTACCTATGGCGCTCCTTCCTCATCGATACAGTGGGACTGGACGCCAAACGCCCCCATACTGGCGCAATGCGGTCCTTACGCCACGTTGAACCCCAGCGGTTCGGCGAACGCCTCGCATACCAAGAATTCCACGCTGGATATTTCGCAGAGCTTCGTCTGGAACCCCGGAGACCGTGTCGCGGTGCGTGGCGGTGTGCAATACGTCAGTTCGCGTTCGACCGGGCAGCAAATCTATATTGGCCTCAATCAGAACAGCCCGTTGGTCAAAACAATGGACGTCGATCTGAGCGGCTCGCTGCCGAAGGTATCCGGCCTGTCCACTGCGGGCATCCTTGATCCTAACACGGCGTACCTAGCCCAATTTGGCTATCACGAACCCAAGAATAAGGGGACGATGCTGGCCGGTCATCTCGACCTTGAATACAGGGTCAGCGACAGCGGATTCCTGCGCACCATAACTATTGGCGCTCGCGCCGCCAGGCGGACTGAGAACGACAATTTCGTGGGGACCTATTGGGCTCCGCTGGGACAGTCATGGCAGTCGAATCCGTGGGGGTCGCATGTAGGCGACCCGACGTTTGGGCCGGGTAATATCCAGTATCTGAATAACCCGAACGTTCCAAAGTCCGATTGGCAAGTTGCCGCCTTCAAAAATTTCTTCGGTGGTCAAGTGACGGTCCCGGCAAATCTTTTGGTCGCTAGCAACTCTCTCTTGCAGAGCTACGACTGGTATCATTTGCTCACGACCTATAATAATCAGATTCCCAATGGGACTCGCGCCCAATATTGGACGCAATATATAGATCAAGGACTGAACAAAACCAACAGTCGCATCGATAATTTGGCGGCGTATGTCGAAGCTAGGTTCGCGCATGACCGGATTGGCTTCATTCCGGCGTTCTCGGGCAATATCGGCGTTCGTGTCTTCCACGATTCCCTGCGCGCGAGCGCTCTGCTTTCAACGCCGAATGCGTCGAACCTCGCGCTGAACCAGGCAGACAGCACGGCCTACTTCAATGCGCAGCAGGGTGTGCCGGGTGCGTCAACCGTTTATCCAACGCTCTACGGATTTACACAGGCCTATTATACGCAATTCCGAGACTATTCCTACACGCGCGTTCTGCCGTCATTTAACATCAAGTTCGATGTATCCGACAAGTTCAAGATCCGTGGCGCCGCATCGGTGTCTTCTGCTCCGCCCAATCTCAATGACATTCGCCCTGGCGGTTCGATCAGTGCCAGAACGCTCACGAACCCCACCAATTCGCTGGCGCCCCCAATTCTGACGGGTGTTGTCGTCAACGGCGGCGGCGCGAATTTGAAGCCGACCATGATCAAGAGCGAAGATCTGACGTTCGAATATTACCCCTCGGCATCGAGCTTCTTCTACCTTGATCTGTTCGCCAAGCAGATCGAGGATGAGCCGCTCTTCTATTCGTTCATCGCCAACAATCTTCCCATACCGGCCGTAGCCTATGCAAATGGCGCGACTCCTCCTCCCGCGGGGCAGCCGAATACGAATCCGGATATCACCAATACGACCCTGGATCTTCCGTGGGTCTATCTGCAGAACAAATCCTCGACGCAGACGGCTTATATCAAGGGCTTTGAAATCGGCGGGCGCAAGTTCTTCGACAAGCTGCCCGGAGTGCTTCGCGGACTGGGCATCGAAGCCAACCTGACCTTCATCGACAGCAGCAACCCTGCCCAGCAGGCCAATAACGTGCTGACTCCGCCTCCGGCCGGCGGCCTCCTTCCCGGGCTCACCCCTGCCGGTACGGTTCCGCAGACCTACCCGAACCTTCCTTACGCCGGGTTGTCGAAATGGGCCTACAACATCCAGTTGCTGTACAGCCGCGGCAAGGTCAATTTCCGTCTGGCGTATAACTGGCGCGACAAGGCGTTGCTGTCGACCAACGTCAATCCGCTGTCTTATGCCACCAGCGGCGGCAATCCCTACACGCTCAACACCAGCCCGACCAACTTTGACTCGGCCCATTCGTACCCCGTGTACAACATGGTGCCGGCCTATACGGCTCCGGCTGGTTACCTGGATATGGGCTTCGATTTCGCGGTGAACAAAAGCGTGTCCGTTTCATTCAACGCGAACAACCTTCTCAACACGGTTTCGCGAACGCTTCAGGAGCCCGTGCCTGGCGTGTTCGAGCCGTACGACTACAACGTCAGCGACCGGCGCTTTGACCTTACCGTTCGAGTGCGTCTGTGACGATCTGAACAGCGAAGGGCGCTTCTTCTCGGATCGCCCTTCCTATCCTCTGCAGGCATGGCAGCGAGCATGTTCATAGCGGGGTGTGTTTATGAACAGCGGTCACAAGCAACATATAGTCATTCTGGGTGGCGGCGCGGCTGGGTGGATAGCGGCCGCGCTGCTCGCCAAGAAGACGGATCGCCAGCGAACGCGCATCACTTTGGTCGAATCCGAGGAAATCGGCATCATCGGCGTCGGAGAGGCCACTGTGCCTGTCCTGGCGCAGCTAAACACATTGCTCGGCATTGACGAATTCGACTTCATTCGCCGGACCCAGGGCACTTTCAAGCTGGGCATTGAATTCTGCGACTGGGGCGTTGCCGGAAACCGGCATTTCCATGCGTTCAGCGACTATGGCCACGCCGTCGAAGGGGTGGCGACCCATCATTATTGGCTGAGGATGCGGCAAGCGGGCGAGGACCATCCGATCGACGATTATTCATTCGCCTACGCGGTTGCCAAGAACAACAATTTCGCTCCGAGCGATCCGCAGAATTCGCGCTATCACCACGCCTATCATTTCGACGCCGCGCTGTACGCCCGCTATCTGCGCGATGTGGCGACCGAGTTCGGCGTCGAACGCATCGAAGGCAAGATGACCCATGTCGACCTGGATGGCGAGTCCGGCAATATCGCCGCCATCCATCTGGCCAGTGGCGTTGCCGTTCGCGGCGACCTCTTCCTGGATTGCACCGGTTTCGCTGCCGCGTTGCTGGGAAAAG
Organism: Sphingomonas sp.; assembly: GCF_024508665.1. Lineage (GTDB taxonomy): Bacteria > Pseudomonadota > Alphaproteobacteria > Sphingomonadales > Sphingomonadaceae > Sphingomonas. The sequence goes on from NZ_JANINP010000001.1 coordinate 283,417, forward strand.
CGCTGGACACGCCGTTTATCGACTGGTCGCACTGGCTGCTTTGCAACAGCGCCATGGCCCTGCCATCGCGGCGCGTCGGTGCGCCGACACCGTTCACGCGATCGACCGCGCATGCCGGCGGCTGGCGCTGGACCATCCCGCTGCAACACCGCAGCGGCAACGGCATGGTCTATAGTTCCGATTTCTGGAGCGATGACGAAGCGCGCGAGGCGTTGCTGGGCGGCCTCGACGGCGAACCGCTCGCTGAGCCGCGGCTGTTCCGCTTCACCTCGGGGCATCGCAAGCAATTCTGGAACCGCAATTGCGTCGGGATCGGTTTTGCCTCCAACTTTCTTGAGCCGCTGGAATCAACCGGCCTGCAGTTGATCGTCATGGGGGTGCTGAAGCTGCTTCGGTTCTTCCCTGAGCGAACCGTCGACCCCGTGCTGCGCGACGAATACAACCGGCTGTCGACCTGCGAGATCGAGCGCATCCGTGACTTCATCATCGCGCATTATTACCTCTCGCGCCGTCCCGAGCCTGTATGGGCGGCATGCCGCGACATCGAGATCCCCGACAGTCTGCGGCAAAAGCTGGATGTCTGGAAAGCGAGCGGACAAATCGCACTGGGCGAAGCTGAATCCTATATGGAGCCGAGCTGGCTCGCCATCCTGCTGGGCAACGGCGTTATTCCAGGGCGCTACGACGTCTCGGCCGATCGCTATCCGCTGGAGCAGATCCGCACGGGCATGAAATTGCGCCGCGAAGAGATCATGCGTTCGGCGCAAATGGTGACGTCGCATCAGGAATTCATCGACCGTCACTGCAAGTCTGCCCAAACGGCACCGGCCGATGACGTTGCGTCGCGGCATCAGGCTCGCGCCCGATGAGATCGCAGGCAATTTTTATGAGGGATCGTCGTGAAAGGTAAGGGAAAGATACAGCTTGCGCAGGTCACATTGGCCGGCCTTCTTAGCCTGCAGGTAAACAGCGCCAATGCGAAGGACGCCGCGCCACGGGTCGTATGGGCCAAGGCCGGCGTAACCTTCGAGCAATATCATGACGATGCTCTAGCCTGCGGGATGAACGGCTTGGCCAGCAACATCGACAGTACAAAGGAAGTGAAGACGTTGGTGCGCGCGTCCCAGCAGTTGGAAGGCATCGACGCCAGCGCCCAGGCCTCCATGGACACGGCGGTCGGCCCGACGGGGCAGCCCGATCCGGTATCGGGCGCCGAGAATAGAGCCATTCAGCAACAGGGAATTATCGCCGCCGCTCGACCCGACAAGCAATATGCAGGTATCAAGGAAACGATGTTCCAGGTCGTGCGTCGCTGCATGATCGACCGCGGCTATACCAGGATTGTCCTGACCGAAAATCAGCGCAAGGACTATGACGGGATCAAGGGAGGGGCCGATGCGCGGCGCGCCTATATCCACGGACTGGCCAGCGATCCGCACGTGCTGGAAACGCAGCGGGAGGCTGTTGGGCGGTAGATCAGATCCAATGCTGTTCGGGCAAGTGCGACCTGTCGCGACGCGGTGCTATCCGAGGTCCGAGCTCTAGCCGAGGCGAGGGCAGTTTAACGCAGCGGCGCCTTCGCCTGGCAGGCCTGCGGCCTTAGCGAAATCGGCTCGCTATACCGCTTCATTCGGTTCTGGGTCCGGTTCGCAACATTTGTCATTTCTCGCGGCCCGTCAGCTTGTTCGGCTGAAAGGGATCGATATGATAGCGCTATCATAGGCGAGGCGCGGCGCGTGTGCGGCGGCTGAGCCATTAATCGTGGTTCGGTCATGCGCTCCTCTTTGGAAGGGGCGTGGTCCGAGCCCGGCAGATGCCGCCAGCAAGGATTGCTCGTGCATTCCCGCCGGCATCATGTGTGGAGAGGGTGGCATGAAGCACGGCCAGGTCGACAGCATTAAGAGTGGGTGGAAATGCCCGACCTAAGCAAACGAGACGTTCTGTTCGCATCGCTCGTGGCGGCCATGGGGCTGCAAGCGGGAACGCAGGCAAAGGCGACTGGCGGGATTTCCGGGGCGCAGGATGCGGCACTCGACATGCGTCCAGGCCGGTTCAGGTCGAGCGTCGCATCGCTCGAAACCTATCAGGCACCCGACTGGTTCCGGGACGCGAAGTTCGGCATCTGGTCGCACTGGGGGCCGCAAGCGGTGCCGGGCCAGGGCGACTGGTACGCGCGCTTCCTCTATGTGCCGGGGCACCCGCATTATGACTATCACGTCAAGACCTACGGCCATCCTTCCGAGTTCGGCTACAAGGACATCATCCCGTTGTGGAAGGCCGAGCGTTTCGACCCGGAAGCGCTGATGACAAAATATGCTGCCGCGGGCGCCAAATATTTCGTGTCGATGGGCGTCCATCACGACAATTTCGACCTATGGAATTCCAGGCACCATCGCTGGAACGCGGCGGCGATGGGGCCGAAGCGGGATATCGTCGGCGCTTGGAAGGCGGCTGCGAAGCGGCACGGCTTGCGCTTCGGCGTGTCCGAACATCTCGGCGCCAGTTATTGCTGGTGGTATCCCAACCATCTCTACGACCAATTCTGGCCGAGACTGGGCGTCAATTACGATGGCGCGGATCCCCGTTATGCCGACCTGTATCACGATAACCGGGACCAGCCGTACCTGAACAAGCTCGGCACCTGGTACACGACCAATCCGAAGTTTCAGCGCCACTGGTTCGATCGCATTCGCGATCTGGTGGATAGCTATCAACCCGATCTTCTTTATTCGGACGGCGGCATTCCGTTCGGCGAGGTCGGCCGGACACTGGTCGCCCATTTGTACAACAGCAGCGTCGCGCGGTCGGGAGAGCTCGAAGCCGTTTACGCGCACAAGAACCTTGGCTCGGGCGAGTTCCTCCCAAAGGCGGGGGTCCAGGATGTCGAGCGCGGGGTGCTGGAAGGGATCAACCCGCTGCCGTGGCAGACCGATACGTCGAACGGCGACTGGTTCTACAGCGAGAATGATCGCTTCAAGACCGCGCCCGAAGTGATCGGCATGCTGGCCGACATCGTCAGCAAGAACGGCAATCTGCTGCTCAATGTCGTCCAGCATGCCGACGGCAGCCTGCCGCCACAATCGGAAGAACTGCTCGCCGGGCTCGCGGCATGGATGAAGGTCAATGCCGAGGCGATCCACGGCACGCGTCCATGGAGGGCATATGGCGAGGGTCCCACCCGGCCGAAAGCGGGGGCATTCGCCGAATCCGGCACGTACACCGCCGAGGATATCCGGTTCACCACGAAGGGCGACGAACTCTTTGCCATCTTCCTCGGCGGCTTCGCCGGGGCGAGCGCGATCCGCTCGCTTGGGGGCAACGCACTGCCGGACGCTCGGATCGAGCGCGTAGACTTGCTCGGCGGGCCCAGGCTGCAGTTCCGCCGCGAAGCCGGTGCGCTGCAGCTGACGTTGCCGCGGCAGTCGAGCGGCGCACCTATTCCTGTGGTGCGGATACGCGGGCGAGGCCTGGTCTAGATTCTGCCGGCGGCCTGTCCACGCGCACCTTACCACCTTTGGAATCGCCCTTGCCCCAGACCCAAGACCCTTCATTCCAGGACGGATTGTACGCCATGCTAGGACGCTCGCGCTGGGCAGCCCGTCTGTCAGCCTTCGCTATTGCCCTTGGCATTTCCGCCGCGCTCGCACCGACGATGATCGCTCCTCAGGCGCACGCCCAAAGTGCGGTAGGACACCCTGACTGGCCCGGCAAAGGGGATATCTTCGTCGGCACCTGCTATCAGCCGGTCGATCGCTCGCCGGAACAGATCAAGCAGGACATCGCGATCATGAAGGCCGCGGGCTTCAACATGGTCCGCATGGGCGACCTGTCCTGGGATGCCTTCGAGCCCGAGGATGGCCGTTTCGCGTTCGAGTGGTTCGACGACATCCTCGCTCAAATGCACAAAGCGGGCATTCGGGTGATCGTGGATATCCCGGGCCAGCCCGCGCCGATCTGGATGCACAAACGCTACCCCGGCGTGGACCTGGTCAATCAGGACGGGGTCCGCCTCAATGCCGCGACCCGCTATTGGGACAATGTCAGCGACCCGGACTATCGTCGGCTGCTGCGCCGGCTCGCCGCGAAGATGATGCAGCGTTACGCGCACAATCCCGCGGTGATCGCGCTCGGCTACAATAACGAGATCGGCAACGGCCAGATGTCCTATTCGGCGGCCGATCGCGGCCGGTTCGTCGAATGGCTCAAGAAGCGCTACGGCTCGATCGAAGCGCTCAACAAGGCATGGGCGACGCAGCGTTGGTCGCGCCACATCAACAATTGGGACGAGGTCGACCTGCCTTATGTGCGGGGGCCGGGGCCGAACGAGCGCTATCTGGACCTGCGCCGCTATTGGTCCGACGATACGATCGGCGTCCTCAAGGATCTCGAGGCGGTTCGTAAGGTCTATGCACCCAATCTGCCGGTCGCCTCCAATCTCTGGCCAACCGCCTGGGGCAAGGGGTTCGACTATCTGCGATCGTGGGACGAGATTTCGACCTATGGGGCGCAGGGCTTCTATCCAGGCGACCCGCTGGGCGCGGGATTCGAAGTGATGATGAACAAGGCGTCGCATACGACGCCGATATGGTTCAACGAGTTCACTGCGGGCGGGGGCGGATATTATGGTGAGCCCGGACGCTCGCGCATGTGGGCCTATTTCGGCCTGCTTTATTATTCGCAGACCTTCCTCGCCTGGACGTTCAATTCACATCTCGGCGGCGAGGAGCAGGCCCTGTTCGGCCTGATCGACCATGATGACCGCCCGTCCTGGAAAGTCGACGAGTTCAAGCGGATCGCATCAGAATTCCGCACGCTCAAGACCATGGGCTTTCCACGCTATCGGACGCCGGAGGTGGCGATCCATTATTCCTTCGACACCAACTGGCTCACCAATCCGCCCGATGGGCCAAACACGATGAAGGAATATTTCAAAGGCAATTACACCGACCAGGTGAAAGCGGCGTTCGCGCCCTTCTTCCGCGATAATATCGACGCTGCCGTGATCGATATCGGCCACGACCCGATCGACAAATACAAATTGATCGTGCTGTCGAGCGCGTATCTCATCGATGATGCCACAGCGGCGGCGGTGCGGCACTATGTCGCAAATGGCGGTACCCTGATCATGACCGGATATTCGGCCAAGGTCGATGCGACCGGCAAGTGGTTCAACACGCCGCTTCCTGGCAGGCTCACCGACGTGTTCGGCCTACGCACCAACGAATTCTATCGCTCCTGGAACCCGCTCGTCGTCTCGTTCCAGGGTAAGCAATTGACGGGCTCCGACAATTATTACGAGGTACTTGAGCCCAGCACAGCAAAAACGCTGGCGGTGTTCGAGAACACGCCCACCAAGAGTCCCGCAATCACGGTCAACAAATACGGCAAGGGGCGCGCGATCTACTTGGCGACCGCCGCGCAAGCGCCGTTCATCGAGCCGTTGATCCGATCGCTCTACGGCGAGCTGGGGATAGAGCGCGGTCCGTCGACGCCGGAAGGAGTGGTCGCCCGCATGGTCGACGGTCGCACGCTCTACGTCAACACGATGAACGCATCCGCGACCGTGCGCTTCGAGGGAACCAAGACCGGAATCCTCTCGCACAAGAGCTACGTGCAGAAGATCGATCTGCAACCCTATGGCGCCGAACTGCTGCAATAGCACGACGCGCCAAGGGGCGGGGATGAAATGCCGGCGAGACCAAATGCCGATCACGAGAGGGGAAGAAAATTGAGTGACGGTGGCCATTTGGGAGCGACGCTGATGGCGATTGCGGCCTCTGGCATCGTCGGATCGGCGGTCGTGCTGGGGGCCGATCCGCCCGCTCGGTCGGCCAGCTTTCGCTGGACATCCTCTGCCCCGCTCATTTCCCCTCCCGCGAATGCCGGGCCGGACTTTTACGGCTTGAAGGACCCTTCGGTCGTTTACCATGAGGGCAAATATCATGTGTTCATGACCACTGCGACGAGCAAAGGCTGGGGACTGGCTTATACTTCCTTCAAGAATTGGAAGGATGCGTCAAAGGCGCCGATCGTAGGGTTGGACAGGTCTCCAATGGGACCAGGATATCGCGCCGCGCCGCAAGTTTTCTACTTTGCTCCGCACAAGCTCTGGTACCTCATTTATCAGGGAGGAGATCCGCTCTATTCGACCAGCACCAATATCAGCGATCCGACGTCGTGGAGCGCGCCGGCGCCGCTGTTCCAAACGGTGCCCGATATCGTCAAACAGGCGGATGGGAATCCGGCATGGCTCGATTTCTGGAACATCTGCGACGAGCGGAACTGTTATCTTTTCTTCACCAACGACCAGGGAAGTTTCTTCCGCGCCGAAACCTCGCTGGGGGAATTTCCCAAGGGATTTCATAACGTCACGCGCGTGATGCGGGGCAAGCGGGAGGACATGTTCGAAGCCGGCAACACCTATCGGATTGCCGGAACGAGCAACTATCTGACGCTGATCGAGGCGATCGGCCCCAAGGGTCGCTATTTCCGTGCCTGGAAGAGCGACAGCTTGGCCGGCAAGTGGAAACCGTTGACGCCGGACCGCATGAATGGCTTCGCAGGCTCCGGCACGGTGCGGTTCCAGGGACGAATGTGGTCCGAAGGCGTGTCTCACGGCGAAATGATCCGCTCCACCAGCGATCAGACTTTGGCGATCGATCCCTGCAAGCCGCTGCGATACCTCTACCAAGGGCTCGATAAGGTGGAGGGCAAGTCATACCAATATATCGAGCTGCCTTATCGGCTGGGTCTGATCACGGCGATCGGGCCCAATCCCATCAGCAGTATGTGCAAGAAATAATCGGCCGCTTTGGAAACTCGCCGCGCCGGCCAGACCAAAGCTCCTTGTCGCGCGGTCTAATCAGTTACGATTTGCCAGTTCGGGAGAGAATATTTTGGAGGACGTCGAGGTTGAGCGCGAGGGCCGACCGGAGATCAGCTCGTTGTTGAAGCCGATAGGTCGGCGAACATTGCTGAGCGGCATCGCTGCGCTCGCTTCAACGCGGGGTGTCGCTAGCGTGGCGCCGGCCCAGACCATGGCGGTGGGTCTCGATGCGCACGGTCATTTCCGTGCCGTGACCTTGCCGCCGGGCGGCTTTGCCTACACGCGGCTGCCTCATGGAGTGCAGCTCAGAGTCGGCGGCGTTTGGAAGAACCTGATCTTCTATGCGCCCGACACTGTGCGGATAAATGCTACGCTCGGCAAGAATTACTGGACCGGCGCTAGTCTGGTCGTCACCGCATCCCCGCAGGCGATGCCGTTCTCGATCAGCGAAACGCCGGAAACGCTGACGATCACCGGGCAGAAACTGCGTATCGAGGTCGACAAGGCGACCGGCGCGCTTCGCTTTTTCGATCGCGAGGGGCGGCTTTACACGAGCGAAAAGGCGGACGCGCCACAGAGCCTCAAGAAGCTGATGATCTCGGCCGCCCCGACCTATGAGGCGCAAAACACCCTGACGCTCCAGCCTGATGAATCGATTTACGGCTTCGGCTTCACCGCGGACGACAACAGCAACCGGCGCGGCAAGGATTTGCTGCTCGTCCAGACCAATGTCGGGATCATCATTCCGGTGATGATGTCGTCCCGCCGCTACGGCATCCTGTGGGACACTTATTCGCAGATGCGGTTCAAGGACGGCTCGGACGGCGCGTCTTTATGGGCCGAGAGCGCCCCGGGCGGCGTCGATTATTACTTCATGGCGGGTGAGACACCGGACGACGTCGTGCGCGCCTACCGCAAGCTTACCGGTGACGCGCCGATGTATCCGAAACAGGCATTCGGCCTGTTCATGAGCAAGGAGCGATACCCGACTCAACAGCGGTTGCTCGAGGTCGCGCGAACCTTTCGCCAGGAGGGCTTCCCGCTCGATTACATTGTCCAGGACTGGCAATATTGGGGAAGCGACAAGGATGGTACCTGGAGCGGCATGACCTGGGACCCGGTCCGCTATCCGGACCCGGTCGGAATGGCACGGCAAGTCCATGATCTCAATATGAAGCTGATGGTGTCGATCTGGCCGTCGATCGGCAACGACACCGCGCTCGCCCACGAGCTGGACGCGCATGGTCTGCGCTTCAAGCCATTGCACTGGATCTCCAAAAAAGCCCGCGTCTACGATGCCTACAGTCCGCTCGGGCGCCGCATCTATTTCAAGTACGTGAAGTCGGGACTGCTCGACAAAGGCGTCGACGCATTGTGGATGGACGGCACCGAGGTCGAAGTCAGCAGCGCGATGTGGAACGCCGCCGACAATGTCCGCGATACCAAGGCGCTTGGCTCGAACGCGCTGGGCGACTTCACCCGCTATCTCAGCCCCTATTCGCTGATGACCACGCTTGGCACGTATCAGGGCCAACGCGCGACGAGCGACAAGCGCGTCTTCACGCTGACCCGTTCGGCCTGGGCCGGCGCGCAGCGGACGGCCGCCGCCTCGTGGAGCGGGGACATCGCGTCGACCTGGGAGACGTTCCGGCAACAGATTTCCGGCGGCATCAACGTGACGGTGACGGGCAATCCCTATTGGACCCATGACACCGGCGGCTTCTTCGTCTCGGCCTTTCCCGGCGGCGAAAAGAACCCCGCCTGGCGCGAACTATACGCGCGCTGGTTACAATATGCCGCCTTCTGTCCGATCATGCGGATCCACGGGACCGACATCCAACGCGAACCCTATATCTTCAAGACGCTCGACCCGCAGGTCTACACCTCGCTGCTGGGCAGTGTGCAATTACGCTATCGGCTCCTTCCCTACACCTATTCGCTCAGCTGGAAGGTCACCTCGGACGGCTACACCCTGATGCGGCCGCTGATGATGGATTTCCCAGACGACCGCGCGACCGATACGATCGACGACAGCTTCATGTTCGGGCCCTCCTTCCTGGTCCATCCCGTCACCCGGGCGATGTATCATGTCGAATTGCCGCCGCCCCAAGTCGTGCCCGCGCAATTCCTTCGGACGGTGGACGGTCAACCGGGGCTGACGGCGCAATATTTCGAAGGGACCAATTTCGAAACCGCCAAGGGGCAGGTGGTCGATACCAAGATCGATCACGATTGGCCCGAGCCGCCGCTCGCCGACATTCCTGCAGGACTTTCCAGCCTGAACAACTTCTCGGCCCGGTGGCAGGGGTTTCTGATCGCGCCCGAGGACGGCGACTATGAGCTGAGCCTTGGTGGCGATGATGGCTTCCGGCTGATCTTGGACGGCCAGAAGGTCATCGACGATTGGGCGGCCGCGGCCGCTCGGTATCAAACCGTCGTCCGACGGTTTCGCGCCGGGGAGCGCGTGCCAGTCATGATCGAATATTTCCAGGCTGGCGGCAATCGCAGCCTGCGCTTCGGCTGGCGCTTGCCGAGCGAGCGCGGGGCACTCGCCACCGCCGATCCAACCGTCGACCTCGCCATGGAAACCTACCTTCCCGCCGGATCGGACTGGTTCGATTTCTGGACCAACGAGCGCTTCCGCGGCGGCCGGCGCGTATCGCGTCAGGCGCCGCTCGACCTCCTGCCGCTCTATGTTCGGGCCGGGTCAATCGTTCCGATGGGGCCAGCCGTGCAATTCGCAACCGAAGCTCCTGACGCACCTTACGAGATCCGCATCTATCCGGGCGCGAACGCCCGCTTTACGATCTACGAGGACGACAACGAGACCTATGCCTATGAGAAAGGGCAGCGTGCCACTTATGATCTCGTCTGGAACGACGAGGCGCGGACTCTGAGTATCGGAGCGCGCGCGGGCGCTTTCCCCGACATGGTGCGTCAACGCCAATTGAATCTGACGCTGATGATGCCCGGCAATGCGAGCGGCGCGTCACCGTCGGCGGCGACCGAAACCGTCATTTATAGCGGCAAGCCACTCAAGATCCGGTTGGCGTGACGCGCGCCGACGTCGCCGGTCGATTGGCCGGTCGGAACGAAGCGGGAAGAAGTCCGGTTTGACCGTCCACGCCCGCCGCGGCGTTTATTAAAGCGGCGATTCCTCGCTGCTGCCGAGCACGAACGGCTCGCGCGCCGCCGCTCCGAATATCGCTCGATCCGCTGAGCTCGATTTGTTCCTAGGCGGACTTCGCCTTTGTGAACTGGACTAGGGTTTTGCGAGAGCCGCCAATCGGCTCAGGCAGCCGTGCGACAGAGCTATCGTTTCAGTCGTTTGATCGTGGACAGTAAAAAGAAACTATGGTTCATGGTAGCGCTACCGGCGCATTGTTGGGAACCTTCCCGGAAGAGGAAGGCGAGAGCAGGAAGGGATTGGTAACCGCGGCGGCGGCCTCATCTCGATCTTCTCCCGTACCCGCTTTCTGGCGTCGGGGTGGTGGAGAGGGCAGTTTTTGATGAATCACGGGACGCGCGTTCAGGCGGAATGCCGTTGGGCGAACTTAAAACGACGTTTTCGCGCCGATGCCGCGATCCTGCGCCTCCTTTCGTTTTGCGTAGCCGCCGCCTTGCTCATTCCGGGAATTAGCGGCGCACAGACTGCGACCGACGAGCAACGCTCCGCGCGCAAGGCCGCGAATGCCGATCCGACGCTTGCCCCGGACTTGCTGTTGTCCGGTCGGGACATGGCGTGGTGGCGCGACGCGAAATTCGGGATCTTCGTGCATTGGGGCCTCTATGCCATTCCGGCGAAGGGCGAATGGCACATGTTCAACGACAAGGTGCCGGCGGACGAATATGCGAAGCTCGCCGCGCAGTTCAATCCGCGGCACTACGATCCGGATGCCTGGGCCAGGCTGGCACGGGACGCGGGCGCCCGGTACATGGTCATGACGGCCCGGCATCATGACGGGTTCTCGCTGTTCGACAGCCCATCCAGCTACGGCCATTACGATTCGGTCCATTCGGCCGCCCGTCGCGACCTGATCGCCCCCTTCGTCACCGCCGTTCGCCGCAACGGCTTGCGCGTCGGCCTCTATTATTCGCCGCTCGATTGGCGCTTTCCGGGCTATTTCCATCCGCGCGAGCTCCCGGAGAATGCACGCCTCCTCAAGCAGCAAACCTACGGCCAGGTCGAAGAGTTGATGCGCCACTATGGCAAGATCGACATCCTGTGGTGGGATGGCGGCTGGCTGGCGCATCGGGGGACTGACGCCGACGCGGCATGGTTCTGGGAGCCCGACAAGCTCAACCGCATGGTCCGCCGTTATCAGCCTAAGATCGTGATCAATCCACGGTCCGGTTGGCAGGGGGATTTCGACACCGAGGAGGGCGACCGGCCGATAACCGGGCCGATCCGCATGCGGCCTTGGGAAAAGACGTTCTCGCTCAATCGCTCGGCGTGGGGATACACGCGCGACGACAATACGATGCGTGTCGACGACGTCATCGTGTTGCTGGTCAACGCCGCCGTGCGAAACGGCAACGTCCTCGCAAACATGAGCCCGGATCCCGACGGCGTGGTGCCCGCGAAGCAGGTAGAGACGCTGCGAGGCATCGGGGCCTGGCTCCGACGATACGGCAAAGCGATCTATGGGACCCGGCCGGGGCCCTTGCAGCCGGTCGACGGCGTCTATGGCACCACGCAATCGCGCGGCAGAGTCTTCGTCCACGTTCTGAGCTGGCCGGGCGCCGAGCTGCGCATACCCTGGAACGGCGCCGTCGCGGATGTGCGCAATCTGTCTGGCGCAAGGCTGGCGTGGAGGCGGGGGGACGGAATGCTGTCGCTCGCGGTTCCCAGGGAATCACGCGGATACCCGGTCACGATACTCGAAATCCGGCGAGCTTCCCGGTGAACAATATCCGCTGTAGCGAAATGGGGAGGGACGGCATGAGAGTTGCGAGGCGTCAATTTCTTGCATCGGCCGCCGCGTTGTTTGCTGCGGGTTGCGCCGGCGACGGCGGCAGTCCGACATCGGCATCAGCGTCGACGCCTACGCCCGCCCCGTCTCCCACGCCTACGCCGGCTTCGACTAGCCTATTTCCGAATTACAACACGAATCCGCTACCGGCAGACCCAGCGGGCATGTCGAGCGGAGCCGCCGCCATCGCCGCGCGCATCCGGCTTGGCGTGAATATCGGCAATACGTTGGAAGCCATTGGCGGGGAAACCAATTGGGGCAACCCGATGATCACGCAGGATTTGATCATTACCGACAAGGCAGCGGGCTTCGACGCGATCCGACTGCCATGTGCCTGGGATGGATATTCCGACCCGGCCACCGCCAGGATCAGTGCGTCCTGGCTCGATCGCGTCAAGCAGGTGGTGCAATATTGCATCAACGCGAACATGTACGTGCTGCTCAATATTCATTGGGACGGCGGCTGGCTGGAAAACAATGTAACGCCTGCCAAGAAGGACGCCGTGGTCGCGAAACAGAGGGCATTCTGGGAGCAGATCGCGACGCATCTTCGCGATTTCGACGAGCGGCTGATGTTCGCCAGCGCCAACGAGCCCAATTGCGACACCGTGGAGCAGATGGACGTTCTCTACGCCTATCACCAGACGTTCGTCGACGCGGTCCGCTCGACGGGGGGCAAGAATGCTTACCGTGTGCTCGTGGTGCAACTGCCGAACGTCAGTATCGACTTGGCCAAGACGTTATGGACCCGCATGCCTGTCGATCGGGTTGCCGATCGCTTGATGGTCGAAGCGCATTACTATTCTCCTCCGAATTTTTGCATCTTGACCCAGGATGCGAGCTGGGGGCGGATGTTCTATTATTGGGGTAAGGATTTTCACTCGACGATCGAGCCGGATCGCAACGCCGCCTGGGGCGAGGAGGACGCCGTCGATCAGAGCATGGCGCTGGCAAACCAGTTGTTCGCGAGCAAGGGCGTTCCGGTGCTGCTCGGCGAATATGGCGCACCGCGGCGCTCCAACCCGCTCGATCTGTCCCTGCACCTGGCCTCGCGCGCGCACTGGATGAAATATGTAACGCAAAAGGCGCTGGCCAATGGTCTTCTTCCCTTCCTCTGGGACACGGGCGACCTCATCGATCGCCGAACCTATGCGATCAAGGACCAGCAGGGCCTCGACGCCGTCCTCGAAGGCGCCGGCAAGAAATGAGGGGTGCGTTGCCGCAACGGCGGGAGAGCGCCGTAGCAGGGGCGTGGCCCGTAGCATTCGCGTCTTCTTCCGCGGCGCCGGTCCCTGGATCCGGCCTCGGTGGGCACGGCGGCGCTCGATCCCGGGGTGGCGATAAAGCCCTCGGCCGAACCAGATCAGTCGCGATCCGCGAGGTCGCCGATCTCGCTGGAGGCTCGGTCGCTCGATTTCCAGCAATTGGGGTGTGCATGAAGATTCTGGCTGCAGCGGTCGTTCTCGTCTCGGCCCTGACGAGCTTGGCGCCCGCGGTTGCACGGGAAGTGCGGATCGTTCCTCGTCTCGATTTCCGGCCGGCGGCGCCGCCGCTCCCAATCCGCGTCGGTGGCCGCGCCATACAGCGCGGTACGGCGACCGCCCCCGATTATCAACGCCAATGGCCCGGCAGCTATTTCGAAACGGCATTCAAGGGCACCGCGATCTATCTGAAGATCGGAGCAGGCGACGTTATCCTGCACGTCCTGGTCGACGATCATCCGCCAATGCCGTTGGTCAAGCCGAGGGAAGGCGCGTATTTGCTCGACGGCCTTCCGTCCGGGCCGCACCGCGTGCGTGTCGAGGTCGTGACCGAGGGGCAGGCGGGGCCCAGCGGCTTCGGTGGATTCTATCCGGTGCCGGGGACGAAGGCGATGCCCGTCCGCGCCCGCGCCCGGCAGATCGAGTTCATTGGCGATTCCCATACAGTCGGCTACGGCAATACTTCGCCCGGCCGACAGTGCACTACCGACCAGGTCTGGGCCACTACCGACACCTCGCAAGGAATAGCGGGGTTGATCGCCCGACGGTACGGGGCGGATTATCAGGTCAATGCGATCTCCGGGCGCGGGGTCGTTCGGAACTATGGTGGTTTCGCGGCCGACACGCTGCCGATGGCCTATCCCTTCGTCCTGTTCGACAAGGCCCAACTTTATTCCGATGCCGGCTGGCGGCCGCAACTCATCGTCATCGCTTTGGGGACCAACGATTTCTCCACGCCGCTCAAGCCCGGCGAGAAATGGGCCACGCGAGATGCGCTGCATGCCGATTTCGAGGCAAGCTATGTCCGCTTCGTCCAGGACCTGCGGCGACGCAATCCGCGGGCGCAATTCGTGTTGTGGGCGACCGATCTTGCCGGCGGAGAAATCGACGCCGAAGTGCGGAAGGTAGTCGATAAATTGCGCGCAGCCGGCGAACGCCGGATCGGCTATGTAGCGGTGCGAGGGCTGGGGATGACTGGATGCGACTGGCATCCATCGACGGCCGATGACCGGACGATCGCCGACGCGATCATCAAGGTGATCGACGGGGGAAGGGCGGACTGACGCATCCTGCGGGCCGGATGAAAGGGATCGTCGGCAACGGCGAGCAGCGCTCGCGTGCGATCGGCGCCTCTGTGACTGCAATATTGAATTTGGGGTGAGGCATGACGGGATCTTTTCGTACACTCGTCGCCAGTCTGTCGCTGGCGTTGACGATCCACGGCGAAGCATGGGCCGCAAACGACCCGTTGGCACCTACGGGACGTTGGACCGCGGTCACGACGGGGCGGGCAGCAACCCCGCCCATGGGCTGGAACTCCTGGAACGCTTTCCACACGGATGTCACGGAAGCGAAGATACTCGCTTCGGCCCAGGCGATCGTCGACAGTGGATTGGCTCGAAAAGGCTATCGATACATCAACGTCGATGATGGCTGGTGGTTGAAGCGGCGGATGCCGGACGGCCGGATGATCGTGCGAACGTCGACCTTTCCATCGGCTGCGGTCGGCGGAACTGACCAGACCAGCCTGAAGCCGTTCACCGACCGTATTCACGCAATGGGTCTGAAGGCCGGCATCTATTCGGACATCGGGGCCAATACCTGTTCGCAGGCCTTTGCTCCCAATTCCCCGAATCTTCCCGAAGGCACTGCCGCCGAACGCGAAGTGGGGCTGTACGGCCATATCGATCAGGACATCCGACTTTATTTCAGCGATTGGGCATTCGACTATATCAAGGTCGATGGCTGCGGCATCCGCGCGTTCGGCCCGCAGAGCGAAGGTGTCAGATCGGGGCAGTATCGCGCACTCGGGCCGCTCGTCGACATCGAGGAAATTCGCCGGACCGACATTGCCGCCGTTCGCAAGCTCTACCAGCAAGTTGCCGATGCCTTGCGCCGCTCAAAACCCGAGGGCGATTACGTGTTTTCGATCTGTGCCTGGGGAGCGGCCGATGTCCGTGCCTGGGGCAAGGACGTGGGTAATCTTTCGCGGACCAGCGACGACCTCACTCCCAACTGGACCCGGATGCTGGCGAATTTCGACAGCGCGGCCAATCGGCCGCTGTATGCGCATCCGGGCTCCTGGAATGACCCCGATATGCTGTTCGTCGGACAAGGCGATTTCGACGAGCACCATTTAATGGAAGCGAAATCGCATTTCGCACTCTGGTCCATGCTGTCGGCGCCGCTTTTGATCGGATACGATCTGAGGGGCGCGCCACAACCGCTCATGGACATTCTCGGCAATCGCGACATCATCGCGATCGATCAGGACCCGGAGGGCAACCAGGCGGTGCTGGCTTACGACACCGACGACGTTCAGATCCTGGTGAAGATGCTTGGTAACGGGCACAAGGCCGTGGCGGTCTTCAACCGCGGACTCGCCCCCGCGGACGTGACGCTGACCGCCGACCATCTCAAATTCTCCCGGACCGCCCCGGTGACCCTCAGGAATCTCTGGACCGGTGCGACGCTCCCCGCTTTTTCCGGGGGAATGAAGATCCATCTCGCGCCGCGCGAGACGGTCGTGTTTGATGCCGTCGGAACGCGTGCCCTGGCGGACGGCATTTACCTGTCGGAAATGCCTGGGAGGGTGAATCCGGCGGTCGACGGGGTAACCATTCCTCAGCCTGACCCCACGATCCATCGCATGATCAATCCTTGGGCGAGCACAACCGACACGGGCGAGCCCCCCGCCTATACCGGATGGGGTGGTGCGCAGGCCGATGCCACACCCTATCGACAGGCCCTACGTATCCAGGGAAACATGTACGGGACCGGCCTGGGCGTTCTCGCCAACTCACGGTTCGAGGTCAGGGCCGACGGTAAATTCCGCCGCTTCGTCGCGGATGTCGGGGTCGACGATTCGACATTCGATACGGACGACGTCGTGACCTTTGCGGTCTATGGAGACGGCAAGCTTCTAACGATGTCCAAGCCGATCCGGTTTGGCCAGGCCGCACAGGTGTTGCGTGCCGATATCAAGGGAGTGAAGATCGTCGAGTTGGTGGCGCGCGGCAAGTCGGCGAGGAACAAGGTGCCTACCGTCGTAACTTGGGGAAACGCGGCGCTGCTCTACAACTAGAGGCGACTCGATCCGCGCGGACCGACGTCACTCTAACGAACACTCGCCGTTGCGCTGATCCGGTGCCCGTGACTTCCTGCAGATGCGGCCGAGGGCCCCGGCACAACATTCGCGCTCAAAAGCTCCATGGGCCAATTGGCGGATCAACCGTCGGGCTTTCCTTCCAAATTACCGGGAAACGGCGACGCTGTCAGCCACCACAGGATTCCCGCACGATCAGGTCGGTCGGCAGATGCACCGGCAAGTGTTCGGGCGAGAAATCGAGCACGCGCGACACCAGCAATCGCCCCGCCTCGGCAGTATCCTGGCGGATCGTGCTCAGTGTCGGCGTGCTCAACCGGCTGAGCAGCATGTCGTCATAGCCCACTACCGATACGTCCCCAGGTACTGTGCGACCGGCGCGCTTGATCGCGCGAATCGCGCCCAGGGCGATCAGGTCGCTCGACGCGACGATGCCGTCGAACACCACGCCGCGATGGAGCAGCCGAGCGACAGCTGCCTCCGCCGCCTCGAGTTCGAACTCGACGGCGACGACCAGATTGGGATCGGCCTCGAGCCCGCTTTCCTTGACGCCTTCGAGATAGCCGCGGCGGCGCTGCAACGCCTCGGGGTCGCTGCCGCCGAGGAACAGAATGTTGCGCCGGCCCATCCGAGCGAGATGCAGGGTCGCGCGCCGCCCGCCGAGCACATTGTCCGAACCGACGGAGCAATATTTCTGGCCGGCCATATGCGCGCCCCAGACCACGAAATGCCCGTTGGTCGAGGTCGCGAGTTGATTGAGCTGTTCGTGCAGCGCGCCCTGGCCCAGGAAAATCACCCCACTCGCGCGGCTGGTGGTGACGGCATGGACCAGATCGTCGTAATTTTCCGGTGAGGTGTGGCTGACGATGAAATCGCACGACCGCGCACGCGCCGCCTCGCCGATCTGCGCGATCAGTTCGAGGAAGAACGGGTGAGTCAGCGGTACCGGCCGACCACGCATGTGCGGGGTGACGATCGCGATCGAACCCTCGGCACCGATCGGTGCGGCGGGCATGTAATGGCGGAACGGATAGTCATGCTCGCGCGCCAATGCCCAGATGCGCTGCTTGGTCTTGGCACTGATTACCGGCTCGTCGTTGAGCGCGCGCGACACCGTCGATACCGAGACGCCCGCCAGCTTGGCGAGGTCCTGCAGCGTCGTATTGTTGTTGCTGTTGCTGCCCATTACGCCCAAGCTGACCCGCTAACCGGCGCCGACTTAAGGAGCGAAGGGCAGGTTTTGCAAGCGAACGAGGGGGACGCGGGCATTTCAGCAGCGACGCCGATGCGGCGGCCGCGGCTCACGATCGGCCAGATCTGGAACATGTGCTGCGGCCTGTTCGGGGTGCAGATCGTCTGGGGGCTGCAGAACGGCAGCACCAGCCGGATCTTCCAGACATTGGGCGCCGAGCTCGACCAATTGCCGATCCTGTGGATCGCGGCGCCGATCACCGGCCTGCTCGTCCAGCCGCTGATCGGGCATTGGAGCGATCGCACCTGGGGACCGCTCGGGCGGCGGCGGCCGTTCCTGCTGGCGGGATCGATCCTGACCGCAATCGCGCTGGTCGCGATGCCCAATGCCGCGAGCATCTGGACGGCGAGCCTGGCACTGTGGCTGCTCACCGCCTCGATCAATATCGCCGCCGAGCCGTTTCGCGCGCTCGTCGCCGATGCCCTGCCGGAGGAGCAGCGGACCGAAGGCTTTGCCGTGCAGGTCTTCTTCATCGGTGCCGGAGCGGTGTTCGCATCGGCGCTGCCCTGGATCCTTACGCACTGGTTCGGGGTCGCAGCCACCGCCGCGCCCGGGCTGCTGCCGCCGTCGGTACGCGTCACTTTCTATATCGGCGCGGTCGGGCTGCTCGCCGCGGTCGCCTGGACGGTCGCCACGACGACCGAGCGGCCGCCGGCCAGCCTTGCCGCCGACGCGCCCGACCTGATCGACCACGCAGTGCCAAGCACAACCGGCGCGGCGACACTTGCCCTGAGCGGAACATTATGGATGCTTGGCGGCGGCGCGATCGCGGGCTTCGCTTATGCGGAGCAGCTCGAGCGCGAAATATATGTGCTCGCCGCGATCGCCTTTCTGTTCGGACTCGCGCAACTCGCCGCGGTGGCGATGCGGCGCCGCGGCAGGCATTCACTCGGCGTGTTCGAGATTGTCGAGGACATATTGCACATGCCGCGCGTGCTGCGGCACCTCGCAATGGTGCAGTTCTTCACCTGGACCGCCTTGTTCGCGATGTGGATCTACACCGTGCCCGCTATCGCCGCCCACCATTATCACACCACCAATGCCAGTTCCGCGGCCTATAATGCCGGCGCCGATTGGGTGGGCGTGTTGTTCGCTGGCTATAACGGCGTGGCGGCAATCGCCGCCCTGGCGCTGCCATGGATCTCCGACCGGATCGGGCGGCGCACGGTCTATGCGGCCAGTCTTGGGCTCGGCGCGCTGGGCCTTGCCGGGTTCGTGTGGGTCGACGATCCGCGCTGGCTGTGGTTGCCGACGATCGGGATCGGGTGCGCCTGGGCAGCGATCCTGTCGCTGCCTTATGCAATGCTCGCCAGCGCGGTGCCGCCGCGAAAGATGGGCGTCTATATGGGCATCCACAACATGTTCCTGGTGCTGCCCCAACTCGTGGCAGCGACCGTGCTCGGCGCGATTGTCCATCATTGGCTCGATAACCAGGCGATCTTTGCCCTGGGACTAGCCGCGACCGCAATGGCGATCGCCGCGCTGACCGCGCTCTTCATCCCAAATTCGTGAAGACAGTTATGCAACTTTTGCATAAATGAACTTCTGCGCGAATCCCGAAATTTGGATTCTCCCGAGATACGAGGCGCAAAAACGGGGCTTGCGCGTTACGGAAATTTACGCAACAAAGCGCAAATCGTTGCAAAGGGCTGCAAGCGATGGAGACGCGCGCACCGCGAAAAGCCGGGCCGCACAGGAGGGGTGAAGGGGCAAATGGCACGCGACGACGCGCCGCATCAAATCCACCAACGATGATTCGCGCCGCGTGCCGGGCATGCAGCCTCGGCACGCGAGCAACGGGATAAGCCCCCGCATGAGGGGCGGGCATAGGGGAGTGATCGATGAAACACCTGGGTACCAGCCATAGCCGCGGCCTTCTGTGGAGCGGTGCGTCGCTGATGACGTTGGCGATCTTCGCCGCGACCGGCGCGCAAGCGCAGACCGCGCCGGAGGCCGCCGCCAGCCCGACCGCGGCGCCGCAAACGGATAGCGGCTCCCAGGCCCCCGATGACAACGACATCCTGATCGTCGGCGTGCGCCGCGCGCTGGGCGACGCCGCGGAGACCAAGCGCAACGCCGCGACGATTGTCGACTCGATCAGCGCGACCGACATCGGCTCGTTCCCCGACACTTCGGTATCGGGCGCCTTGTCGCGCATCCCCGGCATCACCGTGTCGCGGCTGCAATCGACCGACGATTCGACCCACCCGTCGGGTGAGGCGGCCGGCGTATTGGTCCGCGGCCTGACCCAGGTCCGTACCGAGTTCAACGGCCGCGACAGCTTCTCGGCCGATGCCGCGCGCGGGCTCAACTTCAACGACATCTCGCCCGAGCTCATGTCGCGCGTCGACGTCTACAAGAATCTGACCGCCGACATGATCGAGGGCGGCATCGCCGGCACGGTCGACCTGCGCACGCGCCTGCCGTTCGACCAGAACGGCCTGGTCGTGACCGGCAACGCAAAGGCGACCTATGGCGACCGCTCGAAGAAATGGACCGGTGAATTCTCCGCGCTGATCAGCGACACGTTCGATACGGAGATCGGCAAGTTCGGCTTCATGGCCGACTTCGCGCGCAGCCATGTGATCACGCGCACCGAGAGCGTGATCATGGACAAGATCGACACTTATTGTTCGGCCGGTGCGCTCAAGCCCGACGGCAGCGCCAATGTCGGCTCGGACGGAGCGATCGGCTGTACCGCCAATCCGTTCGGCGGCACCGGCTGGGCATACGCGCCCGACGGCGTGCGCTATTCGCAGGTCGATTACGACCGCACCCGCCGCGGCATCGCGCTGGCCGGGCAGTTCCAAGACAAATCGGAACGGTTCCTGCTGACCGTCCAATATACCGACTCCAAATATCACAATGCCTGGCTCGAGCGCGCCAGCCACGTGATCTTCGACGGCAATGCCTATGGCACGCCGGCGTTCAACCCGCGCAGCGGCACGATCCTGGGCGCGGCCGACGGCACCCCGGCTCTGGTGTTCGGCTCCAACGGCATGCTGCAATCGGGCGTGCTGACCCAGGGCCATGGCAGCTGGCTGGGCAGCTGGAGCGGCAACGACCAGGACGCGATCAATACCGGGTCGGCGGTCCCCGGCATGCCGTTCGTCAACAATTGCGGTACCGGCCATTGCACCACGCTGCGCGACGGCCTCTATTTCCAGAACGAAGCGCGCAATTTCGACCATAGCGAGGGCACGCGCGACTTCTCCGCGAATATCGACTGGAAGATCACCGACAATCTCAGGCTGACGCTCGACGGGCAGCGCATCACCGCGTCGACCAACAATAACGACATCCTCGTCGCGGTTGGGTCGATGGCTAACATGCAGTATAGCGTGAACGGCGACGGCACGCCCGAGGTCAAGTTGCTGCCGGGCTCCAACGTCAATTACGCGAGCGGCGGCCTGTCCAATCCGCACAATTACTGGATCCCGTTCATCCAGGGCCATGTCGAGGACAATGATGCCGACGAATGGGCGTTCAAGGGCGACCTGCAATATGATTTCGACAAGGGCGGCTGGCTCGACTCGCTGAAGGTCGGCGTGCGCTATGCCGACCGCAACCAGACGGTCCGCTATTCGACCTTCAACTGGACCCCGATCGCCGCGTCGTGGAATTGCAACGGCGCGGGCTTCAACGCCGATAACACCGCGCCCAATCCGGCGGCGGCCTGCAATTCCAACTTCAAGGGCTATGGCGCCGGCATCTGGGAATCGACCAGCCTGGGCAACGATTTCTACAATGGCAGCGCCTATAATAACGGCCCGCTGGTCTATCTGAACCGCGATACGCTGCAGAACTTCCCCAAGCTGCTGCAGTCGCTGAGCGGCGCCACCACCAACTCGCCGATCGCACCCGGCTATACCGCAATCTGCGACCGGCCCGAAGCGACGGTCGACAATTGCTTCACGCCGTCCGAAGTCACCAGGACGTCGGAACGGACCAAGGCCGCCTATGCCATGCTCAATTTCGGCGGTGATCAGCCGATCTTCGGCGGCGGCATCCGGGTGAAGGGCAATATCGGCGTCCGCGTGATCCGGACAGAAGTGACCAGCGACGGCGCGGTATCCTATCCGACGAGCACCGCCCTCAACCTGCTGCCGACGTGCGCGACGCCGCTGTCGGGCACCGCGATCGTCCAGCCGAGCTGCTATCTGACCCCCGCGGTCCTCGCCTTCGCGGCCGGCGGCGGGTCGCCGAACCAGCTCAAGGCGAGCTACACCAACGTGCTGCCCAGCTTCAACCTGCGGCTCGGCTTCGACAGCAAGACCTATGTTCGCTTCGGCTATTCGCGCGGCCTGTCGCGGCCCGATTTCGGCCTGCTGCGCAATTTCGTGTCGATCAACTCGCCGGTCATCAACACCGGGCCGGACTCGCCCTATATCGTCTACAACTCGCCGACCGCGGCGCATGTCGCGGCCAACGTCACCGGCTATAATTTCGTGTTCAACGCGGAATCGGGCTATGCCGGTCTCCGGCCGATGACCGCCGACCAGTTCGACCTCACCTTCGAACGCTATATGGGCAAGTCGTCCCTGTTCACGGTCGACCTGTTCTACAAGAAGCTCCACAACGCGATCTCGTACGGTCAGTTCGAGCGCCAGTTCACCAATAACGGTTCGACCCAGACGGTCCTGCTGCGCGGCCCGCGCAACGAGAAGAGCGGCGGCGAACTGAAAGGCTTCGAAGTCGGATATCAGACCTTCTTCGACTTCCTGCCCGGCCTGCTCTCGGGCCTCGGTATCCAGGCCAATTACACGTTCGTCGACCAATCGGGGATCAACAATTCGAACCTGATCGCGGTCGGCGCGCTCGATGCCGGCGGCACCGGCGGGCAGGGTGCGGGTCTGGACGTCAGCGGCGGACGCGGCGCGGTGATCGACTCGCACATGCTGGCCGGCATCTCGAAACACTCGTTCAACGTGGTCGGCCTCTACGAAAAGGGCCCGGTCGCGTTGCGCGTCGCGTACAATTGGCGGTCGCGCTTCCTGACCAACAACCTGGATTGCTGCATCGGCTTGCCGGTGTTCCAGAAAGCCGCCGGCTTCCTTGACGGGTCGCTCCGCATCTCGCTCGACAAGAGGTTCGAGATCGCGCTCGAGGGATCCAATCTGCTCAACACGCGAACCGTCTATCAGCAGCAGATTTTCGGCGACTCCAAGGCAACGCCGGGGGCCAAGCCGGTCTACATCGACTCCAACTGGGGCGTGGTCGACCGCCGCTTCTCGATTGGCGGCCGGTTCAAGTTCTGATTTCCTCCACTGGGCGCCGCCGCCACCCTTCCAAGTGCGGCGGCGCCTGATTTTTGTGAGGGAAGACCATCATGGCGCCGGCACCAGGACCAGAACCATCCCGCCCAGACCCGTTCAAGGTGGCCATCGTCGGCGGCGGCACTGCCGGGTGGATGGCGGCGTCGGCGCTGGTCAAACTGCTGCCCGCGCAAGACTATGCGATCACGCTGATCGAATCCGAGGAGATCGGCACGGTCGGCGTCGGCGAAGCGACTCTGCCGCACATCAAGATCTTCAACGACGCGCTGGGGATCGACGAGGCGCAATTCATGCGCGACACCCAGGCGGTCTTCAAGGCCGGGATCGAGTTCGTCGACTGGGACGTCCCTGGCGAGAGCTACGTCCATCCGTTCGGCACGTTCGGCGAACCCTGGGCCGGAGTCGATTTCCAGCATCACTGGGCGCGCGCCCGTGCCGCCGGCAAGGCAGCCGAGCTGCACGATTATTCCTATGCGATCGCGGTCTGTCGCAACGCCGCGTTCGAGCATCCGAACGAGGATCCCAAGTCGATCCGCTCGACCTATTCCTACGCCTATCATTTCGACGCCGGCCTCTATGCACGCTTTCTGCGCCGCTGGGCCGAGCCGCAAGGCGTCACGCGGATCGAGGGCAAGGTGGTCGACATCGTCCGCGATCCCGCGAGCGGCCATGTCGCCGCGCTTCGCCTGGAGTCCGGGATCGCGGTCGCCGGCGATCTGTTCATCGACTGCTCGGGTTTCCGCTCGCTGCTGGTCGGCGGGGCGATGGGTGTTGCGTGGCACGACTGGAGCGACTGGCTGCCCTGCGACCGCGCCTTCGCGATCCCCAGCATCCGCACCGAGCCACTGCTGCCCTTCACCCGGCTGACCGCGCGGGAAGCCGGCTGGACGTGGCGGATCGGGCTCCAGCACCGCACCGGCAACGGCTATGTCTTTTCCAGCCGCTTTACCGACGAGGAGCGTGCGCGCGACGTGCTGCTCGGTGCGCTCGACGCGCCGCCGCTCGGCGAGCCAAGGCTGCTGCGCTTCGAGGCGGGCCGCCGCGCCACCGCCTGGGCGGGCAATTGCGTCGCGATCGGGCTCGCCAGCGGGTTCCTGGAGCCGCTCGAATCGACCTCGATCTTCCTGATCCAGGCCGGGGTGATGGACCTGATCGGGCTGATGCCCACGCTGCGCACCGGAATCGATCCGCGGCTGGCGGCCGAATATAACCGGCTGTTCGAGGTCCATTACGATCGCATCCGCGACTTCCTCGTCCTCCATTACACCGCCAATCGCCGCCATGGTCAGCCGCTCTGGGACCATGTCCGCAGCATGGAACTGCCCGATACGCTCGCGCACAAGATCGCTTTGTTCGAAGCGTCGGCGGCGGCGCCCGATTACCGCTACGGCCTGTTCTCGCGCGACTCCTGGCTTGCGGTGCTGGTCGGTCAGGGGGTCCTGCCGCGCAGCTGGAACCCGCTGGCCGAGGCGATCCCGATCGACGAACTCGAAGCGCGGCTCGCCGACCTCAAATACCGGATCGAGGTCAATGCCGCCGACATGACCCCGCACGGCGACCTCGTGCGCTCCTATTGCCTCGCCCCCGCGCTGGAGCCGGCAGCATGACCGCGCCCGTTCAGCGCGGCGTGCAATCGCTCGTCCTGCTCGGCCGGGACGCGCCATTGTGGCTTGCGGCCAGCGTGCTCCGGGCGGCGCTCGCGCCCGCCGGCGTCGCGGTCACCGCGATCGAGCTGCCGAGCCTGCTCTATCCGGCGGACGTCTATGCGACCCTGCCGGGACTCGAGGCGCTCCACACCCGCCTCCGCCTCGACGAGGCTGGCCTGCTGCGGGCGACCGGCGGCGCCTTCTCGCTCGGACAGAATGTGGTCGACCTGCTCGGCACGCGGCCGCCCTTCCTCAATGCCTATGGCGGCTACGGCGCGCCGATCGAGGGCAACGACTTCTTTGCCTATTGGCTGAAGGCGCGCGGGCTCGGGCTCGATGTCGCGCTCGAGGATTTCTCGCTGACCGGCGCCGCCGCGCGCCAGGGTCGGGTGATGATCCCCGACGAAGCGAGCGAGATCTATGGCCGCGCCGATTACGCCTATCATTTGCCCGCCATCGCTTATGCCGCCGGCCTCAAATCGGTCGCGCAGCGGCTCGGCGTGGCGGCGCGCACCGCCAGTCATATCGCGATCGAGCGCGGCGAGGATGGCGACATCACCGCGCTGGTCGCCGATGGCGCGCGCGTCCCGGGCGATTTCTTCGTCGACGCGACCGGGACCGACGCCGCCTTGATCGGACGGACGCTCGGTATCGGCCAGGAAAGCTGGCGGGCGCATTTTCCGGCCGACCGCGTGTTCGTCGCGCGTGCCCAAGCCTTTGCGCCGGTGCCGACCTATGCCGAGATCCGCGCCTGGGACCGCGGCTGGACCGGCCTCTATCCGGCGCAGGCGGCGACGCATGTCGTCCATGCCTTCGACAGCGCGCTGATCGGCGACGAGCAAGCGTTGCAGGCGGCAGCGGCGGCGAGCGGGTTGGCGCTGGGCGACGCGGTGCTGCGGCCGTCCGACCCGGGGCGGCGCGAGCAGCCCTGGGCGCAGAATTGCGTCGCGATCGGCGCGGCGGCGTGCGCGCTCGATCCAATCCATACTCTCGACCTCCATGCGGTGCAGCTCGGGCTGGTCGCCCTGCTGACCTATTTCCCGACCGGCGATGCAGTCGCGCCGAGCCGCGCCGAATATAACCGGTTGATGCGATCGTCGTTCGAGCGGTTGCGTGACTATCAGGCAGCCTTCTATGCCTGCGCGCCGTTCGCCGGGCCGTTCTGGCGCGCCGCCCAGGCGGCGCCGCTGCCGCCCGCGCTCGCGCATATCGTCGACACCTTCCGCGCGCGCGGCGAGGTGCCGCCGATGGAGGATGACAGCATCGCGGCCGATCATTGGCGCGCTTTGCTGATCGGGCTCGGCATCGCACCCGAAAGCTATTCGCCGCGGATCGACACGACCGATCCCGAGGCGGTCAAGGCGCGGTTCCGGACGATGCTCGGTTTCGTCAAGGAAACGGTGCTGCGCCAGCCGATGCATGCCGAGGCGCTGGGAACCGCGCGTGGTTGACCCGATCCGCCTGCAGCGCGATCCGGCCGCGCTCGACAGCCTGCCGCGCATCGCCCGGCGCGGCGTGATCGCACCGGACGAATTCGCCGCGATCGTCGCCGCGGGCGCGCCCGTAGTACTCCACGGCCTGTTCGACACTTGGCCCGCGCTCGCCGCCGGGATGCAGGGTGCGGCGACGCTGAACGCCTATTTCCGCCGGCTCGACAGCGGGGCAGCGGTGCCGGTGATGGAGGCCCCCGCGCGGCATCGCGGGCAATTCGCTTATGGTCCCGACCTGCGCGAATTCACTTTCACCAGGCGCCAGGCGCCGCTGGGTTCCACGCTCGACCGCATCGAAGGGCTGATCGGCCAGCCCGATGCGCCGACCGTCGCGATCCAGATGCTGCGGCTCGACCAGGCGATGCCCGGTTTCGCCGAGCATAACCCGATGCCTTTGCTACCCGGAATCGGCGCGCGACTGTGGCTGGGTGGCGCGGTCCACACGCGGACGCACAACGATCGCGACCACAATCTCGCCTGCGTGATCGCCGGGCGGCGGCGCTTCGTTCTGTTTCCGCCCGAGCAGGTGAGCAACCTCTATGTCGGTCCGCCCGACAACCCGCCAGCGCTCTCGCTGGTCGATCCCGAGGCGCCCGATCTCGCCCGCTTCCCGCGTTACGTGGACGCCGTCGCCGCCGCGAGCCTCGCCTTGGTCGAACCAGGCGAGGCGCTCTTCCTGCCGCGCTACTGGTGGCACCACGTCATCTCGCTCGACGCCTATAACGCGATGGTCAATTACTGGTGGGGCGGCAGCGACGAGCCCAACCACGCTTTCCTGACCGCCTTGCTCGCGTTCCGCGATCTGCCGCCGGGCGAGCGCGATTACTGGCGCGAGATGATCGCGGCATACGTATTCGGCGAGCGCGGCGATGTGCTGTCGCATATCCCCGCACCACTCCAGGGGCCGTTCGGTCCGCTTTCTCCCACCGCGCGCACGGCGCTGCGTCAACAGCTTCGCGCCGCGCTCGGCAAACCTTCCTGATCTCTCCCCGAGGAACCTCCAGATGATCCTTCGTTCGCTTGCCCTGATTGCCGCACTCGGCTGGACCGCTTCCGCCGCGGCCGCCACTCGCGAATGCGCGCAATCGCCAGGCAAGGTGATCGAGATCTGCGTGTGGGTCGAGAACGGCCAGGCGCTCTACGAGGTGACCCGCAAGGGCGCGCAGCTCCTTGCGCCGTCCGAGCTCGGCCTGACCTTCAAGGGCGAGCCGGCCGCGCGCTTTTCGGCGATGGGCAATCCGCGCCGAGCCTCATCGGACACGAATTGGGAACAGCCTTGGGGCGAAGAGCGGGTGATCCGCGACAACCACAATGAACTGACCGTCACGCTCAATGGCGACACCGCGCTCAACAAGGCGGTCGACGTCACCTTCCGCCTGTTCGATGACGGCTTCGGCTTCCGCTACGACTACAAGGATGTGCCCGCCGGCCAGGACGTCGCGGTCACTGCCGAGCGCACCCAATTCCACACGCTCGGCGCCTATCAGGCCTGGTGGTATCAAGGACTGGGCCAGGAACGCGACGAATATCTCTATACCCAGACCGACGCGCGCCGCATCACACTCGCCGAGACGCCGCTGACGATGAAGGGTGCCAACGGCCTCTACCTCTCGTTCCACGAAGCGGCGATGATCGACTTCCCGTCGATGCTGCTTCAGGGCAATGGCGAGGGCACGTTGACCGCGTGGCTGATGCCTTGGCCCGACGGCACGCTGGCCAAGAAGACCGGCCCCTTCATCACGCCGTGGCGGACGGTGCTGATTGGAGAGACGCCGGGCGCGCTGGCCGACAGCCGGATCGAGCTCAACCTCAACGAACCGAGCAGGATCCCCGATATCCGGAAGTGGTTCACCCCCGGCAAGTTCGTCGGCGTGTGGTGGGAAATGCATCTCGACAAGACGACCTGGTCGAGCGGCATGCGGCACGGCGCGACCACAGCCAATGTCGAGCGCTATATCGACTTCGCCGCCAAATACGGCTTCAGCGGAGTCCTGGTCGAAGGGTGGAACCAGGGCTGGGACGGCGACTGGATCGCCAATGGCGACAAGTTCAGCTTCACCAAGCCCTATCCCGATTTCGACATCGCCGCGGTCACTGCTTACGCCAAGGCCAAGGGCGTGCAGTTGATCGGGCATAACGAGACCGGCGGCGGGGTGGTCAATTATGAAAACCAGCTCGACGACGCGATGAAATTCTACGCCAGCTACGGCGTCCATGCGGTCAAGACGGGCTATGTCCGCCATGCCGGCGACATCCTCGACCGCGAGGGCAAGGGCGAGTGGTTCGCCGGCCAGTTCATGGTCCGCCACAATCTTCTCGTCGCCGAGACCGCGGCGAAATACCGTATCGCGATCGACGCGCACGAGCCGGTCAAGGATACGGGTTTGCGCCGCACCTGGCCCAACATGATCGCCCGCGAAGGCGCGCGGGGACAGGAATATAATGCCTGGGGCGTGCCGACCAATCCGCCCGAACACATGACGATCCTGCCCTTCACTCGGCTGCTCGGCGGGCCGATGGATTTCACGCCGGGCATCTTCGATCTGGCGCACGGCAAGGACGACGTGACGCGGCGCGTGCAATCGACGCTTGCCACGCAGTTGGCCGAATATGTCGTGGTCTACAGCCCGATCCAGATGGCCGCCGATCTGCCCGAAAATTACGAGAAGAACCTGGCCGCGTTCCAGTTCATCCGCGACGTGCCGACCGACTGGGAAGTCTCCCGCACGCTGCAATCGGAAATCGGCGATTACGTCGTCGTCGTGCGCCAGCCGCGTGGCGGGCAGGACTGGTATCTGGGCGCGATCACGGACGAAAATGCGCGCACGCTGTCGCAGCCGCTGACCTTCCTGGCGCCGGGCAGGAAGTATGAGGCGCAGATCTATCGCGACGGACCCAACGCCGATTACCGCGTCAATCCGCTGCCGATCACGATCGAGAAGAAGGTGGTGACGTCAAACGACGTGCTACCGCTCGACCTCGCGCCGGGGGGCGGCACCGCGATCCGATTCCACGTTATACGCTGAGCGTCGCAAATGGCCGTGTGTGGACGGGCGCCTTTCCGACACGCTGCTGGCTAAGGTTTAGGCCATTTCGCTCTTTGCGATGTGACAGAGCTATGCGAACGCGCAGAGAACGGCGATAGATAGTCGGCGGTTAATTGCTAGCGATCAGAGCTATTCTGCAGCACGAGGCGTCTTCCTTGGATTTCGCGGCGGACGACGCGGGTAACCAAAGCACTGGCGTCCATTGCAGGCTTAGTTAATGGCGAGGGCCGCCCAGTTTCCGAGGGAGTCCAGTTGGAGCATGGTGACGCTTCGCCGCGTTCGCGGCTGACCGACGACGCCTTTAAGACGAACCCATCAAATGTGATCCGCGCCTCAATTGCGTACGTCCGAAGCGGCGCATACACCGGTTGGACATAAGCGAACGGACTGATCGAGTTGAACGATGCCGTGGCGAAATAAGCGTCGCTCAAAATGCGCGTGAAGCCGGCGAGTGAGAGCTTCGCGATGATGATCGCCACACGGGTATCCGCCGTCCAGTAACTGGCGCCGAGCTGGAAACCGAGCGAAAGGCGCTCCGAGTGGAAGCATGTGGTCAGCCATCATGAACGCCGTCACGTGCGGCGAGAAGGCGCGCTGATTGCCGGCACAGCCGGAAACCCACGCGCGAGAAACTTCGGGTCGTCGGCGGTGGTTCGCAATTTCACAAACTCGGCCGGCGCTCGTGTATGTGGTGGAAGAGCTCAAGAACCGGGTCGTATTGCGGCAGTGCGATTCTACGTCGGATTCGGCATGACGCGCCGCCCCGAGCAAGCGGTGAACTGTGGTCTAGAAATCCTCCGGGTGCTCGCCTATAGGCGTCCAAATCCTCGGTTCTAGGCCGCTACCAAGGCGGTCTGAACGATATGCGGGCGTGGTGGAACTGGTAGACGCGCCGGACTCAAAATCCGGTTCCGAAAGGAGTGTGGGTTCGATTCCCACCGCCCGCACCATCTTCAAGCTGGTTTGGTTTGCACAATCGGGCGACGGGCCCGTCGGGAATAGGCGAGGGCTTAAACCCGGCGCGCGATTACCGCCGCATAGCCGCCGAAGCGCCAGTCGGTCACATGGCCGACGGTTTCCTCCGTGCGCCAGCGATCGGGCTGGACGGGGCGCCATTCGACCGGCTCGGGCGACATGTTGAACACGCACAACACCGTCTCGTCGGGCGCCGACCGCTCGATCGCCAGGACCGTTTCACTCGCTTCGATCACGCGAGCATCGCCACACATCAACGCGTCACTCGATCGGCGGAACGCGAGCAGATGCCGCGTCAGGTTGAGCAAGGATTCCGGATCTCCGTCCTGGCGATCCACCGCCAGCGCGAGATGGTCGGCGCCGATCGGCAACCAGGGCGTGCCGGAGCTGAAGCCGGCATGATCGTTGGCGTCTTGGCGCCAGGGCATCGGTGTGCGCGCCCCGTCCCGCGATAGCGTCAGCGGCCAATTGGCGATCGCTTCGGGATCGCGCAGCGCATCGAACGGGATGTCGACCTGGGTCAGGCCGAGTTCCTCGCCATTGTACAGGAAGATGTTACCGCGCAGCGAGATGAGTAGCATCAGCTTCATCCGCGCGAAGGTGTCGCGGTGTTGGGGGGCTGCCCAGCGCGAGATTGCGCGCGGCGCGTCGTGATTCTCGAACGCCCAGCTTGGCCAGCCGGTGCCGGGCGCATCGGGCCATTGCGCGAGCGCGTCGCGCACCAGCGCAGGCGTCAACTTGTCGGCGTAGAGGAAATTGAAGCCATAGGCCGAATTAAGCCGGCGGTCCCCCTGGGTGAAGGCGTGCATTTCGGCCTCGGGGCTCGGGCCGCCGACCTCGGCGACGGTGAAGGTCGCGCCATATTTGTCGAGCAGTACCCGCAACCGCTCGAGGAATGCCGGTATCTGGGGTTGGCTCTGGTTATGGATATGTTGCTGGAAGTCGAATGAGCGCGTGCGCGGTCCCGCCGGGGCTGGCGGATTGTCGGTCAGCGCGGGGTCGTGCATCGAGAAGTTGATCGCATCGATGCGGAAACCGTCGACGCCGCGGTCGAGCCAGAATTTCGCCACGTCGAGCATCGCGTCCTGCACCGCCGGCAAGTGCATGTGCAACTGCGGCTGCTCGGGGAGGAAATTGTGCATGTAATATTGCCGGCGCGGTGCGCTCCAGGTCCAGGCCGGGCCGCCGAACACCGATTGCCAGTTGTTGGGCGGCGTGCCGTCGGGTTTGGCGTCGGCCCAGACATACCAATCGGCCTTGGGATTGGTGCGATCGGCGCGGCTCTCCAGGAACCAGGGGTGTCGGTCGCTGCTGTGCGAATAAACCTGGTCGATCAGCACCTTGAGCCCGAGCGTGTGTGCACGGGCGACCAGCGCGTCGAAATCGTCCAGCGTGCCGAAGATCGGGTCGACGTCGCAATAATCGGCCACATCATAGCCGAAATCGAGCATCGGCGAGGTGAAGAAGGGCGACAGCCAGATCGCGTCGACGCCCAGGCTCGCGACATGATCGAGATGCGCGGTGATGCCGGGCAAGTCGCCGATGCCGTCGCCATTGGTATCGGCGAAGCTGCGCGGATAGATTTGGTAGATCGCCGCTCCGCGCCACCATTCGCGCGCTGTCTGGACGGAGGGTAGGCGGGCGACGTCGTTCACTGGGCCTCGCAAATGATGAAGTCGAGAGGAGCGAGGCTGACCTTCAGGCTGCCCGGCGCGGTTGCTTTCGCTTCGCACGCACCGTGGAGCGCGGTGAAAGCGGAGGATTTGTCGTCGACCAGCACATTGGCGGTGAGCGGCGCGGTCGAGGTGTTGAACGCGATCAGCATTTCCTTGCCGGTATCGGGATCGAACCGTGACACGGCGAACAGGCCGGGTTTGTCGCCCCACGCGCGCGGTACCTGGCGCCCGCGGGTGAGCGCACGGTGGCTGGTGCGGGTGCGGGCGAGCTCGGCGATCGTCTTGAAGATCGGATTGTCGGTGCCGAAACTCGGTGTCGCTGTGGTCTTGGTCGTCCCGAGCAATTTGGTGTCGTTATAGACCGCGACCTTGCTGCCGAACATGTCCTCGCGCGCGAGCTGGTCGTTGCCCGTGCTGACGAAGCCCTGTTCGTCGCCATAATAAATGGTCGGCACCCCGCGCAGCGTCAGCAGCATGGCATGGCCGAGAATGACGCGCTTCAACACCTCTTCGTCGCTCGCCTGGGGGAAGCCGGCTTTTACGAACATCGAGAAGCGGCCCATGTCATGATTGCCGAGAAACGTCGGCAAGGTCCGCGCGGTAGCCTCTCCATCGGCATAAGCGGGGTCGCCGAAGAACATGTGGAACAGCTCGCTGGTCGGGGCGCCGCGGGCGACGGTGTCGGCCACCGCGCGCTCGAACGCGAAGTCGAGCACGGCGGGCAGTTTGTCGACCCGCGTGTGCGCCGCAAGCCGCGCGACGTCGAGGTCGCCGGTGAACACCTCACCGAAGATATGGAAGTTGGGGATGCCTTTGGCCTTGGCGCGCGCTAGCATCGCCGGGACGAACGCCTGCCAGAAGGCGGGGTCGACATGCTGCGCGGTGTCGATGCGATATCCGTCGATGCCGAAATCGTCGATCCACTTGCCGAAAATGTCGATCATGCCCGCGATCACGCGCGGGTTCTCTGTCATCAGATCATCGAGCCCACCGAAGTCCCCGAGCTGCGAATCCTCGGTCGAGAAGGTCGAATCGCCGCGATTATGGTAATAGATCGGGTCGTTGAGCCAGGCCGGGACCTTGGCTTTCTCCTCGCCCTTGGGAAGGTATGGCGTGTAGGCCCAGTCGGGGTCGGTCAGCTTGGCAAAATTCTCGGGCGTCGCGACGCCATCGCCGAGGAAGCCCGGATTGATCGCCGGACCGCTCGCGCCGCCCCTGCGCGTATAGGGATAGTCGGCACGGCCGCGGTAGGCGCACGGCTTGTCCGCTTCGCACTCGCGATACTTGATCACGTCCGCGGTGTGGTTGGCGATAATGTCCATATAGACCTTCATCCCACGCGCGTGTGCCGCGTCGACCAAGGCCTTGAAGTCGGCATTGGTGCCGAAATGCGGATCGACGCGGGTGAAGTCGGTGATCCAATAGCCGTGATAACCGGCGGACTCGCTGCCCTTGGGACCCTGGACCGGCTTGTTCTTGAAGATCGGCCCGACCCAGATCGCGGTCGCGCCGAGCGCCTGGATATAGTCGATCCGTTTGAGCAGCCCCTTGAGGTCGCCGCCGTGATAGAAGCCCTTGGCGGTCGGATCGAAGCCGGTGACGAGTCGGTCACCCTTCAGACCGCCGGCATCGTTCTTCGGATCGCCATTCTCGAACCGGTCGGGCAGGACGAAATAGATGACCTCGTCCTCGGGCAGGCGGTCGCGATAGGTCGATGCGGCCGCCGATGCCGGTGCAGGGCCGGAAGAGGCCAGTCCCGGTTGCGCGAGCGCAGACGCGAGCAAGGCGGCGAGTAGCGAGCGGCGGATCATGCGTGTTTCTCCAGAACGTTACCCCTCATCGACATCACGAAGTCGCGATGGCTGGGCAGCGTTTCCGCCTTGATGCGATAGGATTTGGCCAGGGTGTCGAGAAAGGGACCGACATCCTGCCCTGGTACGTTGTCGGCGAGCGGCGACCAGCTGTGCGGCATGATGCCTTGGCCGATCATCACTTGACCCCAGCTATCGTCGAGGAACAACTCGTCCTCCTCGCGGACGAACGCGCCGGCTTCGCGAAACAGCTCGATCTTTTCCGCCAGCGTTGCGGGAAGGGCGATCGCCCGGCAATGGTCCCAGAACGGCTCGCCGACGCGCTCGTTGGCGATATAATGCAGGACGATGAAATCTCGGATGCGCTGCCACTCGATGGTGGACAGGCGATTAAACGTGTCGCGCGCCGTGGCGACGTTCGACAAGTCGCCGGATAGCAAGGTGAGCAGCCGACCCAGCCCCGACTGGACGAGGTGGATGCTGGTGGATTCGAGCGGCTCCATGAAGCCTGCGGCGAGACCCAAAGCGACGCAATTATGCGACCAGAAATCCTGTCGGTGCCCGCTGGTGAAGCGGATCGGACGCGGGTCCGCGAGCGGCTTGCCTTCGATGTTGGCGAGCAGCAGTTCGCTCGCTTCTTCAACCGACATGAACTCGGAGCAGAAGACATGGCCGTTGCCGGTGCGGTGCTGCAGCGGAATGCGCCATTGCCAGCCGGCGGGTCGCGCCATCGACTGAGTATAGGGACGCAACTCCGGCCGTGTTTCGCTGGGCACCGCCAGGGCAGTGTCGCAGGGCAGAAAACGGCGCCAGTCGACGAAGGGTACGCCGAGTGCATTGCCAAGCAACAGGCTGCGAAATCCGGTGCAGTCGATGAAGAGCGTGCCCGCCACCTCGCGGTCGTGATCCAACCGCAGCGCACGGATATCCCCCGTTTCGCCATCGCGCTCGACGCTTTCGATCAGCCCTTCGACCCGCCGCACCCCGCGCTCTTCGGCATAGTCGCGAAGCATTGCCGCGAAGAGCGCCGCGTCGAAATGGTAGGCATAAGCCAGTTCGGTCGGCTTGCCATCGCGGCCTTCGGTAGTCGCGAACCGACCCAGGCGCGTGGCGGCGATGTTATAGCTGTAATCGCCATAGTCGCCTGCGACGCCGAGGTGCCGGCCGCGCAGCCAGAGTTGGCGGAAAGGGATCAGTCCGACGCCGCGCCCGACCTGGCCGAAGCTGTGGATGTAGCGACGCCCGGGACGCAGCCAATCGCTGAACTCGATCCCCAGCTTGAACGTAGCGTTGGTGCGCCGCAGGAACTCGTCTTGGTCGAGCCCAAGCCCAATGATCAAGTTGTGGATCTGCGGGATCGTCGCCTCGCCGACGCCGACCGTGCCGATCGCGTCGGATTCCACGAGGGTAATCGTCGCGCGGTTGCCGAGGAAGCGGGCGAGGATGGCGGCTGCCGTCCATCCTGCTGTCCCGCCGCCGGCGATGACGATGTCGAGCGACGTGGAATCAGTCATGTCAGGCCTTCACCGTCGAATGAGCCTCGCCGGCCACAACCGGCGAGGCTGTTCGTGTATCAGAACTTGAAAGTGAAGCCTCCGACGACCCGGCGGCCATAGGTCTGGTATTTGAGCCAAGCGCCGGGGAATGCCGCACCGTTCACGTCCGCGACCGTCGCCGACCGCGTGTTGGTCAGGTTCTGACCCTGAACGTATAGCGAGAGGCCATGCAGAGCCGATTGCGCCGGGAAATCGTAGCCGACCTGCGCGTCGTAGACGGTTTCGGCCAGCACTTGCTGACGATCGAGACCGCCGCTGAACAGGGAGAAGTCGCCGAGGAAGCCTGAGCGATACCGCATGCTGCCGCGCAGGCTGAAGCCATCGGCCTCGTAATAGACCGTCAAGTTGCCGACATATTTCGAATAGCCCGGAATAACCGTGACCCGGCCGGCAAAGTCCTTCACCTTCGTTTCGGTGTAGCCAAAACCACCGGTCAGACCGAAGCCGGAAAGCGCTTTGGTGAACAGGTCGAAGGGCAGCGTACCGGCGGCCTCGATGCCGTAAATATGCCCGCCATGCGTGTTCACCGGGCCGCTGAACTGGCCGATTGGCGAAGACGGCACGTTGCCGGCGGGTTTGGGGAAGCCAGAGTAATCGAAATTCAGGTCGAAGGCGCTGGGATCGATGTAAGTATTGATGTGCTTATAGAACGTCTGGAGCGCGATATAGCCCTTCGAACCGAAGTACTTTTCGAAATTGAGATCGAAGGCGGTCGCCTTGTACGGCCGCAACAGCGGGTTGCCGCCGCTGCCGACGTAGATCGGCGGCGTCCGCGAGTTGTCGATGCCGAAGTTCACGATATTGGTCAGCTGATCCATGCGAGGGCGCATGATCTGCTGCGACGCGGCAAACCGGATCACGAAGTCGTCCGAAAAACGGAAGTTGAGATTCATACTGGGCAGAACGATCCAATACGAGTCCTCGACGGTCGGCTTGGTCGCGCCCTTGGAAGTGAGCGAGGTACGAATGCCCTGCACGCCGATATTGCCGGTCAGCCTCACCGATCCGAGATCGGCGTTCAGGTTGGCCATCGCGTAGGGAGTCCAGACCTCTTCGGTGACGTCATAAGCTTGCGACGCCCCATATGGATTGGGAATGTACGACAGCACGCCCTTAGCGACGAGGACACGCGGATCGTAGGCCAGGATCGGGCCCAATCCCCTGTCGAGCTGCACCGGGTCGAGGAGGAGGTTCGACGGGATCGTCGCGGTCGTCGCGCCGCCCGGCGGCGAAAGGAAGGCCTCGTCCTGCGTCAACACCTTGGTGCGGTAGGTATAGTCGACGCCGACCTTGATCGACTTGACGAAGGCGCCGATGTCCTGCTCGATTTCTCCGCGGAGCTCGACCAGGTCGTCCTTGCTCTTGCGAATCTTGTCGTAACCGGCCTGAATCGGCGTGCCCGACCAGCCTTCGACGTCCGTCAGCACCAGCGCGGAGCTGGCGCCATTATAGTCGCTGGTGAAAACCGGCCCCTTGTCGGTCAGCTGGTAGCTAAGCGTTGCCGTTGGATTGGGTAGGGCGCGGCCAAGGCCGGCGGTGGTTTCCAGACGGTCATCCTTGCGGTCGGTGCGCGACCAGCTTGCGTCGAAAAGGGCGCGCGTCGACCCGCCATTGTCCCACTTCAGGTTGCCGGCGAGCGAGTACGTGCTGGCCACGCGATCGTTCGCGTAATTTTCGATGACGGGCGTTCCCTTCACCGTCGCCGACGTCACCAGCCCACGCGAGTCCGCAACGTAGCTCAGGATCTGATCGTGTCCGCAGCCGCCGCCGCAGTTGAGCGGCATCTCGAAACCACGCTGATCGATGCGGTCGACGAAACGGGAATAGAAGCCATCGACCGTCAGCATCAGGTCGTCGCTTGCCTTGACCTGGATCGTGCCATTGGCGCCGAAGCGCTTGAGCTTATCGGACTCCGACCAGGTCTTGATCCCGTTCATCCCATATTGGTTCGGCCCATAGGCGCCGTATCCCCAAGCGTTCCAATCGCGGGTCTGATACGGCTCATCGGTATAAGCCGCCGACAGGGCGATACCGATGCGGTCATTGGCGAACTTGTCGACATACGTGCCGTAGACGCGATAACCCAGGTCGCTCGTTCCCGGCTGTAGCTTCTGGTCGACATAGGTGCCGCGCGCGCCGACCGCGAGGATGCGCTTGCTAACGTCAAGTGGGCGAATGGTGCGCAGGTTGATGCTGCCGACCAAGCCGCCAGCGGTGAGATCGGCTTCCGACGACTTGTAGACGTCGACGCCCGCCAGGACTTCCGAGGGATATTGGTCGAATTCAACGGCGCGGCTGTCATTGGTGGTAGTCTGCTGACGGCCGTTGAGCGTGGTCGTCGAGAAATCCGGCCCGAAACCGCGGATCGAGATGATGTTGGCACGTCCGGCGCTACGCTGCGCAGAGATGCCCGGCAGACGCGCGATCGACTCGCCGATGCCGTTGTCGGGCAATTTGCCGATATCTTCCGACGACACCGACTCCACGATCTGCTCGGAATTCTTCTTCTTCGCGGTCGCGCTGGCCAACGCAGCGCGGAAACCGCTGACCACGATGTCCTGAGACGTATCGGCGTTGGCCTGATCGTCGGCTTGGGGAGCCGCCGCTGTCGGGGTCGTCTGAGCAAATGCCGGCGAAGCGATCACCGTCAGCGCGCCGGCAAGCGCGATGCCGCTTGCGCGCAGGGCAAGCTGGGTGCGACGGTTCGAACGGAAAGCAGTCATCAATTCCTCCCCTTGCGGCCGCGCCATATTTGGCTTGCGGCATCGACGCGGCCGACACGGCGCGTGCAGTTGCATTGCGATTATGTTGCAGCGGGGATGGGGCCAAGTTGGCCACATACGTATTCAAAGATTATGCATCGGCAGGTGTTGCCTGGCTGCATCGCCCTTCAGTGCGGTCCGGACGCCAGGATGCGGTAGCTCCATGGCGCCAGCGAGATGCCACTGGTTCGCGTCACCGTCACCGTCGAGCCGTTCGAGAAATCGACATAGGCACCGTCGCTTGGTCCATCGGCGAAGCTGACCGTCTGGGTGTCGCCGGACAGGTTGAACACAGCGAACACCTTGTCGCCATTCTTTTCGCGAACGAACGACAGCACTTTCGACGGAGCGCTATTGACCACTGGTGTCATCGCCGCGCCCCAAGGCGCGTTCCACAAAGCGGGGTGCGCCTTGCGAAAGGCAATCAGCCGCTTGAACAGATCGGCGTTAGGATGGTCGCGCCACTCGATCGCGTCGCGCTCGAAGAATTTGAGCCGTTTGGGATTGCCCGCTTCCTGGCCGTTGTAGATGAGCGGAATGCCTTCGCCGACGAACGACAGGGCGATCGCGTCGGGCAATGCCTTGCCGAAGCGCTCGAACTCGGTGCCTTCCCAGGCATTCTGGTCGTGGTTCTCGGTATAGACCATCCGCATCGCCTCGGCGGGCCAGGCGCTTTCGGTTTCCGAATAATAGCCGAATAGCGCGCCGACGTCGGCCTTGCCGGCAGCGATGTCGGCCATCGCGTTGTTCCATTTCAAGGCGTAGCTGGCATCGAACGCCTTGCGATGGACGTCGCGCTGGTCGAATTCGGCGAGCATGAAGACGGGCTTGATCCGGTCGAGTTCGCTTCGCGCATTCTCCCAGAAATCGAGTGGGACGTAGCCGGCGACGTCGCAGCGGAAGCCGTCCACGCCCGCCGTCTGCACCCAATATTTCATCGCGCCGGTCATGTAGCGGCGCAGGCCGGGCTTCGAATAGTCGAGATCGATGATGTCGGACCAGTCCCACCACGGCGTCGGACGGTTGGCGCCTTTCCAGTCATGCTCGTACCAATCGGGATGCGCGGCATGGATCGGATTGTCCCAAGCGGTGTGGTTGGCGACCCAGTCGAGGATGACATGCATGCCCAGGCGATGTGCCGCAGCGACGAAGGACTTCAGGTCGGCGCGGGTCCCGAGTTCGGGGTTCACGCCATAATAGTCGCGCACCGAATAGGGGCTGCCGAGGCTGCCTTTACGATGCTCGACGCCGATCGGGTGGGCCGGCATCAACCAGAGGATATCGACGCCGAGCGCCTTGAGGCGCGGCAGTTGCTTTTCCGCCGCACGGAACGTGCCCTCGGCCGTGAATTGACGAGTATTAATCTGATAGAGCACCGCGTCCTTCGACCAGGCTGGATGCCTCAGCGTGACATAGGGTTTGGGTGCATAGGGATCGGGCGCTTTGGTGGCTGCCGTCGCCTGGCTCAGTGAGAGGCCCGCCAGCAACGCAAGCGCGAACGATTTCAGCATCCTGTCCTCCCTTTTTATAACCCTCTCCCGCGAGCGGGAGAGGGCTTGTTGTCCGCATTGTGCCATGCTCGTCGTATCGTGCCGGCTGAATACGTATGTGATGGCGTTCCGGCCCTCGCTCCGCTCGCCTAGGCTCCCCCGATCGCCCCGCGACAGAGGGCGGCTGGGAGGGATGATTTGGCGGACACTCTTTACGCGCGCGGGCCCTATCGCGGTGCCTCGCTGCCCGCTACAGTCTTGCCCAACCGGCCGCAGGCGATGGCCGGTACGGGGAGAAGCCGTCGGGCGATGCTAACCGACAAACCGACGTCGTTCGATATAGCGCAACGCGCGGGCGTGTCCCAACCGACCGTGTCGCGCGCGCTGCGTGGCGATCCGACCGTCAGCGAAGCGACGCGCAAGCGGATCGAGGCGATCGCCGCGCAACTCAATTACAAGGTCGACAAGAACGCGTCCTCGCTGCGCAGCCGTCATACCAATACGTTGGCGTTGTTGTTCTTCGAGGATCCGACGCCTGACGATTCGTTGATCAATCCGTTCTTCCTATCGATGCTGGGGTCGATCGCGCGGACCTGCGCCTTGCGCGGCTACGACCTGCTCACGTCCTTTCAGCAGCTGTCGTCCAATTGGCATGTCGACTATGAGGACAGCCACAAGGCCGACGGCATCATCCTGCTCGGCTATGGCGACTACGAGACGTATCGCGCCCGGCTCGAACAGCTCGAGGCGCAGGGCACGCATTTCGTGCGTTGGGGATCGGTCCAGACCGGTCAGCCGGGGACGACGATTGGCTGCGACAATGTGCGTGGCGGGCGCGACGCGGTGGAACATCTGATCGGTCTCGGACGCCGGCGCATCGCCTTTTTGGGGCAAACATCCAGCCATTCGCCCGAACTTGCCGATCGGTATCGTGGCGCGTGCTCGGCGATGCTCGAAGCAGGCATCGATCCCGATCCGGCGCTTCAGGTCGACGCTATCACCACCGAGGCGTCGGGCTATGCGGCGGCGATCGAATTGTTACGGCGCGGGGTGGCTTTCGATTCTGTCTTCGCGGGCAGCGACCTCATCGCGATCGGCGCGATGCGGGCGTTCGAGGAAGCCGGGCTAGACGTGCCCGGCGACGTGTCGATCGTCGGGTTCGACGATATCCCGGCGGCCAGCCTGTCGCATCCGCCGCTGACCACGATCGCGCAGGATTATGCCAAGGCCGGGGCCGCCTTGGTCGACACGTTGCTGCGCCAGATCCGCGCGCAGCCAGTCGAAGCGGCGATGCTGCCGCCCCGCCTGGTGGTTCGGCGCTCGACGGCGCCCAAGGCATGAGCGAGCTTTCGGCGGAGAAACCGCGCCAGAGCTGGCGCGGGTTGTGGAATATTTCGTTTGGCTTCTTCGGCATCCAGATCGCGTTCGGACTGCAGAACGCCAATCTCAGCCGCATCTTTCAGACCTTGGGCAGCGATGTCGGGAGCCTCGCCCTGTTGGCGATCGCGGCTCCGGTCACCGGGCTGGTCGTGCAGCCGCTCATCGGCCATTTCAGCGACCGCACCTGGGGGCGGTTCGGACGACGCCGGCCGTATTTCCTGGCCGGGGCAGTGCTCGCGTCGCTGGCATTGCTCGGTATGCCCAATGCAACGACGCTGCTCGCCGCAGCTTTGTTGCTGTGGGTTCTGGACGCGTCGATCAACGTCTCGATGGAGCCGTTCCGCGCGTTCGTCGGCGATATGGTCGCACCGTCTCAGCGCACGGCGGGCTATGCGTTTCAGACGGGCTTTATCGGCGCGGGCGCGGTGATCGGCAGCCTCGCGCCGTTCGCGATGGCGAAGCTGGGAATCAGCAACGTCGCGCCGGCGGGCGAGATTCCGCCGTCGGTCCACTATGCCTTCTATCTCGGCGCGGCGTTGATCTTCGCGGCGGTGCTGTGGACGGTAGTGACGACGCGCGAATATTCCCCGGAACAGATGCGCGCATTCGGCGATATCGACGCAGGCGGAGAGCATGAAACTCCGATGGCGCCGCAGGGCGGCTGGTGGTGGCTGCTGGCGGGCTCGGCAGTCCTCGCCAGCGTCTGGTGGTTCGGACTGGAGCGCGATCTCTACGTGCTTGGGGGGGCGCTCGCAGCCTTCGGTATCCTGGGCCTGATCGCTGCGGCAATGGTGCGCGGTGGCGGCGACAACGCGCTCGTCCAGATCATGAGCGACCTGTCGCGGATGCCCGACCAGATGAAGCGGCTGGCGCTGGTCCAGTTCTTCTCCTGGCTCGCGCTGTTCATCATGTGGATCTACACCACCCCGGTGGTGGCGCAGTACGTGTTCCATTCGACCGACACCGCGGCGAAGGCGTATAACGATGGCGCCGATTGGGTCGGCGTATTGTTCTCGGTCTATAACGGCGTTGCGGCGCTTGCCGCATTCGTGCTGCCGATACTGGCGAAACGAATCGGGGCGCAAAAGACCCACATTCTGTGCCTGGTGATCGGCGCGGCCAGCTTCACGTCGCTGCTGGTCATTCGCGACCAGACGATGCTGCTGCTGCCGATGGTCGGGATCGGCTTCACCTGGGCGTCGATCCTGACCATGCCCTATGTCATCCTGGCCGGCGTGCTGCCGCAGCATAAGCTCGGCATCTATATGGGCATCTTCAATTTCTTCATCGTCGTGCCGCAGTTGCTGGTCGCGACAGTGATGGGCGCGATCATCCGAACGTTCTTTCCGACGGAGCCGGTCTGGACGATGGCGTGCGGCGCCGTGGTGCTGATGCTAGCGGCGGCGGCGATGCTGCGAGTGCAGGAGCCGAGAGCAGTCAGCGCGGCAGCGTGATCGTTGCCGCCAACCCGCCTTCGGGGCGGTTTTCCAGCCGGATATCGCCGCGTGCCTCGCGCACGATCGCCCGTGCCAACGCCAGGCCAAGGCCGATGCCGCCGGTTTCCTTGTTGCGCGATCCCTCGATCCGGGTGAACGCCTCGAACACCTCGGCAATGCGGTCAGGCGGAATGCCCGGGCCGTTGTCGCACACCACGATTTCGACCGCCTTGACATCGGACCGCAGGAAGACGTCCGCGCCGCCGCCATATTTGACCGCATTCTCGATCAGGTTGCGGATCGCGCGGCGCATCAGCGATGGCCGCAAATGCATCGTCAGCCGTTCGACTTCGGTGAACTCGACCGGCATGCCGAGGTCGCGAAAATCCTCGACCACCGCATCGACCAAAGCCGCCAGATCGACCTCGATCGCCTGCTCGCTCGGCCGCCCCAACCGCGCCAGCGACAATATGTCGTCGAGCGTGCGGTTCATCTCGTCGATCGTGTCCGCCATGCGCGCGCGGTCGTCGTCATCCTCGACTGACTCGATGCGAACACGTAACGCCGCTAGCGGTGTGCGCAGATCGTGCCCGATCGCGCCCAGCATGCGGTCCTTTTCCTCCAGCATCGCGGTTACGCGCGTGCGCAGGCCGTTGAACGCGGTGATCAGTGTGCGGACGTCGTGCGGACCGCTCTCGGTGATCGGCCCGTCGGCTTCGCCCGGATGGAAACGCTGCGCCGCCTTGGCCAGCGATCTTAGCGGCTGAGCGATACGGCGTGTCGCCAGCAACACCGGCAACAGGACGATTGCGTAGAGCACCAATGTCTGACCGATCAGCCGCGACAGGAACGGCCATTCCGAATCCTGCCACGGGACCGAGGCAGCCCACCAGCCGACCTTGGGCTGCTCGACGGCAATCAGCAGCTCGTGTTGTACGAAGCGATAGCGTTGCGCCCGGACGCGGGACATCCTGCCGAAACGCGGGTCGCCGGATTGCAACCGCCGGATTCCCGTGACCACCTGGCCGACGGGGAT
The DNA here is from genome assembly GCF_024508665.1 of Sphingomonas sp. Lineage (GTDB taxonomy): Bacteria > Pseudomonadota > Alphaproteobacteria > Sphingomonadales > Sphingomonadaceae > Sphingomonas. The sequence continues at coordinate 326,636 of NZ_JANINP010000001.1, forward strand.
GCCGGCCTCGTTGAGGCGCGTACGCAGCGCTTCCTCTATATCGGGCCGTCGCCTCAGCCCGCCCTCGATCGGGTTGGAGGGCCAGGGGCGCGAGCGGAATCGGTCCCAGGGCGTCTCGTCGCCAATCGGGGGAGCGGGCGCAATGTCGAGCGGCTGATCATGCCGGTTGCGCGGCCCTTGCGAGGCGTCGACGATCCGTGCCGCGACGGGGCCGACCGTCTGTTCAAGGCGGAACGCCTGGCGGTCACGCAGGCTCAGCCCGAAATTGACCGCCTGCGCGACGAACAAGGCGATCGCGACCAGTACAGCCATCTGGCCGGGCAGGTTGCGCGGCCACACTCTCACAATCGCGTGACTTCCGCGGCGAGCGTGTAGCCGCCGCCCCATACCGTCTTGATCACGGTTGGGTTCTTGGGGTCGGGCTCGATCTTGCGCCGGAGCCGGCTAACCTGGTTGTCGATCGCGCGATCGAACGCCATCGCCTCTCGGCCCTGCGTCAGATCGAGCAACTGGTCGCGGGTCAGGACCTGGCGCGGCCGGAGGACAAGCGCCAGCAGCAGATTGTATTCGCCGGTCGACAACGGCACCGACACGCCTTCGCGGTCGACCAGCGCGCGTTCCCCGGACTTCAACACCCATCCGGCAAAGGCATAGGATCCGCTTTCGGGTGCATGCTGGCGCGCGCCATTACCCGCGGCGCGGCGCAGGATGACGCGGGCGCGGGTCGCCAGCTCGCGAGGCGAGAAAGGTTTGACGACATAATCGTCGGCACCCATTTCGAGCCCGACGATGCGGTCGGTCTCCTCGCTCTTGGCGGTCAACAGGATGACCGGAATGTCGCCAGTCGCCCGGATGTGACGGCACAGGCTCAACCCGTCTTCGCCGGGCATCATGATGTCGAGAATGATCAGGTCTATGGCATAGGCCGCCATCCGCGTGCGCGCGCTTTCGGCGTCGCCCGCCTGAGTGACGCGGAAGCCTTGTTTGGTCAAATATTGTGCCAGCGGCTCGCGGATCGAGCGCTCGTCATCGACCAGAAGAATGTGGGGAATGCCGCCCATCGGCACTTCGCTAAGCATCAATTGTCCCCCTGAAAAGCCCTGACGGCGAAAAGGCCCGATGAGGAAAGGTGGAGGGCCGGGCGGGTGAGGAGGGGCACCCGCCCGGCAGCCTGGGCATTATGGGGATTACTGCCCGGGCTTGTCCGTCGACGCGGGCGGCGGCGGGGGCATGTCGCCGCCACCGCGCATACCGCGCATCTGTCCCATCGCGTCGCGTGCCGCCTGGCGCTCGGCAGCATCGATCTTGCCGTCCTTATTGGTATCCATCCGGTCGAAGCGCCGCGCGGCCAGCGCGCGATATTCCTCGCGGTCGATCACGCCGTCGCCGTTGGTATCCAGCCGTGCGAACATCCGTCCGCCGAAGCCGCGGCCGGCGGGGCCGGCTGCCGGTGGTGGAGAGGACGCGCCGTCAGCGGGCGGTGGGGGAGGCGGCGCAGCGTCGGCCCCGCCCATCGCTCGACGCGGCTGCATCTCGTCTGGCGTCAGCTTGCCGTCCTTGTTGGTATCCAGGCGATCGAACCGGGCATCGGCCTGCGCCATCGCTTCGTCGCGCGACAGCACGCCATCGCCATTGGCATCGCCTCTCGCGGCCGGCGCGGTCTGCGCCGCGGTCGGCCCGACCAGTGCTACCGCCATGAAGCTTGCGCTCGCAAGCGCCGCGGCAAGAAACACTCGATTCATCCCGTTGTCCTCGATCGGGTGCAGGGCCATTCCCTGCCGTCGGGGGACTTGTGGTTCCTCTGTGTCGCTCGCGCATGTCAGTCCATGGCGAAATTGTCGCAAATTGTCGCAATAGAAGGGAAAATCCTGGCCTCAGGCGAAGATGGCGACGCTTTGCATCTGTTCGGCGATGGGCTCGCCATCGGCGTTCCAGATCATCATTTCCTGGCTCGAGCTCCCCGCCCTGGCATAATCGGCGTTGGTTCGGAGCAGCCACCATCCGTCGGTGGTTCGCGGCTGCGCGCCGAGCAGGTTGAGCTGCCAGGTCATCGAACTGCACGGTGCCGGCCCGCCGATCAGCTTGAGCGCGGCGGGCGGGAGGCAATCCGCCACCGCGATCAACTCGACCATTGGATCCAATCCATCGCGCTCGTTCAACCGCACCCAACGGAGCCACTCCGCCGGACCGACCGTCGCGTCGCGCCGATCGAGCAACTCGAAATTCTGCGCGAAGGAGACCGCGGAATTGCCTTTGAAGGTCGTGTCGCCAGGCCCCGGCCGCGGAAAGTCGGGGGCGGTTCCGACCTGATGATCGAGCTTGGAATCCACCGCGCTCATGAAGACGAAGGTCGCACGCAGTCCAAGCCCCGCCTCGCTTTCGACATCGGCCTGAATGAAGGCAGCGTTGCGGCCGCGCCGTAGTCGACTTGCGCGGATCACGATGTCGCCCGACAAGGGACCGATGAACGCGACCAGCGCGGACCGCAGCGGCGGGAGGTCGGTGTCGGATTGTTGCGCCGCATGGAGCGCGAGTGCCGCCGACAGGCCGCCATAGCTCGTGCGTCCCTGCAACCAGCTGTCGGGAATACTGCCCCGCCAACCGCCCTCGATCGGTTCGAATGCGTCGATGATCTGCTTCAAGCCCGGCATGAATTCCCCTTGTTCTTGTGATTATGCCGGCTGCGCGGCGAGCCGGTCTCGCAATTCGCGCTTGAGCACCTTGCCGATCGCGCTCCGTGGTAATTCGTCGATCGGGTGGAGTGCCGACAGGCGCTGCGTCTTGCCGAGCTGGTTGTTGGTCCAGGCCATGATCTCATCGGCCGAGGCATCGACGCCACTATTGGGGACGTAGAAGCCGACCGGGGTCTCACCCCATTTTTCCGACGGCACGCCGATCACGGTGCATTCCTGAACTGCGGGATGCTGCTTGAGCACCGCCTCGATATCGACCGGATAGATGTTGAAGCCGCCCGAGATGATCAGGTCCTTTTTGCGGTCCATCAGGATCAGGAAGCCGTCCTCGTCGAACCGGCCGATATCGCCGTGGCGGATGAAGCGATTGCCGTCCTTGTCGTACCATTCGGCCTCGGCGGTTGCCTGTTTGCGGCCGTGATAGCCGGTCATCATCGCCGGCGAGCGGCCGACGACCTCGCCCGTTTCGCCCTGCGCGACTTCGTTTCCGTCATCGTCGATCAGCCGCATGTCGTGGCCGGGCAGCGGTTGTCCGACCGTGTGAAGCTTGTCGGGGAAAGCGGTGCAGTCGAGCCCGGTCGAGGCGCCACCCTCGGTCATGCCGTAGAATTCGACCAGCCGCCCCGGCCAGCGTGCCAGGATGTCGGCCTTGAGGGCTGGTGAGAAAGGCGCGCTGGTCGAAGTCTTGAGCTTGAAGGCCGACAGATCGAACCGGTCGAAATCCGGCACCGCCATGATCCGCTGGTATTGCACCGGGACCAGCATCGCGTGCGTCACGTGGTGCTTTTCGGCGAGTTCGAGGAACGCGCGTGCGTCGAACTTCTTCATCAGCACCACGGTGCCGCCCCAGCCGAGCGTGGGAAGGAAACTGACCAACGTCGTGTTCGAGTAGAGCGGAGTCGAATTCATCGTCACCGCGTCACCATATCCGCCCGCCGAATTGCGCCCGATATGCGACCAGCGCATGGCATGCGACTGGACGATGCCCTTGGGCGTGCCTGTGGTCCCCGACGAATAGATGATATTGAAGCCGTCGGCCGGCGCGATCGCAACCGGGCGGGGTTTGCTGCCCGGTGGTGCCAGCCAGGTTTCGAATTCCGAGGTGTCGAGACGGATCTGTTTTGCGGCAACCGCCTGGTGGGCGATAGCTGCTTGGTTGTCGCCATCGAGAAAAACGATTGGCGCGCCGCAATCGGCGATCATCGCGGCAAGCGCCTCGGGGGTTGAGGATGGCGCGAGCGGTGCTGCGACGCAGCCGGCGCGCAACGTGCCGAGGAACACGGCTGCATAAGCGATCGACGAGGCCGAGATGATCGCTATCGATTGCCCCTGTCGGACGCCGTCGCGCTGCAGCGCCGCCGCGACGCGATCCATCATCGCATCGAGTTCGGCATAGCTATAGCTGCCTTCCGCATCGGCCACCGCGGTCTTGCCGCCGCGCTCCTTGGTATGTTCGCGAATAATGTCGGGCAGGGTAGCGAAGTCACTGGTGAGCAAGGCTTCGGCGCTCATGATCTCTCCTCAAACTTGCCGCGAACCGCTAGGCGAAGCCAACACGAAATGCCATACGCGATATTCGAAAAATAGAATCAGGGGGAAGCCGATGCTGTTCTACGATGCGGTCAATCCCGCGCCCAACCCACGGCGCGTGCGAATCTACCTCGCCGAAAAAGGGTTGACCGTTCCGAGCGAAAAGGTTTCGATTCCCAAGGGCGAGCATAGGGGAGAGGCATATCGCGCGGTCAATCCGCTCGGTCAGGTGCCGTGCCTGAAGCTGGATGACGGCACCGTCATCACCGAGAGCGTGTCGATCTGCCGCTATTTCGAGGCGCTCAATCCCGAGCCGCCCTTGTTCGGCGTCGGTGCGCAGGGGCAAGCGGAGGTCGATATGTGGACGCGCCGGGTCGAACTTCGCCTGATGACCCCGATCGCGATGGTGTGGGTGCACACGCATCCGCTCACGGCGCGCGTCGTGCCCAAGCAATATACCGAGTTCGGCGAAAGCAACCGCCCGCGGATCGACACCGTGATGCGCGAGTTCGACACCGCGCTGACCGAGCGCCAGTTCCTTGACGGAAAGGGATATTCGATGGCCGATATCGTGCTGCAGACGACGATCGATTTCGCCAAGTTCATCGGCGTCGACATGCCGGAGGACGCGACCGCGCTCAGCGCCTGGTACGACCGCGTCGCGTCGCGCCCGAGTGCGGCGGCATGAGCACAGGGATAGAGGGACGCGTCGCAATCGTCACGGGCGGCGGGACGGGGATCGGGGCGGCGACCGTCAGGATGCTCGCCGCCCAAGGCGTGCGTTGCGTCGTCAATTACGCGTCGAGCCGGGATGATGCCGAAGCAGTCGCAGCAGAAGCCGGCAACGGAGCGATCGCGGTCCAAGCCGATATCGTCGAGGATACCGCTTGCCGCGCGCTGGCCCAGGCCGCGCTCGATGCGTTCGGCCGGATCGACTTCCTCGTCAACAATGCCGGGCGGACCAAATTCGCCAATCATGAGGATTTCGATGCGCTCGACGCCGAGGATTTCGTCGACATCTATCGCCTCAACACCGTCGCCGCGTTTCAGATGGTGCGCGCCTGTGCGCCGGCGATGCGCGAACAGGATGCGTCGGCGGTGGTCAACGTCGCCAGCGTAGCCGGCGTATTCGGTATGGGATCGTCGGTCGCCTATGCCGCGTCGAAAGGCGCGCTGATCACCATGACCAAGAGCCTGGCGCGCGTGCTGGCGCCGCAGATTCGCGTCAACGCGGTCGCGCCCGGCTATGTCGGTACGGGATGGTTCGAGAAGAGGTTGGGCGCGGAAGGGTTCGAACGGCTCAACCAGAATATCGCCAGCCGCGTGCCAATGGGATTCGCCGCCGGCCCCGACGATATAGCGGGTCCGATCGTGCAATTGCTCGACCCGATAGCCCGTGCGATCACCGGCGAGGTGACGTTGCTCGATGCCGGCGGCCATCTCGACGTCGCCCTGACGCGGCGGCCGGGGAAGGAACAATAAGCGGGCCGGACGGGGGACTAGCCTTCGGCAACCGCAACCGATGGCGAGGGCACCCGGTCGAGTACTTTCCACAGGATGATGCCGAGCGCGATCGTCACCAGCAGCGCCGCCAGCAGGAAGTTCGCGCCGGTGAAACCGTGACGATCGCCCGCCGCTAGTGCCTGGGTAAGGACGAGCGGTCCGAGGATCGACGACACGCTACCCATGCTGCCGATCCCGCCCTGCAATTGCCCCTGGCGCGTGGCATCGACCATGCGCGACAGCAGGCCGTTAAAGGCAGGGAAGACGAAGCCCTGAAACGCGCTGATCGCCATCAGGACATAAGCCTGCCAGCCGGCGGTGGCGAAGGCGAACAGGTAAAAGGCGATGCCGGCGGAGCACATGCCAACGACCATCGCCTTGCGCTCACCGATGCGCCTGATCACCGGGCCGGTCAGACCGGCCTGTACGCACGCCATGATGAAGCCGACGAACGCCAGGCTCCAACCGATTGCGCGCGCGTCCCAGCCGAACCGCATCGTCGCCCAGAACGACCAGGTCGAGGGGTAGACCATGTGCGCGAGCTGCCAGATGAACCAGGCGAGCAATAACGGCGCGGCATTGCCGGCGTGGAACAGGGGCCGGAACGCGCCGACGATATGCGCATCGCGCAGGTGGAACGGGCGGCGATTCTCGAGCTTCAACGTTTCCGGCATGAACAGGAACATCGTCGCCGCATTGAGCAGCGCCAGCGCGGCGGCCGCGACGAACGGCGCCCGCGGACCGAAACTCGACAGCAGGCCGCCAAGCGCCGGACCCAGGATAAAGCCGATGCCGAATGCTGCGCCGATCAGCCCGAAGGTCGCGCCGCGTTTCTCCGGCGGGGTGACGTCGGCGATGACCGATCCCGCTGGGCCATAGACAGCTCCCGCCGCGCCGGCGATCGCGCGGCCTAGGAAAAGCCAGCCGAGCGTCGGCGCCCAGGCCATCAACGCATAGTCCATGCCGAAGCACAGCATCGAGGTCAGCAATATCGGCCGTCGCCCGAAGCGGTCGGACAGATTGCCGAGCACCGGCCCTGCGAAGAACTGCATCACAGAGAAAACGACGAGCATATAGCCGGCAACCCGCGTGGCCTGCTCGAGGTCGATGTGGCCGAGCTGCGTGATCAGCTTGGGGAAGACCGGCATGACGATGCCGAACCCGATCGTGTCGATCAGCACGGCGGTGAGCGCGATCGGCACGGCACGATTGTCGAAGCGCATTATTTCTCCCCGGCGACCGATTCTTGGCCGGCATCCGATTGCGGTGCCTGCTGCTCCTGATCCATACTCGTTTTGTTCCGATATCGCAAAGCGCCGCTCCGACAGAACAAGGAGCGGCGCTTGGGGGGACGTCAGGCGAGGTGGGCGACGAGATTGTCGAGCGTCATGCTGGTGCCGTTGGCGACGCCGAGCCGGATATAGTCGTCGAGATGCTCGTCCGAGCGGCAGACGATCTCTACCGTCATGCGGGTGCCGCCGTCATGATCGGCGAGCATCACGCGACCGAGCGCATCCATGGCCTCGAACTCGAGCAGATGCGGCGGTTCGATCCGCTTATAGGTGCCGGTGAATGCCATATGCGCGTGGCTGGGAGAGACGAAGACGAATTTGCCTCCGATGCGCAGATCGATCTCGCAGCGCGACAGCGGGTCGCCGCCGGCGTCCCACCACAGGCGCAGGCTCTCGGGCGTGGTCCAGGCGGTGAACACGGCGTCGGGCGATGCGGCGAAATCGCGGACGAAGCGAATGGCGTGGGCGGCGCGATCGATTGTGAAACCGGGGGCGTCGGCGGCGATAGCGGGGGCGGGCATTCAAGTCTCCTTCTTGGTGGCAAGGTGGCGGTCGAGATTGTCGAAGCGGCGGTCCCATTGGTCGCGAAAGCGGTCGATCCAATCGGCGGCATCCTTCATCGCCTCGGCGCGCAGTCGCCGCGGGCGGCGTTGTGCGTCGCGTCCGCCCTCGATCAGCCCGGCATGTTCGAGCACCTTGAGATGTTTCGAGATGGTCGGCTGGCTGAGCGCAAAGGGCTGCATGAGTTCGGACACGGTCGCCTCGCCCAGCGCCAGCCGGGCAAGGATCGCGCGACGAGTGGGATCGCTGAGTGCGGCGAAGGTCGCGTCGAGATAGGGCGATTCTATAGCCATGTGGCTATATAGCTAAATGGCTATCTAAGAGTCAAATTGATGCTTCGGCATTTAATCTCCCCTCTCTGCAAGGGAGGGGATTCAGGGGTGGGTAAGCGCGGGCGAGGCTCGATGCCCCGTCCGTCGCTGTTCTGGCGAGCGGCAGGAGAATCTCTAGCGACCGGCAGACGCGCTTCGCGCGCACCACCCCAACCCCTCCCTTGCGGGGAGGGGGGCTTCAACCTAGTCGGGCATCGTCTCGTACGCGGTCAAACCCTCCGGCAGCGTGACCCAGTCCGGCTTGTCGCGGACGAAGATCGCAAGCGTCGGCTTGAAGTGGGCCGGCTCGTCGAGCGAACCGGCATAGATGGTATGACTGTCATGCACGCCATGGATGCCGCCAAACACCAGCCCGCCGCACTCCGGGCAGGAATTGCGCGTGGCGTTGCCGCCACGCATCGCCGGGGAGTGGAACTGATGCGTGCGGCCGGTGATCGTCAGCGCGCTGGCGGCAAAGCCCATGAACGGAATGAACCCCGATCCCGATGCCTTGCGGCAGTCGGCGCAATAACAAAAGCCCATGCCGTCCGGCGCTCCCCGCGCTTCGTAGCGCAATTGCCCGCACAGGCATCCACCGGTGATCGTCGTCATCCGCCTCTCCGCTTGCCTTCATTCTTGAGCGCTTCGCGTTTGGTCAGGCCGCTCAATCGATGTTCGTTCGCTGCGACATAACGTGCGATTTCATCGGGATCTGTCCAGGCATATTGCCGCAGCGCCCAGCCGATCGCCTTGCGCAGGAAGAATTCAGGCGATCCGATCGACGGCTCGATACAGGCATAAAGCAGCTCGAGGTCCGTCGCACCTTTGGCCGGCAACTGGCAGAGGATTGCACTCCTCCGCTTCCACATATCGGCGTCGGTCGACCAGGCCAGCATCGTTTCGCGCATCTCCGCGCGATCGTTCTGCAGCAATGACCATAGCCGGTGCCCGGCGATTTCGTCGACATAGTCCCACCATGCGCCGGTGACGATCATCTCCTCGTACATCGGCAGCGCGTTGATCCGCTGAAACCGCCGCGCCGCCTTCACCGCGCTGAGCTCGATCGCCGCATAACGCTCCTCACGATATGTCGCGCCGCGCCACAAGGCGAGGACATCGGCTTGCCACGCCGCACTGTCGGACCAATCGAGTCCGGTGAAGACCAGCTTCAGCGCGGCGCGCCGCGGCACGGTCGGAACGCCGAGATAGGGCATCGCCGATTTCATGTACGCCTGCATCGCCGGCGCCCGTGCCGGTTCCGCTACGGCCTGCAGTGCTTCGCGGACCTGCGTCGTCAGGGGCTTTCCCGCCGGCTTGGAATGTGTCATCTCCGGACCATACCCGATATTCAGATTCGGTGAAGAGGAGAGGTTTGAATGGCATCCGCCGCCGAACTCGATCGTCCGTCCGACGCACTCGAGAATTTCCGTTCCGAAGTCCGCGACTGGCTCGCCGCCAATTTCCCCGCGTCGCTCAAGGGCAAGGGCAATGCTCTCGCCAGCGTCGAGGGGCCGACCCAGGAAACGCCGGAGATGACGGCGTGGCGCAAGGCAATGGGTGAAAAGGGCTGGGGCGTGCCGACCTGGCCGAAGGAATATGGCGGCGGCGGGCTCAGCCGTGCCGAGGCCAGGGTGCTGGCGGACGAGATGGCGCGCGTCGACGCGTGGAATCCGATCGGCGGCATGGGCGTGATGATGTTCGGTCCGACGTTGCTCGAATATGGCAATGAAGCACAGAAGCGCGAGCATATCCCGGCGATCGCCAAGGGCGAAGTGCGCTGGTGCCAGGGGTATTCCGAGCCGAATGCCGGCTCGGACCTCGCCAATCTCCAGACCTTCGCCGAGGACAAGGGCGATCATTATCTGGTCAACGGCCAGAAGACCTGGACTTCGGGCGGACAATGGGCGGACAAATGCTTCTGCCTCGTCCGTACCGACAAGACCGAAAAGCACAAGGGCATCAGCTTCCTGCTGATCGACATGACCTCACCCGGCGTCGAGGTGAAGCCGATCAAGATGATCAGCGGCATGTCTCCTTTCTGCGAGACCTTCTTCACCAACGTGAAGGTGCCCAAGGAGAATCTGGTCGGCGAGGAAGGGCAGGGCTGGACGATCGGCAAGCGCCTGCTCCAGCACGAACGTACCAATCTGTCGGGCGGCGGCTCGCGATTGCAGCCGAGCGGGCCGGGGCTGCCCGACATGGCCAAGAAATATGTCGGCACCGATGCCGAGGGTCGGATCGCCGATCCTGATCTCCGCGCGCGGATCGCCAAGTTCGAGATGGATTGGCGCGCCTTCCTGCTGACCGCGATGCGCGTCCAGGCCGAATCCAAGGCGAAGGGCGGCGTGTCCGAAGTATCGTCGATCCTCAAGACGATCGGCACCAAGCTCGGCCAGGAACGTGCCGAGCTGACGATCGAGATCAGGGGATTGCAGGGTCTGGGCTGGGGAGGCGAGGGCTTCAGTGAAGCCGAACTGCACGAGGTGCGCGCCTGGCTCTTCGGCAAGGCGACGACGATCTATGGTGGGTCGACCGAGATCCAGAACAACGTGATCGCCAAGCGCATCCTGGGGATGCTGGATCATCAATAATTTCCGTCGCCCCGGCGAAGGCCGGGGCCGCTGCGTAACTGAGCGCAGCCCTAATACTCTAGCGGCCCCGGCCTCCGCCGGGGCGACGAGGTAGAAAAATGGCCGTCCTCAACGAAGAACAGACGATGCTGCGCGACATGGCGCGCGAATGGACTCGCAACGAAAGCCCGGTGACCGCGTGGCGCAAGGTGCGCGATGCCGATACGGCGACGGGGTACGACCCCAATGTCTATACCGAGATGGCGCAGATGGGCTGGGCCGGGATCGTCATTCCCGAAGCCCAGGGCGGCTCCGATTTCGGCTGGCTCAGCCTGGGCCTGGTAATCGAGGAGCTCGGCCGCACGCTGACGGCGAGCCCCTTGTCGGCAAGCGCGGTCGCGGCGTCGGCGATCGTGCTCGGCGGCAGCGATGCCCAAAAGGATGCCTGGCTGCCCAGGATCGCGAGCGGCGAACTGGTCGCGACCTTCGCGCTCGATGAGGGGCCGCGTCACGATCCCGAGAATATCAAGACTGCGGTCAATGGCGGCAAGCTCAGCGGGACCAAGGCGTTCGTGGCGGAAGGCGACAGCGCCGGACTGTTCGTCGTCGCGGCGGCGGACGGGCTTTATCTGGTCGACGGCAATCAGGCGGGCGTGTCACGCTCGCGCCGCCACCTGACCGATTTCCGCAGTCACGCCGAAGTGACGTTCGACGCGGTCGAAGCCGACAAGCTGGCGAATGGCGGTGACAAACTGCTCGATCAGGTGCTCGACCGCGCCCGCGTGGTCGCCTCGGCCGAAATGCTCGGCATGGCGCAGCAGGCGTTCGAGACGACGCTCGATTATCTCAAGCAGCGGCGTCAGTTCGATCAGGTCCTGTCGACCTTCCAGGCGCTGCAACACCGTATGGCGGGCCTGTTCAGCGACATCGAACTGATGCGCTCGGCGGTGGAAGCCGGGCTTGCGGCAATCGACGCCGGCGGCGACACGCGCCAGGCGGCTCTGCTCGCCAAGACCAAGGCCAATGAAGTCGGTCACGCGATGAGCCGCGAAATGATCCAACTGCATGGCGGCATCGGCATGACGGACGAATATGATGCCGGCTTCTACCTCAAGCGCATGCGTGTGCTGGAAGCGGTATGGGGCAATACCGCCTACCTCCGCGACCGCTTCGCGCGCCTCGGCGGGTACTGAGGCAAATCTCCCTTGTGGTGATGTTTTCCGGGATCGGGTTTGGCCGGTCCCGGAAACATAAGCCTGTGCTATTTCCGCGTCGAACCGAGAATCCATAGCATTTTGCAACGCGAGTTGCGCTTGACGTAGCGTTACTCATAGTGCCTATTCGAGTTCCGGGTATGGAACCGCTCAAGCGTTCCGACCCGCTTGGGGAGAGGCACATGACCAAGACAAGGTTGCTTTGCGCCTGCGCGATTTCCGTATTTGCGGTATGCGCGGCATCTTCGGCGGCTGCGCAATCGACGCCGGCGGCGGACCCGCAGGACACCGGCAGCACACCGGATATCATCGTTACTGGATCGATCATCAGGGGGACGCCCGAGGATGCGGCGCTGCCGGTCAACGTGATCGGCGCCGATGAACTCCAGAAGCAAGGGTCACCGTCCGCTGTCGAATTGCTCAAGGCGTTGCCGACATCAAGCGCGGTACTTGGCGACTCGAACCAGTTCGACAGCCGTTCGCAAGGCGCGGAAGGCATCGCCACCGCCAACCTCCGTGGCTTATCGCCGCAGCGAACTCTCGTGTTGCTCAACAATCGGCGCCTGGTCACGGCCGGCAATGGTGTTCCCGCCGTCGATATCAATCTAATTCCGTCCGCGGCGATCGGCCGTATCGAAGTGCTCAAGGACGGTGCGGCGGCGACCTATGGATCGGACGCGGTCGCCGGCGTGGTCAATTTCATCACGCGTACCGACCAGGAAGGGTTTCGCGCTTCCGCCGCCTATCGTTGGGTCAAGGATACAGACGGCGATATCGACGCGTCGCTGAGCTACGGCCATGTCGGCAACGGCTTCCGGATGCTTGCCGCTATCGGCTTCAATAAGCGCGGCCAGTTGCTGGCACGCGATCGCGATTTCGCGGTCCAACCCTTTCTCAACAATCCGCAAGGCGGTTGGACCGGCGGTGGTAACCCGGCCAACTTCCTCCTGGTTGGTCCGAGTGCAACCCCGGGCGTCGTTACCCCTTATACGGGTGTCGTGGCCGATACGAGCTGCGTTCCGTTGGGCGGGTATCTCGGCGCAAACGGCCGTTGCTCGACACAATATACCGGGTTCGACACCCTGGTGGATCTCGAGAAGCGCATTACCGCCTTCACCGATGTCGAGGTCGATCTGGGTGGCAGCCACAAATTCGAGGTCACCGCGCTGTATGGACGCACGACGGTCCCGCATTACCTGACCTCGCCGTCCTACCTGCTGACGCAATTGCCCTCGACAGTGTCGCTCGGCGGTTCGGTGGCGAACACCAGCCTCGGCCTGGGTTTCTACGTACCGGCCAACAATCCGGGATTCATCGCATACAAGGCCGCCAATCCCTCGCTTTTCATCAGCCCGGTGACGGGCAATCCTTTACCGGCGAGTGGAGCTGTCTTCCCATTATTGTTGTTCCGCCCATATATGGCGGGCGGCAACCCCTCCACGCTCGGGGATTCGGGTGAGACCGGTTCGGCGCGCGGCATGCGCAAGTCGGAATCAATCCGTTTCACGGCCGAATTCAGCGGCAAATTGGCGCCGAATCTCAATTACAGCCTGTCGGCGACCTACCACCAATATTACCGCTATATCGACGGCTACGACTCGTTCGGCGACCGCATCCAATTGGCCTTGCGCGGTTTCGGAGGGCCCAACTGCACCGGGAACGTGCCGGGCGCGAACGGCTGTATGTGGCTCAACCCGTTCGGCAATGCGGTAACCGCTGGCGCGATCAACGGTACGACCAACCCGCAAGGCAATGCCGCTTTGGCCAATAGCAAGGCGCTGACTGACTGGTTCTTCGTGCGGTCATCGACCGCGGTCGATTCCCAACTGTTCGTGCTCGACGGCAATATCAGCGGCTCGACCGGTATCAAGCTGCCAGGCGGCGACATCCAGTTCGGCGTAGGCGCGCAATATCGCTACAATTGGTTCGATACGAAATATGCCGCGAACAACAATCTGGCGGCCAATCCCTGCCGCGACACGCCCATTACCGGCAACACAAACCCCGCGGCATGCGCACCGACATCGGGCGTCACGCCGAGTCCCGCGACAGGCGCGCTGGCATTCCTGGGTACCAACCGCGACAGTTTCCTGAAGGGCGGCGTCAAGGCCGTGTTCGCCGAATTGCAGCTTCCGGTGTTCGACAGCTTCAATGTCCAGGCGGCCGTGCGATACGAGGATTATGGCGGCTCGGTCGGTTCGACCGTCGATCCCCAGGTCCGCGCGCGTTGGCAGGTCACCGACTGGCTGGCGATCCGCGGCGGATACGGAACGACGTTTCGCGGCCCGACGCTGGCGAACATAACCAACAATTTCGTGACCGCGCTCCAGCTAATTGGGACGACGTTCAAGCCGGTAGACGTCTACGGCAACCCCGCGCTCAAGCCCGAAAGCTCCGAAAACTACTCGGCCGGCATTCTGTTGAAGTTCGGCGGGTTCAACGCCAGCGTGGACTATTTCCGTTACAACCTGACCGACGTCATCGTCAGCGATCCGCTGAGCGCGATGGTCGCTACATTGTTCCCGACGGGAATGCCCAATACCTGCGCCGCGAATGCGGGTCTTGCCGCCCGGTTCACCTTCTCGACCGGCGCGTGCACGGGGGCGACGACCGTTGCCAACATCGCGCGCGTCAAGACGATGTACCAGAACGGCGCTACCCAGCGTAACGACGGGCTCGATTTCAGCGTCAATTACCGGTCGAACCAGTTCCTTGGCTCAGATATCCGCTTCGGCATCGGCGCGGACGCCACGCGGACGCTGCACAACCGGATCAGCGCGATCTTCGTGGCAGGAACGAAGGTTCAGGACGCGTTCGATGGGGTCGGGCTGCTGAACTATCAATCGACATTATATCCGGTGCCGAAGTGGAAGGGGCAGGCGTATCTCGACCTTGGTGCCGGCCCGGTCGATGCAAGACTGACCGTCAACTATACCGGCGGGCTGCACGACCAGCGCTACGATACCAGGACGGGGCCATTCGCACCCAATTGCGCGCTGGGTTTGAAACCTGGGGCGACCGGTCCCTGTGTCGATAGCGGTCTGACACCGAACGCCGCGAGCATTCTGACCGGAGCGGACCTCAACGACTTCATCTCGGCCGACCTCAACGTCCAGGTGAAGCTTCCCTGGAAGAACATTGTCCTGACCGGAACGGTGTTCAACATCTTCGACGCGTCGCCGCCCTTCGCGCGAGAGGATTACAATTACGAGCCGTTCGTCGGGAATCCCTACGGCCGCATGTTCAAGCTCGGCCTGTCGACCAAGTTCTGACCTTGACTGACTGAGCCTTCTCTCCGGCCTCGCCGCGCCAGACCAGCGCGGCGGGGCCGTTCTTTTAGATAAACAGAAAGGTCGCCCTTCCCGTGTCCTCCCCCACGCACCTTCCCGAAGTCGAGGCGACGTTCGTCCCCAGACGCCGCGCACTGACGCTACTGCTGCTCACTTTCGCCTATTTCTTCAGCTACATGGACCGGCAGATCCTCGCGATCCTCAATGAGGATATCATCAAGAGTCTCCACCTGTCCGACGCCCAGATGGGCATTCTGGGCGGCATGGCGTTCGCGATCTTCTATGCCGGACTGGGGATACCCGTCGCCTGGCTCGCCGATCGCAGCAACCGCGTGCGGATCATCGCCGGAGCGCTGGCGATCTGGAGCGCCTTCACCGCATTGGGCGGGCTTGCCGGCAATTTCTGGCAGTTGCTCGGCGCACGGATCGGCGTCGGCATCGGTGAGGCCGGGTCGAGCCCGCCGAGCCATTCGATCATTGCCGACCTCTACCCGCCCGACAAGCGCGCATCGGCGATGTCGATCTATTCGCTCGGCGTCGGCCTTGGCGCGGCGTTCGGCACGATCATCGGCGGTGTTGTCGCGACCTATTATGGCTGGCGCATCGCGATGTACGTGATCGGCCTGCCCGGTTTGCTGCTGGCGGCGATCATCTGGGCCGTCGTGCCTGAGCCCAAGCGCGGCCTGTCCGACGCGCAGATCGCGATGGATGAGGCCAAGCCCTCGCTGATCGATGGCTTCACCACCTTGTTCGCCAACCGTGCCGCGCTCCACATCGTCGCCGGCTTCACGCTGACCTCGATGATCGGTTACGGCCTGACCGCATTCGGGCCCAGTTTCATGCAGCGTTCGTTCGGCTTCACGAAGCTCGACATCGCGCTGAAGGTGGCGCCCGCGGGGGCGATCATCGTCGCTGTCGCCGCTATCGCCAGCGGACGGATCGCCGACCGGCTGACGCGCCGCTATGGACAGTACAGCCAGTCGTTCATGGTGGCGGTTTTCAAGACGATCGGGCTGCCGCTGACCCTATGCGTCTATACCGCGACCAACCCGACCTTCGGCGTAGCGGCCTATTTCCTGTCGATCCTGTTTTCGACCGCCTATCTCGGCGTGACCTTCGCGCTGATCCAGTCGGAAGCGCCGGTTCGGCTGCGCGCGACCTGGGCAGCGATTACGTTGCTGGTCAACAATATGATTGGGCTGGGGCTCGGGCCATTTCTGGTCGGCATGTTGAGCGACGCGCTCAAGCCGACTTACGGCGCTGAGTCTCTGCGGTATTCAATGTTCGTCTTCAGCGCGATCACGCCCTGGGCGATCTTCCATTACTGGCGCGCGGGCGTGTTGCTCAAGCGCAAGGCGCTCGAGCGGAAGGCAGTGCAAGACGCGATTGCCGTCTGAGTATCGGCGGCGGATCAGCTCTCCGCCGCGCGGTCGTCGAACATGCCGAAGGCGAGGGTGGAAGCGTACATCGCTACCGCCCGATCGCGCGGCATCGCCGATGCCCATTTGCGCATGTCGAAGGCGGCATTCTGCAGCGCCATCAGCGACTGACTGACGATGAGCGCGTCGACCGGACGGACGGAGCCCTCGGCGGCGCCGTCCGACAGCATCCCGGCATAGCGCCGCGCGATGCGGTTCGAACGGTCGAGCATCGCCTGGCGGACCTGGCGCGGCAGGCCGGTCAGCGCGGTCGTGCGCAGCAATGGCCCGCGCTCGGAAAATTGGACGTCGAGCAAGGTCGCAATGATGCTCGACAGGCGATGCCACCAATCGCCATTGCTGTTTTCGCCGACCTGGATCGTTTCGGTGATCGTGTCGAAGCTGCGCTTGTAGCATTCGATGACCAGATCGTCCTTCGCATCGAGATGGTGGTAGAAGCTGCCCTTGGTGACATTGAGTTCCGACGCGATGCGCTGGACCGAGGCGCCGCGATAGCCGAGTTCGTTGATCAGGCGGGTCGCCGCGCGCAGGAACGCCTCGCGGCCCGGCTCCGCTTCCTCGTGCTCGATATCGAGGATCGACGGCTCCCATTTGGCGCCGGGGACCGCGATGCCGTGGCGGAACATGTCCATCAACCGCGCCTCGACGCGGTCGAACTGATCGAGGTCGTAACGCACGATCCAGGCCGGGATCCAGAAGGTGTTTTCGAGCAGCACGTGCGCGCGCGCGCCGAACAAATCCTTGAGGCGGCGGTTCTCGGGTTCCTCGCCCCATAGAGCGCGCGTCTTGCGGAAAATCTCGCGCCAGGCGGCCATCAGCCGGCCGAGCATGGGATCCTCCATTGCGCGAAGGTCGCTGAGCGTCGCCAGCGCGCGCTCCTCGTTCTCACGGATGCGCGCGAACCGCTCCATGTTGAGCGACAGATAGCGCGCGACCCGCGCCTCCGGGGTCGCCTCCATCTGGGCGGTGTCGAGCATTTCCCCCAAGGTTTCGAGCGTATGTTCGAAACACGCCTGGGCGAGGTCTTCCTTGCGCTTGAAATAATAGGTGACGCTCGTCGTGTTGAGTCCCACGCGGCGCGCAACATCGGCGAAGGTCATGCCCTTCGCGCTCTGTTCGTTTATCGCTTCGGACGCAGCGGCCAGGATCGCATTACGTTTCGCCTTGAAACGTTTCGTTCCCGTAACCTCGTCCAGTTCAGCAGTGTCGGCTTGCCCCATCCGTCCAGCTTAACATTTCCGTCACACGGAGCCAGCGGATTCCGCAACGCCATTTCGCTTTTCGTTGTTCGGGCATAGCGACAAAAAGAGGATTCAACGGCTTTACCGAAAACACGGTACGGTTTAGTCGGAGTCGCGACAGCCATAGGAGAGCAGCATCATGGACTTTACGCTGAGCGATCGCGAAACCTATTTCCGGGACCGTGTGCGAGCCTTTATCGACAAGGAGATCGCACCCCGCAACGCCGAATATCACAAGCAGTCCCACGAGGGTGAGCGCTGGAAAGTGATCCAGGTGATCGAGGACGTGAAGGAGATCGCCAAGGCGCAGGGCCTGTGGAATTTCTTCATGCCGCCGCATTCGGGCCAGACCCATGTCGATGACAGTTTCGAGTTCGAAGGAACGCAGCTTTCCAATCTCGAATATGCTCTTTGCGCCGAGGAAATGGGCAAGATCGGCTGGGCTTCGGAATGCTTTAACTGCTCGGCCCCCGACACCGGCAACATGGAAGTCCTGCACCGTTACGGCACGCTCGAGCAGAAGGAGCGCTGGTTGCGCCCGTTGATGGAAGGCAAGATTCGCTCGGCCTTCCTGATGACCGAACCTGCGGTCGCCTCGTCCGACGCCACCAACATCGAGACTTCGATGGTGCGCGACGGCGATCATTATGTCATCAACGGCCGCAAATGGTGGTCGTCTGGCGTCGGCGATCCGCGTTGCGCGGTCGCGATCGTGATGGGCAAGACCAATCCGGATGCCAAGCGTCATGCCCAGCAGAGCCAGATCCTGGTCCCGCTCGACGCGCCGGGCGTGAAGATCGAGAGGATGCTTTCGGTTTATGGGTATGATCATGCGCCGCACGGCCATGGTCAGGTGCTGCTAGAGAACGTCCGCGTGCCGGTCGACAATCTGCTGCTCGGCGAAGGGCGTGGTTTCGAGATCGCGCAGGGCCGGCTCGGACCGGGCCGCATTCACCATTGCATGCGCACGATCGGCGTCGCCGAGACCGGGATCGAGGCGATGGCCAAGCGCCTGCTCAGCCGTGTCGCGTTCGGCAAGCGCATCGCCGATCATTCGATCTGGGAGCAACGTATCGCGCGTGCCCGCATCGACATCGAGATGACGCGCCTGTTGTGCCTCAAGGCCGCGGACATGATGGATAAGGCGGGCAACAAATCGGCGCAGCTCGAGATCGCCATGATCAAGGTCCAGGCGCCGACCATGGCGCTGCAGATCCTCGACGACGCGATCCAGGCGCATGGCGGCGGCGGCGTGTCCGACGACTTCCCGCTGGCGCATCAATGGGCGGCAATGCGGACGTTGCGCTTCGCCGACGGTCCCGACGAGGTCCACAATCGCGCGATCGCGCGCAACGAGTTCGGGAAATATGCCGATTACAAGGCGGATATCCCTTCGAGCGGCGATCTAGGGGTTTCGCGTTAGGTGACCGTCGCCCCGGCGGAGGCCGGGGCCGCGATGTTGCAGGAACCAAAAGTTAGCGGCCCCGGCCTGCGCCGGGGCGACGGAGACAAAATGAAAGCAGCAGTTCTGTTCGAGCCGAAAAAGCCGCTCGAAATCCGTGATGTGACGGTCGACAAACCCGGACCGCATGAAGTGCTGATCCGTACGGTGGCGTGCGGCGTATGCCGGTCGGACCTGCATTTCGTCGATGGCGCCTATCCGACGCCGCTGCCGGCGATCCCGGGCCACGAGGCGGCGGGCATCGTCGAGGCGGTCGGCGATGAGGTTCGTACCGTCAAGGTCGGCGATGCCGTCGTCACCTGTCTGTCGGCGTTTTGCGGTCATTGCGAGTTTTGCGTCACGGGCCATATGTCGCTCTGCATATCGAGCGACACCAAGCGCCCACGCGACGCGGCACCGCGGCTCAGCATGAATGGCGAGCCGGTCAATCAGATGCTGAACCTCTCGGCCTATGCCGAGATGATGCTGGTCCACGAACATGCCTGCGTCGCGATCGATCCGGAAATGCCGCTCGACCGCGCGGCCCTGCTCGGCTGCGCGGTGACGACGGGCGCCGGCGCGGTGTTCAACGCCAGCCCGGTCACCCCCGGTGAGACGGTTTGCGTAGTCGGCTGCGGGGGCATCGGCCTCGCTGCGGTCAATGCCGCCAAGATCGCCGGGGCGGGCAAGATCATCGCGCTCGATCCGGTGCCCGAGAAGCGCGCGCTGGCCGAGAAGCTCGGCGCCACGCACAGCTTCGACGCAATGGCCGAAACCACGATTCCCGAAGTGGTCGAACTGACCAAGGGCGGCGTGCATCACGCGATCGAAGCGGTCGGCCGCGAGGCATCGGCGCAGACCGCGGTCAAGGTTCTGCGCCGCGGTGGCACCGCGACCATCCTGGGCATGATGCCGCTCGGCAGCCAGGTCGGCCTGTCCGCGCTCGATCTGCTCGGCAGCAAGAAGCTGCAGGGTGCACTGATGGGCGGCAACCGCTTCCCGGTCGACATCCCGCGGCTGGTCGATTTCTACATGCGCGGCATGCTCGATCTCGACACGATCATCGCCGATCGCATGCCGATCGAGCGGATCAACGATGCTTTCGACGAATTGCGCAAGGGCGACGCCGCGCGCTCGGTGATCACGTTCGGATAAGGATCGCCCGATGACCGCACATCCCGACGATGCCCCCAAGACGATCGAGGTCGCGGAGAAAGACCGTCTCGATCTGGTCAGGCTGACCGCGTGGATGGAGGCGAATGTCGAAGGATTTGCCGGACCGCTCGATTATTCCAAATTCGCCGGCGGGCAGTCGAACCCGACGTACAAGCTCCACGCCGCTTCGGGCGAGTATGTGCTGCGCCGCAAGCCGTTCGGCAACCTGCTGCCGTCGGCACATGCGGTCGACCGCGAATATCGCGTCATCGCCGGGTTGTACCCGACCGGGTTCCCGGTCGCGCAGCCCTATGGGCTGTGCACCGACCCGGAGGTGATCGGCACCGACTTTTACGTCATGGGGTTCGCCGACGGCCGCAACATCTGGGACGGCACCATGCCGGATTATGCGCCCGAAGAGCGCACCGGCGTCTATAACGCCATGTGCGATACGCTGGCGGCGCTGCATAATACCGATTTCGAGAAAGCCAGCCTGGCCGATTATGGCAAACCCGGCAATTATTTCGAGCGCCAGGTCGGTCGCTGGACCAAGCAATATCGCATGGCCGAGACCGAGCACATGCCGGCGGTCGAGAAGCTGATCGACTATCTGCCGCGCACCATTCCAGCACAGACGCGAACCTCGATCGTCCATGGCGATTACCGCATCGACAACATGATCTTCCACAAGACCGAAGGTCGCGTGATCGCCTTGCTCGATTGGGAATTGTCGACGCTCGGCGATCCGCTCGCCGATTTCAGCTATTTCCTGATGAGTTGGGTAACGGCACCCGAGGGCCGCTCGGGCGTAATGGGCAAGACGGGCGGCGACAGCGGCATCCCGACGCTGGAGGAGATGGTCGAGCGCTATTGCGCGGCGACCGGGCGCGACGGCGTGCCCGACCTCAACTGGTATTTCGCCTACAATCTGTTCCGCCTGACCGGCATCGTCCAGGGCATCAAGAAGCGCATTGTCGAAGGCACAGCGTCGTCGGCGCAGGCGGAGAAGTCCGCGGCGGGCGTTTATCGCCTGGCCGATGCGGCGTGGGACTTCGCGCAGAAGGCGGGGGCTTAACAACAGGCCGTCACCCCAGCGAAAGCTGGGGTCTCAAGCGGCGGCGCAATTCGGCACGAGATCCCAGCTTTCGCTGGGATGACGAGTAGGAGAGAAAGATGTCGCTATTCGACCTGACCGGAAAGGTCGCCGTCGTCACCGGATCATCGCGCGGGATCGGCAAGGCGAGCGTCTTCGAGCTTGCCGAGCACGGTGCGAAAGTCGTCGTATCGAGCCGCAAGCAGGACGCGTGCGATGAGGTTGCCGCGGAGATCAACGCCAAATATGGCGACGGCACCGCGATCGCGGTCGCGGCGAACATCTCCGACAAAGTCGGGCTGCAGCATCTGGTCGACGAGAGCCGCCGGGCGTTCGGCAAGATCGACATCCTCGTCTGCAACGCCGCGTCCAACCCCTATTACGGGCCGCAGGCGGACATCAGCGACGAGCAATTCCGCAAGATCCTCGACAACAATATCGTCTCCAACCACTGGTTGATCTCGATGGTCGTGCCGGAGATGCGCGCGCGCAAGGACGGCGCGATCATCATCATCTCGTCGATCGGCGGGTTGCGCGGGTCGACCGCGATCGGCGCCTATTGCATATCCAAGGCAGCCGACATGCAGCTCGCGCGTAACCTGGCGCACGAATATGGGCCGGACAATGTCCGCGTGAACTGCATAGCGCCCGGCTTGGTGAAGACCGATTTCGCGCGTGCCCTGTGGGAAAATCCGGAGCGGCAGAAGGCGGCCAACTCCAGTGTGCCGCTGCGTCGAATCGGCGAGCCCGAGGATATTGCGGGCGGTGTAGTGTTCCTGGCGTCGAAGGCGGCAGCGTTCACGACGGGTCAGACGATCGTGATGGATGGCGGAGTGACGATCTGATCTTGGCGTCACCCCGACGAAGGTCGGGGCCGCCAGGTTTCAGGGACCATAACATAGCGGCCCCGGCCTCCGCCGGGGCGACGGAGGTGGGAATGCGCTTCGAAGGCAAATCGATCATCGTCACCGGCGCGGGCTCGGGAATCGGCCGGGCCTCGGCGACCCTATTCGCGGCCGAGGGCGGCAGCGTCATCGCTGCCGACAAGTCCGAAGCGGTGCACGATACCGTCGAGGCCATCCTCAAGGCCGGCGGCACTGCCAAGGCGATCCAGATGGACGCTGGCGATGAAGGTGATGTCGAACGCACCGTCGCGCTCGCGGTAGCCGAACATGGCGGCCTCGACATCATCTACGCCAATGCCGGCATTTCTGGGGGAATCAGCGGCATCCTCGACAGCAGCGTCGAACTCTGGACGGAGGTCCTGCGGGTCAACCTTATCGGTCCGTTCCTGGCGATCAAACATGGCGCGCCCGAGATTATCAAGCGCGGGAAGGGCGCGATCGTCTGCACCGCCTCGGTCGCCGGCATCCGTTCCGGGGCAGGCGGCCCGGCCTATTCGGCGTCCAAAGCCGGCGTCATCAACCTTGTGACCACCGCCGCGCAGCAGCTCACCGGCACCAATGTCCGGGTCAACGCGATCTGCCCTGGGCTGATCGAGACCGGCATGACCGCGCGCGTGTTCGAATACGCCCGCGCCAACGACAAGATGGACAAGGTCGGCCGACTCAATCCGCTCAAGCGCGCCGGCGTGCCCGAGGAGATTGCCCGCGTCGCCTTGTTCCTGGCGAGCGACGACGCCAGCTACGTCAACGGCCAGGCCTGGGCGGTCGACGGCGGCCTGTCGTCGAGCCACCCGGTGACCCGTCAGGAATTCGGCAAGCCCGCCGTCTGAGGAGCAGAAGAGATGCTGTTGATCATGGGCACGGTGCGCTTACCCGAGGGCGGCCTAGAACGCGCCCGGGCGGCGATGGAAAAGATGGTCACCGCGAGCCGCGCCGAGGACGGCTGCTTCACTTATGCTTATGGCCAGGACGTGCTCGACCCTACCCTGATCCATGTCGTCGAACGCTGGCGTGACCGCGACGCGCTCAAGGCGCACGGCGCGTCCGCGCACATGGCGGAATGGCGCGCTGCGGGCGCCGATCTCGGCCTGCACGATCGCGATCTCAAACTCTACGATGCTGACGAAGGTACGCCGCTTTGATCGCCGTTTGACAGACTGGCGCGGACACCGCACCCTGCACGACGGCAGGGGAGGGTCGGGATGCGCAAGTTTCTCATCGGCTTGGTGACGCTTGGCGTGCTCGCATCTGCGGCGCCCGCCTTTGCGCAAGACAATGGTGGCGGTGGCGACGGTACCGGGGAAATCATCGTTACCGGGTCGCTGATCCGCAAGCGTAACAGCGATGATCAACCCAAGCCGGTCGTCCCACCCGCATCGGTGCAGATGCTTCGCCGGACGGCCGATTTCGCCATCCAGCAGGTCGTCGTGGAAAGCGACACGGTCAACGAGGACGACGCCAGGAAGGAAGTCCTGGCGATGGTGCGCAAGGCGATCGACCTGGCAGGCTCATCAGGGGTGCTGGTCGCGAGCGGCGATATCGTGGTCGAGCCGTTGACTATCGGCAACTACACTGACCTCAAGCCGCTTGACGGCGACGATGACGACAACGACCCGGACGACAAGATCGAGGGTCAATTCGTCAAATTCCTCGTCAAGGTGCCACTGGCCCCAGGGATCGAGGCCAGGATCGCGCTCGCCAAGATCGACCAATTCATCAAGAAAGTGCCGCAAGTCGGCCGGGCCCAGATGAAGCCGTTCAGCGACCTCACGCTGAGCGTGGTCAATCCTGAGCAGTATCGCGGTGCTATCATTGATCTCGTAGCCAAGGATACCGCCGCTACCAGCGCGAAGTTCGGGCCGGGCTACGGCGTCGAAGTGACCGGGCTCGACAAACCGGTGCAATGGAAGCGTGCAAGCATGACCGAGGTGCAGCTGTTCCTGCCGTCCAACAGCACCACACGGCCGCGCAACTGAGCGCCGGGAAAGGGGGGAAGTTGTGCGCATCATCGTCTATAGCCTAACCGCCGTCGCGATCCTTGCCGGCACCGTGCCGGCCACCGCGCAGGAAGTCATCGTCACGGCGCAGCGGCGCGCGGCAGGCGACTATAATGGCGGTTACGCCAACGGTGTCGTCTCCGCCCAGCGACCCATCATCACGCTCAAGCGCTCCGCCGATTATATCGTCCGCAGCGTCAAGCTGATCGGCGATGCGCGCGACGCGACGGTGAGGATGAACGATATCAACGCGACATTGCGCAACATGATCGCCACCGCACCCAAGGCCGGGGTCGAACTCGCGCTTGGCGACTATGTCGTCGAGCCGTTGACCGAGGCCAATTATCGCAACCTCGCTTATGCCAGCGATGGCCGGCCGGACACGTCGATGACGACGTTCCTGGTCAAGGTGAAGCTGGTGCCGGACATGGACATTCCGGCGGCCAAGACGAAGATCGATCGCTTTATCGACTCGGTGGCCAAAGTCGGCCGCTCGACGCTGGCGACGACGGGTGAGCCCACCCTGTCGGTCGTCAATCCTGATCAGTATCGCGGCCAGATCGCCGATCTGATCGCCGCCGACGCGGCGAAGATGTCGGCAAAGTTCGGCCCGGCTTATGGCGTCGAGGTCACCGGCCTCGACCGGCCGGTCGAATGGGCACGGGCGAGCCCGCTGGAAGTATTTTTGTACCTGCCCTCGACCTACATCGTTACGCGGCGATAATCCTCAGCCGCGCGGCTCGCGTTTCCGGATCAGCCCTTCCTGCGCGACGCTCGCGACGAGGCGGCCGTCGCGGGTGAAGATGCTGCCGCGGTTCATGCCTCGGCCATGGCCGGCCCAGGGGCTGTCCATCGCATAGAGCATCCATTCGTCGGCGCGGAACGCCTCGTGGAACCACATGGCGTGGTCGAGGCTGGCGGTCTGCATTCCCGGAGTCATCCAGTTGACGCCGTGCGGCATCATACTCGTCGACATCAGTCCCATGTCGCTCGCATAGGCCAGGATCGCGCGGTGCATCGCGGGATCGTTGCCAAATGGGGCGACGGCGCGGATCCAGCTATAGTTGATCGGCTCGCGCGCGGCGGGGGAGAACCAGTTGCGCGGGTAGAGCGGGCGAACGTCGATCGGGCTCGCCCAGCGCAGGAAACGCGCGCGATGTTCCTCGGGCATGTGTTGCGCCGCCTCGACGCGTAATTCGCTCTCGGATTTCAGCTCCTCGGGCGGCGGGATGTCGCTGGGGAACGCGTCCTGATGATGCAGCCCGTCCTCGGCCACCTGGAACGATGCAGCCATGTTGAGGATCGGCTGGCCGTTCTGTGTCGCGATCACGCGCCGCGTCGCGAAACTCTTGCCGTCGAAGTCGCGCACCACGCGATAGATGATCGGCAGCGCGTCGTCGCCAGCGCGCATGAAATAGGCGTGGAGCGAATGTGCGTCCTTGCCTTCCGCCGATCGCTGCGCCGCCTGCAGCGCCTGGCCGATCACCTGGCCGCCGAACACGCGGCCCTGGCCACCGGGGAGCTTCATGCCGCGATAGAGATCGGCATCGAGCTCCTCGACGTCGAGCAGGGCGACCAGCCCCTCGATGAGTTGCTCGGGCGTGCGCTTGGGGCGCGGGGTGGGATCTTCCTCAGCCATCAATAGCCGGCGTTACGCGCGATTTTGTCGGCGTGGAAGTTGGCGTCGCCGAACATCTCGGCCAGCACGCGCTGGCGCTTCATGTAGAAGCCGATGTCATATTCGTCGGTCATGCCGATGCCGCCGTGCATCTGCACGCCTTCCTGCACCGCCAGCATCGAGGCGAGTCCGGTCTGCGCCTTGGCGACCGACACAGCTTCGTCCGCACGATCAGCCCCGCTGTCGAGCATCTGCTGTGCGCGGAGCGTGGCGGCGCGCGCCACTTCCATTTCCGAATAGAGATGCGCGGCGCGGTGCTGGAGCGCCTGGAACGTGCCGATCACCACGCCGAACTGCTTGCGCTGCTTGAGATAATCGACCGTCATGTCCATCGCGCCCGCGCCGACGCCAAGCATCTCCGCCGACGCGCCCGTGCGACCAGCACGCAGCAGCCGGTTGAGCGGATCGCGCCCTGCGTCGACCTCGCCGATCACCGCGTCGGCGGTGACTTCGACATTGTCGAAATCGAGCCGTGCGGCGATGCTCGAATCCGCCAGCCGCTCGGGCGTGGCGGTCAGTCCGGCGGCGCCCTTGTCGACCGCGAACAATGTCACGCCATTTTCATCGGCATCCGACCCGGACGTGCGCGCGGCGACGATGATCAGGTCGGCGACATGCCCGTGCGTGACGAACTGCTTCTTGCCCGACAGGCGAAAGCCGTTGCCCGAGCGCTCGGCCTTCATGCCGACGCTGTCGCGAAACTTGGCCTGCTCGTCGATCGCCAGCGCGGCGACGGTCTCGCCGGCCAGGATGCCCGGGTAGAATTTGCCCGCTAGCGCGCTGCCCTTGAGCGCCTCGACCGCAGCGACGGCAGTGGCGAGGAACGGGGAGGGAGACAGGTTGCGCCCGATTTCCTCGAGCACCACGCCCGCCTCGACATGGCCGAGCCCGAGCCCGCCCTGGTCCTCGCCGATCAGGATGCCGGTGAAGCCCATTTCGGCGAAGCTCTTCCACAGATCGCGGCTGAAGCCGTCGGCATTGTTGGTGTCGCGCAGCTCGCGCAGGTGTCTGACCGGGGCATGTTCGCGCACGAAGTCCTTCGCGGTGTCCGCGAGCATGGATTGTTCGTCGTTGAGGTAGAGCGGCATTCGTTTCTCGCTTTCGTCATCCCAGCGAAAGCTGGGATCTTGTCGATCTTGGCGTGCGCTTGCGGCGCGAGATCCCAGCTTTCGCCGGGATGACGATCATCTGTCCGGCAATTCCAGAATCCGTTTCGAGATGATGTTGAGCTGCACCTCGCTGGTGCCGCCTTCGATCGAGTTCGCCTTGGTCCGCAGCCAGGCGCGTGGCGCGGCGCCGTTGTTCGACTCCTGGCTTTCCCATTCGAGCGCGTGGGATCCGCCCGCCGCCATCATCAACTCGTGGCGCGACTTGTTCAGTTCGGTGCCGTAATATTTCATCATCGACGGCTGGGCAGGGTGCGCCTTGCCGGCCTTCAATTCGTCGATGAACTTCTCCGACATCGCGGTGAACGCCTTGGCGCGCACCTCGAACAGCGCCATCTGCGCGCGCAGGATCGGATCGGCGAGCGTACCGTCATCGGCCAATCCAACGGTCTTCTTCGCGCCGTCGACCAGTGGGTTGCCGCCGGTCGAGCCGAGGCCCATGCCGCTGATCATCTCGCGCTCGTGACCGAGCAGATATTTGGCGACGTCCCAGCCCTTGTTCACTTCGTGAACGAGGTTTTCCTTGGGGACTTTCACATTGTCGAAGAAGGTTTCGCAGAACGGCGAATAGCCCGAGATCAGCAGGATCGGCTTGGTCGAGACGCCGGGGGTCGCCATGTCGAACAGCAGGAAGCTGATGCCGGCCTGCTTCACGCTCTTGTCGGTGCGGACGAGGCAGAAGATCCAGTCGGCATAATTCGCGTAGCTGGTCCACACCTTCTGGCCGTTGACCAGATAATGATCGCCTTTGTCCTCCGCCGAGGTCTGCAAGCCAGCGAGATCCGACCCGGCGCCGGGCTCCGAATAGCCCTGACACCAGCGGATCTCGCCCCGCGCGATTTTCGTCAGGTGTTCGAGCTTCTGCGCCTCGGTTCCGTATTTGAGCAGCGCCGGCCCGAGCATCGAGATACCGAACGAATTGAGCGGATTGCGGCATTTCAGCCGCGCCATTTCCTCACGCAGGATCTTGGTTTCGGCCGGCGACAGTCCGCCGCCGCCATATTCCTTCGGCCAGTCGGGCACGGTCCAGCCGCGCGCACCCATGACGTCCATCCATTGCTTCTGCGCCGGCGTCATCTTCGACTGGTCGCGCCCGCCCCAGACGACGTCGGCGTCGGACCGGACTGGCTCGCGCATTTCGGCGGGGCAGTTCGCTTCGAGCCAGGCGCGCGTCTCGGCGCGAAAGGTGTCGAGATCATCACTCATTGCATTGCTCCATGGGCCAGCCGCGCGACGGCAATGGCTTTGTGGTCGAGATAGGTATCGGCGATCGCCTGGACGCCGATCGGCAGGCCATCGGGATCGATGCCGATCGGAAAGCTGGTCGCGGGCAGCATCGGGAATGTGGCGAGACCGGGAAAAGCGAATTGCAGTCCAAACGGGGTCGGTTCGCCGTCGATGTCGAGCATCCGCTTGGGCAGCGGCGTGGCGTCGTGCGGGAAGGCAGTGACGCCGAGCGTCGGCGCGATTACAGCGTCATAGCTGCGGAACAGCTGGTTCCAGGCGCGTTTGTTGCGCGCCTGCTCGTCGCGCAGGTCGAACCATTGCACCAAGCTGGTCGGCGCCGATCCATCCTGCGGCACGCCGCGCGCGATCGTGATGTTGAGCATCTTCATGTAGTTGCGCTGCTGCGCCTCGAGATCGGGCAGCAGTTCGCTCTTGCGGTCGACCGAGACGCCAAGATCGTGGAGCGCGTCGGCTAGGCGGTCGAGCGCGTCGGCGATCGATGCCGCGACCTTTGCGAGAGGATGCGTATTGAGGACCAGGATGCGGTACTCGCTCGCCGGGCGGTTGTCGGCCTGTTTGAGCGGATGGTCGGACAAGATGTCGAGCGCGAGCGCCAGGTCGTCGGGATTGCGCGCCATCGGGCCGATCACCGACAATTCGCCCGGCGCGCCGTCGGTGCCGGGGAAGAAATGGCCATCGCGGTTAAGCGCCCCGAAGGTCGGCTTGTGCCCCCAGACGCCGTTGAAGGCGGCCGGCACGCGGATCGAGCCGCCGATATCGCTGCCGAGTTCGAGCGGCACCATGCCGGCGGCAAGCGCCACCGCTGCTCCGCCTGATGAGCCGCCCGCGACGCGATCATGATTGTGTGGGTTGTTGGTGCGCCCGTAGATCGGGTTGTTCGCCTGGAGGTCGGCGAGGAGCGGCGGAACATTGGTCTTGCCGAGAATCACCGCACCGGCGGCCTTGAGCCGCTTGACCGCCTCGGCATCCTCCCGAGCGACGAAATCGCGCGCCGCTTCCAAGCCCCAAGTCGTCTTGAGTCCGTCGAGGTCGAAGCTCTCCTTGACCGTCATCGGCACACCGAGCAGCGGTGCGGAATCGCCCGCCGCCAACCGTTGGTCCATTTCGTGCGCCTGGTGCCGGGCGCGGTCGAAATCGCGCACCACCACCGCGTTGAGCGGACCGTCGCGCGCCTCGATCCGCGCGATCGCCGCTTCGCATTCGAGCATTGCGGTAGTCTCGCCGGCGCGAATCGCCCTGGCGGTTTCGATCGCCGATTTTTCGGTCACGCGGTCAAGGACTTCCATAACTCCCTCTCCCCATCGGGGAGAGGGTTGGGGAGAGGGGCAGTGTGTCTCACCGCGCTCTCCAACTGCCCCTCTCCCGACGTCGCGCGGCCGACGCCGCGCTCGTCTGCCCTCTCCCCGGAGGGGAGAGGGCGATAATGCCTTAAAACTTCTCGCCAGCCTCCGCCTTGCGCCTCAGCAATGGCGACACCTCGACGCCGTTCGCCTCGAGCCCGGCCACCACCTTGTCGAGCCCGACGGTGTTGCCCCAGAACATCGGGCCGCCGCGATAGACCGGCCAGCCATAGCCGTAGATCCACACGACATCGATGTCCGACGCACGCTGCGCCATCCCTTCGTCGAGGATCTTCGCGCCCTCGTTGACCATAGGGTAGATCGTCGCGGCGATGATATCCTCGTCGGTGAAGTCCTTCTTCGGCTGATTCGAGCGGCTGCGGAAATCCTCGATAATCTCCGCGACTTCGGCCGAGGGCGTCGGGTTGCGGTTCTCGTCATAATCGTACCAGCCCTTGCCGGTCTTCTGCCCCCAGCGCCCGCGCGCGCACAGCACGTCGCGGATCGTGTCCTGCTTGGTCGGATCGCGGTGCCAGCCGATATCGACGCCAGCGAGGTCGCCCATCTGGAACACGCCCATCGGGAAGCCGAAATCGACCAAGGCCTTGTCGATCTGCTCGGGCCGCGCGCCCTGCATCAGCATCGCGTTTGCGGGCGCGTTGCGCGCCGACAGCATACGGTTGCCGATAAAGCCCGGGCACACGCCCGAAACCACCGCCACCTTGCCGATCGGCTTGGCGAGCGCCATCACCGTGGCCAGCACGTCGGGCGCGGTCTTGGCGCCGCGAACGACCTCCAGCAGCTTCATGACATTGGCCGGCGAGAAGAAGTGCATGCCCAGCACGTCCTGGGGACGGCCGGTCACCGACGCGATTTCGTCGACATTGAGGTAAGACGTGTTGGAAGCGAGGATCGCACCGGATTTGACGATTGTGTCGAGCTTGCCGAACAGCTCCTTCTTGACGTCCATATTCTCGTAGATCGCCTCGATGACGAGGTCGCAATCCTTGAGATCGTCGAGGCTCAGGCTGGGGGTCAGCAGCCCCATCATCTGCTCGACCTTTTCCTGTGTGAAGCGGCCGCGCTTGGCCGAATTCTCGTAATTCTTGCGGATCACGCCGACCCCGCGATCGAGCGCCTCCTGCGCGGTCTCGACGATCGTCACCGGAATGCCGGCGGTGAGGAAATTCATGCTGATTCCGCCGCCCATGGTGCCGGCGCCGACCACGCCGACCTTCTTGATCGGGCGCAGCTGGACATCGGCCGGGATGCCGTCGACCTTGGCCGCCTGACGCTCGGCGAAGAACATATAGCGCTGGGCAGCGGATTGCGTGCCCATCATCAGCTTCATGAATTCCTCGCGCTCGACCGCGATGCCCTCCTCGAACGTGCCACGGGTGGCTGCCTCGACGCAGCGGATGTTGGCGGCGGGCGCATCGAAACCGCGGAACTTGCGGGCATTGGCCTTCTTGAATTCCTCGACCGCGGCGGGATCGGCCGCGGCGGTCTTTTCCGAGGCGCGGGGCAGGGGGAATTTCCCGGCCACCTCATTGGCGAAGGCGATCGCGTCCGCTTCCAGGCTGTCCTCGCCGACGATCTTGTCGATTAGCCCGGCCTCGTGCGCGGCCTTGGCGGAGATGGGATCGCCGATCGCGGTCATCTGGAGCGCGAGCTTGACCCCGGCGATGCGCGGGATGCGCTGCGTGCCGCCGGCGCCCGGCAACAGGCCGAGCTTCACCTCGGGCGTGCCGATCTTCGCGGAGGGCACGGCAACGCGATAATGGCATCCGAGCGTGACCTCGCAGCCGCCTCCCAGCGCGGTGCCGTGGATCGCGGCGACGACCGGCTTGTCGAGCGCCTCGATCATGTCGATCACCGCGCCGAGGCCAGGACCCTTCATCGGCTTGCCGAATTCGGTGATGTCGGCACCGGCAAAGAAGGTGCGGCCGTCGCAACGGATCACCACAGCCTTGATCGTCGCATCGGCCTCGGCCTGCTTGATCCCGGCTTCGAGACCTTCGCGCACCGCCGCGCCGAGTGCGTTGACCGGCGGGTTGTTCGAAATGATCACGAGCACGTCGCCATGGCGTTCGGTGCGGATCGGCGAGGCGGGATTGTCGGACATTCTTCTCTCCTGAAATCGTCGCCCCGGCGGAGGCCGGGGCCGCTATGTTCTGGTCCGTTGCCGGCGATGCGGCCGGCGGCCCCGGCCTCCGCCGGGGCGACGGATTAGGTCAGCGACGAATAGATCAGCGTCTTCAGTTCGCGGCGGATCGGGTAAAGGCCCGACGGGCTGAGCTGGGTCATGAACACCATGTGCAGCCGCTCGACCGGGTCGATGAAGAACGCGGTCGAGAACATCCCGCCCCAATAATATTCGCCCGCCGATCCGGGGATCATCGTCTTGGCGACATCCTCGGTGACGGCGAAGCCCAGGCCGAAACCGGTCCCCGCATTTTGCGTCTCGCTGAACAGTGACCGCGACAGCGTCGACAGGTCTGATTTGCCCGGCAGATGGTTCATCGTCATCAGGTCGAGCGTCTTGCGCCCGAGCAGCCGAACGCCGTCCAACTCGCCGCCATTCGCGCACATCTGGCAGAAGCGATGATAGTCGAGCGCGGTCGATGCCAGTCCGCCGCCGCCCGACAGCAATTTGGGCTGGCGCCGCCATGCGCTTTCGCTCGCGCGGTCGTACATGACCCGGCCCTTGCCGGCGACGAAGGTGTAACAGTCGGTCAGGCGATCGACCTTGCCCTCGGGCACGACAAAGCCGGTATCGTCCATCTTGAGCGGTTTGAAGATCTTCTCGGCGAAATACTGGTCGAGCGGCATGCCCGACACGCGCTGGATCACCGCGCCGAGCACGTCGGTCGACACCGAATAGTTCCATGCCGTGCCGGGCGAGAATTCGAGCGGCAGCTGGCCGAGCGCGGCGACGAAGCCGTCGAGATCGTTACCACCATGCCAATTGTCGATCTTGCCCTCGCGATAGGCGGCATCGACATTGGTGCGGTTCTGAAAGCCATAGGTCAGGCCGGACGTGTGGCGGAGCAGATCCAGCATCCGCATCGGCTCGGCGGTCGGCGTCACCGGCAGGAACGGCACGCCGCCACCGCCGCCATTATAGACGCCGATCCCCTTGAATTCGGGCAGGACGTGATGGACCGGCGTGTCGACCGCGACCTTGCCCTCCTCGACCAGCATCATGAACCCGACCGAGGTGATCGGCTTGGTCATGCTGGCGATGCGGAAGATCGACCCCTCGTCGATCGCCTTGTCGGATCCTTCGACCGCCGCGCCCTGGCTCGAGAAATGGACGATCTCGCCGTCGCGGCTGATCAATATCTGCGCGTTCGGCAATTTGCCCGAATCGAGGTACCGTTCCTTCAGGAATGCCGGAATGCGGTTGAGGCGCGCGGCGTCGAAGCCATGCTTTTCGGGCGCTTTCATCAGCATCGCTCTTCCATACCCCTATTTCAAATTCCGACTCTCTATTGCCTTGAGCGCCGCTCGAATCAACTCTAACGTTGCAAAATCGCGCAGGCGAAGACCTGCATAGCCGAAGCTGGAGAGCGGATCCTTGTCAATGAATGGCGCACCCGAACCCGTAATTGCCCTCGATCCCGCCTGGCCGAAGGTTTCGCTGAAGGACGCGACCGCCGCGCTGACCGCGCCAGGCACCAAGTTCGAGATGGAAATGATCGAGATTCGCGGCGTGCCGACGCGTATCTGGAAATACGCGCCGCACGATCTGGGCGTGCTGCTCGATCTGTCGCGCACGCATGGGGCGCGGCTGTTCACCATCCTCGAGGACGAGCGCGTCAGCTATGAGGCGAATTACCGCGCCACGGCGGCGCTTGCCCGCGCATTCCAGGACATGGGCGTGGGCAAGGGCGATCGCGTCGCCTTCGCGACTCGCAACCTGCCCGAATGGCCGGTGATCTTCTTCGCGATCACGACGCTCGGCGCCATCGCGGTGCCGCTCAATGCCTGGTGGACCGGTGCCGAGCTTGAATATGGCATCAAGGATTCGGGGGCCAAGGTCCTGCTGGTCGACGCCGAGCGCTATGAGCGGATCAGGCCGCATCTGGCAGAGTTGACCAACGTCGAACGTCTGATCGTCGCCCGCTCGCCCGCGCCGATCGACGGCGCCATTGCACTCGAAGACATTATCGGCGGGCCGAAAAGCTGGGCGGATCTGCCGGCGGACGATCGGCCGCGAGTCGAGATCGACAGCGATGACGACGCGACGATCTTCTACACCAGCGGCACCACCGGCAATCCCAAGGGCGCGCTGGGCACGCACCGCAACCTCATGACCAACATCATGTCGGGCGGCTTCTCGGGCGCGCGCAGCTTCATCCGCCGCGGCGAGCCGATCCCCGACCCGACTCCGCGCACCAGCCTGACGGTGATCCCGATGTTCCACGTCACTGCCTGCTCGGCCGGGCTGATGGGGACCATGGCGAGCGGCAGCACCACCATCTTCATGCGTAAATGGGATACGGTGAAGGCGATGGAGATCATCGAGCGCGAGAAGGTTCACTTTACCGGCGGCGTGCCGACCATCGCCTGGCAGCTGCTCGAACATCCCGATCGCCACAAATACGACCTCTCCTCGATCGAGGCGATCGCTTATGGCGGCGCGCCCTCGGCGCCCGAGCTGGTCAAGAAGATCTATGAGGAATTCGGCGCGCTCCCCGGCAATGGCTGGGGCATGACCGAGACGATGGCGACGGTCACGCACCATTCGAGCGAGGATTATCTCAACCGCCCGACCAGCGCCGGCCCGCCGGTGGCGACCGCCGACCTCGAAATTCGCGCCGATGACGGGGTCACCGTGCTGCCGATCGGCGAGGTGGGCGAATTGTGGGCGCGCGGGCCGATGATCGTGAAGGGCTATTGGAACAAGCCCGAGGCCACGGCGGAAACCTTCGTCGACGGTTGGGTGCGCACCGGCGACCTCGCGCGGCTCGACGAAGAGGGGTTCCTCTATATCGTCGATCGCGCCAAGGACATGGTCATCCGCGGCGGCGAGAACATCTATTCGTCCGAAGTCGAGAACGCGCTCTATGAGCATCCGGCGGTGACCGATGCGGCGGTGATCGGCATCCCGCATCGAACCTTGGGCGAAGAGCCGGCGGCAGTCGTCCATCTCGCGCCCGGCACGTCCGCGACCGAGGCGGAATTGCAGGCCTGGGTGCGGGAACGGCTCGCGGCGTTCAAGGTGCCGGTGGCGATCCGTTTCGTGCACGAAACGCTGCCGCGCAACGCCAACGGGAAGATCCTGAAGAAGGATCTGAAGGGCTTGTTCGAGGATCGGGCGAGCGAGGCGGCTTAAGAGCTATCGACCTCGCGACGGCGCACGCTCCGGCGCGGTTTCGCGCGCAAAGCAGAGCGCCGCGAACCCGACCACCGCGGCCGCTGCCATATACCAGGCAGGGGCCAGCGGGTTGCCGGTGACGCCCGTCAGCCACGCCACGACGAACTGGGTCGAGCCGCCGAAGATCGAGATCGCCAGCGCATAGACGATCGCCAGCGCGCCCGAGCGGACGCGCGCCGGAAAATCCTCGGTGATGTGGACCAGCACCGCGCTCAGCGCGATTCCGATCAAGAGGCGCAACCCGCATCCCACGACGAACAGGCTCGCTTTGCCTGGCGCGATGGTCAGCAGCCAGAAAGCGGGCAGGGTGGCCAGGCAGACGACCAAAGTCGGTAGGATCATCGCCGGACGACGGCCGTAGCGATCGGCGAGCCACCCACCGAGCGGCGCGCCGATCGTTCCGCCAATGCCGACCGCGATCGTCGCCCAGAACGCAATGTCGGACGGCAGATGCAGCGTGGTCTTGGCGAAAGTCGTCAGGAAGTTGGTGACATAGGTCATGATTGTCCCCGACAATAACGCGAGGAAGGCGATGATCGCGGTGCGGCGATAATCGCGGAGCGGCGGCGCACGGATCGCCGGCGCGTCGCTGGGCAGGGTCTCGGGCAAGGTCCGCCGCAGGATGAGCCCGATCGGCACGACGCCGACGCCGAGCGCCAGCGCGATCCGCCAGCCCCAACTTGCGAGCGCCGCATCGTCCATGACTTGCGCCAATGCGAGTCCGATCAGGCCGGCGACCAGGACCGCGACATTCTGCCCGAACATTTGCATCGAAACGTACAGGCCGCGGCGGTGCGGCGGCGCCGCTTCGGCCAGGAACGCCGTGCTCGGGCCGACTTCTCCGCCCAGCGCGAATCCCTGGACGAGCCTCCAGAACAGTACGAGCAGCGGCGCGGCGATGCCGATCGCGGCGTAGGACGGCGTGAGCGCGACGCCCAGGCTGGCGATCCCGATCAGCGCGAACGACAACAGCATCATCGGCCGCCGTCCGAGGCGATCGCCGAGCACGCCGATCACCAGCCCGCCGAGCGGGCGGGTCAGAAATCCCGCGCCGAACGTGGCGAGGGCGGCGAGCAGGCTCGTTTGCGGGTCGGTGGCGGGGAAGAAAGTATTGCCGATCTCGACGGCGAAGAAAGTGAAGATCAGGAAATCGTAGAATTCGAGCGCGTTGCCGAGCGTCACGCCTACAACTTGGGAAGCGGTGACCCGCGGCGCGGTAATAATGCTCATCCTGCTCCCCAGCTCGTCGGCGGCATCAAGCGGTGTCGCGTGGCGCAAGTCAATCGCGGTGCGCTGGGGTTCGATGCACGCAGGCTATAGGTGGCCGGCGACGCCATTCGAATGGCTGACAACAAGGCTGGGCGTGAGTTGGAAGTCGATCTGGAGTGCCAAACCGGACGTCACCTCGGACTTGTTCCGGGGTCCAAGCCTCCACAGCGGAGTTCATGAGTTGCTGCACATTGGATGCCGGGACAAGCCCGGCATGACGGTTAAACTATCAGCACCAAAATCCGGCCGACGAAACTGTCCGAAATGGTGGCTTCCTTGCTGGCATGTTGACGGCGGAAGGCGTAACATTCTCTCATAAATACGGGGGGATGCCATGATGCGCTTCGCTGTCCGCCGCCCATTCCAATCGGCCGCTTTGATCGCCGCGATGCTGATCTTCGCCGCTGCGTGTACGACCAAGAAATCGTCGACTGCGCCGGCGCCAGGCATCGCCAACGCCGCTTGCCCGACACCGCAGAATATCCCGTCCGGGTTCGACTATCCGCAAAAGGCCGCCACGGTCGAAGGCTGGGTGACAAGCGGCAACGTCGCCCGCACGCGCCAGCACGGATGGAATGTGTGGGCCGCGCTCAACACGATGGCCGGCGGCAAGCCGATCTGGCAAAGCTGGTGCACCGAAACCCAGGCATTCGCGCCCGACCCCTCGGTCACCGCCAAGCTTGCCAAGACGCAGCCGGCGGTCGCGACGGTGCCAATGCGCAAGTTCAAGCTCAACAACGGATCGAGCGCCGGCGCCGATCCGATCAACTTTCCGGTCTCGCCGACCTATGCCGTGCCGCAGCCGGTGGTCGATCGCTATAAGGGCACGCCTTGCCTGCAAGGGACGACGCCCGCCGATTACGCTTTGGCCAACGGACCGACCTTGCAGAATAATGGCGACGTCATGGTCGCGGGGGTGATCTACAACCAGCCCGCATTCGACTGGATCCGCAACAACAAGCTCTATCTGCAATCGACGCTCAACGGCCTGATCCCGCCGCCCGATCAGACGAAGCAGATGGCGGCGATGCCCGACGGCTCGATCGTCCTCAAGCCGATGATGTGGCCGGTGGCGGCGGGCCAGTTCACCGCGCTGCCGATCTGGAACGATCCTGCATCGGATGACGGCGTCTATGCCGGCTTCGAAATCCAGAAGAAATGGCCAAAGGCCGTGGCGGTGACCACGACGCCGGCGGCGCAGGTCATACCTGCTTCGGTCAGCTTCCTCCACGGCGTGACGATGAACGGCAAGCCGCTCGGGCCCAACACCTATGCCAAGCCACGCGCGGTCGGGGTCGACCGCTTCTACAATTACAAGCCGGATCTCTCGAAGATGGCGCAATGCGATCGCGCGATCCTCGATGCCTCGGCTTATTATGCCTATGGCCGGATGTTCCAGCAGGGCGATTATCTGATCCTGATCGCGATGCACATCATGACCAAGGAGCAGCCTGCCTGGACGTTCCAGTCGGTATGGTGGAACGATATGCCGGGGACCAGTCCCTATGCCGCCGACCGGCCGAACCTGTCGCCGGTCGAGGCGCCGGGGCCGTGGCGCAATTATCTGATGGCGGCGACCTATGGCATCCCCGCGAGTCCGGGCAGCAACCAATGGCCGGTGGCGTTCAACCCTTATATCGAGCTTGCCGCCGACCATCCGATCAAGACCAATTGCATGAATTGTCATCACCGCGCGGCGTGGCCGGCGTCGAACACCGAATATCAGGCGCCGGGTGGTCCCAGCGCGCTCGACATCTTCGCGCTCAATAACGCGATCCTGAACGGCAAGATCGGCGTCGACTCCTTATGGTCGATCAGCGACCGCGCGCTGGCATCCGACGGCCGGACCGAGGCGGTCGCGGCCCGCAAATAGCCCGGGCTATCATAAGGGGGACCGGGGGCGGGCGACCGCCCCCGGCGATCAATCGAGCGCCAGGTCGACCGCGGCGAGCGCGTGGAGGCTGGTTGTATCGAACAACGGCACTGCGCTGTCCGATTGGTCGACCAGCAGCATGATCTCGGTGCAGCCGAGCACGATCGCTTGTGCGCCGCGCGCGACCAGCCGTGCGATCACCTCGCGATATGCGGCCCGCGACGCTGCTTCGGTCTTTCCCGCGACCAGTTCCTCGTAGATCACGCGATGAACCTCACGCCGGTCGTCGGCGTCGGGAATCAGTGTCTCGATCCCTGCGGCCGCTAGCCGGTCGCGATAAAAGGCCTTCTCCATGGTGAAGGCGGTGCCCAACAACCCGATGCGACTCAGCCCTGCCCGGCGGACCGCCGCCGCGGTCGGGTCGACCACATGGAGCAGCGGGACGCCGATCGCTGCCGATACGTCGTCCGCCATCAAATGCATCGTGTTGCTGCAGATCAAGACGAAATCCGCGCCACCCGCCTCCAGGCGTCGGGCCGCGTCCACCATTCGCGCAGTGAGCGAAGCCCAGGCGCCATCGCGTTGAAGTCGCTCGATTTCGCCAAAGTCGAGCGAGTAAAGAAGTATCTCGGCGGAATGCGCCCCGCCAAGACGTTCACGCACCGCGCGATTGATGATCGCATAATATTGCGCCGAGCTCTCCCAGCTCATGCCGCCGATAAGGCCGATCGTCTTCATCGTGTCGCTATGGCGTTTCCTGCTAAGGAAACCAAGAATCGGATATGATCGTTACGCTTCCGAAGAGGTTTGAAGAATAGCATGCTGACCGACAATTTCCTGCGGGGCCGCCGCCGCCGTGAGCTGAGCGATGAAGAAAAGGAAGCCATAGAGAGCGTCCTGACCGCGCCCGTGACGCTGCCGCGGCGCAAGGTGGTGACGAGTCGCGGCGATGTCGTCACGCGATCGACCTTCCTCATCTCGGGCTTCATGTGCCGTTACATGGACGGCGCCGACGGCCACCGGCAACTCGTGAGCATTCAGACACCGGGCGATTTCGTCGATCTGCACGGCTATCCGCTGCAACGGCTCGATCACGATATCGCCACGTTGAGCGAGTGCACCGTCGCCTATGCGCCGCATGACAAGCTGACGCAGATCATCGAGCGCTTGCCGCATCTTGGCCGCGTGCTGTGGTTCTCGACTCTGCTCGACGCTGCGATGCACCGCGAATGGATTTTCCGGCTCGGGCGGCTCGATGCGGTGGGACGCGTCGCCCATATGCTGTGCGAAACCTATTCGCGGCTCGACGCGGTCGGTCTGGTCGAGGATAACAGCTTCGCTTGGCCATTGACCCAGCAAGATCTTGGCGAGGCATGCGGACTGACCTCGGTCCACGTCAATCGGACGTTACGTGTCTTGCGCGAGGCGGGGATGGTCGAGGTTTCCGACCGCATCGTCACGATGATGGATTTCGATCGCCTTGCCTCGACCGGCGAATTCCAGCCCGATTACCTCTATTTCGACAACCATACCCGGACGCCCTGAGCGGGCGGTCCGAGCAAAATATACGCTTCCCCGGCGAAGGCCGGGGCCCAGCCGCATTCCGTTCTCGATACCTGGACGCCATCTCGAATTCGCCGAAGCTGGGCCCCGGCCTTCGCCGGGGAAGCGTGAAGCTGATCGAAGGTGCGAATATCAGTGCGTCGCGTTGATCACCGATTTGACCGCCGCCGCCCATCCGTCGAGCCGGGTCCGTCGCGCCTCGGCTGAAAGGCCGCAGCGGAAAGTGTCTATCTTGCCGCGCATGACCGAGGCGGCCTTCAGATCCGCGAACAGGCCGACGCCCACTCCGGCCAGCATCGCGGCACCCAGCGCGGTAGTTTCGGAGAAGCATGGCCGTTCGACCGCGACGTCGAGCATGTCGGCAAGATCCTGCGCGATCCAGTCGTTCGCCACCATGCCGCCGTCGATTCTCAATGTCTTCCAATCGGCGCCGTCGGCCGCGAAAGCGGTTTTCAGGTCGTTCGCCTGGTGCGCCATCGCCTCCAGTGCGGCCCGGACGATATGCGCTCGGGTCGCGGTGAAGCTCAGCCCCGAAATCGAGCCCCGCGCTTCGGCTTCCCACCATGGCGCTCCCAGGCCCGACAGCGCGGGGACCAGGTAGACTCCGGCATTGTCCTCGACCGATCGCACCAGTGCTTCGGTCTCGTCGGCGGTGGCGATCAGCTTGAGCGAATCGCGCAGCCATTGGACCAGGCTGCCGGCGACGAACACCGATCCCTCCAGTGCATAAGCGCGCCGCCCGTCGAGCTGCCACGCGACCGTCGCGAGCAGCCGGTTCTTCGACATCGGCTGGTGCGCGCCATATTGCGTCAGCACGAATGCTCCGGTGCCAAACGTCGCCTTGGTGTCGCCGGGCGCCAGGCAGGCCTGACCGATCGTCGCCGCTTGTTGATCGCCGGCCATGCCGCAGATCGGGATCGGCGCGCCGAACAACGTCGTGCTGCCATAATCTCCCGCGCAATCGACGATTTCGGGAAGCGCTTGGCGCGGTGCGGCGAACAATTCGATCAGACCGTCGTCCCAATGCCCGCTGCCGATCGCCATCAGCGCGGTCCGGCTGGCGTTGGTCGCGTCGGTGATATGCAGCCCGCCGCCATTTCCGGTCGCGGTCAATTTCCACACCAGCCAGGAATCGATCGTGCCGATCGCCAGCCGGTCACCGGCCGCCTTGAGCTGAGGCCAATTTGCCATCGCCCATCCGATCTTGGAGCCGGAGAAATAGGGGTCTAGCAGCAGTCCGGTGCGCGCCTGAACCGTGGGCTCGTGGCCGGCTTCCTTGAGCTCACGGCACCACGATGCTGTGCGGCGATCCTGCCAGACGATCGCAGGCGCCAGCGGCTCGCCGGTCTGTTTATCCCAGAACACCACTGTCTCGCGCTGATTGGTGATGCCGATCGCGGCCACTGCCTCCGGCCCGCCCGCCAGCTCGATCATTTTCCGAGCGCAGGCGACGGTGCGATCCCAAATCTCGGCGGCGTCGTGCTCGACCAGACCGGGGGCGGGGTAATGCTGCGTCAGCGCGGCCGACTCGCTGCCCAGGCATGTGCCGTTGGGCGCGAACAGCATCGCGCGGGTGGAAGTGGTACCTTCGTCGATGACCAGCAGTTTGTCGCCCATTTTGCGAAGCTAGCCGGGATTACTTTGCCCGCCAATGGCGCTACGGAAGCGTTATGACGAACGGCGAGAGCGGTGTGGGAGCGAATCTTTCGGCGACGGTTGGCGGCGCCGCCGCGGTCGCGCCCACCGGACCCGACCAGCCGCCGCTGCCCCCATCGCCGGAGGATGAGCCGCCGCCGGTCATCGACCCGCGGCGCGATCGCCTGCTTGCGGCGCTGACGCTGATTGCCGGGGTCGGGCTGGTGATCGGGCTGCCATTCGCGCTCAAGGCCGGCGCGGAATTCTTCCTGCCGATCACGATCGCGTTGGTCATATCGATCGCGCTCATCCCGGTGCTCGAATGGCTGGAGCGGCGGCGGCTTCCGTCGTGGCTCGCCGCGCTGATCTGCGTGCTGACCTTCCTGGCCGCGGCGAATGTGGCGCTGGCCGCGATCGTCGTCCCGGCGATCGAATTCTTCCGCCGCCTGCCCGAGCGAATCGACCGGATCCAGGCGAACCTGGCGCCGGTACTCGATCTGTATGCGAGCCTGGAAAAGTATATCAACAAGGCGGCGGCGCATATCGCCACCATCCCCAAGGTGCGGACCGCGACGCCGGTATCGCCGCCGAGTTCGCTGCTCGACCTCATCGCGACGTCCGCACCGACCGCTTTGGTGCAGATTTTCTTCGGCGTGCTGGTGGTGTTCTTCTTCCTGGCCGGCTGGACGCGGACGCGGCGTCGGACGATCACCAGCCGCGCGAGCTTCGGCGGCGCGATGGCGACGGCGCGCGTGATCCAGGACGTGGTCGACGACGTCTCGGCCTATCTGGGCACGATCACCGCGATCAACATCGTCCTCGGGCTGATCGTATCAGGCGCCCTGTGGCTGATCGGCATGCCCTATCCGCTGATGTGGGGCGGTATCGTCACCTTGCTCAACTACATTCCCTATTTCGGGCCGATCGTCGCCGCTCTGCTGCTTGCGGTCGGCGGACTGATGACCTTTCCCGACATCTGGGTGGCCTTGTTGCCCGCGGGAATCATGATCGGCTGTCACTTGCTGGAGGCCAATGCGGTGACGCCGTTCATCGTCGGCCATCGCCTGACGATCAGTCCGGTGCTGATCCTGATCTCGCTGAGTTTCTGGAGCT
Source organism: Sphingomonas sp. (assembly GCF_024508665.1). Lineage (GTDB taxonomy): Bacteria > Pseudomonadota > Alphaproteobacteria > Sphingomonadales > Sphingomonadaceae > Sphingomonas. Next base: position 369,139 of record NZ_JANINP010000001.1, read on the forward strand.
GGGTGTGGGGCACGCCCGGCGCGTTGCTCGCGGTGCCGTTGCTGATCATCATTCAGACCGTAATCGGCGCGGCGGGCAAGCCCGATATCGCGGGTTTCCTGTTCGAGCACGGCACGTTGGTCAGCGAACGCAAGCGCGGTCGCTGGGGCGTGCGACAAAACTGATTTGACCGCTGTTGACAGGGGGAGGCGGCTCGCTTAGTGGCCGCGCCTCACGCTTCCAAGCGGGTGTAGCTCAGTTGGTTAGAGCGCCGGCCTGTCACGCCGGAGGTCGCGGGTTCGAGCCCCGTCACTCGCGCCATTTTCGGCGTGAACTTCTCCAGATCGACGATTGCTGCGGGCCTCAGCGCCAGTGCCCGGTTTCCATCCAGCGCAGCATGCGGCGCATCGGCAGCAGCCACAGCCACACGATCCCTGTCACGACGTAGAACAGCAATTGCGCGACCGCAGGCCAGCGTCCGACCCAGGGCGACAGGCTGACGATGGCAATGCACCAGATCGCGATCAGGGCCAGGATGGCGAGCATGCCCACCGGCTTTTGCCAGCGCGGTGTCGGCGGCGGGTTCATAATGTGATCCATCCCTGTTCGGTAATGACGGCGTGGAGCGGTATATCCCACGGATCGACCGGCAGGTCCTCGACCTGCTGGACGCTCCAGGCGATACCGACCCGCCAGGCATCGCGAAAGCGCGCGAACGCGCCGTCATAATAGCCTGCGCCCTGGCCCAGACGATCAAGCTTCGCGTCGAATCCGAGCATCGGGGTCAGTATGATGTCGGGGAGCAGTTCGGCGGCGAGCGCCGAGGGCTGGCTGAGCCCGAACGGGCCGGCCTCCAGCGCCGCTTCGGTTTCCCAGGCCAGGAAGCGCATCGGTTCGCTGCGCACGGTGACATGGGGAAGGGCCAGCACGCATCCCGCCTCGACGGCGGCGCGCGCGAGCGGCGAAGGATCTGCTTCGCTGCCGATCGGGACATAGGAAGTGACGGTCATGCCGCGGTCGAGTCGGGCGCGGAAGGCGTCCGGCACCGCGATCGGAGGGGGCTTGGTGGCGACAAAGGCGTCACGCGCGGTGCGAAGCCTCGCTCGCAATGCCTGTTTGCCCTGAATATTCATGATTGGGTGGAGTGGCGGGACCACCGTGGACCGTTTGCCGGGTTATCCTCTGACGCACGGTACGTCAGGTGGGGACCATGTGCGTCGGACCAGGATCCGGGCAGGGACAGCCCCCATGGATGATGAATAGCCTCAGGGATAATAAAGGCTCGTATCGGGCAGTACCCGCCGGCCATGAACCTAGGCGCTCGGCGCCGGTTTCTCAAGGGTCTCGGCCAGCGCTTCGAGGCGGTCGGCGAGGCGATTGAGGAATGCCGGGCTGGGGCCGCCATCCGCCGAAGGCCGATTCTCGGCCTGATCGAGATTGTCGGCGAGCATCAGCGCGATCAGCAGCATGGTGCGCTCGGCGTTGAGACCGCCCGAAGCGCGGTTGGCCATCGCCCAACGCTGATCAAGCATTTCTCCCAACCGGCGAAGCTGGGCTTCCTCGCCATCGCGGCAAGCGACATTGTGACGGCGGTCGCCGATCGTCAGCGTGACCTCAGCCATTTCGCGCCCCCAGCGCGTCGAGCGCCGCGATCGCTTCGCCGACGCGGGCGCGCAGCGATTCGTGTCGTGTCTTCAGGTCCTGCGCGCTCTTGTCGCGCGCCGCGACGGCGCGTTCGATGCGGGCGAGCGCGGCGTCGATCCGATCGGTCGGGGAAGCGTCTGCCATCGGGGGGAGATAGCACGGCAAGGGGGCGCTACAACATCGTTTCGCCGCGCAAAGGGCTCGGACTCGCCGCCGGCGGGCGCCTTGAGCAACCCAAATAGTGCCGCATGGCTCCGACCGATGACGTCGCGATCGCCGCCATTGTGGCCGCTTCGGGAGCAAATACGCAGCGCCAGCGGTTGACGCGCCGCGTCGGCATCCCCAAAGGCTCCCGCGACAGACCGGCCCCATTCGCGCGTGCCGGCATCAGCAGCTCGAGGAGCGAAAACATGGCGGTGAAGGTTGCGATCAACGGGTTCGGGCGGATCGGACGTCTGGTAGCGCGCGCGATGCTCGCGCAGGGCGATACCGGCCTCGATCTGGTGGCGATCAACGATCTCGGCGATGCCAAGGCCAATGCCTGGCTGTTCAAGCGCGATTCGGTCCATGGTACCTGGCCGGGCGAGGTCCATGCCGAGGGGCAGGACATGGTGATCGACGGCAAGCGCATCCGCGTTACCGCGGAACGCGATCCGGGCAACCTTCCGCACAAGGAATTGGGCGTCGACCTGGTGCTCGAATGCACCGGCTTCTTTACCGATCGCGCCAGCTGCCAGAAGCATATCGATGCCGGCGCCAAGAAGGTGCTGATCTCGGCGCCGGGCAAGAATGTCGACCTGACCGTCGTCTATGGCGTCAACCACGACAAGCTGACCGCCGAGCATACGATCGTGTCGAACGCATCGTGCACGACCAACTGCCTGGCCCCGGTCGCCAAGGTGCTCAACGATGAAATCGGCATCGAGCGTGGCCTGATGACCACCGTCCATGCCTATACCAACGACCAGAAGATCCTCGATCAGATCCACTCCGATCTGCGCCGGGCGCGGGCCGCGGCTATGTCGATCATCCCGACCACGACCGGCGCCGCGCGCGCGGTCGGCGAAGTGCTGCCCGAACTGAAGGGCAAGCTTGACGGCTCGGCGATCCGCGTGCCGACCCCCGACGTGTCGTTGATCGACCTGACCTTCACGCCGAAGCGCGACGTGACCAAGGACGAGGTCAACGCGCTGCTCAAGGCGGCATCGGAAGGCAAGCTCAAGGGCGTGCTCGATTATACCGACGAGCCGCTCGTCTCGATCGACCTGATGGGGTCGCCCGCCTCGTCGACGGTCGACAGCCTCGAAACCGCGGTGCTCGAAGGCAAGCTGGTGCGCGTCGTCAGCTGGTACGATAATGAATGGGGCTTCTCGAACCGCATGGTCGACACCGCCAAGGCGATGGCGGCGCTGATCTGACTTTAAATTCCCCTCCCGCGTGCGGGAGGGGTTAGGGGAGGGCGTGTCGCCCCCGATCGAGGGCGACGCCCAGTCCGACAGACCCTCCCCCCAACCCCTCCCGCAAGCGGGAGGGGAGTTTTTCTTAGGAGTTTGGCATGGCGCGCAACTTCAAGACGCTCGACGACATGGGCGACATCGCCGGCAAGCGCGTGCTTGTCCGTGAGGATCTCAACGTGCCGATGGCCGATGGCCAGGTGACCGACGATACGCGTCTGCGCGCCGCGGTGCCGACGGTTGCCGAGCTCGCCGACAAGGGTGCCAAGGTCCTTATTCTCGCGCATTTCGGGCGGCCCAAGGGGCAGCGTAACCCGGAAATGAGCCTGGCGCTCGTCACGCGCCCGTTCGAGCAGGTGCTGGGCCGTCCGGTCCGTTTCATCGGCGACGAAGGCGCGGCGGAGGCGATCGCCACGCTGAAGGACGGCGATGTCGCGATCCTGGAGAACACCCGCTTCGATCCGGGCGAGGAAAAGAACGCGCCCGAGACGGTCGAGCGGCTCGCCGGGCTCGGCGACCTCTATGTCAACGATGCCTTCTCGGCCGCCCACCGCGCGCATGCTTCGACCGAAGGGTTGGCGCACAAGCTGCCGGCGTTCGCGGGGCGGCAGATGGAGGCGGAACTCGACGCGCTCGACAAGGCGCTCGGCAATCCCGAGCATCCGGTTGCAGCCGTGGTCGGTGGCGCCAAGGTGTCGACCAAGCTCGACGTGCTCAAGCACTTGGTCTCCAAGGTCGATCACCTGATCATCGGCGGCGGCATGGCCAATACGTTTCTCGCGGCGCGCGGGGTCGATGTCGGCAAGAGCCTGGCCGAGCACGATCTGACCGGCACCGCAGACGAGATTTTCGACGCCGCCGAAGCGGCGGGCTGCACGATCCATCTGCCTTATGACGTTGTCGTCGCGAAGGAATTCAGGCCGAATCCCCAAACCCGCACGGTCAATGTCCATGAGGTTCAGCCGGACGAGATGATCCTCGACATCGGTCCGGCCGCGACCGAGGCGCTGGGCGATGTGCTGAAAAATTGCCGCACTTTGGTCTGGAACGGCCCGCTCGGCGCGTTCGAAACGCCGCCCTTCGATGCCTCGACGATGACGCTGGCGAAGACGGTGGCCGCGCTGACGCGCGAAGGCTCGCTGGTGTCGGTGGCGGGTGGCGGCGATACCGTCGCCGCGCTCAACCAGGCGGGAGTCGCCGACGACATGACTTTCGTGTCGACTGCCGGCGGAGCCTTCCTCGAGTGGATGGAAGGTAAGGAACTTCCAGGAGTTAAGGCGCTAAGCTCTTAACGCTCGGCAAGCAGCGGACCGAGGACGGCCTCCAGGCTCCGCGCAGTAAAGGCAGTCGTCTTGGCGTAACGGACGCGGCCGTGGCGATCGATCACATAGCTCATCGGTACCGCCGATAGCGCGATATCGGGCCCGTCGACCCAAGTCGCCTGGGGATAAGGGATGTCGGACGCTGTTGCCTGGCCCGTGCCGTTGGAACCCGGATCGACCGAGATGCCGATCACTACCAGTCCCCGCGACAAATGAGTCCGGTAGTAGCGCGCCAGCAGGGGGATTTCGGCCCGGCACGGCACGCACCAGCTTGCCCAGTAATTGATCACGACCACGCGCCCGCGCAGGTCGGCCAGCGACATGCGTTGTCCGCCGGTCAATGTCATCCGCTGGGGGAGGCCGGGGCCGCCGGCCGTTGCCGGCGCGTGCAGGCCCAGCATCGCCAGTGCCAGCGTCATCATCGTGAACCGCCTTTGCATCGTGGCGATGTGATCCGTCGTTTCCACAGGGTCAACGGCGAGGTCGAGCGTGGCCGCCCGAATCGGGACGATTCTCTCAGCTTGTTGGCGCAGCAGGAGACGGCGCCGGCATAGGCTCGCTGAGCAGGGGCACGATCAACTGGTTGAGCGTGTCGAGCGTGAAGGCGCCTGCTTTGGCGTAGCGAATGCGCCCATCGCGCCCGATGATGATGTTGGTCGGCACGCCATTGCCGATGATATCATACGGGCCCTTGATCCGCCGCGTAGGCTGGATGTGCATCACCGCGAATAGCTTTTTCATCTGATAGGCCGGCACCGAATCCTCGGTCGCTACGGCGAAGACGCGCAGTCCGTATTTTTTCTGGAGCTCGTAATAGCGGTCGAGCAGCGGCAGCTCCTCGCGGCACGGCCCACACCACGTCGCCCAATAATTGAGCACGATGACCTGGCCGCGCAATTCGTCGCGAGTGATCTTGGTTCCGTCGATCAAGGTGAGCGTGAAATCGGGTGCCGGCTGGCCGACGACGACTTTCTCGTTGCGCGCGCCGAGTGCCGCCGCGGTTCCGGCTGCAAGGGCCAGCGCGATCAACGTTCCGCGGATCAACCGGCTGATCGCACGCATGATTTTCCCCTTAAGCCCCGTGCCGAAAGCTAGCCGCGCAACCCGGCGTGCGTCAATGGACTGTACATTCCGTTTCGGACCGATTATCCGCGCCGCCGTTTTCGCCATTTCGCTCGGGCTCGTGAGACCCGGCGGGCGCGGTCGGCTCTGCCAACCCGTGTTCCATGGTGACGACATTGGCATCGGCAGCCACTTGGATAATGACCAAGCCAGACGGTTCGACTCCGTCAAGACGGATAGCTCAATGGTTAGAGCATCAGGCTGTTAACCTGAGGGTCGCGGGTTCAACTCCCGCTCCGCCACCAAGCCCTGCAAAGGCTTTCCATGATGGGAGGCCGGTGGGGTGTTCAGGCGAAAGGCGAGCGACGGCTTCGGCCCGAGCGACCCCGAACGCCAACCGGTTCCCGGCTTTGCGCCGGCGAGGATACCGGCAGAGGTGCCCGGCGAGGCGCCGTTCCCACCGGGGTCGGGCCATGGCCCGATGGTCCGCGGAAACGGTCAGTCGCCGGGGCGCGCTGCCTCAATCGCCGGACCGCCGCGTGACTCGGTGAACATCCCCCGGCCGACCTTTCCCTTGATCTTCCTTCTCCAGCAGAATTGTTCAGGCATCACGTGGCGCGAGCGATAGCGTCGGCGAGCATTGGATTTCGATGCAAGGTCGCGGCGGCGATGTATTCGCTCGCGCGATTTCGCAGCGTTTCCGCGCCTCATGCACTTTGCTTTATATAAAGATTTCTACATATGCTGCGCTGCAGCATTTTTTGTCTTGCCTGCGCAACGATCCGCGCCTAACCGCGCCGCCCCGCCTGGATAATGGGATCCGGCGGAGAGAAGAGGAGGACCGGCGATGCGCAAGATCGTTACCATTGCCGAAAACCAGCGCGGTCTCCTCGTCAAGGATGGCCGCCTCATCAGCATCCTCGATTCCGGGCGTCATGGCCTGTGGGATTGGGGCAACCGGATGCGCGTCGAGATCGTCAGCGCCGAGGGCGTCTTCATGTCGCCTTGGGGCCCGATCATCGAAAAGCTCCATCCGGAGCTCGCGGCCGAGAATTTCGTGGTCGTGCGTCCGGGTGAAGGCCAGGTCGCGGTGGTCCGCACCGACGGCCGCGCAACGCAGATCGTGCTGCCGGGCAAGGTCGCGATGGTCTGGACGGTGTTGCAGGACGTCTCGGTCGAGATGTTCGACGTCGATGCCCGTCCGCAGCTGACCAGGGCCGAGCTCGTCGCGTTCGAGAATGCGGCGGTGGTTGGCACGGCGCCGGCAATCGTCACGGTGACGGTGCCCGAGGCAAATGCGGGCCTGGTGTTCTTCGACGGTGAACTCGTCGAGACGCAGGGTCCGGGCCGTCACGGCTACTGGCAGGTCGGGCGCAAGGTGTCCGCGCGGACGTTCGATACCCGGCCGGTGCCGGTCGAGATCACCGCGCAGGAGATCCTGACTCGTGACCGCGTCTCGCTGCGCGTCACGCTCACCAGCTTCGTGCAGGTGACCGACCCGAAGCAGGCGGCGCTGGGCGTGCCGGACTATGAGGCGCACGTCTACAAGCTCGTCCAGTTCGCGGTCCGTGAGGCCGTGGGCGGGCGGACGCTCGACGAAGTGCTCAACGACCGCGTGTCGGTCGACGAGCAGATCGTCGAACATGTCCGGCGCGAGCTCGGCGACATCGGAGTTCGGGTGACCGAACTCGGGGTCAAGGACGTGATCCTGCCGGGCGAGATGCGCGAGCTGATCAACAAGGTGGTCGAGGCGGAAAAGGTCGCGCAGGCGAACCTGATTCGCCGGCGCGAGGAGACTGCGGCGACGCGGTCGCTGCTCAACACCGCGAAGCTGATGGAGGATAACCCCACGCTGATGCGGCTGAAGGAGCTCGAAACCCTCGAGCGGATCACCGAGAAGATCGGGCGGATCGACGTCATGGCGTCGTCCGGCGAGGGACTGGACGCGGTGCTCGACCGCCTCGTCCACCTCAAGCCCAAGGCCTGACGAGAGAGCGGGGAGGGGCAGCCATGCCTCTCCCCGCTTTGTCTGTCGGGCCAATGGCGCAGCGCGGCTGGCATAATCGTTCTAACCGGTTACAGCGATCGTCGGCCCATTGCGGACCCGCCGGACGCTGTCTAACAGCCGCCCATTCATACGTATGCACAGATGGGGATCGACCATGCAGACCGCCGAAATGACCGCCAAGATCGCCGCCGGACACGGCTTCATCGCCGCGCTCGACCAGAGCGGCGGGTCGACCCCCAAGGCGCTCATGGGCTATGGCATCGAGGAAGGTTCGTGGTCGAGCGACGAAGAGATGTTCGACCTGATCCACCAGATGCGCGTGCGGATCATCACCGCGCCAGCCTTCGCCAGCGGCAAGGTGATCGCCGCGATCCTGTTCGAGCGCACCATGGATGGTCAGGCGAACGGAAAGCCGGTGCCCCAGGTGCTTCACGATATCGGCGTCGTCCCGTTCATCAAGATCGACAAGGGCCTGGAAGCCGAGGCCAATGGCGTCCAGCTGATGAAGCCGATGCCTGGCCTCGACGCTCTGCTCGATCGCGCGCGCGGGCTCGGCATGTTCGGGACCAAGGAGCGGTCGGTCGTCAATCTCGCCAATCGCGAGGGCATCGCCGCGATCGTCGCGCAGCAGTTCGAAGTGGCGCGGCAAGTGCTGAGCCACGGTCTGGTGCCGATCATCGAGCCCGAAGTGAACATCAAGAGCCCGGAGCGCGCCGGGGCGGATGCAATCCTGATGGACGAGATTCTCAAGGCGCTCGACGCCATGCCCGGCGACGACAAGGTGATGCTCAAACTGTCGTTGCCGGCCGAACCGGGGCTGTTCAAGCCGCTCACCGAGCATCCGCGCGTGCTTCACGTCGTCGCGCTGTCGGGCGGCTACAGCCGGACAGATGCATGCGCCGAACTGGCGAAGAACCCGGGCATCATCGCGAGCTTCAGCCGCGCGCTGCTCGAGGATTTGCGCCACCAGATGAGCGACGCCGAATTCGACCAAGCGCTGGGCGAGGCAATCGACGAGATTTATGAGGCGTCGGTCGACAAGGTCGCGGCGTAAATTTTAGACTCGGTTTCAGCAAAGCTGAACCGGTTGCGGCTCCGCCCGCTCCCCCACCCGGCCTCCCATAGAATACCCTAGTTGGGAGGCCGGGTGGGGGAGTGGGCCGGTGCCGATTCAGCGAAGCTGAAAAAGACTCTAGTCGCCCTCGCCAAGAATCTCGGCGAGACGATCGAGCCGTTTTTCCAGCATCGACCGCCGGTTGCGCGCCCAGCGTTCGACCGGCGTCAGGCCATCGGGCACGAGCGAGGCGGTCCGCACGCGTCCAACCTTTTCCGTCCGCACCACGCCGCATTGCTCGAGCACCTGCAGATGCTGGGCGACGGCCGTCACCGTGATGCCCAGCGGCTCGGCGAGCCGTGAGACCGATGCCGGCCCCTCCGCCAAGCGATCGACGATCGCGCGGCGCGTCGGGTCCCCCAGTGCCTGGAACAATCGGTCGAGATCGGGCGTCACCCGCTTAGCCTTCGATCACCTCGCCCAATTTGTCGAGCAGCACGCGCCAGCCATGCTCGCGCATCACCGGCCCGTCGGCATTTTCGAAGAACGCGACCTGATTGGTGCAGAGCAGATCGGTGCCCTCGCCATTGGCAAAGAGCTCGAACGTCGTCAGCGACACCGACATCGGCGCGCCGCCGATCGCCATCATGCTGGTGGTGACGACGCGGCTGCCCGGGACGATAGCCTGGAAGATGCCGTCGTCGGTCAGCGACACGCCCGGAAAGGGGCTGTCGTCGCCGAATCTGTAGCCGAGATGCTGTGCCCCGCCCGGGCGGAAATCGCTCTCGAAGGCGACGAGCTCGGTTTGATCGCTGGCCGCATACCAGCGCCGCTTGATGGCGGGGTCGCTGAGCGCCTCGAAGAGCTTGGCGGCATCCGCCTTGTAGCTGCGCTCGATCGTGAAGGTGGCGTGGGTGACGTGTCCATCCGGCATGACTCGCTCCGTTAGTGAAGTTTGGACTTCAGTAAAGCGGGGTCGATGATTAGTCAAGTCAAGACTTCACTGTTTCATATTGACGCTGCGTGGCCGAGGAGGAAAAGAGCGCTGCGCGGCAAGCGCGCTCAAGTCGGAGAGTGTCATGGTCGAGCGAGTCGGAGAGCAGAATCCGGATTGGAGCGCCGTCGACGCGTTCATCGTCGATCGCCTGCTCGGCGGCGACCCCGCGCTGTCGGCGACGCTCGCCGCCAATGCCGCCGGCGGATTGCCGGACATTGACGTGTCACCCGCACAGGGGCGGCTGCTTCACCTGTTCGCGCGGATGGCGGGCGCGCGGCGCATTCTCGAGATCGGCACGCTCGGCGGCTATTCTACGATCGAACTTGCCCGCGCTCTGCCCGCGGGCGGCAAGCTGATCTCGCTGGAGATCGAGCCGCACCATGCCGAGGTCGCGCGCAGCAACGTCGCGAAGGCCGGCTTGGGCGATCGCGTCGATATCCGCACCGGTCCTGCGCTCGCCTCGCTCCAAGCGATGATCGCCGCGGACGAAGGCCCGTTCGACTTCGTGTTCATCGATGCCGACAAACAGAATAACCCCGCCTATGTCCGCGCCGCGATCGCGATGTCGCGGCCCGGCACGGCAATCGTCGTCGATAACGTGATCCGCGAGGGCGGGGTGCTGGACGCCGCGAGCGAAGACGAGCGGATCCAGGGGACACGGGAACTGTTCGACGCGGTGGGAGCAGAGAAGCGCCTCACCGCAACCGCGGTGCAGACGGTCGGGGTCAAGAAATGGGACGGCTTCCTGATCGCAATAGTCGATTGACCCTCAGCCCGGCACCGGCAGCAAGGATTGGAGTGGTTGCCGGTATAGGGGACAGGTCTTAGGGGCGGCGGATGGACATTGAAGACCCGCTCGGCCCGCTCGACCCCGATTTCGCCGCCTCGTTCAAGCGCGACGATCGGCGTCCGCCCTGCCAGCTCTATCTGATCTCGCCGCTCGACGTGGGGGGCGCGTTTCCCGATCGGCTGGCGCGCGCGCTGGATGCCGGGCCGGTGGCGGCATTTCAGTTCCGGGTGAAAGGCATCGACCAGCATGAGGCGGCGCGGCTAGCCGAGCCGCTCCAGCGCCTCTGCGCGGAGCGGGACGTCGCATTCATCGTCAACGACAGCATCTCGCTGGCGAAGCGGCTTGGTGCCGACGGCGTCCATCTCGGCCAGGAAGATGGCGATCCGCGTGAGGCGCGGTCGGTGCTCGGGCCCGACGTGCAGATCGGTGTCACTTGCCACGACAGTCGCCACTTGGCGATGGAAGCCGGCGATGCCGGCGCCGATTATGTCGCGTTCGGTGCTTTCTATCCGACCACGACCAAAGATACGAAGCACCGTCCCGAGCCGGCGATCCTGAGCTGGTGGTCGACCTTGTTCGAACTGCCCTGTGTCGCGATCGGCGGAATCACGCCCGCCAATGCCGTGCCGCTCGTGGCGGCAGGCGCCGATTTCCTGGCCGTGTCCAGCGCGGTTTGGGGCGACGACGAGGCCGCGGCGGTGCGCGCGTTCGGTGCGGTGCTTGCCGGATCGGGGTCTGCTAGCTAAAGGCGCGGTTTCGCTCTTTCCAGCAGGTACATCGCATGAAGATCAGCGGCGTGGACATTCGTCCCGGCAATATCATCGAATATGAAGGCGGCATCTGGCGCGCCGTCAAGATTCAGCACACCCAGCCGGGCAAGGGTGGCGCGTATATGCAGGTCGAGCTCAAGAACCTGCGCGATGGCCGCAAGAATAATGTCCGCTTCCGCTCGGCGGAGACGGTCGAGCGCGTCCGCCTCGACACCAAGGATTTCCAGTTCCTGTTCGCCGACGGCGACACGCTTACCTTCATGGACAAGGAAACGTACGAACAGACCACGCTTCCGCGCGACCTGCTGGGTGACGCCGCGGCGTTCCTGCAGGACGGCATGGACGTGGTGATGGAGCTTTACGACGAGGACCCGATCAGCGTGCAGCTGCCCGACACGATCGAAGCGACGATCGTCGAGGCCGATGCGGTGGTGAAGGGCCAGACGGCCTCGTCGAGCTACAAGCCGGCGATCCTCGACAATGGCGTCCGCATCATGGTCCCGCCGCATATCGCCGCGGGAACCCGGATCGTTGTCGACGTGTACGAGCAGACCTACGTTCGCCGCGCGGACTGAGACCGAGCAGACGAGTCAAATAGCGGCGCTATTTGTTCGGTCCGCCGGTCCGGCCGGCGAGCGCAGCTCGAGCGACGGCGCTGGCCCTGCCAGCGACGGGATCGCGACTAAAGCCCCGCCCCAGCCCCTCTCCTGAAGGGGAGGGGCTCGATAGGATTGTTATGCCCAGCCATTCCGGCCTCTTCACCGTAATCGAGCGCGCCGCGCGCAAGGCGGCGCCGCGCTTGCGCCGTGACTTCAACGAGGTTCAGCACCTCCAGGTCAGCCGCAAGGGGCCGGCCGACTTTGTCTCGATGGCCGACAGGCGCGCCGAGGAGACCCTGGTCGAGGAACTGCGCAAGGCGCGTCCCGACTGGTCGATCCTGGCCGAGGAAGGCGGCGAGATCGCCGGCGATCCGAACAAGCCGCGCTTCATCATCGACCCGCTCGACGGTACGTCGAACTTCCTTCACGGTATCCCGCATTTCGCGATCTCGATCGGGGTCGAGGAGCCGATGGCGAACGGCAAGCGCGAGATTACGACTGCGCTCGTATATCAGCCGCTGACCGACGAGAGCTTCTGGGCGGAAAAAGGCAAGGGGGCCTGGCTGCAGGATGCGCGGCTGCGCGTGTCGTCGCGCCGTGACCTCGCCGATGCGCTGATCGCGACCGGCATCCCGTTCCTCGGTCACGGAAATTTCGCGCAATGGAGCCGTATCTTCGGCGCGGTCGCGCCAGAAGTCGCCGGCATCCGCCGACTCGGTTCGGCGGCGCTTGACCTTGCCTGGGTCGCGGCGGGCCGGTTCGACGGTTTCTGGGAATCGGACCTGCAGCCGTGGGATGTTGCCGCGGGGATGTTGATCGTCAAGGAAGCCGGCGGTTTCGTGACCGACTTCCGCGGCGGCGACCGCACGATGGAGCGTAACGAGTTCCTCGCCGCCAATGACGTGCTTCATTCCAAGCTGCACAAGTTGATCGCGGGTGCGTTGCGCTGAGGCACGGCTGGCGGTCGGGTTGCTGGCAAGTGCCGCGACCATCACTGCCTGCCCCGGTTGTTCCGGTGCCATTATGGGTATCTCGGGAAATTACATAACCCGACCTTAACGACGGCGGGACTATGCGAGCGCATGGTTTCGACGCCCTCTTCGACATCCCGGGACGACGCATTCCTGCGGACGCGGATCGAGGCGATCTATTCGATCGCGCTGGCAATGATCGGCATGGACTTGCTGGGCTCGGCGCTGATGGCCAGCCTTTTCTGGCAGCAGGGCAACAGGGTTTGGCTGGCAATTTGGGTGATCGCCAGCGGGATCGTCATCGGGTCGCGCGCGGTCGCGACCATGGCATACAAATCCGGTCGTTTTGCCAGCATTCCGAGTCGGCGTTGGGCGGCGTCGCTCACCGCGTTCGCAGCTGCATCGGGTCTGCTATGGGGTATCGCGCTCGGGCTGATCGTCGCGACCGGCACCGATAGTCAGGTCATGTTCGCGATTTGCGTTGCGCTGAGCGGCCTGACGTTGTCGATCGCACATGTCGCTTATTGGCCGATGTACGCCGCGTTCGAGATACCGGTGATGGTGGCCGCGGCGCTTGGATTCGTCGTCAGCGATCGGCCGGGTCATTGGCCGTTGGCGGGCGCCGCGACGGTGATGACGATCGTGTTGCTGAGCGTCAGCCGTCGGCTCGCGGCCCAAGTCCTCCACGCGCATCGGCTGGCGGCCGCCAATCAAGCGCTGGTCGAATCGCTTGGTGCCCGAGGCAAGGCGCTCGAACAGGCGTGCGACGCGCTCGAACGCGTCAGCCGTACCGATCCCCTGACCGGCCTGGCCAATCGCCGCCAGCGCGACAGCCGGCTTGCCGACGAATGGGAGCGGGCGCTGCGGTCCGGCGGCCCGCTGGCGGTGGTCGCGATCGACGTCGATCGTTTCAAGCGGTTCAACGATACGCATGGCCATAGCGAAGGCGATCGCTGCCTCAAGGCGGTTGCCGAGATGCTCCAGGCGGGCGTTCGCGGTCCGATCGATCTCGCCGCGCGCCATGGTGGCGAGGAATTCATGCTGATACTGCCGGGAGTAGACCGGGCGGGTGCGGCGTCGATTGCCGAACGCGTCCGGGTCATGGTCGCTACGTGCGACGGCGATGCGGGCTTTGCGCTGCCCGAAAAGGTGACGATCAGCCTGGGCGTCGCGGCGATCTATCCCGCGCCCGGTCGGTCGGTCCACGAACTGACCATCGCAGCCGACGCCGCTCTGTATCGTGCCAAGATGGCGGGCAGAAACCGCTATGAGATTGCAGTGATCGACAGCGTGGCCGCCGCTGCCTGAGCCTGGCGTCGGAGTCTGCGCCGCTAGGCCGTAAACGCCGCTAATTGCGAATCATTCTCATGGGATCGAGGCCTTGCCCGACTCCGGGTGCCGTCCTAGAGACGCCGCAACGTTTCGCACCTGCGAGAGACAATAGTGGTCGATCTGTCACAATATCTGCCGATCCTGCTGTTCCTCGGCGTCGCGATCGCGCTGTCCAGCGCGTTCGTGTTCCTGCCGATGATCGCAGCCCGGTTCACCGGCGCGCACAAGCCGAATCCGGAAAAGCTCAGCGAGTATGAATGCGGCTTTCCCGCGTTCGAGGATCCGCGCAGCCAATTCGACGTCCGATTCTACCTGATCGCCATCCTGTTCATCGTGTTCGATCTGGAAGCGGCATTCATTTACCCCTGGGCGGTGAGCGTGTTCTCTCTCGGCTGGGTCGCGTGGATCAGCATGATGATCTTCATCGCCGAACTTGCGCTTGGCCTTGTCTATGCCTGGAAGAAGGGAGCGTTGGATTGGGAATGACCCCTTCGATTATCGGACATTCGGGGCCGGTCGAATTGCCGATGGCGGCCAGCGGGCAGGCGATCGTGCCGCCCGACCAGGGTTTCTTCGACGGCCTGAACGGTGAGCTGCAGGACAAGGGCTTCCTCGTCGTCGGCGCCGAAGAGCTGTTCCAATGGGCGCGCACCGGCTCGCTATGGTGGATGACATTCGGTCTGGCGTGCTGCGCGGTCGAGATGATCCACGTCAACATGCCGCGCTACGACCTTGAGCGCTTCGGTGCCGCGCCGCGCGCATCTCCGCGCCAGTCGGACGTGATGATCGTCGCCGGCACGCTGTGCAACAAGATGGCGCCAGCGCTGCGCAAGGTCTACGACCAGATGTCGGAGCCCAAATACGTCATCTCGATGGGCAGCTGCGCCAATGGCGGCGGCTATTATCATTATAGCTACAGCGTGGTGCGCGGTTGCGACCGCATCGTGCCGGTCGATATCTACGTGCCTGGCTGCCCGCCGACAGCCGAAGCATTGCTCTATGGCATCATGCAGTTGCAGCGGAAGATCCGCCGCGCCGGGACGATCGAGCGGTGAGGTCGTCCGCTCCCCTTCATGCGCCCAATGACGGTGTGATCGAGGCGGCCGAGAAGGTTCTCGGCCGGCGCGTCTTGTCGAGCCTGGAAGCGGTCAGCGAAGTCTCGTTCACCGTCGACCGCGAAAGCCTGGTCCAGACGATGACCCTGCTGCGCGACACGCCCGGCCTCGAATATCAGCAGCTGATGGAGATTGCCGGGGTCGACTATCCGGACCGGCCCGACCGGTTCGAAGTGGTCTATTGCCTGCTCTCGCTGACCCGCAACCACCGCATCCGCGTCCATGTCCAGACGGACGAGGTGAAGCCTGTGCCTTCGGTGACCGGGATCTGGCCGGTTGCCGGTTGGCTCGAGCGCGAAGTGTACGACATGTACGGGGTGCTGTTCGACGGCAATCCCGACCTGCGTCGCATCCTGACCGATTACGGTTTCGTCGGCCACCCGCAGCGCAAGGACTTCCCGCTGACCGGCTATGTCGAGTTGCGCTATTCGGAAGAGACCAAGCGCGTCGCCTATGAGCCGGTCAAGCTGGCGCAGGATTTCCGGACGTTCGACTTCATGAGTCCGTGGGAAGGTGCGGAATATATCCTGCCGGGCGACGAGAAGGCGCCCGCCGCTGCGCCGCCTCCGCCGCCGGCTCCCGCGGCGCCGCCCCCGGCTGCGCTGCCGCAGGAGAAGGGCGCGCCGACGCCGGTCGCCGCGGATCAGATCGCCAAGGCCGATGCTGCGCAGGCCGCCAAGGCCGCGCCGGTGGAGGCCAAGACCACCGAGAGCGTTGCACAGACCGGGGTGGGGAAGGCGGAGCCCGACGCGAAGCCCAAGCCCGCCAAGGCCGGTGCCCGGACGACCAAGGCTAAAGGCGCCGACCCTGAGCCCGCACCGCCGTCCGAAGCCGAGCCCAAGCCAACGCGCTCGCGCAAGACGGCCGATGTCGCCGCTGCGCCCGAGGCTGCCAAGGCGCCATCGACACGCAAGGTCGCGGCCAAGCCGCGCGTCAAGCCGGATGCGCCGACCGCCGACGCGCCGGCCAAGCCGAGCCGCGCCAAGAAGAAGAATCCCGATGCTTAACGTTCTTCCCGCTTCCCCGGCGAAGGCCGGGGTCCAGTTGCCACCGGCTCGAAGCTGGGCACCGGCCTTCGCCGGGGAGGCGTTTGTTATGAGCGCGGAGATGACTCGTGGCTGATCAGCTCGACAAGATGCTGGGGGTGACTGACGCCGAGGATCCGACCACCGGCGACGTCACGATCCAGAATTACACGATCAATTTCGGGCCGCAGCATCCGGCGGCGCACGGCGTGCTGCGCCTGGTGATGGAGCTCGACGGCGAAATCGTCGAGCGCGTCGACCCACATGTCGGCCTGCTTCATCGCGGCACCGAAAAGCTGATCGAGTACAAGACCTACGCCCAGGCGTTGCCCTATTTCGACCGGCTCGATTATTGCTCGCCGCTCTGCATGGAACATAGCTTCGTGCTCGCGGTGGAAAAGCTGCTCGACCTCGAAGTGCCGATCCGGGCGCAATATCTGCGCGTGTTCTTCGCCGAATTGACCCGCATTTCCAATCACATGTTGAACCTCGGCAGCCATGTGATGGACGTCGGCGCGATGACGCCGAACCTGTGGCTGTTCGAGATCCGCGAGGATTGCCTTAATTTCTTCGAACGCGCCTCTGGCGCGCGGATGCACTCGAACTACTTCAGGGTCGGCGGCGTCCATCAGGACGTGCCGCTCAAGCTGTTGACCGACATCGCCGACTGGCTCGACACGCGCCTCCCGCGCTTGTTCGAGGACGCGATCAGCCTGGTCGCCGACAATCGTATCTTCAAGCAGCGCAACGTTGATATCGCGGTGGTCAGCCGTGAGGACGCGGTGCGCTGGGGCTTCTCCGGCCCGATGATCCGCGGCTCGGGCATTCCCTGGGATTTGCGCAAGTCGCAGCCCTATGACGTCTATGCCAAGATGGACTTCGAAGTCCCCGTCGGCACGCGCGGCGATTGTTACGACCGCTTCATGGTGCGCGTCGAAGAGGTCCGCCAGTCCGCGCGGATCATGAAGCAGTGCCTGAACGAGATGCCCGGCGGCCCGATTGCGAGTTCGGATCACAAGGTGGTGCCGCCCAAGCGCGCCGAGATGAAGCAGTCGATGGAAGCGTTGATCCATCATTTCAAGCTGTTCACCGAAGGCTTCCACGTTCCCGCCGGCGACGTCTATGTCGCAACCGAGAGCCCCAAGGGGGAGTTCGGCGTGTATCTCGTCGCCGACGGTTCGAACAAACCCTATCGCTGCAAGATCCGGCCGACCGCGTTCAGCCATTTGCAGGCGATGGACTTCATGTCGAAGGGCCACATGCTCGCGGACACCACCGCGATCCTCGGCGCGATCGACGTGGTGTTCGGGGAGTGCGACCGGTGAGGACGCCCGTTCTAGCAGCGGCGTTGGTCATGTTGGTTGGTGCACGGGATTGGCCGTTGCACGTGGTGATGGTTGACGTGCAGGGATCGAGTCCTGGTAAGGCGATGGTCCTTCCCGAAGATCGCCAATCCGGTTCTCCAAGCGTTGTTGTTAGCCCGGCTAACCGTGCAATTGCTTTCAACGCGGTAGCTCAGTTGTTGTCGGGAAAAGGGATTGGACTAATCAATCGCGCCAAAATTGGCGTTGTGAATGGAAATCAGCTGGAAAAGCAGTATCCGACTCGCTGGATTGATATAGCGACAGCGCGCCGTGAGCTACAGGGTTGCCTAGCGCGGCCCGCAGAAGATTTGGGTGCTGAAAACGGTCGGGAATACTTTCTAATTCGCTTGAATTGTAGTCGGCCTATTGCTGGTTGGAATCGCGTGTACCTCGGCGTCGGTGTTCAGGGCGCTAGTACGAAAATTATCTATTTGAACGAGGGGGCGCCGATGGGCGCGGGCTTCGCGAGGAATAAGAATGGCTGAAGCACCCCAAATCCCGGACGAGGCAGAGACCCGCGCACGCTGGGGCGATTTCGCGTGGACCGCGGAGAACGCTGCCAAGGCGAAGGAAATCATCGGCCGCTATCCCCCGGGCCGCGCGCAATCGGCGTCGCTGCCGCTGCTCGACCTCGCCCAGCGCCAGGTCGGTGCCGAGACGCAGACGCAGGGCTGGTTGCCGGTGCCGGTGATCGAGTTCGTCGCGAAGCAGATCGGCGTGCCGTATATGCGCGTCTACGAAGTCGCGACCTTCTACACGATGTTCAACATGGCGCCGGTCGGCCGCTATCACGTCCAGGTCTGCGGCACGACGCCGTGCATGCTGGCCGGCAGCGACGATGTGCTCAAGGCTTGCAAGGCGAAGGGGCTGGCCAAGGGCCACACCACCGCCGACGGCTTGTTCACCCTGAGCGAAGTCGAGTGCCTGGGCGTCTGCGCCAACGCGCCGATGGTCCAGATCAACGACGACAATTACGAGGACCTCGACTACGACCGCACGATCGCGGTGTTGGAGGCCCTTGCAAAGGGCGAGCAGCCGCAAGTCGGGTCGCAGATCGGCCGTCGTGCGAGCTGCCCCGAGGGTGGTCCGACCACGCTCAAGGAAATGGTCACCGAGAACCACGATTACAGGGGGCAATGGTAATGCGTGGTAACGTCAATCCGATCATCGCCGTCTTCGCCATCATCGGCGCGCTGGTGATTCTGGGGCTCGTCCTGCGCGTCGCGTTCGCGCTGATCGGGCTCGCGCTTGTCGTCGGCGCGGTGCTGGTGATCTTCTATTTTGTCCAGAATGCGATGGGGAAGCGATAGGATGCTCGCGGACAAGGATCGCATCTTCACCAACGTCTACGGCTTTCAGCCCTGGGGGCTGAAGGCGGCGCAGGCGCGTGGCGATTGGGACAATACCAAGAAATTGCTCGAGATCGGCGCGGACACGATCATCGACCGGATCAAGGCGTCCGGCTTGCGCGGGCGCGGCGGGGCAGGGTTCCCGACCGGCACCAAATGGGGCTTCATGCCCAAGGAGCCGCGGCCCGACCGTCCCAATTTCCTGGTGATCAACGCCGACGAATCCGAGCCGGGGTCGTGCAAGGACCGCGAGATCATCCGCCACGATCCGCACAAGCTGATCGAGGGCGCTCTCGTCGCCGGCTTCGCGATGCGCGCGCGCGCCGCCTATATCTACATCCGCGGCGAATATATCCGTGAGGCGGAGACGCTGTTTGCGGCCGTGGCCGAGGCTTATGACGCCGGGCTGATCGGCAAGAACGCCTGCGGCTCGGGCTATGATTTCGACGTCTTCGTCCATCGCGGCGCAGGCGCCTATATCTGCGGCGAAGAGACCGCGATGCTCGAGAGCCTGGAGGGCAAGAAGGGCCAGCCGCGGCTCAAGCCGCCATTCCCGGCAGGCGCGGGCCTCTATGGCTGTCCGACCACGGTCAATAATGTCGAATCGATCGCCGTCGCGCCGACCATCCTGCGCCGCGGCCCCGAATGGTTCGCCAGCTTCGGCGCCGAGAATAATCGCGGAACCAAGCTCTTCCAGATCAGCGGCCATGTGAACAAGCCGTGCGTGGTCGAAGAGGCCATGTCGATCCCGTTCCGCCAGCTGATCGAGGAACATTGCGGCGGCATTCGCGGCGGCTGGGACAATCTCCTTGCGGTGATCCCGGGCGGATCGTCGGTGCCGCTGGTGCCGGCGGCGCAGATCATGGACTGCCCGATGGACTTCGACGGGCTGCGCGCGCTCGGCTCCGGCCTGGGTACGGCGGCGGTCATCGTCATGGACAAGTCGACCGACATCGTCCGCGCGATCAGCCGGCTCAGCTATTTCTACAAGCATGAGAGCTGCGGCCAGTGCACGCCGTGCCGCGAAGGCACTGGCTGGATGTGGCGCGTGATGGAGCGGTTGCGCACCGGCGATGCCGATGTCAGCGAGATCGACACGCTCTACAACGTCACCAAGCAGGTCGAGGGCCACACGATCTGCGCCTTGGGCGACGCCGCTGCATGGCCGATCCAGGGCCTGATCCGCCATTTCCGCCCCGAAATCGAACGCCGCATCCAAGAGCGCCAGGGCACGACCGCTGCGCCGATGCAGGAGGCCGCAGAGTAATGAAGTGCGTCGCTCTTCTCGGCGTCGCGCTGACGAGTGTGTGGGCTGTGCCGGTATCGGCGCAGTACACGCCCTATGCCATCGCCGTGCCGTCGGAGCGTAATCTATCGGACATCGATCGCGCGCGCGAGCTGATGAACCGCTACGGCCTGTGCGTCGTGAAGCAACATTACGGACTCGTGCAGCGTGCGATCGCGCAAACCGACGATGCCGCACAGACTCGGGCGCTGGCCAAGATCGCGCAGGACGATTGCTTGTCGACGGGAACCTTGAAAATGTCGCCGCCGCTGTTCCGCGGCGCGGTCTATCGCGCGCTTTACATGCGCGATTACGCTCTGATGCCTCGCGAGACACTGTCCGCGCTTGTGGCGACCAAGCTGACCGACGATCAGGCCTCGATCAATTTTGGGGCATGCGTGGCGAAGCTGTCGCCCGACGGCGCGCGGGCGCTGGTGCTGTCGGACCCCGCGACGGCCGCCGAGAAGAGCGCAATCGCAGCCTTGCGGCCCTCGCTATCGGATTGCCTGCCGCCCAAGGCGCAGGTGCGGGTCACGATGTGGGGATTGCAGGCGACCCTGTCCGAGGCGCTCTACAAGCGAATGGTCGCGCTGAAGCAGGCGGCGCAAGGCGGCGCGAAATGATGACCGCGATGAACATCCTTGGTGCGGTGACGGCCGCTGGCCGCGAGACGGGAGGGGTAGGATGATCGCTCTCTATGCGTTTTTGATGTCGGGTATGGCGCCAGTCCCGATTCCGCCTCAGTTGGCGAGCGAACCACCGGCCGGGTCTGATGTCGCCGAATGCGTGGTTGACAACGACCTGTGGGAAGTTCGCAAGCTACTCGACACCGTTCCGGGGTCCCAGGCCGAGGCGCGCGCCGCGCGTGGCGTTCTTGTGTATTATGGCGGGTGCAGCGACAACCGCATAGCTATAGGCAATCTGGCGTGGCGCGAGCGCGCAGAAATTGCTTATGCCGCGCTCCAAAATCGGCTCGGTAAAGGAGCGGTCGATACTGCGTCTCCACCGCCGCGCGCGCGCTGGGCCCTTTTGTCGACCGATGGGAATCAGCGCCTAGTGGCAGTGCGCCAGTTCGGCGATTGCGTCGTCGACTTGGCGCCGGCTAAGGCACTGCGTTTGATCCAGTCGCCGGCCGGAAGCCGCGACGAGGCAGCGACGATCGATGCACTTCGGCCGTCGCTCGACGATTGCCTAGCACCGCGTCAGAATTTCACGGTGAAGCGGGGTGATCTGCGGCTGATCCTGGCCGAACCGCTCTATCACATGCTGTCGAAGTAAGACGAATGACGTGCCAACACATTGTCAGCTGCCCCGATATGGGAACTAGGAATGCCTAAGCTCAAAGTAGACGGGATCGAGGTCGAAGTCCCCGCCGGCGCTACGGTGCTCCAGGCGTGCGAGGCTGCCGGCAAGGAAATCCCGCGTTTCTGTTATCACGAGCGGCTGTCGATCGCCGGCAATTGCCGCATGTGCCTGGTCGAAGTGAAGCCGGGGCCGCCCAAGCCCCAGGCGTCGTGCGCGCTGCCCGCGGCGGACAATCAGGAGATCTTCACCAACACCCCGATGGTGAAGAACGCGCGCGAAGGCGTGATGGAATTCCTGCTGATCAATCACCCGCTCGATTGTCCGATCTGCGATCAGGGCGGCGAGTGCGACCTGCAGGACCAGTCGGTCGCTTATGGCCGCGGCGCCTCGCGCTACACCGAGAACAAGCGCGCGGTGACCGAGAAGTACATGGGTCCGATCGTCAAGACGGTCATGACCCGCTGCATCCAGTGCACCCGCTGCATCCGCTTCGCCGAGGAAGTCGCCGGGGTCGAGGAGATCGGCGCGATCTATCGCGGCGAGGACATGCAGATCACCTCGTACCTCGAACAGGCGGTGACGAGCGAATTGTCGGGCAATGTCGTGGACTTGTGCCCGGTCGGCGCGCTGACCTCGAAGCCCTATGCGTTCGAGGCGCGGCCCTGGGAACTCAAGAAGACGCTGGCGATCGACGTGATGGATGCGGTCGGCACCAATATCCGCCTCGACAGCCGCGGGCGCCAGGTGCTGCGCGCGCTGCCGCGCGTCAATGACGACGTCAACGAGGAATGGGCGACCGACAAGACCCGCCATGCGGTCGACGGCCTGGTCCGACGGCGCCTCGACAGGCCCTATGTCCGTAAGGACGGCAAGCTGGTCGCGGCGACCTGGGACGAGGCATTCGCGGCGATCGCGGCGGTGAAGGCCGGCAAGAGCGTCGCGGCGATCGCCGGCGACCTGGTCGATTGCGAGACGATGTTCGCGGCCAAGGCTCTGGTTCAGGCGATGGGCGGCTCGCTGCTCGAAGGGCGCCAGACCGGCATGGACTATGACGTGTCGAACTTGGCCGCAGTCAATTTCAACACGACGATCGCCGGCGCCGAAACCGCCGACGCGATCCTGTTGGTCGGCACCAATCTGCGCTGGGAAGCGCCGTTGGTGAACACCCGCATTCGGAAAGCGATCAAGAAGGGCGCCAAGGTCTTCGCGATCGGGCCCGAGACCGACCTGACCTACAAGATCGAATGGCTGGGCAACGATTTGTCGCTGCTCGGCAATCTGCCCCAGGCGGCGGCCGATGCGTTCAAGGACGCGCAGCGCCCGATGATCATCGTCGGCGGCGCGGCGCTCAAGGGCGGGCATGGCGCGACGCTGGCGCTCGCCAAGACGCTCGGTGTCGTGAAGAATGGTTGGAACGGGTTCAACGTGCTGCACTTCTCCGCCGCGCGGATGGGCGGGCTGATGCTCGGTTATGCGCAGAAGGGCGGGATCGCGGATGTGGCCGCGGCCAATCCGAAGCTGCTCTTCCTGCTCGGCGCGGACGAGGTCGATTTCTCCAACTTCGCCAAGAGCTTCAAGGTCTATATCGGCCATCACGGCGACAAAGGTGCCGCGGCGGCCGACGTCGTCCTGCCGGGTGCGAGCTATGCCGAAAAGGCCGGCACCTATGTCAACCTCGAGGGCCGGGTGCAGCGCGGCGAGCGCGCGGTATTCCCGCCGGGCGATGCGCGCGAGGATTGGACGATCCTGCGCGCGCTGTCGGAGAAGCTCGGCCACACGCTGCCGTTCGACACTTTCGAGGAATTGCGCGCGCAAATGGCGCTCGACGTTCCCGCGCTCGGCCAAACCGGGCTGGTCAGCTTCGACTGGAACCCGCCGGCGCTGACGGCCAGGGGCGAGGGCGAAATCGCTTATCCGATCAAGGACTTCTACCTGACCAACGCCATCTGCCGTGCCAGCCCGACGATGCAACAATGCTCGGCCGAACTGCTCCACGGCCAGGCCTTCGCGGAGGCGGCGGAATGAGCCGGCATATCTCCGTCGTCCCGGCGAAGGCCGGGATCGCTGGCGGCTCTAGCGTCGCACTTTCGCCTGAGGCCCCGGCCTTCGCCGGGGCGACGATGTGTTTTGAGGCCGCAGCATGACCTCCTGGTTCACCTATCTCGGCATGGACTATGGCTGGGCCTGGTTCATCGCGACGATCATCGACATCCTGGTGATCGCGTTGCCGCTGATGCTGGCGGTGGCGATGATCATCTATGCCGATCGCAAGATCTGGGCGGCGATGGCGCTGCGCCGCGGTCCGAACGTGGTCGGCCCGCTCGGCCTGCTGCAGTCGTTCGCCGACGGCCTGAAGGTCTTCCTGCAGGAAACGATCATTCCCTCGGCGGCGAACAAGGGCCTGTTCCTGCTCGCGCCGATCATCACCTTCACGGTCGCCCTGATCGTCTGGGCGGTCGTGCCGTTCCAGGCCGGCGTGGTGCTCGCCAACATCAATGTCGGCCTGCTCTACGTGCTCGCGGCGTCGAGCCTCGGGGTCTATGGCATCATCATCGCCGGCTGGGCGTCGAACTCGAAATATCCCTTCTACTCGGCGCTTCGTGCGGCCGCGCAGATGGTGAGCTACGAAGTGTCGATCGGCTTCGTGCTGATCTCGGTCGTGCTGTGGGCGAACAGCTTCAACCTCGGCGCGATCGTCGAGGCGCAGAAGGGCTTCGCCTGGGGCTGGGTCAACGGCAATTTCATCAATCCGCTGCTGTTCCCGATGTCGGTGGTGTTCTTCATCTCGTCGCTGGCAGAAACACAGCGTGCGCCGTTCGACCTGACCGAAGCGGAATCGGAACTCGTCGCGGGCTACCAGACCGAATATTCGTCGATGAGCTTCGCGCTCTACTGGCTTGGCGAATATGCCAACGTAATCCTGATGTGCGCGCTCAACGCCATCCTGTTCTGGGGCGGCTATCTCCCGCCGCTCAATGTCGGCTGGATGTATGCGGTGCCCGGGATCATCTGGCTGTTCGTCAAGATCCTGGCGTTCTTCTTCCTGTTCAGCTGGGTGAAGGCGACGGTGCCGAGGTACCGGTACGACCAGCTGATGCGGCTGGGCTGGAAGATCTTCCTGCCGCTGTCGCTGTTCTGGGTGTTTCTCGTGTCGGGTTATCTGATGGTGACGCGCGTAGGAGTTGGATCATGAGCGTCGGTCAGATCATCAAGTCGTTCACCTTGTGGGAGTTCATCAAGGCCCACGCGCTGACCTTCCGCTACATGTGGAAGCCCAAGGCGACGATCAATTATCCGTTCGAGAAGAACCCGATCTCGCCGCGGTTCCGCGGGGAGCATGCGCTGCGCCGCTACCCCAACGGCGAGGAACGCTGCATCGCGTGCAAATTGTGCGAGGCGATCTGTCCGGCGCTGGCGATCACGATCGAGGCCGAGCCGCGCGACGACGGCAGCCGCCGCACGACGCGCTACGACATCGACATGACCAAGTGCATCTATTGCGGGCTGTGCCAGGAGGCGTGCCCGGTCGATGCCATCGTCGAGGGGCCGAATTTCGAATTCTCGACCGAAACGCGCGAGGAGCTGATCTACGACAAAGCGAAGCTGCTCGATAACGGCGACCGCTGGGAGCGCGCGATCGCCGCGAACCTTGCCGCCGATGCACCGTATCGGTAGGCGGCGCGCAATGATTCCTTTCTCTTCCGGATCACCCTCACCCTTCCGCGGCTTCGCCGCTCCCTCCCTCTCCCATTGGGAGAGGGAAGGGGCCCGCGCGCCGCAGGCGCGTGGGAAGGGTGAGGGCGACATGCAGGTCCGCATATGATCCAAGCAATCGCCTTTTATCTGTTCGCGGCCGTGGTGCTGCTGTCGGGTCTGATGACGATCACGTCGCGCAATCCGGTGCATTCGGTGCTGTGGCTGATCCTGGCGTTCTTCAACGCCGCGGGGCTGATGCTGCTGTGCGGCGCCGAGTTCATCGCGATGCTGTTGGTCATCGTCTATGTCGGCGCGGTCGCGGTGCTGTTCCTGTTCGTCGTGATGATGCTCGACATCGATTTCGCGGAATTGCGCGCGGGCTTCGTGCGCTATGCGGCGATCGGCGTGGTGTTCGCGGTGGCACTGGCCTGCGAGATCTTCATCGCGATCGGCGCGTGGAGCGCGGGCGGGCTCAAGCTCGACCAGCGGATCGCGCCGACGCCGGACAAGCTGTCCAATATCGAAGCGATCGGGCACCTGCTCTATTCGCATTATCTGTTCGTGTTCGAAGGCGCCGGGCTGGTGCTGCTGGTGGCGATGATCGGCGCGATCGTCCTGACCCATCGCACGCGCGGCGGGGTCAAGGGCCAGAAGATCGGCCGCCAGGTCGCACGCCGTCCGCAGGACGCGACGCGCAACATGCAGCCGCCGGTCGGCCAGGGGGTGGAATTGTGATCGGCCTGACGCATTATCTGGTGGTCGCCGCCATTCTGTTCGGGATGGGCGTGCTTGGCCTCATCGCCAACCGCAAGAACCTGATCATCATGCTGATGTCGATCGAGCTGATCCTGCTCGCGGTGAACCTCAACTTCGTCGCCTTCTCGGCCTATCTGCACGATCTGGTAGGGCAGGTGTTCGCGATGTTCGTGCTGACCGTCGCCGCGGGCGAGGCGGCGATCGGTCTTGCCATTCTGGTGATCTATTTCCGCGGGCGCGGGACCATCGCGGTCGACGATGCCAATCGGATGAAGGGGTGAGCGCGTGATCACGATCCAGCTCATCGTTTTCCTGCCGCTGCTGGCTGCGATCATTGCCGGGCTCGGCAATCGTGCGATCGGCAACGTGCCGGCCAAGGTGCTGACCACCGGGGCGCTGTTCGCGTCGTGCGCGCTCAGCTGGCCGATCTTCATCCATTATCTGACCGGCGGCGATCCGTATCCGGTGACCCAGGTCTTCACCTGGATGAAGTCCGGTGACCTCGACGTCTCCTGGGCGCTCCGCGTGGACGCGCTGACCGCGGTGATGCTGGTGGTGATCACCAGCGTCTCGGCGCTCGTCCACCTCTATTCCTGGGGGTATATGGACGAGGATCCGGACCAGCCGCGCTTCTTCGCCTATCTGTCGCTGTTCACCTTCGCGATGCTGATGCTGGTGACCGCGAACAACTTGGTCCAGATGTTCTTCGGCTGGGAAGGCGTCGGTCTCGCCAGTTATCTGCTGATCGGCTTCTGGTTCAAGAAGCCGAGCGCCAACGCCGCCGCGATCAAGGCGTTCGTCGTCAACCGCGTCGGCGACCTCGGCTTCATGCTCGGCATCTTCGGCACCTTCCTGGTGTTCGGCACCGTCTCGATCCCCGAAATCCTGGCGCAGGCACCGCACATGGCGGGCTCGACGATCGGCTTCCTCGGCTATCGCTTCGACACGATGACAGTGCTCTGCCTCTGCCTGTTCGTCGGCGCGATGGGCAAATCGGCGCAGCTTGGCCTCCACACCTGGTTGCCCGACGCGATGGAGGGCCCGACCCCGGTGTCGGCGCTGATCCATGCCGCGACGATGGTGACCGCCGGCGTATTCATGGTATGCCGCCTGTCGCCGATGTTCGAGACGAGCGAGGTCGCGCTCGACTTCGTCGTCTTCATCGGCGCTGCGACCTGCATCTTCGCGGCGACGATCGGCACCTGCCAGAACGACATCAAGCGCGTGATCGCCTATTCGACCTGCTCGCAACTCGGCTACATGTTCTTCGCGGCCGGCAGCGGCGCGTATGGCGCAGCCATGTTCCACCTGTTCACGCACGCTTTCTTCAAGGCTCTGCTGTTCCTCGGCGCCGGCTCGGTGATCCATGCGATGCACCATGAACAGGACATGCGCTTCTATGGCGGCCTCCGGAAGAAGATCCCGCTCACCTTCTGGGTGATGTTGCTGGGCACGCTGGCGATCACCGGTGTCGGTATCCCGGGCATCTTCGGCATGCAGCCGATCGGCTTCGCGGGCTTCCATTCGAAGGACGGGATCCTCGAGCTCGCTTATGCCTCAGGCCGTGGCACCGGGGCATTCTGGGTCGGCGTCCTCGCCGCGCTGCTGACCAGCTTCTATTCGTGGCGGCTGATGTTCCTGACCTTCTGGGGCAAGCCGCGTTGGGCCGCGTCGGAGCATATCCAGCACGCTCTGCACGATGCCCATGGCCATCATGGCGACCACGGTCACGACGAGGGCACGCACGGCCATGCCGACACGGCCGCCGAAGGCGCGGGCAGCGATCCCCATGCCGATCAGCGCGGCGCGCCGGACATCCACGCCGGCAGCGGCGGCTATCATCCGCACGAGAGCCCGGTGTCGATGCTGATCCCGTTGATCCTGCTGGCGACGGGCGCGGTGCTGGCGGGCTTCGTTTTCCACGGCTGGTTCATCGAGCCGGATTCGGGCGAGCGCTTCTGGCGCGGCGCGATCGCGTTCAACGAGCATCTCTACCATTCGGCGCACGAGGTGCCCGTCTGGGTGAAGCTGTCGGCTTCCTTCGTGATGCTGCTCGGCCTGATCGGCGCCTGGATGGCCTATATCTGGCGCACCGATATCCCGGCGCGGTTCACGAGCACGTTCCGGCTGTTGTACGACTTCGTCTACCACAAATGGTATTTCGACGAGCTCTATGACTTGTTGTTCGTCCGCCCCGCCTTCGCGTTCGGCCGCCTGTTCTGGAAGGCTGGTGACGAGGGCCTGATCGACCGCTTCGGGCCGAACGGCTCGGCCTGGGTGGTGTCGTTGGGCAGCCGCGTCACCGGCCGCCTGCAAACCGGATATGTCTACACTTATGCCTTCGTCATGCTGATCGGCCTGACCGCCGCCGTTACCTGGGCGATCGCGCAATGAGCGGCATTCTCTCCCTGATGCTCGCCATCCCCGCCGTCGCGGCGGTGGCGTGCCTGTTCCTCAGCGCCAGCGGAGCGCGTTGGCTGGCGCTCATCGCCACCTTGCTCGACCTTGCGCTCGGGGTGGTGCTGTGGAGCCAGTTCCAGATCGGCGGCCCGCAATGGCAGTTCGTCGAGAGCGTGCCGCTGTTCGGCAGCTTCAGCTGGTCGCTCGGCATCGACGGCTTCGCCTTGCTGCTGATCGAGCTGTCGGTGTTCCTGATGCCGATCTGCATCGGCGCCAGCTGGGAATCGATCCAGAAGCGCGTGCCGGAATATATGGCAGCCTTCCTGCTGACCGAGGTGCTGATGATCGGCACCTTCGCAGCGCAGGATCTGTTCCTGTTCTACATCTTCTTCGAAGGTGGCCTGATCCCGATGTTCCTGATCATCGGCATCTGGGGTGGCGCGAACCGCATCTATGCCTCGTACAAATTCTTCCTCTACACCTTGCTCGGCTCGCTGCTGATGCTGGTGGCGATGCTGTGGATGGTCAACGAGGCGCACACGACCAGCATCCCGCTGCTGCTCAACCACGATTTCCCGGTCCATGCCCAGACCTGGCTGTGGCTTGCCTTCTTCGCGTCGTTCGCGGTCAAGATGCCGATGTGGCCGGTCCATACCTGGCTTCCCGACGCGCACGTCCAGGCGCCGACTGCCGGTTCGGTGATCCTGGCCGGCGTCCTGCTGAAGCTCGGCGGCTACGGCTTCCTGCGCTTCTCGGTGCCGATGTTCCCCGAAGCCTCGTCGAGCCTGGTCTGGCTGGTATTCGGCCTGTCGGCGGTGGCGGTGATCTACACCTCGCTGGTCGCCTTGGTGCAGTCGGACATGAAGAAGCTGATCGCTTATTCGTCGGTCGCGCACATGGCGATCGTCACCATCGGCCTGTTCGCCTTCAACCAGCAGGGTATCGAAGGCGGGATGATGGTGATGCTGGGCCACGGCCTGGTGTCGGGCGCGCTCTTCCTGTGCGTCGGCATCATTTACGATCGCCTGCATACGCGTGAGATTTCGCGGTACGGCGGTCTGGCGATCAACATGCCGCGCTACGCCGTGTTCTTCATGCTGTTCACGATGGCGTCGGTCGGCTTGCCGGGCACCAGCAACTTCGTCGGCGAATTCCTCAGCCTTGCCGGCACCTACAAGGTATCGACGACGATCACCTTGCTCTGCACGACCGGCATCATCCTAGGCGCGGCGTATATGCTGTACCTTTATCGGCGGGTCGTATTCGGCGAGCTCAAGTTCGACGACGTGAAGGCGATGGCCGATCTGTCGGGGCGCGAGATCGCGCTGCTGGCGCCGCTCGCCGCCGCAGTATTGTGGATGGGCGTCTATCCGGAAAGCTTCCTCGCGCCGATGCGCGGCGACGTGAAGGTCCTGCTCCAGCGGATCGATCGCGCCCAGCCGGCGGGCGATGCCCGGCCGACGCCGCCCAAGGATCCTCAGGTCAAGGCCGGGGAGGGCCACGCGTAATGGATTGGATCGCTTCGCTTCAGGCGACGCTTCCCGAATTGGTCCTGTCGGTCGGCGCTTTGGCGCTGATGCTGGTGGCCGCCTGGGGCGGTCAGGCCTCGACACGCGCGGTCAGCTGGACTTCGGTCGCCGTGCTGATCGGCGCAGGCATCGCGCTGTGCGGCCCGGCCTCCTATGCCGGAGTCGTGTTCGACGGACTGTATCGCGCGGATGCCTTTGCCGCTTTTTCCAAGGTGCTGATCTACATCGCCGCCGCGGTCTCGATCGTGATCGCGCCGCGTTTCTTCGCGCGGGGCGACGGCGACAGCCTGCATCCCGAATATCCTGTGCTGATTCTGCTGTCCGCTGCCGGCATGGGGATGATGGTTTCGGCGGGCGACTTGCTGACGCTCTATGTCGGGCTCGAACTGCAGAGTCTCGCCGCCTATGTGCTCGCCAGCTTCATGCGCCGCGATCAGCGTTCGGCCGAAGCCGGCCTCAAATATTTCGTGCTGGGCGCGCTCGCCTCGGGCATCCTGCTGTACGGCATCAGTCTGGTTTACGGCTTTTCCGGCACGACGCTCTTTACGGACATCGCAGTCGCTTATGGCGCCGGCAAGTCGGTCGGCCTGACGTTCGGCCTGGTGTTCGTGTTTGCCGGGCTGGCGTTCAAGATGTCGGCAGTGCCGTTCCACATGTGGACGCCCGACGTCTATGAAGGTGCGCCGACGCCGGTGACCACCTTCTTCGCCTCGGCACCCAAGGTCGCCGCGGTGGCGCTGGGCGTTCGCGTCGCGATCGAGGCGATGGGGCCGGCGATCGGCGAATGGCGCCAGATCGTGATCTTCGCCAGCCTCGCCTCGATCATCTTCGGCGCGGTCGCGGCGATCGGTCAGAAGAACGTCAAGCGGCTGCTCGCTTATTCGTCGATCAACAATGTCGGCTTCATGCTGGTCGGCCTCGTGGCTGGCACGCAACAGGGCATCTCGGCGGTCTTACTCTACCTGACCGTCTATATCGCGATGACCGTGGGCAGCTTCCTGATCGTACTTCAGATGCGCGACACGGAAGGCAATCCCGTCGAATCGATCGAGAGTATGGCCGGCATGTCGGCAACACGGCCCGGACTGGCCTATGCAATGCTCTTCTTCATGTTCTCGCTCGCCGGCATCCCGCCGATGCTCGGCTTTTTCGCCAAGCTGGCGGTGTTCAACGCGGTGGTCGCTGCGGGCTTCTACCCGCTGGCAGTAGTCGGTTTCGTCGCCTCGGTCATCGGCGCTTATTATTATCTGCGGGTGATCAAGGTGATGTTCTTCGACTCGCCGGCGCCGGCGTTCCAGCGTAGCAACGCCATGGTCGAATATGTGCTGATCACCGTGCTGGCGCTGTTCATCTCGCCGGTCGGCTGGTTTGCGCTCAAGCCACTGGGTGTTGCGACGATGGCGGCGGCGAAGGCGCTGTTCTGACCAGCGACGCCAACGGCCGCATCCGCACGGTTGCGGAAACCGGCTCGACCAATGCCGACATGATCGCGCTGGCCGCGTCGGGCGTGGAAGAGGGCATATGGTTGCGCGCCGAGCGCCAGACGATCGGCCGCGGACGGCTGGGCCGTTCCTGGGTCTCGCCGCCAGGCAATCTCTACGCGAGTACACTGGTCCGCGTTCGCCCCAGCGACCCGCCGGCCGCGACGCTCGCCTTGGTTGCCGCGGTCGCCCTCGAGGAAACCGTATCGGCCTATGTTCCCGGCATGGCGCTGCTCAAATGGCCCAACGATCTGTTGATCGACGGTGCCAAGCTGTCCGGCATCCTGCTGGAGCGCGCAGGCGAATCCGTGGTGATCGGGATAGGGGTCAATTTGGCGCATCACCCGACCGACACCGATCGCCGCGCGACCAGCCTGGCGGCCTATAATGTCGCGATCGCAGCTGAGGATTTCGTGGAGACGCTAGTAGAGGCGTTCGCGCGCTGGGTCGATTGCTGGCGCGGACAAGGGGTCGACGTGATTCGCCGCCGCTGGGTCGCCAACGCGCATCCGGCCGGCACGCCGCTCAACGTTCGGCTCCCGGAGGGACCGACGGTGGACGGGTTGTTCGACGGGCTCGATCCGGACGGCGCGCTCATCCTTCGCTTGGCGGACGGCACCCGGCGTGTCATTCACGCGGGCGACGTGTTCCTGCTCTAGTTTTTTGGTCGCATCGTTATTCGCGGAAAACCGGTTCCCATTTTTCCGCACGATGCTCTGATGAGGCAAATTCATGCTGCTCGCGATCGACGCCGGTAACACCAATGTCGTTTTCGCTCTGCTCGATGGCCGCGAGGTCAAGGGCCGCTGGCGCATCGCCACCGATCCGCGCCGCACGGCGGACGAATATGCGGTCTGGTTGAGCCAATTGCTCAGCCTCGAAGGCTATGACCGCAGTCAGGTCGATGGCGTGATCGTCTCGACCGTGGTGCCGCGCGCGACGCACAATCTGCAGTGGCTGGCGGAGAAATATTTCAAGACCGATGCGCTGATCGCCGGGCAGAAGCCGGTCGAATGGGGGATGGCGATCGACGTTCAGGAGCCGCAGAGTCTGGGCGCCGACCGCGCGGTCAACGCCATTGCGGCACATGCCCTGCACGAAGGCGATCTGATCGTGATCGATTTCGGCACCGCCAGCACGATCGACTGGGTCGACTTTCGCGGCGCCTATAAGGGTGGGATCATCGCGCCAGGGATCAATTTGTCGCTCGATGCACTGGTCAGCGCCGCGGCCAAGCTTCCCAGAATCGCGATCGAGGCGCCGGCCGATCCGACGGTGATCGGACGCGACACGGTCAGCCAGATGAATATCGGAATCTATTGGGGCTATATCGCGATGATCGAGGGGCTCGTCGCGCGGATGAAGGCGGAGATCGGCCGCCCGGCCAAGGTGATCGCGACCGGCGGACTCGCGGTACTGTTCGAGCAGCATACCGACGTGTTCGACGCAATTGAGCCCGATCTGACGATCCAGGGGCTGGCCATGCTATGGGAACGGGCGCAGAGGGCTTAGCCGAAGGGCGGGTCGTGAATGCTGCTGACGTGAGCCCAACCACGGACGTCACCCCGGCGAAGGCCGGGGTCTCAGGCGATCTGACGTGGAATCGAACGACGATTGGGAATTGAATGACACCAGGCAAGGAACTGCTTTTCGTCGCGCTCGGCGGGTCGGGCGAGATCGGCATGAACGTCAATCTCTACGGCTGTCAGGGCAAATGGCTGATGGTCGACATGGGCGTGACCTTCGCCGACCCCGCTTATCCTGGTGTCGAGATCATCCTGCCCGACCTTCAGTTCATCGAGGAACAGCGCGACAATCTGGTCGGTGTCGTCCTGACGCATGGGCATGAGGATCATATCGGCGCCTTGCCCTATCTCGCCGACGACCTCGGCGCGCCGCTGTTCGCCAGCAAGTTCACCGCGGGGCTGATCCGCGGCAAGCTCGAGGAAGAAGGTGTCCAGGACCGCGTCGAGCTGAACGTGGTCGAGCCGAACAGTGTGGTCGACCTCGGGCCGTTCAAGTTCCGCTTCGTGCCGCTCGCGCATTCGATCCCCGAGGCGAGCGCGCTGCTGATCGAGACGCCGTACGGCAAGGTGTTCCACACCGGCGACTGGAAGCTCGACAGCAGCGACGCGGTGCTCGGCACGCCGTCGACGCCGGAACAATTGAGCGCGGTCGGCGACGAAGGCGTGTTCGCGCTCGTCTGCGATTCGACCAATGTCTTCAATCCGCAGGCGTCGGGCTCGGAAGCAAGCGTACGCGACGGGCTGATCGACGCGGTGAAGAAGGCGAAGGGCAGGGTGGTCGTCACCACCTTCGCGTCCAACGCCGCGCGTCTCCAGACGCTGGGTGAAGTGGCCAAGGCGAGCAAGCGCAAGATCTGCGTCACCGGCCGCTCGCTGGATCGCATCCTGACGGTGGCGCGCGCCAACGGCTACCTCAAGAGCTTTCCCGAGCCGATCTCCCCCGAGGCGGCGATGGGGCTTCCCGGACGCGACACGCTGGTCGTCGCGACCGGCGGCCAGGGCGAGCCTCGCGCCGCGCTCGGCCGCATCGCCGACGGCAACCACACGATCAAGCTGGAGGCGGGCGACACCGTCGTCTTCTCGTCCAAGCAGATTCCGGGCAACGAACTCGCGATCGGGCGCATCCAGAACCAACTCGCCGCCGCCGGCGTCGAAATGGTCACCGAGCGTCAGGAGCATGTCCACGTTTCGGGCCACCCCGGACGCCCCGAGCTTGAGGCGATGTACGGCTGGATCCGGCCGCAATTGCTCGTGCCGGTCCATGGCGAGATGCGGCACATGATGGAACAGGCGCGGTTCGGCCTGTCCAAGGGCATTCCCCAGGCGCTGGTCCAGAACGACGGCGATATCGTCCGCCTCGCGCCGGGCAAGCCCGAAAAGCTGGGCCATGCGCCGGTCGGGCGGCTGATGCTCGACGGCGACGTCATCCTGCCCGCCGACGGCGCGACGATGAACGAGCGCCGCCGCGTAGCGACCTATGGCCAGATGTCGGTGGCAGTCGCGGTCGACGGCAATAACCGGCTGGTCGGCGTTCCGCAGGTCAAATTGCAGGGCGTTCCGGTCGAAGAAGATCGCGAGGCTTTTCTCGACGAGGCGGTCGATGCCGCTGCCGACGCGGTCAGGGCGAATCGCGGGAATCTGGACAGCCTGCGCGAGAGCGTCAGGCTCGGCGTGCGCCGCGTGGCGACGCGCTGGACCGGCAAGAAGCCGGTGGTCGACGTATTGGTGATCGAAGCCTGAGGACCCTGAAATGCGCTGGACGTCGCTGCTCGCGATCTATTTTTTGTTCTGGGCCTTCTCGGTGTTCCTCGTCCTGCCCTTCGGCGTGCGCACCACGCAGGAAGTGGGGGGAACCCATGTCCCGGGCCAAGCAGAGAGCGCGCCGCACGAATTCAGCCTCAAGCGGACCGCAGTGCGCGTAACGATCGTGGCGACGGTCCTGTGGGCCTTATTCGTGCTGAATTATATCTACGGCTGGATAACGCCGGATATGCTCGATCTCGCCGACGCGATGAACAGCGCGGGTTGAGCCAGGGGCAGATCGCCAGCTAGTCGCTTCTATCTTCCTAGGACGGGAGTCACCGTAGGCTAGGTCCTTAGTCGCTCGATCGCCTGGGCGAGCGCGACATAGAGCTTGCCCATGTCGGACGACAACAGGGTCACGCCGATCGCCGCACCGTCGCGTTGCGCCAGGATGCCGCGCAGCATCGCTTCGAAATCGTGGATGTAACGGTTGATCTGTTCGCGGACGGTGTCGTCGCTATCATAGGCCTGGAGCACCGCGCGCATTTCACCGGCGTCGAGCAGCTTGACCGCTCGCCGCGCGAACGCGCCGCGATTGCCCTTCAGATAGGCCATCCAGGACGAATCGGGGACTTCGGACGAATAGATGCGGGTGAGGTCGATCGCCGCCGAGTTGAGCGATTCGATCAACAGCGACACACGCCGCGCAAAGCCGTTCGCTTCTTCCGTGTCGGCGAGCCTCGCTTCGATCTGGCTCGAGGCTTCCGCGATCGCCAGCATCTGCCGATTGAGCTTGTCCGACGCTTCGGCTGACGAGGCCGCAGCTGTTTCGGTAGCCTGCGCGATCGTCGCCAGGCTGCGCTCGACTGCCTGCGAAGCCGCCGCTTCCAATGCGTCGGCGGCGTCGGGAGCGATGCGCGCCATCGCCTCGCGTGCATGTTCGGCCGCGGCATTGGCGGTATCGCGGATGCGCATCAGCGTCTCGAGCAATTGGGGCGCCGCCTCTCCGGCGAAGCGGTGCGCCGCGCCGCTGGTATCGTCGATTGATCGGGTGAGAGCGTCGACCTGTTCCTGGCCAGCGGCAAGAGTGGCGGCAACGTGGTTGGCGACGGCTTCGATGCCGGCGATGCGATCGGCCAGCGCGGCGGTACTGTCGGTCGCGGTCCGGTCGAGCGCTGCCTGGTTGGTCGACAACATAGCAAGCATGGCGTCGCCTTGCGCGGCGATGCCCTTGCGCGCTTCATCCACCGCGCTGGCGGTGCGATCGAGCAGGCCGTCGACCGCATCGGACATCGCGCTGGTGACTTGCTCGAGCCGGGCGCCAGCCGTTTCGCTGGTCGCTTCCATCCGGGCGATATGCGCAGACAGGCGTTCCGCAGCGCCGCTGGTACGACTGTCGACGTCTCGGGCGCGCTCGCCGAGCGCGACGACCTGGGCGTCGAGCGCCGCGGCGCGCTCGCTGGCGGTCAGACCCACCGCCTCGACCTGATTGGCGAGCGCGGTCGTCTGATCATGCGCGTGGGGGAGGGTGGCGACCAGAATCTGAAGGTTGGCCTCCAGATTTGCGGTCGCCTTGTCGATCCGGGCGGCGTCGGTCTCGGCCTTGGAAAAGTGGCTGTCGAGCACCGACGATGCCTCGCTCAAGCGGTCCGAGGCCGCGCTGGCGGTTGCCATCATCACCGTAACCTGATCGGCCAGCTTCTCGCGATTGCTGTCGATCGTCTGCGCCATGACGTCGATGACGGCCTGGAGATGCTCGGCCTCGGCGCGCATCGATCGCGCGGTATCGTTGAACCGGCGCGCCTCGATCCGGCTCGACCGACGTGCGACCAACCAGAGGACTGCGATCAGCGCCAACGGCGCGGTCAGTCCCGTAGCCAGCTCGGCCAGCACCGTCGGCGTGGGCGCAGCCTGCATCGCAGGCCAGGCATACCAGGCGAAAAAGCCGATCCACGCCAGGGCGGCCAGGATCGCGACAGCGGCGAAAATCCGCCACTTCGTCGCGCCCGATCGTCCCACAGGCTCCTCGAAAACCTCGCCCTCGTAAGGCTCGGTCGGCTGCAACGGCTCATCCGCCACGGCGTATTCAACGTCGCTGACGTGCAAGTCGATGATCTTGGACCCCCCGTTCATGACGCTTTGTTTACCACAAAACCGACCATTTCAAAGCGATTGCGCAACCTTCCGTTAAAGCCCTTGGGGTTAGTGTCCGGGTCATGGCCTATGATCCCGGTGCAATTGATGCGACCCTCGCTGCGGCAGTCGGTGACGAACCGGGGCTGATCGCAGAATTGCGTGCGGCTTTCGTCGACAGCGCGGAAAAGGCCATCGACGCGATTCAGGCGGCTGACAGCGATGAGGCATGGCGCCTCGCGACGGCGCGTCTCAAGGGGCTGGCGGCGAGTTTCGGCGCGGTCCGACTGATGAGCCTCGCGTCCGAAGCGGCGAATGCGCCCGGCAATGACGATGTCGTGCGGACCTTGCGGCGCGCGGTGGCTCGGCTCTAACCCCATACCCCGCCGAGGAATCCGGCGGCGCAATCACGATCCTTGCGATAGCCGAGTGCGGGGCTTAACAGCCGCGGATGCTTGCCGGGCTCCTGTTCGCCACAGCCGATGCGACCGATCGCCCAGATATGCTGGCGGCGACGCTGCCGGTCGGGGGCGTGACGCTGATCGAATTCCAGGCGCGGCTGCTGATCGCCGCCGGCGCTTCGCAGATCATCGTCGTCGTTTCGCGCCTGACGCCCGAATTGCTTGGCGCGATCAATCGCATGGGTCGGCGCGGCATCGCGGTCGACGCGGTGCGCGGACCCGCGGAAGTGCTCGCCAAACTGCACCCGCTCGCGCGCGTGATGTGGTTGGCGGACGGGCTGATGACGACCAGCGTCATGGTCGAAGCGATGCGCGATCGCGATCGTGATACATTATTGGTGGCCCCGACCGGCGACGAACTCGAGCGGATCGGCCCCGGCGCGGTTTGGGCGGGAATCGCCACGATCGATCCGCAGCGCATCGCCGATGTGGTCAAGCTTCCGGCGGACTATGATTTCGCCTCGTCGCTATTGCGAGTGATCGCGCAACGCGGCGCGGAGCAATTGCCGCTGCCTGAAACCGCGGTGCGCGAGGGCCATGGCGTCCAGCGCGATTCGCGCGCGCTGGCGGCGAAAGGCCGCGCGGCGCTTGTGGCAGCGCTCGGCACCCGGACGAACTGGGTCGACCGCTTTCTGGTCGCGCCACTCGCCAAACTGGCGCTGCCGCCGCTGGTCGCGCGGGGCGTGCCTCCGGTTGCGCTGGCGGGAGCCGGTGGTGTGTTCGGCATGGGCGGGCTCGCCGCAATCGCGATCGGGTGGACAGCCTCGGGCATGGCGGCGATCGTGCTGGCGCTAGCATTTCTCGCGCTGGCCGATGTGCTGGCGTGGCTGCGCGACGAGCGGGGGTTAGGCAGGATATTACGCTGGAGTACGCCGGCGGCGGTCGCCCTGGCGACCTTGCTGTTGGGTCAGCGTGTGGGATTCCTCGCCGCGAGCGCGACACCGCCATTGTTGGCGCTAACGACGGTTTTGGCCGCAGCTCTGGCGGAGCGCGCGGCAGGAGTGGTGACGCGACCCTGGTGGTGGGCAGTCCCCGCCGCCTATCCGCTGATCCTGCTGCCGGCGGTATTGATCGGCTATCCGGTGTGGGGATTGGCGGCGGCCGCGAGCTATGCTGGTGTCACGCTCGGCTTCGCGGTGGAAGCTTTGCGTTTGCGTATCGGCGGTTAATCGCTTGCCCGCGAAATCGGTGAATTCTGGCTAACCTCGCTTTAACGACACAATCGTACAACCATAGCATGTCGATCGACCAACGCGATTGGGACGATGGCGCCCGTGCGAGCGCCAGCACGCTGTTCGCGCGAGCGGCGGCAGCGGCGCGTCATGCCGATCGCCGACTGGCGGAGGCGATCGAAGATTTCTTCCTCCCCGAAGATTCGAAGCTCGACGACCGGACGCGCGCGGCGCTCGCGGCGACGCTGACCGCGATCGTCGCGGCGGTCGAACGCGATCTGCGTCGGCGAGCCGTCGCACATTCGTCAGGTGCGGATTCCACCGCGATCCAGCGAATTGAAGATGGAGCACCCGTGCTCGACCGCTTGGTCGGCAGTGGATTGCTGCGCGATTTCGACATGATGCGTGAATTGATCGCGCGCACCCGGCAGGATCTGCTGGTCGATTTGTTACCCGCCTTGCCGCCCGATGAGATCGGTTCGGCCAGCTTGCTCGCGCGATTGGCCGGAAGCGCCGATCCCAGGGTCGCAGATGCCGCTTTGGCCGTGATGGCCGCCGAAAGCCGACGTCGAGGGCTGATCGACAGCCATCGGCTGGAGCGGACCGAACTGCCGGCCGAACTGCAGCACAGATTGGTCTGGTGGGTAGCGGCAGCGATCCGCGAACAATTGGGCCCCAGCGCCGCGGACCGGATAATCGCAGAGGTGGCGTTGCGCGCGCTCGCCGATCATGACGAAGGCGACCGCTTGGAAAGCGCGGCGATGCGGCTCGCCGCGACGGTCGATCCCCAACCCGCGGAACTGGCGACGGTGCTGAGGCACGCCCTGGGGGATCGGCGGGTGGCGCTCGTCATCGCATTCCTCGGCCACGCCTTGGGCATCGACTATGCGACGATGCGGCAGATCGTCCTGGACGGCGGCGATCAATTATGGCTGGCGCTGCGCGGTGCCGGGCTCGACCGGGCGACGGTCGCCCGGGTCGGTCTCAGCCTGTGCGAGGCGGATCCGCGGCGCGACGTCGAAGCCTTTGCCGATCAATTGGAAGCGATTGCCGCGGTTACGCCCGACGAGGCGCGCGGAGCGCTTGCGCCGCTTCGGCTCCATCCCGACTTTCGTGCGGCCATGGCAGAGCTGGAGAAGCGTCGATGAGCGTGGTCGACGCGGGCTTGCCGCCCGTTCACGGTTTCATCGATCGCGACGGCCGCCTGGTCGATGCCGGGCCACGGCTCGACGACCTCAACACACGCGCCGGCGGAGCGCTTGGCGAGCCTTTTGCCGTGCCGCAGGTCGCCGTGCTCGCGCGGCTGGCCCAGCGGCTTGGGATCACGGTCGCGCGCCATGTGCAGGTGGCTGACGGACCCGATGAGCTGGAATTGTGGGTTCGCGCCGATCCGGTCGAGGAGGGCGTACGTCTGGAACTGGGTGGCTGGAAGCTGCGCGCGCCCTGGACACCGCCGGTGGACCCGGCACGGCGCGACCGCGATTTGTTGCTGCAAGGCGCCGATTGGTGGTGGGAAACCGATGCGACTTTGCGCTTGACGGCGGTCGCCGCGGAGGCCGCGCGGTACGGCGTGACGCCCGAGACCGCGCTCGGCAAGCCGCTCGCGTCCCTATTCGCGCTCGAGATGGATGCCGAGGGCGCCATGCCGATGCTCGGTGTCTTGACCGTGCATCAGCCGTTCGAGGGGCAAGCGGCGACGGTGCGCGCGACGGGGCAGGCCGTGAGCTTGTCAGCCAATCCCACCCTCAATGCGGAGGGCCTGTTCGCGGGTTATATCGGCGCGGTCAGGGCCGAAACGCGTGAGCCACAGCCGGTCGACGATCGTATCACCGACCCGCTCGACGCTTTCAGTGCTCGGCTCGATCGCGCGTTGCGCACCCCGCTCGGGCGCATCATTGCCAATGCCGACAGCATTCATGCCCAGACGGAAGGGCCGATCCGGCGCGATTATGCCGAGTACGCCTCGGACATCGCCAGTGCCGGGCGGCATTTGCTCGGGCTGGTCGACGATCTGGTTGATCTCCAGGCGGTGGAGCGGCCCGACTTCGCGCCCGCTGCGGAACCGATCGACCTCGCCGATATCGGGCGGCGCGCTGCCGGCCTGCTCGGCGTCCGCGCGGCGGAACGCGGCGTCAAGATCGACGCGCCGCAGGACATCGACCGCGCGCCCGCCACCGGCGAGTTCAAACGCGTACTGCAGATCCTGGTCAATCTGATCGGCAATGCGGTGCGCTATTCGCCCGATGGGGGAATGGTCTGGATACGCACCCATCGCGATCGCGGAACGGCGGTCATCATCGTCGCCGACCAGGGTAAGGGTATCGCCCCCGAGGATCAGGCGCGCATCTTCGAAAAGTTCGAACGCATCGACCCCAGCGAACCGGGCGGGAGTGGGCTGGGACTCTATATCGCGCGGCGCCTGGCGCGCGCGATGGGCGGCGATCTGACGGTGGATTCGGCGCCGGGGCAGGGCGCGCGCTTCATGCTGACCCTGCCGGGAGCTGTCGGCTGACGCGTCGAAGATTTGGCTCGCACGAAGCCACGAAGACACAAAGAAGAGCGATTCCGCGCAGAGGCCAGGGGACGCAGAGGTGTCGCCCGCTGCGTCAGCAGCCATTCGATTTCCCTAGGGCAAAGCGAAAGCGCGCTGTCGCGCGCATGATCTCAGCGCTCTCCGCCGCCCCTGCGCGAACCGAATCTTCGCGCCTTCGTGGCTTTGTGCGAGAACTTCTATCGGCCAAGCACACGCGCCGCAGACCGGAATAGTCGCGACGCTAGCGCCGCCCGATCCACACCAGCACGACTCCGCCAGCCGCGAGCAGCGCGCCCCAGAGCGCCCAGATGCGCATGTCGAGCATGAAGCTCGATGCCGGCCAGTGGACCAGGCCGAGGCCCTGGCCCACCCATAACAGCCCCATCGCGATGCACAGCGCACCGACGATCTGGAGCAGCAAGCGCATCAGCGCTGGCCGATCTCGACATAATCGCGCTGCGTCGGGCCGGTGTAGAGCTGGCGCGGGCGGCCGATCTTCTGCGCCGGATCGCTGATCATCTCGTTCCACTGCGCGACCCAGCCGACGGTGCGCGCGAGCGCAAACAAGGCGGTGAACATCGTCGTCGGGAAGCCGATCGCCGACAGGATCACGCCAGAATAGAAATCGACGTTCGGGAACAGCTTCTTTTCAATGAAATAGGGGTCGTTGAGCGCCATGTGCTCGAGCTGCAGCGCAACCTCGAACACCGGGTCGTTGACCTTCAGCGCGTCAAACACTTCACGCACGGTCTTTTGCATCACCGTCGCGCGCGGGTCGTAATTCTTGTAGACGCGATGACCGAAGCCCATCAGGCGGAACGGATCGTTCTTGTCCTTCGCACGGGCGATGAATTCCGGAATGCGATCGGGCGTCCCGATCTCGCGCAGCATGTTGAGCGCGGCTTCATTGGCGCCGCCATGTGCCGGACCCCAGAGACAGGCGATGCCCGCCGCGATGCACGCGAACGGATTGGCGCCCGACGAGCCGGCGAGGCGGACAGTCGAAGTCGACGCATTCTGCTCGTGATCGGCATGGAGAATGAAGATGCGGTCGAGTGCACGCTCGACGATCGGGTTCACATGATAGGGCTCGGCCGGCACGCCGAACGTCATGCGCAGGAAATTGCCGGTATAGCTCAGCGAGTTGTCCGGATAGAGGAACGGCTGTCCGACGCTGTACTTATATGCCATCGCCGCGATCGTCGGCATCTTGGCGATCAGCCGGTGCGAGGCGATCATCCGCTGGCGCGGATCGTTGATGTCGGTCGAATCGTGATAGAAAGCCGATAGCGCGCCGACCACGCCGCACATGATCGCCATCGGGTGCGCGTCACGGCGGAACCCGCGATAGAAGGTCGCGAGCTGCTCGTGCAGCATCGTGTGGCGGGTGATCGTGTGGGTGAATTCGTCGAGTTCGCTCTTGGACGGCAATTCGCCGTTGAGCAGCAGGTAGCTCACTTCCATGAAGCTCGATTGCTCGGCGAGCTGGCCGATCGGGTAGCCGCGGTGGAGCAGAACGCCTTCATCGCCATCGATATAGGTCAGGGCCGATTCGCAGCTGGCGGTCGAGGTGAAGCCCGGGTCGTAGGTGAACATACCCGTTTCGCTGTACAGCTTGCGGATATCGACCACCTGCGGGCCGACCGAGCCGGACATCACCGGATAGTCGTGATCCCCGAACTTGAGGGTGTTCGTGTCGGCCATATCAGGTTCCTTCGATGTTCAGGCCGCCATCCGGTCGGATATGCGGCCCAGGCTTTCTTCGCGGCCGAGGACGGCGAGCACGTCGAAAATGCCAGGGGAGGTGCGCCTGCCGGTCAGCGCCGCACGGAGCGGCTGCGCGACCTGGC
Organism: Sphingomonas sp.; assembly: GCF_024508665.1. Lineage (GTDB taxonomy): Bacteria > Pseudomonadota > Alphaproteobacteria > Sphingomonadales > Sphingomonadaceae > Sphingomonas. Next base: position 411,844 of record NZ_JANINP010000001.1, read on the forward strand.
CAAGCTTGACCCCGGCGTCTTCGGCGACTTGCCGAACCGCGTTTTCGAGCGCCTCCGTATCCCAGTCGGCGACGGCGTCAAGCGCCGTGTGAACGCGCTTGAGCAGCTCAGGTGCGTCACCCTGGAGCAACATTGCTGCATCTGCGTGCATCGGCAACGGCCGGGCGTGGAAAAGGAATATGCTGCCCTCGGCCAATTCGACCAGATTGGCGGCGCGCGGCTTGAGAAACGGCATGGTGCGGCGCAACAGGTCGAGCTGCGGCGGGGTCAGATCGAGCGGGATTCGGGCTGCGACGAGATCGGCCAGACGGGCATCGTCCGCTTCGCGGATATAATGACCGTTCAGGTTTTCCAGCTTCTTTAGATCGAACCGACTTGGTGATTTTCCGACCCCGTCGAGATCGAACCATTCGATCGCCTGGGCGCGGCTGATGATCTCATCATCGCCATGGCCCCAGCCGAGCCGCAGCAGGTAATTGTCGACAGCTTCCGGCAGCAGGCCCATTTCGTCGCGATAGGCGTCGACGCCCAAAGCGCCGTGGCGCTTGGAAAGCTTCGCGCCGTCGGGCCCATGGATCAGCGGGATATGGGCGTAGATCGGCTCCGGCCAACCCATCGCACGATAGATCGGCAGCTGGCGGAACGCGTTGTTGAGGTGATCGTCCCCGCGGATGACGTGCGTCACGCCCATGTCGTGGTCGTCGACGACGACCGCCAGCATATAGGTAGGCGTTCCGTCCGATCGCAGCAGGACGAGATCGTCGATCTCGCTATTCTGAACGGTGACCTCACCCTGGACGCGATCTTGGATGGTCGTCGCACCCTCATTTGGCGCTTTCAGGCGGATGACGTGCGGGGCTTGCGGGTCGTTGGGCACGCGGTTGCGCCAGGGCGAGCGGATCCGGAGCGGCTTCTTCGCCGCTTCCGCCTCGGCGCGCATCTGGGCGAGTTCGTCCTGGGTCAGGTAGCAGCGATACGCCGCGCCCTTTTCCACCATCTGATACGCGACCTCGGCATGGCGAGCGGCGCGCGAGAATTGATAGATTTCGGGCCCGTCCCATTCTAGGTCGAGCCAGCGCATCCCCGCCAAAATGGCGTCAATTGCGGGCTGTGTCGATCGCGCGCGATCGGTATCCTCGATGCGCAGGAGGAATTTGCCCCCGTGGTGTCGCGCGAACAGCAGATTGAACAACGCGGTCCGCGCGCCGCCAATATGCAGAAAGCCGGTCGGCGAAGGCGCGAACCGGGTGACGACGTTGGTGACGGGTGCGCCGGCGGTGGGCGCCCCGGAGTCAGAACTGGCGCTCAACCGCGCATGCTCCCAGGCTGGATGACTGATGGCGACCGTCGCCGCCGCGCGCCCTAGCACGCGGTTCCGGCCGCTTCAAACGCTGGCGGCACGATGTACGCGTGCACGCCTTGCACTCGAACATGGGTTGGAGGCGGAGCGCGATCAACTCCCTTTGTGGCTGCCGGTGGCGCTGGCCGGCGGCATCGCCCTGTGGTTCGCGCTCTATGATCCGGTGCAATGGACCGCCGCCATGCTCGCGCTGGCCGGCATGGCGTTGGCGGCGATCGCGATCGGGCAAGGAGGGCGCGCCAGCCGCGCGGTGGCGCTCGCCGCCGCGCTGGCGGCCATGGGGGTCGGGCTGGCGTGGTGGCGCGCCAGCTATGTCGCGCAACCGGTCCTGGCGCGACCGGCGATCGTCATGCTGACCGCGCGGGTTGAGAATATCGAGCCGCTGCCGGCGCGCGAGCTCGTCCGGGTGAGCCTGACGCCGATCGCGGCGCAGGCTGTCGCCAGTCCGAAACGGCCAGATTGCGGGAAGGAGCGCGGCGCGTCCTATGGCGGCGGAGCGCGACGATGCGACCACGGGCCGAGGCCGCCGCTCCTGCTGCCGCCACACGTGCGGGTGAATATCGCCAACACGGACGTGCCGGTCGGACTTGGACCGGGCGCGATCATCAAGCTGCAGACCCGGCTGATGCCGCCCAACGAGGCGACGGTGCCCGGCGCTTACGATTTTCGGCAAGTCGCGTGGTTCGCCGGGCTCGGCGCGACCGGCAAGGGAAACGCGCCGGTCAAGGTGATCGTACCGGGCAAGGAGTCGAACGGCCTACGCGCGGCATTGGCGGCGCATATCCAGAGCAAGGTCGAAGGCAGCGCGGGCGGGATCGCCGCCGCCTTGGCGGCGGGCGACGAAGGGGCGATATCGTTGGAGGATGCGGACGCGATGCGGCGCTCCGGGCTCGCGCATCTCTTGTCGGTCAGCGGTTTGCACATCACCGCCGTGGTCGTCGCGACGATCTGGGCGGTCACGCGACTGCTCGCTTTATGGCCATGGCTGGCGTTGCGGGTCCGGATTCCGGTGGTCGCGGCGGGTGCCGGCGCGATCGCCGCGATCGGATATACTTTGCTGACGGGCAGCCAGGTTCCGACTGCGCGGTCGTGCATCGCGGCGTTGCTGGTCCTGGCCGCGCTCGCCATGGGGCGCGAGGCGATCACGTTGCGGCTGGTCGCGGCCGGCGCCTTCATCGTCCTGCTGATCTGGCCCGAGGCGCTGGCGGGGCCGAGCTTTCAGCTCAGCTTTGCCGCGGTCGGATCGCTGATCGCTTTCCACGAGCAGCCGCGCATCAAGCGATTGTTCGAGAAACGCGACGAGGCCTGGTGGCGCCGTATCGGGCGCGAAGTCGGGTCGTTGCTGCTTACCGGTCTGGTCGTCGAAGCCGCGCTGGCGCCCATCGCGCTGTATCATTTCCACAAGGAGGGAATGTACGGCGTCGTCGCCAATATCGTTGCCATCCCGCTGACCACGTTCGTCATCATGCCGGCCGAGGCGCTGGCGCTGGCCGGTGACGCGATCGGCCTGGGTGCGCCCTTCTGGTGGGTGACCACGCACGCACTCGATCTGTTGCTGTGGATCGCGCGTACCGCGGCCAAGGCCCCTGGGTCGGTGGCGATGCTGCCCGGCATGCCGGCGGGCGCGTTCGGGCTGATGATCCTGGGGTTGTTATGGCTGATGTTGTGGCGCTCGCGGGTGCGTTTTGCCGGACTTGCGCCGATGGCGATGGGTGCGGCCTGGGCGCTGGCGATCCCGGCGCCGGACCTGCTGATCTCCGGAGACGGCCAACATCTTGCGGTCAGGACGCCTGATGGCGGCGTCGCGATCCTGCGCGACAAGGCGGGGGACTATACTCGCGATACCATGACCCAGAATGCCGGGGTGGATGGGGAAGCACTGCTGCTGTCCGATCAGCCCTTCGCGAAATGCACGCCGGACGCATGTCTCGCTCTGGTGCAATCGGGAGGGCGGACATTCCGCGTGTTGGCGACGCGCAGCCTGTACCAATTGCCTTCCGACCAGTTGATCGCCGCGTGCCGAGCCGCGGACATCGTTGTCAGCGACCGGCGATTGCCCTCAGCGTGCCGGCCGACATGGCTGAAACTCGATGCCCCGTTCCTACGCCGCACCGGTGGGATGGCGATCAGTCTGGCCAGCGGGCGGGTCGTTACCGTCCGTCAGCCTGGGGATCGCCACCCCTGGGTAATCCCAGACTCGCGTTTTAATCGTAGCGGCGCAACAGGCCGGCGAGGCGCCCCTGGATTCGCACCTGCTGAGGCGCATAACGCTGCGGATCGTAGGAGCGATTGGCCGGATCGAGCCGCACCATAGCGCCTTCGCGGCGGAAATATTTGAGGGTCGCTTCGCTGTCCTCGATCAGAGCGACGACGATCTCTCCGTCGCGAGCAACGTCGGTGCGGCGGATCAGCGCGTAATCGCCGTCGAGGATACCGGCCTCGACCATCGAGTCTCCCGCGACTTCCAGCGCATAATGCTCGCCGCTGCCGAGCAAGGCGGCGGGGACGGGAAGCATCGACGATCCCTCGAATGCCTCGATCGGCACGCCGGCCGCGATCCGGCCGTGCAGCGGGATCTCGATCACGTCGTTGGCGGGTTCGGGGGCGGGACGGAAGTTGCTCGGCTTGGCCTGAGCCGCCGCCGGCCGCTTGCTATCGGCACGCTCAGGCATCTTCAGCACTTCGAGCGCGCGCGCCCGGTTGGGCAGGCGCCGCAGGAACTGCCGCTCCTCGAGCGCCGAGATCAGACGATGCACGCCGGACTTCGACTTAAGGTCGAGCGCCTCCTTCATCTCCTCGAACGACGGCGATACGCCGGTTTCGTTCAAGCGATCGTTGATGAAGCAGATCAACTCATGCTGCTTCTTGGTGAGCATCGACGTTCCTCCGTCCAGAACAGACGCGGAACTTTTACGGAACGTTACGGACCAAGTCAAGCGAGCGGCAGGATGTCCACGCTATCGCCGATGGCGGCGGGCGGCGCATGTGGCGGGCGGACGATCAGACACGTCGCGCGCGCGAGCGTCGCGAGCATCGAACTGTCCTGCACGGCGGCGGCTGTGACACGGCCATCGACGAACGTTCCACGCAGATAATCCTGGCGATGCTCGTTAGCGGGAAGGGGTTCGGCAAGCTCCGCGCGGAGCTTGCGCGGCAACGGATCGGCCGCGCCGGCCATCGCCGCGATCAGCGGGCGCAGGAACAGTGTCGCTGTCACGAAGGCCGATACCGGATTGCCCGGCAGACCGAGCACTACCGCCTCGCCCAGGCGGCCCGCGAGCATCGGCTTGCCCGGCCGGATCGCGATGCGCCAGAAATCCAGGACTCCGCCCGCCGCCTCGAGCGCAGGGCGAACGAGGTCGTGATCGCCGACCGACGCGCCGCCAGTAGTGACGATGATATCGGCGCTGGCGGCGGAGAAGGCCGCGACCAAGGCGTCGAGTTGATCGGGGACGATCCCCGCCACCGTCACGTCGGCGGGCAGGTCGGCGAGCATCGCCGACAGCATCGCGCTATTGCCCTCAGGCAGCGCCAACGGATCGTCGCTCGCCGTGCCGGGCGCGACAAGCTCATCCCCCGTTGCCAGGATTACGATGCGCAAGCGGCGGTTGACGTTGAGCGCACCATGCCCGCCGGTAGCCGCCAGCGCGATCGCGGCGGGAGTGAGGCGAGTGCCGACGGCGATCAGCTCTGCGCCGCGGTCGAAGTCCAGTCCCTTGCGACGCACGCTCGCCCCGCGGCGCGGCGGCCCCTCACCGGCAAGGACCAAAGTACCGCCATCGCGTTCGGCCTCTTCCTGGACGAGCACGCTGTCGGCGCCTGCGGGCATGGCCGCGCCGGTGAAGATCCGCGCAGCCTCTCCGCGCCCAATCGAGCCGCCAAAGGCACGTCCTGCCGCACTCTCGCCGATCACGCGCCACGGTCCTGGCAAGTCATCGAACCGGATCGCATAGCCATCCATCGACGACAGGTCGGCGCCAGGCTGCGCGCGCAGCGCGACTACTGGCTCGGCGGTCCAGCGCCGCGCTGCCGCGGCGAGCGGCACGCGCTCGCTGGGGACGCGTGGCGCCATCGCGAACAAACGGGCCTGGGCATCAGCGACGGAGAGTAGCGGGTTCATCGTTTACGCCATGCCATAGCGCATCGCTCCACCGCCAGCGCTGTGCCGCACCAAGCTGATCAAAGGATCAGGTCGCTGTCCACTCGCCCGACTTGCCGCCAGTCTTCGCCAACAAGCGGATCGCGCCGATCGTCATCGCCTTGTCGATCGCTTTTGCCATGTCGTAGATCGTCAGCAGCGCGACCGAAACCGCGGTCATCGCCTCCATCTCCACCCCGGTGCGGCCGGTGGTGGTGATCGTCGCGGTTGCGGTCACTCCATCCGCGTCGACCGAAAGATCGATCGCGGCGCTAGTGATCGGCAACGGATGGCACAGCGGGATCAACTCGCCGGTGCGCTTCGCGGCCATGATGCCCGCGATCCGTGCGGCGGCGAGGACGTCGCCCTTGGGAACATTGCCTGCGCCGATCGCGGCGGCCGCTTCGCGAGACATGGCGATCCGCCCACTGGCAACCGCCCGGCGCTCGGTTTCGACCTTGCCGGATACGTCGACCATCCGCGCGGCTCCCGTCTCGTCGAGATGCGTTAGATTCCCCTCCCGCTCGCGGGAGGGATCAGGGGAGGGGATGTCAGTCACGGGCATGGCGATTGAGACATGCCCTTCGCCACTGCCTGCCGCAAGGAGCAGGGATTAGCTCCCCAGCAATTCCTTCGTCGCCGCAGCGATATTCTCCGCGCGCATCAGGCTCTCGCCGACCAGGAAGCAATTGACCCCATGGGCGCGCATCGCGTCGAGGTCGGCGCGCGAGGACAGGCCGCTTTCAGCCACGAACGTGCAATCCTTCGGCGCCTCGCCGACCAACTCGTACGTCCGATCGAAGCTGACCGTGAAATCGCGCAGATCGCGATTGTTGACCCCGATCAGCCGCGACTTGAGCTTGAGCGCGCGGTCGAGCTCCTTCTCGTCATGCACTTCGACCAGGACGTCGAGCCCGCAATCGGTCGCCGCCGCCTCGATCTCGGCCATGCGCGCGTCGTCGAGCGCGGCAACGATGATCAGGATCGCATCTGCGCCGAGCGCGCGGCTTTCATGTGCTTGCCACGGATCGATCATGAAATCCTTGCGCAGCAGCGGCAGCGGCACGGTCTCGTGGATCAGCGCCAGATAGGAATCGTCGCCCTGGAAATATTGCTCGTCGGTCAGCACCGACAGGCAGGTTGCCCCGCCCTTGAGATAGGCGAGCGCATGCGCGGCCGGGTCGAAATCCTCGCGGATCACGCCCTTGGATGGGCTCGCCTTCTTGACCTCGGCGATCAATGCGGGGCCGGTCTTCGCCTTCTTGTCGAGCGCCTTTCTGAACCCGCGCGGCGTGTCGCGCCTGCTGATCATCGCTTCCAGGCTGGCGAGCGACGTCGTGGCTTTCTTCGCCGCCACTTCGGCGCGCTTGGTTTCGAGGATACGGTCGAGGATATTGGTCATTTATAAGCGATCCAGCAATCGAGCAGCGCGTTGGCGAGACCCTTGTCGATCGTCTCGGCAGCTTCCTCGGCACCTTCGGTGAGCGTGTCGGCGGCACCCGCGACGACCAACGCGGCAGCGGCGTTGATCAGCACGGCATCACGATAGGCGCCATGCTCGCCCTGCAATAATCGGCGCAGCGCCGCGGCGTTATAGGCCGGGTCGCCGCCATGGATCGCGGCGATCGGGTGGCGCGGCAGGCCAGCATCTTCGGGCGTGATGTGGCCGGGCAGCGACAGCCGGCCGACTGTGACGGCGACGGTCGGGCCTGCGCCGGATACCTCGTCCAGCCCTTCCTCGCCCGACACGACGAGCGCCGCTTCGGTGCCGAGTTGCTCGAGCGCCTCGGCATAGGTGCCGGTGTAATCGGGTCGCGCGATGCCTATCAGCTGGCGCGTTACATGCGCCGGATTGGCGAGCGGACCCATCAGGTTGAAGATCGTGCGGCGACCGATACGGCGGCGGATTGGGGTGATCCGCTTCATCGCCGGATGATGGTTGGCCGCGAACAGGAAGCAGATGCCGAGGTCGTTGAGCGTCGCTTGAGCCAGCGCACCGGCGCGTTCCATGTCGAGGCCGAGCGCCTCCAACGTGTCGGCGGCGCCTGCCTTGGAGCTTGCCGCTCGATTGCCGTGCTTGGCGACGGGTACGCCGCTCGCCGCGACCACCAGGCTGACTGCGGTCGAGACGTTGAGCGTGTGATGGCCATCGCCGCCGGTACCACAGACGTCGATCGCATTGGCCGGGGCGTCGATCGGGATCAGTCGTTCGCGCAATGCACGCGCCGCCTCGGCGATCTCGATGCTGGTCTCCCCACGATCGGTCAGCGCGATGAGGAACTCGGCGATCGCCTCCTCGGACGTCTTGGCGTCGAGGATGTCGGCAAACGCCTGCGCGGCGGACTCGCGCGACAGAGGTGTCGATGGATCGGGCAGCGGCGCAAAGCTGGTCACGCCAGCGCCTTCGCCTTCAGCCCGGCAAGCTCCAGGAAATTGGCGAGCAACTGGTGTCCGTGTTCGGTAGCGATGCTCTCGGGATGGAATTGCACACCATGGATCGGCAGGGTCGCGTGACGGAATCCCATCACGAACCCGTCCTCGGCGCGCGCATTGACGATCAACTCGGCGGGAATGTCCTCTACGACCAGCGAATGGTAACGCGTCGCCTGGAAGGGCGAGGGCACGCCCTTGAACACGCCGGTTGCGTCATGCGTGATCGCGGAAGTCTTGCCGTGCATCAGCCCGCCGCGCACGACGTGCCCGCCGAAATGCTGGCCGATCGACTGATGGCCGAGGCACACGCCGAGCAGCGGCCGCCCCGCTTCGGCAGCGGCGGCGACCAGATCCAGGCTGACTCCGGCTTCGTTGGGAGTGCAGGGGCCGGGCGAGATCAGGAACGCCTCGGCATTGCTCGCCAAGGCGTCGCGCGCGGTCAGCGCGTCGTTGCGTACGACCTGCACGTCCTGCCCGAGTTCCATCAGATAATGGACCAGGTTCCAGGTGAAGCTGTCGTAATTGTCGATCACCAAAATCATCGCGGACCCGCTAGCGCTTTCGCTGCACCGCGACAATCGTCGTTGCGCCCTCGTTTTGCCGTGTTTCGGCCTGCCAAGCGCTGGAATGATACGGGATCGATCCTATCTAGGGCGCGTTGAAGTGCCCAAGGAAAGGTCGCACCGATGATTCGTTCTGCGTTTGCTGCTTTGGCTCTGCTGGCCGTTCCCGTCGGCGCGATGGCACAGGACAAGACCGATAAGCAGGCCGACAGTGCCCAGCCCGTCAAGCGAATCCGGTCGGTGATCGTCGAGCCAGATCAGAAATGTCCGCCGTCCACTAACGACGAGATCGTCGTGTGCACGACGGTCGATGATCCCTACCGTATTCCCAAGGCATTGCGCGGCGCCGGGCCGATCCCGCCCGCCCGGCAGAGTTGGGTGAACCGGGTGGCCGCCGACGAGCAGACCAGCCGCGAGGCCGCAGGCCTGCCCGACACCTGCTCGCCGGTGGGGTCAGGCGGTCAGACTGGCTGCGCGCGGTCGGCGGCGAGGGCCTGGGCGGCCGAACGCCGCGCCAAGGCCAACGGTCAGTCGCCGGACCAGTAGGTCTATTGCCCGAAGCGGGCGTCGCCCGCCCGGGCGATCGCTTCACGGGCGGCGGCGAGCAGCGCGCCAGCCTTCGCTTCGCATTCACGCTGTTCGTAGACAGGGTCGCTGTCGGCGACGATCCCGGCACCGGCCTGCACATGCATGACGCCGTCCTTGACCACCGCGGTCCTCAGCACGATGCACGAATCCATCGATCCGTCCGGGGAGAAATAGCCGACCCCGCCGGCATAGGCACCGCGTGCTTCGGGCTCCAGCTCGGCAATGACCTGGCAAGCGCGAACCTTCGGCGCGCCTGACACCGTCCCGGCCGGAAACCCCGCGAACAGTGCATCGATCGCGTCCCTGTTGGCGTCGAGTTCGGCGACCACGTTCGACACGATGTGCATCACATGGCTGTACATCTCGATCGTATAACTGTCGGTCACCTTGACCGTGCCCGGCGCGGCGACGCGACCGGCGTCGTTGCGGCCGAGATCCAGAAGCATGAGATGCTCAGCCCGTTCCTTGGGGTCGGCGAGCAGCGAGCGGCGATTGTCTTCGTCCTCGGTCGCCGATTTGCCACGCGGGCGCGTGCCGGCGATCGGGCGGATCGTGACCTCGCCGTCGCGCACGCGTACCAGGATCTCCGGACTGGAGCCCGACAGCGCGAAATCGGGCAAATCGAGAAAATAGAGGAACGGCGAGGGGTTCACGCGGCGAAGCGCGCGATAGAGTTCGATCGGCGGCAGCGCGAACGGCGCGGTGAAACGCTGCGCCAGGACGACCTGAAATATATCGCCGGCGGCGATATAATCCTTCGCCTTCAGCACCATCTCGCGATACGCGCCGTCCGGGAGGACCGGGGTCAGCGCGATCTCGCTCGGGTCGCTGCGCGGCGCCGCCGGGATAGGGGCGCTCGCCAGCCTGGCGGCGACGCCGTCGATCCGTTCTTCGGCAAGCGTCAGCGCCGCCTCGGGGGAGAGGCCGCTATCGGGCCAGAGTGGCGCAACCAGGAACAATTGATCGGCCAGCCGATCGAAGATCAGCACCGTGGTCGGCCGCACGAAGATCATGTCGGGCAGATCGAGCCCGGGATCCGGGGGGCGGGGCAGGTCCTCGACCAGTCCGACCGTCTCATAGCCGAAATAGCCTACCAGGCAGGCCAGAGCACGCGGCAGTTCGGGCGGAACCTCGCCCATCCGGCACGACGCGACGAGCGAGCGGAACGCGGCTAGCGTCGGTTCGGCGCAAGGTTCGAACGCCGTGCGATCGGTCAGCCAGTGGCGATTGATCGCCGCGCGCTCGCCATCGGCGCGGAACACCAGGTCGGGCGCGAGCCCCAACAGGCTGTGACGCCCGCGCACCGCGCCTCCTTCTACTGATTCGAGCAGGAAGTCGCCGCGTTCCGGCTCGATCAGCTTCAGTGCGGCGGCGACCGGCGTCTCGGTATCCGCGACCTGACGCCGCCAGACGAGCGCGGGACGCCCGGCCGCGAGTGCGGTCAGCGCAACGTCGGCTCCTTCGATCATCGCTTTATTGCGGCTGGTCGCTGCCGTCGCCGCCCTGACCGAGCAGGTCGCGGCGCAGCGCGGCAATCGCGGCATCGTTCTTCTTCACACCGATCTTGTCGCGGATCGCGCGGGCGAATTGCTGGCGATATTCGTCGCCCAGGCTCGCACCGAGATCGCCGCGCATCTTGTCGACCAATTGCGCATTGCCGGCCGCATTACCCTTTTCGACCGAGTCGACGACGATGACGAACCAGCCGCCCTTATAAGGCGCCTCGACCAGCGACGCACTGCCCTTGGGCTTGCTGAAGAGCAGGACGAGCGGCGCGGGCGGCTGCTTGGACGCGAACAGTTGCGCACGATTGGCCGACATCGGCTTGGTCGCGTCGAGCTTGATGCCCGATTCGGCCATCGCCTGGGCGAGCGGGACGCCCTTGTTGACCTTGCCGGTGATCGCGTTGGCGACATCGCGCGCGGCCTTGACCTGGCGGTCGATGACCACGTCCTTCTTCACCTGGTCGGCGATCGTCGCGAAGGGCCGCGCGGCCGCCGGGATCACCTTGTCGAGCTTCGCGACCGCAAAGCTGCCGTCCTGGCCATAGGGCACCAGCTGGGGATCGTCATCGGTCTCCGACTGGAAGGCGAGTTGGTAGAGCGCGGTCTGGTTGGGATCGGGCTTGACCGGAGTCGCAGCCGTCGGATCGGTACCGTTGGCGGTCAGCGGCGCCGTTGTCTGCACGCTCAGGTTGAGCTTGGCCGCGATCTGGTCGAGCGTCTGGCGATTGGTGATCGCATCCTCGATCTGGTCGCGCAAACTCTGCGCGATGGCCGCCAGTTTCTGGTCGGTGAGTTCCTTGACCAGATCGGGCTTGGCCTGGTCGAGCGTCTTGCCCGCGACCTTGGTGATCTTGTCGAGATGCGCGACCACCCAGCCGAGCGGCGTCTTGACCGGACCGATCACCGCCCCTTGCGCGGCGCCGAATACCTGATCAGCCAGCGCAGGCGACGATTGGCCGGCATAAGCGGTCTTGTTGACGTCGTTGATCGCGGCGGCTTCGAGTCCGAGCGTCTTGGCGGCGGCTTCGATCGCGGTGCCGGCGCGGACTTTCGCCGCGAGATCGGTGGCGGCCTTCTGGTCCTGCAACACGACCTGCTTGAGCGAGCGGTTTTCACCCGCGTCGAACTTCGCCTTCTGCGCTTGATAGGCCTTGGCGATCTCGTCGTCGGTCGGCGTAGCGCGCTTCTTGAGCTCGTCGAGCGTGATCAGCGCGTAACGAGCCGAGCGGCGCTCGGGGATCGTATAGCGCGGCGCGTTGCGGGTATAATAAGCTTGCGCCTCGGCGTCGGTGACCGGCGCGCCGGCCGGCATCTTCTTGGTATCGACGAATGCGACGGTGCCGCTGCGCTTTTCGAGCAGCATCGATGCATAGAAGGTTGCTACGCCGCTCGGCCCTTTGAGCTTGTCGGTGGCATTTGCCGCGATCGGGCCGAGCATCAGCTGGGTCATCAGGTCGCGGCCCATTTGTTCGTGGAATTGCTGGTCGTTGGACTTCAGCATCGCCAGCAGGCGGTTGTAATTGTCCTTGTCGAACTTGCCGTCCAGCCCTCGAACGCCGGGAATGTTTGCGATCTGGTTGTCGATCAACGACTTGCCGACGCGGATGCCCTGGCTGTGGCCGAACTGCTCCATCGCCATCGAGGTCAGCCGGCTTTCGAACGGACCGTCGAGGCCGCCACGGCTGATGAATTCCGCCATGGTGAGCTGCGGCGCCTGGTTGCGATACATGTTGAGCATGCCGTCGGTGGCATTGCGCAATTCGGTCACCGAAACCGTGTCGCTGCCGACGGTCGCCGCGGTCGCGGCGCTCTGCCCGCCTAGCGAGTTGGACCTCAGGCCGGTGACGTCGCCCAGCCCGAACGCCACGCCGATCAGGCCGACGACAACCAGCGTGACGAGCGCGCCGATGCGCGAAAAGATGATCTTGCGAAAGAAGGTGAGCATGGGGCCCGATCGTTGGTCCTGAAAAACGAGCCGACGCTTTAGGACGTGTGCTCATAACCGGCAATGCCCTGAGATCATGCCTGGCAACGCCGTGCCGAGCAACGAGCACGACGCTTGCGCACGCTCTTGTGGGCGTTATCGGGGAATACATAAAACGGGAGGACACATGACACGGCGCAAGCTGATCGCAGGCAATTGGAAGATGAACGGCAGCCTGGCGGCGCTGGCCGAACTCGACGGCATCGCGGGTGCCGCCGCCGCGGCGCCGGGGATCGATGTCGGGGTCGCGGTGCCGGCGACGCTGATCGCGCCGGCTCATGCCCGCGTGCCGAATCTGGCGATCGGCGCGGAGGACGTGCACCAGGACGAAGACGGCGCGCATACCGGCTGCGTTTCGGCCAGGATGGTGAGGGAGGCGGGCGCCGCCTTCACCATAGTCGGCCATTCCGAACGCCGTAGCGATCAGCACGAGACCAGCCATGACGTTTATCTCAAGGCGGCGACGGCGCATCGCCATGGCTTGAAGGTCATCCTCTGTGTCGGCGAAACGCAGGAAGAGCGCGATGCCGGCCGCGCGGCGCATGTCGTGCGGGCGCAGATTGAGGAATCCTTGCCCGACGATGCGCATGCCGACTGGCTGACGATCGCCTATGAGCCGTGCTGGGCGATCGGCACGGGTCGGACCCCGACAATGGACGAGATCGCGGCGATTCACGCGATCATCCGCGTCAAGCTGCAGCAAATGATCGGCGACGGCGCGCGTGACATGCGCATTCTCTACGGCGGATCGGCCAACCCCGCCAACGCCGCGGAAATCCTGGCGCTTCAGAATGTCGACGGCGCGCTGGTCGGCGGCGCCAGCCTGACCGCGGACAAGTTCGTCCCGATCATCCAGGCGGTCAAGGCGCTGTCGGCATGACCGACGGACCTCTGCCGTCGCCACGCCGCGTCGTTACCGCGATCGATGCGGACGGCCAGTCTTACATCGTCCACGACGGACCCAGCCCAGCCGAGTTCGTCCTGCCAGGTTCGACCTATCGCAGTACCAATATGTGGCGCACGCATGCGGCACCGAGCGCGATCGACGCGCCGGATGACATTGCCGAGCATCGCGGCGTGCTGCCGCCAAATCGCGGCACGGTGCTCCGTGTGATCGACTTCCCGCCGATCGGCGACGCGACCCCCGAACAGCGCGCGGCGATGGTCAAGGCGGTGTTCGCCGCGCTCTATCCCGATGCCGATCACCACGAGGGCAGCACGCGCTCGGCGAGCATGCACACCACCGATACGGTCGATTACGCGATCGTGCTGCAGGGCGAGATCGTCGCGGTGATGGACCGCGATGAGACGATTTTGCGCGCGGGCGACGTCCTGATCCAGCGGGGAACGCCGCATGGGTGGGAAAACAGGTCGGATCACCTCGCGCGCATTGCCTTCGTCCTGATCGACGCGGTACGCTCAACCGCCGCCTGATCGCTGGCGGTTCGCGTTCAAGGAGTCGCGGTCATGGATATCCTGGGACAGCTTCTACAACAGGCGACCGGCGCAACCGGTGGTGACGCCGGCGTAACACCGCAGGTCGATGTCGGTGCGCTCGCGCAGCAATTCGGGCTGACGCCGGATCAGGCCAATGCCGCGGTCGGCGCCTTGCTGCCGGCCGTGCTTGGCGGGTTGAAGAAGGTCGAACAGGGCGGTGGCCTGGGATCGGTCGCGGGCATAGCCGCCGCGACCACGTTCCCGGCGACCGATACCGAGGCCGGTAATGCCGTGCTCGGACAGATTTTCGGGTCGAAGGACGTCAGCCGCTCGGTCGCCACCGCCGCCGCGGCGCAAACCGGGATCAGCGACACGGTCCTGAAGGCGATGCTGCCGATCGTCGCCGGGCTGGTCGCGCAACAGGTAGCGAAAAAGATGGGCGGCGGCATGCTCGGCGGCATCGCCGCGAGCGTGCTCACCTCGATGATCGCGGGCAGCGGCGCGAGCACCGCGCCCGCCGCCCCGGCGGCGCCCGCCGCGGCGCCGACCGGCGGTATCTTCGGTAGCCTCGGCGGGCTGGCGTCGATGCTCGACGCCAATCACGACGGCAATCCGCTCGACGACATCCTCGGCATGGTGCGCGGCGGCGGTCGGTCGGCCTGACACTTTTTATTTCACGCCTCCCGGCAAAGACCGGCGAGGATATGGCTTAGGTCAGCTTGCGTACCGCTTCTTCAGCATCGCCCAGGCGGCGCGCAAGCCCAGAGCATCGCCGCCCTTGGGACGTCCCGGCTTGGCGGTCGGCCGCCACGCGAAGGTGTCGAGATGCGCCCAGGGCACGCCCTCGGGCGCGAAGCGGCGCAGGAACAAGGCCGCGGTGACTGCGCCAGCATAGCCGTTGTCGGGCGCGTTGATCAGGTCGGCGATGTCGGATTTGAGATATTCGTCATAACCGTCCCATAGCGGCAGCCGCCACAACGGGTCGTGGACCGCCGTGCCGGCCCCGATCAGCTCGGACGCCAGCGCCTCGTCGCTGATGAAGGTCGCGGGCAGATCGGGGCCGAGCGCGACGCGGGCCGCGCCGGTCAGCGTGGCATAGTCGATCACCAGCTCGGGCTTCGCTTCACCCGCCTTGGTCAGCGCATCGCCGAGCACCAAGCGCCCCTCGGCATCGGTGTTGGTGTTCTCGACGGTCAGCCCCTTGCGCGTCTTGAGCACGTCACCGGGGCGGAAGGCATCGGCCGAAATCGCATTCTCGACCGCCGGGATCAGCAGGTGCAGCCGGACCGGCAGCCGCGCTCCCATGATCAAATTGGCCAGCGCCAGCGCGTGGGCGGCGCCACCCATGTCCTTCTTCATCAGGCGCATGCCGCTCGCCGGCTTGATATCGAGACCGCCCGAATCGAAGCAGACGCCCTTGCCGAGCACCGCAACGCGCGGATGTTTGGGATTGCCCCATTCGAGCTCGATCAGCCGCGGTGCGCGATGCTTGGCGGCGGCGCGGCCGACGGCGTCGATCATCGGATACCCGGTCGCCAGCGCATCGCCGCGCGTGACGGTCAACGTGGCGTCGAATGTCTTGGCGAGCTTTGCCGCCTCGGCCTCGATCTCGGCAGGTCCCATGTCGGACGAGCCGAGATTGACCAGGTCGCGAACCAGAGCCGTCGCCTGCGCCAGCCTGACCGTCTCGTCGATGGCGGCAGGATCGCTGGTCAGCAGCACTCGCGGCGCGCCGTTCTTGTCGGGCTTGGTATATTTGTCGAAACGATGCTGCGCGAGCAGCCAGCCGAGACCGGCCGGTCCGACATCGCCGCCCTTCAGCCGATACGTTCCCTCCGGCAGGAAATCGGGCTGGGATGCGATCCGCCACGGCGAGTTGGCCTCCTCGTCGCAGACGTGCAGCACCGACCAGTCTTCGACGCCTTCGCCGGGAAGGATCGCCTTGTTGCCGGCCTTGCCCGTCACCCGAGCGGCGCTGACCATCGCACGCACGCGCGGCGGTTGCGCGGCCAGCCAGTCGGCAAATCCGTCGGGATGGACGACCTCGATCGTGCGCGCGGACTGGCCGCGGTCTGGTTGGAGGAGGGCGGCAAAGTCAGTCATGCGAGTGTCTCGTTGGTAAGCGGGTCGATCGGAGAAACGCGGCTCAATTGGCCGGCATCACGATGAACTGTTCGTAGCGTCCGGCGCCTTCGGGTTCGGCATAGGTCACCACCGACAGCTTGGTGCCGTTCGGGTACGTGACGGTGTAGTTGCGGTTGACGAAGCCGCCTCGCAGCCGTGCGGGCCGCGTCAGGGTAAACGATGCCGGGTCACCGAGCTTGCCCAAGCTGTCGCGATAGTCGCCGACCGCGGTGGCGTCGAAATAGTAATTGGCATCCTCGGTCATCGTTGCCCGATCGAGTTTGCCTGTGCGCAATTGATCGAAAATTGCACGCGCCTGCGCGGTCTTCGCTGTCTCGGCATCGCCGCCGGCGGCAGGCCCGCTGGCCGGCGGGAGTATCAGCTCGGAAATCTGGCTCGCAATGCCGGTAAAGGCGTCGGAAAAGTCCGAATTGACCAGCACCACGACGGCCGCTTTGTCATCGGGATAGACAATATTCTCGGACAGAAAGCCGACCGCCTCGCCGGTATGTTCGACGTAACGATGCCCCTTGGCGGTGCCCGTGAAGACCCCCAGGCCGTAATTGGTCGACTTGCCGCTGGTCAGCAGGATCGGAGTCTCCTGAACCTGCCAGTCGTCCGCCGGCATCACGCTGCGGTTCAGTCGCGCGATATCCCATTTGGCGAGGTCGCTGGCCGACATGGCGAGTTCACCCGCCGCGAACAACCAGCCCCGCGCCGCCGGCTTCTCTACCCGAACGGGGCCGAGCGCATAGCGGTGATAGCCCTGCGGAAAGCCTTTGCCGACGGCCAGATCCTGGTCGATCACCTTCATGCCGAGCGGCTTGAATACCTTGTCCTGCAAATAGGCGAGCAGCGGTTTGCCGGCCGCTTTCTCGACGATCACACCGGCGACGACATAGCCGGTGTTCGAATATTGCCATTGCGTGCCAGGCGCGAAATCGAGCGGCTTCTTGGCCCAGCGGTCGATGATCTGCTGCGGCGTGACCGGCTTTTCCATCGCCGCGAAGCTGTAATCCTGCGGCCAATAATCCTGCAGGCCCGACGTATGGCTGAGCAACTGGCGGATAGTGATCTTGTCGCCGTCGGTGATGCCGGGCACCCATTTGGCGACAGTGTCGTCGAGGCTGAGCTTGCCCTCATCCTCCAGCATCAGGATCGCGGCGGCGGTGAATTGCTTGGAGATCGACGCGATCTGATATGGCGCGTCGCTACGCGGCGTCGTGATCGTCTCGGATTGCTTGCCATAGGCCTTGGTGAACACGATCTTGCCGTCGCGCACGATGGCGATCGATGCCGATGGCACGCCGTTGCGCGCCAAGGTGTCAGTGACGATCGCGTCGACCTTGGCGGTTTCGGCCGGGGTCAGGTCCTGCGCGAGGGCAGGGGTGGCAACGAGAAGCAGGGCAAGCGGCAGTATGCGCATCGGCGGGCGGCTCCGAAAGAATGGCCCGCTCGCTATAAGCCGCCATTCGCCGCGCGCAATCAGCGGACCAGCGATGCGCCTGGCATGAGCGCCAGGCGCGGTACGTACCGCCAGGTCTCGGCGCGGAGCGTGCGCACCGGGCCGCCGCTCAGCGACAAAGGTCGCGGAGCACCGCGTGACCGCGCCGGGAGCATCAGCAGATAGCGTCCCGGCGCCCCGTCGAGGCCGCGATACCAAGTTGCGCCTCGCAACGGTCGCGCGGCGATTGCGGCCTCGAAGGCGGCCTTATCCTCCGCGGCGATCATATAGACGTGCGCATACGCCTCCGGTCGCCGCTGTTCGAGTGGCGTCGCGCGGCTCGCTTCGCACCACAATTCCCAACCTTCGTTGCCGATCGCGGAAACATAGGGTCCTGCATTGATCCGGAAGTCGGCACCGTCGCCCTTGGGATCGGGGCGGCCCGCAAGACCGTCGGGTGTCGTCCCGAACGTGCCATCGACAAACGCGCCCGCGCGATCGCCGTACGTCACGTACCAGGCGAACCAGGCGAGCTTGTCGTCATGAGCCGCATGCCAGCGCAGATGCTGGCGATAGCCGGCTTCGAACGCTGCCCGATCCTTCACCGTATAGGCATAGAGATGCGCGGTGCCGCCCGATTGTGCGGCCGCGACGGCGGGAATGGCGATCGGCAGACAGGCGAGCAACGTTCGGACAAGCATCGGATTTCTCCTTCGCTCGCAATCTAGACTCGCATCGATAATTCCGTAATTCGAAAGACAGGAGATAATCGTTAGGTGAACCGGACTGTTCGAGGGTGCGGATCTGCGACGGGCGGCGATATTCCACGCGGTTGCGCGCGCCGGCGGGATCGCCGCGGCGGCACGCGCTATCGGCAAGTCGGCGCCCGCGGTCCATGCCGACCTCCGCCGGTTCGAGCGCGATGTCGGGGTGGCGCTGATGGAGCGATCGGGCCGCTCGCTTCGGTTGACGCCGCAAGGACGGGTGTTGTTCGATACGATCGGCCGCGCGCTCGACGAAATCGACCGGGTGCGCGTCTATCTCAATCGCGACGACGGGTTCGTCACGCCGCTCAGGATCGGTGCGGTGACCGGCTTCGGCCGCTACCGGCTCGCGCCGCATCTGTTCGCAACGATGCCGGGCGCCCGGCCGATTCTGTTTCGCACCGGGTCGCACGACGATCTGCTCGCAGCGTTGCTGGCAGGGGAGATCGACCTGGCCGTCACGTATCGCGCGGTGACTGCGGTGCCGGTCGAATCGGTTGAGCTTGCCGGCGAAGACGCCGTGCTGGTGGGCGCTGTCGGTGATGTCGGCAGTCTCGATACGATCGAGCGGCTGCGCTTCGTCACCTATGACGAATATGACTATGTCTTCGGTCATTGGTTCGACCGCGTGTTCGGCCGCCAGCCCAAGTCGCTGATCCGTCACGACCATTGCACCGAACTGGAAGAAGCCCTGATCAGCGTCCGCGCCGGACGGGGGGCGACGATCGCTCCGCTCGACGCCTGCCTCGCCGCCGGGCTTGAGCCCGCAAGCGCGGGACGGGCTCCCAATACGCTCTACCTCTGCGGGATCGGCGGAGCGCTGGCTTCGCCCGAGGCTGCGACGATCCGCGAATTGCTCGCTTAACGATGCTTCTTGCGCTTGGCGGAAGGCTGCGTGCGGACCGGCGGAGCTGGTGGCCGTAGCGCGATGCCCTGGATCGGCGCGCAACGCCTCATCACCGTGCCGATCATTGCGAGCAGCCGCGATCGCGCATCACCAAGTCCGATCGGATCGGTGCCACGATCCTGGGTCTCCAGATTCACATAGGGCAGGCCGCGGAACAAAGCGTAGTTGGACAGCGATCCGTCGCTCTGTACGACATGCTCGAACATGATGTTCATGTCGGCATCGGAGAGCGGCCGCGCGCAGAAGCCGCTCGCCGGGCTGCGGTCGCCGAGATAGGAGACGATGGCGACGCTGTCGGTATCGTCGAACGGCCAGGCGGCGCTGATCGATGGACGCGGCGAATAGAGGTCGTTGCAGAGGAGGACGGAAATCTCGCCCTTGCCGGTATAGCCGGCATTGGGTGGCGTGCAGGTCGATTCCGAGGCGTCATAGCCAGCCTCATTGGTATGGAGAGCCACGATAAGTCGCGGCGGAGCGCCCAGATCCGCCAGGACGGTCGCAGCATAATTGGGCGTGTCATCGCGAAAGTTGCGGTTGGGATCGATCGACCGGCCATAAGCGACGTCGGGATTCATCCGGCTGTCCGGCCCATCGATCGAACGAGCTTCCTCGATCGCGATCACCACGCCGCCATACGACCGCACCGCGAATACCGCTGCCTGGAATGCGGCATTCTCGTTGTCGTGCGGCACGAACCACAACGGCCCGTCGGGATGGCGCAAATTGACGATGCGGTAGAGCCGCCAGAAGGCGCGATCCTCGCGAAATTCGATGCGGTTGACCGACAGCCCGTCCCAGATCGCCGGACTGGCGAGGCGTATGAAGTCGTCGGTACCCATCGTCATCGGGTCGACCGGCGTGACGATCTTCTGCAGCGGCGCAGACACCACTTGCGCCGATGCGATGGGCGCGATCAGCGCCGCGACCAGCCCCAACAGGATCGCCCCAACCTTCATTACGCGACTCTGTTAGGCGGCGCGGCGCGTCTGGCAATAGCCCTGTCCGAGATCGGGACAGATCAGCCCGACATACCCGACAAATCAGGCGGGCACGCCGTAAAGATCGTGCTCATCGGCGTCCTCGATCAGTACCGGGGTGATATCGCCGACCGCGAGATGTCCGGCATCGCGCAGGAACACCTCACCGTCGATCTCGGGTGCGTCGGCTTGGCTGCGGCCAGTGGCACCGCCATCCTCATCGACCGCGTCGATGATCACCGGCAGAGTGCGACCGACCTTGGCGGCGAGCTTGGCCGCGCTGATCGCCGCGGTCTTTTCCATGATCCGGGCGTAGCGCTCTTCCTTGACCTCTTCGGGCACCGGATTGGGCAGGGCGTTGGCGGCGGCGCCCTCGACCGGCTCGAAGCGGAAGGCGCCGACGCGATCGAGCTGGGCCTCGTCCAGCCAATCGAGCAGATACTCGAAATCCTCCTCGGTCTCGCCGGGAAAGCCGACGACGAAAGTCGAGCGGATCGCGATGTCGGGGGCGACCGCGCGCCACGACTTGATCCGCTCCAGCACTTTAGCCTCATTTGCCGGGCGGCGCATCAGCTTGAGCACGTTGCGGCTGGCATGCTGGAACGGGATGTCGAGATAGGGCAGCACCAACCCCTCGGCCATCAGCGGAATGACCTGATCGACATGGGGGTAGGGGTAGACGTAATGCAGCCGCACCCAGGGCGCGATCTTGCCAAGCTCGCGCGCCAGGTCGGTCATGTGCGCGCGGACTTCCTGCCCGTGCCACATGCGCGGATGGTGCTTGATGTCGACGCCGTAAGCCGAGGTGTCCTGGCTGATGACGAGCAATTCCTTGGTTCCCGCCTCGACCAGTTTCTCCGCCTCGCGCAGGATCGCATCCGGTCGCCGGCTGGCCAGACCGCCGCGCAGGCTCGGGATGATGCAGAAGGCGCAGCGATGGTTGCAACCCTCGGAGATCTTCAGATAGCTGTAATGGCGCGGGGTGAGCTTGAGTCCGCTTTCGGGCACCAGGTTGAGAAAGGCGTTGGGCGGCATCGGCGCCGCCTCGTGCACCGCTCCAACGACTTGCTCATATTCGTGCGCGCCGGTGATCGCGAGCACGGCGGGGAAGCGGTCTCGGATGACCTCGGCTTCCTTGCCCATGCAGCCGGTCACGATGACGCGGCCATTCTCGGCAATCGCCTCACCGATCGCCTCCAGGCTTTCCTCCTTGGCGGAATCGAGAAAGCCGCAGGTGTTGACCAGCACGACGTCCGCGCCGGCATAGTCGGGCGACATCTGATAGCCGTCGCTGCGCAGCTTGGTCAGGATGCGCTCGCTATCGACCAGGTTCTTGGGACAGCCGAGCGAGACCATGCCCACGCGGGGCGGGGAGGGGAGTGTGGTAGCCATTGGAAGGGGGCGCACATAGGCGCTTCGTCGCAATTTTACCAGTCTGGCGTGGCCGCGCTGCGGTCCGCTCTTGCGTGTGGCTTCGGTCGGACGGAAAACCGGACGTTAGGAACCTGCCGGGAAGCCATGTCCGACCTGATTCTTTTTCCTCATCCCGATTTTCCGAGCATCGCCGTTACCAGCATCTCGGTCGATGCCGGCAGGGGCCATGGAGGCAAGCTGTCGGTGCGATTTCACGTCGAAGGAACGCTGGACGATGTGATCTGGCCCGAATTCGACGGCGATGCCGGCCGCGCCGACGGACTTTGGCAGCATAGCTGTTTCGAAGCGTTTGTCGGATTCGTCGACGAACCGAGCTATTGCGAACTCAATTTTGCGCCGTCGATGAAATGGGCGGCGTATCGTTTCGATGATTATCGCGCCGGAATGCGCAACATCGACGACATACAGACATACGGGCACTGGACTCCCGGTGAGGGCAGGTTGGAAATGCACGCTGTGCTGCCTGAACTCGGCGACCGACGCGAATGGCGGCTGGGCCTGTCGGCGGTGATCGAAGCCGTCGATGGAAGCAAATCCTATTGGGCCATACACCATCCGCCGGGTAAACCAGATTTCCACAACGCGGATTGCTTTGCTGCGCGTGTCGCGGCACCCCAGCATCCATGAAATTCGGTATCGACCGGCTGCTCGCCGACCCAGAGCTCAGGAAACCGCTAGACGGTAAGCGCGTGGCCTTGCTCGCGCACCCCGCCTCGGTCACCGCGGACCTGACGCATTCGCTCGACGCTTTGGTCGCGGCGGGCCTCAACGTCTCCGCCGTATTCGGGCCGCAGCACGGCGTGCGTGGCGACCTGCAGGACAATATGATGGAGTCGCCCGACTTCACCGATCCCACGTACGGCATGCCGGTGTTCAGTCTGTACGGAGAGGTGCGCCGCCCGACCGGCCAGTCGATGGGGACGTTCGACACGATCCTGATCGACTTGCAGGATGTCGGGTGCCGCATCTACACCTTCGTCACGACATTGCTCTACGTGCTCGAAGCCGCGGCGGAGCATGGCAAGTCGGTATGGGTGCTCGATCGCCCCAATCCCGCGGGCCGCCCGATCGAGGGACTGACCCTGCGGCCGGGCTGGGAAAGTTTCGTCGGCGCTGGGCCGATGCCGATGCGGCACGGCATGACCCTGGGCGAGATGGGCCACTGGTTCATCGACCATTACAAGCTCGACGTCGACTATCGGGTGATCGCGATGGAGGGCTGGAAACCTGATGCCGCCGCCGGTTTCGGTTGGCCGCCCGAACGGCCCTGGATCAATCCCAGCCCCAACGCCGCCAACGTCAATATGGCGCGCGCTTATGCCGGGACAGTGATGCTTGAAGGCACGAACTTGAGCGAGGGACGCGGGACGACACGCCCCCTCGAACTATTTGGAGCGCCGGATATAGATGCGCGCGCGGTCATCGCCGAAATGCGCCGGATCGCTCCGCAATGGCTCGACGGCTGCACGCTGCGCGATCTCTGGTTTCAGCCGACTTTCCACAAGCATGTCGGCCACTTGTGCAACGGCGTGTTCATCCACGCCGAGGGCCCGGCCTATGATCATGAGGTGTTCCGCCCGTGGCGGGTACAAGCGCTGGCATTCAAGGCGATCCGTACGCTGTACGGCGATTACGATCTCTGGCGCGATTTCGCGTATGAATATGTCTTCGACAAACTGGCGATCGACGTCATCAACGGCGGTCCCGATCTGCGCGAATGGGTCGACGATGCGGCGGCGCTGCCGGGCGATCTCGATTCGCTCACCGTTCCCGATGAGGCAGTCTGGGCCGAAGCGCGGCGCCCGCACCTGCTCTATTGACCATCGGATAGGCCGAAAACGCCCTCAAAACCGCATTCTATCGCGAGTCGCTCCCCTTTGATCCCAAAACGGGTGCATCGCGTCATCAGCATGACATGGTTTGTGGATAACCGAATCGCGGGGATCGGGATCGCACCAATGGAATCAGATATTCGTTTTTATGCGCGCCGGGTCGCGCAGGAGCGCATCGCCGCGAAGAACGCGGTGACCGCGGAAGCGCGCGCGCGGCGGCTGGAACTCGCCGAGAAGTTTCAGGAAAAACTCACGCAGCTTGAGGCGTGCTGAAGTTCGACTTCTTATAGGCCTCGGCCTTACCGCTTGCGCGTCAGCTCACGCATGGCGTCATCCAATCCTGCGAGCGCCAGCGGGTACATGCGGTCGTTCATCAGCTCGCGGACGATCTTGATCGATTGCGAATAGCCCCATTGCTCTTCCTTGATCGGGTTGAGCCACACGGCAGCGGGATAGGTGGTGGTGAGCCGATGCATCCACACCGCGCCCGATTCTTCGTTGAAATGCTCGACCGAACCGCCCGGATGCGTGATCTCGTACGGACTCATCGATCCGTCGCCGACGATCACCAATTTATAATCGTGGCCGAATTTGTGCAGCACGTCCCAGGTCGGCATGCGCTCGGTAAAGCGGCGGCGATTGTCCTTCCACACGCCTTCATAGGGGCAGTTGTGGAAGTAGAAGAACTCCATGTTCTTGAATTCGGACGTCGCCGCCGAGAACAATTCCTCGCATAGCTTGACCCACGGATCCATCGATCCGCCGACGTCGAGGAACAGCAGCAATTTGACCGCATTGTGCCGCTCGGGCCGCATATGGATATCGAGCCAGCCCTGGCGCGCGGTGCCTTCGATCGTCGCGTCGAGATCGAGTTCGTCGGCGGAGCCTTCGCGGGCGAAGCGGCGCAAGCGGCGGAGCGCGATCTTGATGTTGCGCGTGCCGAGTTCGCGTGTGCTGTCGAGATTCTTGAACTCGCGCTGGTCCCACACCTTGATCGCGCGACCGTGCTTGGATTCGCCGCCGATCCGCACGCCTTCGGGATTGTAGCCTGAATTGCCGTACGGACTGGTGCCGCCGGTGCCGATCCATTTGTTGCCGCCCTGATGGCGCTTTTCCTGTTCCTCCAGGCGCTTCTTGAGCGTTTCCATGATCTCGTCCCACGAGCCGAGCGACTTGATCTGCTCCATCTCCTCGGGCGACAGATATTTCTCGGCGATTGCCTTCAGCCAGTCGGCGGGGATTTCCGCCGGCTGGGCGCCATAGGTCGTGGCGATCCCCTTGAAGACCTTGGCAAAGACCTGATCGAAGCGGTCGAGCAGGCCCTCGTCTTTCACATAGACCGCGCGACTGAGATAATAGAAATCCTCGGGCGTGCGATCGATCACGTTCTTGTCGAGCGCTTCGAGGAGGATGAGATGCTCCTTCATGCTCGCGGGAATGCCGGCGGCGCGAAGCTCGTCGAGGAAGTTCAGAAACATGGGTATGGTCTTACGCACCCCGAGTGCGGTACTCAATAGCCCCGCGGCGGCGGCCAGATTTCAGCGATAGGCGTCGATCAGCGCACCGACATAATCCGGGTCTCGGCCGGTTAATTCCGGCGCCGCTTTCACTTTCTCGCCGTCGGTCGCGACAGGATAGATAAACCCATAAACGGGGAAGGTGGTCGATCCCAGGCCCTCGGCATCCCGATACCAGACGCGGACTTCGCTCCAATCGTTATCGGGGCTGACATCGGTCAGCGTGACATCCTGTTCGGCATGTCCGCGCTCGCCATTCATCCGCGACCAATTAGCGTGCGTGACCATCGCCACCCGGCTGTCGATCACGCGGCTGATCACCGCCACATGGCCGAGCGGCAGCCGCGCGGTCTTGCGGAAGACAACCACCGCTCCAGCGCGCGGGATCTGGCCGCGGCGATATCGGCCCTCGGCTTGATCCCACCAGGTCCAGGCATCGCCATAGATCCGGATGCCGGATGCCGCTCGTGCGAACGGCACGCACTGCCCGACATAGTCGAGCAATGTCCCGGCGCGCGCTGGGGCGGCTACGCCCGCCAACAGGGCAAGAGCAGCCGCCGGCACGCGGAGATGGGGGGGATATCTCCTCATGCCGGACCGCCATAAGGACGGTTGCCTGACCGGATGGTTGGCGGACGGGGTTAATCCGCCGGTGACCGTATATTTGTTTCGCCTGCGTCATGATGAATCAGCGACACCATCACTACGGAGATGATCATCAGCAGATACCAGGAGCCGAGCTTGGCGGCACTCACCATTGCCCAGCCATGGCGCTGATTGGGGTAGGACCAGGCATGCGCGAACGTGCCGATATTCTCGGCAAACCATATGAAGAGCGCGACCAGGAAGAAGCCGAGCAGGATCGGCATCCAGCGTTCCTGGCGGAACGGCGTGAAAAAGAAACGCGACCGCCAGAACATCAGCACGATCACGGCGAACAGCAGCCAGCGTATGTCGGGCAGCCAATGGTGCGCAAAGAAGTTGACGTAGATAGCCGTGGCGAGCGCGATAAGCTGCCAGCGTGCCGGCCAGTGCGTCATGTGGATGTCGAAGATCCGCCAAATCCGGGCGATATAGCTGCCGACCGCGGCGTACATGAAGCCCGAATAGAGCGGTACAAGTCCGATATGAAGTACGCCGCCTGCGTCATAATTCCACGATCCCGCGCGCGTCTTGAACTGTTCCATGATGGTGCCCGTGACATGGAACGCGAGGATAACCTTGGCCTCCTCCCAATTTTCCAGCCGGAAGGCGAGCATGCCGACCTGGATTACGACAGCAGCTAGCGTCAGGAAGTCGTTGCGAGCGAGCCAGATATGATCGGGGTAAAAGAAGTGGGTTCCAAGCAGCAGCGCAAGCATCAAGGCGCCGAACAGGCAGGCCCAACCTTGCTTGAACCCGAACAGCAGGAATTCGTAGACCCACGACCGCCACCCGCTGGTCGGCTGCGCCGCCTCGAGCCGCGCGCGAACGCGGGCGAAACGGGTGGCGCCTCGTTGCTGGGAAGTGTCGCTCATCGACGCGTCATGCCAGCGTAGGACGGTATCTCAAGTGGTCTCGCGGAGGAATTCAGCGTCACGCCGGCCTTGTGCCGGCGTCCACCGCGCCGCACGCGGGGAGCATGACGCTCTAAAGTCGAGCCAAGTGGCATAGCGGACGCCGGGACGAGCCCGGCTGAAGAATCAGATGTGTTAGATGTGCCGTAAACGCGCCCTCAGCGCGGACCGCCGCCCTGCTGGCGCTTGGCCATGAAGGCCAGCCGTTCGAACAGCATCACGTCCTGCTCGTTCTTGAGCAGCGCGCCGTGGAGCGGCGGAATCGCCTTGGTCGGGTCGCGATTTTGCAGCACGTCGAGCGGCATGTCCTCGTGAAGCAGCAGCTTCAGCCAGTCGAGCAATTCGCTGGTCGACGGTTTCTTCTTGAGACCGGGCACGTCGCGGACGTCGTAGAAAATGTCCATCGCCTTCGACACCAGGATCTTCTGGATCCCGGGGAAGTGGACATCGACGATCGCCTGCATCGTGTCGCGGTCGGGGAATTTGATATAGTGGAAGAAACAGCGGCGCAGGAACGCGTCGGGCAATTCCTTTTCGTTGTTCGAGGTAATGACGACGATTGGCCGTTCGGCCGCCCGCACCGTCTCCTTGGTCTCGTAGACATGGAATTCCATGCGATCGAGTTCCTGGAGCAGGTCGTTGGGGAATTCGATGTCAGCCTTGTCGATCTCGTCGATCAGCAGCACGGGGACCTGGGGCGAGGTGAACGCCTCCCAGAGCTTTCCCTTGCGGATATAGTTGGAAATGTCGTGGACGCGCTCGTCGCCAAGCTGGCCGTCGCGCAGGCGAGCGACCGCGTCATATTCGTACAGGCCCTGCTGTGCCTTGGTCGTCGACTTGACGTTCCACTCGATGAGCGGCGCATCGACCGCCTTCGCGATCTCATAGGCGAGCACCGTCTTGCCGGTGCCGGGCTCGCCCTTGACCAGCAATGGACGGCGAAGAGTCACCGCCGCGTTGACCGCGACCTTCAGGTCCTCGGTCGCGACATAGCTCTGGGTGCCTTCGAAGCGAATCATCACTGTCCCCGAATTTTTCGAAACTCGGGTTTGCTTAGGGCGGGTCCGACGAGAAAGGCAAGCTCAGCCGCGGTCGCGCGCGCTCTTGCGGGCTTCGGCCAGGTCCCACAGCGCGCGATGCTGGGCGAGCAGCTGTTGCGCGCCAAAGCTCATCGCGCGCTCGACCGGCGCCTCGGCAGCCAGTGTCACAGCGATCGTCTGCGTCTCGGCGTCGATCGGCAGGTTCGACGGCAGCGGCGCGAAGCCGGCGCGATCGGCGGCGGCACCCATCAGCGCGCGTACCGCGTGCCAGTCGAGGACCAATGCGATCGACGCACCCACCGCGCACCCGGCGCGATCGGACTGCGCCAGCATGTCGAGCGCGTGGCGCTGCGCGTTGACCGCGGCTTCCGATTCGGCCTGGCCCGGAGTGGAGGGGATTGGTCCCGCCGCTGCGGTGAGACGTGCGAGCAAGGCGCGTTCGTCGGCGAACGCCTCGCACGCCGCTTCCAGCCACGGCTGCGCCGTCTGGCTGTGCCCATGGCCGACCGCATGATCGATCACGCCTGGATGGCGCCCGTGCAGGGCGCATAGCAGGTGGATCGCGTCAGCGAGGTCGCGCGTCGGAGCACCCGGCGCGCACATGGCGCGGATGAACGGGTGGCGTGCGCTGCCATCGGCATCGGCGAGCGCCGCGAGCACGCTCCAGCCGCCACCGCGGCGATCAAATGATAGTGTTTCGACTGACATGGTTCCCCGATGTCCAATGTGACTCCGCGCACTCTGGGGCAAAGGGATATACCGAACCACGTAAAGACGCGGTTTATGGGCCCTTAAGTATGTCGCAACCGCCGCAGAAGTGAGGCGTTTCGGCGCAGCGTGCGGTGGGCAGCATGTTCTTGCCGGTCCCGGCGGTCGCCTGTAGCAACTTGGCGTCAGACGGGGGAGGAACGCCATGACGAGATGGTGGGGAGCGCTGATTGCTCTGGCCGGTGCGGTAATCTTCGCGATCGTCGCGACGACGCCGCCGGGTCCGATGTCGGCCGATGCTCCCGCCACAGCATTCTCGGCGAGTCGCGCGATGGCGGACGTCCGCGTGATCGGCCGCGCGCCGCATCCGACTGGCAGCGCCGAGGATGCGCAGCTGCGCGACTATCTGATCACACGTCTCAAGAGCATGGGTCTGGAAGTCGCCACCGCTACGGGCACGATGAGCCCGCAGGCCAAAAATCGCCTGGATGGGTGGCGCAAGGCAGTCGCGCCGGCGCCCCCGCTCACCAATATCGTCGCGATCCTGCCCGGCCGCGATCGCAGGCAACCGGCCGTCTTGCTGATGGCGCATCACGACAGCGTGTGGGGGTCGCCGGCCGCGGCCGACGACGGCGCGGGCGTGGCATCGGTCCTGGAGACGATCCGCGCGATCAAGGCGGGCGCTCAGCCACGCCGCGACGTGATGGTCCTGTTTACCGATGGCGAGGAACTGGGACTGGAGGGAGCGAAATCATTCTTCGCCGGCGATCCTCGCCGCCTGCACGTCGGTGTGATCGTCAATCTGGAGACGCGCGGTGGCGGCGGACGGGCAACGATGTTCGAGACCGGCGGCGATAACGGCGCGATGATGGACCTGTTCGGCCGGGCCGTGCGCCGGCCGGTTTCCACTTCCCTCAGCGTGTTCATCTACAAGAAGCTGCCAAATTCCACCGACCTGACGGTAGCCAAGCAAACCGGCTATCCCGGATTCAACTTCGCGTTCATCGGCCGCCCGGGCCTCTACCATTCGCCGCTGGCGACTCCCGATGCACTCGACCAAGGCGCGTTGCAGGATATGGGGCGTCAGACGCTCGATTTGACGCGTGCGCTGGCCGACGCGCCGGCTTTGCCGGGCAGGGCCGCCGATCGCACCTTTTTCGACGCTTACGGCCTGTTCTTCGTCAGTTATCCGGCGGCGCTGGGCTGGGTGTTCCTGGTGATCGGGGCGGTCGGATATGGCGCCGCGGCGTGGCGGCGCGCGACGGTGGACGAGGTCGCGAAGGGAGCGGCCATGCTGCTCGCGCTGATCATTGTCGCTGCGGCAGGGCTCTACATCGTCAACGGCATCTCGGGCGCGTGGGGCAAGGTCAATTATTACGACAGGCTCGCGGCGATTCCACTGCTTCAGGTTCAGGCATTGCTCGTCTGTCTCGCCGCATTTCTGACGATCCGCCATTGGTTGCCGTCGCGAGTTGGCAGCACCGCCGGCGCCGCGATCCCATTGCTGGTGCTGGGTGCAATCATGCAGGCAGTGGCGCCGACCGCATCCTATCCGCTCGCTGTGCCGTTGATGCTTGGGGGTATGGCCCTCTTGGCCGATCGCTATGCAGGCAGGAGTGTTGGGATCGCGGCGACCATCGTCGCGGCGGTGCTGGGCGTCGGCTATATGCTCGGCTTCGGCTTCTTCCTGATGCAGGCGGTGGGACCCGGTATGCCGATGGTAGCCACGCTTCCGCTAGCGATCAGCGCGGTGCTGATTCTGCCGCTGATGCCCGAACCGCGACGCGCGCTGACTGTGGCGGCGGCATTGCTGATTGTTGCGACTGGGCTTGCTCTGTGGATCCTGCTGGATCCAATTGCGCCGAGCGTCGCGGTCTACAGCGACGCGAAGAAATAGGGCGGCAAAGCAGGGCTTCGCATGACGCCGCCCACTCGTCCCAAACCGCAAGATCGGTCGAGCAAGCCGTCACCGTGAACGACTATCTGGTGCCGCCACGGAGGAAGAAGGATGAAGGCGGCGCTTCGAAACTATCAGGACCGGATGCAGCGGGTGCTGGACTATATCGACCAGCATCTCGACGGCGATCTCGATCTGGAAACGGTGAGCCGCGTCGCCGCTTTCTCGAAATTCCATTTCCATCGTCAGTTCATGGCGACGTTCGAACTGTCCCTGCACCGCTATGTCCAGCTTGCCCGGATGAAGCGGGCATCGCACCAGCTCGCCCATTGCGGCGCGGACAGCGTCACGGACATCGCGATGGACGCCGGTTACGACGCACCCGATGCCTTTGCCCGCGCCTTTCGGCAACGGTTCGGGCAATCGCCGTCATCGTTCCGGAAATCTCCCGACTGGGAACCGTGGCTTGCGGCCTTCGGGCCTCTCGACAATGCGAGGAGCAAGCTCATGCAACATAGCTTTACCCATGAAGACGTGACGATCCGGGATATGCCGCTGATACCGGTGGCGATCATGGAGCACCGCGGCGACCGGGCGACTTTGGGCGACACGATCCAGCGGTTCATCGCCTGGCGCAAGGCCGCCGGCCTGTCACCCGCAACCAGCCCGACGATCAACGTCTTCCGGTCCGAGCGGACGCCTGCGGTCGCGGCTGATTATGCCATGGATCTGTGCGTTGGCACCGACCAGCCGGTCGAACCGAACGAAGAGGGGATGAAGGCCGGGGTGATCCCCGGCGGCCGCTGCGCGGTACTGCGCGTCGTCGGCGCCACCAACAATATGGAGCCCGCCGCGCTCTTTCTGTATCGCGATTGGCTGCCAGCCAGCGGCGAGGAGGTGCGGGATTTTCCGATCTATTGCCGGCGGTATCTGACCTTTGCCCCCGATGCGCCAGTCCACGATGCGGTCGCGGAATTGTTCCTGCCGTTGAAATAGATAGCCCTCTCCCGTTTACGGGAGAGGGTTGGGTGAGGGTCTTCTTTCTTCTTCCAAGCGTTTGTGGAAGCAGAAGAAAGGAGACCCTCACCCTCCCACCGCTGCGCGGCGGGTCCCTCCCTCTCCCGCAAGCGGGAGAGGGGTTGAGTTCACTGGTCCAAGAAGCTCCGCATCTTCCGGCTGCGGCTCGGGTGCTTGAGCTTCCTCAGCGCCTTCGCCTCGATCTGGCGGATGCGTTCGCGAGTCACGCTGAACTGCTGTCCGACTTCTTCCAGCGTGTGGTCGGTGTTCATCCCGATGCCGAAGCGCATGCGCAGCACGCGTTCCTCGCGCGGGGTGAGGCTCGCCAGTACGCGAGTGACCGTTTCCTTGAGGTTGGCCTGGATTGCGGCGTCGACCGGAATGACCGCAGTCTTGTCCTCGATGAAATCACCCAGATGCGAATCCTCCTCATCGCCGATCGGCGTTTCGAGAGAGATCGGCTCCTTGGCGATCTTCATCACCTTGCGGACCTTTTCGAGCGGCATCGACAGGCGCTCGGCCATTTCCTCGGGTGTCGGCTCGCGGCCTTGCTCGTGCAGGAACTGGCGGCTGGTCCGCACCAGCTTGTTGATCGTCTCGATCATATGGACCGGGATGCGGATGGTCCGCGCCTGATCGGCGATCGAACGCGTGATCGCCTGACGAATCCACCAGGTCGCATAGGTCGAGAATTTGTAGCCCCGGCGATATTCGAACTTATCGACCGCCTTCATCAGGCCGATATTGCCTTCCTGGATGAGGTCGAGGAACTGCAGCCCGCGATTGGTGTATTTCTTGGCGATCGAGATCACGAGGCGCAAGTTAGCCTCGACCATCTCCTTCTTGGCGATGCGCGCCTCGCGCTCACCCTTCTGCACCATGTTGACGATACGGCGGAATTCGGGGAGCGCCATGCCGGTCTGCTGCGAGATTTCCGAAATCTCGCCGCGGATGCGGTCGACCGCGCCCGCTTCGTTGGCCACGAAAGCAGTCCATTTCTTGTCGATGCCGCCGACCGTCGCCAGCCAGGAATCGTCGAGTTCGTGACCCTGATAGCGGTTGAGGAAGTCGGCGCGGCTCACCTTGTGGCGCTCGGCCAGGCGCAGCATCTGTCCGCCCAAAGCGGTCAGGCGCCGGTTGAAGCTGTACAGCTGATCGACGAGATATTCGATCTTCGCCTGGTGGAACTGAACGCTCTCGACCTCGGCGGTGAGGTCTTCGCGCAGTTTCTGGTACTTGCGCTCCTCGGCCGCCGACAGTTCGCCACCGGCGCCCATCGCGTCGAGGCGCTGCCCCTGCATCTTGGAGAATTTCTTGTAGATCGAGGTGATGTTGGCGAACCGCTCGAGCGCCATCGGCTTGAGCTGCTCTTCCATCTGCGCGAGGCTGAGCGTGTTGTCCTCTTCCTCGTCGTCCGAGATGCGCGGCGCACGACGCTCGGTCATGTCGTCCTCGTCCTCGTCGGCCGACTGGACCTCCTCGACTTCTTCCTCTTCTTTGAAGCTGGCGCCGGCGGTCTTTTCGCTGATCTCGCCCGAATCGTCGTCCTCGGCACCCTCGACCTGCTCGGCCGACGGACCCTTGGACAGCATCGCGTCGAGATCGAGGATCTCGCGCAGCTGCATCGTGCCTTCGTTGAGCGCGGTCGACCAGTCGATGATTGCGTTGAAGGTGATCGGCGATTCGCACAGGCCCAGAATCATCGTGTCGCGGCCGGCCTCGATCCGCTTGGCAATCGCGATCTCGCCCTCGCGGCTGAGCAACTCGACCGCGCCCATCTCGCGCAGATACATGCGCACCGGATCGTCGGTGCGGTCGACCGTTTCCTTCTTCTTGGTTTCGAGCGCGGGCGCATTCTCCTCGGACGAATCGACGGGATCGATATCCTCGTCCTCATCCTTCTGGTCCTCGCCGTCCTCGCCGCCTTCCTCGTTCTCGACGACGTTCACGCCCATTTCGTTGAGCGCGGACATGACGTCCTCGATCTGCTCGGACGACATCTGGTCCTGCGGCAGCATCTCGTTGAGCTGATCGACGGTGATGTACCCGCGCTTCTTGGCGCGAGCGACCAGCTTCTTGATATCCGCGTCGTTGAGATCGATCAGCGGAGCGTCGCCCGTCTCAGCCGGTTCTGCCGCTTCCGCCATAGTCGTCTTCACCATCAATTGCCCTCGGTTTTACGCGCTGTGCGTAATTTTACGCGTCATTGTTCGCTTGTATCAGATTTGCAAGCCGCAGTTCCAAAGCTCGTTGCTCGCGCAACAGTTCCATTTGCCGTTGGAAAGCTTCATCCGACGCGGACATTTCCAGTTCGGATGTCGCCTGCGCCAGCGCCGCATCGACTTCGGGCCGCGCCACCATGATCGCGATCGCTTCGTCCAGGTCGGCGCTGGCCCGCTCGGGCTCTGCACCATCCTGGGTAAAGGAATAGGGTGTGGCATCGGCTCTCAGCAGATCGGTTGTTATCTGACCAAGTCCTGATGAGCCCAATATGGTGATCAGGCGCTGGCTATCAAGCGCCCGGTCCTCGAGCGCCAGATCGACCACGGCCTCGAACAATCGGCCCAGCGCGCCGTCAACCAGTTTGAGGCTGCCGAGCACTTCCATATGGCGCGCGATTTCGGTGGGATGGCGGATCAGGCCAGCCAAGACCGCCTTGGCCAGCAAGCGGTCGATCCCGGCGGCACGCACAGCCTTGGCCTCGGCGGTGACGGGCGGGAGAGGGGGCGTCCATTTGGTGCCCGGCCGGCGCGGGGTGAATTGGCGCGGGGTGAAATCGCGCTTCGGACGCGCGAACAGGTCGTCGATGCGGCGGCGGAACTCGGCCTGATATTCGTGGCGCACGTCGGGATCGGCGATCGCCTCGGCATGGGTCATCAGCCGGCGCTTGAGCCCGGCTCGCTGCTCGGGCGTGTCGAGCGGTTCGGCGGCATATTCGTGCGCCCAAAGCCGGTCGACCAAAGATTCGGGCTTTTCGAGCAACGCGTCGAACGCGGAGGGGCCGCGGGCGCGGACGAGATCGTCCGGGTCCTGTCCCTCGGGCAAGGTCACGAAGCGCAGGCTGCGTCCGGGCGCGAGACCGGGCAGCGCGCGCAATGCCGCGCGAATCGCCGCTTTCTGTCCCGCCGCGTCGCCGTCGAAACAGAGAATCGGCACGTCACTAAGCCGCCACAGCCGCTCGAGCTGATGCTCGGTCAATGCGGTACCGAGCGGCGCCACCGCCTCGCCGAACCCGGCTTGGGCCAGCGCGATCACGTCCATATAGCCTTCGACCACAATGACGCGGCCGGACTTGCGGCTGGCGGGCGCCGCGCGATCGAGATTGTAGAGTGTACGGCCCTTGTCGAAGAGCGGCGTGTCGGGGGAGTTGAGATATTTGGGCTCGCCCTGACCGATCACGCGCCCGCCGAACGCGATCACGCGCCCGCGCGCGTCGCGGATCGGGATCATCAGCCGCCCGCGGAACCGGTCGTACGGATCCTTGTCGTCGACCTTGATCAGCATGCCCGCTTCGATCAGCGCGGGATCGCCATAGCTTTTGAGCGCTTCGCGCAGCTTGCCACGCGAATCCGGCGAATAGCCCATCCCGAAGGTGCGCGCGGTCTCCGCCTTGATGCCGCGCCGCTCCAACAGCGCCCGCGCCTCGGCACCGGCGATGCCGTTCAATTGGTCGGTGAAGAATTGCGCGGCATCGGCCATCAGATCGTGCAGGCCCTTGGCGCGCTCGGCCCGCTCGACCGACTGGCGGTCCTGCGCGGGCATCTCCATGCCGGCCGCCTGGGCGAGCTCCTTGACCGCGTCGATGAACGGCAGGCCCCGTTGCTCGGTCATCCAGCGGATCGCATCGCCATGCGCCGAACAGCCGAAGCAGTGATAGAAGCTCTTGTCGTCGTTGACGTAGAAGCTCGGCGTCTTCTCGTTATGGAACGGGCAGCAGCCTTTGAACTCGCGGCCCGCCTTGGTCAGCTTGACGGTCTTGCCGATCAGCGCGGACAGCAAGGTCCGCGCACGGAGTTCGTCGAGAAAGGCGGGGGTGAGACTCACCGGCGCATTATAGCACGCTCATGCCGCATGGCCGTAGCGTTTGGCAACCGACGCCGAGCCTCTATTTCGCCATTGCGAATCAGATAAGTATGCGCTTATCTGTCGGCATGATGGAGAACGAGTTGTTCAAGGCTCTGGCCGACCCGACCCGCCGCGCGATATTCGAGAAGCTGGCGGGCGGGAGCATGAACGCCAGCGCCTTGCGCGACGGCATGAAGATCAGCCAGCCGGCAATGTCGCAGCACCTCGCCGTGCTGCGCTCCGCACGGCTCGTCCGCGAAGAGCGGCAGGGGCGTTTCGTGAACTACGAGGTCGACCCGGAGGGGCTGGCGCTCATCGCCACATGGTTGACCAAGTACCGCGCCTACTGGCCGGCGCGGATCGATGCGTTGAAAATCTTGCTGAAGGACATGGAGCCATGAGCGTTACCGAGACCGAAAAGCAGGCCACGGATCTGGTGTTCGAATATGAGCTCGATGCCTCGCCCGAAAAGGTCTGGCGCGCGATCAGCGTCCCTGGCTTTCGCGACAAATGGCTGCCGGCAGAGGATCTGGCCGATGCCGATCCGGTCTCCACCGAGCCCGGCAAGGAGATCTGCTATACAATGCGCGATGGCGAACCACCGTTCCTCGAAAGCGTGGTTACCTTCCAGGTAAGGCCCGGAGCGGACGGCGGCGCGATCCTCAGGGTTGTTCACGGCCTGTCGGACAAGCGGGTGGCGCCACGGAAGGTGCCGGCGGCGAACAATAACGGTCCCTGGATGATGCTCGCCGCCTGACGCCGCGACTCACCGCAGAATTCAGCACCTAGGAGTTCGCCGATGCGCGAAGTGATGCAACTCGTCCCCATGGTCATCGAGCAATCCAGCCGCGGTGAACGCTCGTTCGACATCTTTTCGCGCCTGCTGCGCGAGCGGATCATTTTCCTCAACGGAGAAGTGAACGACGCCGTGGCCGCGCTGGTCTGTGCGCAATTGCTGTTCCTGGAGGCCGAAAATCCTCGGAAGCCGATCCAGCTTTACATCAATTCGCCCGGCGGTGTCGTGACCAGCGGCCTCGCGATGTACGACACCATGCAATATATTCGCGCACCGGTTCACACGCTCTGCATGGGAACGGCGCGATCGATGGGCTCGTTCCTGCTGATGGCGGGCGCACCCGGCGAACGCGCGGCCTTGCCCAACGCCAGTATCCTCATCCACCAGCCGTCGGGCGGTTATCAGGGGCAGGCGTCGGACATGCTCATCCACGCCGAGGAAATCCTACGCACTAAGCAGCGCATGACACGGCTCTATGCCGAGCATTGCGGGCGGACCGTTGAGGAGTTCGAGCGCGCGATGGATCGCGACCGCTTCATGACGGCGGAGGAGGCGATGCAATGGGGACTGATCGACCGCATCCTGACGGAGCGGGAGGTTGGGACGATGGGGGGCGATGGAAGTGGCTGAAGCGCGGGGTTTGTGTGCGGTCCCGTTGGATGGAGACTGATCTCCCTGTCGTCATCCCCGCGAAGGCGGGGACCCATCTCCTGCTCGTTCCGGCTTTCCGAACAGCTGTGGTGTGCGTGACTTCTCTCGGAGATGGGTCCCCGCTTTCGCGGGGATGACGAGCTTGGAAATAGTCCGCTCAAAGATCAACGGCTTGTTGCTATTTTCGTCCCAGTGTTCAATTTGGGAGTCTACGAAAGCGCCGCCTTCACCAGCCCGCTGGCCTTCGACATGTCCAGATTCTGCGCGTGGCGGGCCTTCAGTTCCGCCATCACGCGGCCCATGTCTTTCATCCCCGACGCACCCAGCTCGGCCTTGATCGCCTCGATCGCCGCGCTGGTTTCTGCGTCGCTCATCTGCGCCGGCAAGAATCGCTCGATCACGTCGATCTCGCCTTGCTCGACATCGGCGAGTTCCTGGCGGCCGCCCTTCACGTACATCTCGATCGATTCGCGGCGCTGCTTGACCATTTTCTGCAGCACTTCGGTGACGAGCACGTCGTCCTCGGTCGGCTGGGATTTTGTGCGCTCCTCGATGTCGCGGTTCTTGATCGCGCTCTGGATCAGGCGGATCGCGGCGGTGCTCTGCTTGTCTCCGCCTTTCATGGCGGTGACGAGGGCGTTCTTGATGTCGTCTCTTATCATTCGGCGCCTTATAGTCCGGTTCTCGCGAACCGGAAGCGGGCCGGTGCCGCAAGTCGGCATGAGCCGACCAAAGGGCGTTGACGCGAGGGGGGTAGGGGTCTAGGCGCCGAGCCTTAGCGACATCGCTGCCCAAACCATATGGAGTGCCCGCCGACAATGGCCGACGCCAAGCCTTTTGCCGTGCCCGAAGGGGCGACCGGATGCCTCGTATTGGCATCGGGAGACGTTTTGTGGGGCAGGGGATTCGGGGCCGAGGGCCAAGCGGTCGGTGAGGTCTGCTTTCACACCGCAATGACCGGGTACCAGGAGATCATGACCGACCCGAGCTTCGCCGGTCAGATCATCACCTTCACTTTCCCGCATATCGGCAATGTCGGCGCCAATCCCGACGATATCGAAGCGGACAATCCGCACGCGCTTGGCATGATCGTGCGCGAGGACGTGACCGAGCCGTCGAACTTCCGCTCGGTCGAGAGGCTGGACGACTGGATGAAGCGCCATGCGCGGGTCGGCCTGGCGGGCATCGACACGCGCGCGCTGACCAAGCGGATCCGCACCGGCGGCGCGCCCAACGGCGTCATTGCCCATGCCGCCGACGGCAAGTTCGACGTGCCACTCCTGCTCGACATGGCGCGCGCCTGGCCGGGCCTGGAAGGCATGGACCTGGCGATCGCGGTCACCACCGAGATGGATTATGGCTGGGAAGGCGGCGTCTGGCGGCTTGGCTTCGGCTATGGCGCTGAAGGGCGCGAGGATCACCGACCGCACGTCGTCGCGATCGATTACGGCTCCAAGCGCAACATCTTCCGCAACCTGGTGAAGGCCGGCGCCAAGGTCAGCGTGGTCCCCGCCACCGCGACCTTCGATCAGGTGATGGCGCTCAAGCCCGATGGCATCTTCCTGTCGAACGGCCCGGGCGATCCCGCCGCCACCGGCGAGTACGCCGTGCCGGTCATCCAGCAATTGCTCGAAACCAACATCCCGCTGTTTGGCATCTGCCTCGGCCACCAGCTGCTCGGGCTGGCGGTAGGCGCGCAGACGACCAAGATGTTCCAGGGCCATCGCGGCGCCAACCATCCGGTCAAGCGCCTGTCCGACGGCGCAGTCGAGATCACAAGCATGAACCACGGCTTCGCGGTCGAACGCGACAGCCTGCCGGCCAATGCCCGCGAGACGCACGTGTCGCTGTTCGACGGCTCGAACGCTGGGCTGGAGCTGACCGATCGGCCCGCATTCAGCGTGCAATATCACCCCGAGGCGAGCCCGGGTCCGCAGGACAGTTTCTATCTGTTTGAGCGGTTTGTTGGTGGGTTGGGAGTCAGCTGATGGCGACTGTGCGCAAATTTGAAGTCGAGCGCGCAGATGACGCCCGCCCGCATGACGAAGTCGAATTGGCGATCGTGAGGTTAGTCGATTGTGGGCTGGAAAAATTCATCCAGATAGACACTTACGGCCGAGAAACGCGAGAGGTGCCGCGAAAGCTCTCGCAGACCATTCGCCTTGATAAGGCGGCTTTCGAACGGATCGTCGAACTAGGACACGAACACTTCTAATGCCCAAACGCACCGACATCTCCTCGATCCTCGTCATCGGCGCCGGGCCGATCGTCATCGGCCAGGCCTGCGAGTTCGATTATTCGGGCACGCAGGCGATCAAAGCGCTCAAGGAAGAGGGCTATCGCATCGTCCTGGTCAATTCGAACCCGGCGACGATCATGACCGATCCCGAACTCGCCGACGCCACCTATGTCGAGCCGATCACGCCCGGCGTCGTCGCCAAGATCATCGAGAAGGAGCGGCCCGACGCCGTCCTGCCGACGATGGGCGGGCAGACCGCGCTCAACACCGCGCTGGCGCTCGCGCAGGACGGCACGCTGGAGAAGTTCGGCTGCATCATGATCGGCGCCGATGCCGAGGCGATCGACAAGGCCGAGGATCGGCTGAAGTTCAAGGATGCGATGACCAAGATCGGGCTCGAAAGCGCGCGCTCGGCAATCGCGCATTCGGAGGCCGAGGCGCTGGAGGGGCTGGAGAAGGTCGGTCTGCCGGCGATCATCCGCCCGAGCTTCACGCTCGGCGGGACCGGCGGCGGCGTCGCGTACAACAAGGACGAGTTCATCGACATCGTCCGCAAGGGGCTCGACGCCAGCCCGACGACCGAGGTGCTGATCGAGGAATCGCTGCTCGGCTGGAAAGAATATGAGATGGAGGTCGTTCGCGACCGCAAGGACAATGCCATCATCGTCTGCTCGATCGAAAATGTCGATCCGATGGGCGTCCACACCGGCGATTCGATCACCGTCGCGCCGGCGCTGACGCTGACCGACAAGGAATATCAGATCATGCGCAACGCGTCGATCGCGACGCTGCGTGAAATTGGTGTGGAAACAGGCGGTTCGAACGTACAGTTCGCAGTCAATCCGAAGGACGGCCGCCTCGTCGTCATCGAGATGAACCCGCGCGTGTCGCGCTCCTCGGCGCTGGCGTCGAAGGCGACCGGTTTCCCGATCGCCAAGGTCGCAGCCAAGCTGGCGGTCGGCTACACGCTCGACGAGATCGAGAACGACATTACCGGCGCGACCCCGGCGTCGTTCGAGCCGACGATCGATTACGTCGTCACCAAGATCCCGCGTTTCGCCTTCGAGAAGTTCAAGGGCGCCGAAGCCGTGCTGTCGACCGCGATGAAGTCGGTCGGCGAAGTGATGGCGATCGGTCGCAACATCCACGAATCGATGCAGAAGGCACTGCGCGGGTTGGAGACTGGCCTGTCCGGCTTCAATACCGTCGACCGGCTGATCGGCGCGCCGCGCGATGAGATCGAGGCAGCCCTGGCCACCGCCACGCCCGATCGTCTGCTGGTCGCGGCGCAGGCGTTGCGCGAGGGTTTCACCGTCGCCGAAGTCCACGCGATCGCGAAGTACGATCCCTGGTTCCTCGAACGGATCGAGGAAATCATCGCCGCCGAGAACGAAGTGATCGCCAACGGCCTGCCGCAGGACGCCGCGGGCATGCGCCGCCTCAAATCGATGGGGTTCAGCGACAAGCGCCTGGCCTATCTCGCGGTGCAGTCGGTCGGCTTGCGCGACCGCTTCCCGGCGCGCAGCGGCTTGATCCACGAAGCGGTCAAGGCGATGGCCGGCGGGGTCAATGAGGACGAAGTCCGCGCGCTGCGCCACAAGCTCGGCGTGCGGCCGGTGTTCAAGCGGATCGACACCTGCGCCGCCGAGTTCGACGCCAAGACGCCCTATATGTACTCGACCTACGAAGCACCGAGCTTCGGCGCGCCCGAGGACGAGAGTCAGCCGTCGACGCGGCGCAAGATCGTCATCCTGGGCGGCGGCCCCAACCGGATCGGGCAGGGGATCGAGTTCGATTATTGCTGCTGCCACGCCTGTTTCGCGCTGGCGGACGCCGGGTTCGAGACGATCATGATCAATTGCAACCCGGAGACGGTGTCGACCGACTACGACACCTCGGATCGGCTCTATTTCGAGCCGCTGACCGCCGAGGACGTGCTCGAGATCCTGCACACCGAGCAGCAGGCGGGCGAACTGGTCGGCGTGATCGTCCAGTTCGGCGGCCAGACCCCGCTCAACCTGGCGCGCGCGCTCGAAAAGGCCGGCATCCCGATCCTCGGCACCAGCCCCGACGCGATCGACCTGGCCGAGGACCGCGAGCGCTTTGCCGCTTTGGTCAACAAGCTCAAGCTGCACCAGCCCGCCAACGGCATCGCGCGCAGCCGCGACGAGGCGGTCGCCGTCGCCGAGCGGATCGGTTATCCGGTGCTCATGCGCCCGAGCTATGTGCTCGGCGGCCGCGCGATGGAGATTGTCGACGGCACCCAGCAGCTCGACGATTACATCCAGACCGCGGTCCAGGTGTCGGGCGATTCGCCGGTTCTGATCGATCAATATCTGCGCGACGCGATCGAGGTCGACGTCGACGCGATCAGCGACGGGACCGATGTCGTGGTCGCGGGCGTGCTCCAGCATATCGAGGAAGCCGGGGTCCATTCGGGCGACAGCGCCTGTTCGATCCCGCCTTATTCGCTGCCCGACGAGATCGTCGCCGAGATCGAGCGCCAGGCCGACGCGCTGGCGCGCGCGCTCAACGTGGTCGGCCTGATGAACATCCAGTTCGCGGTCAAGGACGGCAAGGTCTATCTGATCGAGGTCAATCCGCGTGCCAGCCGCACGGTTCCGTTCGTCGCCAAGGCGATCGGATCACCGATTGCCAAGATCGCCAGCCGGGTGATGGCGGGCGAAAAACTCGCAAATTTGCCCAAGATCGATCGCGACATCGGCTATTATGCGGTCAAGGAAGCGGTGTTTCCGTTTGCGCGCTTCCAAGGGATCGACCCTGTGCTCTCACCGGAGATGAAGTCGACCGGAGAAGTCATGGGAATCGATCAGGATTTCACCGCGGCGTTCGGCAAG
The DNA here is from genome assembly GCF_024508665.1 of Sphingomonas sp. GTDB lineage: Bacteria > Pseudomonadota > Alphaproteobacteria > Sphingomonadales > Sphingomonadaceae > Sphingomonas. The sequence goes on from NZ_JANINP010000001.1 coordinate 453,678, forward strand.
GCCGAGCTCGGCGCGGGGACCATTCTGCCGGAGAGCGGCACGGTGTTCATCAGCGTCAAGGACAGCGACAAGCCGGTGATCCTGCCGGGCGCGCGCGCGCTGGCCGATTTCGGCTTCACCGTCGTCGCGACCGGCGGCACAGCGGATTATCTCAGCGAGCACGGCGTGCCGGTCGAACGCGTCAACAAGGTGGCGCAGGGCCGCCCGCATATCGTCGACCGGATCAAGGATGGCGGGATCGACATGATCTTCAACACGACCGAGGGCTGGCAGTCGCTCAAGGACTCGCAACCGATCCGGCAAGCGGCTGTCGCGCAGAAGATTCCGCACTTCACCACGGCCTCTTCCTCGGTCGAAGCCGCGAAGGCTATTGTCGCGCTTGCAACACGGTCCCTTGAAGTTCGGCCGTTGCAATCCTATCATTCGCACTCGCACAATTGATCCCCTCACAAGAGAAACAGGTGCGGGCGGTTCGGGAACGGGCCGCTTGGGGATGAATATTTGGAACGAGGGACCAGGGGTTATGGCGACTGTTGAGAAGATGCCGATGCTGCAAGAGGGCTATGAAAAGCTCACTGCGGATCTGCGCCGTCTCAAAGACGAGCGGCCCCAGATCGTCGATGCGATCGAGGAGGCCCGTGCGCACGGCGACCTGTCGGAAAACGCCGAATATCATGCCGCCAAGGAGCGTCAGGGTCAGATCGAGGCGTCGATCGCCGACATCGAGGACAAGCTCAGCCGCGCGCAGATCATCGATCCGAAGGAATTGTCGGGCGACAAGGTCGTGTTCGGCGCGACGGTGACGCTGCTCGACGACGACGACAAGCCGGTAAAGTATCAGATCGTCGGCCAGACCGAGGCGGACGCCAAGAGCGGCCGCATCTCGTACAACTCGCCGCTCGGCCGCGCGTTGATCGGTCGCAAGGTCGATGACGAGGTCGAAGTGTCGGTGCCGGCCGGCGACCGCTATTACGTCGTCTCCAAGATCGAGTTCATCTAAGCCCAATGCATTTCCGCGACGCGCCGGCGACGTACGGGATCGCGATCCTGACCGTCGCCGTGTCGGTGTGCGCGATCTTGTTCGTCGCGCCCGATGTCGCCGCAGTGACCGGCGGGTTCATTCCCGGCCGCGTGCCCGACGTGCCGATCGCCAATTATGCCGGCTGGCTCGTGCCCGTCTGGCTGACTCCGCTCAGCGCCACCTTGCTGCATGGCGGGTGGATGCATCTCTTCTTCAACATCGTGATGCTGGTCTATTGTGGACGCGAGGCCGAGCGTGCGCTCGGATCGGTCAGCGTTGCGGCGCTCTATGTGATCGGGGCGTATGCGGCTGCGGCCGGACAATGGGCGCAGAATCCGGCTGTGGTCATGCCGATGATCGGCGCGAGCGGCGCGATCTCCGCGCTCGTGGCGGCGTACGCGATGCTTTACGGCAGAAGCCGCACACAAGGCGTGGGGCCGCTACCGGCCGGCTTGGTCCACGCTTTATGGCTCGGTCTGGCCTGGACCGGCATCAACCTGCTGATCGGGGTCACGACGATGATGGGCCAGCCGGTCGCGATCGGCGCTCATATCGGCGGGTTCATCGTCGGCCTCGTTTTGGCACGCCCGCTACTGCTGTGGCGGTACCGTAAGGCGTGACTTCTCCAATCCCCCCCCCGCCAGGACAGGGGGATGGTATAGGAACTTCGTCGCGTGAAGCGGGATGACGCGCAGTATCTTTGCGTCACCCCGGGCTTGTCCCGGGGTCCACCGGGCCACCTCACCAAAGGCCGATGGGTGTGCGGGACGGTGGATGCCGGGACGAGCCCGGCATGACGGGGCTGATCTTGCCCTGCCTCATCCCCGCCACAGCAAAGCCAGTCCCATTTGCAATAGCCCTACCTAGTGGGAGGATTAGCGCAGCAGGAGCATTACGCTTCGCCTCAGCCGTGCGGCTTCTGCAGTTCGGGATCGGGCTCGAGCAGGCGGTGGAGGTGGACGACCACGAACTTCATCTCGGCGTCGTCCACCGTGCGCTGTGCCGCTGCGCGCCATGCTTTCTCGGCCGAAGCATAATCGGGATAGATACCGACGACCTCGATCGTCGTCTGATCGAAGTCGAGCGTTTGCGGATCCTTGACGCGGCCGCCGAATACGAGGTGGAGCTTACTCATAGCCCCACCCATAACGAGGCCTATCGCGGCATTGAAGCTCCTATTTGGACTTCTTTGCCGGCTTGATCTCCGCGACGCCGGCGGGGCTGGCGTTGAGTGCCGCTTCGCCCGCGCTGGATACTGCCTTGGCGACTTGGTCGATCAGCTTCGAAACCTGTGCTTTCGCGGCCTCCTTGCTGAGCGGCAGCGAACCGAGTTCCGCCTTGGCCGCGTCGCGCGCGGCCTCGGCGGCACCGGCCGCGACTCCGGTCAAGCGCTTGCCGACCGGGCCGAGCAATTCGCTCTCGCGCTTGGTCTTGGGTAGCAGGGCACCCGCCGCCAGACCGATCGCAATGCCGCCGGCGACCACCGCCAGCGGATTGGTCTCGATCGCCTTGCCGGCGCGCTCGGCGACTTTGCGCGTTTCGTAAAGCGCGTCGCTGGTCGCACCGCGGGCGGTCGCCAAGGCACTTTCCACGCGGCCGGTCTGTTTGGTTTCTGCATTCTGTGGCGTTGCTGTCTCGGTCATATCCATGTCCCTCTTATATGGGGTCGAACTCTTCATGCGTCGGTCGGTTGCCTTCGCAGCAGGCGGGCGAGCGGTTTGCGCGCGAAAAATGCGGTCAACAGCGCGGCGACGCCGACGGCGGGCAGGGGATTGCGCTTCACGGACTCGATCCCGGATCGCGCCATTTCGCCACCGACCTCTTTCAGTTCCCCGACTGCGTCCCGAGCCAGAGCGCTGGGTTTCAGGCGCGATTGCAGCGCGACGACGGTCTTGGCGAGTTGACGGCGCGCATCGACGGAGTTGCTTTCCGCCTTGGCCAGTTCGTCGTCGATCAGGCTCACGGCCGTTCGTCCTTGTCCTTGATCTCGGTCGCCTTCTTGATCAACAGCCACGCGCCCCAGCCCATCATCACGGTAACCAGTACGCCACCGCCGACAACAATCAGAGTCGCCCAGCCGGGGCCGACCAGCCAGTTCAAGGTCATCAGCAACCCGACGAGCGCGGCCACCAATACCGCTTGCGCAAGCACCAGCGCGCCGATCCCGAGCAGGATCGCGTTGCGCGCCTCGTCCAGCCGCGCGAAAAGCCGCGCGCGATAGAGTTTGACCTCGGCCCGAACGAAATTTTCCCCGTCGTCGATCAGTCGGCTGACCAGCGACGTGATGCTCTCTTCAGGCTGCGGCTCCCCCTCCACGCGCGGCCGCTCGGATCAGGCTTTGGTATCGTTGGACGGCTTGTCCGACGATTTTTCGGACTGACCATCGAGGCCAGCTTTGACCAATCGCGCCAGGACGAAGCCGATCGCGGCAGCGGTGCCGATCGCCACCGCCGGGCTCTTCTTCACGAACTCGCGGGCATCGTCGATAATGTCGTCGACCTGCTTTTCCTTGAGCGCACCGGAGAAATTGGCGACCGCATCGGCGGCGGAGCGGGCATATTGACCATATTGCTCGCCGACCTTCTCGTCGACCGTTCCGGCCGCCTCCTGCAGCATCTTCGCCAGTTCATCGAGGGCGGTGCCGGCGCGGCTCTTGCCGTCCTCGGCATAGCCTTTCGCCTTTTCGCCCGCGTCGTTGGCGAACTTGATCACATTGTCCTTGAGCGCCTGGGTCGCGTTCGGCTTCTCGCTTGTCGTCCCGGATGTGCCGGAGCCAGTCCCGGTGCCGTTCGGCGTCTCGTTCGATGCGGTATCGGCCATGATACTCTTCCTTACTGGTTCGCTGTCGACGGGCGCCGACAGTCACTGTTCCATATCGACAACCAAGGCGACGCCCGCCGGTTCCGTCATGCGAGATAAGCGATTTGCCGCCCGCGCGCGAAGCCGTTAGAGCGCCGCCGCGACGCCCCAAGTCAATTCCTGTTACCCCAATCTAGGAAGACCGTTCCATGACCGCAATCATCGACATTCACGGCCGCCAGATCATCGACAGCCGCGGCAATCCGACGGTGGAAGTCGAAGTGATGCTCGAGGACGGGTCGTTCGGTCGCGCCGCGGTGCCGTCCGGCGCCTCGACCGGCGCGCACGAAGCGGTCGAGCTGCGCGATGGCGACAAGAGCCGCTGGTCCGGCAAGGGCGTCCAGAAGGCGGTCGACGCGGTGAACGGCGAGATCGCCGAGGCGCTGCTCGGTTATGATGCCGAAGATCAGGCCGAGGTCGACGCCGCGATGATCGCGCTCGACGGCACGCCCAACAAGGGCCGGTTGGGCGCGAACGCGATCCTGGGCGTCAGCCTGGCAACCGCCAAGGCCGCAGCCGATGCGCGTGGCCTGCCGCTCTATCGCTATGTCGGCGGCGTCAACGCGCATGTCCTGCCGGTGCCGATGATGAACATCATCAATGGCGGCGAGCATGCCGACAATCCGATCGACTTCCAGGAATTCATGATCATGCCGGTCGGCGCCTCGTCACTGTTCGATGCGGTGCGCACCGGATCGGAAATCTTCCACACCTTGAAGAAGATGCTTCACGACAAGGGCTTGTCGACCGGCGTCGGCGACGAAGGCGGCTTCGCTCCCGATATCGCCAACACGACCGACGCGCTCGATTTCATCATGCGGGCGATCGAAGGGGCAGGGTACAAGCCCGGCGACGACGTGATGCTGGCGCTCGACCCGGCCTCGACCGAATTCTTCAAGGACGGCAAGTACCATATCTCGGCCGAGGGCAAGGTGCTGACCCCGCACGAGATGGCGGCATATTATGCCGACCTCGTCGCCAAATACCCGATCATCTCGATCGAGGACGGCATGGCCGAGGACGATTTCGAGGGCTGGAAGGCGCTGACCGATATGGTCGGCGACAAGGTCCAATTGGTCGGCGACGACCTGTTCGTGACCAACCCCAAGCGTCTGGCCGACGGCATCGAGCGCGGGCTCGCCAATTCGATCCTGGTCAAGGTCAACCAGATCGGCACGCTGACCGAGACGCTGGCGGCGGTGTCGATGGCGCAGCGCAACTCGTACACCGCGGTGATGTCCCACCGCTCGGGCGAGACCGAGGATGCGACGATCGCCGACCTCGCGGTCGCGACCAATTGCGGACAGATCAAGACCGGCAGCCTGGCGCGGTCGGACCGGTTGGCCAAGTACAACCAGCTGATCCGGATCGAAGAGGAACTGGGCGACGTCGCGGTGTTCGCCGGACGGAGCGTCATTCGCCGGAAGTGAGCCGCTAAACGTCGCCCCGGCCTTGTGCCCGAGGTGACAGTAGGGGGTGCCATTTTGCCGCACTTGATTCAGTTCGCCGCTAATCCGATTCGATTCGGCGGCACATGGTAAATACGGGGTTGATCCGCGAGTCGCGGTGCGCGAAAAGACAAACCCAAGATGTCGTCCCGTCGCCGCACCACCTTTGGTTCCGTTTTTCGTCGCGCCGCCTTTCCCGCGCTCGCGCTGGGGATCATGGCGTTTTTCGGCACCTATGCGATTGTCGGCAGCAACGGCGCGCTGGCCTATGGCGATTATCAGCGCCTGCTCGCCAAGAAGCAGCAGCAGCTTGCCGAGCTCAAGCAGAAGCAGACCGTGCTCGCCAATCGCGTTCAGTTGCTCGACCCGAACAAGGTCGATCCGGACATGGCGGACGAATTGACCCGCAAGCAGCTCAACGTGGTCAATCCCAACGAGGTTGTCGTCCCGCTCAAATAAGCGGCCGCGCGTTGATCTGAAGCAAGCGCACTGGCGTCGTGCCGCGCAATCTGGCAGCACTCCCTCCTATAAGGTTCGGAGAGTCCAATGAAGTTCAAGCTGCTGGGCGCGGTCGCCTGTATCGCGCTGGCGTCGTGTCATTCGTCCACCAACTCCACCAACGTCAACGCGACCAATGTCAACGAAACCGCCGTCGCCAACACGACCGCAGCGGCGCCGACCACACCGTCGCCGCAATGGGCGCATTTCCGTGACGGCTTCATCGATGGGTGGTTCAAGCTCGACCCCGCCTTCGCGGTCTATCAGGGCAAGCATGAGTTCGACGGGGTGATGCCCGACTGGAGCCCGGCCGGGCTGAAGGCGCAGGCCGATTTCCTGCACAAGGCGATCACCGATGCCCAGGCGTTCGACAAGGCCAAGCTGTCCAAGGAGGATGCGTTCGAGCGCGATTATCTGATCCAGGTCGCGCGCGGGAAACTGTTCTGGCTGGAAGATGCCGACCAGCCGCACACCAATCCGGCTTATTATGTCGGCAACGGACTTGATCCCAACACCTATATCGCGCGGCCTTACGCACCGGCGAAGGTCAGGATGGAGGCGCTGATCAAGTTCTTCCGCCAGGTGCCCTCGGCGGTGTGGAATATCCGCACCAACCTCCGCACGCCGATGCCCGAGAGCTTCATCAAATATGGCGTGGCGGCGTTCAGCGGCTTCGCGGACTATTATCGCGGCGACGCGCGCAAGGCGTTCGCCAGCGTCCACGACAAGAAGATGCAGAAGGACCTGAAGGACGCGTCCGAAGCGGCAGCGATCGTGACCAGCGACCTCGCCAAATGGCTCGGCAACCAGAAGAAGACCGCGACCAAGGACTTCGCTCTGGGACCGGAGAAGTTCCAGCGCATGCTTGCCGAAACGGAAGGCGTGGATACCCCGCTCGACCAGCTCGAGGCCGCGGGCAAGGCCGATCTGGCCAAGAATCAGGAAGCGCTCAAGCAAGCCTGTGACAAATACGCGCCGAAGAAGACGATCCAGGCGTGCATGGACAAGATGTCCGCGAACAAGCCGGCCGGCAATGATCCGGTGGCCGAGGCGCGGCGGCAGATCCCGATGCTGCGCCAGTTCGTGGTATCGCACGACATCGTCTCGATCCCCGGTACCGAACAGGCTCTGGTCGAGGAAAGCCCGCCCTATAACCGGCAGAATTCCGCCTATATCGATCCGCCGGGACCGTTCGATAAGGGCATTCCGTCGGTCTATTACATCTCGCCGCCCGACCCGAGCTGGCCTAAGGCCAAGCAACTCGGCTTCGTGCCCGGCAAGATGGACCTGCTATTCACCTCGGTCCACGAAGTGATGCCGGGGCACTTCGTCCAGTTCCTCCACGCCAACCGTTCGCCGTCGCTCTTCGGCCAGCTGTTCGTCGGCTATGCCTATGCCGAGGGCTGGGCGCATTATGCCGAAGAGATGATGTGGGATGCGGGCCTCGGCAATGGCGATCCCGAGACGCATATCGGCGAGCTGTCCAACGCCTTGCTGCGCGATTGCCGCTTCCTGTCGGCGATCGGCATGCACGCGCGCGGCATGACCCAGGCGGATTCGTACAAGATGTTCCGTGAGCAATGCTATCAGGACGAGGGCAATTCGGATCAGCAGGCGGCGCGCGGGACATACGACCCGGCCTATCTCAACTACACGCTCGGCAAGTTGATGATCCGCAAGTTGCGCGACGACTGGACCGCGACGCGCGGCGGGCGAAAAGCGTGGAAGGCGTTTCACGACCAGTTCCTGTCGTACGGCGGCCCTCCGATCCCGCTGGTTCGCGGCGCGATGATGGGGACTGAGGCGAAGTCGGTTTTTTGAAGACGCTTAACCCTCTCCCGCGCGCGGGAGAGGGCTTTTGAAACCTCACCGCGTCGTTTTGAGCGTCGGAACGTCGCTCTGAACTTCGGTCCGTGTCGGGTTGCGGATCGAAGGGCGCAGGCGCGCGATGCTGCAAAGGCCCGCGACCGCGGCTAGCCCGACCGACACCAGCGGAGGGACGCGGCCCGACCCGACGCCCAGCGCCAACAGAAGCGCTACCACGGTCGCCCCCGTGGTCTGGCCGGTCAGGCGCACGGTAGAGATCAGCCCGCCCGCCGCTGCGGCACGCTCGCGCGGCGCGCTGCCGATGATCAGGCGCGCATTGGGCGGCATGAAGGTACCGAACCCCGATCCGCACAAGGCCATCCGCCAGGCGATGTCGAAATAGCTGGGATGGGCAGGCAGGAAGGCGATCAACAGCAACGCGGTGATGCTGACGCACATGCCGATGCCGCCGAGCAGCCCGGCGGGAATGCGATCGGACAGCCAGCCGGCCATCGGTGCCACGATCATGTTGGTCAGCGGCCAAGGCGCGATCGCCGCGCCGACCATTGCCGCGCTGAAGCCGAACTCCTGGGTCAGGCGGAAGGGCGTCGACAGCAACAGGGTCATCGACGCTATGAACGCGGTATAGGCTCCGATTACCGATAGCGCGATGACCGGGCGGTTGAGCAAATCGAGCGGCAGAATCGGATTGGCGTCGCCCCGTTCGCGCCGGACGAAATAATAGCCGATCAGCGCGCCGGTCGCGACGATCGCGGCCGACACGATCGGGCTATCGCCGTGCACCGCGCTTTCCGCGCCGCCGATGACCAGCCCGAACATCGCCGCGCACATCACTGCGCCGAGCAGATCGAAATTGGCGTGGCGCGGCTTCGGATCGGGCAGTGCGCGGCCGAGTAGCAAGCTGAGCATCGCGAACGGGATCGCGCAGGCAAATACCCAAGGCCATGGCGCGATCGCCAGTACCAGCCCGCCGATCGTTGGCGCGGCGGCCGCCGAGCTCGACACGATCACCGAATTGATTCCCAGCCCGCGGCCGAGTTGCTGCGAGGGATAGGTGGAGCGGATCAGCGCCGACGACACGCTGAGCGCGCCCGCCGCGCCGATCGCCTGCGCAGCGCGGACGACGAGCAGGAAGGGCAGGCTTTTGGCGAAGAAACAGAGCAAGGTCGCGACCGTGAAGATCATCTGCCCGACCTGGTACATGCGCTTCAGGCCGATCCGTTCGCCGAGCCCGGCAAAGGGCAGGAGCAGCATGACGAGCATCAACTGGTAGACGGTGACGATCGCCACGACCGAGCTCGCATCGACCTTCAAGTCGCGCGCGATCGAGGGCAGGGCGACATTGGCGATGCCGCCGTCGATGATGATCAACGCGGTCCCGCAGCATAGGGCGCCGATCGCGAGATAACGCCGTGGCAGGGCCACGCCGTCGCTGTGAGCGGGCTCGATTTCGGGGTCGTGGAGATCGATATCGCCGCTCACGCTGGGGACCATCCCGGAGCAGCCAACTCGAATCCGGCGAAATCGAACCCTGGCGTCACCACGCAACTGACCAATGCCCAGCCCTCGCGTGGTTCCGCCGCCTGCCAGGCATGGGCGGGGACGAGCATCTGCGGATTGTCGGGGCCAAGGCGGTGCTCGCGGGTCTCACCGTTTTCATGGATCAGCAACGTGAGCGGGTCGCCATCGTTCCAAATCCAGAGTTCGGCGGCGTCGACCCGATGCCAATGCGAGCGTTCGCCCATATCGAGCAGGAACAGGATCGCCGTGGCGAGATCGCGGCCGCCGCGCGGGTCGGGTGCGCGCATCGTTTCCCTGAACCACCCGCCCTCCGGATGCGGGGCGAGATCCAGGCGAGCGACGAGCGGATGCGGCATGGCAATGCCCATGCTCCCGGTAATCGGGTCAGGACAACCCCCAAACGTGCATCTGCGCTGGGTGGGGTTACACCCGACCTTTCGGTTCACGCGGAGGCGCGAAGGCGCGGAGATTTTGCTCGCGCGAAGGGGCGAAGGCGCAAAGAGCGAGCAAGCGCGCGTAAGCGCCCCCTTCCAATGCGGTCGATAGTTGAAGGGCTGCTGGCGCAGCCATACCAGCCAACTCCGCGCCTCCGCGCCTCCGCGTGAATCCAAATCTCTTTGCGCCTTAGCGCCTTAGCGTGAACAAATCGCGAGAACGGCGCAGCGGGCGCCTTGGCGCGAGGCGCGCGCTGTGCTTTGAAGCGGAGTATGACGATCCTCCTCCCCCGCCGTCTGCCCGCCATGTTTGCTGCATGCGGGCTCGTCCTCTCGTCGATCGCCCAGGCTGCGCCGTCCGGCGCCGTTGCGGCCGTCGATCCGTTCATCGGCACGGGAGGAGAGGGGCATACTTTCCCTGGCGCGGTGTCGCCGTTCGGGATGATGCAGGTATCGCCGGATACCGACGCGACGTGCGTGATCCGCACCTGTTATGGCCACGCCGCCGGCTATCGCTATGACGATCCGACCATCCAGGGATTCAGCCAGACGCATTTTTCGGGATCGGGCCATTCCGACCTCGGCGATTTCCTGGTCATGCCGGTTTCGGGTGACGCAGTGCCGCTCGAACCGGGCGATCCCGCCAAGCCGGGCAGCGGCTACCGCTCACGCTTCAGCCATCAGGGCGAAGTCGCGTCGCCCGGCTATTATGCGGTCAATTTGACCGACGCTGGCGTGCGAGCCGAACTGACCGCCGGGACGCGCATCGGCGTCCACCGCTACACGTTCGAGCGCGGCAATCCCGCGCACCTCGTCCTCGACCTGCGTTCCAGCCTCTATAATTATCCGGGCAAGGTGTCGTGGTCGTCGGTCCGCCTCCGCGCCGACGGCACGCTGACCGGCGGCCGCGAGACGCGCGGCTGGGCGCCGGGGCGCAAATTGTTCTTCGCGATGCGTTTCTCGCGGCCGCTCACCGGGCACGAATTCGTCAATCGCGAGACCGATATCCCGTATAAGGGCTTCAAGGCCCCCGGCCGCACGGGCAGCGACATCGCCGAGATCAAGGGCCGGGCGCTGGTCGCGCGGCTCGATTTCGGCCGGCTCGACGCGCCGCTCGAGGTCAAGGTGGCGATCTCCAGCGTCGACGAGGATGGCGCGATCCGCAACCTCGACAGCGAGCCGGGCGGGTTCGACGCGATCCGCGCCAAGACAGAGACTGCCTGGGCCAAGGCGCTCGGCGCGGTCGACATCCAGGCCGAGCCGGGCATCCGCAAGTCGGTATATACTGCGCTCTATCACGCGATGATGGCGCCGAGCATCGCCGGCGACGCCGACGGCCGTTATCGCGGGCCGGACGATCAGGTCCACAAGGCCGAGGGCTTCACCTTCCGCTCGACCTTTTCGCTGTGGGATACGTTCCGCGCCGAGCATCCGCTGCTGACGATCATCCAGCCGCAACAGACCTCGACCGATGTCGTGCGCTCGCTGCTCGCGAGCCAAGGCGAGAGCCCGTACGGCATCCTCCCGATCTGGCAGTTCCAGGGCCAGGAGACGTGGTGCATGATCGGCTATCACGCCGTGCCGGTAATCGCCGATGCGTATCTGAAGGGCATCAAGGGGTTCGATGCCAACAAGGCGCTCGATGCGATGGTCGCGAGCGCCACCTATGCTCCTTATGGTGGCCTGGGCGACTATATGAAGCTCGGCTACGTGCCGATCGACCGCGAGCCCGAGGCGGCGTCGAAGACGGTCGAATATGCGTTCGACGATTGGACGATCGCGCGGATGGCGCGCAAACTCGGCCGCACCGACGTCGCGGAGACGTTCGAGAAGCGCGCCGCGTTCTGGCGCAACAGCTTCGATACCCAGACCGGCTGGCTGCGTGCGCGCAAGAGCGATGGCAGCTACCGCACCCCGTTCGACCCGACCGCGATCAACTATGGATCGGACTATACCGAGGGCAATGCCTGGCAATATTCCTGGTTCATGCCGCACGATCAGGGCGGGCTGATCAAGCTGCTCGGCGGCGACGCCGCGACCGTGAAGAAGCTCGACGCGATGTTCGATTTCGACACTTCGAAGCTCGACTACAGCCACGCCGAGGATATTGCCGGCCTGATCGGCCAATATATCCATGGCAACGAGCCGAGCCACCACGTCGCCTATCTCTATGCCTATGCCGGCGCGCCCTGGCGGACCCAGGAGCGGCTCAAGCAGATCGTCGACAGCCAGTACAAGCCGACCCCCGATGGCCTGGCGGGCAATGACGATCTCGGCCAGATGTCGGCCTGGCTGGTGTTCACGTCCCTCGGTTTCTACCCGGTGGCGCCCGGCAGCGAGCAATATGTAATCGGCCGTCCGTTCGTCGACCGCGCGACGCTCAACCTGCCCAATGGCAAGCGCTTCACCGTCCTTGCCGACGGCATGTCGCCGGCCAACCGCTATGTCGGGACGGTGACCCTGAACGGCAAGCCGCTCGATCGCGTGTGGATCGGGCATGACGAGATCATGCGCGGCGGCACGCTCCGCTTCACCATGTCGGCGACGCCCAACAAGACGTGGGGAACCAGCATCGCCTCGCGGCCTTATTCGATGAGCGGCTATTGAGTGGGGCAGGGGGCGGACCCATTTGACGGGCTCCCCCTAGGAGGATCGCCATGTCCGATACCGCCACCGCCCGCCGCACGCTCATTCCGGGGCCCGACCATCCGATTACCGTGACGCCAAATCCGAAGCGCGTCGTCGTCAGCGCCGGTGGCAAGGTGATCGCCGACACGCGCCGCGCCCTGACGCTCAAGGAAGCGAGCTATCCCGCAGTGCAATATATCCCGCGCGCGGACGCCGATCTCGCTGCGCTCGAGCGCACCGAACACCACACCTGGTGCCCGTATAAAGGCGAGGCGTCCTATTTCTCGATTCCCGGGATCGATCGCGGCGAGAATGCGGTCTGGACGTATGAGGAACCGCACGAGGCGGTCGCCGAGATCCGCGATCATCTCGCTTTCTATCCCGACCGCGTGGCGATCGAGGAGCGCGACGACTGACCAAGGCACCCCTCCCTGCAAGGAAGGGGATTAAGGGGTCGGTCGAGCGACGGGCGAGGCTCGATGCCTCGTCCGTTGCTGTTCTGGCGGTGGACTGATGAATCTCTGAAGCGCGCAGACGCGCGCACCCACCCCCACCCCCTCCCTGGAAGGGAGGGGAGAGAAACCTTCCCTTAGACACGTCCCAACGCATCCATTCTTGCTGCAATGCAGCATATGCGCTATATCCGAGTCATGTACCTCGCCGAGAAAACCGATCCCGCGCCGAATGGCGGCGCCCCCGTCATCCTGGAAGGGATCGTTCGCAAGAAGTGCGTCGTGGCGACCTATAACCGCATGGCGGTGCTCCTCGCGCCGCACGCCTTGTTCACCAAGAACGACGCGCTCTACGTCGCCGCGGTGACGATCGAGCGCGACGGGCAGCGCCCGCGCGAGGAAAAAGTCGGGCTGTTCAAGCTCGACGGACTGGTCGGCCTGCGGCTCGACGAGCGCGATTTCGTGATCAGCTCGGTCTACGAGCCAGAGGACGAGCGCTTCGTCGGCTCGACGCTGATGGCGGTAGAGGGCTGATCTAAACCATTCTCCCGCGGCAACCCCGATACGCCTCGCGCGTAGTGCCGGGAGGAGACTATGGATGACCCTGACCGGCCGATGCCATTGCGGGCGCAATGCGTTCGAGATCGATGGCGAGCTACCCGAGACGCTGACCCGCTGCACTTGCTCCTTCTGCTCGAAGCGCGGGCATCTCTACGCTTATTACCCGCCCGAGCGGTTCAAGGTCACGCAGGCCGACAGCGACGCGATCTATCGCTGGAATACGCGCCAGGTGCACAACCATTTCTGCTCGGCTTGCGGGTGTGACCTCTATGCCGACAGCCCCGATTTTCAGCGCGACGGAAGTTGGGACGGCAAGACCCGGCGGATCGCGGTCAACGCGCGATTGCTCGACGATTTGGAGGCGGCCGACTGGCCGGTGACGGTAATCGACGGAAAGAATTTGTGGTGACGAAAGGGGCGGCCGATCGGCCGCCCCGTTCTTGTTCAGCGCCAGTTGCGCCCGCAGACGCGCACCCAGCGGTGATGGCGGCGCTCATTGTGGCAACGGCGATTGCTCCAGCCATAATGATTTCCGCGCCAGCCATTATTCCAGTCGCGGCCGCGGCGGTCGCTGCGATTCCAGTCGCGGCCGCGGCGATCGCTCCGGTTCCACTCGCTGCGGCTGCGGTCGCTTCGGTTCCAGTCCGCGCCACTGCGGTCGCTCCGATTCCATTCGGCTCCGCCGCGGTCGGTGCGGTTCGTGCTGCGGTCGGCGTCCTCGCGACTCTGGTCGCGGTTGCCGCGGGTCAGAGTGTCCTGGCCGCCGCGCTGCTGTGCAGCGCCGGGCGCGGTACCACCTAGCGGCGTTGCAGAGGCGGGTGCTGTACCCAACATGGCGGCCATCAAGCCGGCCGCGATCAACATAGTTTTCATGTCGTCCTCTCCTGGGCCCGAAACGGGCCATGGCGACGGATACGGACGAACGAACCATATCGTTCCGGAGAATTGTATATTTGCGCCGACGATCTGGAACCGGTCCGGCAGCCATGCGAGGGTCCGCGCGTTGGAGGACCGATGGCCGGCGCGGACGATATCGAAAGGGTGACCATGCCGGTGCGGAGGGGTGGCTGGGCGTGGCCGGCGCTAGCCTTGTTCGTGGTGTCGCTGGTGCTGTTCGGCGTGCATCTCGCCGACGAGTTGATCGAGGGGGAAGGCTTCTCGTTCGACACACGCTTGCTGCTCGCCCTGCGCGTGCCCGGTCATCCGCAGACGCCGATCGGGCCGTCTTGGCTGCTGCAGTCCGCGGTCGATATCAGCGCGCTCGGCGGGTACACCTTGCTGTGGCTGTTCGGCGTCGCCGGCATCGCCTGGCTGATCGGCGCGGGCAAAAGGTCGGAAGCGGCGGGCATCGCGGTGTCGCTGATCGGCAGCTCGGTGATCGACGGCCTGCTCAAGAGCTGGATCGCCCGCCCGCGCCCAGAACTCGTCCCGCATCTGGTCCAGGTGACCAATGCCAGCTTCCCCAGCGGCCACGCGATGATCTCGTCGGCAGTCTATCTGACGCTCGCACTGATGCTGGCCGAGGGGATCGACCGCACCAGCTGGCGAGGCAGGGCGGGGAGTGTGGCGGTGGTCGCCTTCTTCAGCGCGCTCGCGGTGCTGATCGGGATGAGCCGGGTCTATCTCGGCGTGCACTGGCCGAGCGACGTGCTGGCCGGATGGTGTTTCGGGACGGCCTGGGCATTGCTGGTGTGGATGGGAGATCGGTGGTTGGGGCGGAGGCAGAAATGATGGGAGGGTGCTGGGGTCGCAGGACGATGGCGGCATCCATGTTGGCCACGGCATGACCGGCGATCGCGCGCAATCCGATCTCGTCCGGCTGCTACGCCGAGCGCGTATGACTGCTACGTCGCTTATCACCGCCAGCCGCAGAGTGAGGCGAAGGGCAGCTGGCGGTGGATCGATGTACTAATGCTGACGGGACGCTCAAACCGTTGGCCATGACCGCGCACTTAGAGATAGAGAATTCTCGCTATCTGGCTCGGATACCCCTATTCTGGTTTAGTGACACATGAAATAGATTGCCTTCAGGTCGAGGAAATCATCGCAAAAACGGCGACTGGAATAACCGAGCCGTTTCTGTGTCGTCTCTCTGATGATGATCGTTACGTCGTAAAGGGCCGGGGTGCTCTGGTTCGAGGGCTGCTTAGCGAAATCTGCTGCGCTAAGCTTGCCAGTGCACTCGGTTTGCCAGTTCCCGATTTCGCTATCGCCCAAACGCGGGCGGATTTGTTTGCCCTAAATGCTGAAGCCAAATCATCTCTCGGTGTAGGGTTCGGATTTGGTTCGAAATATATGCCCAATGTTACCGAAATAGATTGGAATTCTCTAAAGGGAATATCTGCTACGATTCTGAGAAGAATATTCGTATTCGACTATTGGGTAAAAAACTCTGATAGGACTGGGACGGAGTGGGGTGGAAATTCGAATTTATTGTTTGATGTTTCGGAAAAAAGATTAGTTATGATCGATCACAATCTAGCGTTCGAGCGAAATTTTGACGTCGATCAGTTCAATTCTCTTCATATCTGTTCCAAGTTTTGGTTTGATTCTTCAAATCTTTTGGATAGAGTGGAGTTGCAGCAGCGCTTCGCCGTTGCTCGGGATACGCTGGCCGATATTGAGGAGGCTTTGCCCGAGGCATGGCTTGAGACAGAGCCCGCATTGTTAGATGAAATCCGAGCAACGCTTGATGCGTCGGACACTGAAGAGTTTTGGGATAGAATTCAGCCGTGAACGTGGCTCACTACGTAATTGTCAGGTTTCGGCCTCTCCTGGAAACGGGGGAGTACGCGAACGTAGGCATCGTTGCTTTTGATGAGAATTCAGTTGCGTTAGAGTATAAGCTGGCTCCCCGGAGATTCCGGAGAGTGACCCAGTTTTTCGATAATGTTGATGCCGAAATTTATTCCGACTCAATGCTATTCATCGATAAAGAGTTGGCTGACCTGAGTCTCTTTGTCAGCGGAAAGCCACGAGATACGGCGTTAGGAATATTCTCCTCGTTCGTGCGACAGCGAGAGGGTATAATTGTATTCAGCCCTGTTCGTTCTGTAATGACACCGGAATCCGGATCCGTAGTTGATCAACTATTTGATCGGCTTGTGCGGCGAAATATTGATGGCCCTCCGATGCGTGAGTTAAGGATGGTTCGGAAGATTCAATCCAGCCTCAAGCGAGCACATATTAATTCATTTAAAGCCAGGCGTGTGGGGGATGAACTTATGCCGCTTCGCCTGCCGTTAGTCAGCGGGAGTAGCCGTCCCTTTGTGATCAAGCCAATGGCTTTTGATCAAAAGACTACACTTGGAATTATAGATCACGCTAATATTTGGCGAGAGAGATTGAGCTATTTTATCGAGAAGAATATTCTTGATCCCAAGAATATTCTAATACCTATTGAGCGGTCTACTAAATTCGATGACGAATTGCTTGAAGATGCCTTTGACGTTGCTAGCGATCAAATCCATCGGCTGCCGGTAGAGGTGATAGATTATGAATCCCCTTCGGCAGATCAAACCATTATGGATTTTGCGAGGAGGGGGGATGTCTATCGCGGCGGGCTTCGGTAGATATCACCCCAAGGTTACAAAGCTATCCATCACCCGCTTCCGCCCGGCCTGTTCGAAGTCGATCTCCAGCTTGTTGCCCTCGATCTCCGCAATCTCCCCGTAACCGAACTTCTGGTGGAATACGCGCATGCCGACCGACAGGTCGCTGCGACCCTTGTTCCCCAAACTCACCGCACTCGCGCGGCTCTCCACCACCCGCGCCGGTTCGCGCGTGAACGTCCGGCTCTGCCACTCCCCACCCGGCTTGGCCGCGTTAAGCGTGCCCGCCGCGCGCTGCCAGCCCGGCCCGCGCCCCGTCCCACGCCCGACATCGGCGAACGGGTCGCTGCGTTCGCTCCAGTTCGCGCGCCACAGGCTTTCGCCGCCCGACATGCTGCTTTCGCTCTCGATATGCGCTTGCGGCAGTTCGCCGACGAAGCGGCTGGGGATGCTCGACGTCCATTGGCCGTAGATGCGGCGGTTGGCGGCGTGGATGATGATCGCGCGGCGCCGGGCGCGGGTGATCGCGACGTACGCCAGGCGGCGCTCCTCCTCGAGGCTGGTCAGCCCGCCTTCGTCGAGCGCGCGTTGCGAAGGGAACAGGCCTTCTTCCCAGCCGACCAGGAACACGGTGTCGAACTCCAGGCCCTTGGCGGCGTGGATGGTCATGATCGTGACCTTGGGCTCGTCGGCCTGGGCCTCATTGTCCATGACAAGCGAGACGTGTTCGAGGAACGCGCCGAGCGTCTCATATTCCTCCATCGCGCGGACGAGTTCGCTGAGGTTTTCGAGGCGGCCGGCGGCTTCGGCGGATTTCTCGTTCTGCCACATCGCGGTGTAGCCGGATTCGTCCAGGATGACGCGCGCGAGTTCGGAATGCGGCACCGCCCCTCCACCAGTTAGCTGCGCTAACTGGTCCCCCTCCCCGAGCGAGTTCGGGGAGGAATTGTTGAGCATGCCGCGCCAGCGGGCGACGTCGCCCACCAGATTGCCTAGCGCGCGGCGCGCCTGCGGGGTGAGTTCGTCGGTGTCGAGGATGCGTGCGGCGGCCGTGGTCAGCGGGACCTGTTCGGCGCGGGCGAGCTGGTGGACCTTGGCCAGCGCCTTGTCGCCCAGGCCGCGCTTGGGAGTGTTGACGATGCGCTCGAACGCCAGGTCGTCGGCCGGCTGCGCGACGACGCGGAGATAGGCGAGCGCGTCGCGAATTTCCTGCCGCTCATAGAAGCGGAAGCCGCCGACGATGCGATAGGGCATGCCGATCGAGATGAAACGGTCTTCGAACTCGCGCGTCTGGTGCTGCGCGCGGACCAGGATGGCGATGTCGTCCAGGCTGGCGCCGCGGATCTGTTGCGCCGCCTCGATCTCGTCGCCGACGCGGCGGGCTTCCTCGGGCCCGTCCCAGACGCCGAGCACTTTCACCTTCTCGCCTTCGTTATGCTCGGTCCACAGCGTCTTGCCGAGCCGGCCCGAATTGTTGGCGATCACCCCCGATGCGGCGGCGAGGATGTGCGGGGTCGAGCGGTAATTCTGTTCGAGCCGGATCACCTTTGCGCCCGGGAAATCCTTTTCGAATTTCAGGATGTTCTCGACCTGTGCGCCACGCCACGAATAGATCGACTGGTCGTCGTCGCCGACGCAGCAGATATTCTTGCGCTCCTGCGCCAGCAGCCGCAGCCAGAGATATTGGACGCTGTTGGTGTCCTGATATTCGTCGACCATGATGTAGCGGAAGCGCTGCTGGTATTGTTGCAGTACCTCGCGATGCGTCTTCAGGATCGTCAGCATGTGGAGCAGCAGGTCGCCGAAATCGCAGGCGTTGAGCGCGCGCAACCGCTCCTGATATTCGGCATAGAGCTGCGCGCCGCGGCCATTGGCGTAGCGTTCGCCTTCGCCGGCGTCGACGTCCTTCGGGGTCAGCCCCTTGTTCTTCCACTCGTCGATCAGCCCGGCGAGCTGGCGTGCGGGCCAGCGTTTCTCGTCGAGGTCGGCGGCCTGGATCAATTGCTTGAGTAGGCGAAGCTGGTCGTCGGTGTCGAGGATGGTGAAATTGGGATGCAGCCCGACCAGCTCGGCATGGCGGCGCAGCATCTTGGCGCCGATCGCGTGGAACGTGCCGAGCCACGGCATGCCCTCGACCGCGTCGCCGACCAGCCGGCCGACGCGTTCCTTCATCTCGCGCGCGGCGCGGTTGGTGAAGGTGACGCTGAGGATCTCGGACGGATAGGCCTTTCGCGTCCACAACAGATGCGCGAGCCGCGCGGTCAGCGCCGCGGTCTTGCCCGTGCCTGCGCCGGCCAGCACCAGCACCGGCCCGTCGGTGGTCAGCACCGCTTCACGCTGCGGCGGATTGAGGCCGCGCAGATAGGGCGGATCGTCGGGAAGGGAGGCGGGGGCAGGGTCGGTCACGCGTGAACACTTAGGGAACGGCGCCCGGCGGGGCAACCGTCAGGACGCGCGGGCGAGCGTCATCCGATACATCCCCGCGAAGGTCGACGGGTGGCGCATTTCATAAGCGTGCCAGGCCGCGAAGTCGCGGTGCAGCGGATCGTGCGGCGCGAGCTCGCGATATTGCTTGGCGTCCTCCGGCGTCGGCAGCTGGAAGCGGAGCAATTTGAGGCCCAGCGCATCGGTCGCTCGCTCGATCCGGGATATGTCGAAACAATCCTCGTGCACGTGGAACAGCAAATCGTGGACGCCCGCTGTGCTAAAGAAATCGCGCGAGTCGGTGACGCTCGGCAACGGTGCGGCGATCAGCCTCCGGCGCGCCTCGCGGATCACATCGTCGCTGACCGGTTCCTGCGTCAGCGTGCCCAGCCGCATCCGCGCCGCAGCGACCTGCAAGCGCGCGATCCGGCTGTACAATGCGATCTGCATCGTGCCGCCGGGCGCCAGCACATCGACCAGCGCCGCCCATCCGGCTTCGGGATCGGGCAGATGATGCAGCACGCCGGAGCAGGCGATATAGTGGAATCGCTGGCCGAGTTCGGCGACGGCGTGGAGGTCGTGCCGCAGCAACCGCAAATTGGCTTGCCCGGCGCAGCGCGCTCGCGCGACGGCGAGCGAGGTCTCGCTGAGCTCGATCGCCGTTACCGTCGCATCGGGCGCCATGCGGGCGATGCTCAGCGCCTCGCGTCCGGTGCCGCAACCGGCAACCAGGATGTTCGGTCGATCGGGCAGGATCGGCGCGTCGGCGCCGCAGGCGCGGAGCGACTCGCCAAGCGATCGCAGCGCAACGGCGTTCGCCCGCTGCCACACCGGATAGGGCCAGCGGCCATATTGCGCCGCCACCGCGCGCGTCACCGGCGCGGCGAAGTCCTCCTCCATCGTGCCCGGCGGTTCAGGCATATAGGCGGCAAGAAATTCGGGCGCGGCAGCTAGCGCCGCGCGCTCCTCCGCGTCGAACGGCCAGGCACCGCCATTGATCGCCGCTTGCCGGAGCAATGCCGCCGCCAACCGAGGAAAAGCGTCAGTCTTGTGCTCGATCAGCAGCCAGCGGCGTATTGTGCTCAACAAATGCTCGGCGGCGGTATCGGCGACCTGGGTTTCCTCGATCAGCGCGATCGCGAGATCGTGGCGTTCGAGCCAGAGCGCGGCAGCTTGCGGATCGGCGGGATCGGGTAGCATCGGACCGAGCGTGACCCAGCCTGCGCGTTCGAACTGCGCGGGGTCGATCTGCCGGTCGCGAACCATCGCTGCGATTGCCGGCAGGTGAGACGCGTCGGCCAAATCAGGCCGCCGCCACAGCAACACCGCCAGCCGGGTACGCGCAGCGGCATCGTCGGGCGCCGAGCGCCAGGCACTGGCCGCAGCGGCGAGGCGCTTGACGGAGGGCGTATCGGTCATCGCCGCGAGCATGGCGCCGCAGTCTGGAGGCGGCAAGGCCGGCTGCGTCCCGCGATTGCCCTGCGCGATCGAACGGCGCATCCTCGGCGCATCGAGGATCTGGGGAGGCATCGGATAATGCGAGGGCTCATTCCGCTGACGGCATTGTTGCTGGGCGCTGCCGCGACGCCGGCGAAGGTCGATATGGCCGCCGCGATCCTGCCGCCGCTCGCCGCGCCCGGCAAAGCAGTCGTGCCGTTCGTCAAATATGGCGCGGGTCGGATAGCGCTCGCGCATGTCCGGATCATCGACGGCACCGGCGCTCCCGCAGCCGACGATCGCATGGTGCTGATCGATGGCGGCACGATTGCGGGAATCGGCGCCGGCGGCGGCGCGGTGCCCGGGGAGTACCGCGTGATCGATGCGACCGGACAGACGGTGATGCCGGGCATCGTCGGGATGCACGACCATATGTATTATGCCGCGCGGCCCAACCTGACGTCCGAGGGCAAGTCCGAACCGCCGATCATGGTCCCCGAAATGGCGTTCAGCTCGCCCAGGATGTATCTGGCGGCGGGCGTGACGACGATGCGCACGACCGGCGCCGTCGAGCCGGCAACCGACGTCAACATCAAGCGCGCGATCGATCGCGGCGAACTACCCGGTCCGCACATGGATGTGACCGGCCCTTATCTCGAAGGCGCCAGCAGTCCGTTCATCCAGATGTAGCGGCTGAGGGATGCCGACGATGCCCGCCGCGTCGTCGCGTTCTGGGCGGATCACGGCGTGACCTCGTTCAAGGCGTACATGAACATCACCCGCGACGAGCTCAAGGCGGCGATCGACGAGGCACATCGTCGCGGGTTGAAGCTTACCGGACACCTCTGTTCGGTGACCTTTCCGGAAGCGGCCGCGCTCGGCATCGACGATCTTGAGCACGGCTTCTTCGTCAATACGCAGCTCGATCCGGGCAAGATGCCGGATAACTGCCCGGATAGCGGCGGCGATCCGACCTTGACCGTGATGACGCCCGGCAGCGCGTCGGGCGCGGCGCTGATCAAGCTGTTGGTCGACCACCATGTCGCGGTGACGTCGACCCTGCCGGTGTTCGAGGATGCTTCGCCTTCCTACAGGATTCTGCCACCGAGCCAATTGGAGCTGCTGACGGTGGAGGCGCGCACGGCGTATCTCTATGGGTTCGCCCGGGTCGGCCGCCGCAGCGCCGCCGCGCGGGCTCAGCTCGCGACTTTGTGGACCAACGAGCTTGCGATGGAACGCGCGTTCGTTGCCGCCGGCGGCCTGTTGCTGGCCGGCCCCGATCCCACCGGCGATGGCCATGTCTTGCCGGGATTCGGCGATCAGCGGGCGATCGAACTGTTGGTCGACGCGGGGTTTTCGCCGATCGAGGCGATCCGCGTCGGTACGTTCAACGGCGCGACCTATCTGGGGCTGGCTGATCGGATCGGGTCGATCGCAGCAGGCAAGCATGCCGACCTACTGCTCGTCCGTGGGGACCCGTCGCGGCGCATTGCCGACATCGAAAATGTCGAGACGGTGTTCAAGGACGGAGTGGGCTATGATCCCGCGGCGCTGCTGGCATCGGTGCGCGGGCGCTACGGCCAATATTGAGAGCGAAAAATCGGGGCGGTCCAGGGGAGAACCGCCCCGCAGTTCGGGAAGAGCCGGCACATGGGGATGGGCCGGCGCTCGCGGCACGCAAGGGGCCTACCGCGAGCGGCGCTCTGGGCGCGATTTGTCGCACGGACGTGTCATGGCTGTATCAAAATGTCGCAGCGTGAAAAAAAGCGTGTGGTTACCGGCGAGTTCGGTGCGCAACCGCGCCGGGCAAAAAAAGGGGGCGGTCCGCAGGTGGAACCGCCCCGTAGTTCAGGGAGGACCGGCCGACAGGGGAGACGGCCGGAACATGCCGCGGCAAGCAAGGGGAAGAACTCTCCGCGGCAAGGCTTAGGTAGGCGCTCTTTGTCGCAGTACAATGTCGCAATTGTTGCAAATTGTCGCAGGCTGCGTGCAGTGGGCACATGCACCCGATAATCGCCAATCGCCGCATCCTGCTCGCTGCCCTGGTCGGCACGTCGGTCGAATTTTACGACTTCTATATCTACGCGACCGCTGCCGCGTTGGTGCTGGGGCCGCTGTTTTTCCCGTCGACCTCCGACACCGCGCAATTGCTCTCGGCCTATGCCAGTTTCGGGCTGGCGTTCGTGGCGCGTCCGGTCGGAGCGGCGGTGTTCGGCCATTTCGGCGACCGGATCGGGCGGAAGTCGACCCTGGTCGCCAGTTTGATGCTGATGGGTGCGTCGACATTGCTGATCGCGTTCCTGCCGACCTATCAGCAGATCGGCTGGTGGGCGCCGTTATTGCTCTGCGTGCTCCGGTTCGGTCAGGGGTTCGGTCTGGGCGGCGAGTGGGGCGGGGCGGCCCTGCTCGCGGTCGAGAATGCGCCGGAGGGATGGCGCGGCCGGTTCGGCACCGCACCGCAAATGGGCGCGCCGATCGGGTTCATCGCGGCGAACGGGCTGTTCCTGATCCTTGGCGTGACGTTGACGCCCGATCAGTTCCGCGACTGGGGATGGCGGTTGCCGTTCCTGGCCAGCGCGATCCTGGTCGGGCTAGGGCTTTGGGTGCGGCTCAAGGTGAGCGAAACGCCGGCGTTCAAGCGCGTCCTGGAGGAAGGGCCGCCGCCAAGCGTTCCCTTGGGCGAAATGGCGCGCGAGCATCCCGGCGCGGTCGCGCGCGGGACGCTGGCGGTGGTGGCGTGTTTCGCGATCTTCTACATCGCGACCGCGTTCGCGCTGGGTTACGGCACCACCAAGCTTGGGCACCCCAAACAGGCGTTTCTCGGCGTGCAGCTCGTCGCCATCCTGTTCATGGCCGCCGGTATCGCGATCGCCGGCTGGTGGAGCGACCGGTCGACTCCGCGCACGGTGCTGATGTGGGGATGTGCCGGGACGGTCGTCGCCGGGATATTGCTCGCGCCGCTGATGGCCGGGCCGCTGGCGCTGGCTGGCTTATTTCTCGCCTTCGCATTGTTCGTAATGGGGTTCGTTTACGGGCCTGTCGGCGCATGGCTGCCCGATCAATTTCCGGCGCGCGTGCGCTATACGGGCTCGTCGATCGCCTTCAATGTCGGCGGCGTGATCGGCGGCGCGCTGACCCCGTTCGCGGCGCAGGCATTGTCGGCGCGCGGGTTGGGATGGGTCGGTCTCTATCTCGCCGCGGCGGGCGTGCTGAGCTGGATCGGCCTCGCGGCATCGCGCCGCCGTTGATTACAGAAGAACAGGTCGATCGGGGAACGGTTTAGCCCGCGCGACTATCAGGAAACCGGCAATACGTGCCCCACGGCGGGACGGCGTTGTAACAAGCTTGTCACACGATCCGTGCAGGGGCGGCGACATGGCTACCGATCTGACGGCCGATTCCGGCACCGTGCCTCTCGCGGCCGAGCCCGGCGCAACTCATGGCGGCAGGCGGCTCGATCAGCCCAACCACCCGATCGCGAAATTCGTGTTCGTCGCGCTGATCGTCGGCGCTCTCGGCTATGCCGGCTATTCGATCCTGGCCGACACCAGCCATGTCGGCGAACAGATGGCGACGCATGTTTTCGCCTTCCTGATCGTCGCCTTGGTGATCGCCCTGGGATTCGAGTTCGTGAACGGCTTTCACGACACCGCAAACGCGGTCGCCACGGTCATCTACACCAATTCCATGCCCGCGCCGCTCGCCGTGATGTGGTCGGGGACGTTCAATTTCCTCGGCGTGCTGCTGTCCTCGGGCGCGGTCGCCTATACGATCGTTACGCTGCTGCCGGTCGACCTGATCCTGCACGTCGGGTCGAGCGCCGGCTATGCGATGATCTTCGCGCTCCTGCTGGCGGCGGTACTGTGGAACCTGGCGACCTGGTATGTCGGCCTGCCCAATTCGTCGAGCCATACGCTGATCGGATCGGTACTGGGCGTCGGTCTCGCCAACCAGCTCATCTCGTCGGGTTCCAAGGGCGGGACTGCCGGTGTCGACTGGAGCCAGGCCTATGGCGTGCTTTCGGGTCTGTTCTGGAGCCCGCTGATCGGCTTCGTCTGCGCCTTCGCGCTTCTCTATGCGATGAAGGCTGTGATCCGTACGCCCGGACTCTATCGCGAGCCGGTCGGCGATACGCCGCCCCCGGGACCGATCCGGGCGTTGCTGATCTTCACCTGTACCTTGGTCAGCTTCTTCCACGGATCGAATGACGGGCAAAAGGGAATGGGCCTGATCATGCTCATCCTGATCGGCTGCGCGCCGACCGCCTATGCGCTCAACCGCACGATGCCAGCCAGCGCGACGGCGGCGTTCATCGAGACCGCCAAAACCGGCGTGGCGCCGTTCGCGATGCGTGCCGGCACCATCGATCCGAACACCGATCATGCGCGCACCACGCTCGTCGCCGCGCTTCAGCAGCGCAAGGCTGACGATGCGCGCGTCTATGGCGCCATTACCACCTTGTCGGCCGATATCAGCCAGCGGATCCAGGCGTACGGCGCCATCTCCAATATTCCCGCGGCGGCAACCGGCAACCTGCGCAATGACATGTATCTGGTCCTCGATACGTCAAAGCTGATCACCAAGGCGAAGGATGCGAGCACGCGGTTCCGGCCGGCGGAACTCAAGGCGATCGATGGCTATCAGAAGAATTTGGAGCAGGGCACGCGCTATATCCCGATCTGGGTAAAACTAGCGGTGGCGATCGCGCTCGGCCTCGGCACGATGGTGGGCTGGCGCCGGATCGTGAAGACCGTGGGCGAACGGATCGGCAAGACGCACCTAACCTACGGCATGGGCGCCACCGCCGAATTGGTCGCCGGCCTGACGATCGCTTTCGCCGACAAAATGGCGGTGCCGGTCTCTACCACGCATATCCTGACGTCGGGCGTCGCGGGAGCCAGCCTCGCCAATCGCGCCGGGCTACAATTCCGCACCATAAGGAACATGGTGCTCGCCTGGGTGTTGACGCTTCCGGCGGCGATGATCCTGTCGGGCGGGCTGTATTGGATCCTGTTGCAGTTCGTCAGTTGACGATCGCCTGATCGCGGGGAGGGGAGAGCGAATTTTTGCTCTCCCTTGCATTTAAGGGTTGCTTGTTCGTTCGAACGAACTAATGGGCGGCCGATGGTGCAGCAGCGACTTCTCGATATCGCGGTCGACGCTTTCGGAAAGCATGGGCTGGAAGGCGCCAGCACCCGCGAGATCGCGGCCGCGGCAGGGACTGCGATGTCCTCGATCACCTATCATTATGGCGGCAAGGAGGGACTCTATCTTGCCGCCGCCGATCACATCTCAAGCAAAATGGCTGAGGGCATGTCTCCGGCTCTTCTGGTCGAAGTTGCGGATGGCGATGCGGTCGGCGCGCGTCAGGCCGTGCACGGTATGCTGGACGCCCTGTTCGACAAGATGATGGCACAGCAGACCGAAAGCTGGAGTTTGTTCATCGTTCGCGAACAGATGCGGCCGACGGCCGCGTTCGCGCGGCTATTCGACGGGCCGATGGGACGGATGATGCGAAAATTGATCCGCTTCATCTGCCTCGCCACCGGGATAGAGGAAGACGAGGACGCGCGCATCACCGGCCTGATGCTGTTCGGGCAAGTCCTGGTGTTGCGGTCGGCCCGCGCCTCGGCACTTCGGCTGTTCGAAATCGACACGATCGACGACACGCTGGCGCAGCGCATCCGCGCCCGCATCCACGCCAATACCAATGCCATTCTCGATGCCCTGACGGCGGAAGCAAAGGAAACGCGATGAGCGACGATACCCAGCCACAGGCGACCCCCGACCAGCCCGAAGCCGGCAGCGAGACCGAGCAAGAGGCCAAGGCCAAGGACAGTACGCCGATCTACCGCCGGCCGTTCTTCTGGGTGTTGATCCTGGTGGCGGGCGTCGCCGTGGTCGGCGGTACGCTCTATTACCTGCATGCACGCCAATTCGAATCGACTGACGACGCGTTCGTCGACGCGCATATCGTCCGGATCGCGCCAGAAGTGGCGGGAACGCTGATCGACGTCGCCGACCTCGACAACCGCCACGTCAATGCCGGCCAGTTGCTTGCGGTGATCAAGCCGACCGGCCCCGAAGCGCAGCTCGCCGAGGCGCGCGCCGGGGTGGATCAGGCGCAAGCGCAGCTGCAACAGGCCGAGGCTCAAGTCAGCAGTGCGATCGCCACGCGCAATCAGTCCGCGGCGGAGGCGCAAGCGCCGATGGCGGCCGCGGTCAAGGCGGCGCAGGATCTCGCCCGCTATCAGAACCTGGCGAAGATCGACCGCTCGGCGGTGGCTTCGACCCAGCTTGACCAGGCGCGCGCCAACGCCGTCTCAACGCGGGCGCAGGCCGACGCCGCGCGGCGCCAGGTCGCCAGCGCCGACGCCCAGATTGCCGTCGCCCGCAAGGCGGTCGATGCCGCTGGTGCCGTGATCGCCGCCAAGCGTGCCCAGGTCGCCCAGGCCAATGTCACCCTCGGCAATCTCCGCCTCGTCGCTCCTGTCTCGGGTCAGGTAGTCAACCGCCAGGTCAACAAGGGATCGTACGTCGCGCCCGGCAGCCAATTGCTCGCGATCGTGCCCGACGCGATGTGGGTCACCGCCAATTTCAAAGAAACCCAGCTCAAGAACATGCGCATCGGGCAGCCGGTGTCGATCAAGGTCGATGCCTATCCCAATGTCGAATTCAAGGGCCGGGTCGATTCGATCCAGCGCGGCGCCGGCCAGGCCTTCGCCATACTGCCGCCGCAGAACGCGACCGGCAATTACGTGAAAGTGGTCCAGCGCGTGCCGGTGCGGATCAATTTCCTCGTCGGCAACGGCAATCCCGATCCGCGCAATTATCCGATTGGGCCCGGCATGTCGGTAATTCCGACGGTCAAGGTCCGCTGACGTGGCGAGCGCCGCGGCAGAAGCCGGCGCGGGATCGCCCGCGAAGCAAAGCGGCTGGGACAGCAGTCGCTCGGCGGCGGGGAAGTACAATCCCTGGCTGATCGTCGCGATCATCTCGCTTCCGACCTTCATGGAGGTGCTCGACACCTCGATCGCCAATGTCAGCCTCGACCATATCGCCGGCGGCCTGTCGATCACCACCGACCAGGCGACCTGGGTGCTGACGAGCTATCTGGTTGCTAATGCTATCGTCATCCCAATCTCGGGCTGGCTGTCCGATGCGATCGGGCGCAAGCGCTATTTCCTGATCTCGATTGCTTTGTTCACGATCTCGTCGCTGATCTGCGGCCTGTCGCCCAACCTATCGACGCTTGTCATCGCGCGGGTGCTGCAGGGTATAGGCGGGGGCGGGCTCGCACCGGTCGAGCAGTCGATGCTGATCGACAGCTTTCCGCCGGAAAAACGCGGCATGGCGATCGCCGCCTTCGCGATCGTCGTCGTCGTCGGGCCGGTATTGGGCCCGACATTGGGCGGCTGGATCACCGAGACGTCGAGTTGGCATTGGGTGTTCCTGATCAACGTGCCGGTCGGCATCGCGGCCTGGTTCCTCACCGAGATATTCGTCGACGAGCCCGAGCAGGTGAAGGCCGATCGCCAGCGCAAACTCGCCGGCGGACTGCGCATCGATTATGTCGGCGTCATCCTCGTCGCCTTGTCGCTCGGCTTGTTCGAGTTGACGCTCGATCGCGGTGAGCGCGAGGACTGGTTCGCCAGCGGCTTCATCGTGTTTACCGCGGTTACGTCGTTCCTCGGGTTCGTTGGCCTGATCTTCTGGGAGCTCAGACAGAAGGATCCGGTGGTCGATCTCCGCTTACTCGCCAATCGCAACTTCGCGATCACTTTGTTGGTCATGGGGATTACCGGTCTGATCCTGTTCGGCACGACCCAGCTGATCCCGCAGATGTTGCAGCAGGTGATGGGTTACAGCTCGTTCGATGCCGGACTGGCGCTGACGCTGGGCGGCATCGCGACATTGGTCGCCGTACCCTTCGCCGGCCGGTTGGTCGGCAAGGTCGACGCCCGAATCCTCCTTGGCGGGGCGTTATTCGTTCAGGCGGCCGCCTTGTGGAACATGTCGCATTTCAGTCCCGACATCAGCTTCGCCGATGCCGCTTTGGGGCGGCTCTACCAGGCGATGGCACTGCCGTTCCTGTTCGTGCCGATCAATGCAGTCGCGTATCAGGGGCTGCCCCGCGACAAGACCGCGCAAGCCTCAAGCCTGCTCAACGTCGCGCGCAACCTGGGCGGGTCGATCGGCATCTCTGCCGCACAATCGATGCTCGCCGGGGGCATGCAACGTCACCAGGCCGAGCTGGTCCAGAAACTCAATCCGCTCGATCCCAATTATACCGACTGGCTGGCCAAGGCGAAGGGCGCGTTCGCCGGTTTGGGTGATCCGACCGTGCTGCCCCAGGCGGTTCTCTATCAACAAGTACAGCGACAGGCGGCGATGCTCGGTTTCCTCGACGTCTTCCGGTCGCTGATGGTGCTGATCCTGATCTTGCTGCCGGTGGTCATCTTCATGAACTCGGGCAAGGGCGCGAGCGGCGGAATGGGACATTGATGATGCGGAAAAGAAACATCCTGCTCGTGTCTGCGCTGGCGCTTGCCGCCTGCACGGTCGGCCCGAATTATTCCAAGCCCTATCTGGCGGTCCCCGCGACCTATGCCGGCCCGCAAGGCGCGCCGCCGCCCGGCCAGGCGATCGATCCGGCGCGCTGGTGGGAGGCGTTTGCCGATCCCAAGCTGACCGACCTGATTAACCGCGCGCTCAAGGACAATCCCGACATGGCGACGGCGGCGAGCCGGGTGCGCCAGGCGCGGCTGGGCGAGATTCAAGCGCGGGCGCAATACAAGCCGGTGGTCAACGCCGATGCCAACGCGACCGACGTCAAATTCAGCAAGAATGCCGGCTTTGCGACCCTCGCGCGGGCCTTTTCCGGTGGCGGCAACAGCGGGCCGCCTTCGGGTGTCGCCTTGCCCGGCGACAGCATCAAGACTTTCGCGGTCGGCTTCGACGCGAGCTGGGAACTCGACATCTTCGGTGGTGGCCGGCGCGGCGTAGAGGCGGCGCTGGCGCGGACCGAGGCGGCCGAGTGGAACCAGCGCGACGCCGCCGTGACGCTCGCAGCCGAAGTCGCCGACGCCTATTTCGCGCTTCGCCTCGATCAGGAACAGATCGCGGTGCTCGACAGCGAAATCGACAGGCAAGGCCGGGCGCTGCAGATCGCGTCGAACATCTCGAAGGTCGGGCTGACGCCGTCGATCGACGTCACCCGGCAGAACGGCAACATCACTGCGACTCGCGCGCGACTGGAACCGCTCAAGGCCGACCTCGACGTACGCAAGCACGCGCTCGGCGTCCTGATCGGACAACCGCCGGAAGCCTTGATGGCGGAATTATCCGGGCCTTTGCCCGCGTTAGTGCCTACGCCGGAAATTCCGGCCGGATTGCCCAGCGACCTGTTGCGCCGCCGTCCCGACATTCGTGCCGCGGAACGCAATCTGGCCGCCTCGACCGCCGATATCGGAGTCGCAGTGGCCGATCTCTATCCTAAGTTCAGCCTGACAGGCATGGCGCAGTTGATCTCGACTTCGCTCGGCAGTCTCTTCGCCGGTGATAGCCTGCAGCTAACCGGCACCGGACAGGCGACATTTCCCCTGCTGGATTGGGGAAAGCGCAAGGCGACGGTTAAAATCCGCAAGGAGCAGCGTGAGCAAGCGTATCAAGATTATCGCATGACCGTGCTCCAGGCGTTACGCGACGTCGAGGACCCGTTGAGCAAGATCGACGCCGAACGCCGTCGTAACGCGCTGTTACGCCAAGCGCTGGCGGATGCCGACCGAACTGCCGCCGCGGATCAGGCGCGATACCAGGCGGGCCTGGTTGCGCAGGATACCGTCATCAATACGCAGGTGGACGTCCTGCGCGCGAAGGAAAACCTGGCGAATAGCGACGCGCAGCTCCGGCAGCTATCGGTGGTGTTGTTCAAGGCGATGGGCGGCGGATGGTCTGAAGGGACGCCGGGCACCCCCTGACGGGCGCGTTTGCCACGGCCGCACGGGCTGGCGCGTCGCTGCGCGGTATGATGGTTAGCGACCGATTCGTAAAATTTAAGAAAAGGTTAATTCGGCAAGGTTTGGGCTGTAATTACGGCCCGGCAACGCATCGAATTAACCAGATACAGAGCGACCCGCCTCCGCCGTCAACTTGTTGAATCAACAAGTCAATCGGTGGGAAGCGGGCCGTCTAATATCGCTTTACCAGGGACGAATGGTTTCGCCGTGGACGAGCGCAATAAGAAACGCGAGCATTGCTTTACTCCTGATGCGCCCACCCCGGGCACGGGAGTTTCTTAATAACTTTTTAACTTAAAAGCAATCGCGATTCCGGGCGGTTACGTGTTTTCCCTGAGGTCGGGGCTTGGGAGCTTAAGAGTTCTTTCAGGCCCTTTGGGGTAGCAGGGCGGCGATGACGCGCGTTCGCATCCCGATCAGCCCGGCCGAAGAGCCGGTAGGCCAATCCGGCCTATCGTCGACATCGCGGAGCCGTATGCGCGGTGCCGCGACCCCGTTTGCGCAGGTTTCCGCCACGAAACCCTGGGCCGTCCAGGCACTTGCCCAAATGACCAACCAGGCATTCCTGCGCCGGCATCTCGGTGTCGCGCGGTCGAACGACATCGCATTCGATATCGCCGACCGAATCGCCAATGCGATGCCCGGCGTGGTGGCCACGGTGATCGGCCGCTGGACGGTCGAAGTGGACACTTGCGTCGCCGACACCGCGGAACTTCAACAATTCTCCGACAGGTTGACCGAAGCGCTCGCCGCGCCCTTCGACCTCGACGGCGAACGCCATCACATCGACCTGGCCATCGGTATCGCTGCCGGACCCCCGGGTACGTTGGACGACATTCGCCTTGCTGAGGAAGCCGAGGACGCGTTGGTTCAATCGCGCAACGAAAGCCAATTGGTGTTGCGCGACTTGTCGCAAGTCGACCCGATGGTCGACAAATTGGCGTTGAAGCGTGAGCTCAAGGGAGCGATCGATCGCGGCGAGCTGTTCCTGCAATATCAGCCCAAGGTGCATGTCCGCCGCCAGGAGATCGCGAGCGCCGAGGCGTTGGTGCGCTGGCGCCACCCCACGCGTGGACTGATCCTGCCGAGCGACTTCATTCCGCTGGCCGAAACCTCTCGCGATATCGACCGGCTGACGCTGTGGACGATTGAGCAGGTCATTGCCGATCAGCATTATCTCCGGGCCGACGGCCAGGAGATCACGATCTTCGTCAACATTTCCGGCCAATTGCTGAGCAACGTGTCATTCGTGAAGCGTGCGTGCGAAATGGTCAGTAAAGCGGGCGTCCCGCTCGGCTTCGAGATCACTGAAACTTCGGTCATCCGCGATCCCGTCAGCGCGATCGCAAACCTGAATATCTTCGCCGATCACGGCATCGCGATCGCTATCGACGATTATGGCGCTGGCCTTTCGAGCCTTGCCTATCTCAAGCAATTGCCGGCCCGAGAGCTCAAGATCGACAAGATGTTCGTCCTGCAGCTGACCAGCAGCAACCGCGATCCCTTGATCGTGCGATCGACCATCGATCTTGCCCACGCGCTGGAAATGGAAGTGACCGCCGAGGGCGTCGAAACGCCAGCTGCGCTGGCGTTGCTCAGCGTGATGGGATGCGACATGATCCAGGGCTATCTGATCAGCCGCCCGGTCGAGATCGAGGCGTTCCGCCAGTTCCTGCGCGATCATAAGGACGCCGCGCTGGTGGATTCAGCGCGAGCCAGTTTCCGCGCCGCCGCTTTCCGCCGCCTCGGCTAATCGACGATGGCGGCCTTAGGGCGGTTTTAACGTCGCAAGTTCATTCTGGTTACGTCATGAATCGGTGGATCCTACGCGCGTGCACGCTGTTTGCGATTTTCGTCGCGACCCCGTGCGTGGCGCAGGTCGAAGGGGCGCCGGTCGACAAGGCGCAAGTCGACAAGGCGCTAGACGACGTCAAGGCGACGATGGGCATCGATCCGCAGCTGACGGTGCAGAAGGCGATTGCCGCGCGCCAGCTCGCTCAGCGTATGGCGGAGCCGGATCGCGACGTCGAGATCGCCACGGCGCTGTGGCTCCAGGGTGTCGCGTCCAATTTCAGCGGCAAGCCCGCCGCCGCGGGCCAATTGCTGGCGCAAGCGCTGATCATCACCGAACGGGCTGCGAAGGGCAGCAAACTCAACGCCGATATCTTGCTTGCCCGGGGCAGTTGGAATGCCGACAAGGCCGACATCGCCAACGCGTTGCGCGACTATCAAGCGGCGCACGACCTCTATCGCGCGATCGGCGATACGACTGGCCAAGCCAAGGCGTTGATCGGCATTGCCGGGATCTACCTTGATGCCAACGATTTCGATGGCGCGATCAAGAACAGCGACAAGGCGCTCGCGGTCGGCAGCAACGACCCTCAACTGCTGAGCACGATCCACGGCAACCGCGGCGACGCGCTCCGCGAATTGAAACGCTATGACGAGGCTGAAGTCGAGTTTCAGAAGGCGCTCAAATTCGCGCGACAAAGCCGGAATCCGGCCCTCGAAGCGATGGTGTTGCGCAATCTGGCCCGAAACGAATTGTGGGCAGGGAGGCTCGACGACGCCGAAAGGACAATCGCACAGGGCTTCCGCCTGACCGACAGTTCCTCGCGCGACGATGCTGCCCAGCTCTGGGCGCTTGCCGCCAAGGCCGCGTTCGAGCGTCGCAAGCTGACCGAGGCGCGCGCGAAGATCGAACGAGCCTTTGCGTTGGCGGGGAGCGCGGTCGACACCGTGGCATTCTGGCAGGCGCACACGACGGCCTATGACATCTACAAGGCCCTTGGCGACACGCCGCAAGCGCTGCACCAGCTCGAGGTGATTCGCGCGATCGATGAAAAGACGACGACGACCGCGCGATCGAATAACACCGCGCTGATGAGCGCAAAGTTCGACTTCGCCAACCAGGAACTCCAGATCGCCAAGCTGCAGGCCGACGAGGCCAAGAGGCGCGCCGATGCGCAATTCTGGATATTCGTCGCCACCGCGACCGTTTCGATCGTGGTGTTCGGCATGCTGAGCTTCGGCCTGATCACGATTCGTCGCAGCCGGAACCAGGTGCGCGCGGCCAATGTCGACCTCGAAGCGAGCAATGCCGCTCTAGGCAAGGCGCTGGCTGCCAAGACCGAATTCCTGGCCACTACCAGCCACGAAATTCGAACGCCGCTGAACGGGATCCTGGGGATGACTCAGGTGATGCTGGCCGACCGACGGCTAGATCCCGCGATGCGCGATCGCATCGGCGTGGTGCATGGTGCTGGCGTGTCGATGCGCGCGCTGGTCGACGACATTCTCGACGTGGCCAAGATGGAGACGGGCAATCTGACGATCGAGCGCGCGCCGGTCGACCTGGCGGCGATGCTGCGCGACGTATCGCGCATGTGGCAGGATCAGGCTGCCGCGAAGGGTGTCGGATTCGAACTCGATGTCAGCGAAGCGCCGTCCCGGATCGAGAGCGATCCGGCGCGTTTGCGGCAAATTGCGTTCAATCTGCTTTCCAATGCTCTGAAATTCACCCAAAATGGATATATTCACGTCCGGTCGGGGGTGATTCAGGGGGCCGACGGCGAATACGTGACCATCGAAATCCGCGATACGGGGATCGGGATCCCGCCGGACAAGCTCGAACTTATCTTCGAGTCGTTCCGTCAGGCTGACGCCGGCACCACGCGTCAGTTCGGCGGCACCGGCCTAGGTTTGGCGATTTGCCGCAACATTGCACGGGCGATGGGCGGCGACGTCACCGTGGCGAGCGTTCCGGGCGAGGGGTCTACGTTTACGGTGGCGGTCCCCTTGGTTCGCGTCGCCGAAGAACAGGCTACAGCGATCGACGACGAGCAAGGCAAGGCTCTGCTGATCCTCGACAAGAATCCGATCAGTCGAGCGATGCTCAAGACTTTATTCGCCCAGCGTTTTCCTTCGGTGAAGATCGCCGGATCGATCGACGATGCCGCCGCGATGTTGAAAGAAGGTGGAATCCAGCGGATTCTTACCGACGAAGCGACGATGGGGATGGACGGCGACGTGGAGGCGGGAATCGCGCGCCTGAACGGTGCGCCGATATCATTGCTATGGACAAGCCCGGATGCCGCCGACCGCACCCGGTTAACCGCGGCAGGCGTAGATCAACTGATTGCCAAGCCGATTGCCGGCGCCGCGTTGGTTCAAACAATCGTTTCGGTAGCGAAAGATGAAGATGTTGATAGTCGGGCCGCTTAGGCGGATAGGGGGATCGACCATGATCTCTAATGCCCCCCACGCTGCGGTCCGGACCGGTCCGCTACGATGAACGTGCTTTTCATTGAGGATGATCCGATGAATCGGCGCGTCGTCGCCGACATGCTGGACGTGGCGGGGGCGGCAATGACCGAGGCGGAAAGCGCCGAGATCGGTCTGAAACTGATCGACGAGCGCGATTTCGACATGGCGCTGGTCGACCTGCGCATGCCGGGGATGGATGGCATTACCGCGATCCGACGCATTCGTGAGCGGCCCGATGCCAAAGCCAAGCTGCCGATCATCGTCGTTACGGCTGATACCGCGATCGACCTGCGCGAACGCTGCATCGCGGCGGGCGCCAACGAGGTGCTGTTCAAGCCGGTCGCGATGGACGCTCTGTTCGAGGCGATGGGGCGCATTCTCGCCAGCGGCGAGGGCGACGTGATTCTTTAGCGCTATTTTGGCTTCGCTGGGTCGGTGCCGGTTTCAGCTTCAATGAAAAGGATCTTAGCCATTTCGGCTCGCCCGCGCTCGTGGCAAGAGCGCTGCCATGATCGAACGTCTTTCCGCTGAACCGCGGCCGCTCGGTAGAAGCGGCATCCTCGTCTCACCGATCGCCTGGGGCATGTGGCGGCTGCGCGGTGACGATATCGCCGGCGCCACGGCGCTGATCGAAGCGGCGCTCGATAGCGGAATCACGCTGTTCGACACGGCCGATATCTATGGATTCAACGGCACGAGCGGATTCGGCGATGCCGAGACGGCGCTAGGTCGCGTGCTGCAAGGCGCGCCTGAATTGCGGGCGCATATGGTGGTGGCGACCAAGGGAGGGATCATTCCCGGGGTGCCGTATGATTCGAGTCCGGCCTATCTCGAGCGCGCGCTCGACGCATCGCTGCGACGCCTGGGTATCGAGCAGGTGGATCTCTGGCAGGTCCATCGTCCGGATCTGCTTGCGCATCCTCAGGAGCTGGCGGCTGCGCTCGAGAAGATGATCGCAAGTGGGAAGACCCTGGCGATCGGTGTGTCCAACTTCACGCCGGCGCAGGTCGCGGCCCTCGAAAGCTTCCTTACCGTGCCGCTGGCGAGCACCCAGCCCGAATTCTCGCCGCTACACACCGATCCCCTCTGGGATGGCACGCTCGACTTGGCGATGACGCGCGATCATGCCGTCCTGGCTTGGTCGCCGCTAGGCGGTGGGAGGCTCGGTCAGAACGGACCGGTTGCGGCCTTGTTGGAAGGGAAGGGCGCACAACATGGCGTCTCCGCCGTAGCTGCGACTTATGCCTGGCTGATGGCGCATCCGGCGCGGGTCATTCCGATCGTCGGCAGTCAGCGCGTCGAGCGAATCCTTGAGACGCGCGACGCCTTCAAGGTCGAATGGTCGCGTGCCGAATGGTACGGCGTCTTGCAGGCATCGATGGGAAAGAAACTACCCTGACCGTCGGTCGCGATATCGCGATGATGGAGGCCCGTGCCGGAATCGAACCGGCGTAAACGGATTTGCAGTCCGGTGCGTAACCACTCCGCCAACGGGCCTCGAAGGCGTGGTAAGGCGCGGGGCTTTGCGCATCGGACGGCCTCAAGTCAACAGCGGCTTTATATGACGTTTGTAATTTAATGCGCTATTGCGGGTTGGCGTGCGGCGCAGCGCACCATATAGCAGCCGAGCGGCATGAAGTGTGTTGCATACGTAAAACAGTTATGCGATTGGGCGGGCTATGAACAATTTGGCGCCAGGGACGGTCGGCGAGGATATCAGCTTCGAGGCGATGCGCCATGCCATGGTGCAGAGCCAGTTGCGCACCAACGCGGTCAACGATCCGCGCGTGGTGACTGCGATGGCCAGGGTGCCGCGCGAGGCGTTCGTCCCCGAAAGCGCGCGCCGGCTCGCCTACCGCGACACTGCTGTAGCGATCGGTAGCGGCCGTTACCTCAACCTGCCGATCGCCACCGGCAAATTGCTGACCGAGGCCTATCTGGAGCCCGGCGACCGGGTGCTGCTGATCGGCGCCGCCGGCGGTTATACTGCCGCTGTGCTGTCCAGTCTGGTACGTTCGGTCGTCGCCGTCGAAAGCGATGCCGATCTTGCCGCGCACGCCCGTGCCGCACTGGCGGGTTACGGCAATGTCGAGTTGGTGGAGGGGCCGCTCGATCAAGGTCATGCGCCGGGTGCGCCTTATGACGTGCTGATCGTCGATGGCTGCGTGGAGCTAATTCCCGAATCGCTCGTCGGTCAGGTGATTCCCGGAGGGCGGGTGGTGACCGGGCTGCGCGAACGTGGCGTATCGCGCCTGGCGTCGGGACGTACGATCAAGGGGGCGTTCGGGCTGCGCGCTTTCGCCGACGTGGATTGCGTCGCGCTGCCCGGTTTTTCGGCGCCGCGGAGCTTCGCCTTTTGAAAGAAATGGCGTTTTGAAAGAGGTGGGGATTTGATGCGCGTTTCCGTTTTGCTCGCTGGTGTAGCCATGGTCGCGGTCGCCGCCGTCCCGGCTGCCGCCGACACTCTGCGCGAAGCGCTTGTCAAAGCGTACAACACCAATCCGGGCTTAGCCGCGGAGCGCGCCAATGTCCGTGCGTCCGATGAGAACGTCCCGATCGCCAAGGCGCAGGGACGTCCCAATGTCGGGGTCAGCGGCAACTATACCGAGAATGCCCTGAACAGCAGCCAGAACAGCTTGCTGTCGCCCGATCGCCAGCTTCAGGCGAGCGCGCAACTCGCCGTGCCGGTGTATAGCGGCGGCCGTGTCCGCAACTCGATCAAGGGGGCCGAAACGCGCGTCGAGGCGAGCCGGATGCAGCTGCGCGGCACCGAATCGGATACCTTCGTCGGCGTGGTCGGTGCCTATATGGACGTCATCCGCGACGAAGCGATCGTCGGGCTGAACAAGGAAAATGTGAAGGTGCTGGAGGTCAACCTCCAGGCCGCCAAGGATCGGTTCCAGGTCGGCGACCTGACGCGCACAGACGTCGCGCAGTCCGATGCGCGCCTGTCGGTCGCGCGCGGCCAATTGGAACAGGCCCAGGCCCAGCTCATCTCCAGCAAGGAAAGTTACATCCGGGTGGTTGGCTCGCCTCCGGGACAGCTGGAAGATCCGCCCGCTTTGCCGAACCTTCCCAATGCGCCCGACGATGCGGTCGAGGTTGCGCTCAGGAACAATCCGGTGCTGCTCGCGGCGCAACGCAACAGCGATGCGACACGCTTCGACATCGATGCGGCCAAGGGCGCGCGGCTGCCGACATTGAGCGGCGTCGTCGGCGGCAATTACTTCAATTATCTGGGTTCCTACGGCTCCGGCACCAGCCCGAAGCCGGGTCAGTCCGGCTCGGCTGGCACTGTCGGGCTGCAATTCTCGGTCCCGCTCTATCAGGGCGGCGGCCCGTCGGCACAGGTCCGCCAAGCGCAGGCGCGCCGCGCCCAAGCGCTCGAACAGGCAACCGATACCGAGCGCGGCGTGATCGCGCAGGCGCGCTCGGCTTATGCGATCTGGAAGTCCTCGCTCGAGGTGATCGCCTCGTCGCAACGCGCGGTTGAAGCCAACAAGCTGAGCCTCGAAGGCGTCCGCGCCGAGAATAGCGTCGGCAACCGCACGATCCTCGATATCCTCAATGCCGAGCAGGAATTGCTCAACAGCCAGGTGACCTTGGTGACCGCGCAGCGCGACGCCTATGTCGCCGGCTTCGCCTTGCTCGCGGCGATGGGACAGGCCGAAGCGCGCGACCTCGGACTCGAGGGCGGGGCGCTGTATGATCCGTTGACCAACTACAACCGCGTCAAGGGCAAATGGAGCGACTGGGACATTGATCCGGCCTATAAACCGACCGGTACCAGCACGCGCGATACCCCGCCGCAGGACTCGTCGCAGAAGCGCCCGCTCGACCCTCAGTTGAACGCCCCGGTTGACACGGCCCCCGATCGTCCCGCAAACGAGGCCAAATAGCTCGCGATTTGCGCGAGTTCGTGCGTCGTCAGGAAGCAGGCCGCCTATGGGGGATGTAAGCGCCGAACCGTCGATGGAGGATATCCTGTCCTCGATCAAACGGATCATCGCCGAGGATGTCGAGACCGGCGGGGCATCGCGTGCGCGCCGTCGTCCGGCTCCGCAGCCGACTCCGGTCGAGGTCGCCGAAGAGGATGACGTGCTCGAACTGAACGAGCCCGCGCCCGATTCGGATACCCCATCGATCGCGGCGCCCGTTGCCGCCCAGACTGCCGCGACGCCGGCGCCTGTGCCCGCCGAAAAGATCATCTCTGATGAGACGGCGGAAGCCAGCCGGGCACGGCTTGCCAGCTTGTCGCGGCTCGTCGTCAAGCCCGAAGTAGCGGGTAGCGACACGCTGGAAGGGCTGGTTCGCGATATGCTGAAGCCCATGCTGCGGGACTGGCTCGACGCGAACCTGCCTAGCCTGGTCGAAGCCATGGTCGCCAAGGAAATCGCCCGGATCACCGGTCAGCGCTGAGACTCAAACGCTCGGTCTCCCGCCCAACACGCGTCATTCCCGCTTGCGCGGGGATGACGTAGTCTGTGGCCGACAGACTGCTCCCCAGATCACCGACGAAGCGAGCATTTGCGGCGACGGGTAGTTGCTCGGGCAACCACCTTCTGCTCTACCTCGGGTCATGAAAAAGCTCCTCCTCGCGAGCGTCGCGCTCGCTTCGTTCGCTTTCCCCGCAACTGCGCGCCAACTGACGATCGAAGACGTGACGATGCTCAGCCGCGTCTCGTCGCCGGCGGTATCGCCCGACGGCCGCTGGCTGGTCTGGCAACAGCGTGAGACCGATCTGGCGGGCGACAAGGGGCGTTATGATTTGTGGCGGCTCGATCTGACCGCCAAAGGTGCGAAACCGGAAAAGCTGATCGGCGAATGGGCGGTCAACGAGACCAGCCCGCAATTCTCGCGTGATGGCAAGACCGTATGGTTCCAGTCGGACAAAGGCGGAGAGGACAATGTCTGGGCGATCGCCGTCACCGGCGGTGCGCCGACCCAAGTCACCGACCTGAAGGGTGGTATCGGCGGGTTCAAGGTGGCGCCGACCGAAGACAAGATGCTGATCTGGGCCGACCGCCTGCCCGGCGCGCTCTCGAGCGAGCCCCCCATGGTCAAGAAGCGCGACGATGCCGGCAACGGCCGCACCTTCGACCAGATGTTCATCCGCCATTGGGCGAGCTGGTCCGACGGCACGCGCTCGCAACTGTTCGTGCTGCCGATGGCGAACGGCAAGGCGCCAGGTTACGGCAAGGCGATTGAAGGCGGGCTAGTCGGCGACAGTCCGTCCAAACCGTTTGGCGGCGGCGAAGAAGTGTCCTGGTCGGCGGACGGCAAGACCGTGTACTTCGCGCTGCGAGAGGCGGGGCGGATCGAGCCGCTGTCGACCAATCTCGACATCTTCGCGGC
The DNA here is from genome assembly GCF_024508665.1 of Sphingomonas sp. Lineage (GTDB taxonomy): Bacteria > Pseudomonadota > Alphaproteobacteria > Sphingomonadales > Sphingomonadaceae > Sphingomonas. The sequence continues at coordinate 493,979 of NZ_JANINP010000001.1, forward strand.
GCCTGCGGACGGTTCGGCCGCGCCGACCAATCTGACCGACGCCAATGACGGCATGGACAACCTTCCCACGGCGTCGCCCGACGGCAAATATCTCGCCTGGTTCGCGATGAAACGTCCAGGCTACGAAGCCGACCGTCAGGTGCTTATGGTTCGCGACCTCGCGACAGGCCAGGTTCGCGCGTTGACCGAGGCTTGGGACCGTTCGGTCGGCTCGATTGCGTGGAGCGAGGACGGCAAGACGATCTACGTCACCGCCGAGGATACGCAGGAAACGCCGATTTTCGCGATCGATCTGAAGTCGGGCAAGCCGACGCGGTTGACGCAGGAAGGCAACGTCTCGGCGGTGGTACCGACCGCCAAGGGACTGGTCTATGCGATGAACTCGTTGACCTCGCCGGACGATTTCTACTGGCTGTCGGGCAAGAAGAGCGCGCGGCTGACCAGCGTGAACGCCGACAAGCTCGCCGGGATCGACATGCCGACGGTGACGCGGTTCAGCTTCACCGGTGTCAATAACGACAAGGTGTGGGGCTATGCGGTCAAGCCGGCCGGCCTCGCCGAAGGCGCCAAGGTGCCGGTCGCGTTCATGGTGCATGGCGGGCCGCAAGGGTCGAGCAACAACAGCTGGTCGTACCGCTGGAACCCGGCCTTGTTCGCCGGCGCGGGTTATGGCCTGGTCGCGGTCGATTTCCACGGTTCGACCGGGTATGGGCAGGGCTTCACCGACGCGATCCGCAACAATTGGGGCGGCTGGCCGCTCGAGGACCTGAAAAAGGGCCTCGACGCTGCGACGACCAAATTCACCTGGCTCGACGGCAACAATGCCTGTGCGCTCGGCGCCTCTTATGGCGGCTATATGATGAACTGGATCGAGGGCAATTGGCCCGACCGCTTCAAGTGCATCGTCCAGCATGACGGCGTGTTCGACGCTCGTGCCATGGCGTACGAAACCGAAGAACTCTGGTTCGACGAATGGGAGCATGGCGGCCATCCTTATTACGAGGATCCTGCCGCGTTCGAGAAATGGAACCCGGTCAATTTCGTCGACAAGTGGAAGACGCCGCAACTCGTCATCACCAGCGAGGGCGATTACCGCATTCCCTATACCCAGGGCATCGCCGCCTTCACCGCCCTGCAGCGGCGCGACATCCCGTCGCGGCTGATCGTCTTCCCCGGCGGCAGCCATTGGGTGCTCAACCCCAAGGAAAGCCGCCAATGGTATCGCGAGGTGCTTGGCTGGATGGGCAAGTGGACGGGGAAGGGCGCGAACTAACTCCTTCCTACCCTCAACAGCGGCCGATCAAGACCGAGTAGCGCTATCGCTTCGTCGCCAGCAATGCCTGCGCGCGCTTGAGATGCGGCATGTCGAGCATGGCGCCGTCGAGACCGACCGTGCCGGCGCCGGGATTGGCGTCGAACGCGGCCAGGACCTTCTCGGCATGCGCAATTTCTTCGGGTGACGGCGTGAAGGCGGCGTTGATCACCGGTACCTGATCGGGATGGATCGCGAGCATGCCGCGAAAACCGGCGCGGCGAGCGCGGCGGGCCATTTTCTCCAGCCCCTGCGCATCACGGAAATCGCCGTGGATGGTCTCGATCGCGCTGACCGATGCCGCGGCCGCGCCAGTCAGGCAGAGCGCACGAAAAAGCTGATAGGGGAAATCGTAATCCCCGTTGTCGTCGCGGTTGCTCGTCGCACCGAGCGCCGTTGCGCTATCCTCCGCGCCCCAACTCAAGGCGCAGAGGCGCGGGCACCCGGCGTAATTGCCGACATCGAACACGCCTACGGCAGTCTCGGTCGCAAGGACGAACACCGGGATGCCGCCGAGCGGAAGGCCGGCGGAGGCCTCCAGCGCCGACAGATAATTGTTCAGCCGCTCGGCATCGGCACGCGTCGCCTTCGGTAGGACGATGCCATCAGGACGCGCGGGCACGACCGCCGCGAGGTCGGGCAGCGCATGCGGCGTATCGAGCGGATTGATCCGTACCCAGTGCGGCTGTCGGCGGTGGGTGGTCTTGAGGTGTGCGGCGACCGACTTGCGCGCTTCCGGCTTGGCGCTTTCGGCGACGGCGTCCTCCAGGTCGATGATCACCAGATCGGCAGCGCTCAGCCCGGCCTTTTCGAGCTTGCGGGGCGAATCGCCTGGAGCGAACAGGAGCGAACGGGCGGCGAGCGGCTGTGTCATGGCGGCGTTCTGGCGCAGGCGAAGGACATGCGCCAGCCCTCTCGCTTTTCGCGTGCGTCGGCGCTAAGCGCCATACCCGATATTCGATAAATGAGAGGATAGAACATGCGCGAAGCCGTCATCGTCTCCACAGCCCGCACCGCCATCGGCAAGGCCAATCGTGGCTATTTCAACAATGCCGAGGCGACCGTGCTGGGGGCACACGTGATGAACGCTGCGGTCGAGAGGGCGGGGATCGATCCGGCGCGGATCGACGACGTGTTCTACGGCGCGGGAAACGAATGGGGGACGCAGGGCTATAACGTCGCGCGCAACACGATCTTCGCGGCAGGGCTGCCGACGAGCGTCCCGGCCTTCACGCTCGATCGCAAGTGCGGTTCGGGCCTGACCGCGATCGCGCTCGCCGCGCGCGGGATCATGTGCAACGAGCTCGACGTGGCATTGGCGGGCGGGATGGAATCGATAACGCTGACCACGAAGCAGGCGGGCAAGCCGTATCAGAACCAGTCGGTGATCGCGAAGAAGCCCTATGCGTATATGCCGATGATCGAGACCGCCGAGGTGGTAGCCGAGCGCTACGGCATCAGTCGCGAGGCGCAGGACGAGTTCGGCGCAATGAGCCAGCAGCGTGCCTATGAGGGGCTACAGAAAGGCGCTTTCGCCGAGGAGATCGTACCGATCACCGTCGAAAAGGCCAATTTCGACAAGGAAGGCAACCAGACCGGCACCGAACAGGTCACCGTGACGCAGGACGAAGGCATTCGCGGCGGCACGACGGCGGAAATCCTGTCGGGCCTGCGCACCGTGTTCAAGGACGGCATGGTGATCAAAGAGGGCAAATACATCACTGCCGGCAACGCCAGCCAGCTGTCCGATGGGGCTTCCGCGCAGATCCTGATGGAGCGCAAGGCGGCCGAGGCCGAAGGCAAGGACATTCTCGGCATCTATCGCGGTTTCCAGGTCGCGGGTTGCGAGCCTGACGAAATGGGCATCGGCCCGGTTTTCGCGATCCCCAAGCTTTTGAAGCGGGCGGGCCTCAAGATCGAGGATATCGGCCTGTGGGAGATCAACGAGGCGTTCGCGTCGCAATGCCTCTATTGCCGCGACACGCTGGGGATCGATCCCGACAAGCTCAACGTCAATGGCGGCGCCATCGCGGTCGGGCATCCGTTCGGCATGACCGGATCGCGGCTCGCAGGTCACGCCCTGATCGAGGGGCGCAAGCGCGGCGTGAAATATGTCGTGGTGTCAATGTGCACGGCCGGGGGCATGGGCGCGGCGGGATTGTTCGAGATTCCGGGCTAAGCATCACCCACGCCCATCACCCCGGACTTGTTCCGGCGTCCAATCCTGCACAATGGAATCCGTCCATTGTTGCCCGTTGGATGCCGGAACGAGCCCGGCATGACGATTGGTAGTGAGGCAGTGACGTCGCTCCGCTGCTTTCGTCTAAAGCAGTCTCATTTGCGCCATCCAACGCTCGACTAGCTGCGGCCACGCGCCGATCGGTTGGTCGCTCTTGCGCAGGCCAAAGGCGTGGCCGCCCTTCGCGAACAGATGTAGCTCGGTCGACACCCCGGCTTTGTCCAGCGCGCTGGCGTACATCAGGCTGTTGCAGATTGGATCGATCGGATCATCCCAGGCCTGGGCGATAAAGGTCGGTGGGGCCGCCTTGTTGACCGGCAGCGTGGGGTCGAACTTGCCGCCGTCGCGACAAATATGGCCGGGATAGAGTGCGATGGCGAAATCGGGGCGGCTGCTGATCCGATCGATCACATCGACGGGCTTGTAGGCGGGGGTCAGAATATTGCTGGTTTGCGCGACCAGATAACCGCCCGCCGAGAAACCCATCACGCCGATCCTGTTGGGGTCGATGTTCAGCGCTTTCGCCTTGGATCGCACCAGCCGGATCGTGCGCTGGGCGTCCTGCAGAGCGCGCATGATCTTGGGCGTGATGTGACGCTTGAGTTTGTCGTCCCAATAATCGTTGCCGCCGGGCGCGCGATATTTCGAGACGATGCATGTGATCCCTCTGGCAATCAGCCAGTCGCAGATCTCGAAGCCTTCCAGGTCGATGAACACCTTTTGGAAGCCGCCGCCGGGAAAGACGATCACGGCGGTGCCGGTATTATGTCCCCTGGCAGGAACGACGGTCACCGTGGGGATGGCGATGTTGTTAACCGCCTGCGACTTGCCGCCATATTCGGGCGGTTCCTTGTAGGTGTCGACGCTTTCCGGTGGCTGCGGGCGAAGCGTACCGTCGGGCGGATTGCCGGGCCAGATCGGCAACTGGACCAAACCTAGCGCGGGCTGCCAGACGCCGACAGTGCGTAGCGGTGGGTTCTTGGCGGGAGCGGGCGCCGCGCTGGTTTTGTTCGACTGCGGTGCGCTTGACGCGCTACAAGCGATTCCGGCCAAAGCCAGCGAACAGAGGAGCAAGGCAACGCGGCGCATGATGATTCTCCCCCGGGGCGGCTTGCTGCAGCTTTCGGTCCTCCTTGGCCCCGTGCAAGCTTTTCTGCGCCGTGTTGCAGCTTGTTGTGGATAAGCGCGATACCAGATTTGCGCGAAAGGGGCCTTCGCCCTTAGGACGCACTTCATGACCACGCACACGACCCGTATGCTCATCCTCGGTTCGGGCCCGGCCGGCCTGTCGGCTGCGATCTACGGCGCGCGCGCCGGGATGGAGCCGATCGTCGTCCAGGGCATCCAGCCCGGCGGCCAGCTGACGACCACTACCGACGTCGAGAATTATCCAGGCTTTCGCGAGGTGATCCAGGGACCGTGGCTGATGCAGGAGATGCAGGCCCAGGCCGAGCATGTCGGCACCCGCATGATGTGGGACACGATCGTCGAGGTCGACCTGACCAAGCGGCCGTTCCGGCTGATCGGCGACGGCGGCGATGTCTATGTCGGCGACGTGCTGGTGATCGCCACGGGCGCGCAGGCCAAATGGCTCGGGCTCGACAGCGAGGAGGCGTTGAAGGGCAAGGGAGTCAGCGCCTGCGCGACCTGCGACGGCTTCTTCTATCGCGGCAAGAAGGTGGCGGTGATCGGCGGCGGCAACACCGCGGTCGAGGAAGCGTTGTACCTGACCAACCATTCGCCCGACGTGACCCTGATCCACCGCCGCGACTCGTTGCGCGCCGAGAAGATCCTCCAGCAGCGCCTGCACGCCAACGAGCGGATCAAGGTGCTGTGGAACAAGGAGGTCGAGACCTTCGTCGATGGCGGCGGCACATCCGGGCTGGTCGCGCTCGAACTGCGCGACACGGTTACGGGCGAATTGTCGCGGCTGGATGTCGAAGGCGGGTTCGTCGCGATCGGGCACCATCCGGCGACCGAGTTGTTCCGCGGCCATCTGGAGCTCGACGCCGACCATTACATCAAGGTCGAGACCGGTTCGACCCGGACCAGCGTGCCCGGCGTGTTCGCCTGCGGCGACGTGATGGACAAGGTCTATCGTCAGGCGGTCACCGCTGCCGGCACCGGCTGCATGGCCGCGCTCGATGCCGAGCGGTTCCTGGCCGAGGCGGATTTCGAGAAGGTGGCCGAAGCGGCCGAGTGACGTCAGCCGTTTGTCGGCTCCCCTTTGGGGTCGGCATGCTCTCCTGCTGGGACGTCATGAGGGACGTTCCAACCGAAATAGACTTCGACCTCGACGACCTTGCCGTCGCGCAATCTGTGAACCTCCGTGTTGCGGAAGCGCCGGCCGCCCATCGTGCCGATATAGGTCACGAACACCGCATCCCGGTCGGATGCCATGCGGACGATCTCGAAATCGTCCATGTTTTCGCTGCTCGGCCAGCAGAGGCGAAAATAGGCGTCGCGGTCGATCCGGTTGTCGAGCGGGCTCGAGAAATGGAAATCTTCGGCGATCAGTTGCTCGATTGCCTCACGATCCTTGTCGACATAGGCCTGCAACGTACCGCGGACGACATCTTGGTTGGAACTCACTGCGGTTGCTCCCATGGCGTCGTGGGGCAAACGCTAACGGGCTGGCGCCGTTCCTGGGTCAGCCGCTCCGATCGCCGCCAGGATCTGCGCGCGGAGCCAATCGCCATCGCCGGCCCGCGCGAAGCTGTGACTGTCGGTATCGCGGCGGTGGACGATATCCGGCTCGTGCCATGCATGCTCGAAGCGGATCGCGGTATTGTCGCGCTGGGCGAGCAGGATCGTGCGCGGCGTATCGACCATCGCCACCGCCATCTGCGCGGCGATAGGATTGGTCGGCTGCTTTGATTTGGAAGAAGCCTTTCGTAACCCTTTGATCGCTTTTGCGATATCCATTCCTCCGGACAACGCGCGGAGCCACTGGCGTGGATCGCGCAGGCGCTGGGCGTAATGCGAGCGAATGGCGCTTGCCGGGGGCATATCGTCCTCCTCGCCGCCGATCCAGGGATTGGCAAGCACCAAGGCATCGATCCCGGCATCGCGGTGGAAGAGCGCCAGCGCAGTCGCCGCGTCGCAATTGCCGAATCCGACGACACGCTTCATGTGCGGCGCTAGCGTGCGGAATTTGCGCGCGGCGGCGGCGATATCGGGACCACTATTCTGATAACCGCGATTGGCGCCGTCCGAATCGCCGATCCCGCGCCGATCGAACCGGAATACCGGAATGCCCGCCGCGGCGAGATCGGCGGCCAACAGCGCCATGCCGCGATGCGCTCCGCAGCGCAGTTCGTTCCCCCCGGAGACGATCAGCAGCCCGGTTGTGCCCGGGGCGTCGTCGAACGTTCCGATCAGCGTGTCGCCATCGCGGGGGAAGGCGGTCAGCTCGCGCATTGCGCAATCCAGTCGGCGATGTCGTCCGCGAGCAGGTCGGCGAGCGCGGGATCGTCGCCGGGCTCGCTCTGGCGCCATAACGGCGCGCCGGCGACCTTGCGGTCGGCCACCGCTGGATCGGTGTCGAGCCGGACGACGCGGACCGCGCCCTCTCGCACGCAATCCGCGGCGTTGAGTTCGCGCAGCAGCGTTCGCGACAAAGCGTTGCCCGCGATCGTCACCGGGCCGCCCTCGTCATTGTAATTGGCTAGGTCGATGTCGATCCGCGCGCCAGCTGCCGCGCTCGTACGCAGGAGTTCGCGGATCAGCGCCTCGCCCTTGGCCGGGGCGAGTTGCCAGCGCGATGCAGCCTTGACGTCATGATCGAGCAACGCGCCGCCGCGAAAGGATAAAATATGGACCGGGCGCTCGCCTGCGGCTGCCGTCGCGGCGGACGCGAGCGCCGTTCGCCAGCCGGCGAGCATGGCATTTTCGGTCGGTACCAAGCTTTCGCCTTGCCCGGGAAGGTCGGGCAGCGCGCCAGCGATATCTCGCGCGGCCAGACGGCGCAGTATGCCGCTAACGAAGGTGCGCGTGCGATTGGCTTCCTCGAGCAAGGGCAGCACCACAACCACGACCGGGCCCGTGGCAGGCCCGAAGCGGATCATCGCCTCGCGCCCGCCAGCCCAGTCATAATGATCGATCATGTGCCTTTCTTAGCGCCAACCTTGGCTTCGGCGAAACGGCGGAGCGCACCGAAGCTCTCAAGCATCTCTCCATCCACCTCATCGTCCTCGATCAGGATGTGCAGCCGATCCTCGAGTTCGGTCAGCACGCCGGCGACCGCCATCGAATCGAGCTCGGGCAGGGCGCCGAACAAGGCGGTGTCGTCGTCGAACGCGGCGACGCGGTCGGCGTTGAGCGCCAGGACATCCTTGAGGACGGCGCGCACGGTCTGGTCGACCGTCGACGGAGCAGGGTGCGTGGTCATCGTTTCGGCGCGTTACCGACAGGGAGGCGGCTTGGGAAGGGCGGCTGGTAGTCGCGGATCGGGACTCCGCTCCTCATGTTACGAATAGGCCGGCATGCCGGGCTTGTCCCGGCATCCAACGCGCAACAACGCGGGATTCGGTTGGGGAGGGTTGGACCCCCGGAACAAGTGCGGGGTGGCGATGATGGGAAGGGGGGCGAAAGTACGAAAGCGACCTTGGGGGAAGCGCCCGGCCTCGCTATCACGACGCCATGATCCCGCTCGATCCCGTGCCCCGGCCACTCGATCACCTTGCCCTATGCGGGCGTTCGGGCGATCCCGCACTAGTGATGCGTGACGGTACGCTCGATTTCACGGGCCTGGAGGCGCAAGTCGGCACACTGGCAGGTTGGCTGGCCGCGCAGGACCTGGAACCCGGCGACCGCGTTGCGACCTGGCTGCCAAAGACGCGCATCGCCTGCCTGATGCCGCTGGCGGCGGCACGTGCCGGTTTCGTACACGTGCCGATAAATCCGTTGCTCAAGCATCTGCAAGTGCAGCATATTATATCAGATAGTGGCGCCCGATTGCTGATCACGCAGGCCGCGCGCGCCAAGACACTCGAGGCCGACGGCGTGCGGATCGTGACCGAGGAGCTCGATCTGGAGGGCGCGACGCTGCCGCCTTCCGATGCCGATCCCGATGCGCTTGCCGCGCTTCTCTACACGTCCGGTTCGACCGGCCGGCCCAAGGGAGTGATGCTCAGCCACGCCAATCTATGGCTGGGCGCGATCAGCGTGGCGCATTATCTTCGGCTCGGTCCTGCAGACCGTGTACTCGGCGTACTACCGCTCAGCTTCGATTACGGTCAGAACCAGCTCTTCTCGACCTGGGCGGTGGGGGCGTGCGTGGTGCCGTTCGATTATCTGCTGCCACGCGACGTCTATCGGGCGATCGAGCGCGAGCGGATCACGACGCTGGCGGGCGTGCCGCAGCTCTGGACGCAATTACTTGATATCGATCCTCAAGATATCGACACACGTTCTTTGAAAAGAATAACGAATTCAGGCGGCGCGCTGACCCGTCGTCTGATCGACGGCCTGCGCGCGCGCTTTCCGCGAGCGGACATCTATCCGATGTATGGCCTCACCGAGGCTTTCCGCTCGACCTATCTCGAACCCAGCCTGGTTGCCGACCACCCGGATTCGATCGGTCGGGCAATTCCGTTCGCAGAGGTCATGATCGTGCGGCCCGACGGCCAACGGGCGGCCGCCGGAGAGCCTGGCGAATTGGTTCATGCCGGCCCGCTCGTCGCGCAAGGCTATTGGCAGGATCCGGAGCGCACCGCGGCGCGCTTCCGACCAGCACCGGCCTGGTCGCAATCTGGTGGCATGGCGGTATGGTCGGGCGATACTGCCGTGGCGGACGCCGATGGCTTGCTGCGCTTCGTCGGTCGCGACGACGAGATGATAAAATCGTCGGGTAACCGTATCAGCCCAAACGAAATCGAGGAAGCGATCACCGCCGGCGGAGAGACCAGCGAAGCGGTCGCGATCGGCGTACCGGACGAGCGGCAGGGGCAGGCAATCGTGGTGGTGGCTAAAGGGGACGGTTCTGCGGAGCCAGCCTTGCGGGAGCGCCTCCGGCGCGATTTGCCCAATTTCATGCAGCCCGCGCGCTATATCTGGCTGGCGGAACTGCCGCGCAATGCGAACGGCAAGCTCGACCGCGCAGCATTGAGGGGGGTGACGTCATGAAGCCGATGGGCGCGATCCCGCAGGAATTTAAGTCGTTGCCTATGACGATCGGCGGCCGCTCGGTCGAAGAGTTGCTCACGTCCTCGCCACTATTCGTCTACGATTCGGCAGTGATCCGGAGCCGGATCTCGCGCTTCCGGGCGGCATGTCCAGGCATCGACCTCCATTACGCCGTCAAAGCTAATCCTTTCCCGCCGTTGCTCGCGGCGATGGCACCCCTGGTGGATGGGTTCGATGTCGCATCCGCAGGCGAGCTGGCGCGGGTTACCAAGCTCGGAAAGGCGGTCAGCTTCGCCGGACCGGGCAAGACCGATGCCGAGCTTGACGCTGCCATAGGGGCAGGGGTTACGATCAACCTGGAGAGTGAAGGCGAGACTGACCGCGCGTTGGCGGTTGCTGATCGACTGGGGCGGAAGCCGCGCCTCGCGGTTAGGGTCAATCCCGAATTCGAACTGCGCGGATCGGGCATGCGCATGGGTGGGCGCGCCTCGCCGTTCGGGGTCGATGCCGAGCGCGTGCCGGCGCTGGTGAAGCGGATCCTGGCCGCCGATGCCGAGTGGCGCGGGTTTCACATCTTCGCCGGGTCGCAGGCGCTCGACCCGGCGGCGATCATCGATAGCCAGGCGCATACGCTTGAGCTGGCCCTCCGTTTGGCGGACATGGCAGGAGCTTCCCCGCCGCTCGTCAATCTCGGCGGTGGCTTCGGGATTCCCTATTTCCCGGGCGAGCAAGCGCTTGATATCGAAGCGATCGGTGTCGCGCTGACGCCAAGGCTCGACGCCTTGCCCGACACGCGATTCGCGATCGAACTCGGCCGCTGGCTGGTGGGAGAGGCAGGCGTGTATCTGACCCGCATCGTCGATCGCAAGGAGAGCCGGGGAGAGGTTTTCCTGGTCTGCGACGGCGGCCTCAACCATCAGCTCGCCGCCACTGGGAACTTGGGCACCGTCGTGCGCCGCAATTATCCGGTGGCCGTCGCCACGGCATCGGCGGACTCGCGCTGCGAAATAGTGAGCGTGGTCGGTCCGCTATGCACGCCGCTCGATCGCCTCGCCGATCAGGTCGAGTTGCCGGTGGCCGGTCAAGGTGACGTCATCGCGGTCTTCATGGCGGGAGCCTATGGGCTTACCGCAAGTCCGTGGGAGTTCCTGGGCCACCCCAGACCCGCGGAAATCCTGGTCTGATCTTTTACTCCTAACGCAATATTTACCCCCTCGACCCCATAGCCAAGCCCGAAGTCTGCGCATGCCGGAGTGACGTCACCGGTCCAGCCGTGCGCCGACGGGAGGCTGATTATGAGTTTCGTGAAGTTTTCCAAAGCCTTGATGCTCGTTGGCGCGAGCGCCAGCGTGCTGACGGGGTGCGCCGGCGGCGGCGGTGCGCAATTGCCCCCCGCGTCCTTCGTCGGATCCCGCGAACAGCCGAGCGAGGAATATGTGATCGGTCCGATGGACCAGCTCAACATCTTCGTATGGCGCAATCCCGAATTGTCGGCGAAGGTCCAGGTGCGCCCCGACGGCCGCATCACCACGCCCTTGGTCAACGACATGCCTGCGGTCGGCAAGACCCCGGCGATGCTCGCCGACGACATGAAGATCGCGCTGTCGACCTATATCAAGGACCCGATCGTCTCGGTCATCGTCGAGAGCCCGCAGAGCACTTATAGCCAGTCGATCCGCATCGTCGGCGCGACCGAAAAGCCGGCATCGATCCCGTATCGTGCCAACATGACCCTGCTCGACGCGATGATCGCGGTCGGCGGGCTCAACCAATATGCCGCGGGCAACCGCGCGCGGCTGGTGCGCCAGGACCGCGCTACCGGCCAGCAGCGCCAATATAACGTCAAGCTCGGCAAGCTGCTCAAGGACGGCGACCCGTCGGCGAACGTCAAGCTCGAGCCAGGCGACGTCATCATCATCCCCGAATCGATGTTCTGACGGAGGCCTGAAACCGTGAACGGCCTCTATGACGAAGTTCGCATCGCGCTCCACGCGATCTGGAACCGCCGCTGGATTGCGCTGGCGGCGGCCTGGGTCGTCGCGATCCTGGGCTGGCTGGCGGTCAGCCAGATGCCCAACCGCTACGAATCGAAAGCGCGTGTCTTCGTTCAAATGGGCCAGGTGCTGCCCTCCAAGATCGGCATCAGTGCCGCGGAGCAGCAGAACGACGTCGACACGATCCGCCAGACGCTGACCAGCGCGGTCAATCTGGAAAAGGTCGTGCGCGGTACCGATCTCGCCAACACAGTCTCGACGCCGCAGGAGGTCGCCGACCGCGTCGCCGGGCTGCAGCAGAACGTCAAGATCGTCGCCCAGCAAAACAATCTGTTCGAGATCAGCGTGACGGCGTCGAGCCCCAAGCTCGCCGCACAGATCAACCAGAAGCTGATCTCGATCTTCGTCGACCAGAATCTGGCCGACGATCGCAACGACACACAGACCACGCTGCGCTTCCTCGACAGCCAGGTGGAGGATCTGCAGCGCCGGCTCGCCGACGCCGATGCCAAGCGCACGCAATTCCAGACGCAATATCTCGGATCGCTGCCGGGCACTGGGTCACTGTCGGACCGCATGTCGGCGGCGCGCACCCAGATGGCGCAGATCGACAGCGATCTCGCCGCCGCGCAGACGAGCCTGGCATCGATCAACGGCCAGATGGCAGGCACCGCGGCGACCATTCCGGGCGTCGGCGGCGCCGGCAGCGCCGGGCCGGCGCGCGCGCGTCTCGCGGCGATCGAGGGCCAGCTCGCCGATGCGCGGGCCAAGGGCTATACCGAGAACCATCCGGACGTGGTCGCGCTCAAGAGCCAGCTCGGCGCCGCGCGTGCCGCCGCTGCACGCGAGCCGGCGGTCGGCAGCTATGCCGGCAACGGCCAGCCGAACCCGCAATATCTCTCGCTCAAGTCGATGCAGGTCGACAAACAGTCGCAGGTCGCGGCGCTGACGGCGCGCAAGCAGCAGCTCCAGCATGACATGGATGCGATCACCGGCAAGCTGAACGGCGATCCCGCCGCGGCCAACGAGCAAAGCCAGATCGACCGCGACTACCAGGTGCTCAAGGCGCAATATGACAAATTGCTGAGCGATCGGGAGGATGTCCGCGTCCGCGCCCAGGCGCAGGCGCAGACCGATTCGATCAAGTTCAGGGTGATCGATCCGCCCGTCGCGCCGCGCGCGCCGACCGCGCCCAATCGCCCGTTGTTGCTGACGGGCGTGCTGCTCGCGGCGATCTTCGCCGGGATTGGCGGGGCCTTCGCGCTGTCGCAGCTCAAGGCGACCTATGCCACTGCCGGGCGGCTCGAAAAGGCGACCGGGCTGCCGGTGATCGGGTCGATCAGCGAGCGCGTATCGCGGGCGGAGGCCGAATTCAGGAAGCGCAAGCTGCGCATGTTCGCGGGCGCCGCGGCCGCATTGCCGGTCGCATTCGTCGGCCTGCTCGGCGTGGAGATGCTGATGCGGGGGCTCGCGGCATGAACAAGCCGATCATCACCAAAAAGGGGTCGCTGCTCGAGCGCGCCGCGGAAGTCTACGACTTCTCGGCGCGGCTCAACGCACGCGCGATTCCGGAAAGCGACTTGCAGGCGCCACCGGTCCGCACGCCGGTCGCGTCCGTTCCGGTCGCCGAGGCGCCGCAGCCGGTGGAAACGCCGAGGACTGGCGCCGTACCGGTCGAAATGCCCGCCGCGCCCGTCGCTCGGCCGGTACCCGTGCTGCCGGCGGCTTTGCCGGTACCGGGCCGCCAGGCCAATATCGATCGCGATCTGCTGGCGGAAAACCAGTTGCTTATCCCGGGCGCGCCGATCGGGGTGCTGGCCGAGGAATTCCGCCTCGCCAAGCGCCAACTGCTGCTCACCGCGCGCCAGCTCAACAAGCAGGAGCCCGACAAGGCGCGGACCATCCTGGTCTGCTCGGCCAAGCCGGGCGACGGCAAGACCTATTGCGCGATCAACCTGGCGATCTCGATGGCGGCGGAGCGCGACACCCGCGTGCTGCTGGTCGATGCCGATTTCGCCAAGCCGGGGATCATGGCCCGGCTTGGAGTCGCCGACGGTCCCGGCCTGCTCGATGCCCTTGGCGATCCCGCGATCGATATCGAAAAGTGCGTGGTCGGTACCGACATCCCCAATCTCAGCCTCCTGCCCGCCGGCGCACAGACCAATGCCGATGTCGAACTTATCGCCAGCGGCCGCACGCCCGAGCTCATCGCCCGGCTGCTCGCCGCGGATCCGGGCCGTGTGGTGATTTTCGATTCACCGCCTGCTCTGTCGGCATCGCCCGCCTCGGTGCTGGCGCTGCATGTCGGCCAGGTCATGCTCGTGGTCCGCGCCGACAAGACGTCGGAAGGCGAGATCCGCGACACCGTGCAGCGGCTGGACGGCTGCGAGCACATCCAGCTTTTGTTGAACAGCGTTTCGTTCGCCCCGGGGGGGGCTCGTTTCGGCAGTTATTACGGCCAGGAGGACGAGGGCCAATGATGCGCTGTATTTCCGCGGGGGTCGCGCTTGCGACGCTGCTGGCCGCAATGCCGGCGGCGGCGCAGGACGACGGCGGGGGCCGGGGTAAGGACCGCCGGGTCTCCGTTGCGCCCTATATCGAACTCAGCCAGGTGCTCACCGCCGATGTCCAGTCGGGCGACGTGCTGACCTACAGCTCGGCGGCCGCCGGTGTCGATGCCGCGGTCGAGACGCGGCGTGTGTCGGTCAATCTGTCGGCGCGGTACGAGCATCAATTCGCCTGGGACAAGAATAGCGGCGACGCCGATGTCGTCACTGGTCTTGCCAATGCGCAAGTACGCCTGACGCGTGGGTTGTCGCTCGACGCGGGCGGCATCGCCACGCGCTCGCGTAACGACATTCGAGGCGCCGCGCCGGCCTTCTTCGGCAACGACCGCGATAATGTCAGCAACGTCTATTCGGGCTATGTCGGCCCGACCCTGACCACCGGCAGTGGTCCGGTCGCGATCAATGCGGCCTATCGCTTCGCCTATACCAAGGTGACCGAGCCGGGCCCGACCGGGGTCGCCCCGGGTAGCCCGCGGCTCGACTATTTCGACGATTCGAAGACCCAGATCGCGACCGCCTCGGTCGGCTTCAAATCGGGCACCGTCCTGCCGGTCGGCCTGACTGCCAGCGGCGGCTGGACGCGCGACGATCAGAGCCAGCTCGGCGGACGTTTCGACGATCTCTACGGCCGCGTCGATGCAGTGCTGCCCTTGTCGGGCAACGTCGCGGCGGTGGGCGGCGTAGGCTATGAAAAGCTGACCTCGAGCGCACGCGATCCGTTGCTCGATAGCGCCGGCGTGCCGGTCACCGACAACCGCGGCCGGTTCGTCACCGACCCCAATTCGCCGCGCCGCATCGCCTATCAGACCGACGGCATCTATTGGGACGCCGGCGTCGTCTGGCGCCCGAGCCCGCGCACCGCGCTCGAAGCCCATGTCGGCCGCCGTTATGGCTCGTGGAGCTATACTGGCTCGCTCAGCTACGCGCCTTCCAGAAACGTCGGCGTCCAGGTCGGCGTCTACGATACGGTCGAGACCTTCGGCAGCCAGTTGCAGCGCAGCCTGCGCGGGCTTCCCGCCCAGTTCACCGCGACGCGTGACTTGCTGGCCCAGCAATTCAGCGGCTGCACCTTCGGCACCACCGGTGGAAGTGCCGCGGGCGCTTGCATGAATTCGGTGTTCCAGTCGGTGTCGACCGCGACCTATCGCTCGCGCGGAGTCGATGCGGTTGCCACCCTGACTCGCGGCACGTCGACGCTCGGCTTCGGCGTAGGTTATTCGAACCGCAAATTCTACGCGCCGAACAGCCCCGGCGTGGTGATCATCGGTACCAGCGACGAAAGCTATTACGCGCAGCTCTTCTACTCGACGTCGATCGGCGAGCACACCTCGTTCAACGCCGATCTGTTCGCTAATTATTACGACAGCGGCATTGCGCCGGGGATCTACAGCCTGGGTGCGACCGGGTCGGTCTCGCGCAGCTTTGGCCGCCTCGGCACGACCGTCTCGCTCGGCGCCTACACCTTCAGCCAAGAGGGGCAGGAGGACCAGACCACCGCGCAGGCGCTCGTTGGTGCCCGTTACCAGTTCTGACCGCAGAGGCGGGGAAACCCGCCCGGAGATGAAGACGATGTATGACGACCATTATGGATTGAGCGGACGCCCGTTCGCGCTGACGCCCGATCCGAAATTCTGGTTCGATACCGCCACGCACCGCAAGGCGATGGCGTATCTCGGCTATGGCCTGAGCCAAGGCGAGGGGTTCATCGTCATCACCGGCGACGTCGGCGCGGGCAAGACCACCCTTGTCGGCCATCTGATGGCGACGATCGATCGCGAACGGCTGCACGTGATCAAAGTGGTGTCGAGCCAAGTCGACGGCGACGATCTGCTACGCATCGTCGCGACCGGGCTGGGGGTGGAGACCGCCGGCCTGATGAAGGCGCAATTGCTTTTGGCGATCGAGCGCGGGCTGCACTCGGTCGCGCGTTCCGGCCGCCGCACCTTGCTGATCGTCGACGAGGCACAGGCGCTGCACACCGGTGCGCTCGAAGAATTGCGCATGCTGTCCAATTTCCAGGCCGGCGGCCATGCGCTGCTGCAGATCTTCCTGCTCGGCCAGCCCGAATTCCGCGCTGCTTTGCATGGCAGCGACCGGCTCGAACAGCTTCGCCAGCGCGTGATCGCCATGCATCACCTCGATCCGATGGGCGCCGAAGAAGTCGAGCCGTACGTCCTGCACCGCATGTCGCTGGTCGGCTGGAACGGCCGTCCCAAATTCACGCCGGATGCCTTCGCCGCGCTTTATCGCGGGTCGGACGGCGTGCCGCGCCGGCTCAACCAACTCGCCGGCCGCGTCCTGCTGTTCGGCGCGATCGAGCAGATCGACGTGATCGACGCCAAGGTGATCGATGCAGTGATCGCCGATATCACCGGCGACATGCCCGCGCCCAGCGCGCCCGCGCCGCGGCCGGTCGTTGCCACGCCCGAGCCGACGCCCGAGCCCGAAATCGTCCCGGCCCCTGAGCCGATCAAGGCGCCCGAGCCGATCGCGGCGCGCGAGCCGATCGCAGTAGTCGAACCCGCGGCACCGGCCAATGATGCCAAGCCCGCGCCGATCGAGATCGCGCAGGATCGCTTCGCCGCGATCGAGGCGCGTCTGGAGGAACAGGATGCGGCGTTGCGCCGCGTGCTGGCATTGCTGGTCGATTGGGTCGAGGGTAACGAGGCCGCGGCAGCGCGCGGTGGCCGCGCGGCCTGACGCGCGGCAGGAGCGGCAAGATGCGCAACGGCCTGTCAGTCGACGTCGAGGAGTGGTTCCAGGTCGGCGCTTTCGAACGCGTAATTGACAAGGCCGATTGGGACGGTCTGGACAGCCGCGTCGCCTATAATACCGGCAAGGTGCTCGATCTGTTTGGCGAGACGGGGGTCAAGGCGACCTTTTTCACCCTGGGTTGGGTGGCCGAGCGAAACCCTGCGTTGATCCGCCGCATCGCCGATGAGGGCCACGAGGTCGCCAGCCATGGCTGGGATCATGACCGCGTGTTTACGCTGACCGCCGAGGCGTTTCGGGCCGACCTCAAGCGCGCGCGTATTGCGTTGGAGGACGCGTCGGGCCAACGCGTGACCGGCTACCGCGCGCCGAGCTTCTCGATCGACCAGCGCACGCCGTGGGCGCACCAGGTGCTGGCCGAGGAAGGCTATGCCTATTCGTCGAGCGTCGCGCCGCTCGTCCACGACCATTATGGCTGGGCCGACGCGCCCAAATACGCTTATCGTCCGGTGGCCGGATCGGACCTGATCGAGCTGCCCATCACGCTCGCCGATGTCGCGGGCCGCAAGATCACCACCGGCGGCGGATTCTTCCGACTGTTTCCGGCGGCGATCACCGATCGCGCGGTGGCGCGTGCCAATCGCGACGAAAATCGGCCGGCCGTGTTCTATTTCCACCCTTGGGAAATCGACCCTGAGCAGCCTCGCGTTGCCCACGCGTCTCTCAAGTCGCGCCTCCGCCATTACAGCCGGCTGGGGGCGATGGCGGGCAAATTGCGCGGGCTGGTGCGGCGCCACGATTGGGGGCGCGTCGATACCGTCGTCGCGGCCGAAGCGGAGCGCCTGCAGTGACGATGCCCCTGGTCTCGACCCCGGTGGCGATCAACGCCGCCGACCTGGCCGATCCGGACGAGCGCGCGCGGATCGATGCCTATGTCCGCGCGCATCCCGATGCGACGCCGTTTCACCTGACCGGCTGGAACGTCGCAGTCGCCTGTGCATGCGACCAGACCGCGCATTGCCTGATCGCGGAACATGCCGATGGCAGTCTGGCGGGTGTGCTGCCGCTGACCGAAATACGCTCGCCGCTGTTCGGCAAGGCGCTCGTGTCGGCCGGGTTTGCGGTCGATGGCGGCATTCTGACCGATCGCGACGCGGTGGCTGACGCTCTCGCCGCCTCGGCCTGGGCGATGGCCGAGCGGCTGGGCTGCCCCAGCCTTGAACTGCGCGGCGGGCCGGCGCCGGGCGAGGGGTGGATGGTCGACGAGACCACCTATCTCGGTTTCTCGCGCGATCTCGCCAAGGACGACGAGGCCGAATTGCTCGCCATCCCGCGCAAGCAGCGCGCCGATGTCCGCAAGTCACTCGACGCGGATTTGGAAATAGCGATCGGCAGCACGGCGCGCGACCTCGCGATGCATTATGCGGTGTTCTCGGAGTCGGTCCGCAATCTCGGCACTCCGGTCTTCCCGGCCAAGCTGTTTCGCGAGGTTGCTGCCGAGCTCGGCGAGCATGCAGACATCGTCACCGTGCTCAAGGACGGCAAGCCGCATGCCAGCGTGTTCAGCCTCTACCTCAACGGCACCGTCTATCCGTTCTGGGGCGGCGGCACGCGTGAGGCGCGGGCGCTCAAGGCCAATGACCGGCTCTATTACGAACTGATGCGCCATGCCCGCGGCCGCGGTTGCACGCGCTACGATTTCGGCCGGTCGAAAGCCGGGACGGGAGTCGCCGCATTCAAGAAGAATTGGGGATTCGAGGGGGTGCCGCTGCGCTACGCCAAGCGCGTGGCCGTCGGCGAGACGCCGCGCGAGATGAACCCGATGAGCCCGAAATATCGGCTGCAGGTAGCGATGTGGAAGAAGCTGCCTTTGTGGCTCGCCAATGCGATGGGACCGGTGATCGCCAAAGGCCTCGGCTGATGGGTGACTTGTTGTTCCTCGCGCATCGATCGCCATTCCCGCCGGATCGCGGCGACAAGATCCGCGCGTTCAACGTCCTCAAGCACCTAGCCGCGAACCATCGCGTGCATCTGGTCGCGTTCGCCGACGATCCCCGCGACCTCGAGGCTAAGGATGGGCTGGCAAGGTTCACGGCAAGCCGAACGGTCCTTTGGCGCGGCAAATCGCGACCGCGCGCCTTGGCGGAAGCGATGGTCGAGCGCCGTCCGGCGTCGCTGACCGCATTCGATGGTCATGCTATGCGCGATGCCGTCGCCGACGTACTCGAGCGCGAGGCCATCGATACGATCTACGTCTTCTCCGGCCAGATGGCGCAATATCTGCCGGCCAAGACGCCGGCGCGGGTGATCATGGACTTTTGCGACATGGATTCGCTCAAGTTCGCCGACTACGCGAAAGGCTCGCGCGGACCCATGCGCTGGCTGATGCGGCGCGAGGCGAGGCTGCTGTTCGAGTTCGAACGCCAAATCGCGCAGCGCGTCGATGCCAGTCTTTTTGTCAGTGAGGCCGAGGCCGATCTGTTTCGGACGCGTTCGGGTGCCGCCAATGTCCGGGCAGTCGAGAACGGCATCGACACCGACTTCTTCGATCCGGCCGCCGCATTCGAACGGATCGACACGCCCGGCAAGCTGATCGTCTTCACCGGCCAGATGGATTATCGCCCCAATGTCGAGGCGGTGACCTGGTTTGCCGAGGCCGTGCTGCCGCACATCCGTGCCACGCATCCCGACGCCGATTTCGTCATTGTCGGTCGCAACCCGACCGACGCGGTCACCGCGCTGGCGAGGCGGGACGGCGTACAGGTGACCGGCGAAGTGGCCGACGTCCGCCCGTGGCTCGACGCCGCGGCGTGCGTAGTCGCGCCGCTCAAGATCGCGCGCGGTATCCAGAACAAGGTGCTCGAAGCCATGGCGATGGCGCGTCCGGTGGTGGCGAGTGGCCCCGCCGCTGAGGGGATCGATCATGACGGGACGATCCTGAGCGGCGACACGGTCGCCGAGGTAGCGGATGCTGTGGACGGCCTGCTGTCGGACGCACCGGGCGCGGCTGCGATGGGGCGCAACGCGCGTGAGCGGGTCAAGGCGCGTTATGGCTGGAGCGCGCGGCTCGCCCCGCTCGACGCGCTGATCCGGTCTGACGCTAAGCACGCCAGTCCGGCAGCAAAGGGGCGAGTGGCCGCATGACTAGTGTCGCCAGTGCCGTGCCGCAGGCCGGCACCACGATCTCACCGACCTGGCGCCGGCCGTTGGCTGCGCTGGCCGCGGCGATAGCGATCATTCTGTTGATGTTCGGGCGCGACGTCGCGGCACTGGCCGAGCTCTATTGGACCAACACCACGTTCGGCCATTGCCTGTTCATCGCACCGGTCGTCGGCTGGCTGGTGTGGATCCGGCGCGGCGAGCTCGCGCAACTGACGCCCCAAGCTTGGGCGCCCGGGCTCGCGCTGGTTGCGGCTGGAGGGTTTGGCTGGCTGCTCGGCGATGCCGGGGGCGTGTCGTTCGCGCGGCACCTTGGCGTCGTGATGATGTTGCAGGGTGCGGTGGTGACGATCCTCGGCCCCAATATCGCACGCGCGCTGCTCTTCCCGATCGGCTATGCACTGTTTCTGGTGCCGTTCGGCGAGTTCCTCGAACCGCCGCTCCAGACGATCACCGTGTGGATCACGATGCATCTGCTGCACCTGGTCGGCGTCGCGGCGACGGTCGACGGCGTGCTGATCACCGCGGGCGACAAATATTTCGAGGTGGCGGAGGCCTGCTCGGGCTCCAAGTTCGTCATCGCGATGATCGCTTATGGCGTGCTGGTCGCCAACCTCTGTTATCGGACCTGGCCGCGGCGGATCGCCTTCATGACGATGGCGATCATCGTGCCGGTGCTGGCCAACGGCGTCCGCGCGTTCGGGACGATCTATGCCGCGGTGCTGACCAGCGTCGAACAGGCGACCGGATACGACCATATCGTGTTCGGCTGGGTATTCTTTGGGCTGGTTATGGCGGCGGTGCTGGCGATCGGCTGGAAATGGTTCGACCGCGCGCCCGACGCGCCGGCGTTCGATCCGGCGCGGTTGCAGGGCGCCGTGCGCTGGCCGCTCGACGCCATCGTGGCCGCGTTGTTGGTCCTTGCGGTCGCTGCCGCCTTTCCCGGATGGTCGGCGGCGATCGCCGGTCGCGCGCAGACGCTGCCGCAACATATCGATCTGCCGCAAGTCGCCGGCTGGACCCGCGCCCCGGTCAGCACGCGCGCGCCCTGGGCGCCGACCTATCCGGGCGCCGATCATCAATTGTTCGGCCGCTATGTCGACGGTGGAGGCAACGCCGTCGACCTCGCCATCGCGGTCTATGGCAGCCAGCATCAGGGCAAGGAGATGGTCGGCTTCGGCATTGGCGTGATGCAGCAGGATGATCGCTGGGTGCGGGTCGAGGATCTTGACGATCTCGACGGCGGCACGGTGATGCGCATCACCGCGCCGGGACCGGTGGAGCGCCAGGTCGCGACGTGGTACCGGATCGGCAATGTCCTCACGTCCGATCCGAAAATCGTGAAGCTCGAAACGCTCAAGGCCAAGCTGCTGGGCGGGGCGCAGCGCGCGGTCGCGATCCATGTTTCGGCCGAAGCGCTGCCGGGGCACGACCCGCGCGCGGCAATGGCGAAGTTCCTCGCGGCTTTGGGGCCGCTCGACGTGTTGGCGGATCGTTCGGCGGGGATGGCCCGGTGACAATCGCCGTCATCCCGGCAAAGGCCGGGATCTCAAGCAATATGGCGACGTTGCGTGAGGCCCCGGCGTTCGCTGGGGTGACGACGATGGGGTTAGGGAGAATTCGATAAATGTGCGGTATCGCCGGGATCTACCACCCCGGAACTCCCAAGCCGGTCGATCGCGCTCGCGTGTTGGCAATGGCCGATGCCCAGGCGCATCGCGGGCCCGATGGTGCGGGCGTGTGGACCGCGTCTGGCGTCGGGCTGTCGCACCGTCGGCTGGCCATTATCGATGTCGCGGGTAGTCCGCAGCCGATGCGCGACGGCGACCTGACCGTCACCTACAACGGCGAGATCTACAATTTCGCCGAGGTCCGCGCCGAGCTGCAGGCGATGGGCGCGAAGTTCGTCACCAATGGCGATACCGAAGTGCTGCTCCATGGCTGGCGGCAATGGGGCCCGGCGATGCTCGACCGGCTCAACGGCATGTTCGCCTTCGCGCTGCACGATGCCGGGCGGCAATGCCTGTTCCTGGCACGCGACCGGCTGGGGGTGAAGCCGCTCCATTATGTCGTGCTGTCGGACGGATCGGTCGCCTTCGCGTCGGAATTGAAGGGATTGCTCGCGCATCCGCTGCTTCGCCGCGCGCCCGATCTCTCCGCGATCGAGGATTTCATGGGGCTGGGCTACGTGCCCGACGATGCCAGCGTGGTCGCGGGCGTGAAGAAACTGCCCGCCGCGCATTATCTGTTGCTCGAACGCGGCCGGCCGGTGCCGGCGCCGCGACGCTGGTGGGATCTCGACTTTACCAGCCGCGCGAGCGGATCGCTCAAGGACCTCGAGGCCGAATTGGTCGACCGGATGCGCGCGGCGGTGAAGCTGCGCATGGTCTCCGACGTGCCAGTGGGAGCCTTCCTGTCCGGCGGCGTCGACAGTTCGGCGGTGGTCGCGCTGATGGCCGAATTGTCGAAAGGCGCGGTCAAGACCTGCACGATCGGCTTCCACGAGGCCGGGCATGACGAGCGCGACTATGCCGAGGCGATCGCGGCACGCTACCATACCGATCACCGCGAGCGCGTCGTCGCCGCCGACGATTTCGGATTGATAGATCGGCTGACCAGCGCGTTCGACGAGCCGTTCGCCGATGCCTCGGCGCTCGCCACCTTTCGCGTCTGCGAACTGGCGCGCGAGCAGGTGACGGTGGCGCTGTCGGGCGACGGTGCCGATGAGGCGTTTGCCGGCTATCGCCGCTACAAATTCCAGGCGGCCGAGGAGCGCATCCGTTCGCTCTTGCCGCGGGAGATGTCCGCCAACGTGTTCGGCACGCTCGGGCGGTTCTATCCTAAGGCCGACTGGGCCCCGCGCCCGCTGCGCGCCAAGACGACCTTGCTTGCCCTCGCCGAGGATGGCGCGACCGCCTATGCCCATTCGGTCGGCGTGACGACGCCGGCGCTGCGCGAGAAATTGTTCACGGCCGAGGCCTGGCGCCAGCTCGGCGGGCATCGCGCCGAGAATCGCTATATCGCCACGATGCGCGACGCGCCGGCGCGCGACGCGCTCGACCGCGCGCAATATGCCGACATCCAGCATTGGCTGACCGGCGACATCCTGACCAAGGTCGACCGCACCAGCATGGCGGTCAGCCTGGAAGCGCGCGAGCCGCTGCTTGACTATAAACTGATAGAATTTGCCGCGACCCTGCCGGTATCGATGCGCTTGCGGCGCGGGCAGGGCAAATGGCTGATGAAAAAGGCGATGGAACGCTATCTGCCTGACGGCATCCTCTATCGGCCGAAAATGGGCTTCGTGACGCCGATCAGCGCCTGGTTCCGCGGCGCGCTGGCCGATGAGGCGGCTGGTTTGGCGCGCTCGCCGCGGCTGCTGCAATGGTTCGACGGCCCGGCGATCGAGCGGATCGCGGCGGAGCACAAGGTTGGCCGCGCCGAGCATGGTCGGACCTTGTGGCAATTGGTCACTCTGGATCGAAGTCTGGCGCGGTTGTTCGGGTAGCGCCCTCCGGGGAAGTCGAAACCGTCATCCCCGCGAAAGCGGGGACCCATCACCAGGACTATCGGCCAGGCACAGCCGCAAGGTTTGTGGCAACCGCCGGAGCTGGGTCCCCGCTTGCGCGGGGATGACGAGCACGGCGTTGTTCGGGACGCTCACCGCAATTTGGCGATCGACAGCCCGTCTTCCTTCGCCCGCTGCTTCACCGATTCCTCGCTCCGCGTCAGCGCCTTGGCGATCGCCTTCAGCGCCATGCCCTTCTTGGCCAGCGTGTGGAGCTTCTGCACTTCGTCCTGCCGCCAGGGCTGCCGATGGCGCTCGAATTTCTCAGCCACGGAATACCGCCATCCCGGCATGCAGTGTCAGGGCAGCCAGGACTAAAGTCGACAGCACGAAGATCGAAAATCGGATCGCAATCTTGTTGACGGTCGCCTGGACGATCGAGTGGACGATCCTGAGGCCGACATAGGCCCAAGCGAGATAGGCGTTGAACCCGTTGCCCGTTCCGGAGAGCGCGATGGTCAGCGCGACCGCATAGAACAGGGTCGGCTGCTCCATCAGGTGATTGTAATTGTGGGCCGGCCATTGCGCCTGTTCCGGCACCATGCCGTCGAGGATGCCGGGGCGACCGCCCCGCGCCTTGGACATGTCGATCCCGGCCTTCTTGAGCGCGGGCATCCGCACTGCCATCATCCACGCGCACATGACGAGCGTCCACGCGATCAGGACGACGACGGGCTTCAGGATTTCATAGTGCATGAACAGGCCCCCTGATTGTTATATCCGGGCAGGCTGCATCAATCGGTTCTCAAATGCAACGGATCGCGGCTGGCGAGCTTGGTCAGCTCGCGGACCGGGAGTCGAAATCAGCACGCGCCGCTTCGATCCGCTCCAGATTGTCTTTCGCCCAGATCCACACGCCGCAAAAAGCCTCGCCCAGCGTGAGGCCCAGTTCGGTCAGGCGATACTCGACACGCGGCGGGATGACGGGGTGAACGGTGCGCACGACCAATCCATCGCGTTCCATCTGGCGCAGCGTCTGGGTCAGCATCTTCTGGCTGATCCCGGGAACTTCGCGACCGATCCGGGTGAAGCGCAATTCGCCCTGCTCGGCGAGCACATCGAGGATCAACATGGTCCATTTGTCCGCCACGCGCCCGATGACTTCGGTCACCAACGCTTCGACACGCGGATCGACATGGGCTGGCCAGGGCAGGTCGCGAACGGGCGGTGAGCTCATCGAACACTCTCTTTCGGGTAAGTATAAATCTTTCTGGTGCCTTCTTTCGCCGGGAGAGTATCGGCGTACATCG
This sequence comes from Sphingomonas sp., assembly GCF_024508665.1. Classification (GTDB taxonomy): domain Bacteria; phylum Pseudomonadota; class Alphaproteobacteria; order Sphingomonadales; family Sphingomonadaceae; genus Sphingomonas. Next base: position 518,906 of record NZ_JANINP010000001.1, read on the forward strand.
CTCCCATCAACCCCAGGGAAGGAGCGATCCGATGAAGAACAGCGGCAATACCATCCTCATCACCGGCGGCGGGTCGGGCATCGGCGAAGCGCTTGCCCATCGGTTTCATGACGCCGGCAATATCGTGATCATAGCGGGCCGGCGCCAGGACGCGCTCGATGCTGCCGCGGCGGGCCGGCCCAATATTCACACTATGACACTCGACATCGAAAGCGGGCAGGGCATCACTGACTTCGCAGCGCGGCTGCTCGCCGCTTTCCCGGCGCTCAACGTGCTGATCAACAATGCCGGAATCATGCGGCTCGAACCGCTCGATCGATCGCGCGACCTAGGCGATGCCGAGGCGACGATCACCACCAACCTGCTCGGGCCGATCCGATTGACCAATGCCTTGATCGATCACCTGACGGCTCAGCCAGATGCCGCGATCGTCAACGTTACCTCCGGACTGGCGTTCGTGCCGTTGGTCGACACACCGACCTATAATGCCACCAAGGCAGCGATCCATTCCTATACCGTCGCGATGCGCGACGCGCTGGCGGGCAAGGTCGAGGTGATCGAACTGGTGCCACCGGCGGTGCAGACTGGCCTGACGCCGGGCCAGGAAACGCGCCAAGGCTATCAGCCGCTCGACGAGTTCGCGGACGAAGTGATGACGTTGTTCGCGCAACAGCCGACGCCGTCAGAGATCCTGGTCCAACGCGTCCATTTCCTGCGCGACGCCGAGCGGGAAGGGCGGTTCGACGCGGCCTTCGAGCAAATCAACCGCCTCGTCCGTCAGGCACGTGAGGCCCAGCAATAAGGAGATATTTCATGCCTTTCGCCAATTTCAAACTGCCCGAAGCCGCCCTCTCGAAGGCGCAAAAGGCCGACCTCGCGCACCGTACCACCGAGCTGTTGGTCGGATATTTCGGCGAAGGCGCCAGAGCGCACACGATGGTGCTGATCGAGGAGGTGCGCGATGGCGGCTACACCCGCGCCGACGAGGTGTTCGTCGTGCCTGAGGCGTATCGGGCGAAAGACTAACGCTCTCCCCTCCCTGCAAGGGAGGGGTCGGGGGGTGGGTGCGAGCGTGGTGACCCCCTGGACCAAGCGACAAAAGAAAAGCCGGGGCATCGAGCCCCGGCCTTTCTAACCCATCCCTTGATCCCCTCCCTTGCAGGGAGGGGAAGGGCTCAATCACGCAAAAAGCTTTGCCCAACGCCGCTCGGGGCGGTCCTTCCAAAGCCCGCGATGATAGGCATCGCTCGCCAGCAGCGGCATCACCGAGCCGGCCTCGGCGAACACCATCTGCTCGATGCCGGTATTGACCTTGCCCCAGCTCGCGGCCTCCTGCAGCGTCGAGGACGAACAGGCGCCGTCGCGGACGTCGGCGACCGTGATCTGCACCGCGTATTTGTGCACCTCGACATCCTCGTGGCCAAGGATCTCGGCACACACCACGGTGTCCTGAATGAAGTTCTTCGGCACGCCGCCGCCGATCATCAGCAGGCCGGTGGTACCGGCCTGGATCTTGATCTCGGTCAGCTCGCGGAAATCGGCGATCGCGTCGAGCACCATGTACGGCTGACCCACCTTGGCGCGGTCGACCTGATGCTTGACGAGGCCGAAACCGGCCGAGGAGTCGACGAACGCGGGGCAGAAGATCGGAACGTCATGCTCGTAAGCGAGCTTGACCAGGCTGTTCTCCTTCTTGCCATGCTCGGCGAGATACTTGCCCATCTCGCGAATGAAGGCGCGGCTCGAATAGGGCTTGGCTTCCAGGCTGTCGGCGATCTTCAGGATCGTGTGATCGCAGTCCTGGAGCTGCTCCTCGTCGATATAGGTGTCGTAGATGCGGTCGATATAGAGCGAGCGCAGCGTGTCGTCGTCCGGGATTTCAAGCGCTTGGTAGTGCTTGTGACCAAGACCCTCGAAGAAATCCATGTCGACGATCGAGGCGCCGGTGGCGACGACTACGTCGACCATCTTGTTGCGGATTAGCTCGGCATAGAGATCCATGCAGCCGCCGGCCGAGGTCGATCCGGCGATGACCAGGACGACGGTGCAATCCTTGTCCGCCAGCATCTGGTTGTAGATTTTGGTCGCGCGGCCGAGGTCGCGGCTGGTGAAGCTCATGTCGCTCATCGCGTCGACGATCGGACGCGCGTCGAACGATGTGATGTCGATATGCTTGACCGTCTTCGACAGCAATTCCGCCTTGCGGGTGTCGTTGATCGGCGCATTGGCGGCCGCGGTCTTGGTCAGGGTGTCGGTCATGGGTTCAGTTCCCGTTCTTCTCATGCCGCCGTCGTTCAAGGGGACGCGGAAACCCGTAAGAAAATAGTCGTCACCCCAGCGAAGGCTGGGGTCTCAAGCAGTAGGAATACTGCGCGAGATGCCAGCTTTCGCTGGCATGACGACTGTGGATGGCAGCTGTTACAGCTTTACGACGTTCGACGCGACCTCGCGGTCCTCGCTCAGGTAAAGCGATGCCATCGGCTCGTCCTCGACGATCACCGTCTCGTCCGATCCGAAGCCGTTGAACGCGGTCCGCATCGCCGATCCGTAGGCGCCGAGCATCCCGATCTCGAGATAATCGCCCGCCCGCACATCCGCCGGCAGCATGAACGGCCCGCGCATATGGTCGAGATCGTCGCAGGTCGGGCCGTAGAAGCTGAACGCCATGTCCTTGGCATTGCTGTCGGGCTCGCGCAGCAGCGTGACCGGAAACCGCCAGGCGATATGCGCGGCGTCGAACAGCGCGCCATAGGCACCGTCGTTGATGTACAATTCGTCGCCGCGGCGCTTTTCGACGCGCACGATGATCGAGCTGTACTCGGCGCACAAGGCACGGCCAGGTTCGGCCCAAAGCTCGGCCGAATAGGAAATCGGCAGGCTCTCGAAGGCGCGGTGGATCGTCTCGAAATAATGTTCGAGCGGCGGGGGCTCCATGCCGGGATAGGTCGAGGGAAAGCCGCCGCCGACATCGACGACGTCGACCGTCACGCCGGCCTCGACGATCGCCTGGCGCACGCGCTCCATCGCCTCGGCATAAGCGGCCGGCGTCATCGCCTGGCTGCCGACATGGAAGCAGATGCCCAACGCATCGGCGATTTGCCGCGCCCGGAACAGCAGCTCCTTCGATTCACCCGGCGCCACGCCGAACTTCGACGCAAGGCTGAGCTTGGAATGCTCGGACGACACGCGCAGGCGCACGCACAACGTCAGGTCGCTCGCGCCGTGGGTGGCGCGGACGATCTTGTCGAGTTCCTCGATCGAATCGAGGCTGAACGTCTTCACGCCATGCGTGAAATACGCCTCGTGGATCGCTTCCTCGGCCTTGACCGGGTGCATGAAGCACAGGGTTGCGTCGGGCAAAGTACGCCGCACCAGCCGCACCTCGGCGATCGAGGCCACATCGTAATGCGTGATGCCGCTATCCCAGAGAATCTGGATCAGTTCGGGCGATGGATTCGCCTTGACGGCATACATCGAGCGGCCCGGAAACTTCTCGACGAAGAATCGGGCGGCGCGGGAAGCCGCGTGCGGGCGAATGAGCGTGACCGGCTGAACCGGCCGCTGATCAAGAGCAATTCCGCGGGCGGAATTACCAGGGGCAGTCGCTAGCCCCAGCGCGCTATGATGCTTGTGCAACTCAAGGGACCTCCAAGTGGCTTGCGCCGTACGGTGAAATGCTGCCTTGCGGTTGGAAGTCCCATGGGGCAGCGGGAAGCGGGCAGATAAGGTCCAAAGATTACCAAGTAAAGACTTTTTGGACCCGATTTTGACGAGCGGAGATGAAAAGTGACGATCGTAAGACAGCCAACGCGGGCAGGAGTCCGGGACGCCGCCGCAAAGATCGCGGCCATCCTGCCACCGTCGCCGCTTTTTACGCAGGAAATCAACGGCGTGACGATCGCCTTCAAGGCCGAATCGCTACAGCCGATCGGCGCGTTCAAGCTGCGCGGCGCGTGGCATCGGCTGACCGCTTTGGACGATCATCAACGTACGAAAGGCGTGGTCGCCTTCTCGTCGGGCAATCATGCCCAGGGAGTCGCCTGGGCAGCGAAGCGACTGGGCATTCCGGCGACGATCGTGATGCCGTCGGATGCACCCAAGGCGAAGCGCGACGGCACGCTCGCGCTGGGAGCCGAAATCGTCCCCTATGACCGCATGACCGAGGATCGGGTGCGAATCGCCGCGGAGCTGGCCGAAGCGCGTGGCGCGGTGCTGGTACCGAGCTTCGACGACCCCTGGATCATCGAAGGGCAAGGCAGCGCCGGGATCGAGGCACGCCGGCAGATGGAGGCGATCGGGCTGGGCGAACCGACCCATGTGGTGATTCCCTGCGGCGGCGGCGGGCTCGCAGCGGGAATCGCGCTCGGCCTGACCGAAGCGAAGATAACCGTGGTCGAGCCCGAAGGCTGGGACGATATGCGCCGCAGCCTCGAGGCGAGCTGGATCGAGCCTGTCGGTCCCAATCCGCCGCCGACCTCCTGCGATGCCCTGCAGACGCCGGTCGTCTCGCCGCTGACCTTCGAGGTGCTGGCGCGGCGCGACGCCAAGGGGGTGGCCGTCAGCGAGGCGGAGATTCGCGCGGCACAGCGCTGGGCCGCGGCCAAGCTGCGACTGGTCATCGAGCCAGGCGGTGCGGTCGGGTTGGCGGCGCTGCTTGCGGGCAAGGTAGCCGCCGAGGCGGGAATGCTGATTATCCTGTCGGGCGGCAATGTCGATATCGACGCCTATGCCAAGGCGCTGGCTCCCGAACCCGCCGAAACGCCGGCCTTCCCGGCGCTGAGCGAAAGCGAATCATGAGCGGCATGCAGGACATGGCCTATGCCGTCGCGATGATCGCGGCGGCGATCCTCGCCTATTTCGGCGCGCGCTTGTGCCGCCGTGCTGATACGCGGACCAAGGGCGTGCTGATGATCGTTATGGCCATCGTGCTGGTCGGGAATGTGTTGGTTTGGACGTTGTAGACGGCGTCCGAGCCAGACCATCGCTCAATTTTCCCGCGCGCTTTCCAGCCGACCTCTCAGCCCACTTCCCGCCGGAGCGCGTCGATCATGCCCGGCACCGCGGTCAGCCGTGCTTCCTCTTCGTCCAGGATCGCATGGAACGCGCTGCGCTTGATCGCGGCGACGCGTCCCGGCTTCATTCGCACGCGCGGCGGGAGTGCCGAGACGATGATGTCGATCATCCGTTCGGCGCCGTGCAGCCGTCCCCACAGATAGTCGTTCTCGCGATAGGCGCGGCTGAAGAACGCGCCGAAACTGTTGAACTGAATACCTTTCAAGGTCGCTTCAGCGCCGCCGCTGCGGATTGCGGCGGCGTCCTCCGGGGCGATCCGGTCGACCTTGATTGGATCGAATTCGTCCAGCCCTTCTCCCTGCAGCAGCGGCAAGGTCGCAACGTCGAAAAAGGGAAAGCCGAGATAGGTCAGCAAGAGCGGCCGCTTCACGTCCTTCGCCATGCCGGCAAAGGCGGCGGCGAGCTTGGCATCGGTATCGTCATCTAGGTCTTTGAGGTTCAGCGACGCGGCCAGCTTTTCCAGCAATGGCGCGGCGTCGTTGTGCAGGCTGCGCACGTCGCGGCGCAAGGCGAGATGCGTGTCTGTCCGTTTCGCCTCGAGATAAGCGGCGAGCGCGTCGTAGATCGCGTCACGCGCGGCGGTCAGCTGCTCCTCGGATAGATCTTCTTCCAGTTCGGCGAGCCTGCGTGCGACCAGCCTCAGCCGCCGGATACGGAATCCAAGGTCGAACGAACGCAGGAAAAGGATTGCTGATTCACTGGCCTTGCCCGCGAAGGTGAGCCCGCCGTCGCGCGCTCGCACCGCGGCCTCGACCACCTGGCGGATGCGTATGAGGCGGTCGGGCCCGGTCTCGCCTCCAACCGCATGGAGCAGGTTGCTGATCAGGTCGATCACGCCCGCCACCTTGAGATGACCATAGGCCGCATAAGCGTAACCCGACTTCGCGGCCGCGGCATTCTGCGCCTTGATGCGCCAGTTCTTGAGGCGGGTCGCGGTCGGCGAATCCATGAACAACGTATAGTCGAACAGGCTTTCGATCTGCGTTTCGACCTCGGGCCGGATCGACTGCGTGATCGCGCGCATATTCTCGATCCGCTTGCTCCGTTCCTGGATTTCCTCGAGATTGTCGCGGATCGGCTGCTGCCGCGGAATTTCGGAGATTGCGCCGATGATCGTCTGGAAAAATCCCGGCGATTGCGCAGCGGTCGTGCCGAAATGGAAGCCGGCGCCGGGCGAGGGGTCGATATAGATGAACCGGCGGTCGATCTCGCGCCGCGCCGGGCGTTCGCGGAGCGCATCGATCGCCGGGCGGAACGGCGCGTTGACCAGCACCGATCCGTCGATCAGCACCGCGCTGTCGACCGCATTTACCGCATATTGCCGCGGCAATGCACGCTGCAGGAAGGCGTCGCGCGTTGGCCAGGCCATGTCGCGATCCGCCAGCACCTTGTCGAGTTCGGCGATGGTGAAGGGCGGAAAGGCTCCCGGAAAGCTCGACGTGGCGCGCGCGGCGAAGACGAGTTCGGCGGGGTCCGCGAATCCGCCCGTGCCATGGTCGGTGAACGGGATGACTAGGCGATGCTCGGTCTCCAGCACTTCGGGCGGCGAATTGAGCTCGAGCCGTTCGGGATGGCCGCGAAAATCGGTGACGGTAACGAACAGATCGAGCGGTTGCCCGGCGGGTAGCAATCGCCCGTCGCCGCCGCTCTCGGCCATCGCCGCCAGCGCATCGAGCACCAGGTTGGTGAAGCGCTCTCCCCCGAAGGGCGGCTCGAACCAGCGTGAGCGGACGAAATGCGACAGTTTTTTCTCGACTTCGGCGCGCGCTTCCGAATCGACCAGTTCGTCGACCCGCGCCGCGCCACGCCGCTGCGCCATCCAGGCGATTGGCAGCGCCCATGCTTTGGCGAACCGATGCGATGGCGCCGCTTCCGGATCGATCAGTGCCTCGACATCGGCGACGTCGAGCCACAATTGCGTCAGCGGCTCCAGGCTCTGTCCGGTCGCCAATGCTTGCGCCAGGAATACGCCGTTGATCCCGCCGGCGCTGGCACCCGCGACGATGTCCGGTAGCACGCGCAGCCGGATATCGGCATCCTTCTCGATCTCGCTCAGCAAGCCGCAATAGATATGCTCGGTCGATTTGACGTGCGGCGACCGCCCGGAGTGAAAAGCGCGGCTGGCCCGTGCGAGCCGCCAGATCTCCTTGGTGATGCCGTGCATATAGACCGCCAGGCTGATTCCGCCGTAGCAGACCAGCGCCATGCGCAGTTCTTTCTCGCGCGTCACGCCGTCTTCACCGTGGCCCAGATCGGCAGATGGTCGGACGCCCAGCGCGACGCGTGGCTGACATGCACCCCGCAATCGACGATCTCGAGGTCGGGCGAGGCCATAATCCGGTCGAGCCGCCCGACCGGTCGTCGCGCGTGGAAACTCGGCCCGGTCGGCGCGAAGTGAAAACGCGTGCCGAAATCCTTCAGGCAGCCCGAGGCGCGCGTCCATTCGTTGAGATCGCCCATCATCACTGTCGGCAATTGATGCGTACTGGCATCGAGATGCGCGAGGATCGCATCGGCCTGACGCCGCCGCATCAGTCCCGACAGATCGAGGTGCATGCCGACCACCCGGATCGCCTGGCCGCCGACGCGCAGGTCGGCCGTCACCGCACCGCGCGGCTCCAGCGTCGGCAGGTGGATAGCCTCGCAATCGACCACTTGGGCGTCGCGACGGACCAGCAGCACGTTGCCGTGCCATCCGCTCGATAGCGGCCGTGATCCGAATGGCAGGGCCTTCCACGCGCCATGGTCGGACAGATGCTCGGAATTCAGAATCGCCGCACGCCGGCCGAAACGGCGATCGGCCTCCTGCAGCGCGATCACATCGGCATCGATTTCATGCAGCACGGCCATGATCCGCTCTGGACTGCGGATGCGGTCGGTGCCGACCCCTTTGCGGATATTGTAGCTCGCGACCTTGATCATTGGAGTTTGTGTGAACGCCTTCGCCTGGTGCGAGTTGCAATGGACTAGCCCAAATGACCGGCGCGTGTCATCCCGGACGCGCCATGATCGACCAGAGCTCCGCCAACTCGATCGCCGATGTTGTCCGCGTCCGCGCGTTGTTGATTGGTGCGGCCAAGGCAGGCGAGGCGATCAGCTATTCGCACTTGCTGGCGAAATTGGGCCATCGCTTCACCCGGCCCAAGATGCGCGCGCTATGCAAGACGCTCGACGTGATCGACGAGGCCGCGATCGCCGCGGGCGAACCCGAGCTCGCTGTGCTGGTGGTGCGCGAGTCGGATGGCCTGCCGGGCCAGGGTTGGTGGGGTGGCGCGCGGGCATTTGTGCTCGGCTATGATGGCCCGTGGACCGGGCCGAGAGCAATGAAGCTGGTTCGCGAGCAGCAGCAGATCGCATTCGACTATTGGCGGGGTAGAATGCCCTGAGGACATGTCCTGCCGTTCCTTTGCATCGACGCCTTCAAGGGGCGGTTCGCTAGGCAGGATCTACTGTCGCGGGGTTGCTCACTGCTTTCCTGACCAACGCTACGAAACTCTTTCCGTGGCGTACCAATTGGGCCTTGTCGAAGCATGCCTTGGCGCCGCGCTCGATCGCCTCGGTCTCGGCGGCCGATCCCCATGTGGTGTGCGACGATACGACAAGGACCGGGGCGTGCGGATGTCCGGCCAGTTCGTCCAAAAATGCGAAGCCATCGATACCCGGCATTGCGAGATCGAGTATGATTACGCTCGGCACGAACTTGTCGATCATCTCTCGCGCCGCAACGACGCTATCCGCGGATCCCACGACCCGGAAATCTTTCTCGCTTTCCAGTAGTTGCTCGATGATCGCCCTCACCGTGAGCGAGTCGTCGATGACGAGCACATTGAACATGACGTTCTTCCTTCCGGGTTGGAAGGTATAACGCCTCAGCAGCGAATGAGTGGCGCACTGCCACGCCCTTCTCCAGCGCGCCCGGCCGAGTGGACCAGAAAAATTTCCCGGAACCGGCACTTCGATCCGATCGGGCATCCGATCACATGTGGGGCAGTCACGTTCGCATATCGGAGATGGACGGATGAATTTTCGCGCCGCAATGGCCTTGAGCTTGGCCCTGACGCTCGCGTTAGGTCTGCCGGCTGGGATCGGCCGCGCCGCCGACACGGCCGCAGTGCCGCAGGCGCCGCGCGACGGGTCGCACGATTTCGATTTTGCGCGCGGCGTCTGGCACACCCACATCACTCGCGTGCTCGATCCGTTCGACGGCGGAACTCATATCACCACGTCCGACGGCACCAAGACCGCTATGCCGATCTGGGGCGGCCGCGGCTGGATCGAAGAACTCGACGTCGACGGCCAGGACGGACATTGGCAGGGAGCGACGGTCTTTCTCTACAATACGAAGTCCCGCCAGTGGAGCCAGTCGTATATCGACAGCGACACCGCCGAGGTGGACACGCCCGGGATCGGTGAATTCAAGGACGGGCGTGGCGAGTTTTACTCGACCGGCAAATACAAGAATCGCGACGTCCTGGTGCGTGGAATCTGGTCGGACATCACACCAGATTCACATCGTTACGAGATATCTTACTCGCAGGACGGCGGGCGCACCTGGGCTGCCGTTTTCAAGGCCTATCTGACCCGGTTGAAATAGATCGACAGGATAACTCTGCTCATGGTTTGGACGGCCTACCGGGGGGAGCAAACTACAGTGCGCGCGCTTTAGCTGTCGCCCCAGAACCCCGGTCGCGGTGCACTGAGTTTCCCGGCGACGCATTCAACCCCGCCCTCGCGATCGTGCGCGAGCCATAGCGGTCCGTCGAGATCGGCGAACACGCTGTCCACCGCGATCATCAGCGCCGGCGCGATCGACAGCGAAGAGCAGACCATGCAGCCGGTCATCAAGTCAAGTCCGCGCCGACGCGCTTCCTGCGCCAGCTCGAGCGCGGCGGTCAGGCCGCCGGCTTTGTCGAGCTTGATGTTCACCACCCCATAGCCATCGGGCAGCGCCGAGAGGTTCGACGCTTCGTGCACCGATTCGTCGGCAGCAATAGGAATTGCCGAGACGAAGCCGGTGAGCGCGGCGTCGTCGGCCGCCGGCAGGGGTTGTTCGAGCAGGTCGACTCTCAGGTCGAGCAGCAATTGTTGCAGCGACCGCACGTCTTCGATCGTCCAGCTCTCGTTGGGATCGACGATCAGGCGGGGCAGGGGCGCCGCATCGCGGACCGCGCGCAATTGCGCGGCGGGATCGCTGCGGTCGACCTTGACCTTGATCAGCGGCACGTCGGCCAGCGCCGCCGCCGCCACGCGCATGCGGTCGGGCGTGTCGAGCCCGACGGTCATCGCCGTCGCGATCGGACCAATCGGCTGCTTCAGACCGATCATTGTCGCGACGTCGCTACCGGCGAGGCGCGCCTCCAGATCCCAAAGCGCGCAATCCACCGCATTGCGGGCAGCCCCAGCCGGCATCAGCCGCAACAGCTCCTCGCGCCCCGCGCCGCTTTCGAGGGCGTCGCGCACCGCGTCGATCGCGGCGATCGTGCTGTCTATCGTCTCGCCATAGCGTGGATAAGGCACGCACTCGCCACGCCCGGCGGCGCCTTCCTGTTCGATCCGCACGGTTACGACCTCAGCGGCGGTTTTAGTCCCGCGCGAGATACGGAACGGCGTGCTGAGCGGGAAGGTCTCGGGTTGGATCGTTATCGTGCGGTGCATGATGGCGATCAGGCGGTCTGCTTGGCGCCCGCGCGGGCAGGTTCGCCGAGCAACGTGTCGAGAATGGCATCGACGCCGAACCGGAACGGATCGGAACAGGGGAGATTCGTCTGGTCCGCGGTCCGGGCGCACAGCGCGCGCGCCTCGTCCTCGGGCAGGGCGGAAGTGTTGAGCGCGATGCCGACGGCTCGCACGTTCGGGCTGGTCAGTCGGGCTACCTGGAGGTTGGCGGCCAGACACTCCGCGATCCCGGGCAGGCCGAAATGCGGCAGGCCGCGCATATGCTTGCGCACCGGGTCGTGGCACATCACGATCGCGTCGGGCTGGGCGCCGTGCAGCAGGCCGGTGGAGACGCCCGCGAAGGACGGGTGGAACAAGGATCCCTGGCCCTCGATCAGATCCCAGCCGCCGTCGGCCCGAGCGGGCGACAATTGCTCGATCGCGCCCGAAATGAAATCGGCGATCACCGCATCGAGCGGCACGCCGCTCCCCGCCACTAGAATGCCGGTCTGGCCCGTGGCGCGGAAATCGGCCTTGATGCCGCGCTCGGTCAGCGCCCTCGTCAGGCACAAGGTGGTGTACATCTTGCCGACCGAGCAATCGGTGCCAACGGTCAGCAGGCGGTTGCCCGCGCGCGGCTTGCCGTTGCCGACCGGAATGCCCGGCTGCGGGTCGCGCACGTCATGCAATGCGCGGCCGAGCAGCCGCGCCGCCTCGACCAGTCGCGGTTCGTCCTTCAGGCGCTGGTGCAGGCCCGAGGCGATGTCGAGCCCAGCCTCCATCGCGGCGATCGCGTCGGCAACCATGTCCTCGCCCAGCGTGCCGCCGGCATTGGCGACGCCCAGGATCAGCGTCTTCGCCCCGGCAGCGGCCGCCGTCTCGAAATCCATTCGCGGCAAGTCGAGCGTGAGCCGGCAATCGTCGTGGCGGAACTCACCCACGCACACTTCCGGTCGGAACACGGCCAGCCCGCGCGACGTCTTGATGCCGGCATGGTCGTTCGAGTGACCGAGATACAGAAGGTAAGGCGTGGCGATCATGTCGGTTCGGCTGCAAATTTCGAGGGAGAACAAACTGTATCGCCGCGTCCGGATCAGCCCCAATATTTAACGCCACGGCCCCTATAGCGTGGGGCTATAGCTTATCGATCACGTCCGCCAGAAGCTCGAGGAATTCAGAGGCAGTGTGGGTCGGCGGGCGGTCCTGCATATAGACGGCGTTGATATCGAAGGTGATCGCGGGCTGGAGCGGGCGCGACGCGAGTCCCGGCGCGATCGAGGCCTGCGCGGTGAAATTGTCGACGATCGCCATGCCGACGCCGGCGCGGACCAGAGCGGCGGCGACATAATAGGTTCGCGCCGACACGACTTCGTCGAGTACGACGCCCAATTGGCTCAACTCGCTCGACAACATGCGGCCGATCGGCCCAGACTGGACGGGGCTGATGAATTTGTGCTCGCGCAAGTCGGAGAGGTGAACCCGGGACGGCGCATCGGGAAAATCCTCCTCGCGATAGAGCACGACCAATTCGCCTTCGCCGATCACCTGATGCCCGACCGGCGCGGCTGGGGGCACCTCGTAGCTGATCGCGATATCGGTCTCGCGCTCATACAATTTGCGCACCATTTCGTCGTGATGGAGCGTCTGCAGGTCGAACAGGATATCCTCATGCCCGCGCAGGAATTCCGCGACCGCGTCGGGAATCGCGCCCAGGCCCAACGAGGGGAGCGCCGAAATGCGCAACAGGCTGCCCCGGCCGAGCCGCATATTATGACACGCCTGGCGCAGCGATCGCACGCGGTCCTGGATCTCCGACACCTCCCCGAACAGCGACCGGGCATCCTGTGTCGGGATCAGCCGGCCGCGAGCGCGTTCGAACAGCGGCAGGCCGATCGAATCCTCGGCATGCCGGAGCACCTTGGTGACCGAGGGTTGCGAGACGTTGAGCGAGCGCGCCGCGGCGCTGACCGTGCCGTGCAGATAGACGGCGTGGAAGACTTCGAGCTGCCGCAGGTTCATGTCTTGGCCCTCTTGATACCCGCGTCGAAAACGCCGGTCATCGAACACCGCGTTGGATTTGCTCGTCATTGCGACGGCGGCGCCCGCTAACGGCCCGGGAATGGCGCGGTTTCCCCCAACCTATTCCCTAAAGCTATGGATTGCAAAGTCCGCCCGGAACCGGCCCCGAAAAGAGGAGGGGCGCCGCGCGACTTTCGGATCACGGGCGCCCCAGGGGAGGGACTCTAGGTCAGCGCAGCTTGATGCGAACGCCGACGCGGAAGGTACGTCCGAGCATATCGGAGTAGGTGGTGTTGGCGGCCAGGCCGGTTTCGGGGACCAACAACGGCCAGCGATTGAAGAGGTTGGTCACGTTGACGAAGAACTCGGCATCGGACGTGTTGTTGACCTTCACGCGCTGCGTCAGGTTGAGATCGACATAGAACAGGCCCGAGACATGGTTGTTGTCATAGGTCGGGTAGTTGGTGGTCGAAACCGGGCAGCTGGTCGAGCACTCGATGCCGTTGGAGGCATATTTGCCGGAACTCACCCCGCGCGCGACAGCGGTGATCGATGTGGTCGGGAAGTCGAGCGTGCCGCTGAAGTGGAAGATCCAGCTCGGCGTGCTGCCCTGGCCGCCGTTCACGCCCGCGGTGTTAACGACGACCGATCCCTGAACGCCGGTGTAGAGCAGATTGTCGAGATAGTTGGTTGCGGTGCCCCGCAGGGTGAAGCTGGTCGCGCTTCCAAGCGGCACGCGATACGCTGCCTCGAAGTCGATACCGCGCACCAGTTGCCGCGAGAAATTGAACGGCTGGGTACGGAATAACAGCTTCGATGCATTGGTCGGATCGACGGTATAGCCGGCGCAGAAGTCCTGGTTGCCCAGCGAGCAAAGGTTGATGATGTCCTGTGCGCCGAACGATCCGATCGCATCTTTGATCTCGATGCGGAAATAGTCGACCGACGCGTTGAAGCCGGGCAGGAACCTCGGCGTGAATACCGCACCGATATTCCAGGAGTCCGACTTTTCGGGCTTCAGATTGGGGTTGCCGATGACCGTTGCCGAATAGGCATAGGTGGCCGGGCCCTTCGACGGATCGTTGGCATCGTAGAAGGGGTTGCGAACCGAATCGCTGTTCGAACCGCCGGACTGATACAGGTCGCTGAGATTGGGCGCCCGAATGTCACGCGAACGCGTGATGCGGAAACGGATATCCTTGATCGGCTGCCAGGTAGCACCTGCCTTCCAGGTCGTGACATAACCTGCGGTCGAATAATCCGTCGCGCGTACCGCGCCGTTGAACTCGAGACCCAGGCCGAGGGGCACGACGGTTTCGAGATAGGCTTCCTTCACATTGTATCGGCCGTTGGTGGGCAGATAGTTGCCGACCGACCAGCGGTTGGTGGTGGAGATCGCCACTCCGTTCGCATCGCGGTTGATGATCGGCTGATATTGCTGCGGGACGGAGCCCTTGATGCTCTCTTCGCGCCATTCGGCGCCGACCGAGACGCTGACGTCCCCTGCCCAAGTGGCGAACGGCGTTACCGCCAGGTTGAGCCCCGCGACCTTCTGCTCGGCGATTTCGTTACGCTCCGGATTGCCCAGGACGTAGGAGAAAGCAGCCGGGTTGGCGACACCGATGCCGAGCCGGTTGAGCGGGATGCAACCATTGGTCGGATTGGTCAGCGTCGACCGGCACACGATCGTTCCCGCCGCGACGCCGAGCGCGTTGCCGGCCGGTGCGAACACCGCGTCGGTCGCGTTCAGCATATTCTGCGTGTTCATGATGTTGGTCAGCTGCTCGCGCATATCGGCGCGACCATATTGGGCATAGACGTCCCAATGTGCGTCCTTGCCGAATGCCTGGAACTTGCCGTCGGCACCGATGACGTAGCGCTGGACCTTGCGCTCGTTGTTGACGCCACGATAGGGCAGGTCGGCGGCGGTGGTCGCGACCGTCACGCCGGTGATGCCGGCAAGCTGCGCCGCGCCGAGTTCCTGGATCAGATAGGCGTTATCCGGCTTGTAGGCGATGCCGGTGGACAGGTTGGGGCCGGCATTGAACACCGACTTGCCGCGATTGTACGATCCCTCGAAATAGATTTCGGCATTGTCGGTGATGTCGTAGCTCAACCGGCCGAAGACGCCGTAGCGGTTCTCTTCCGGCATCAGGCCGATGCGGCGGCCCGAATCGTTGACCTGCCAGTCGCCGCCCTGAGTGAGGGAGGGACCGGACGCTCCGGTTATCGCCGGATAGGTCAGCGCACCGAACTGATAGTGATTCACCGAGCCGCCCTGGCCGAAATAGATGCCCCGCAAGCTGTTAGCGGTGGTTCCGGTCGATCCGGTGATGAGACCGCCCGGCGTCGAGTTGGCAGCACCAACTTGGCGCAATGTGGTGAGATATTGCGGTGCCGTGGTGCTGTTGGTCGACCAGGCAGGGTTGGTGATGCGGACATAGCCGGTGGCGTTCCAGGCGCGATCGACGTTGAAGATGCCGTCCTGATGCGCAAGCTCGCCGTTTACGACGACATGCCCGCGGCCGCCCGCGAACGACGTGCCGGCCGTGATGGTGAACCGGTAATTGCTGCCGTCGCCATACGTCGTGACGCCGCTGTCGGCCGAGACCTTCAGGCCTTCATACTTCTTGTCGAGAATGAAGTTGACCACGCCCGCAACTGCGTCCGAGCCATAGGCCGCCGAGGCGCCGCCGGTGACGACCTCGACGCTCTTCACCAGGCCTTGCGGGATCGTGTTGATGTCGACGATGTCGTTGACCGTCGAACCGACCGAGCGGCGGCCGTCGATCAGCACCAGCGTCCGTGTGCCGGTGGACGAATTATCCAGGTTGCGGAGATTGAGCGCGTTGATGCCCGCTTGGCCACTGCTGAGGTTGAGGCGAGAGTTAGCCGGCCTGGTCGAGCCGGCCAGCGCGGGAAGCGTATTGACGAAGTCGGCCAGATTGTTGGTCGGCGACTGCGTCTCGATCTCTTTCTGCGTCAGCACCGTCAGAGGTTGCGGCGACTGAAATCCGCTGCGCACGATGCGCGAGCCCGTGACGACAATGTCCGAACCGTCGACCGGCGCCCCAGCAGACGCATCCTGCGGTGTCGCCTGGGCATCCTGCGTCGCCGCCGGAGCCGCTTGCGCAAAGGCCGGAGCAGCGTGGACGACAGCCAGCGCCGTCATGGCGATGCCCACCGCGTAACGGCGGTCGATCCGCGGATGAATACGCCCGAAAATTGACATTCAAACAACCCCTTTGGCTTGCGATCGGGCCAATATGGAGGAACTCCTCCGACGCGTGGCGTCGAGACCCGATTTCGTAGCTTGGACCATGTGGCTGCCGACCAGCCCATGTATTCCACCTGCATTTGTCGGCGGGACGTACCGGAGAGCCGATCGGCTTGCTCCCGCCATCCCTGCCTTTTTGGAGGCGACCGTCCACTGTGTTGCGGAAACATGTCACTTCCGAGACGGGACGTTACAGGGCGCCAAAAAGGGGTCAATAGAAGCGGGGTTACTATGATTTTGCTTGGGTATAGCCCGGGGGAATAGGGTTCGCGGCAGGTGCCGATAACCCAGGGCTATAGGCCATGCCCGGCTTGCTATGCATTTTGCCTAACCGGCTGCGATAGGGTCTCGATTCATGACGATAACGATTGGGTGATGACGATTGGGGCCCTTGATGATTCAACGTCGCGCGTTCCTGTTGAGCTCGGTCGCGATGCTCGCTCTACCCGGTGCGAACATGGCCCACGGCGTGACTAAGTCCGGTCCTGAGCGCGGCCGCACTATCCGTCTGGTCGGTGCGCGAGCGCCGATCGAAATCCTCGAGGATGCGATGGGCGTCCCGCATATCCGCGCCAAATCCAAGCATGACGCCTTCTTCGGCCAGGGCTATGTCGTCGCGCGCGACCGGATGTTCCAGGTCGACTGGGACTATCGCCGCGAGCTCGGCCGCATGGCGGAAGTGTTCGGCCCGCGCTTCGTCACCGCGGATCGGGCAGCGCGGCTGTTCCTCTATCGTGGTGACGTCGACGCCGAACTCAAGTCGCTGCCGCCGGAAGTGTTTGACTGCGCGCGCGGTTACGTCGCCGGGATCAACGCGCGGATCGACGAGCTCGAGGCCGATCCCAGCCAGTTGCCGCTCGAATACGGCATATTGGGCATCACGCCGCTGCGCTGGGATGTGCGCGACCTCGTTCGTCTGCGCGGGGGCGGGATCGGCGACGTCGACGACGAGGTGCGCCACGCACAGCTCCAGGCGCGCGGTCTGCTGGAATATGACCGGTTCATGGATCCGCTGCGCCCTGCCTGGCAGTTCACCGTACCGGAGGGGCTCGATTGCTCGGCGGTCAGCGAGGCCGATCTCGGCATCCTGCTCGAAGGCTCGGCCCCGTTACCATTCGGCCAGAAGATCGCCGCGTACGACCGCGACATCGATCGCATCGACCGTATCGCGCAGGGCAGCAACGCCTGGACCGTCGCCGGCAGCCGCACCGCGACCGGCCGGCCGATCCTTGCCAACGACCCGCATCTCGGCATCGGTGGACTCAGCCCGCGGCATATCGTGCATCTGACCGCACCTGGCCTGGACGTAATCGGCGGCGGCGATCCCGGCCTGCCGGGCATCATGCAGGGTCATACGGACCGTTTCGCTTTCGGTCGGACCAACTTCCATATCGACCAGACCGACCTGTTCATCCTCAAGACGCGCGAGGACGATCCCGAGCAATATTGGCACAACGGCCAATGGAAGCACTTCGAGACTGTCGAGGAGGAGATCGCCGTCAAGGACGCGCCGGCCGAGCGTGTGACCTTGCGCTATTCGCAAGGCCGGCCGGTCATCTCCGAGGACCCGTCGCGTCACCGCGCGGTCGTGCAGGCGAGTGTCGCGCTATTGCCTGGCGCGAACATGCGGTTCGCGATCATCGCGATCAATTTGGCGCACGATTGGGCGTCGCTACGTCAGGCGCTCAAGATCCACGTCTCGCCGACCAACCATCACTACGCTGACATTCACGGCAATACCGGATGGCAGGCGAGCGGGTTCACCCCCAAGCGACCCAAGCATGACGGTTTGTTCCCCGCGCCGGGGGACGGCAGCTATGACTGGACCGGCATCCTCTCGGTCGAGGAAATGCCCAGCAGCTATAATCCCAAGGCGGGCTGGTTCGCCTCCGCCAATCAGATGAATTTGCCGTCCGACTATCCGTATCGCGAGCGCAAGATCAGCTTCAGCTGGAGCGATTCCTATCGTTATGACCGCATCGCCGAGGTGCTGGGCAGCCAGCCGAAGCATCGTGTCGAGGATAGCGTCGCGCTCCAGCACGACGTGCAATCGCTGCCGGCGCGCGCGCTGGTAAAGCTGCTGCCAACGACCCTTTCGCCCGAAGCGGCGCCGGCGGCGGCGCTGTTGCGGCAATGGAATTGCGGTATCGCGGCGGATAGCGCGGCGGCACTGCTATACGAACAGGTCATGCCGGAACTGTCCTCGGCGTTTCGCGACCTCGTCATCCCCAAGGCGGCGCGCGATCTTCTCAAGACGATGAACCTGTCGGAGATGCTGCGCTCGATCGCCAATCCCGATCATTATCTCGGCGACAATCCCGTGGCGGCACGCGACGCATTGCTCGACCGGGCGCTGGCGGCAGGATGGGCCAAGGCGGTCAAGCTCGCCGGTCCCGATCCGGCGCAATGGCGCTGGGGCGACCTGCACCAGGTATCGATCGCGCACCCGCTATCCGCATCGCCGGCGATCGCGGCGGCTTTCCCCAAGATCGACGGCGGTCGGTCGGGCGGCGACAGCTACACCGTGATGGCGCGTGGCGTGAACCTGGGGCGCAAGAGCTTCAACGTCATGCACGGCGCGAGCTATTTGCTCGTCGCCGATGTCGGCGCCTGGGATAATAGCCGCGTGCTGCTGCTGCCTGGTCAGTCGGCCGACCCGCGTTCGCCGCACTACCGCGACTGGTATCAGGATTGGCTGGCGGGCGACATGCAGCCTTTGTGGTTCAGCAAAGCGGCGGTGGACGCACATGCGGTGACACGGACAACCGTCACGCCGGCGAAGGGGTAAAGATCCTCACCGTGCCGGGGAGGAACTTCGATCAGTCTATCACTTCCGCGCCTTCAATGTCCGCGCGAAGAATGTTTCGGTAGCGCGATAGCTCGCCAGCCAGTCGCCATAGCGGAAGAATTCATGCCGCTCGTTCGGCAGGCTCAATTCCTCGAACGGTACGCCGCGCGCGGTCAGTTCTCGCGCGAGCAGCAGCGATTGGTCATGGTCGACATTCTTGTCGTCGTCGCCATGGACGATGAGCACCGGCGATCGCCAGCGCGCGATCGATCCCATCGGCGACGACTGCCATTGCAGTTCGCGTGCTTTTAGCTCGGCATCGGGTGACAGTGACGGATCGCCCGAACGAACCAGCGTGTGTACGCCGTGAAAGTCCGCGCCGG
The DNA here is from genome assembly GCF_024508665.1 of Sphingomonas sp. Classification (GTDB taxonomy): domain Bacteria; phylum Pseudomonadota; class Alphaproteobacteria; order Sphingomonadales; family Sphingomonadaceae; genus Sphingomonas. The sequence goes on from NZ_JANINP010000001.1 coordinate 538,101, forward strand.
CGGCGAACAGGTCGCTGTTACGGGCAAGCGCCAGCGCGGTGAGATAGCCGCCCCAGCTTCCGCCCCAGATGCCGATGCGTTTGGGATCGACATCGGCCTGCTTCGCCAGCCACTGGCCGCCGGCGAGCACGTCGCGATATTCGGACGCGCCGCCGCGGCCGGTTTCTGCCGCCTCGCGAAACGCGCGGCCGTAATTGGTGCCGCTGCGATAATTGACCGACAGGACCGTATATCCCAGCGCCGCGAACTGCTGATTGCGGACATAGGCGTTCGAATAATAATGCATCGGGTTGAACCCCGGCAGCATCTGGCGGCGCGGCCCGCCATGGACGAAGATCAGGGCAGGGTGCGGACCAGGTCCCTTTCCGCGGAACAGCTGGCCGTGGACCTGCAAGCCGTCGGTAGCCGTGAAGATGATCGTCTCGGGTTTGGCATAGGACGAGGCTATCGCGACCGGACCGAGCGGTTTCATGCCCTCGACCAGCACCATATGTGCAGGTCGCTGGGCATCGGTCGCGGTTGCGGCCAACCGGTCGCCGCCGAAGACCGGGCGAAAGATGAAGGCATCGTCTTGTGTCAGCTGAGTGGGCTTGCTGCCCGCGATCGCGGTCCGCCAAAGCTGACGTGCGTCTAGATTGCCGGCATTGGCGGCATAGACGATCGCCTTGCCATCCGGCGTCGGTGTGAAATTCTCGACCTCGTTCGCGTCGGGAGTCAGGTCGCGCGGCGCGCCGCCGTTCGCGGCCGCCACCGCATAGACGTGCATCCAGCCGGTCCGCTCCCACGGAAACAGCAGGTGGCCGGACGCGGTCCAGAACAGATTGCGCCCGCGCGTTCCCGCGAACTGACCGCCTTTGCCGTTCGGCGCCGTCCAGACTGTGCGGACGATGCCGCTCGCAATGTCGGCCACTCGCAGGGACCAGAACGAGGCAGCGCTGTCCTTCAAGTCCGCCGGCGGATCACGATACTGGATGAACGCGACTTGGCGGGCGTCTGGCGAGAAGATCGGATCGCTCGATTGCCCCAAAGTCGGCCCGAGATAGCGGATCGCGCGCCGCTCGACGTCGAGCAGGCCGATAAAGCTGTGACCCTTGCGTTGTTCGGTGAACAGCAATTGCCCTCCGTCGGGCGACCATTGCAAGTCCTCGACCGAGCCGGCGAGGGTGGCGAGCCGGCGCGCGGCGGCGTCTCCGCTCCACAGCCAGATCTCTCCCTTGCGCGTATAGGCGATGCGAGTGCCATCCTGGCTGAACGCTGCGCCATGGCCTAGTCCGACCTTGACCGGAGCCTCCGCTCCCGCGACGTCGGCGACGAAGATCGCCTGCTCGGGTGCTTCGGGGGCAGTTCCCGTATTGGGCGCGCTCGCCTCGGGAAATTCGGCGTCCCCGCCGCGCACGAAGAGCAAGCGGCGGCCGTCCTGGCTCAGCTGTGGTTCGGAAAGTTCGATGCCCTCATCGCCGGTATAGGTGGTGCGCGGATGAGCCGGGGTGTCGGGCCCGCCAATCCAGACATTGCGCGCACCGGCCTCGTCCACGATCCAGGCAAAGACCGGTGCCCGGCGCGCGCCGGTCAGGTCGCTGGCGAAGGGCAGCGCGAGATTGGCCGCCAGCGCATCGGCGGGCTGGGAATTGCGAGGCTCGGATTGTCCTCCGAGCGCCGGCGTGGCGGCAACGGAAAGAACGAGCAATGCGGAGGCCAGCCAGGCGGGGTGCATCTTCATCCGCGCAGGCTAGGGTCAGAAAAACGTTCCGGGCAAGCACCGGATTCGCCGCTTATGCCGGACGGTTATGGCTTTCGTTTGCGGAGATATGGGCGACCTGGCGTTGACGGCGTAGTGCCTGGTGCAAAAGCGAGAGGCCGTGCTCGATCTCGGGAAGGTCGACCACGCCGTAACCGAGCACGATGCCGCGCCGTTTTGGCGAGCCGAGATGGTAGCGATCGAGTGTGTGGATCTTGACGTTGCTCGCGAGCAGGCTGGCGGTCACCGCTTCGATATCGACGCCATCTCGCGCCAGCGCCGAGATGTGCATGCCATAGAGTGGCGGGACCGGATCGAGCCATTCGCCGAGCCGCTCAGCCATGAACGACATGATCAGTCGCCGCCGCCGGTCGTATATGCCGCGCATCTTGCGGACATGACGCGCGAGATATCCGTCGCCGATGAACCCGGCCACTCCCAACTGGGTCGGGATCGGGCAATGCCAGTCCAGGCAATTCTTCGTAGCGACTAGCGTCCGCATCGCCCAGGGCGGAGCGATGATGAATCCCAGCCGCAACGAAGGTAGCATGGATTTGGAAAAGGTGCCGACATAGAAGACGAAGTCGGCGGCGTCGGTGGTCCTCAATGCCTCGATCGGGCTGCCTTCGTAGCGGAATTCTCCGTCATAATCGTCCTCGACGATCACCGCGTCATGCGCGCGAGCGAAGGCCGCGAGATCGGCGCGGCGCCGTGGGGACATGGTTACGCCGATCGGGAATTGGTGCGACGGGCAAACGCAGATGATGTTTGTGTCCGCCGGCAGTCGATCGACGAGGAGTCCTTCCGCGTCGACCTCAATGGGGACAATCGTCGCGCCCGCCGCGGCGAAGGCGACGCGCATTGGCGGGTAACCGGGATCCTCGATCGCAACGACGGTCTTGCCAGGCGTGACCAGTGTCCGGGCGAGAATGTCGAATGCTTGTTGCGCGCCCGCCGTGACGAGCGCATCCTGGGGACGAGCGGATACCGCCCGGGTCAGCGCGATATGGCGCACGATCGCCTCGCGTAGCCGGTAATTGCCCTGGTGGCCCTGAGCGCTCTTGAAGCTAGGCGGCTGGTTTTCGAGCTTCCGCAGTTGCTTGACGCTGATCTGCCGGAACACGTCCATCGGGAAGAGCCGGGCGTCGATCATCGCGGGACGAAAATCGATCGTGGCGCTCTTGTCGTCGCGCTTACCCGCGACCGGTTCGTCGCGCCAGAATCCGATTGCCGCGCGCGTTTCCTCGCTCAGCCAGAAGCCGTTCAACCTGGGATCGTCATTCGCCGCGTCCGGCTCGGCATCGAAGGGGGGCGCCATCGGCAGCGCGTCGACGACATAGGTCCCCGATCCAGGCCGGCTGACCGCATAGCCGTCGTTGATCAGCCGCTCATATATGTCGGTCGCGGTGTTGCGGGACACGCCGAAGAACTCGCTCGATTGTCGGGTGCCGGGCAAGCGCGCGCCGAGCGCCAAGCGGCCATCGATAATGGCGGCCTTCAACTGCTCATAGATGCCGCGCGTCGAATTGCGCGTGCCGCCACGCTCCAACCGCAACTCGAACAACGGATTCATCCCAGCCTTTTGCCGGACTTGGCCAAGTGGACCAACCGCTTTTGTCCCGACCGGCCCTCAATTCCCGGTCCGCGCCGGGATAGTTGCGAAGGGGGTTCATCGGATACAACCGGAGGCTATCGGCACGTTGGCGCAACCGTTCGGCGAACTGGATTGGCAGTGGGATTGGCGGCGTTGCGCGCCGCAATTCACCGACATGCCGATCAGTTCATCTTCAAGTTCGGGCGGCCTCTACGCTAAAGGAAGTCGCACCTGGCGCGCGGATCGTCCGAAGTCGACCGAAGGCATGGAGAGTTTGGATGTGGAAATTGGCAATGGGCTGCGCCGCGTTTCTTTGTCTCGCGGCTCTGGGACAGGCTGGCAGCGCCCAAACGATCGCGCCTGCCGCACAGGCTCCTGCCGCGACAGCGCCCACGCTCCCTGACGGCGAGCACGATTTCGACTTCGAGATCGGCGTGTGGAAGACGCATTTGTCGCGCCGCCTGCATCCGCTGACGGGATCGCAGACCTGGGTCGATTATGACGGTACCACAACCGTCAGGCCCGTCTGGAATGGCGCCGGAAACCTGGTCGAGCTTGTCGTCGATGGACCGGCCGGCCATTTCGAGGGTCTGTCGCTACGGCTCTACAACCCGCAGACCCGGCAATGGGCGCTGAACTTCGCCAATCGCAACGACGGGCAGATCGTGGCGCCGACGATCGGCGGCTTCCGCGAGGGCCGCGGCGAATTCTATCAGCAGGACACGCTCAACGGCCGCGCGATTTTCGTGCGCTTCATCATCACCAGGCGATCCAAGGACGCGATCCACTTCGAACAGGCTTTCTCCGCCGACGGCGGCAGGACCTGGGAAGTGAATTGGATCGCCGACGATACCCGCACGCCATCCTGACGCCCACGCACGCCATATTGGATGGTGCCGGTTGCAGGAATCGAACCCGCGACCTTCGGTTTACAAAACCGCTGCTCTACCAGCTGAGCTAAACCGGCCCTCACTTGCTGGCTCCCATGCGTCAGGTGATGCCGAAGGTCCAGCCCTCTGTTTGTGCGATCTCGGGAGTCAGGCGCTCAGGTGACCACAATTCCGGCCGCGGAGCATAGACGCGCAGCCAGGCCGCGGTGAGCAAAGCATCGGCGCTATGGTCGTCGATCGTGCCGCTTCCCGCCACCGGCGCGCTGCCGAGCGTCTCCAGCGCGACGTTCAGCGTCTCGATCGACATCATCTTGGTCCGTCCTTTCGCCCGACCGGCGGCGATCGCGGCGAGGCTGGTATAGATTTCGACGATCAGCGATCCTTGCGCCGGTGCAGGGTCGAACGGCCAGATCGGAAGCCTACCCGCAAGCTGGTGCATCACGCGCATCCCGGTCAGGCTCGATTTCCCGACTTGCGCCGCGCCGACCAGGTTGAGGTTGCTGTACGGGTTCAGACCCTGGAGCCGTTGCTCGATTTCGCTGATGCGCAGCCGCCCGCGACCGCCGCCATATTGATCGCCCTCGCGCCCGCCGTGCCGACGGAAATGGCGCGAGGCCTGGGGGTGATCGACAAAGGTCGAGGCGGCGAGATGCGGATCGTCGGCCGAGATTCGGTCGACCAACGCCCACAAGGCCCGCGCATTCGCCGGGCTCTCGTCCCACCCTGGAAAGAACGCGCCGCGATCGGCGAAGGGTAGCGAAAGGCCGAGGTCGAGCCCTACCAGCGTCCCCTCGGGCATCTCGGCGCGCAACCAATGGAGGACGGCGGTCCGCGACCATCCGCCCGGCTCAGCGATCAGTGCCGGAGCACCGCCGTCGCGGGCGCAGATCGCGACCGCGATGCCCCGCTGCACCGGGCCGACCGCGCCAGACCAGTCGATCGCCGCATAATAATCGAAATGGTCAGGGACGATCGCCAAACGCCGCTCGCTGCGCCTTGCCGGCTCGATCCCACCAGGCACGGGTGATAACGGTACGAACGCGGTCGGGATCGCTCGATCCATAGCGTACCAGCAGACCGGGCCAGCCTTCGTAATGCGGCGTCTGCCAGAAGGTGTCTGGGTCGGTTTCGAGCAACACAGCCTTTTCTTCGTGCGAGCTCATGACGTGAAAACTGTCTGCTTCGCGCCCCGGCGAGACGAACGCCTTCTTGTTCACTTTGGGACAAGGGGTGCCGTAGAAGCTTTCCATGTAGGTGTCGGGCAGGCCGAGGGCGAAGGCGACGACTTGATCCCAGTTCGCGAGCGCCTCAGCCATCGCTCTTGCGCCTCAAGCTGTCCCAATAATCCAGTCGTTCCTGGATGCGCTTCTCGAACCCGCGACCGGTCGGGGTGTAGAAGGTCTGCGGGCGCATGTCCTCAGGCCAGTAATTCGATCCCGAAAAGCCCTCCTCGGTGTCGTGGTCATAGGCATAGCCTTTGCCGTACCCAATGTCCTTCATCAGCTTGGTCGGCGCGTTGAGGATGTTCTGCGGCGGCATCAGCGAGCCAGTTTCCTTGGCCGACGCCCAGGCCGCACCCATCGCCTTGTACGCGGCATTCGATTTTGGTGCGGTCGCCAGATAGAGACACGCCTGGACCAGCGCGAGTTCGCCTTCGGGCGAACCCAGGAAATCATAAGTGTCCTTGGCGGCGATGCACTGGACCAGCGCTTGCGGGTCGGCGAGGCCGATATCCTCGATCGCCATGCGGACCAGTCGGCGCAACAGATAGAGCGGTTCCTCACCGGCTGTGAGCATCCGCGCGAGATAATAAAGCGATGCCTGGGGATCGCTGCCGCGCACCGCTTTGTGCAGCGCGGAGATCAGGTTGTAATGGCCCTCGCGGTCCTTGTCGTAGACCGCGACGCGCCGTTGCAGGAATGCCGACAGCCCGGCAGGGTCGAGCGGTTCAGGCAGGTCGACCGAATAGAGCGTCTCTGCTTGGTTGAGCAGAAAGCGCCCGTCTCCGTCGGCGCTGGCGATCATCGCTGCGCGCGCGTCGGGGGTGAGAGGCAGGGAACGCCCCATCAGCTCATCGGCACGGTCGAGCAATTTGCCGAGTGCGATTGCGTCGAGGCGATGCAGGATCAGCACCTGCGCCCGGCTGAGCACCGCGGCATTGAGCTCGAAGCTCGGATTTTCAGTAGTGGCGCCGACCAAGGTGACAGTACCGTCCTCGACATACGGCAGGAAGCCGTCTTGCTGCGCGCGGTTGAAGCGATGGATCTCGTCTACGAACAGCAGGGTGCGCTTGCCGATCCGGGCATGTTCGCGCGCTTCCGCGAACGCCTTCTTGAGATCGGCGACGCCCGAGAACACCGCGGAGATCGCGATGAAGCGCAGGCCGACCGCGTCGGCGAGCAACCGCGCGATGGTCGTCTTGCCGGTGCCGGGCGGTCCCCACAGGATCATTGACGACAGCCGGCCGGCCGCGACCATGCGCCCGATCGCGCCCTCAGGCCCGGTCAGATGCTCCTGGCCGACGACATCCTCCAGCCGGCGTGGGCGCAGCCGGTCGGCAAGGGGGGCATCCTCGCTCGGAACATCCTGGGGAGCAGCGTCGGGTTCGAAGCCCGCGAAGAGGTCGGCCATAACGGGAACATAGGGTTTTGGGCGGCGAATTCCCAGCATTCTGCGGTTTGTGGGCGATGGCCAGTTCCGCGCGAACGGGTGACGGTCAGGGTGAGCGCTTCCCAAGCGTCACGGTGCCGAGCGGTCATAGCATCGAGCCTCTAGTCGTAAGGCCTGCGTCCCGGCGGATCCTGGCCCAAAGCCGGGACGACGGTGTAAAAGGAGGGAAGCGTACTGAATGTTTCTAAGATATATCTTGATTTATTCTGTTCAAGATATATCTTGGCGCCATCATGAAACATCCGAGGAATCAAGAATCCATGTTTTTCCATCATCATCACGGCGGCCGCGGCTGCCATCCCGGTCAGCACGCGATGCGCGGCGGCTGGGGTCATCGCGGCTGGCATGGCCGTGGCTTCGGTGGCGGCCGTGAAGGTCGCGGCGAGGGCCGTTCGCGGCGCATGTTCGACGGCGGCGAGCTTCGTCTCGTCCTGCTCAAGCTGATCGCCGACGAGCCGCGCCACGGTTACGACCTGATCCGGCAGATCGAAGAGCTGACCGGCGGCGCCTATGCGCCGAGCCCCGGCGTGGTCTATCCGACGATCACCCTGCTCGACGATATGGGCCTGATCGAGGCCCAGCAGAGCGAGGGCGCCAAGAAGCTGTTCGCGGTTACCGAGGCCGGCACTGCCGAACTCGAGGCCAATGCCGAGCAGGTCGCGGCACTGATCGCCCGGTTGAGCGCGATCGGCGAGGAACGGCAGAAGGTCGACGCCACCTCGATCCGCCGCGCCATGGGCAATCTGCGTGAAGTGTTGGTCAACCGGCTCAACTCGGGCGAGGTCGATGACGAGGCGCTGCACCAGATTGTCGCCTTGCTCGATGAGGCCGCGCAGAAGATCGAGCGACTTTGAGTACAAAACCCTCTCCCTTTGGGAGAGGGTCGAGGCGCGTCAGCGCCGAGGGGTGAGGGCAGGGAGCTACATGCGGGCCTGCCCTCACCCTTCCGCCGCTCTTCGAGCGGCTCCCTCCCTCTCCCAACGGGAGAGGGACTTCAAGGAAGACCCCCATGACCGTTTCCGCGACCGCCAAGCTGCCGACCGCGAGCGCCAGCAAATATCTCCAGCAAGTGTGCAAGCATTGGCAGCACAATCTGACGGTTGAATTCACCGCCGACCACGGCACCGTGACTTTTCCCAGGGACGCGCGCGGGGCCGACTGGCCAGGAGACGCGCTGGTCACGTTCGACGCCTCGGCGGATACGTTAGAGGTCCGTATCGATGCCAGTATCGACGGGCAGCTCGAGGGGTTGAAGGGCGCCGTAGCGCGTCACCTCGACCGCTTTGCCTTTCGCGAGGCGCCGCTGGCGTTCGACTGGCGAGTGGCGTGAGGATTTAAAATCCTCCCCGTTCCGGGGAGGAATTTCACCCCGCCAACACCTTCTCCGCCACTTCCTCCATGCTGCCGACGACGAGCAGGGAGTCGCCGCCGACCATGCCGACCTTGGTCTGGCCGTTCTCGTCGGCGCGCAAATAGGCGATGTTTGCCGCGACCACGAGATAATCGCCGCCGCGCGACTTGAGCAGAATGAACTTCACGATCGACCTCCGACCTCCAGGGATTCCGGGGCGACCTAGATCGTTTTCCTTGATAATCCGTCACGAAGATCCGGGAGCGATCCCACGCCCGGCTTTCCATATTTAGGCCGAGTACCGCTCCGCCGTTGCCTTGATCAGCGCGATCATGTTGGGAATGCCTTGCGTTCGGTTCGAGCTGAGCTGGTTGCGCAGGTCGAACGGCGCCAGCGCGGCGTCGATATCGGTCGCCAATATTTCGGCTGGCTGGCGATCCTGCACCGTCAACAGGACTAACGCGATGATCCCCTTGGTGATCGCTGCGTTCGAGTCTGCCAGGAAATGAAGCGCACCGTCGTCGCGGACCGTGGGATAGACCCAGACCGATGCCGAACATCCCCGCACCAGGGTCGCGTCGGTCTTGAGCGCGTCAGGCATTGGCTCGAGCGCTCGGCCGAGATCGATCAACAGGCGATAGCGATCGTCGGCGTCGAGAAATTGATATTCGTCCTGCAGGTCGGAAAGGGTCGTCATGGTCGCGCTATAGCGCGCCGTCTGCCCAATCCAACCGCCACTCTGAGCTTGGCTCAGAACCCGAAGTCCTCGCCGCAGGCATCGGCGGCGCCTCCATCGGACCCCGGGCCCTGAGCCAAGCTCAGAGCGGCGGGGAAGCGGACCTCAGAGGTCCACTCCCGAAGCGATCGCCTCGAGCTTGCGGATCCGCTCCTTGAGGTCCGCGATCTCGATCCGCGCGCTGGCGTTGGGCAGCGAAGGACCGTCATGCCCACCATGATCGGCATAGGCGTTGATCTCACGCTCCTTCAGCGCCAGCCATCCGCGCCAACCGGCGAGCGATGCCATGCAGATCATGCCCAGGCCGGCCAGGCCGGCGCCCGCCATGGTGAAATACAGATTGGGGTCGGTCATCATTGACGTCTCCATTCGATTGTCGCCGGCCGCCCTCAGCGGTCGCGGTTGCGCAGCGATTCGATCTCGCGGTCGAGATTGGCACTGCTGCTGTTGGTGTCGGTGATCACGCGCTCGAGGACGGCGATGCGGTCCTTGAGATTGGTGATCTCGTTGCGAAGCTGGCGATTTTCCTCGCCGAGGCTCGGGTCTCGCAGGCTGTACTCGTTGCCCTGCCTGTCGCGACCGACGCCCATCCTCGCTCGGATGATGCTTCCGACGGTCACGATCAGGACGATGCCGATGACCATTTCAAAGGGGTTCATCTGGGGAGGCTCCCGTCAAGCGTTGGTTATTCGGCGGGCTGCATGCCGGCCTGGCGCATGGCGCGGCGGCGCGGCCGGTCGACCCGCTCGGCGAGCCAGACACCGATGCCGGTGGGGATCGCCAGGATCACGACGAAGATTGCTAAGCCGATCATTGCTGTTGTCCTATTCTGTCTGTTCAGTTCAGCGGCTGGGGCTCGTCGCCCCGCAGCTTGTCGATTTCTTCGGCGACCGCGATGCCGCGGTCGGTCACGATCCGCTCCAGCACGCGCACCCGTTGTTCCAGCCGCTCGGTCTGGGCGGCATATTGCGCGGCCTTTTCGGCGACCTTGTCGGCTTCGAGTTCGAGCTGGCGTTCGCGCAGCTTGAGCCAGGGCTTGACGAACACGCCGCCGAAGATCGCGAGCAGGCCGCAGCTGATGCCCAGGATCGGGATGAGGAGGGGGCTGATCATTGTCTTGGCTCCTCAGTTCAGCGGCTGCGCGTCGCGCAGCTTTTCGATTTCTTCCGCGACATCCAGGCCGCGGTCGGTGACGATCCGTTCCATGACGCGCATCCGCTGTTCGAGCCGTTCGGTCTGCGCCGCATATTGCGCGGCCTTCTCGGCGGCCTGGGCGTTGAGCGCCTCGGCCATTTTCTCGCGGTGCTGGGTCCAGGTCTTGAGCATCTCGCTGCCGATGCCGAGCGCGGCGGGGATACCCACGACCACCAGGGCAAGCATGAAGATGGTGAAGCCGTTGGTGGCGAAAAAATCGGTCATCTCGTGCTTCCTCAGTCGCGGTTGCGAAGTTCGTCGATCTCTCGAGCGACACGCTCGCCGGGATCGGTCGCGATGCGTTCGAGGACGCGCAGGCGCTCCTCCAGACGGCCGATCTGGCTGACGAGCTTGTCATTCTCGTTCGACAGCAGTTCGATCTTGCGCTGCGCTTCCAGATCGCCGCTGGTATCCACATAACCCCGGCGCATTGCGCGGCGGTGGTTGCGGTCCTCGAGCGGATAGCCGTGCTTTGCCCTGATCGACATCTTGACGATGCCGCCGACCGTCGCGATCGCGATGATCATCAGGACGAAGATTTGACCATGATCCACGTTCGTTCTCCTCGGTGGGCCGGCGCTTCAGCGCAGGCCGTCGATCTCGTGCGCCAGCCGTTTCGGCTGATCGGTGACAATCTCTTCGAGCACTGCCAGTCGCCGGCGCATTTCCGCCGTTTCGCGCTGCTGGCGTAGTTGATCGGGAGACGGTCCGCTCGGCGCCTGTTGCGTGGTGCTAAGCGCTTTCTTCACCTTGCGATTGGCGAACCATTGAATGGCCAGGGTCGCGCTCGTTCCGAACATCGCGCCCATGATGAAGTAAGGTGTCGGGTCCATTGTTCTTATCCCCTATTTCCGCCGACCGGCTCAGCGCAGTGCGTCGATCTCGTCGGCCAGGCGGGTGTTGCGGCTGGTGTACAGCGTCTCGATATCGGCCAGCCGGCGGTCGAGGTCGCGGAATTTGGAGCGGACCTCGGAGGCCGAGCGGCTCGGGTTCGAGCGCACGCCTTGCCAGAACTTCGCGTCCTCGGCGTCGTCGTACAGACCGAACGGCTTGCAGGGTGCCAGCCAGGCGGTGATGAAGTACGCGGGGATGACCCAGCCCGAGGTTATCAGCGCGAGGATGACCGTGCCGACCCGGACGACGGTGACGTCAATCCCGGTATAGTCGGCGACACCGGCACAGACACCCAGGAACTTCTTGTTCTGCTTGTCCAGGTAGAATTTGGTGCGGCTAGCGGACATTTCAGTTGCTCCGTGAAGCGATTTGGTCGGCCGGTTCGGCAAGCGGCATGCTCGCTTTCCAGTCTGGGTGGTCGGCAGCGACGATGCGCTCGACCGTCGAAACGCGATCCTCGAGGCGGCGGGCGAGCGAGTAGAGCTCATCCAGCAGCTTCTCGTCCTCATTCGTGATCTTCGGCGCCTGACGCCATTTGGTCACGTAGTGCAGTACAATCCACGGGAGCCCGATGAAGAGCATTCCCACGATCATGATCGGGATCAGGGCGTCCTCCATGTCTCAGCCCTCCCTTATTTCTTGCCGAGGCGGGCTTTGAGCGCTTCGAGCTCAGCATCGACCTTTTCGGCTGCCTTCAGCTCGGCGATCTCTTCCTCGAGCGTCTTGGGCAGCCCGCCCAGGTTGAGCGCCTCGGCGCGGCCCTCGGCCAGGTCGACGCGGCGTTCGAGCACGTCGAAGCGCGAGAAGGCGTCCTGCGTACGACCGGCTGAATAGACCTCGCGGATCTTGAATTTGTTGTTCGCGCTCTCCAGCCGGGTAGCGATCGAGGACTGGCGGTTGCGCGCCTCGCTCAGCTTCTTCTGGAGCTTGGCGATATCCTCTTCCGAACCCCGCAATGCCTCGTCGAGCACGCTGATCTGCTGGCTGAGCTCGACGACCATGTCGGTCGCCTTCTGCCGCTCGACCAGGGCTGCCTTGGCCAGATCCTCGCGATCCTTCGACAGCGCCAGTTCGGCCTTCTCGGTCCAGCTTTCCTCGAGCTGGCTGAGCTTGGCGATATGGCGGCGCATCTCTTTCTGGTCGGCGATGGTGCGCGCGGCGGAGGCGCGAACCTCGACCAGCGTCTCTTCCATCTCCAGGATGATCATGCGGATCATCTTCGCCGGATCTTCCGCCTTGTCCAAAAGGTCGGTGAAGTTGGCGGCGATGATGTCGCGGGTTCGCGAAAAAATGCCCATGTTGGTGTTACTCCTCGGATGTACGCTTTACTCGGATTGGTGGGACCGCCGAGGCGGGAAGCAAGGGGGAAACCCGCCCCGGCGGCTGTCCGTCACGCCTTCAGCGCGACGGGAACCTGCGGAGCCGGATTGGCCTGCGCCAGGCCCGGGCCGACGGCCGCGAGCATCAGCGCCGAACCGCAAGCGAAGGTGCTGGCGACCACCACCAAAGTGCGACCCAGACCATTAGAAACCGACTGCATTGTTCTTACTCCCTAGTATTTCGTGCCGATCAACCGGCGATGCCAGCTCAATTGCAGAAGCCGTGCCAATTTTGAAAAACGGCGGAAATCCGCCATTTTTTCTTCTGAAGGAGGGCGGGTTGGCGATTTGCACTTGCCAAAGATTGGGAAAATACACCAAGTCGTGGGCATGGAACGGACGACGCAGGTTATCGGGCAATCGGGACCCTTTCTCGACGCGCTGGAACGCGCCAGCCGCGCCGCCGCGCTCGACCGCCCCGTGCTGGTGATAGGCGAGCGCGGAACCGGCAAGGAACTGGTCGCCGAGCGTCTCCACCGCCTCAGCCCGCGCTGGGACCAGGCGTTGATCGTGATGAACTGCGCCGCGCTGCCGGAGACATTGATCGAGGCGGAATTGTTCGGCCACGAAGCGGGCGCGTTCACCGGCGCGACCAAGGCGCGGGCAGGGCGGTTCGAGGAAGCCGACGGCGGCACCTTGTTCCTCGACGAACTCGGCACACTCAGCATGGCCGCGCAGGAGCGGCTGTTGCGCGCGGTCGAATATGGCGAGGTTACCCGGATCGGCGCGTCGCATCCGATCCGCGTCGATGTCCGCATCGTAGCGGCGACCAACGAGCACCTGCCCGAGAAAGTCGAGCGCAACCAGTTCCGCGCCGATTTGCTCGACCGGCTGAGTTTCGAGGTCGTGACGCTGCCGCCGTTGCGCGCGCGGCCGGGGGACGTTCCGGTGCTGTCCGAGCATTTCGGGCGGCGCATGGCCGCCGAAATGAACCGCGACTGGCACGGCTTCTCGCCCGAGGCGCTCGATTCGCTGATCGACTATCGCTGGCCGGGCAATGTGCGCGAACTGCGCAACGTGGTCGAGCGCGCGGTCTATCGCTGGGAACAGGATGGGCCGATCGCGCATATCGAGTTCGATCCGTTCCAGTCGCCGCATCGTCCCGGCGGCGGCGGCACGCAGCCGGCGCCGATGGTCGATCATGTCGCACCGCCGGCGCCGCCGCCGGGCGAGAGCGAGCCGGCCGATTTCAAGAGCCGCGTTGCGCGGTTCGAACGCGATGTGCTGACAAAGGCTCTCGCCGCCAACCGCTTCAACCAGCGTCAGACGGCGGATGCTTTGGGGCTGAGTTACGACCAGTTGCGCCACGCTTTGCGCCGCCACGATCTGTTGCCGGGATAGAAAGCGAGCGCGGGGCGACGGAATCGCTTGCGCAACGAGTTCGCTGGACCCATTTGGCGGGCATGGGCGTTCGGCATCCGACGTCCCCTTTAGAGCCGTTCAAAGAAGGAGGAGCTTCCCCATGGCTTTCGAACTCCCGCCGCTTCCTTATGGATATGAATCGCTGGCGCCGACGATCAGCGAAGAAACCATGAAGTATCACCACGACAAGCACCACAAGGCGTATACCGACAATCTGAACGCCGGGATCGCTGAGAGCGGGCTCGAGGGCAAGTCGATCGAGGATATCCTCGCCAGTGCATCGACGGCGTCGGCCAAGGTACGCAACAACGGTGGCGGCTATTGGAACCACGACTTCTTCTGGAAGATCATGGCGCCCGGTGGCGGTCAGCCGTCGGGCAAGCTGGCCAACGCGATCGCCGAGTTCGGCGGCCTCGATAAACTCAAGGAAGAGTTCAACGCCAAGGGCGCCGGACAGTTCGGTTCGGGTTGGGCCTGGCTGATCGCCGACGCGTCGGGCAAGCTCAAGGTCACCTCGACTCCGAACCAGGACAATCCGCTGATGGACGTCGTCGCCGATCGCGGCACGCCGATCCTGGGCAACGACGTCTGGGAGCACGCTTATTATCTGACCTACCGCAACGACCGCGGGGGATATTTGAAAGCGTGGTGGGACGTCGTGAACTGGAACGAGGCTGGACGGATTTACGACAGCGTCGCCGGCTGATCGCCGCTACGATCGAACGATGGAGGGCTCCGCGCTGGCGGGGCCCTTTTTCGTTGCTGCCGGCACCGGTTCGGCCGGCGCAACACCGACGGAGGCGCACAGCTCGCGCGCGATCCGGCGATAGAACAGACAGACATCGTCCAGATCGCCGCGCGTCACGTTCACGTCCTGGCCGACCATCACGCGATCGAGCGGTGCATTGCAGCCTGTCCGCGCAGGCCATCCGACCGTCATCGCTATCCCGTCGCGACGATCGCCGCGTCCGACACGCCCGCCGCAATGGAACAGGCAGTCGCGCGACCGCCCCAGCGCGCGCAACCGGTCTCCGTCATGGTTCGGCAGCGATTTCGCGGTGCAATAGGTGGACAGCTTGTTCGCGGTGTTGCGCTGTCCAGGTCTCACGGGCAGTCCTTCCGCGCTCGAGGCGGCGTCGATCAACAGGTTGAGGAAACGGTCGAGCTCGCGCAGCCCGTTGCCGATCACCTTGGCGCGATAGCGGCCGGCGATCGCAAGGGATCGGGTGTCGGTGTCGGGCGCGACCGGCGCCCGCAGACAGCCGCCCAGGAAATCCGCCCCGCGGAACAATGTGGCGGCCGCATGCTGCATCTCTTCGGTGACGGCGCCGGGTGGCATGCGCGTTAGGCTTGATGATTCGTCGGCGCGCGCCATCAGGCCGAAGACGACGCGGATACGAGATAGGGCGGCATTCGCCCGAGCCCGACAGCATCGAGACAGGGCTGCGTTAGCTCGTGAATCACGTCCATGGCACCGCTTCGGCTGATGTAAGCGGGAGCGCGCCGGTCTCTCAGCTGCTGGCGCCTACGGACGGAAAACCAGCAGTCGCATGCCAATACACGTCCCGGCCCTAAATACCTAGCGTGCCCGCTTTCGTGCGAAGCCGAAGGTCAGCGACTGCTGCGGGCACGTCACGCCGCGACCGGCAATTCGTGACCCATCACGCGGGTAGGTACGCCCTGATAGCGCAGGCCCGGCAGCAGATGCTCATGCTTCATCACCACGCTATGGGCGCCGACATAGGTGTTTTCGCCGATCACTGCGCCGTATAGCGGCACCGTCGCCGCGGCCACGGTTGCGCCGGCTGCGATCGTCACCCTGTCGACCTTCAACACGCGGTCCTCGAACGTATGCGCCTGGAACATCGCGGTGACGGTCGCGCCATCGCCGATTCGGATCATGTCGGGGTCGACGACCTGGGCGAATTGCGGTCCCAGCACTGCGCGCTTGCCGATCCTGAGACCCATCGCGCGGAGATAGGCGGGCAAGAGGAAGGTGCCTTCCAGTCCTTGCAACAGCAACGTCGCATATTTCGCCCAGGCGACGTAGACGAAATCCCAGCGGCTGCACCAGCACGACCATAAGGCATGGTGCCCCGGCTTGACCCGGCCGATCAGCATCCATTTCAGCGCAAGCACCGTCGCGCACAAGGCGACGAGCGGAACCAGTGCGGCAAGCGGGATCACCACGAGTTGATAGACCAGCGGCGGCGCGGATTCCTCATCGACCATGATCGTGTACCACAGCAAGGTCAGCATCAGCGGCACCACCGGCAGCGCGAAGCGCAGCACTTCCCAGAACAGCCGGTTGAGGTAGCGGATCGCCGACGGATCGTGCGTCAGCCGGCGATCGGCCTCGACGATCTCGCGCCGCGGTAAATCGAAGCTGGGATGACCGAAGCGAGATTGGCCCTGCTCGATCAGCGACGAATCCGCGACTGTGCCGATCCCGATCAGGATGTCGTCGGGCAGGGTCTCGCCCGCCGGGATGACGGCGTGGTTGCCGAGGAAGGTGTTTCGTCCGAGCCGGACCGGGGCGAGCCGAACGCTGCCCTGGCGGACCTCGGCGCCACCGAGATAGATGCCGTCGGCGAAGAAGGTTTCCTCACCGATCGTGATCAGTTCGGGGACGACGTCGAGGATCGTGCTGATCTCGCATTTGGCGCCGATATTCATTCCGGCGAGCCGCAGCCATTTCGACCAGAATAACGTCCCGCTCAGCCATTCGCCTGCCGTATGGAGCATGCCCGTCTTGATCCAGACGCGGATATAAGCAGCGCTCCAACGGCCGATCGTGCCGGCGTGGACCCGGCCTATCAGCCGGAACATGAGTGCGGTCCAAACCAGTGTCAGCGGTATGCTCACCACCGTCAGTCCGATCACGACCATCGCGGTGCGCGACGCGAACACCGGATGGTACATCCAGCGCCAGATCTGATCGAACCCCACACCCGATAACCGGCATGCGGCGAGCGTCAGCAATTCGGCGGGGAGCGCCGCGATCATCGCCGCCGCGCCTTCGGCCAGCATCATCAACAGGCTGTGCCGCCACGGTTTCATTTGCCGCGAATGTATCGGGAGGGCCGGGGCAGGGGCCACCATGCCGGTACGGCCGGCGGGCACGCCATCCCAGATCTCTCCCGCCGGGATCGTGCCGCCGGCATTGAGCACCGACAAAGCGGTCAGCACGCTGCCCGCACCGATCCGGCAATCGCCTTCGACACCGGCGCGCACCATCATCGTCGCGCCGTCCTCCAGCGTGACCGACCCGACCACGATGTCGCCGCGATCCAGTTCGACCAGCCCGATATGCGCGTCCTGCCCAATCGCAACGTCGTCGCCGATCTCGAGCAGATCCCAGCCGCCCCGCCGCAGGTCGACACCGCGATGCAAGTGCACGCGCCGTCCGATCTTCGCGCCGAGCGCGCGCAACGCGATCTGCTGGAACACCGTGCCTTGGAGCATCGGCCAAGGGATCAGCCGAGCCGCCTGACAGACGATCCAGTGGCGGAGATAATAGGGACTCCAGACCGGCGCGCGGATCGGACGATATTTGCCGATCACCAGTCTTTTCACCGCGACGGCGAAAGCGACCGACAGCGGGATGTAGAGCACAGCCGCCGCCAGCGCGAGCACGGGCGCGAGCAGGATGAAGGCGGGCAGGCCGAGGTCGCCGAAGATCGGGGGAAGCAGAATGAAGGCGGCGAACCAGGTCGCCCAGGCACCGACAAGCAATTGGCCGCTGAGCCAGGCGATCTGCACGATATTGGCGAG
Organism: Sphingomonas sp.; assembly: GCF_024508665.1. Classification (GTDB taxonomy): domain Bacteria; phylum Pseudomonadota; class Alphaproteobacteria; order Sphingomonadales; family Sphingomonadaceae; genus Sphingomonas. The sequence continues at coordinate 555,683 of NZ_JANINP010000001.1, forward strand.
CAATGGCCGCGCTTCGCCCTCGCGAAGCAGTGGAGGTTCGTCCGACGCATCGGCAAATGCCGGAATGCGGCCGGCGAGCTTGGCCAGCCCGCGCACGGTACGTGCATCATAGATGTCGCTCACCGTGATCCATTCGGTGTGATGATGGTCCCGCAGCAATGTGACCAGCATCGCCGCGCTCAGCGAATCGCCCCCAAGATCCTCGAAGAAATCGGCATCGACCGAAACTCCACCGGGCCGCTTGAGAATGTCGGCCATGCCGTCCGCAAGCAAGCGCTCCAGGTCGTTCTGGGGTGCAACGATCACGCCCGTTTCATGCTCCGTCGAGACCGGCATCTCCGGCAGCGCGGCGCGATCGATCTTGCCGCCGACCGTGGTCGGAATTTCGGCGATCGTCGCGACGTCGCGCGGGACCATGTAGCGCGGTAGTGTTGTGGCGAGTTGCGCTTTCAACGTGTCGCCACGCGGCGGGTTTGCCGGGTCTTCTGGGACGATATAGGCGATCAGTTCCTGCGCGCCGCGATGGTCCTGCACCCGGCATCCGGCCGCACGCACCCCAGGCAAGGCCGCCAGCCGCGCCTCGATCTCGGCCAGTTCGACGCGATAGCCGCGCAGCTTGACCTGGGCGTCGATCCGCCCGTGATAGAAGAAGTCGCCATCGACCTCGCGATGGACGAGATCGCCGGTGCGATAGATCCGCCCGAATTCGGGATGCTCCACGAACTTCTCGGCGGTGAGGTCGGGGCGATGGCGATAACCGCGTGCGACGCCCGCGCCACCAATGCATAGCTCGCCGCGCTCGCCATCGGCGACCGGCTGCAATTCCTCGTCGAGGGCCCAGGCCGCCATGTTCGGGATCGGCTTGCCGATCGTGATCGGCAGCACCGCGGCGATGTCGCCGCGCAGGCACGTGACTGCGCATTCGGTAGGGCCATAGCCGTTGACTAGCCGGCGCCCCTGCGACCACAGGTCGGCGATGTCGCGCGGTAGCGCTTCGCCGCCGACATAGAGCAATTTGAGGTCGGGCAGATCGCGCGCCGGATCGGTGCAGCCACTACTGCGCAACAGGGTCGGGGGCGGGCAGAACACCGTCGCACGCTCCTCCCGCAACCAGCGCACGATGTCGGGCCCCAGCCGGGCGGCGGCGTCGTCCATCACCACCAGGGTGGCGCCGGCCGCGAAGGCGAGCCAGGTTTCCTCGAGCGAGGAATCATAGGCGGCGGAGGAGCCCTGGATCACCCGATCGCTCGCGCTCAACGCGAACTCGGTCACGTCCGACGCGACCAGGTTGGCGATGTTACGATGCTCGATCATAACGCCCTTGGGGTGCCCGGTCGTGCCCGATGTGTAGATAACATAGGCCAGCCGTTCGGGCGGCAAATCCGCCGGGAGCGTGACGGGCGGTGGCTCGGCGGCCAGCAGCACGGCGGCGTCGAACAAGCGCACCGGGAGGTCGAGTGCGCCGAGGCGCGCCATCCCCTCGCGATCGGTCAGCACCGCGATGGGGGCGGCGTCCTCGACGATCTCGCGCATTCGATTGTCGGGAAAGGACGGGTCGAGACACGTGAACGCCGCGCCCGCTTTCAGTGCCGCAATCTGCGCGACGTAGAGCAAGGGCGACGTGCGCGGCAGCAGCAGGGCGACGATCGCCTCGTCCGATATGAGCGGCGCCAGATGCTGAGCCAGGCGATCGGACCGATCCGTCAATTCGCGATACGTCATGATCCGGCGCGTCTCGCGGCCGCGACCCGGTGGAATGTCGATCGCGGCATGGTCGGCGTGAGCCACGACTACGGGCTCGAGAAAATGGTGCAGTAGCAAGGGCGCCGGGCTCAAAGCCTGCGCTGTGGACAAGACGGGGTCTTCGAGTGCCATGAAATCGCCCCTAGCGGGGCTTTGATCCACGTCAATCGGATGCGCCCTATTCGGGTAGCGCACCTGTGGACAGGATTACGTCCTGGCCAGCCCGCGAGTCTCGCCGAACTTCATGCCGGCATCTTCGTGCGGCCGGATGTAAACCCGATAGATACTGGGAAATTCCGCCTGAAGGTCGCGCTCGATGGCGTCGATGATCCGCTCGACATCGCCGGCGCTCAGGCGGTTGTCGAAATCGACATTGACCGCGGCGACGATCTGCTCGGGCGCGTTGTGGATGGTCATGATCTCGCCCACCCCGGTAATCCCTTCGCGCGTCGTGGCGCGGCGGATACCGGCGATCAGGTCGGGATCGGCGGCCTCGCCGATCAGCAAGCCCTTCGCCTCGCGCGCCAGGAAGAGCGCGACGACGCCGAGCAACAGGCCGATCAGGACCGAGGCTACCCCATCGAAACGCGGGTCGCCGGTTAGTTGCGACAGCGCCAGCCCGACCGCCGCGATCAGGATGCCCGCCATCGCCGCGCCATTCTCCAGCAACACGATCACCGTGGTCGCATCCTTGGTCGAGATCAGCGCCTGCAGCCACGACTGGCGGCGGCGCGCGGCGTTGAATTCGCGGAATGCGGCAACGGTCGAGCCGCCTTCCAGCGCGAAGGCGATCGCGAGCACGCCATAGGCGATCAGCGGCGACACCGCGGGCTCGGGTTCGAGGAAGTGCAGCACGCCTTCATACACCGACACGCCGGCGCCCAGCGCGAACACGAGCAAGGCGACGACGAAGCTCCAGAAATAGAGCTCGCGGCCATATCCCGCCGGGTGGAGCGCGTCGGCGGGTTTGGCGGCGCGCTTCTGACCGTACATCAGCAGCAATTGGTTGGTCGAATCGACCAGGCTGTGCACGCCTTCGGTCAGCATCGCCGACGAGCCGGTAATTGCCGCCGCGACGAACTTGGCCACCGCGATGCCGACATTTGCGGCCAGCGCGATGATCAATACCCTGTTGTTATCCGCTTTCATGAACTGCGCCTAAGCATGAAGCGGTCGGCCGGGCCAGTCCCGTGCCGATCATTTCCGTGCGGCGGCCTTCAGTCGGCGTCGATTGGCACGGACCTTTCGCCGATAGAGGCGCACCGCGCGCTCCGCACCCTGCAATGGGCTCAGCGACAGGCCGCCGGCGACCAGCGAGGCCTGCAGTTCGATCGCGGCGGATATCTTTTCGGATGTCATCAGCGATGCTTCTGCCAGCGTGCCGTCGCCGCGTGCGATTTCGGCGAGGCGCAGGCCGACGACTGCCGATGCTTCCCACGCCAATGCCCAGCTATCGAACGCCAGGCCGCTCCACGCCGCCAATGGGGTGCGCGCGGTCAAGAGCGTCCTGCCGTCAGGTTGCGGCGTGACACGTCGCATCGGGCTTCGATATGCATGAAAATGGCTCCTCCAATCGACCTAGAACGGCGCGGAACGCGGCAGCGTTCCTGCCCGGCAAACTTAATTGCCGTTTCGTCACTCGGGCGGAAGTTCCTTGGCCGCCGCGTCGCCGACCTCGCTCATCAGGCCGTGCTTCATCATCATCGGCACGTTGGCGAGCGCGAAGATGAAGGTCATCGGGATCGCGCCCCAAAGCTTGAAAGCGGTCCAGAAATCGAAGCTGGTCGAACGCCAGACGAGCTCGTTGAGGATCGCCATGCCGAAGAAGAACAGCGCCCAGTTGCGCGTGACCTTCTGCCATCCAAGCGGCGACAGGCCGGGATAAGCAGTGCCGAGCAATTGTTCGAGCAGCGGTTTGCCGCTCAGCAAGCCAAAGCCCAGGATCGCCGCGAACACGGCATAAACGAAAGTCGGCTTCATCTGGATGAATTTGGGATCGTGGAAATAGATGGTCAGCCCGCCGAATACGAGCACCAAAGCCCCCGAAATCCACAGCATCGGCGAAATGCTGCCGAGTTTCACGCGTGACACGATCAGTGCGATCACGGTCGCCAGCATGAAGGCCGCGGTCGCGACGATAGCGCGTGACACGACGAGCGCGGACATCTGGTCGAGATCCGATAGCGAATGGCTGAAGCTCGAAACCAGCTTCATCGTCAGCGCTTGCGGGGCAAGGAAGTTGACCAGGAAAAAGATCACCAGCGGCGCATAATCGATCGCCAGGCGGAGGCCGGCGGTCCCGTTCTTACTCGTCGTGCTCATCGCACCAACTCCTCGACGCCCGCGATGATCCGGGCGACTTCCTTGGGGTCGAAGGGGCGCAAGTCGCTCAGCGTCTCGCCCACCCCGATGGCGTGGATCGGCAGGCCGAATTGCTCGGCGGCCGCGACCAGCACGCCGCCGCGCGCGGTGCCGTCGAGCTTGGTCATGACCAGACCGGTCACGCCGGCGACTTCCTTGAAAATCTCGATCTGGCTGAGTGCGTTCTGACCAGTGGTGGCGTCGAGCACCAGGATCACGTCGTGCGGCGACGCCGGGTTGATGCGCCCGAGCACACGGCGGATCTTGGCCAACTCGTCCATCAGCTCGCGCTTGTTCTGCAGGCGCCCTGCAGTGTCGACGATCAGCGCGTCGATGCCTTTTTCGGTCGCCTGCTTGACGCCCTCGAACACGATGCCTGCGGCATCGCCGCCTTCGGCACCGCGCACGATCGGAACGCCGACGCGCTCCGCCCAGGTCGCGAGTTGCCCGATCGCCGCCGCGCGAAACGTATCGCCCGCCGCAAGCATGACGCCGTAATCCTGCTCGACCAACCAATGCGCCAGCTTGGCGATGGTGGTGGTCTTGCCTGATCCGTTGACGCCGATCACCAGGATGACCTGCGGCCGCGGAAAGGCCTCGATCTCGAGCGGCTTGGCAACCTTTTCGAGCACCTTCTCGATTTCCTCGGCGACGACCAGGCGGATGCCGAGTTCCTCCATGCCGCGTTCGAAACTGCCCTCCGCGAGCCGGTCGCGGATGCGCTTGGCGGTGGCGGGGCCGAGGTCGGAGGCGATCAGCGCTTCCTCGATATCATCGAGCGTCGCGTCGTCGAGCCGCGCGGTGCCGAGACCGGCCAAGTTGCCGACCAGACGGTCGGAGGTGCGCTTGAACCCGCCGAGCAGGCGCTGGTGCCAGGATGGGGTGGTGCTCATGCGGTTACGGCCATTTCTCTTTCTTCGTCACCCGCGCTTTCGCGGGGATGCCGGATATGGGCTGGGTCGATTACGATCGGCAAGATGGAGCCCGCCGGATGGCGGCTCCCCAGCGCGAAATCGGCAAAGCTCGCGCCATGCCCGCGGTCGCCAGGCGCTTCGACCAGTATCTGTTGCGTCGTGCCGATCAGGCTGTCGAGCCACCGCGCCTTGCGTTTCGCTGCCGCCTCCCGCAGGCGCGCGGCGCGCTCGCGGCGCAGGTCCAACTCGACTTGCGGCATCCGTGCGGCCGGCGTCCCGGCGCGCGGGCTGAAGGGAAAGATATGGGCGTGGACGATGTCGCAATCGTCGATCAGCGCCAGGCTGTTCGCCGCCATAGCCGCGTCCTCGGTCGGAAAGCCTGCGATCAGGTCGGCGCCGATCGCGATCTCCGGCCGCGCGGTCTTGAGGCGCTCGACCAGCCGCACCGCATCCGCACGCATGTGGCGGCGCTTCATCCGCTTGAGGATCATGTCGTCGCCTGCCTGGAGCGACAGATGCAGATGCGGCATCACCCGCGCTTCCTGCGTCAGCAGCTCGAACAGGCGGTCGTCGATCTCCGGCGCGTCGATCGAGGACAGGCGCAGCCGCTGAAGGGCAGGGACCCGCGCCAGGATGCGCTCGATCAGGCTGCCCAGCGTCGGGCTGCCCGGCAGATCGTGTCCGTAACTGGTCAGGTCGACCCCGGTCAGCACGATCTCGTTCTTGCCCGCCGCGACCACGCGCTCGATCGCCTCGATCACCGCGCCGGCGGGCGCCGAGCGGCTCGGTCCGCGTCCGAACGGGATCGCGCAGAAGGTGCAGCGATGGTCGCAGCCATTCTGGACCTCGACGAACGCACGCGCCTGATCGACCGCAATCGCCAGATGCGGCGCGATCTCGGTCACGCGCGCCATGTCGCCGACGATCAGCGCGTCGCTCGATGCCCAGGCTTCGGGCAGCAATTTCTCGCCATTGCCGATCACGCGATCGACTTCTGGCATCGCGGCAAAGCTAGCCGGGTCGATCTGCGCCGCACAGCCGGTCACCGCGAGCATGGCCCCGGGCCGGGCGCGGCGGGCGCGGCGGATCGCGGTGCGGGTCTGCTTCACTGCGCTATTGGTTACCGCGCAGCTATTGATCACCACGACATCGCGCCCATCCAGCATGCGCTGGATCGTCTCGCTTTCTGCGATGTTGAGACGACACCCGAGACTGATTACCTCGGGCTGCGGAAGGGATGACATGGGCGACGATCTAGGAGCGAAGCGCGGGGAAGTCCACGACGAGGCGGCGCATGTCCTCCACTTCTGGTTCGAGGAGCTGAGCGAGGAACAGCATTGGGTCAAGTCGATCACGCTCGACGAGGCGATTGCGGAACGGTTCGGATCGCTCCGGCTGAACGTTGTGGAGAGTTCGGCTCGGGGATGGCGCGGCACCCCCGATACCTTGCTTGCCGCGATAATCCTGATCGACCAGTTTTCGCGCAATATGTTCCGCGATGAAGGCGCGGCGTTCGAGTATGACGAATTAGCCCGCGAACTGACGCTATATGGGCTTTTGCGCGGGTTCGATCGCAGATTGCCGAGGGAGCGCTGCGCCTTCCTCTACATGCCGCTGATGCACGCCGAGGATCCGGATCTGCAGCGGCTCAGCATCGAGCGCTTCACCGCGCTCGGCGACGAGCATAATCTGGGCTTCGCGCATGATCACGCCGCGGTGATCGAGCGGTTCGGGCGCTTCCCGTCGCGTAACCGGGCGTTGGGTCGACGCTCGACCGTGATCGAGCGCGAATATCTCAGCCAGCCAGGCGTCGGCTGGTAGCGGGATCAGACTCTGCGATGACCTCGGCGGCATCGGGCGCGATCAGCAAGCGGCGCTCTGCTAGCAGGCGACGCGCGCTGCCGGCTGTCAACGGTCGCCCATAGACATAGCCCTGGCCGCGCGCGCAGCCTAGGCTACGCAGGCGCTCCTCGATTGCCTTGTCTTCGATCCCTTCCGCGGTGATCGGCAAATTGAGGCTTTCGCCAAGGCCGACGATCGCGTTGACGATCGCAGCACTCTCCGGATTCTGATGCACCGACATCACGAAGCTGCGGTCGATCTTGATGCGGTCGAACGGCAGCGCGCGAAGATGCGCGAGGCTGGAATAGCCGGTGCCGAAATCGTCGAGCGCGAGCTTGATTCCCTGGTTCTTCAGGCTGGCGACGATCGACTGCGCCATCGCCAGATTGTCGAACAGCGCGCTTTCGGTGATCTCGATCTCCAGCCGGCTGGGCGCGAAGCCTGTTTCGGTGAGCAGCTTGATGATCTTTTGCGCGAGCCAGGGGTCCTTGAGCTGCCAGGGCGAGATGTTGACCGACAATTGCAGTTGCGGATGCCAGTCGCGCGCGGACAGAAATGCTTGGCGCATCAGGGACAGCGACAGGTCCGCGATCATGCCGGTTTCCTCGGCGATCGGGATGAACTGGTCGGGGATCATCACGCCGCGCTGCGGATGTTCCCAGCGCGCCAGCACTTCGAATCCGGTCAGACGTCCGGTCACCAGGTCGATCTGCTGCTCGAAATAAGGGACGATCTCGCCGCGGGGAATGGCGACGCGGAGCGAACTCTCGAGTTCGTTGCGCGACTGAAGCTCGCGCTCCATCGAGATGTCGAACCAGGCGTGGCGGTTACGCCCGGCATTCTTGGCCGCGTACATCGCGATATCGCCCGAACGGAGTAAGGCATCGATCGTCGCCGCGTCGCGATCGCTGCGGGCGATGCCGATCGAGCAGGTGACGTGAAGATGCCGTCCCTCGACGTAAAAGGGCTGGCTCATCCGCGACACGAGCCGTTCGGCGACGCGCTCGACGCTGTCGGGGTTCTGCGGGTCGAATAGCATGGCGCAGGCGAATTCGTCGCCGCCGAACCGCGCGACCAGCGCGCTTTCGGGCAACGCGGCCGCCATCTCGTCCGCGACGGCGCGAAGCAGCGCGTCGCCGACGGTATGACCATGCATGTCGTTGACCGTCTTGAAATGGTCCAGGTCGAGCATCATCAGCGCCATCGCCTTGTGACGGCGGTCGGCGCGGATCAGCATTGCGGCGCCTTCCTCGGCCAGGCTGCGGCGATTGAGGAAGCCGGTGAGCGGGTCCTTGGAGGCGAGGACGTTGGCGCGTTCCTCGGCCGCTGCACGCACCGAGACTTCATTGGCCAGGTCGCGATGGCGACGCCAGCCGAACAGGATCAAGGCGACATTGAGCAACAGGGCGATGATCAACGTCTGGTTGGTGCCGCCGTCATGGTGCATCCAATTGCTCAGCACCATCGACAATACCTGGCTGCCGGTGCCGATGAACATCAGGATCGCGGCGACCGTGATCGCGCCGCTCAACAGCTCGCGCCGGGCCGCTGCCGGTTCGCTCATGCCCCAAATCCCCTTCTTCGAGACCGCGCGTCCGCGGCTCTATCCAGCGCTGTTGATGGCATCGCGAGGTCAAGAAGATGTTAAAAGGGGGTGCCGCCCGCTTGCCTTTTTCAGGTCGAGCCTTTATCGGGCCGGCACCGTTCCCTTTGCGAACGCGACAAGGAGCACCCATGTGGTGACGCCGGCCGACGAGGTTTCGTCCGCCGGCGCTTTGTGCGTTTTGGGGTCCGGATGGGAGTGATTTGTTTATGTTCGACAGCCTGAGCGATCGTCTTGGCGGCGTATTCGACCGGTTGCGTGGCCGTGGCGCGCTGACCGAGGCGGATGTGCGCGCGGCGATGCGCGAAGTGCGTGTCGCGCTGCTCGAGGCGGACGTCGCCTTGCCGGTCGCGCGCGATTTCGTCGAGAAGATCACTGAGCAGGCCATCGGCCAGCAAGTGCTGCGCTCGATCACGCCCGGGCAGCAGGTTGTCAAGATCGTCCATGACGGCTTGGTCGAGATGCTCGGCGCCGACGAGAGCGAGCTCAACCTCGGCGTCACTCCGCCCGCCGTCGTGATGATGGTCGGCCTGCAGGGGTCGGGCAAGACCACCACTACCGCCAAGATCGCCAAGCGGCTGAGCAGCGGCCAGGGCGGGCGCGATCGCAAGAAGGTGCTGATGGCGTCGCTCGACGTCAATCGCCCGGCGGCGCAGGAGCAGCTCGCGATCCTTGGCGAGCAGACAGAGGTCGCGACGCTCCCGATCGTCGCCGGCCAGCAGCCGGTCGACATCGCCCGGCGCGCGCTCCAGGCGGCGAAGCTGCAGGGCTATGACGTGCTGATGCTCGACACGGCCGGGCGCTTGCACGTTGATCAGGCGTTGATGGACGAGATGAAGGCAGTCGCCGACATCGCCAAGCCGCAGGAAATCCTGCTCGTCGTCGACAGCCTGACCGGTCAGGATGCGGTCAACGTCGCGCGCTCCTTCTCCGATCAGGTGCCGCTGACCGGCGTCGTGCTGACCAGGATGGACGGCGATGCCCGAGGTGGCGCCGCGCTGTCGATGCGCGCGGTCACCGGCAAGCCGATCAAGTTCGCCGGCACCGGCGAAAAGCTCGACGCGATCGAGGGCTTCCACCCGAGCCGCGTCGCCGGCCGTATCCTCGGCATGGGCGACGTCGTCAGCCTGGTCGAGCGCGCTGCCGAATCGATCCAGCAGGAAGATGCCGAGCGCATGGCGCAGCGGCTGTCCAAGGGTCAGTTCGACATGAATGACCTGCGCAGCCAGCTGCAGCAGATGAAGAAGATGGGCGGCATCGGCGCGCTGGCGGGGATGATCCCCGGCATGAAGAAGGCGCAAGCCGCGGTCGATCAGGTCGGCGGCGACAAGGTGCTACTGCGCATGGATGCGATCATCACGTCGATGACGCCCAAGGAGCGCAACAAGCCGGAATTGCTCAACGCCAAGCGCAAGATCCGCATCGCCAACGGCTCGGGGACGACCGTCCAGGAAGTCAACAAGCTGATCAAGATGCACCAGGAAATGGCCACTGCCATGAAGCGCATCAAGAAGATGGGCGGCATCCGGGGTATGATGGCGATGCTGGGCAAAGGCGGCGGCGTCGGCAGCCTGCCCGGCGCGGCCGGTGGTCCCGACCTTGCCGATGCGATGAACCAGATGGGAGGGCTGCCCGGCCTGCCCGGCACGGGGGCCAAGCTGCCGCCAGGGTTCCAGAATTTCATGAACGTGAAGAAGAAGTAGCCCTCACCCCAGCGCAAGCTGGGGTCTCAAGCGGCAGGAATACAACAGAAAGATCCCAGCTTTCGCTGGGATGACGATTGAAGAAGGAAGTACAACTACCATGGCACTGAGCATTCGTCTTTCGCGCGGCGGTTCGAAGAAGCGTCCGTATTACCGTATCGTCGTGGCCGATGCGCGCAGCCCGCGTGACGGCAAGTTCATCGAGAAGATCGGCAACTACAACCCGCTGCTCGGCAAGGACGACGAGAAGCGCGTCGTCCTCGATGCCGATCGCGCCAAGCATTGGCTGGGCGTCGGCGCGCAGCCGACCGACCGCGTTGCCCGCTTCCTCGACGCTGCCGGCGTGAAGGAGCGTGCGGCCCGCAACAACCCGAAGAAGGGTGAGCCGGGCGAAAAGGCCAAGGAGCGTGCCGAGGAGCGTGCGTCGAAGGCCGCCGAGGCTGCCGAAGCTGCCGAGGCCGCCAATCAGGCCGAAGCCGAGGCGGTGATGGCCGCTGAAGTCGAAGCCGCGACGGAAGAGCCGACGCCCGAGGCCGAGGCCGTTGCCGAGGCGGTCGCCGAGGAGACCCCGGCCGCCGACGTTAATGAATCGACCCCGGACGCCGATGCCGGCGACACCGCCGCCAGCGAGGGCGAGAGCGCCCAGGCTCCGGCCGAGGGCTGATGCCAAAGGATACCTCCGTCACGCTCGCCGTCGTCACCGGCGCGCATGGCGTGACGGGGGAAGTCCGGCTGAAGGTCTTCGCCGAGGACCTGAAGCCGCATAAAAGCTTCAACGCCGGTGCGCTGACACTGAAGACTCTGCGCATCACGCCGCAGGGCGCGATCGCGCGTTTCGCCGAAATCCCGGATCGCACCGCCGCCGAGAAATTGCGCGGTACCGAACTCACCGTGCCGCGCTCGGCGCTGCCGCCATTGGGTGAGGGCGAATATTACCATGCCGATCTGCTCGGCCTGCCGGTCGTATCGGATACCGGCGAGTCGCTCGGCCATGTCGTGCTGATCGAGAATTTCGGCGCGGGCGACGTGATCGAGATCGAGCGGCCGGCGGAGGACGGCAAGCCTGGTAAGCGCTTCATGGTGCCGATGCGCCCCGAAGCGGTTCCTGAATGGGATGCGGATCGGCTGGTGGTCGCCGCAGCTTACGCCGACCAAGCCTGATCGAGGGTGACCGCAGGCGCGTCACACCGCCCAGGCGGTGAGGTCCTCCTGTTGCCCGATCAGCGCCAATCCGTGCGCGATCGAGGTGAGTTCTCCGCCTGACGCGATCCGGTCCTCGCCGAAACGGTCGGCGAACAGGCGCCGGATGCGCGGAGTCAGCGACGTGCCGCCGGTCAGGAAAACGCGATCGACGTCTCTCGCCTCGATCCCCGCGGCGGCCAGCGCGCGATCGGCCGCGACCTCTATCCGTGCGACATCGGAGGCGATCCAGGCTTCGAATTCGTCGCGCGTGACGTCCGCCTCGATCGCGAGGCCGGCGCCGGCGAAATGAAAATGAGCCTGGTCTGATGCCGAGAGCGCGCGTTTGAGCTGGCCGACGGCATCGTACAATTGATAGCCAAGTTCCTGGTCGATCACCGCGATCATCCGGCCGATCGCGGCCGGGTCGAGCGCAGCGCGTCGGAGTTTCTCCAGCTCGGCCAGAGTGCGCCGATTGCGCATCAGGGCCAGCTTCGACCAGTCCGCGAAGTCGGTGAAATAACCCCCTGGAATGTCGAGTATCTTGTCGAATGAGCGATAGCATCCGCCCTTGCCGAGCAGCGGCATGACCAGATTGTCGATGATTCGCGCATCAAACCGATCGCCGGCGATGCCGACGCCGGCATGGCCTAGCGGCGTACAGCGGCGCGGCGCGCCCGGTGCCTCGATCCGCACCACCGAGAAATCGCTGGTCCCGCCGCCGAAATCGGCGACCAGGATTGTCGCCGGATCGGTGATGCGCGACGCATAACTGAACGCGGCACCAAGCGGTTCGTAGACATAGTGGATTTCCGCGCCGAGCGGGGCGAACATCAAATCGTAACGCTGCCTGGCAATCGCCTCGTCGGGCCGGCTGCCGGCGAACTCGACCGGCCGGCCGACGATGATGCGGGACGCTTTTCCACCCAATCGCCCGCCCGATCGGGCAGCGAGCTTGCGCAGGAAAAGCTGGCCAAGATCCTCGAACCGCAAGCGGCGTTCGAATATCGTTGCATGTTCGAAGCTTGCGCTCGCGGCAACCGACTTGAACGACTGAATGAAGCGGCTGCCCTGCGGGAAGTCGAGATATTCGCGGATTGCCCAGGGGCCCGCTTCGGCACCGAGCGCGACCCGGGCGTCGCCGTCCTCCCAGAAACACAAAGCCGAGCGGAATACCGCATCCTTGCCCTCGGGGGCGTTGAGCATGATCAGTTCGGCGCTATCACCCTGCGTTGCGGCGACCACGCTGTTGGTGGTGCCGAAATCGAATCCCAGTGCGGAGGGGGCAGCGTCATTCATGGCCGGCGCGCCTCTAGCGGGGTTGGCGACCGGCGGCAAAAGCTGAAATGCCGTGCCTACGTGACTGTTTCCGCCATTTTCGTTTAGCCAGCCAGCCGGCCACTTGCCGTCCGGGGCGGCGCGGGCAATGGTCGAACGATGTCGACCGCCGTTCCTCCCAATTTCATCACCCTTGCCCTATGAGCCGGATCGCTGTCCTCACCGACATCCACGGCAACCTGCCCGCGCTGGAGGCAGTGATCGCCGACGCCCAGGCGCAAGGCTGTGGCGCGTTCGTCAATCTTGGGGATTCGCTGTCGGGACCGCTCTGGCCGGCGGAAACCGCCGATCGGTTGATCGCGCTCGATTGGCCAACGATCGCCGGCAACCATGAGCGCCAGTTGCTGACCATCGACCGCGCGCGGATGGGTGCGAGCGACGCCTTTGCCCGCGACACGCTCAGCGATCGTCACCTTCAATGGCTGGCCGCCCTTCCGCCGACGCTGCATTTGTCCCCGGATATGCTGCTCTGTCACGGCACGCCGACCAACGATCTCGAACATTTCCTTTATACGGTCGAAGGGGGGCGCGCTCGCGAGGCGACGGACGCCGAGCTACGAGAGCGGGCAGGGGACCGTAACGGGAGCTTGATCCTGTGCGGCCATACCCATTTGCCGCGCGTTGCGAGGCTGGCAGACGGCCGGACGATCGCCAATCCCGGCTCGGTCGGGTTGCAGGCCTATGACGATGATCACCCCATGCCCTATCGGGTCGAAATGGGCGATCCGCTGGCGCGTTATGCCATCGTCGAGGGGACAGAGGTGACGCTACGCTCGATCGGCTATGATCATGAAGCGGCCGCGCGGCGCGCCGATGCAAATGGCAGCGCGGGTTGGGCGGTCGCCCTCAGGACTGGGCGGATGGCATGACGTTCGCCGCTACCGTTCTCACGCTTTATCCCGACATGTTTCCCGGGCCGCTCGGCACTTCGCTAGCGGGCCGCGCACTGGGCGAGGGCAAATGGAGTCTCGACGCGGTCAATATCCGCGACTTTGCGATCGACAAGCATCGGACGGTGGATGATACGCCGGCAGGGGGCGGCGCGGGCATGGTGCTTCGTGCGGACGTGGTCGCGGGCGCCCTCGACAGCGTCATTGCCCATGGTCCTGGCGGCCGCCCGATCCTGGCGATGACACCGCGCGGCAGGCCGCTTACCCAGGCGCGCGTCCGTGATCTCGCGGCCGGTCCCGGCGCGATAGTGCTATGCGGGCGGTTCGAGGGATTCGACGAGCGATTGTTCGATGCGCGGCCGATCGAACAGGTGTCGATCGGCGACTATGTGCTGTCGGGTGGAGAGATGGGTGCGCTGGTGTTGCTGGACGCTTGCATTCGGCTGCTTCCCGGCGTAATGGGCGCGCCTTCCAGCGGAGATGAAGAGAGCTTCGAAAGCGGCCTTCTCGAATATCCGCATTATACCCGACCTGTCGAATGGGAAGGGCGCACGATCCCCGAAGTGCTGCGATCGGGGGATCATGCGAAGATCGCGGCCTGGCGAAAGTCGATGGCCGAGACGGACACACGGTTACGGAGACCGGATCTTTGGGAGCGCCACGAGGGCGCTCGGGTCCAGCCTCCCTCTGGCGCGCGGCGACGAAAGAAGGACGACTGAGATGAACATCATCCAGCAACTCGAGGCCGAGAACATTGCGAAGTTCGTAGAGGCCAAGAAGATCCCGGAATTCCGCCCGGGCGACACGCTGCGCGTCGGCGTGAAGGTGGTCGAAGGCGAGCGCACCCGCGTCCAGAATTACGAGGGCGTGTGCATCGCGCGCTCGAACAAGGGCATGGGTTCGAACTTTACCGTGCGCAAAATTTCGTTCGGTGAGGGCGTCGAGCGCGTCTTCCCGCTCTACTCGCCGAACATCGACAGCATCGAAGTCGTCCGCAAGGGCGCGGTGCGTCGTGCCAAGCTCTATTATCTGCGTGGCCGCACCGGCAAGTCGGCGCGTATCGCCGAACGCCGCGACACGCGGAACGACACCGCCGCCTGAGCGGCACGTTTTCGTGAGAATAGAAAGGGCGCGGAGGTCATCCTCCGCGCCCTTTTTGCGTTGGGGCGCGGTGGGTTCGAACTAGGGCATGCTCGGGTCGGTTTGACCTATCTCTAATCGCCCTCACCCTTCCGGCGCTTCGCGCCTCCCTCCCTCTCCCGATGGGAGAGGGAAGGGGCCCACCGCCGCAGGCGGTGGGAAGGGTGAGGGGGAATAGGTCACGCCAGCGCAATTCAGCTCTAGCGCCTATGCTCGCCGTCTATGGCCGCACCCTTTCAATCTATGGCGGCAACGAGTGGATCGCGATTAGTCTAGGCCCTCGGGATCGATAACGAGAGAGGGGAGCCCATGTCCCAGCGCCTGACGCGGCGGCAGCTGATCGGTGGAGCGGTGGCGGCCGGAGGACTCGCCAGCTGGGCGGTTCGCGCCGGGGCGTTGAGTGAGGCCTCTACGCTGTTTCGCGAGATCCTGCTGGTTGATGGCACCGGTGCCCCCGGACGGCTCGCCAACGTGCTCGTCGTCGGCGACCGCATCGCGCAGATCATGCCGGCGAGCGGCAAGACAGCCGCCACGGCGTCACGCGTGGTAGCGGGAGAGGGCAGGGTGCTCGCGCCCGGCTTCATCGACATGCACAGCCATGGAGACCCGTTGCACGATTCGTACGAGACGTTCCTGGCGATGGGCGTCACCACCATCACCCTCGGTCAGGATGGCGAAGGGCCGAGGATCGGCAATGACCTCGACCCCAGGAGCTGGATGCAGGCGGTTGATCGCGCGCGGGTCGATATCAACGTCGCGCTGCTCGCCGGCCACGGTACTCTCCGGCGAGCGGCCGGCGTGGCGGACTCGGTGCACCGCCTCGATGCCGCCGGGCTCGAGCGCATGGCGGCCCAACTCGATTCCGAAATGCGCATGGGCGCATTCGGTATTTCCTACGGGCTCGAATATGTTCCGGGCATCTATTCGGAGACGCCGGAGCTCAGCAATCTTGGCAAGGTCGTCGCGCGTTATGGCGGCGTCTGCATGAGCCATATGCGGTCGGAGAATGACGATGAGATCGAGGTGTCGATCAACGAACTTGTCGCCTCGTCGCTACCGGCGCGGCCGCATATCTCGCACTTCAAATCGGTGTTCGGCAAAGGCGAGAAACGTGGCCGCGAGTTGCTCGCCTTCGTTGCCGAGTTCCGCCGTCGCGGCATCGATTTGACCGCCGACGAATATCCGTACGAAGCCGGCTACACCGGGATCGCGATCCTGTTCCCCAAATGGGCACTGCCGCCGACCGATTACGCCGCGATGCTGAGCGAGCGGCGCCAGGAATTGCGTGACTATCTGATCGCGCGGATGACGCGGCGCGGTGGACCCGAGGCCCTCTTGATCGGCACACCGCCTTATGCCGGCAAGACGCTTGCCCAGGCAGCCCAACAGGAACGGATGCATTTCGCCGACCTGCTGATCAAACTAGGGCCAGAGGGTGGGTCGGGCGCGCATTTCACGATGGACAAGGTACTGCAGGACACGTTGCTGCTCGATCGCAACGTATCCTTCTCGACAGATGGCGGACCCGGCATGCGGCATCCGCGCGCGACCGGTACCTATGCCAAGCTCGTCGAGGAATATGTCGTCCGCGACAAGAAGCTGACGATCGAGGAAATGGTCCGCAAGGCGACCGGCTTTCCGGCGCAGACTCTACGCCTCTCCGACCGTGGCGTGGTGCGGGCCGGCGCGAAAGCCGACCTCATCCTGTTCGATCCGGCAAAGGTCAAAGCGCGCTCGACCTATGTCGATCCCTTCGCGATGGCCGAGGGGTTCGATCTGGTGATGGTCAACGGCCAGCCGGCGTTCGAGGGCGGCAAGCGGACAGGGTATTCGGGGAAGTTGCTGCGGGCGCGGCGTTAATTCCTCCCCGGAACGGGGAGGAATTAACGCCGCGCCACCGCCTTGCACAAACTATCCGTCGCCAGCGCGATCCGCGACTCCGGCATGTCGCGATTGCCGGGATCGTTCTCGACCTCGCGCGTCTCGGTGTTGAAGGTGAGCAGGCTGCCCATATGCTGGTCCGGACAGAGGCTCAGATAGGCGCGAAAGCCGTTCTGGTCGCCATTATGCCCGACGATGCGGATGCCGTCGGTCTGGTCGAGGAAGAAGGACAGCCCGCTCCAGGTCGTCTTCGCCATCCGGCCCTGGCTATAATCCTCGCCCGCCGAGATTTGCGGTTTCCACATCTCCTCGAGCGACGCGCGTTTGAGCACCACGTCATATTCGGCTTGGCGCGCCGGATCGCCGAGCAGGAAGGCGACATATTTCGCCATGTCGGGCAGCGGCGCATTGAGCCCGCCGTTCGATACCGTCACGCCGGTATCGACATCGAACGGCGCCTCGACCCTTTTCCCGTTGCGGATGTAATAACTGTGGGTTCGATGCGGCAGCAGATAGGGCGGCGTGCGGTCGAAATAGCTTGAATACATGCCGAGCGGTCGGAGGATGTTCTTGTCGATATAGACTTCGAAATCCTCACCCGACAGGCGTTCGATCACCTGACCGAGATAGACGATGCCGGGGTTGGAATAGCTGAACCGGCTGCCGGGTTTGAACTTCACCTCGGTATAGGGGATCATCGCCTTGAGCTGTTCCCAGCTCGGCGGCTCGAACGGCTGCCAGTCGCGATCACGCCAGCGCCAGGTCGCACCGCCGAAGCCCGCGCTGTGGCTCATCAACTGGCGGATGGTGATGTCGCCGGTGTCACCGAACGGATTGTGCACGCCGGCAAGTTCAGGGACATAGCGGACGATCGGGTCGTCGAGCTTGAGCAGGCCGCGATCGCGCAACTGCATGATCGCAACCCCGGTCATCGTCTTGGTGATCGACGCCCAGTGATAGATCGTCTGGGCGTCGATAGGCGTCTTGGTATCGGCGTCCTGTTCGCCGAGATGGTCCGCGACGACGATATGCCCGTCACGCACGACGTAGAAGCTGCTGCCGACGATGCCGGCTCGTTTGACCTCCGCCCGGTGCAGCGCGCGAAAGTCGGCCAGCGCCCTGTCGAACTGACGTTCCCCGGCTACTGCGGGGCTGGCAAGCGGGAAGGAAGCAAGCAGAAGGCAGGCGGCGATCCAGCGAGGCATGACGATCTTCCTTCCTCCCTTGCGCAAAGTGAGTCCCGATCCTGCTGGTCGTTTGCCCGTCGCGCAACGCAATTGGGTTGCGATCGGTATAGCTTACGGGATCGCTCGCTAAGCGTCGCGCGGGGCGCTATCGGACGGGTATGACCAATCGCTGTCCCTGGGCGGGTTCGGACCCGCAGATGCAAGCCTATCATGACAATGAATGGGGAGTGCCCGAACGCGACGGGCGCGCATTATGGGAAAAGCTGCAGCTTGACGGTTTCCAGGCCGGGCTCTCCTGGTCGACCATCCTCAAGAAGCGCGATGCGTTTCGAGAGGTGTTCGCGGGCTTCGAGCCGGAGAAGGTCGCCAGGTTCGATTCGCCCGATGTCGAGCGGCTGCTCGGCGACGCACGGATCATCCGGTCGCGCGCCAAGATCGAGGCGACGATCGGCAATGCGCGCGCCTATCTGACGATGCGCGATGCCAGCGAGGACTTCGCCGATTTCTGCTGGTCGTTCGTCGAGGGCGAGCCGCTCAAGGGTGACGGCGTGCACGTGCCCGCCAAGACGCCGCTGTCCGAAGAAGTCTCGAAACAACTCCGCAAGCGCGGCTTCAAGTTCGTCGGGCCGGTGATCGTCTATGCCTGGATGCAGGCATGCGGGCTGGTCGACGATCATTTGAACGGATGTTTCCGGCGGAGCGGTGGCCTCAGCCGTAGCTGACCAATTCGAACTCGGTGCCGTCGAAATCGAAGAAGTAGAACCGCCGGCCGGGTTCGTAGTCGCCATGATTGAACGGCTCGAGCCCCGCCGCCACGACGCGGCGTTCAGCATCGTCGAGATTGTCGACGACGATGCCGATATGGTTGAGCGGCCGGCCCTTGCGAAAAGCGTCGTCGGCGGTGTCGGCGCCGTCCTTCGTGTAGAATGCCAGGTAGAATTGGTCGTCACCGACATGGATCGATCGGCCGCCGCTGATCGCCGGGCCCTGCCAGCGGATGTTCCAGCCGAACAAATCGTGCATCAGCTTGGCGCTGCGTTCCGGATCGCGAACCGTAATGTTGACGTGCTCGATGAAGGTGCCGGGCATGGATCGTTCCTCGTATGAAGTTTCCGTGCCGGTGGAGATAGTTCCTCAACCTTAGTTGAGGTCAAGGGGTAAAAGCCGGTGCCTCAAATGTCGCGTCCGCGGCCCTTTACGGAACGTTCCGCGCCCGCGATAAGCCGCGGCAACGCCCGCGCTCAGTCGGGTGGGTAGGGAGTCGCGAAGGACATGCGGACATGGTTGACCGGTGGAATGATCGGGCTGGTGGCGGTTCTCGCGATCGGAACGAGTGCCGTGGCTGCTGATGATGCGCAGCGGACGCTGACGCTCGATCGGGTGTTCGGCAGCCCCGATCTGTCGGGATCCCAGCCCCGCGCGATGAAGCTCTCGCCCGACGGCAAATTGCTGACCCTGCTCAAGCCCCGTGCCGACGAGAAGAGCCGTTTCGACCTGTGGGCGCGCGACACCGCGACCGGCGAGGAACGGATGCTGGTCGATTCGAAGAAAGTCGGCACCGGCGCCGAATTGTCCGAGGCGGAAAAGATGCAGCGCGAACGCGCGCGCATCGCCGGCGACAAGGGCATCGTTGCCTATGATTGGGCGCCTGACGGCAAGTCGATCCTGGTTCCGCTCGACGGCGACCTCTACCTCGCGCATCTCGACGGCAAGGTCGAGCGGCTGACCAATACGCCGGGCGGCGAGCTCAACCCGGTGATCAGCCCGGCGGGCGGGTTCGTCAGTTTCGTGCGTGACCAGAATCTGTTCGTTCAGCCGCTCGGAGGCGGCGCTGCCAAGGCGTTGACATCGGACGGCGGCGGTACCGTCCATTGGGGTGAGGCAGAGTTCGTCGCGCAAGAGGAAATGGATCGCCGCACCGGCTATTGGTGGGCGCCTGGCGACCGTCTGGTCGCGGTCGAACGGTTCGACGAGGCGCCGGTCGGTATCGTCACGCGTGCGGCGATCGGCGCCGAGGGCACCAAGGTGTTCGACCAGCGCTATCCGTCGGCCGGCACGCCCAACGTTCACGTCCAGCTCTACGTCATCGACCCCGCGACCGGCGGCAAGGTCAAGGTCGACCTGGGCAGCGATCCAGACATCTACTTGACCCGCGTCGACTGGACGCCCGACGGCAAGACCTTGCTGGTCCAGCGTGAGAACCGCGCGCAGACCGGGCTCGACATGCTCGCCGTCGACCCCGCGACGGGCAAGGCGAGGACGTGGTTCAGCGAGAAGTCGGGACCCGACAGCTGGGTCAATCTCAGCGACAATTACCACGCGATGAAGGACGGCAGCCTGATCTGGTGGTCCGAGCGCGATGGCTTCGGACACCTATACCGGTTCGCCAAGGGCAAATGGATGCAGCTGACCAAGGGCCCGTGGCAAGTCACCGATCTGGTTGGTGTCGACGAAGCGCGCGGGCGGCTCTATTTCATGGCGAACAAGGACGACGTGCTCGAGCAGCAGCTCTACACGGTCGATATCGCTCGACCGAACGCGGTGACCCGGCTGACCGAGCGTGGCTGGACCAACAAGGCGGTGATGGACGATGCCGCGACGCGGCTGATCGTGACGCGCTCCAATCCCAACCAGCCGCCGCAGACCTATCTCGCCGACACGACGGGCAAGAAGCTTGGCTGGATCAACGAGAATGCGATGAAGCCGGGGCATCCTTATTACCCGTATCTCGGCACCCATCGGCAGCGGACGTTCGGCACGATCAAGGCGGCCGACGGCACCGATCTCTATTACGAGATGATCACGCCCCCGCTGGAGCCGGGCAAGCGCTATCCGGTGTTCTTCCAGCATTATGGTGGCCCGCACAGCCAGACGGTGACGCGCGGGTGGGAGAGCCCGCTCGAGCAATTGATCGTCAGCAAAGGCTATATCTTCTTCCAGCTCGACAATCGCGGCTCGCCCAATCGCGGCAAGGCATTCGAAGACAAGATCTATCGCGCGATGGGATCGATCGAGGTTCAGGACCAGCTAGCCGGCGCGAAGTGGCTCAAGCAGCAGGCCTATGTCGATCCCGACCGGATCGGGATCTATGGCTGGTCCTATGGCGGCTACATGACCTTGAAGATGCTGGAGGCCAATCCTGGCGTCTATGCGGGCGGCGTCGCGGGCGCACCGGTGACCAAGTGGGAACTCTACGACACGCATTATACCGAGCGTTACATGGGCAACCCCAAGGCGGACGCCAAAGCCTATGCGACGTCGGACGCGATCGATGACGCGCCGAAGATCAGCGACCCGCTGCTGCTGGTGCACGGCATGTCGGACGATAATGTCGTGTTCGAGAATTCGACCGCGTTCGCGGCCAAGATGCAGGCGGCCAATCGTCCGTTCGAAATGATGTTCTATCCGGGGAAGACGCATGCCGCGGCGCGCGACATCCATGTCTGGACGACGATCTTCAATTATTTCGATCGCGTGGTGAAGAACCGGCTGGCGCGATAGCCAGCCGCTCGGCATTTAGACGGCAAGTATCGGCTTTTTTTTAATCCTCCCCCGCCAGGGGGAGGTGGCAGGCGCAGCCTGACGGAGAGGGAGGAAGCACGACGGGTGAGCCGCTGTCCGCCCCCTCCGCCCCCTCCGTCGCCTTCGGCGCCACCTCCCCTTGGCGGGGGAGGATTATTCCAATGTTGATCTCCACAGACGGCCCGGTCAGCCGGCGCGGGTCCTAGCGGCTGATCAGCTCGACCAGACGGAGAGCGTCGAGCAAGGCGCGGCGCGCGATGCGGATGCGGTCGAGCAATGCGGGGTCGCCGATCTCGGCGATCGCGATCTCCTCGGGCCAATGTGCCTCGATCACCGCGGAGATTCGATCGAGCTTCGCCTCGTCGACCAGGAAGCGGGGATCGACGGTAGCGGGGTCGCACACCACGCGCAGCCTGAGGCAGGCCGGGCCACCGCCGTTGCGCATCGATTGCCGGACGTCGACCACTTCCAGGCGCCGGATCGGCCCATTACCCGCGATCATCTCGCCGAGCCACGACCAGACCGCGGCGTTGCCACGCGCCTCGCCCGGCAGGATCAGCGCCATCGTGCCGTCGGGGAGCGTCACCAGCTGCGCGTTGAACAGATACGATTGGATGGCGTCGGCAAGGCTGACGCGATGCGCCGGTACCTCGACGATCTCGGCCCAGGGCGCCTTCGCGGCGATCTCGGCATAGAGGCCGGCTTTATCCTCGAAGGCGAGTTCGTGCACGAACAGCACGCGTTCATTGGCGACCGCGACCACGTCGTTGTGAAAGGTGCCCGCAGCGATTGCCTCGACCGATTGCTGGGCGAAGATCGTTCGTGCCGGATCGAGGCGATGTGCGCGCGCGACCGCTTCCGACGCTTCGCGGCGCTGGCGGGCGGGGAAGGGGCCACCGCTTTCGCCGTAAACGAAGATCTCCACGCCGGGCTCACCGTGGCGTTCGCACAGCCTCATATGGTTGGCAGCACCTTCGTCGCCGAACGGGGCGGGGATAGGTGGGTGCACAAGGAAGGCCGGATCGGCGAAAGCGAGGCGGAGCTGCGCCAGCGTCTCTGGCCATTCGTGGCTGCGATGCGCCATCGTCACCAGATTGGCGACGGTCAGATGGCACAGGCGGTCGGCCGCGTCGGGCGCAGGGGACACCGTCGCCGCATTGGCTGCCCACATGGGGGAAGCGGACAAGGCTTGCGCCTTCAGATGCGATGGCGCTGACGCGTAATCGGTCGCCAGCGCCGCGAGCCAGCGATCGTCCGGCCGGTCGTGCGGCGGCAAAAGCCCCTGGGTCAAACCGAGCCGGAGATTGGCCCGCATCTTCTCTACGCCTTCGAGCGCGGCCTCGAGCGGGCGTGAGGTCAATCCGGCATTGCCGGTCGCGGCCAGATTGCCCAGGCTCAGGCCGGCATAATTATGGCTCGGACCGACCACGCCATCGAAATTGATCTCGACCAGCGGCATCAGAAGCGGCCGACATGAGTGATGTCATCGCCCTCGCGGACTCCAAGCGCTTCGGCCCCTGCGCGATCGATCACCACGCCCTCGCTCGCGGTGCGCAACTGGACGAAGGCGCAGCGAAAGCTCGACAGATGACCGGCCGCCGCGAGCGCGCGTTCACCGCCGTCATCCTCGATCGCGATCACCTTACTCGTCACCGCTTCGGCGATGCTGCGCACCTTGTCGGTCCGTGCAGTCATGGTCGGTCCGCCGTCGAAGATGTCGATATAATTCTCGAACGCGAAACCTTCGTTTTCCAGCATCCGCATTGCCGCACGGCCCGAGGGATGGGGCAGGCCGATGACGCTGCGCGCGCTCTCGGTCAGCATGGCGACGTAGATCGGGTGTTTGGGGAACAGGTCGGCGATGAACTGGTGGCCGTGAGTCGCGTTGAAGCGATCGGCGTCCTGGAAGTTCATCCCGAAGAAGCGCCCCGCCAGGCCATCCCAGAACGGCGATCCACCGGCTTCGTCGATGATCCCGCGCAATTCGGCAAGGATACGCTCGGCGAAACGCTGCCGATGCATCGCGATGAACAGATAACGGCTGCGCGCGAGCAGCATACCGAGCCCGCCCGCACGCTCGCCGGGATGGAGGAACAACCCGCCGACTTCGCTGCACCCCTCGAGGTCGGTCGACAGCGTCAGCATTTCAGCCCGGAAGGTCCGGTTGAGCTCCTCGCTCTTCTGCGACAGCGTCCCGATGCGATAGCTGTAAAAGGGATGCTGCTGGCCGACCTGACTGAAGATCTGGCACGTGCCGCGAACCTCGCCGGTCTCCACATTTTCTAGCATCAACACGAAAACGTCGTCGCCCAGTGTGTCTTCGGCGCGGCCAAAAGCGGCGCTGCTCTGCGCGAGGCGGCGGCGGAGCGCGCGACGATCGGCAGGCAGGTTGGTGAAGCCGCCGCCGGTCAGCTTCGCCATCTCATAGAGATGGTCGAGATCCTCGTCGTTCGCGGCACGGATACGGAAATTCACAATCCCCCCTTTTCGGCGATGCGCATGATGGTGAGCGCGGACAAGGCCGCGCGTTCGGGCAGGCTGTCGACCAGCAGGAACTCATCGGCCGAGTGGATCGCGCCGCCGCGGGCGCCCATCGTGTCGACCACGGGTACTCCCGCCGCAGCAATGTTGTTGCCGTCGCACACGCCGCCGGTCGCTTTCCAGCCGATCGCGAGGCCGAGCCCGGCGCCGACCTGCTTGACCAGGTCGAACAATTTGCCGGCGCCGGCGTCGATCGGCTTGGGCGGTCGGTTGAAGCTGCCATGCGCCTCGATCCGCACGTCGCGCGCGGTGGCGACCGCGGCGATCGCGTCGTCGATTGCGGCCTGCGCGCGGGCGATCGCCTCGGGCGAGGATGGGCGGAAATTGATTCGGAGGATGGCAAGGTCGGGAACGACATTGTTCGGGCCGCCGCCTTCGATCCGCGCGGGATTGACCGCGAGCCCTTCCTCCTTTGCCGCGAACAGCCGCACGGCGAGATCGCTCGCAGCGACGATCGCGTTGCGGCCGTCATCGGGATTACGTCCGGCGTGCGCGCTCCTGCCGTGCACGACGAGCGAGAAATTACCGGTGCCGCCGCGCGCTCCGGCCAACGTACCGTCGGCCAGAGCGGGTTCATAGGTCAGCGCGGCGACCTTGTCGCGCGCCAGGTCGGCGATCAGCGCCGACGAAGAGAACGACCCGGTCTCCTCGTCCGAGTTGATCATCACGTCATAGCCGATCCTGCTGGCCAGCGGGGACGCCTCGACTGCCTTCAACGCTGCGAGCAGCAATGCCAACCCGCCCTTCATGTCGGCGACGCCGGGACCGTTGAGCGTATTGGGGTCGAGGAACACCTGCTGCTGGAATGGATGATCGATCGGATAGACCGTGTCCATATGGCCGGTGAACAGCATCCGGACAGGCGCGTCGGGCCGCACGCGGACGACGAGGTGCCGGCCATGGTCGAGCGCGCTGACATGGCCATCCGGCGCGACGCTGGTTGCAGGAGCTGGCTCGACCAGCTCGACCTTTCCGGGCAGCGCGGAAAAGGCATCGGCCAGCGTCGCCGCCATCGTCTTCAGACCCGCAAGATTGCGCGTCCCGCTATTGATCGCGGCCCAGGCGCGGGTGTGCGCGAGCATCGGCTCGTTGCGCACGCGCTCGAGGATCGCGGCGTCCATCGTCTCCGTCATGCTACCGCTCTAGGCGGTCGCGGTCGATTGGTGAAGCCGTGACCCGAAGGGCGGGAATGGATCAGAAAGCGTAGACCAATCCGGCCCGGCTGATCTGGTCGGTGGTCACGCGGCCTTCGGGCGGCATGCTTTCGTATTGAACGTTGTACGATAGCTGGGCGGATAGCGGACCGAGCACCTTGGCGTTGAGCGCGGTCGTGCCGGTAACCGTCGAATTGTAGCGCTCGACATAAGCGGAGGCATTCTGGGTCAATTGCAGGCCGGGTGAGAGCTTCCAGGCGAAATCCACGCTCCCGCGCGCAGCGATGCTGCGTTCGGTCTCGCCATCGGTAAAGCTGGTCGCGCGATAGGCCGGGCCAAGTTCGAGATCGAGCTTCAGCCTGTTGCCCTTGAGGGCGCTGTAGCCGGCGCCGGCCGATACCGAATATCGCGTTGTATAGCCAAGGAAACGGTCGCTTTCGAATTGCCCCGACCCATAGATGTACGAGCGGTCGTCGATCTTCCAATTGGGCTCCCAGGCCGCCAGATAATGTTCGCGCGAGGTGACACCCAGGCTGCGTTGGTAATCCACCTGAGCCTTGAATTTCTGGCGCCAGTCGAGTCCGTTGCGAGTCAGAGCAAGCGACGCGGAAACGCCTTGGCTCTCGCTGTTGCCGGTCGAAATGAACCCGCCCAGCTCGGCGCGTCCCGACCACAAGTCGAAGAAGCCTGCTTCCTGCAACTTGGCGGTCTTTTCCTCGTTACGCTTCTTCTTCCAATCATCGACCAGCTTGGCGATGGCTTCCTTGCTGTCTGGCGAAGCCGTCCCGGCATATTTCATGATCGTCGCCACGTCGCCTTCGTTGCCCGAGGCGAGCGCCGCGTCGAGCATCGTCTTGATCTGGGGCGGAATAGATGCAGGATCGGCGTTGGCGAGCAGCATCGGCGCTGCTGCGACGAGAAGCAGGGGGAGGCGCATGACGCGCGACATAATACAGCAACCCTGCCATGAAAACCGTTACGCGACGATCCGTTGAGGGATTGTTGCGAATTGGTTTCTAGCCATTCAGATAGGGTGAAAACGCCGCGATAACGTCTTCATAGAGCTTCCGCTTGAACGGCACGATCAGCGCCGGAAGGTCGTGGGGATCGACCCAGCGCCACGTGCTGAATTCGGGATGTGTCGTCGCCAGATTGATGTCCAGATCCTCGCCCAGGAAACGATAGAGGAACCAGGTCTGGCGCTGGCCGCGCCACTTGCCCTTCCACACCTTGCCGACCAGCTCGTCAGGCAGATCGTAATAGAATTCTCCCGGCGCCTGGGCGATCAATTCGACCTTGTCGTGCCCCACGCCGATTTCTTCGTCGAGCTCGCGCACGGCGGCCTGGCCCGCGCTTTCGCCGGGGTCGATCCCGCCTTGCGGCATTTGCCAGGCTTCCATCGTCGTATCGATACGCTGACCCGCGAACGCCAACCCGTCGCGATTGAGGAGCATGACCCCGGCGCAGGGCCGATAGGGAAGGTCGATCTTGGCCGGGGCGTCGCTCATGCCGCCGCCTGTGCCATCGCCCGATCGCCTTCGGCCTCTACGATGATATCCTTGAGCGCCGCGAAAGCGCCCATCACGTCGCCGACGCTCGACGGGATCGCTTTCCGCAGCGTGATGAAACCGTGGATATTGCCCTTGGCCTCGCGAAACACCACGGGCACGCCGGCCAGCGCCAGTGCCGCGGCATAGGCGCGACCCTGGTCGCGGATCGGGTCGAGCCCGCCGGTCACAACCACGGCCGGCGGCATGCCGGCAAGATCGCCGAGCAGTGGCGAGCTGCGGATATGGTCGGCTTCGCTCTTATACGCCGCCATGAACCACTCCATGCTGTCGCGGGTCAGCAGATAGCCCTCGGCGAATTCGGCGTAGGACGGATATTCCTTGCTGGCGTCGGTCGCCGGATAGAAAGGCAATTGCGCGATCACCGGTATCTTAGCGGGCTGGTCGCGTAGGGCGGCCGCTGTGACAATGACCAAGTTACCGCCGGCGCTGTCGCCGCACAACACCAAAGAGGTGACCGAGCGGCCCAGTTCGGCGGGACTGTTCGCGACCCAACGCGCGGCCGCTTCGCAATCGTCCGGCGCGGCGGGCCAGGGGAATTCGGGAGCGAGGCGATAATCGACCGCGATCACCGGCAAGTCCAGCACGCGCGCCATCTCGGCGGTGAAGCTGCCGTGGCTCTCGAGGTCGCCGATCACGAACCCGCCGCCATGGAAGAAGACGATCGCCGGGCCCGGCTCGCGGCTGGCGCGCGGATCGTACAGGCGTGCTGGAATATCGCCCGCCGGGCCGGGGATGGACAGGTCGAGCAACGTACCGAGCTCGCCCACGGGCGGATCGCCGACATCCTTCATCGCGACATACATCTGGCGCGCCGTCGGCGCGTCGAGCTCGTGCATCTTGGGCCCGGGCAGGTTGTTGAGGAAATCGAGGAATCCGCGGACGTCGGGGCGGACGAAGGGCTCGGTCATTCGGGTAATCCTCTCGCTGGTGTCTGGCAATTTAGGTCTTAAGTTAAAACTTATGATCGCGGTCGTCCATCACCCTGACTATGTCGCGCCAGGGCAACCCAAATCCGGCTATCAATGGAACAAGAACGGCGCGATCCGCGACTTGCTCCGCGATGCCGGCGATTCGATCGAGTGGTTTCAGCCCGAAATGATGCCGCTCCGGTGGTTGGAGGCCGCGCACGACCCAGATTATGTCGCCGAAGTGATCGAGGCCCGGGTGCCGCGCGCGAAGGAGCGGCGGATCGGTTTTCCAATCAATGCTATGGTCGCCAACCGGGCGCAGATCGTTCCCGGCGGCACCTATCTCGCGGCGCGGCTCGCGCTCGATCGCGGCTTTGCCGCCAATAGCGCGGGCGGCAGCCACCACGCACTGGCGCACACCGGTGCGGGCTATTGCGTATTCAACGACCTCGCCATCGCGGCGATCCGTCTCGCGGAGGAGGGGCGCCGCGTCTTAATCGTCGATTGCGACGTACATCAGGGCGACGGCACCGCGGCGTTGACCGCCGGCCACCCGGCAATCGCAACCTATTCGATCCATGCGGAGAAGAATTTCCCGGCACGCAAGGCGCGCTCGACGCTTGACGTGGCACTGCCGGATGGGCTGGGCGACGACGCCTATCTCGCCGCGCTGGGGGAGACGCTGACGCCGCTGCTCGATGCGGAGCGTCCTGACCTGATCCTCTATCAGGCGGGAGTCGATCCGTTCGCGGGCGACAGGCTGGGCCGCCTAAATCTGAGCGACGACGGCCTGGTACGCCGCGAACGGCTGGTTGCTCGACTGGCGATCGAGCGGGGCCTTCCGCTCGCCAGCACGGTCGGTGGCGGTTATGGCGACGATGTTCTGGCGATCGCGCGACGTCATGTCGCGGCGATCCTGACCTTGGGTGCGGCCTTCGAGGGTCAGGCCTTAAAACAGCGCTAAGCGGCGTTCGCGGCCGCCCGTTTGAACGGGCCACGGGCATGATGTTTCGAGCCCAGCGGCGTAATCGCAGCACTTTCGTTTCGCCGGTATGGCAAAGAACGGTTTTCACGGGGATGTAATGTATCTACGTTGGCTCCAAGGGGTCCCGCGCCTAGAGAGACCTCCGAACACGACCGCAGGAATTAGTGCTG
This sequence comes from Sphingomonas sp., assembly GCF_024508665.1. GTDB lineage: Bacteria > Pseudomonadota > Alphaproteobacteria > Sphingomonadales > Sphingomonadaceae > Sphingomonas. The sequence continues at coordinate 584,315 of NZ_JANINP010000001.1, forward strand.
ACATGGCGACCGCCGTCCACGAAGAGACGCCCTCCGAGGCGTCGGCAAACCCACAAGCAGAATCGATCGTCGTCCGTTTCGCCGGGGATTCCGGCGACGGCATGCAGCTGACCGGGGGACAGTTCACGTTGTCCACGGCGCTTGCCGGCAACGACCTGTCGACCTTTCCCGACTTTCCCGCCGAAATCCGTGCCCCGCTGGGCACGCTGTTCGGGGTGTCGGCATTCCAGATCAATTTCGGGTCGACCTCGATCGAGACCGCGGGCGACGCGCTCGACGTGTTGGTGGCGATGAACCCGGCGGCGCTCAAGACCAATGTCAATGAGCTCAAGCCTGGCGGATTGATCATCGCCGACACGGGCGAGTTCACCGAGCGCAACCTCGCCAAGGCGAAGTACGAGTCGAATCCGATCGAGGACGGCAGCCTTGCCAAGTGGCAAGTGCTGGCATTCGACATCTCCGCACTGACCGTTGCGGCGGTGAAGCCGTTCGGGCTGGGCAACAAGGAAGCCCTGCGCTGCAAGAATATGTGGACGCTGGGGCTCGCGCTCTGGATGTTCGACCGCGATCGCCAGCCGCTGATCGATTGGCTCAAGGCCAAGTTCGCCAAGGCGCCGGCACTGGCGGAGGCCAATATCGCCGCGCTCAACGCCGGCCATGCTTATGGCGAGACCGCCGAGCTATCGGGTCCGCTCAAGCAGCACCATGTCCCGGCGGCGGCAGCCGAGCCGGGCCTGTACCGCACCGTGACCGGCGCCGAAGCCATCTCTATGGGGCTGGTAGCAGGCGCGCAGCTCGCCGATCTGCCGATGTTCTTCGGCGGCTATCCGATCACCCCCGCCTCGGCGATCCTGCATCATCTGTCGCGGCTCAAGGAATATGGCGTCACGACCTTCCAGGCGGAGGACGAAATCGCGGCGGTCGCGAGCGCGATCGGCGCCTCTTATGCCGGTCAGCTCGGCGTCACGTCGTCTTCGGGCCCCGGCATCGCGCTCAAGGGCGAGGCGATCGGCCTCGCGATCATGACCGAATTGCCCTTGGTCATCGTCAACTCGCAGCGTGGCGGCCCGTCAACCGGGCTCCCGACCAAGACAGAGCAATCGGACCTCTATCAGGCGGTCTATGGTCGCAATGGCGATGCGCCGATGCCGGTCGTCGCCGCGCGCTCGCCCGCCGATGCATTCGAAGTCGCGATCGAAGCCTGCCGCATCGCCACACAGTACATGACCCCGGTGATGCTGCTGACCGACGGCTATATCGCCAATGCCGCCGAACCTTGGAAGGTGCCCGAGGTCAGCGAGTATGCGCCGTTCCCGGTGACCTTCCTGGACAAGGTGCCCGACAGCGGCTTCCTGCCTTATGCCCGCGACGACAAGCTCGCGCGCCCCTGGGTGAAGCCGGGCACGCCGGGCCTGCTGCACCGCATCGGCGGGATCGAGAAGAAGCAGGGCACGGGGAATATCGATTATTCGCCCGCCAACCATCAGGAAATGACCAACACCCGCAAGGCGAAGGTCGACGGGATCAAGGTGCCCGACCAGACGATCGAGATAGGCAATCCCGGCGGCAAGCTCGCGGTGGTCGGCTGGGGCTCGACCTTTGGACCGATTCATCAGGCGGTGAAGTGTGCGAGGCGCAAGGGGCTTAATGTCAGCCACATCCACCTCCGCCACATCTGGCCCATGCCGGCCAATCTCGGCGATTTGCTCAAGGGTTACGAGAAGATCCTCGTACCGGAAATGAACACTGGTCAACTCAAGACGGTGCTGCGCGATCAATATCTGGTCGACGCCAAGCCGCTCAACAAGGTGTCGGGCCAGCCTTTCCGCATCGCCGAGATCGAAGCTGCGATCGATGCGATCCTCGCCGGCGGATCGGGCGGCCAGGTGCCGGCCGATCAGACGCAATTGCCCAATCCCGTTGCCGGTCATGATGATGGCCACACCAAGCCAGGCGCGCTGTCGCCGCAGTCGCGCTGAAGGATTTACCGATGAACGACATGACCCCGCCGCAAAAGTCGCTGCCCAAGGATTGGGAAACCGACCAGGAAGTGCGCTGGTGCCCGGGTTGCGGCGATTATGCGATCCTGAAGGCGGTGCAGCGGACTATGCCCGAGATCGGCGCGCGGCCCGAAAACACCGTGTTCGTCAGCGGCATTGGCTGCTCGTCGCGTTTTCCCTATTACATGGAGACCTATGGCTTCCATACGATCCATGGCCGCGCGCCGGCGGTGGCGACGGGGGTCAAGCTCGCCAATCCCGATCTCGACGTATGGATCATCACCGGCGACGGCGACGCGCTGTCGATCGGCGGCAACCACACGATGCACTTGTTGCGGCGTAACCTGAATTGCCAGATCTTGTTGTTCAACAACGAGATTTACGGCCTGACCAAGGGGCAATACTCGCCGACCAGCCGCGAGGGTACCCGCTCGCCGTCGACCCCGTTCGGCTCGGTCGATCATCCGGCCAAGCCGTGCGCCTTCGCGCTCGGATCGGGCGCGCGGTTCGTCGCGCGCGGGATCGACGTCCACAAGAACCTGCCCGCGGTGCTCAAGGCGGCCTATGCCCATCAGGGCGCCGGCTTCGTCGAGATCTTCCAAAACTGCATCGTCTATAATGACGACGTGTTCGCGGCCTTCACGGAAAAGGCCAATGCTCCCGGGCATCAGCTGTGGGTCGAACACGGCCAGCCATTGCTGTTCGCGAACGGCACCAAGGGGCTGACGATGGACACCGACCGGCTGGTCCTGAAGGTCGTCGACGTGGTCGACGGCGATTGGCAAGGCGCCGGCGTCGCGGTTCATGACCAGACCAACCGCGGGCTCGCGCACATGTTGGTCGAAATGCCGTTCGGCGCGTTTCCGATGGCGCTGGGTGTGATCTACGACGATCCCGCCCCGACCTTCGACAGCGCGGTCATCGCGCAGAACAAGCAAGCGAGCGAGGGCAAGAAGCCGGACCTGCAGAAACTGCTGAGCCAGGGGCAGACCTGGCAGGTCGAGAAAGAGCCGCGCCCCGAATAAGTCTTTGATTCACGCGGAGGCGCGAAGATGAAGTCGCGTCGGTTCGGGTTTTCGCGCAGAGGCGCAAAGGGCGCAAAGTTGGTGGTCTCGGCTGCAGGCTCATGACTTACGCGAGCTTCGCGTCGCGACGCTCTATGAAATGCCGAGCTTTCAGCGCCTCTGCGCGAACCGGTCAGGTCGGCACAAGTCGGCGACCACGGCGTTGTGGCGCGATGATCGTTCTGAATGCAGATCTTCTTCGCGCCTCCGTGCCTCCGCGTGAATCAACCTTTCTTAACGAGCGCCAATGACTGCACCGACCCTTCTCTGGCTGCGCCGGGACCTCAGGCTCGCCGACCAGCCGGCATTGCTGGCGGCGGTCCAACAGGGGCCGGTCATTCCAATCTACGTCCTCGACGACGAGACTCCGAAGCATCGCAAAATGGGTGCCGCCTCGCGCTGGTGGCTGCATCATAGCCTGGACGCGCTCGACAAGGCCCTGCGCGAGAAAGGATCGCGGCTGATCCTGCGGCGGGGGAAATGCGACGAGGAACTCGGCGAGGTCGCCGAAGACGTGGGCGCCGATACGGTCCACGCAATCCGGCATTACGAACCCTGGTGGCGCAATGCCGAGCGTGCAGTGGCAAAACGGCTCAATCTGGTCTGTCACGACGGCAATTATCTCGCCCCGCCCGGATCCATCACCAGCGGCAGCGGCGAGCCGTACAAAATCTACACGCCGTTCTGGCGGGCGTTGCGCGATGTCATGCCGCCGGGGCATCCGCTCGACCGGCCCCGTGCAATTCCGGCGCCATCTCGCTGGCCGCAAACCGAAAGGCTGAGCGACTGGGACCTGCTACCGACCAAGCCGAATTGGGCAGCCGGTTTCGCCAAAGAATGGGTGCCGGGCGAAGGTGGAGCACACGACCGGGTCGACGACTTCGTTGACGAAGTTGCGCGCTATGACGAGACGCGCAACCTGCCGTCGATCGAGGGGAGCTCGCGCCTGTCGCCGCATCTCCATTTCGGCGAGGTCTCGCCTGGCTATGTCTGGCACCGGATGGCGGGAAAGGGCGGGTCGTCGTCGGTCTTCCTGAGCGAACTCGCCTGGCGCGATTACGCCCAGAACGTCATCCTGCAATTGCCTGATTATGGCGCCAAAAACGGCCGTGAGCGGTTCGACGACCTTCCCTGGCGCTCGGGCAAGGCTGCGCAAGACGACCTGCGGGCGTGGCAGCGCGGCGAGACGGGCTATCCGATCGTCGATGCCGGGATGCGTCAGCTTTGGGCGACCGGCTGGATGCACAATCGCGTGCGGATGATCGCAGCGTCGTTCCTGATCAAGCACTTGCTGATCGATTGGCGCGAAGGGGAGCAATGGTTCTGGGACACGCTGGTCGATGCCGATTACGGTAATAACAGCGTCAATTGGCAATGGGTCGCCGGCACCGGGATCGATGCCAATATGTGGGGCCGCATCATGGCCCCGCTGACTCAATCGGAGAAGTTCGACGCAGGCGACTATATTCGCCAATGGGTACCCGAACTGGCCCACATCCCCGATCCGGCGATCCACGATCCCGAGCAGGCGGGATGCCGGCCGCCGGGTTATCCCGCCAAGCTGATCGGTCATCGCGAAGCGCGCGAGCGGGCCCTGACCGCGGCCAAAATGGTGCGATAACTCACCCAAATCACTTGGCGAAACGTCTGCGACATGCTTTGAGGAAAGGCATGGATGCGCCTACGAGCGATAGGGGGCAGCGCAGCCGCGGAGGACCGTTCGCGCCGATCGGGCGACGGCTGTTGGCGCGCATCGACAAAAGCCTCGATCAAGGCGCAATTACCGTCTCGTTACCCAAAGGCGGTGCGCCGATGCGGCTTGGCGGCCGTGCGCCCGGGCCCGAGGCGATCGTCATCCTCAACAATTGGCGGGCCCTTTGGCGGCTGGCGACCGCTGGCTCGGCCGGCTGGTACGAGGCTTGGGCGGCGGGCGAATGGGAAAGCCCGGATCCGGTGGCGCTCTTCGAGCTCTTCTCGCTAAACCGGCATAGTCTCGCAGGCACGGGCCGAGCGCAGGGCGTGTGGCGGCTGTTGCGCCGCTTGTGGCACAAAGCGCACCGCAACGACCGCGCCGGCGCCCGGCGCAACATTCACGACCATTATGATCTGGGCAACGAATTCTACGAATTGTGGCTCGATCCGACGATGACCTATTCGAGCGCGATGTTCGAAAGGCCTGAGGAGAGCCTCGAGGAAGCGCAGCGCGCCAAGCTCGCCGCGATCCTGGCGCGAACCGCGACCAATCCCGGCGATCGCATCCTGGAGATCGGGTGCGGCTGGGGGTCGTTTGCCGAGACCGCGGCGAAAGCGGGCATAGGTGTCCACGGCATCACGCTCTCGACCGAACAAAAGGCCTATGCCGATGCCCGTATGGCGTGGCAGGGTTTCGATCAGGTCGAGATCGAACTGGTCGACTATCGCGACGTGACCGGCACCTATGACGGCGTCGCCAGCATCGAGATGGTCGAGGCGGTGGGCGAGGAATATTGGCCCGATTACCTCGCCGCGATCGCCCGCGCGCTCAAGGCCGGGGGACGCGCCGCGATCCAATATATCGCGATCGATGACGCGATGTTCGAAGGCTATGCGCGCAATGTGGATTTCATCCAGCGTTACGTGTTTCCGGGCGGCATGCTGTTATCGGAAAGTCGCTTTCAGGCGCTGGCGGAGAAGGTGGGATTGGCATGGCGCGATCGGCACGCCTTCCGGCTGGATTATGCCGAGACGTTGAAACGTTGGCGCGAAGCGTTCGACGCGGTTGTTGCCGCAGGCAGATTGCCTGAGCGGTTCGACAAGCATTTCATTGGTTTGTGGCGATTCTATCTAATGTATTGTGAAGGCGGATTTCGCGGTGGCGGGATCGAGGTCGCGCAGATCACGCTCGTCAAGGAGGGGTAATGAAGGGGGTAGGTTTTCTCGCGGCGCTCGTTCTCGCGGGCGTGGCATCGGCACAATCGGTCACGGTGACTCCGGACAATGCGACCAAGCTTCGCCAGGTCGGCGCGGAGGTGCTGTTCTGGAGCCAGGCGCAACGCGACCAGAATTTCCGCGAGATGGAGAAGATCTTCCCCGGCCATGTCGTCAAGGCCGGTACCAGGGTCCGGCCGCTACCCAATGGTAAACCGCTTCCGATCGCGGAGGCGGCCGTCAAAGCTGGCATGGCCGACCTGAATATTGCCGGGCTGATCGTGGTGCAGGATGGGAAGATCCGGCTCGAACGCTACGGGCTCGGGTACGGCGCGAATGGCCGCTGGACCAGCTTCTCGGTCGCCAAATCGTTCACCTCGACCTTGGTCGGCGCTGCGATCCGTGATGGGTATATCAAGTCGATCGACGATCCGGTGACGCGATACATCCCCGATCTCGCCGGCGGCGGGTATGACGGCGTGACGGTGCGTCAGCTCCTGACGATGACGTCGGGCGTGAAGTGGAACGAGGATTATACCGATCCCAAATCCGATGTGGCTCGGATGTTCTCCGATGGGGTGCCGGCGGGGCAGGATCCGACCGTCTGGTACATGAAGAAGCTGCCGCGCGAGAGCGCGCCGGGGACGAAATGGGTCTACAAGACCGGCGAGACCAATCTGATCGGCGTGCTGGTCGAGCGCGCGACCAAAAAGAGTCTGGCCGACTATCTGACCGAGAAGGTGTGGAAGCCGTGGGGAATGGAGCGCGACGCGTTCTGGATGACCAACCCGGCAGGAAGCGAGGTCAGCGGATGCTGCCTGTCGGTAAACTTGCGCGATTATGCCCGGATGGGAATGTTCGCGCTGTCAGGCGGCAAGGGCGTGGTGCCCGACGGCTGGTTCGCCAGCGCGACGACCAACCAGGTGCCGATCCCCAAGGACGAAGGGGGCTTCGGCTATGGCTATCAATGGTGGACGATGCCCGGCGGCCGCTTCGCCGCGCTCGGCATTTTCGGCCAGAGCATCATGGTCGATCCGGCGAAGAAGCTGGTCGTCGTCATGTCGGGGTCGTGGCCGACCGCCACGGCCGAAAAGCTATCGGCGGAGCGAGCAGAATTCTGGAAGAAGATCGAGACCGCCGCGGATTGAGAGCTGCCAGCTTCCCCGGACTACATCGTCACCCGGGCCTTGTTCCGGGGTGACGTTGGAAGAGAGGCTATGGCGGTGCCTCAATCGACGCGTTCGACATGTCCCGACGGGAAATCGTTCGCGACCAACTCGACGATCTTGTCCGCCACCACTTCCGGCGGCTTGACGCTGGCGGGATCCTCGCCCGGATAGGCCCGCTCGCGCATTGCTGTTCGGGTGGCACCGGGGTCGAGCAGGGCAACGCGGATGTTGCTAATTCCCTCGACCTCCTCTCCATAGGCTTGCACCAATGTCCCGAACGCCGCCTTGGACGCACCGTACGCGCCCCAGAAGGCACGCGGCTGGCGGCCGACCTTCGACGTGATCCCGACCACCCGCGCGCGCGCAGATTTGCGCAACGCCGAATCGAACGCGGCGATCAGCGCCTGTTGTGCGCTGACGTTGAGCGTCATGACCTTGGCGAACTCCTTGGGATCGATCGCCTGGACCGCCGACAGCGAACCGAGCGTCGCGGCGTTGAGCACGAGGATATCGAGTGTTCCCCAGCGTTCGGCGACCGCGCTCGCCAACCGCGCGATGCTGTCGGTTTCGATCAGATCGAGCGGCGCGATGGTCGCGGTGCCGCCTGCGGCATGGATCGCTTCCTCGACCTGCTCGAGCGCGCCGGCGGTACGCGCGGTCAGGATCACGTGGGCACCCTCCGCCGCGAGCGCCTTGGCGGTGGCGGCGCCGATCCCACGGCTCGCGCCGGTCACCAGCGCGAGCTGGCCGTCAAATCTTTTCGTCATGTTATTCCGCGGCTTCGGGGTGAAGAGCGAGTTGCTCGTCCATATGCGCGTCGCTGTAATCGGTCAGCACCGTCGGATAATCGCCGGTGAAGCAGGCGTCGCAATATTTGGGAGCCGGGCCGTTGCGCCCCGCTTCGCCCAGCGCCTTGTACAGGCCGTCGATCGACACGAACGCCAGACTGTCGGCATGGATGAAATCGGTCATGCCGGGGACCGAATAGCGCGAGGCAAGCAGCTTCTCACGCTCCGGCGTATCGACGCCGTAGAAACAGGAATGCGTGGTCGGCGGTGAAGCGATGCGCATATGCACTTCGCGCGCCCCGGCTTCGCGCATCATCTCGACGATCTTGAGGCTGGTCGTGCCGCGCACGATCGAATCGTCGACCAGGATGATCGACTTGTCCTTGATCAGCGCGCGATTGGCATTGTGCTTGAGCTTCACGCCCAGGCGGCGGACTTCGGCGCCCGGCTGGATGAAGGTGCGGCCGACATAATGCGAGCGGATGATGCCGAGCTCGAACGGGATACCCGATTGCTGAGCATAGCCGATCGCGGCGGGCACGCCCGAATCGGGCACCGGGATGACCAGATCGGCCTCGACCGGCGATTCGATCGCGAGCTGCGCGCCGATCGCCTTTCGGACCGAATAGACCGACTGGTCGCCGGCGATCGAATCGGGCCGCGAGAAATAGACCCACTCGAAGATGCACGGCCGCGGCGCGGTCTGGCCGAATGGGCGCAGCGAGCGCAGCTTGCCGTCCTCTATGATGATCAGCTCGCCCGGATCGACCGAGCGAACGAATTCGGCCCCGACCACGTCGAGGGCGACGGTTTCGGAAGCGAAGATGATCGCTTCGCCCAATTTGCCCATCACCAACGGGCGGATGCCAAGCGGATCGCGGCACGCCATCATCCCGGTCGGCGTCATAACGATCAGCGAATAGGCACCCTCCACCCGGCGCAATGCATCGACGAATTTGTCGAGCGGATCGCGATACGAGCTGGTCGCGACCAGATGGATGATGACTTCGGTATCGCTGGTCGACTGGAAGATCGCGCCGCGCTGAACGAGGTCGTTGCGCAGACGGAAAGCGTTGGAGATATTGCCGTTATGCGCGACCGCGAACCCGCCGCTGGCGAGTTCGGCGTAGAGCGGCTGGACGTTCCTCAGCGCGGTCTCGCCGGTTGTCGAGTAGCGGACATGGCCGCAGGCGGTTGCCCCGCGCAGCCCGCCCATGATCTCGTCCTTGTCGAAATTCCCCGCGACATGGCCCATCGCGCGGTGGCTGTGGAAATGCTTGCCGTCCCAACTGGTGATGCCGGCCGCTTCCTGTCCGCGATGCTGGAGCGCATGAAGCCCCAGCGCCACCAGCGCCGCGGCGCCGTCCGCACCGGACACACCGAAAATGCCGCACTCCTCGCGGAGCTTGTCGTCGTCAAAAGGATTCGTGGTCAGCATGGTGTCCGTACTCAGTGCGGACCCAAGGATCCGTGCTGCTGTGGCGCTCGGCCATATAGTGACGCCTGCCGGGTTTGTCGCGTATTTGTCATACGCCGCGTGCCGATTTTGTCGGATTGCGGTGCCGCGCTAGGGGAGAGGCATGACCGACTCGCGCGAAACCGGGCTGACGCTCGATCCGAAATGGGGTGCCGACGGGCTGATCACGGCAGTGGTCACCGACGGCGATTCGGGCGAGGTGCTGATGCTCGCGCACATGAACGCTGACGCGCTGGCAGCGACGATCGAGCGTGGCGAGGCCGTGTTCTGGTCGCGCAGCCGCGGTGAATTGTGGCGCAAGGGCGCGACGTCGGGAAATGTCATGCGCGTGCGCGATATCAGGATCGATTGCGATCAGGACGCGGTGTGGCTGATCGTCGATCCCGCCGGCCCGGCCTGCCATACTGGGGAGCGGTCGTGCTTCTATCGGCGAGTAACGAAGAACGGATTGGCGCAGGTCGATTGAGATGATGGAGGCCGGCTCCTTCTTTTATCGCCGGGCTGGGGCTGCGGCGGGCATATTAGCTCTTGCCGCCTGTCACGCCGACCAGTCTGCCTCACAGGCAAATTCGACCGCGACCAGCCTCGAAGCCGCCGCGATCGAAGCCGGCATAGTCGCCGATCCCGGAAATACCGACCCGACCGGTCTCTACGTGCGCGACCGCGACCGCATCTGCGTGGTGCCGAGTGCGACAGCGTTTCGGATCGGCATCTCCGTCGACTATGGCGACACGTATCATTGCAGCGCGCAAGGAGAGGCGACGCGCGCCGGCGAGACGTTGCATGTCGAACTCGCAGATACCCCCGGCTGCAATTTCGACGCGAAGTTCGAAGGGGACCGGATCGCTTTCCCCGGCCGATTGCCGGACGCCTGTCAGAAGGCCTGTTCCTCGCGTGGATCGCTGACCGGGCTCAATGTCGAACGAATGAGCGATTCGCCGTCGGAGGCGGGCGCCTTGCGGGACGGCAGGGGCAGGATGCTCTGCGCGTCGGTCAAATGATCGCACGACCCGTTTGACGTTAACGTCAAGCAAGCGTAAAAAGGGGTATGTCCTGGGTTCCGTCCTATGCCCCGATCGCGCCGCTCCACGACCGGCACAGCTTTTCCATTTCCGACCTGTCTACCGAATTCGGCGTTACGGCGCGCGCGCTGCGTTTCTATGAAGATGAGGGGCTGATCTCGCCCGAACGGCGTGGCACCCAACGCATCTATTCGCATCGCGACCGCGCGCGGCTCGCCTGGATCCTGCGCGGCAAGCGCGTCGGCTTTTCGCTTACCGAGATTCGCGAGTTGATCGACCTGTACGATGTCGGCGACGATCGGCGCACGCAGCGCGAGCGGACGATCGATCGTTGCAAGGAGCGCGTCGCCCTTCTCCACCAGCAAAAGCGCGACATCGACGCCGCGATCGCCGAACTCAACGATTTCATCGCGTTGCTCGAGCAAGGCTCGCGCGCCGACCGCCAGAAGGACTGATCATGCCGCAATACACGCCCCCGGTGCGCGACACGCGCTTCGTGCTCGATCACGTGCTTGGAATCGAGCGCTACGCCAATCTGCCGGGGTTCGAGAATGCGACTCCCGAAACTGTCGATGCCGTGCTCGAGGAGGGTGGGCGTTTCGTTACCGAAGTGCTGTTTCCGCTCAACCAGTCGGGCGACTTGGAGGGCTGTACGCGCCATGACGACGGCAGCGTGACCACGCCCAAGGGGTTCAAGGAAGCTTATCGGCAGTTCGTCGAATCAGGCTGGGGCACTCTCAGCGCGCCGGCGGCGTTCGGCGGGCAGGAAATGCCCCATGTCGTCTCGACCGCGTTCCAGGAGTTCATGATCTCCTCGAACATGGCGTTCGCCATGTATCCCGGGCTGACCCATGGCGCGATCGCCGCCTTGCTGGTCAAGGGCAGCCCCGAGCAGCAGCAGCTTTACGTCCCCAAGATGGTGTCGGGTGAGTGGGGCGGCACGATGAACCTGACCGAGCCGCAATGCGGTACCGATCTGGGCCTCATCCGCACCAAGGCCGAGCCGCAGGCCGATGGCTCTTATGCGATTACCGGCACCAAGATCTTCATCTCGGCCGGCGAGCACGATTTGACCAGCAACATCATCCATCTCGTGCTGGCCAAGACGCCCGGCGCGCCCGACAGTTCGAAAGGCATTTCGCTGTTCGTGGTGCCCAAGATCCTCGTCAACGCGGACGGATCGCTCGGCGAGCGCAATGCGGTCAGCTGCGGGTCGATCGAACACAAGATGGGCATTCACGGCAATTCGACCTGCGTGATGAATTACGATGGCGCCAAGGGATGGCTGGTCGGCGAGGAGATGAAGGGCCTGGCCGCGATGTTCATCATGATGAACGCCGCGCGGCTCGGCGTGGGGCTGCAGGGCCTGGCGGTCGCCGAAACCGCCTATCAGAACGCCGTTCAATACGCCCATGATCGTCGCCAGGGCAGGGCACTGGCCGGCCCGGCCGAACCTAACGAGAAGGCGGATACACTATTCGTCCATCCCGACGTGCGCCGCATGCTGATGGACGCCAAGGCGTTGACCGAGGGATTGCGCGCGCTCTGCCTGTGGGGTGCGCTTCAGGTCGACCTCGAACACGCCGCGGCCAGCGAAGAGGAAAGGCAGCTCGCCGCGGATCTGGTCGGTCTGCTGACTCCGGTTATCAAGGGATACGGCACCGACAAGGGTTACGACATCGCGACCAATGCGCAGCAGGTCTATGGCGGGCACGGTTACATCCGCGAATGGGGCATGGAGCAATACGTCCGCGATGCCCGTATCTCGATGATCTATGAAGGCACCAACGGCGTTCAGGCGATGGATCTGGTCGGCCGCAAGCTTGCCGCCAATGGCGGCCGAGCCGTGCAGGCGCTGTTCAAGGTGGTTGGCGAGGAAGTCGCCGCCGCCAAGGGTGATCCGGCAACCGCCGATTTCGCCGCGCGGCTGGAAAAGGCCAATGGCGAATTACAGGCCGCGACCATATGGTTCCTGCAGAACGGCATGACCAATCCCAACAATGTCGGCGCGGGTGCGCATAGCTATATGCACCTGATGGGGATCGTCGCGGTCGGACTGATGTGGCTGCGAATGGCCGCCGCTGCCGCGAGGCTGAAGGCGGCAGGCGAGGGCGATGCCGCGTTCCTCGATGCCAAGCTGACGACCGCGCGTTACTATGCAGAACGCATCATGCCTGACGCCGAAGCGCTGCGGCGCAAGATCGAAAGCGGATCGGAAGCTCTGATGGCGCTCCCGCCGGAGATGTTCGCGGCGGCCTGACGGGCGGGGCGCTATTCGCGCCCGCTCACTGCCAGCAATACGCTGCTCGAAACTGAGGGTATATTTGCGACGGTCCGGACTCGGCTTCGTGCCGGACTCAGTGGTAACTCGATTTCCCTGCCCTGGAGCCAGGTAGCTCCCTACCGCAACCGCTGCTCCACCAGGATCGGGTTGCGGTAGTGCGGGCGTATCAGCCGTAAAAGCAACGGTGTCGGTCGCTCGAGATAGACGACCTCGCGATAGGCGGGATCGCGCGGGAACGGTTCCGAACCGTCCAACATCGCGCTGTCGATCAGGCGGAGGCGGTAGGCGCCGACCGCCGGCTCGGCCGCAGTCAGTTTGCCTGTCATGCCGAGCCGGGCCAGCGGATAGGAGGCGCGGCCGACGATATGCTCCTCGGCACTATATTGTCCGGGATGCGCCGCCATATAGGGCACGATCACCTTTGCTTGCCAGCCTTGGTCGGGCGCGACGGCGATGGTGATGCCACCGCCCAGCAGGACAAGGCCGAGCAGGATCGATACGCGCCGCTTCAGCCTGGGTATTGCCAGCGCCGCGTCGAGATAGAGCGCGAAGCCGATCGTCGCGGCGGCGACCACGAACAGGTAGTAACGCGGCTGTGGCCGCAGCGTGAACACCCAGGTGACGGTCACATAGCTGGCGACGGCGAACAGCAGCAGCAACAGGGTCGGTATCCTGGGTCGTGGGATCGCCGGATCGCGAAAGAATGGCAGCGCGCTCAGCGCCCATCCCAGGATGACGAAGCCGAATGCCGGATCGATCAGGAAATCGCCGAGCGGATTGATCGCCCAATGCAGGCGTGTCGGCCCCGCCGGGATCCACCGGCTGGCGAGATCGGGATTGAGAAAGGGACTGCCCGAATAAGTCTTGCCGACCATATGATCGCTGGCGATCAGAACGTGGTGCTTGTCGACGTGCAGGCGATAGAGCGGGTCGCCCGTCATCGCCCATAGCCAGGCATTGTCGACCAGCAGTGGCAAGACGAAGCCGAGTCCGAGCAAGAGATAGGCACGGCGTGGCATTGCCGGGTCACGCAGGAAAGCCCAGCCGTAGAAAAGCAGCACGAATGCCGCCGTCTCGCGTGTCTGCACCGCGCAGCTCAGCATGAGTCCGGACAAAAGCGACCATGCCAGCGCGGCGCTGCCGTTAGAGCGGCGGGCATTGAGGAATGCCCAAATCGACGTCGCGCCGAACGCGAGCTCGAGCATTTCGGGGTAGCAACTGGTGCCCATGGCGTGAATCACGGGCGACAGGATCACCAACACCATCCAGAGGACGGCGGCGCGGGTTCCGGCCAAGCGCAGCACCGTTGCCACCGTCACGCCGACGAACAAGGCGTAGAACAATCGCGGCACCAGGAGCAGCGAGTCGATCGACGGGCCGAACAGGTGGAACATGCCAGTGATCGACAGGATCAGCGGGTGGCGTAGAGCCCAATGCGAAGTGCCGATCTGGGGGCCGTGGGCGTACCAGCCGAGCGCGATATCAAGATATTGTTGATCATCGCTTGGTCCCCCGGCGAACCCCGCCGGGTGAAAGAACAGCGACATTTCGGCGAGAAATATCGAAAGAGCGATGAACTGTGCCGCATTGGTCCGATAGCGCGGCATCACCGACACGCGACGTATCGTCCTCATGTCCGAGGTCAGATCATGCATTCCAAAAGCGCCCTGACATAAGCAACTCGTCCCAACGCGGCGGTGTCCCTGAACCATCGCCGCGCGCATCGTGACGCCCCGAAGGAATGACGTTGTCGAACGCGCCCAACATCATTCTTGGGATGAAATAGCCGGGAAGGGCTCGATGTTCCGGCCGGGAAGGCTGCCGAGTGCGGTCGCGTCGGTGAGCAGAGCCAAGATCGTGACGATCGAAGCGCCTTCAGCCGCGTTTATGGGCAGACAAATATTCCGCGGCCGCCGTGATCGGTAGCCGCCGCTCGAGAGCGTAAAGGATTACGGCCGCTCGGGAAGCGAGGCGGTAGGGCGCGGTGTCGGCGTTGCGGTCGCTTTGGGCAGGGTTGCGCTATCACCCGGCTTGCGCCGTACCCCGATCAGACCGTCAGGCGCGGTGGCGGACGTCGGCTTGACCGAGAAGGTCATGGTCGGCGGCGGCGCTCCCGGCTTACCCGGCGCCGTGCCGGTTACCGGTGGCGGGGTCAGGGGGCGTGTGCCGGGCGGTGGTGTGGTCGTGGTCTGTGGCAGGCCCAGCACCTGGAGCTTCATGCACTCGCCCTTGGAGGCGCGTTTGAACTGGGCACAATTCCACAACGCCTTTTCATAGCCGTGCGCCTTGTCGCGCAGATAGCTGAACGACATCGTTGCGATCTGCGCCTGGCCAAGCGGCAGGTTGGCCGGTGTGTGCGCCTTGTCGGTCCAGGCCATCAGCTTGCAATAATCGCGTGCGCCGCACGCCTTGGTCGCCACCGCCGGGAAAGAATCCGCGCCTGCGCGGGGGTCGAGTGTGACGAGGAAGCTGTTGGGATCGATAGATAAGGGCGAGCCGGCTGCTTCGCCGGCGGTGGGCGCGCCGTTGATCTCGGCGGGATTGACGTTGGCGACATCGACTTCGCCGACATGCGCGCTCGACAGTCCGCCCAGGGCGGCGATGTTCGGCTCGGATCCCGAAACCGTCCTGAGAAAGGCGGCGGGCGTTCCCCACCAGCCGGTCCAGCGGAAGAACAAATGCGTCTTCACCGCCGCGATTTTGTCGAGGCTCGCGCTCCAATAGGGTACGACCCAATCGGTGTGGTAATGCGTCGCATAGCCGACCTTGGCGAAAACCGAGCCGTTAAGTGCCGCGATTGCCACTTCTCGCGCGCGCTTCCAGGCCGCCGGGCTGGGACGCCAGCGGGTCAAGGCGCCGTCACAAGAGAAACTGAACTGACACCCGGTGCTGCGATCCGATCCCTGGAACACCACGCCGCACACCGATTTTGGGAAAGCGGGGTGGCGGACGCGGTTGAGCACGACCTGGGCCACTGCACGCTCACCCTCGGTATCGTCGCCCGCTTCGTAGAGTTGGGCGACGGCCAGGCAGTCGATGGCGCGCAGCCGGGCATCAGTCGAGCCGGAAAATCGGAACGGCCGGGCAGGAGGATTGGGCAAAGTCGAAAAGGGCACATTGGCGTTGAACGCCTTGGCGTCATCAGGATCGACCGACTGGAACTGCACCGGTTCGACCGGCGGCAATTCGGTCGGAGGGACGACCCGCTGCGGCAACACTGCCACGCCCTTCGGAACTGGGCGGACTGGCGGCATCATGGTCACGATCACGGCCGGAACCGCGACTAGCAGCATGGCCACCGCGCCCAGGACCAGGCGTAGCGCAAGCGAAGGGGAACGGGTCGGCGAATCGATCAAGTTTGTACCTGTGGAGGAGGCGCGTGTGCACAGTCGCAAAATCGCGCGCGCAGGCTCTTAGCGCAAAGCGTCCGCTGCCAAAACCCCGAGGGCCGGATTTGTTCCCCCGAAATGGGCCCTTCTCTTAGCCCTCGGCTCAGCTTTCGGGCAGGAAATCCGGCACCGACAGATAGCGCTCGCCGGTATCGTAGTTGAATCCGAGCACGCGCGTGCTAACCGGAAGGTCGGGGAGTTTCTGCAGGATCGCGGCGAGTGTCGCGCCCGAACTGATCCCGACCAACATGCCTTCCTCGCGCGCCGCACGGCGCGCCATATCCTTGGCGACACCGGCGTCGACCTTGATCACGCCGTCGAGCGCCTGGGTATGCAGATTGGCGGGAATGAAGCCCGCGCCGATCCCCTGGATCGGATGCGGACCCGGTTGGCCGCCCGAAATGACTGGGGAGGCATCGGGTTCGACCGCATAGACTTTGAGGTTCGGCCAGGTTTTCTTGAGGGTCTCCGCGACGCCGGTGATGTGCCCCCCGGTCCCGACCCCGCTGATCAGCACATCGATCGGTGCATCGGCGAAGTCTCGAAGAATTTCCTGTGCGGTTGTCTGTACATGGACATCGATGTTCGCAGGATTTTCGAACTGTTGCGGCATCCAGGAATTAGGCGTCTGCTCGATCAGTTCGAGTGCGCGCTCGATCGCGCCCTTCATGCCCTTTTCTCGCGGCGTGAGGTCGAATTGCGCACCATAAGCGAGCATCAGGCGACGGCGTTCGATCGACATCGATTCGGGCATGACGAGAATGATCTTGTAGCCCTTGACCGCGGCGACCATCGCTAATCCGACACCGGTATTGCCGCTGGTCGGTTCGATGATCGTGCCGCCCGGTTGGAGCTTACCATCGCGCTCGGCTGCTTCGACCATGCTCAGCGCGATGCGGTCCTTGATCGACCCGCCGGGGTTGGAGCGCTCGGACTTGATCCACACTTCGCTGTCCGGAAACAGCCGCTGGACGCGGATGTGCGGGGTGTTGCCGATCGTTTCCAGGATGGTGTTGGCCTTCATGGCTGTATCACTCCGTGTTCGGGGGCACTTTCGAGGATTTCGGGCGGGTCGAACGACTTTGCAAGCCTGAGTTCGGGGAACAGCCGCGACCAGAGCAGCGTGATGACGATACAACCGATCCCGCCGAACACAACCGCGCCGACCGGCCCCAAAAGCGAGCCGAGCAGCCCGCTTTCGGCCTCACCCAATTCGTTCGAGGCGGAGATGGTAAGCTGCGACACCGCGCTCACGCGTCCTCGCATCTCGTCGGGCGTGTGAAGCTGTATCAGCGACGAGCGGACATAGACCGACACCATGTCGGCACAGCCGGCGACGATCAGGCCGGCCAGCGCGAGATAGAAGGCATGGCTCGGAAGAATCAGATGCGCGGTGCCGAAGGTCAGGATGCCGAGCCCGAACACCACCACCGCGATCAGCATCTTGAGGCCGACATTGGTCTTCATCGGACGGAACGAGAAGAATAGCGCCGTCGAGGTCGCGCCAATGCCCATCCCGGCGGCCAGCAGGCCGAGGCCCTGGCTCCCGACATGGAGGATGTCGCGCGCGAATACCGGCAACAAGGCGGTGGCACCTGCGAGCAGGACCGCGAACAGATCCAGCGTGATCGCCGCCAATACCAGACGGTTGTGCCGGACGTAACGGAAGCCCTCGGCGATGCGATGAAGCGGGCGATGATCGGCTTGCGCTTGCGGCTGGGGCACCTTGCCGATCAGGAAGATCATCCCGAGCGCGATAAGGAAGAGCGCTGTCGAGGTGCCATAGGCGGCATCGGGGTGGATCGCGTAGAGAAAGCCGCCCAGGCTGGGGCCGATGATCACGCCGACCTGCCAGGCAATCGAACTGATCGCGATCGCGGTGGGCAGGGCCTCGCGCGGGACCAGATTTGGGGCGAGGGCGGAATAAGCGGGCCCCGCAAAGGCGCGCGCCAAGCCGATCATCACGGCGGCGAGAAACAGAATCGGCAAACTGAGGGCATGAAGCCAGGTGAGGGTGCCGAGCATCACCGTCGTAGTCACCAGCAGCGCTGTCGTGCCCCGCACGATCCAGCGGCGGTCGAACGTATCGGCGACCAGCCCGACGATCGGCGTCAGCACGAACAAGGGCACGAACTGCGCCACCCCGATCATGCCGAGCAGGAAGGTCGCTTCCTTGATGCTGAGATGATGAACGTCCCGCGCGATACTATAGACCTGCCAGCCGATGATGATCGACATGGCGGAAAGCGCGACGGTGCCGGCGAAACGCGACAGCCAATAGGCGCGAAAATTGGCGATGCGGAAGGGATGGTCGGCAGGGAACATCCGGCTTGCCTTAGGCGGAGCGTCCCGCATTCCGCAACCGTGGCATTGCTTGTTGGTTATGAAGTTATCGTGCGGATCGCCAATAGCGCAGCGCACGATTGAAAAGCGCAACAGGTCCGGCCTATAGGCCGCCCTTTCTCCCCCTACGGAAACGAGGTTTCCCCATCGTGGCAAAAGCCCCAGCGCGCGCCAAGAGCGAGCCCCCCATTACCAACCGTCCGCGGCCCGACGAGCCGCAGCCTTATCAGGCGTCGAAGGAGGAATTGCTCGAACTGTACAAGCAGATGCTGCTGATCCGCCGTTTCGAAGAGAAAGCGGGTCAGCTCTACGGCCTCGGTTTCATCGGCGGCTTCTGCCACCTCTATATCGGCCAGGAAGCGGTCGCAGTCGGGCTGCAATCGGCGCTCGACGGCGAGAAGGACAGTGTGATCACGGGCTATCGCGATCACGGCCACATGCTCGCTTACGGAATCGACCCCAAGGTGATCATGGCCGAGTTGACTGGTCGCGCCGCCGGCATCTCGAAAGGCAAGGGCGGGTCGATGCACATGTTCTCGACCGAGAAGAAGTTCTACGGCGGGCACGGCATCGTCGGCGCGCAGGTTTCGCTCGGCACCGGGCTTGCCTTCAAGCACAAATATTCGAACGACGGCGGCGTCTGTCTCGCCTATTTCGGCGACGGCGCGGCCAACCAGGGCCAGGTCTACGAATCGTTCAACATGGCCGAGCTGTGGAAGCTTCCGATCATCTATGTGATTGAGAACAACCAGTACGCGATGGGCACCAGCGTCAATCGGGCTAGCGCCGAGGATCAGCTTTATCGCCGCGGCGAGAGCTTTCGCATCCCGGGCATCCAGGTCGACGGCATGGACGTGCTGGCGTGCCGCGGCGCGGCCGAAGAAGCGCTGGCCTGGGTGCGTGCGGGCAAGGGCCCGCTCATCCTCGAGATGAAGACCTATCGCTACCGCGGCCACTCGATGTCCGACCCGGCCAAATATCGCAGCCGTGAAGAAGTCCAGGCGGTCCGCGACAAGTCCGACCCGATCGAGCATGCCAAGGCGCTGCTCGAGAAACTAGGCGTGAAGGAAGACGAGCTGAAGGCGGCGGAGGCCGCGATCAGGAAGCAGGTGAACGAGGCGGCGGACTTCGCCGAGCAGACGCCGGAGCCGGAGCTGGGCGAGCTTTATACCGACGTGCTGGTGGAGTCGTACTGAGATGGCGATCGAGATCAAGATGCCGGCGCTGTCGCCGACGATGGAAGAAGGCACGCTCGCCAAGTGGCTCGTCAAGGAAGGAGACACGGTCAAGTCGGGCGACATCATGGCCGAGATCGAAACCGACAAGGCGACGATGGAGTTCGAGGCGGTCGACGAAGGCACGATCGCGCAGATCCTGGTTCCAGAGGGCACGGACAACGTGAAGGTCGGCACCGTCATCGCGACGTTGGCCGCAGAGGGCGAAGAGGTGTCGAAGGCGGCGCCAGCAGCGGCGGCGGCGCCGGCGCCCGTTGAAGACAAGGCGGTCGAGCCGGAGAAGCAGGAACAAGCCGCCGAAAGCGGCACGCCCGAACCGCATCTGGTCGAGACCGGTGCGCGTCAGATGTTCGAAGCGGCCAAGCACGACGCCGAAGTCGCCGATCCGGAAGTTCCCGCCGGGACGGAGATGGTCAAGCTGACGCTGCGCGAGGCGCTGCGCGACGCGATGGCCGAGGAAATGCGGAAGGACGACCGCGTCTTCGTGATGGGCGAGGAAGTCGCGCAATATCAGGGCGCGTACAAGGTGACCCAGGGCCTGCTCGACGAATTCGGCGACCAGCGGGTGATCGACACGCCGATCACCGAATATGGCTTTGCCGGCGTCGGCACCGGCGCGGCGATGGGCGGCCTGCGCCCGATCGTCGAGTTCATGACGTTCAACTTCGCGATGCAGGCGATCGACCACATCATCAATTCGGCGGCCAAGACCAATTACATGTCGGGCGGCCAGATGCGCTGCCCGATCGTGTTCCGCGGTCCCAATGGTGCGGCGAGCCGGGTCGGCGCGCAGCACAGCCAGAATTACGGTCCCTGGTATGCCAGCGTTCCGGGCCTGATCGTGATCGCGCCGTACGATGCGCAGGACGCCAAGGGACTGCTCAAGGCAGCGATCCGCAGCGAGGATCCGGTCGTGTTCCTTGAGAACGAGTTGCTTTACGGCCGCACCTTCGAGGTGCCGCAGGTCGATGACTGGGTCCTGCCGATCGGCAAGGCGCGGATCATGCGCGAGGGCAAGGACGTCACCATAGTCAGCTATTCGATCGGCGTCGGGATCAGCCTGGAAGCCGCCGACGAGCTCGCCAAGGACGGCATCGACGCTGAGGTGATCGATCTGCGTACCCTGCGCCCGCTCGATCGCAAGACCGTGCTCAAGAGCCTGGCCAAGACCAATCGTATCGTCGTGGTCGAGGAAGGCTGGCCAACGTGCTCGATCGCTTCCGAAGTCGCGGCTTTCGTCATGGAGGAAGGGTTTGACGACCTCGACGCGCCGGTGCTGCGCGTGACCGACGAGGACGTGCCGCTGCCTTATGCCGCGAACCTGGAGAAGCTCGCGCTGATCTCGTCCGCCAAGGTCGTCGAGACGGTCAAGAAGGTCTGTTATCGCTGATATTGCCGTGATCGGCCCGATCCCGTTCGGGTCCCGCTTGTCGAATGCCCGCACTTCTCTCTACGAAGATGCGGGCGCTCGACGGGTGAAGCGCGAACGGGATTAGTCTGACTGGTGATGATCGGGGGCCGTATCTGATGGTGTCGACCACGACCCTCGGCCTTATCGGGGCGGCGCTCGCTCTGGCGATCGTCGCGACCTGCTGGATGCTGTACGCCGGATTGCGCGCCCGCGCGGCCGCTGCAGCGACGCTGGCTGGCAATGACAAGCTGAACGCGCTGCTGGCGTCCGCTCCCGCACTGGCGATGGTGGTGCGCGCCGACGGCCGGCTCGAATTGCCGGATCGGCTGGCCGACTGGCTGGGGTTGGTGCCGCCGCCTAAATATCTCGCGGAACTGGTCTCGCCAGGCACCGGCTTGACCAGCGAGGATGCGGTTCTCCTTGGCGACGCCGTTACCGCGGCGCAGAAGGCCGGCGAGCCATTTACCCTGACGATCCGCCCGCAAGGATCGACGCGCACGCTCTCGGTGCGCGGCCAACGCGCACCGCGCGAAGTGGGGTCGCCCGGCGGCGTGGTTGTCTGGTTCTTCGATTCGACCGAAAGCCAGGCGCAAATCGGGCAGTTGCGCGATGAAGCCGCCGATTTGAGCCAGGCGTTCTCAGCTTTGCGTGGGCTGATCGAGGCCGCGCCTTTGCCGATGTGGTATCGCGGACCCGACATGCGGCTGGCGATGGTCAATTCGGCCTATGTTCATGCCGTCGAGGCGAGCGACGCCAAGGATGTCGTGACGCGTCAGGTCGAGTTAATCGAGGGGTCGGGGATTGGCGGCCCCCTGGCGAGTGCGCTCGTCGCGCGCGATACCGATCGCCCCAACGTGCAGTCGATGCCCGCGACGATCGGCGGGGCGCGGCGCATGTTGCGCATCCACGACGTGCCGCTGCCGGCGCCGCCGGGTGGCGTCGCCGGATTCGCGATCGATATCGAGGATCTCGAACAAGCGCGCGGCGGGATGAAGCGATTCTCCGACGCCCAGCGCGCGATGCTCGACCGGCTGTCAGCGGGCGTCGCGCAATTCGCCGCGGACCGCAGCCTCGCTTTCTGCAACCAGTCGTTCCAGCGCATGTTCGCGATGCGCAGCGAATGGCTGGCCGACCGCCCTGAATTCGATCGCGTACTCGAACGGATGCGCGAGGCGAACCGGCTGCCCGAGGTGCGCGACTTCCCCGGTTGGAAGGCAGAGCGGCGTGACTGGTTCCTCGCCGCGGCGGGCGCGATCGAAGAAACCTGGACCTTGCCGGGGGGGGTGCACCTGCGTCTGGTTGGCAATCCGCTGCCCGATGGCGGTCTGCTGCTGATCTTCGAAGACCGGACCGAACAGGTCCAGCTCGCCAGCGCGCGCGATACCTTGCTTCGCGTCCGCACCGCGACTTTCGACAATCTGTTCGAGGCGCTGGGCGTGTTCGCGGGGGACGGGCGGCTCCAGATCTGGAACAACAAATTCCGTCAGTTGTGGGAATTCGACGAGGAGTTCCTTTCCAGCCATCCGCGCATCGACGCGCTGGTTGAAAGGGGCGCCTCGCGCCTCGCCCAGCCGGGCAGGGCGAGCGTCATTGCCGAGATCGTGCGTTCGGCCGCGGTCGGGCGGCAACAGCGCGGCGGCCGGGTGGCGTTCGCCGACGGTCGCCATTTCGAATTCGCCGGCGTGCCGCTGCCCGACGGCAACGCCCTGTTCACCATGCTCGACATCTCTGACAGCCGGCACATCGAACAGGCGCTGCGCGAACGTAATGAGGCACTGGAAGCGGCCGATCAGGTCAAGACCGCGTTCGTCGCCAACATGAGCTACGAATTGCGTACCCCGCTGACCTCGATCCAGGGCTTCGCCGAAATGCTGGGCGAGGGCTACGCGGGCAAACTGAGCAAACAGGCCGATTCCTATGTCGATGCGATCCTCGAATCGGTCGCGCGATTGGCGGCGCTCGTTGACGATGTGCTTGCTCTGACCGAGGCCGATCAGAACAAGATCGAGCGGCTGACCGTCGACCTGGAAACCATCGCGTACAATGCCGCAGAGACGATCGCGCCGATCGCCAAACGCAAGAAAGTCGATTTCGCGATCGAGGTCGCACCCTCAACCGGGATGGTGAAGGGCGACGCCAAGAAACTGCGCCAGATGATCGAGCATCTGCTCCGTCATGCCGTGAGCGGAATCGGGGAAGGCGGACGCGTGCTGCTCCACACCGATGGCGACGTGCGGACGGCGCGGATCGTCGTGTCGGACGACGGCCCGGGAATGACGCCCGATGAGATCGAGCACGCCTTCGATCGTTTCGGCGGGCACGCGGCGCGCGACGACGATCGCGCGCTCGGGCTAGGGTTGCCGATCGCGCGGCAATTCGCCGAAGCGCATGGCGGCACGATCCGGTTGCTGTCCGAACCCGGCGAGGGAACGCTGCTGATCGTGGAACTGCCGCGATAGCCTTGCGCTCCTAATTCGGTGCGCATATTCTATGCGCATAGGAGATTGTGATGGCCCGCGTTCGTGAAGACCGTTCCGCTTTTCGTCGTCCCACCAACGTGTCGCTCGATGCTCGATTAGTGGAGGACGCCAAGGCGTTGGGAATCAACGTTTCGCGTGCCAGCGAGGAGGGCCTTGCTCGTGAGATCAAGGCGGAACGCCAACGCCGATGGCTGGAGGAAAACAAAGGCGCCATCGACGACTATAATGATTGGGTAAGAAACAACGAACTTCCCTTGGCCAAATATCGTCAATTCTGATGGCGCGATTTGACGTCTATCGCACGGGAAAGGCAACGTTACTGCTCGACTGCCAAACTGATTTTCTGTCGAGTATCGAAACTCGATTAGTCGCTCCGTTGGTTCCCGCGGATAGCCATAAGTCCAATCTGCCGCGGTTGAATCCGATCTTCGAGGTGGCCGGCATACGGGTCATCATGATGACGACGCTGCTCGTCGGTATTCCGAAGGCCGAACTTGGCACGTCCGTGGGGTCGCTCGCCGAACATCAGGACACGATCATGAATGCCATCGACATGTTGCTGAGCGGCTTTTGATGATACTTCCGGACGCGACAGCGACGGAAGCATTAGGGGCGAGCCTTGCGGCGGTCGTGCGACCCGGCGACGTCGTCACGCTGTCCGGCCCCCTCGGCGCCGGTAAGACGAGCATCGCACGCGGGTTGCTGGCCGCATTGGGGTTGGAGGGCGAAGCGCCGTCACCGACCTTCGCGATCGTCCAACCCTATGCGCCGCCCGAGACGCGATTGCCGGTGATGCATGTCGACCTCTACCGCATCGAGCATGCCGAGGAACTCGACGAACTCGGGCTCGACGACGCGCGTGGGGACTCGGTCCTGCTGATCGAATGGCCCGAGCGCGCGCCCGGCGTGTGGCCCGATGCCTTGGCATTGACCTTGGACTTCGCACCCGATGGCGGACGCCGCTTGACAGCAACGGTGCCCACGGCATGGGAAGGGCGATGGCCCTTGACATGAATCCACCGGCGGGGACCGCCGATTTCCTCGCCAAGCTGGGCTGGGGAGAAGGCGATGTGCTCCCGCTCGCCGGCGACGCCTCGTTCCGGCGCTATTTCCGCGTCGCCGATCACGGCCGCAGCGCGATCCTGATGGATGCGCCGCCGCCGCACGAGGATCCGCGCCCGTTCATCGAAGTCGCGCAATGGCTGGTTGCACGCGGTTTCCCAGCACCGGCGATCTTCGGTACCGACCTCGAGCAAGGCTTGGTGCTGATTGAGGATTTCGGTGACGCCCGGATGCGCGAGACGGTCGATGCCGCGCCCGAAAGCCTGCTCAGGATGTACGAGGCTGCGGTCGACATCCTGATCCGTTTGCGCGGTGAACCCGCGGGCCCATGGCGCCCCTATGACCGCAAGGAGCTGCAGCGCGAAGCCGACCTGCTGACCGAATGGTATTGCCCCGCGGTCGGCGTGAAGGTCGATGCCGAGGGCTATGCCAAAGCCTGGGGCGAGGTGTTCGATCACGCGCTGGCGGCCGAGCCGGTGACGGTGCTGCGAGATTATCATGCCGAAAATCTGATGTTGATCGGGGGTACCGAGGCGCTCGGCCTGCTCGATTTCCAGGACGCTTTGGCCGGCCATCCGGCCTATGACCTGGTGTCGCTGCTGCAGGACGCGCGGCGTGACGTCGAGCCCGAGATCGAAGCGGCGATGCTGGATCGCTATCGCCGCGTGACCGGCGCGGGCGATGATTTCGATGCGGCCTATCACGTGCTCGGCGCGCAGCGGAACGCGAAGATCGTCGGTATCTTCACCCGATTGTGGCGGCGCGACGGCAAGCCGCGCTACCCGGCCATGTGTCCGCGCGTGTGGCGCTACCTGAACCGCGATCTCGACCATCCGGCACTTGCGCCGGTCAAAGCATGGTTCGGCGCCAATATTCCCGCCGACCTGCGCGGCGACCCGATGGAGATCGCCCGCGCATGACCGCGAAACGCACCTTGTCGCTGCGGCCAGACCCGGGGGGCACGGTTCCCGAGACCGCGATGGTAATGGCTGCGGGCATCGGCAAGCGCATGCGTCCGTTGACGGCGACGCGGCCCAAGCCGCTGATCCAGGTCGCCGGGCAGCCGTTGCTCGATCATGTCTTTGACCGTTTGCGCGCGGCGGGGATCAAGCGCGCGGTGGTCAACGTCCATTATCTCGCCGACGCGCTCGAAGCGCATCTCAAGAACCGGGTGAAGGGTATCGACGTCGTCATTTCTGACGAGCGCGATCAGTTGATGGAAACCGGCGGCGGGATCGTGAAGGCGCGCGAGTTGATCGGCGACAAGCCGTTCGTCGTCGCCAATGCCGACAATCTGTGGGTCGATGGACCAGCCGATACGATCAAGCTGCTCGCGTCGCGTTGGGATGACGATGCGATGGATGCGCTGTTGCTCGTGGTGCCGCTGGCGCGCGCGCACAATCATGGCGGGCTGGGCGACTTCCATCTCGACGCCAACGGCCGCATCACCGGGCGCCGAAAGCCGGGCAGGGTAGCCCCCTTCGTCTATACCGGGGTTCAGATATTGTCGCCGCGCGTGATCCATGATTGGCCGGAGGGTCCGTTCTCGACCAATGTATTCTGGAATCGCGCGATCGAAGCTGGCCGCGCTTATGGCTTCGTCCATCAGGGACTGTGGTTCGACGTCGGCACACCCCCGGCGATTGCCAAGACGGAAGCACTTCTGATCGATGCCTGAGCGCGGCCTCGCGCTTTACACGATCCCAGCGCAGCGCGCTTTTGCCGATGCGCTGGTCGCCGGGCTGATGAAGCGGTTTGGCGACGATCCGATGCGGCTCGCGCGCGGAGTCGTGCTGCTGCCGAACAATCGCGGGCGGCGTGCCGTACAGGACGCATTCGTCCGTGCGAGCGGCGGCGGGCTGTTGCTGCCGCGGCTGGTGACGATCGGCGATCCCGCGCTGGACGAGGCGGCCGGGGCGATGCTCGATCCAGCTGACGATCTCGAGCCGTTGCCGCCGCCGGTCGATCCGCTGGCGCGTCGGATGATCCTGGCGCGCCTAGTCAGCGAGGAACGCGCGCGCCAGGGTGAGCCGGTGGCCGCCGACGAAGCGGTGCATCTGGCCGGAGCGCTGGCACGAACGCTCGACCAATTGTTGGTCGAGGAAGTCGCAGTGGCGAAACTCACCGAGCTCGACGTCGGGCGCGAATTGACCAGCCATTGGGAACGCGCGCTCGACCTGTTCCGTATCGTCATCGACCGCTGGCCGGCCGAACTGGCCCTCATGGGGGCGATGGACGCGGCGGCGCGGCGTGCGATAATCCTGCGCCGACTGGCGGTGCGCTGGAGGGAGTCCCCACCGGCGGGTTTCGTCTGCGCCGCGGGTATCACCGACCCGGCGCCGGCAGTGGCCGCTTTGTTGCGGCGCGTCGCCCAACTCGACCAGGGATTGGTCGTGTTCCAGGATCTCGCCATCGCTATGCCGGATGAGGAATGGGACGCGCTCGGGCCGCACGAGCCGGATGCCAGCGGGTTCAGGGCGCGGTCGATCGAGACCCATCCCCAATTCCAGTTGAAGCTGCTGCTCGAACGGATGAACGCGGGGCGGGGCGAGGTGCGGACTTGGCGCGAAGGGAGCGATCACGATGCGTCCATCGCGCGCGGTAAGGCGATCGCAAACGCTTTTGCTCCGGCCGAATTCACCGGCAAGTGGACCGATCTGGAAGCGCCCGACCGGCGATTGACGGGAATTCGTGCGGTCGAGCTGGCGACGCCCGCCGACGAAGCACAGGTGATCGCGCTCGCATTGCGCGGCGCGTTGGAAGTCGAGGGGCGTACTGCTGCCCTGGTCACGCCCGACCGCGCGTTGGCGGAGCGTGTCGCGGCGCATTGTGCGCGTTGGAGGATTGATGTCGACGACACCGCCGGTCGTCCGCTTGCGACGCGCGCGCCGGGGACATTGCTGACGATGATGGCCGAAGCGGCGGCGCAGGACTTTGCGCCGCTGGCGTTGCTGGCGTTGCTCAAACACCCGCTCGTCCAGAGCGGCGAGCCGCGGACCTTGTGGCTCGATGGCGTGCGCGCGCTCGATCGCGCGCTGCGTGGGCCGCGCCCAGCACCCGGGCTTGCCGGCATCGACGCGCATCTGCTTGATGGCGACGAGCGCGAGGCGGCGATTCGCGCGGCGGCGCGGCAGGTCTGGCCGGAAATGCGCGGCTTGCTCGAACCGCTGTCGCGTTGCTTCGGTGGTGGCGAGCAGCCGTTGGCGGCGATGATCTCGACGCTGCGAGAGACGGCGGAGGCGCTATGCGGCTTTGCGGTCTGGGCGGGGCCGGCGGGTCGCGCCGCGGCCGAATTGCTCGCGGATCTCGAACTGCGTGCGGCGGAAGGGCCGGCATTGGTCGATCCCGCCAGCGTGGCGCCGCTGCTGCGCACCTTGATGGAGGAAGTCGCGATCCGCCCGCCCCAAGGCGGCCATCCGCGGCTGGCGATCTATGGCCTGATCGAAGCGCGGTTGCAGACCGCCGATCTGACGATCCTCGGCAGTTTGAACGAGGGGACATGGCCGGCGATCGCCGCGCCCGATCCGTGGCTGGCGCCGCGTATCCGTGCGGAACTGGGACTGCCGGGGCTCGACCGTGGGATCGGCATCGCGGCGCACGATTTCGCCAATGCCTTGGGTGCGCCCGAAGTGCTGATCACGCGTGCGCGCCGCGACGGGCGATCGCCGACCCTGGCGTCGCGGTTCTGGCTGCGGCTGGAGGCGCTGGCGGGAGATCGCTTCGTTCGCGATCCCGATCTCGCATCATGGGCAGCGGCGATCGACAACCCCGGCATGCACGAACCCGCCTCGCGGCCCGAGCCTTCGCCCGCTGTCGAGGATCGGCCGCGCCAGATTTCGGTGACCGAGGTCGACCGGCTCAAGGCTGACCCTTATGCTTTCTATGCGCGGCGCATGCTACGGCTCGGTGCGATCGAGCCGGTCGACGCCGAACCTAGCCCTGCCTGGCGCGGCAATCAGGTCCACGCGATCCTGGAGACTTGGTTTCGCGAGGATGGCGCCAATCCCGAAACCTTGCGCCCGCGCGCCGAGGCCTTGCTAGGCGACGTGCGCACGCATCCGATGATCCGGGCATTATGGGGGCCGCGGCTGATCGAGGCGGTCGACTGGATCGCGCGCGAAGTGTCCGATCGCGCGGGCGAACGGAGCATCCTGGCGGTCGAGGGCAAGGGCCTTTTGCAGCTGGCCGGCGTCGAACTGGCGGGCCGTTTCGACCGGATCGACCGGCTCAACGACGGCGGGCTGGTGGTGGTCGACTACAAGACCGGACAGCCGCCCTCGACCGCGGCAGTGCGCGCCGGCTTCAGCCTTCAACTCGGTTTGCTCGGCATGATCGCCGAGGCGGGCAAGTTCGCCGGTGTCGCGGGCAAGGTCGAAGGGTTCGAATATTGGTCGCTCGCCCGCAACCGCGCCGGCGCGTTCGGTTACGTCGATTCACCCTGCGACCCGAAGAAGAAGGATCCCATCCCGGCGGATGAATTTGTCGCCGAAGCGCGGCGCAATTTCACCGAGGCGGCGGACGCATGGTTGACCGGCGCGGCGCCGTTCACGGCCAAGCTGAAGCCCGAATATGCGCCGTTCGGCGATTACGACCAGCTGATGCGCCGCGACGAATGGTATGGCCGTGAGCGGCGCTGAGGGGATACTTCCCCGGCTCGTCGACGAACAGGCGCGCGCCAGCGATCCGTCGTCGCACGTCTGGCTGGCGGCGTCGGCGGGCACCGGCAAGACCCAGGTGCTGGCGGCGCGCGTCTATCGGTTGCTGCTCGGCGGTACCGATCCCGGCGCGATTCTGTGCCTGACCTTCACCAAGGCAGGCGCTGCCGAAATGGCGGGACGGATCAACCAGCGGCTGGCCCGCTGGGTACGTGCGTCCGAGGCCGACATCCGCGCGGATCTCGCCTCGCTGGGCGAGCGCGCTACCCCGGCGTTGATCGCGCGGGCCCGAACCTTGTTTGCAAAGGTGCTCGACGCGCCGGGCGGGGGCCTGCGCATCCAGACCATCCATGGCTTCTGTCAGTCTCTGCTTGCCGCCTTCCCGGTCGAAGCGGGCCTGACGCCGGGCTTTCGCCCGCTCGAGGCGCGCGAGGAATCGGCGCTGGCGCGCGAGACACTGGCGCAACTGCTGGTCGATGCCGAGCGCGAGGGGCGCGACGGTGCCGTCCGGGCGGTCGGCGCGCTGAGCCTGCGACTCGGCGAAGAGGGCGCGGAGGCCTTCCTGCGTGCCTGCGCGCGTGCGCCGGCGGCGATGGCGGCGCTGCCGATGGGTGAGGGGGTCGGTCCCTATATCCGCCGTACCCTGATCGGCGTCGACGATGTCGAGGCGGCGATCGCTGACGGCTGCGCCCAACTGGACGACGACCTGCTCGGACGGTTGCGCGATTGCAATCGGGCATGGGGCACCAAGAATGGGCTGGCCCGCGCCGACATGATTGACGCTTGGTTGACGAGAAGTCCCGAGCAGCGGGCAATGACACTCGACGAACTGCACGGCGTCTGGGCGCGGCAGGACGGCGAATTGCGCTCGTTCGCCAAAGGGCAGGCGCCGCAGGACGAGGACTATGCTCCGACCGCGGCCGATTGCCATGCGCAGGTCTCCCGCCTGATCCAGATGCGCCATCTGGCGGACTATGCCGATCTGTTGGCGGCCGGGCTCGCTATCGGGCGCGATTATGCCTTCGCCTATCGTGCCGCCAAGCGCCGCATCGGTGCGGTCGATTTCGACGATCTGATTGACGCCGCGGTCGCGCTGCTGCGGCAGGACGGGATGGGCGACTGGGTGCGCTTCAAGCTCGACCAGGCGACCGATCATGTCCTGATTGACGAGGCGCAGGATACCAATCTGCGGCAATGGGAAATCGTCGACGCGATCGCGAGCGACTTCTTCTCCGGTTTGGGCACTCGCGGCGACCGGCGGCGGACGCTCTTCACGGTCGGCGACTATAAGCAGGCGATTTTCGGCTTTCAGGGCACCGATCCGCTCAACTTCCGTTGGGCGGAACGGCATTTTCGTGACCTCGCCGAGGTGACGAGCGACATCAGCGAGATCGAACCGACGCCGTTCGAGCAGCTCGCGTTGACCTCCTCGTTCCGCTCGACCCAGCCGATCCTCGATTTCGTCGACGCCGCGATCGGCGTGCTGCCTGGCGGTGGGTTGGGGGTGGACGACAACCAGCGCCACTCGAGCAAGGTCGAAGGCCCGGGCCAGGTCAATTTGTGGGCACCGACCCTCGCCGGCGAAGAGGATGAGGGCGAGGAGGGCTGGGTCACCGATGCGGTCCGCGCGCACGCGACGCGTATCGCCGCCCAGGTCAAGGCGTGGCTCGATCCGAACGATCCGCTGATGCTGGAGAGCAAAGGGCGGCCACTCCGTCCCGAAGATATAATGATCCTGGTCAAACGCCGCGGCGAGCTCGCGTCGCTGATCGTTGCGCGGCTTTATGCCGAGGGCGTGCCAGTCGCCGGCGTTGACCGCTTGCGGCTTACCGCGCCGTTGGCGGTGCAGGATCTGCTTGCCGCCATCCGCTTCGTCTTGCAGCCGCAAGACGACCTCGCGCTGGCCAGCTTGCTGGTCTCGCCCTTGATTGGCTGGAGCCAGGACGAGCTGATGCGCGCGGCGATGAAACGTCGCGGCGGCTTGTGGGCGCACCTTCAGACGACGCAGCCGGCCGAGCGAATCGCGCTGCTCGCGGCAATGCTGCGGCGCGCGGATTTCACGACGCCCTATGTGTTTCTCGAAGAACTACTGACCGGGTCGCTGGATGGGCGGCGCAAGCTGATCCGCAGGCTCGGGCAGGAAGCGCGCGATCCGATCGACGAACTGCTCAACGCCGCGCTGGAATTCGAGCGAGTCGCGATCCCGTCCTTGCAGCGCTTCCTCGACTGGTTCGATCGCGGCGATGTCGAAATCGTGCGCGATCCGTCGCAGCCGCTCGACGCCGTGCGGGTGATGACCGCGCACGGCGCCAAAGGCCTGCAAGCGCCGCTGGTCATCCTTGCCGACGCCACCGCCGATCCCGAGGCGCGGCCACGCTCGACGCTCGACTGGCAGGCCGATCAGGACATCAAGCTGCCCGTGTTCCGTCCGCGCAAGGAACAACGGTCGGGCGTTTTGGCCGAGGCGATCACGACCGCCGACGCGCGCGAACTCGCCGAGCATTGGCGATTATTCTATGTCGCCGCGACGCGCGCCGAAGAGAGATTGGAAATAGCGGGGTCGTTGGGACCGCGATCGAAAGGCGTGCCGTCGGAGAATAGCTGGTATGCGGCGGCGGAAGCGGCGCTGGCGGCGCTCGGCACTGCGGAACGCGAAGAGGGCCCGCGTCGTTCGTTTGCCGGACACGATCCGCAACCGCCGGTAAGGGCGCGGCCTTCGCGCACCGCCGAGACGCATATAGTCGCTTTGCCCGATTGGGCATTCCAGCCCGCCCCGATCGAGGCGCGGCCGCCGCGGCCGCTTGCGCCCTCCTCCGTCGGCGAAGACGATGTCTCCGACCCGCCGCCCTCGGCGGCGATGCGGACGGCAGCCGAACGCGGCAGGTTGATCCATGCCTTGTTCGAGCGATTGCCTGCCTTGCCGCCCGATCGCAGAGCGACGGCGGCCGATCGTTGGCTGTCTGCGGTAGGGCAGGTCGCCGACAAGACCGTGCGGAGCGAACTGATCGAGACCGTGATGGCGGTACTCGACGACCCGGCGCATCGCGATCTGTTCGGCACGAATTCGCTGGGGGAGGCGCCGATCTCCGCGATCGTGCCCGGCGGCTATGTCATCGCGGGCACCGTCGACCGGCTGCTGGTCGAGCCGGACCGCGTCCGTGTGATCGATTTCAAGACCGGCCGCCGCGTGCCGCTGGGGATCAACGAAGTGCCGGTGTTTCATCTGCGCCAGATGGCGGCTTATGCCGAAGCGCTGCGCGTGATCTTTCCCGGCCGACGGATAGAGGCCGCATTGCTCTACACGGCGGCTCCCCGTCTTTTCGACTTGTCCGAGGCCGTGCTCGCCCCTCACAAGCCGGGCTTTGCCGCGATGGAGCAAAGCTAGGGTCAGACCCGTTGAGCAAGCGCATCGCTGCGCCTACATTCCGCTTCAAAGGAGATTCCCCATGGCGACCAAAAAGATCACCGACGACAGCTTCCAGGCGGACGTGCTCAATTCCGACAAGCCCGTGCTGGTCGATTTCTGGGCGGAGTGGTGCGGTCCGTGCAAGATGATCGGCCCGAGCCTCGAAGAGATTTCCGAGGAGCTGGGCGAGCAGGTGACGATCGCCAAGCTCAACATCGACGATCATCCCGACGCCCCGGCACGCTATGGCGTGCGCGGCATCCCGACCATGATCCTGTTCAAGGGTGGCAGCCCGGCAGCGACCAAGATCGGCGCCGAGCCCAAGGGCCGGATCAAGGCATGGCTCGAGGGCGAGCTCGCCTGAGCTGAAACAGAGTAACAATAAGGGGCCGTATCCTCTTGGGTGCGGCCCTTTTTTCAGCCCTCTCCCTCTCGCAGGAGAGGGAATTTACGTCAGCGCGATCATCACCTGGCTGGCATAGCCGGGCCGCGATTGCAGGCGGCGGTACCAATCGGCGACGTTCGGCAGGTCGGGCCGTTCGATATCGAGCGTGAACCAGGTATGGGCATAAACCCCCATCGGGACATCGCCGACGCCGAAATCCTCACCCGATAACCAGGGCGTCTGGGCGAGATAGCGGTCGAGGATCGCCATCCGCTCGCCGCAACGCTGCGCCGAACGGGCGACCGCGGCCATGTCGCGTTTGTCGGGCGCGACCCGCACGAGATTGACGAAGGCGTCGAGTTGCACCGGCGCATAGCCGTTCTGCCACTCCATCCAGCGATCGCCGAGCGCGCGCAATTGCGGTTCGTCGGGCCACCAGCGCACGCCGCCATGGCGCGCCGCGAGATAGCGCAGGATCGCATTAGACTCCCATAGGATGAAGCCGTCATCGTCGATCGTCGGGATCAGCGCATTGGGGTTCATCGCCAGATAGGCATCGCTCATCCCGAACTGCCCGCCGACATCGTGGCGGACATAGGAAAGCCCTAGTTCCTCGGCGAACCAGGCAACCTTCTTGACGTTATGCGAATTGAGCCGGCCCCAGATCGTCAGCACGGGTTCTCAGCTCCTGTAATCGGCGTTGATCGAGATGTAGCCATGGGTCAGATCGCAGGTCCACACCGTCGCGCGGCCATCGCCCAGGCCGAGATCGACTCCAATGTCGATCTCGCGGCCTTTCAAGTGAGCGGCGACCGGCGCCTCGTCATAGCCTTCGACCGCCAAGCCGTTCAGCGCGACCTGGGTTTCGCCGAAACGGATTGCCAGGCGGTCGCGTTCGGCGGGTTCGCCGGCCTTGCCTACCGCCATCACGACCCTGCCCCAATTGGCGTCCTCCCCCGCGATCGCCGTCTTGACCAAGGGCGAGTTGGCGATGCTCATGCCGATGCGGTGGGCGCTGGCGTCGCTTTCGGCGCCGGTCACTTCGATGGCGATTAACTTCGTCGCGCCTTCGCCGTCGCGCACGACGAGATGCGCGAGTTGGAGGCAGAGATCGTTGAGCGCGGCGGCAAAGGCGTCGGCGCCGGGATCGTCGTCATGCGCGATCGCGACATTGCCTGCCGCCCCGGTCGCGAAGGCGAGCACGGTGTCGCTGGTCGAAGTGTCGCTGTCGACCGTAATGCACGAGAAGCTGCGGGCATTGGCGCGCGCAAGCGCCGCCTGCAGCCAGACAGGATCGACCGCGGCGTCGGTGAAGATGAAACCGAGCATCGTCGCCATGTCGGGCGCGATCATCCCCGATCCCTTGACGATTCCGACCAGGCTGACCGGCTTGCCGTCGACCACCGCGCGTGTCACCGCCGCCTTGGCGAAGGTGTCGGTGGTCATGATCGTCGCGGCGGCTTCTTCCCAACCGCACGGCTCGGCCGCGAAAGCGGCTGCCAGCCCGGCCTCCGCTTTCTCGAGCGGCAATGGCACCCCGATCACGCCGGTAGAAGCGACGAACACGTCCGACGGCTGGCAATCGAGATGGCGCGCCACGCTGGCGACCAGCCCTTCGACCGCGTGGCGGCCGCGGTCGCCGGTAAAGGCATTCGAATTGCCGGCATTGACGACAAGCGCACGCGCGCGCCCGAGCACCAAAGCGGCTCGGCACCAATCGACCTCGGGCGACGCGCAACGGCTCTTCGTCAGCACGCCCGCGACCGCGGTGCCGGGCGCCAGCTCGACATAGGTCAGGTCGCAACGGTCCCAGGTCTTGTATTGCGCCTTGGCGATACGACGCGTGATGCCGGCAATGTCGGGCAGATCGGGAAAGGCGGTGGGGGCGAGGGGGGAGCGGTCGGTCATGGCGGCTCTCATAGAGAGGTGCGCGGCACAGGCAAAGGCGGCGGTGACAAGTCGGGTCGGGTTGGGCTAGCGTGGCGTCGACTGGGGAGAATAAGATGCGTATTGCCGTCGTTCTGGCATTGGCCGCCTTTGCGTTTCCAGGCGCCGCCCTGGCGCAGGATAACGACGAGCCGATTCCCACGACAAAACCTATCGGCAATCCGGGCAGCTGGATCCCCCAGGACGGCTATCCCCCGGCGGCGCGCGCGTCCGGAGAGCAGGGACGCGTGAGCTTCACATTGTCGATCGACGAGACCGGGCGGGTTTCCGACTGTAAGGTGACCAAGAGTTCCGAATCGCCGTTGCTCGATGAAACGACGTGCAATTTCATGACCGCCAATGGCCGGTTCGAAGTGCCACGCAACAAGAAGAACAAGCCGACGCCGAGCAAATGGAGCTCGTCGATGATGTGGAAGCTGGAGACACCGCCGCCCCCGCCAGAGCCCACCGGGGTGACTTCTCCGGCGACAGCAGCCGCACCGCGGGCGGGCAGTCCCGTAACTCCGCTCCAAAACCCGGGCAGTTGGGTCCGCGACGCCGAAGTTCCCTCGGCGGCGAGAAAGGGCAGGGGGACGGTCTCTGTACGGCTCGACGTGGCGCCCAGCGGAATGGTCTCGGGTTGTACGATTATCAAGAGCGACGCGTCGCCTGCCCTGAATGCTGCGACTTGTGCGATGTTCACCCGTAACGGTCGGTTCAAGCCGGCTCGCGATGCGTCCGGTAACCCGATCGCTTCGACTTACACGGTGCCGGGAATTCACTACGCTTTTTGAATTGGGAAACATTCCGGCGCTCTGGCGATTGTGAACGCGCGCAATTGAAAATCCGGTGGCTACTGCCTGTGGAAGCCGGACAGAAGCACTGAGAGTATTTTGATAGACCTTTGCCGGACGCGACCCTATGTCACCGTGCGTCATAATCGATGAAGTAGCGCTCGCTTGAACCTGATCCTGCTCCTGTCCGCCTTGTTGTCCGCCTTGAGCGGCACGGCTGGCGCGCGCGGGACGCAGGCGCCGATGGCGGTCAGTCGCACGGTGGTGGCGACAGCGATCAAGGCGACTGCAGAGGTACGGCGCCAGGTCGCGGCTCGGCCGGTTCAGCCGATCGCCGGACCGGTCCATGCCGTGGTTGCGGCGTTGCCCGCCTTGGCGTTTTCCGACGCCATTCCGACCTTTGCGAGCCGCCGGCGCGAATAGCGCCTGCGCAACCACATCCATTCGCAATCATTAGACGCGGCCCGCTGGGCTCGCGCATACCCATATAACAGGAAATCACCATGCTCGGCGGACTCGCCAAATCCATTTTCGGGTCGTCCAACGACCGCTACGTCAAGTCGCTCGGCGGCATCGTCAGCAAGATCGCGAGCTTCGAACCTGCGCTCCAGGCGATGGACGACGCGACGCTCGCCAACCAGACGGTGCTTTTCCGTGAGCGGCTGGCCAATGGCGAAAAGCTCGACGATTTGCTGCCCGAGGCGTTCGCGACGGTGCGCGAAGCTGCCCAGCGGGTGCTCGGTCAGCGCCATTACGACGTCCAGATGATCGGCGGCATCGTTCTCCATCGCGGCGAAATCGCCGAGATGCGGACGGGTGAGGGCAAGACGCTGGTCGCGACCTTGGCGGTCTATCTGAACGCGCTGCCGGGAACCGGCGTCCATGTCATCACGGTCAACGATTACCTGGCCAAGCGCGACGCCGAGTGGATGGGCCAGGTCTACAGATTCCTCGGCTTGACAGTAGGCGTGATCGTGCCAAATCTGACCGACTTCCAGCGCAAGGAAGCTTACGGCTCGGACATCACCTACGGCACGAACAACGAGTTCGGCTTCGACTATCTGCGCGACAACATGAAATACGAGCGCGACCAGATGGTCCAGCGCCCGTTCGCCATGGCGATCGTCGACGAAGTCGACTCGGTGCTGATCGACGAGGCGCGCACGCCGCTGATCATTTCCGGCCCGACCGACGACAAGTCGGAACTCTACAAGAGCGTCGACGCCGTGGTGAAGCAACTCGCGCCCGAATTGTACGAGAAGGACGAGAAGCAGAAGTCGGTCACCTTGACCGAGGAAGGGACCGAGACCGTCGAGCGCATGCTGGAAGCGGCCGGATTGCTCCAGGGCGATAACCTTTACGATTTCGAGAATACTCAGGTGGTTCACCACCTGAACCAGTCGCTGCGCGCGAACATGATGTTCAAGCGTGACATCGATTACATCGTCAAGGACGGCAAGGTCATCATCATCGATGAGTTTACCGGCCGTATGATGGACGGCCGGCGCTGGTCGGACGGCCTGCACCAGGCCGTCGAGGCCAAGGAAGGCGTCGAGATCGAGCCCGAGAACCAGACGATGGCCTCGATCACTTTCCAGAATTATTTCCGCATGTACCCCAAGCTGGCGGGCATGACCGGCACCGCGGCGACCGAGGCGGCCGAATTCTACGACATCTACAAGATGAACGTGGTGTCGATCCCGACCAACGTCCCCGTGCAGCGGGTCGATGAGGAAGACACGTTCTACAAGGACACCCACGACAAGTTCCGCGGCATCGCCAAGGCGATCAAGGTCCATGCCGAAAAGGGTCAGCCGGTGCTCGTCGGTACCGTCTCGATCGAGAAGTCGGAAATGCTGTCCGAATTCCTCCATGAGGAAAAGGTCGAACACAAGGTGCTGAACGCGCGCTATCACGAGATGGAAGCGCACATCGTCGCCCAGGCGGGTCGCAAGGGCGC
Source organism: Sphingomonas sp. (assembly GCF_024508665.1). Taxonomy (GTDB): domain Bacteria; phylum Pseudomonadota; class Alphaproteobacteria; order Sphingomonadales; family Sphingomonadaceae; genus Sphingomonas. Next base: position 622,072 of record NZ_JANINP010000001.1, read on the forward strand.
GGTCACCATCGCCACCAACATGGCCGGCCGCGGCACCGACATCCAGCTCGGCGGCAAT
>NZ_JANINP010000002.1 GCF_024508665.1 Sphingomonas sp.
ATCACGTCGCCGGCGTTGCGGACGTAATAGACATCGTTCCCCGCACCACCCTGCAAGGTGTCGCCGCCGCCGCCGCCATCGAGCTGGTTGCTGCCGGCATTGCCGGTAATCGTGTTCTGGCCGGCATTACCGGTACCGTTGATGTTGCCGGTCCCGGTCAGGACCAGATTCTCGACATTGGCGCCGAGCGTGAAGCTCACTGAGGATCGAACCGTGTCAGTGCCCTCGTTGGCGTTCTCGAACACCTTGTCGCCGGCATTGTCGACCACGTACGTGTCGTCGCCCGCACCGCCGTACATCAGGTCCGCACCCGCACCGCCATCCAGCGTGTTCGCCGCGGAATTGCCGCGGATCACATTGGCATTGGCGTCACCGGTACCGTTGATCGCTGCATTACCCGTCAGCGTCAGGTTCTCGACATTGGCGAAGGCGGCCAGCGATGCGGTGATCGCGCTTTCGACCGTGTCGTTACCCTCTCCGGCATTTTCGACGATCGTGTCGATGCCGTCCCAAACATAGGTGTCGTCGCCCGTGCCGCCGATCAGCGTATCGGCGCCCGCGCCGCCTTCCAGCCGATCATTGCCGCCGAGCCCGTATAGGGTGTTCGCACCGTCATTGCCGGTCAGCCAATTGTCGCCACCATTGCCGAACAGATTGACCGCGTTCGTGCCCGACAGGATGCCGTGCTCAACATTGTCAGCCAGAACGAAGGCCACGGCGCCGATTTCGGTGTCAAATCCCTCGCCAGCGTTCTCGTGGATGACGTCGTTCGCCGTGTCGATGTAATAGGTGTCATCGCCGAGCCCGCCGGTCATATCATCGACGCCCGCGCCGCCGTCGAGCACGTCATTGCCCATGCCGCCGCTCAGATAGTCGAAACCGCCCAGGCCGTAGAGTGTGTCATTGCCGTCGCCGCCATTCACCGTGTCGTTGAGATCGGTGGCGTAGATGGTGTCGTTGCCGATATTGCCGTTGATCGTGAGCGCGCCGTCGCCCGGCAGTCCCAAGGAATAGACGGCGTTGAACACGGTGCTGATCGCTGCGAGGTTGATCACGGTGTTCGACAGGTCCGCGATCCTGACGTGACCCGTGATCGTTCCGCCATCGGTGAGCGTGATCGTCGATCCGGTGATCGTGTTGAACTGCAGGAACTGCGCCGCGGTCATCTTGAGGTTACCGCCCGAGAGGTCGGTGAACGAAGTGACGGTCGCCGTTGAGAGATCGACCAATGTCGACGCGGTGACGACTAGCCGCCCGCCATCGGCGCCAGCGTCGTAAACCTCTCCCGCAACGAAATCGCCATCGCCGATATTGATCGTGTCGTAGCCGGCACCGCCATGGATCACATCGAGCCCCGCGCCGCCGGTGATCGTATCGTTACCGGCGCCACCGTCGATCGTATCGTTGCCGGTAGTGCCAATCAGCGTATCGTCGCCGTCGTCACCATAGATGGTCAGCGCGGTCGTGCCCCCGCTGATCTGATCATTGCCGGCGCCGCCGTGAACGACCGCGGTGAATGCCTGATCGGGCATAGTGATGACGTCGGCGAAGGCCGAACCCCAGACGATATCAACAGCCTGGATGTTGGTGATCATACCGCCGCCGAGAGTGGTGCCGGCGCCGAGCAGCGTGCCGACGTTCAGCGTAACTCCCGCGCCGGCACCCAGGAGCGAAAGTGTCAGCGTGTTGGTACCGCTTCCGCCATCGGCATCGTCGCCATAACCGATCGACAGGTGGTCGTCACCGGCGCCCCCAAAAAGTCGATCGTGATCGAGGCCGGCATCCGCCGCACTTTGCGCTGTCGGGTCGATGCTTGTCGCATCGTCAGGAACCCCCGAATAAAGGACATCGTTGCCGTCATTACCGTAAAGGGTATCGGCACCGGACCCCCCCGCCATTGTTTCTTGGCCGGCGCTACCGTTGAGAGTGTCGTCGCCCCCATTGCCGTAATGGACCGGCCCGTAAAAGCTGATCTCGGCATTGATAGTGTCGTTGCCGGCGCCGCCAAACGTCATCGAGCCGCCATTGATGGTGTCGTTTCCGTCACCACCATAGGCCACGCCTATACCACCGTAGATGGTGTCGTCACCGGCATCACCATAGCTAGCTGGAGCATATCCCGCCGGCCTAGCGTCGATGACGTCATTGCCGTCGCCTCCGTAGAGGCTGCCGCCAGCCCAACCGGAGTAATAATCAGCAATGATGTGATCGTTTCCGCCACGTCCGTAAACGTTGGCCCCCGTAGGATAATAGGTGTCGATCGGCACGAGGAGATCGTCGTAATTACTCCCCTCCAGATAGCCGATTTCCTGGATATTGGTGATGACACCGCCGCCGATCGTGATTGACGGCTGCGTCCAGAGCAGCCGAAAGTCCGCGTTCACACCGCTCGTTGCACCTTGAAAGCTGATATAGAGCCGATTGCCGAAGGAACCTTGAGCCCCGCCGTCGACATTGTCGCCATAGCCCGCGACGATATAATCATCGCCGTTGCCGCCGATCAGCGTGTCGACCTCTGTCCCGAAATCGGTCGAGGCTGCTCGATAACTGATGAACGGATACGCGTTCGGATCCGGATTTTGTGAGAACAGAATGTCGTCGCCGTCGCCGCCATTAATCGTATCGGCGCCGGCGCCGCCCGAGATCACGTCGTTGCCGCCAGCCCCGGACAGCGTGTCATTGCCGCCGTTTCCGTTGATCTTCTCCGGATCAGCCGTCCCGACAAAGGTGTCGTTGCCGGAACCGCCCTCGAAATCCGCCATATTTCCCTCCACAAGCTTGGAGGGAGCGTATCATCTCGCGACGGACTGCCAATATGATTTACAGCAATTCGAGCAAAATCCTTCGATCTTTAAGGACCGATTTGGGTGGGCGGCAAATTGGACAAATTAAAAGGCGGCGGACCGAGCCGACCTGCCGCCTTTCCTTGTCTTGGCGTCCGCCCGATGACCATAGTCACATGGGGCCTCTTAGCCGCCTCCCAATTTCTTGATTTGGCCGTTACGGCCCTAGTCAATGCTTGAACAGCGTCTCTGCGGTATGCTCGACCGGGCCGGTATCCTCGCCCTCGCCCGCCGCCGCTTCGGCATCGCGCGCGGCCTGTTCGCGTTCGGCGCGGAGCTGTTCGATCAGCGCCTCGCGGTCGCCCTCGAGCCGTGTGTCGACCGGCGCCTCGATGCCGTGCGCCTTGGCCGCCTTGGTCACCGCGGCGTCGAGTTCGCGCTGCGTGGTCAAGCCGAGCGTCACCGGATCCTTGGGCGTGATGTTGGCGATGTTCCAATGCGTGCGATCACGAATCGCGGCGATCGTCGTGCGCGTCGTGCCGATCAAATTGGAGATCTGACCGTCCGAGATTTCCGGGTGGTTGCGGATGATCCAGGCGATGCCGTCCGGTTTGTCCTGGCGCTTCGAGACCGGCGTGTAACGCGGCCCCTTGGTGCGGCGGATTTGCTCCGGCCCCTTCGACATCTTGAGGACGTAGTTCGGGTCCTTCTGACCCTTTTCGATCTCGTCCATCGTGAGCTCGTGCGCGCGCACCGGATCGCGGCCGGTCAGCTTGGTCGCGGCGGTATCGTCCGCGATCGCCTGGATCTCCAGGATATGCAGGCCGCAGAATTCGGCGATCTGCTCGAAGCTGAGCGAGGTATTGTCGACCAGCCAGGACGCGGTCGCATGGGGCATGAGCGGCTGAGCCACGAAATTCTCCGTCAGAAATAAATAGGGCCGCCCCTCGCGGAGCGGCCTGTCGTTGCACTGGACTTAATCCGATTGGCCGCGCGGGGCAAGCTCTACGCCGCCAGCGCCTCGTCACCGCCGACCGGCACCAGAGCATGGAGGAACTGGTGCGCGCTCTTGGCCCAGGTGAAGCCCTGGCCATAAGCGCGGCACGCGGCGCGATCGCGGGTCAGCGCCTCGGCGATCGCCTGGTCGAGATCGTCATGCATCGCGCCGGTTTCGGGCGTCAGCACGTCGATCGGTCCAGTGACCGGATAAGCGGCAACCGGGGTGCCGCAGGCGAGCGCCTCGATCATCACCAGCCCGAACGTGTCGGTTTTGCTCGGAAAGACGAAGACGTCGGCGGCGGCATAAGCCGCGGCGAGATCGGCGCCGAATTTGGGCCCCAGGAAATGCGCGTCGGGATATTTCGCCTTAAGCGACGCGAGCGCCGGACCGTCGCCGACGATCACCTTGGACCCCGGATGCGTCGCAGTCAGGAACGCCTCGATATTCTTCTCGATCGCGACGCGGCCGACATAGAGCTGGACCGGGCCTGGCAAGGCACGGATCGCCGGATCGGGCGTCGGATTGCCAAAGGTCGAGAGGTCGACGCCGCGTCCCCAATGGCGGATCTGGGTCAGGCCATGGGCCTTGAGCGTCTCGGCGATCGAGGCGGTGGAGGCGAGGATCGACTGCGCGGGCGAATGGAACCAGCGGATATAGCGCCACACCCATTCGGGATTCACGCCCGTTCGCGCCGCGACATAATCCGGAAATTGCGTGTGATAGGCCGTGGTGAAGGGGAAATCGCGCGCCAGGCACCAGCGCCGCGCGGCAAGACATACCGGCCCCTCGGTCGCTAGATGGATCGCTTGCGGGCTGAATTCCTCCAGCATGCGGCCGACCGATCCGGTCGAGGCGAAAGCCAGCCGAATTTCCGGATAGGTCGGGCACGGCATCGAATAGAACAGGTCGGGCGATACGATCAGCACATCATGCCCCTGGCGCACCAGTTCGTCGCGGACCGATTGCAAGGTGCGCACGACGCCGTTGACCTGCGGGCTCCAGGCATCGGTGACGATCGCGATCCGCACGTTCGTCAGGCCGCCGCTAGCGTCAAGCAGGGGACTTGGGCCTGCCTTCCTTTGATTTCGTCGGCCCAGTGCAACACCTCCATCCGACCGTCGAAATGCTCGACCAATGCGGTACAGCCTTCGACCCAATCTCCGTCGTTATAATAGTGAACGCCGTGAATTTCACGATATTCCGCAGTGTGGATGTGGCCGCATACCACGCCGTCGACGCCGCGATGCGCCGCGGCTTGCGCAACGACGTCCTCGTAATTCGAAATGAACTCGACCGCGTTCTTGACCTTGGCCTTGGCGTGCTTGGACAAGGACCAATAGGGCATGTTCCAGAAACGCCGCCAGCGATTGACCAGCCGGTTGAGCGCCATCATCGTCTCGTAGGCCGCGTCGCCGACATGGGCGAGCCAGCGGTGGGAAAGCGTGATCGCGTCGAATTCGTCGCCATGCAGCACCAACAACCGACGCCCGTCCGCGGTTTCATGGATCGCGTTGCGCCGTATCGCCACGCCGCCGAAATCGAGCCCGCAGAATTGCCGCACGACTTCGTCATGGTTGCCGGGGATATAGACGACCTCGGCGCCGCGCTTGGCACGCTTAAGCAACCGCCACACCACGTCGTTATGCGCGGCCGGCCAATAGAGTTTCTTCTTGAGCCGCCAGCCGTCGATGATGTCGCCGACCAGATACATCTTTTCGCTGTCGACATGGTCGAGAAAGTCGATCAGCATTTCGGCGTTGCAGCCCCTGGTCCCCAAATGGACGTCGCTGATCCATATGGTCCGGTACTGACGACGGCTATGCGTCGCCCGCTCGGGAATAGCAGGCTTCGAATTCGCGAAGTCCGACAGGTCGGCGATAGTACCGTCCTGTAACAATTTCGTCATTTCATTCATGCGTCACGAGCCCCGACGGATGACGTTGTCGGGCCTATGGCGAAGTTTTGTTACAGATCGAATCGTGATGACTTGAAAAAGTGCCGCCGATTCAATCGGTGATGGCGATATGCCCCGGCAATGCGGCGACTCGTTCGATCCATGCCTGGACCGCCGGGTAGCGATGGAGCTCGAACCCACCCTCTTCGCAGACATGGGTATAGGCATACAGCGCGATGTCGGCGAGAGTGAAGCGGCCGCCGACGAAGAAGGGCGTCTGCGTCAGATGCTCGTCCATCAGCGTCAGTGCGGCGTCTCCGGCCGTGCGCTTGACCGGCAATTGCGCGCGCTGCAGCTCGGTCAGATTGTCTTCGCCAACCAAGGTCATCCAGAAGCGGATCGTCGCGATATTGGGCTCGTGATTATACTGCTCCCAGAACATCCAGCGCAGCATATCGGCGCGGTCGAACCGGTCGGCCGGAATCAGGGTCGAGCCATCGGCGAGGTAGAAGCACGCCGCGCTGCTTTCGGGCAGGAAATCGTCACCGACCTGGAGCACGGGGATGCGGCCATTGGCGTTCACTTCCGTCAGGAAGGCGTCCGATCGCGTCTCCCCCTGCATGATGTCATATTCGCGCCGCTCGAGCTTCAGCCCGAGATGCGCCGCGGTCAGCCGGATCTTGTAGCAATTTCCGGAGGCCGAATATTCGTGCAGGATCAGATTGGCCATCGAACTCCCCCTTCAGGTCTGGCGCGAGCAAAAGCGCAGGGCATGTCGTCGGTCCAACCAAATTCGCTCGGCCGGTGATCAACGCGGCTTATGACCGTCGCCCGCTAGGCGATCTCCAGCACGATCTTGCCGACGTGATTGCCCGATTCCATCAGACTGTGCGCGTCAGGCGCCCGATCGAAGGCAAATACGGTGTCGATCACCGGCTTCAACTTGCCCGCTTCGACATGCGGCCACACCGTGCGCGCGAGTTCATCGGCGACCGCGGTCTTGAACGCGACCGAGCGCGGACGCAGCGTCGATCCGGTCAGCGTGAGGCGACGGCGCATGATCTCGAAGATCGGGATCGTCGCCTGGCCGCCGCCCTGCACCGCGATCGAGACATGGCGGCCATCATCGCCGAGACATTGCAAATTGCGCGGCACATAATCGCCGCCGACCATGTCGAGCACCACCGCGACCCCCTTGCCGCCGGTGATCGCCTTCACTTCTTCGACGAAATCGTGCGTCTTGTAATTGATCGCGTGGTCGGCGCCGACCACCTTGGCCGCCGCGCATTTCTCGTCGGATCCGGCGGTAACGATCACTTCCACGCCGAACACATTGCACAGGGCGATGGCCATCGTACCGATGCCGCTGGTGCCGCCATGGACCAGCACGGTGTCACCTTCCGCTGCAAAACCGCGCTCGAACAGATTGGTCCAGACCGTGAAGAGGGTTTCCGGCATCGCCGACGCTTCGACCATGGTCAACGCCTCGGGCACAGGCAGGCATTGCCCATAAGGAGCGACGGCATATTGGGCATAGCCACCGCCCGCGATCAGCGCGCAGACTGGTTGGCCGATCAGATCGCGCTCGATGCCCGCGCCCGTCGCGACGATCGTGCCGGCAACCTCCAGTCCCGGGATCGATGGCGCGCCCGGCGGCGGCGGATAGGCGCCCATTCGCTGCAGCACTTCGGGTCGATTGATCCCGGCGGCGGCGACGCGGATCAATACCTCGCCCTCACCCGGCGTCGGTACAGGGCGGTCGACGATCCGCAGCACCTCGGGCCCGCCCGGCTGTTCCGGATCGATCGCGCGCATCACGGTCGGTATCGCGTCCATTCGCACCCCTTCGTCGGAAACCCGCTGGGGTTATTGACATCGCCCGGCCCAGGGTCAACGTTCACGCTCATGGATTCCGAAGAGAATCTTCCGCGCCCAGGCGACCCGATCGCGCTCCTGATCAAACAGGACCTCGATCCGCTGTCGGTGTCCGAGCTCGAGGAGCGTATCGCTCTGCTCGAAGGCGAAATCTTACGCGTCAAAAATCATATGCAACGCGCCGTTAACCATCGCGCAAGCGCTGACTCTCTATTCAAGCGATGAGCGCGAATCGCATCTTCGCGCCGGGCCACGTCCCTAAGGGGATTTCCCGACATGATGATGCGGCGAAGGCCAGCGCTTGATGCGAGGCCCATCCATCCCGACATTGTGGGAAAGGGTCGTGCGTTCCTGCGGCCCGACAGGAGTATTTGAATAATGCCGAGTTTCGCCTCCGCGCTCGAAACCACCCTCCACAAGGCGCTCGAAGCCGCTTCGTCGCGCCGCCACGAATATGCGACGCTCGAGCATTTGCTGCTTGCGCTGGTCGATGACGAACATGCCTCCAAGGTGATGGCATCGTGCGGCGTCGATCTCGACGAGCTGAAGATGACCGTCGCGCAATATCTCGATACCGAGCTCGATGCGCTCAAGGTCGACAAGGCGACCGATCCGTCGCCGACCAGCGGGTTCCAGCGCGTCGTCCAGCGCGCGATCCTGCACGTCCAGTCGTCGGGCCGCGACGAAGTGACGGGCGCCAACGTGCTGGTCGCCCTGTTCAGCGAGCGCGAATCCTACGCCGTCTATTTCCTGCAGCAGCAGGACATGAGCCGCCTCGACGCGGTCAGCTTCATCTCGCACGGCGTCGGCAAAGGCGGCGCGCCGGTCGAGGCTTCGACTCCCAAGGGCGCCGAGGAAGAGAAGTCGACCAAGAGCGAGAAGGGCAAGAACGAAAGCGCGCTCAAGCAATTCACCGTCGACCTCAACGAAAAGGCCAAGAACGGCAAGGTCGACCCGCTGATCGGCCGCATGGCCGAGGTCGACCGTACGGTTCAGATCCTGTGCCGCCGCTCGAAGAACAATCCGCTCTATGTCGGCGATCCCGGCGTCGGCAAGACCGCGATCGCGGAAGGGCTGGCGCGGAAGATCGTCGAGGGCGACGTTCCCGACGTGCTCAAGCCCGCCGTGATCTATTCGCTCGATATGGGCGCCCTGCTCGCCGGCACGCGCTATCGCGGCGATTTCGAGGAGCGGCTGAAGCAGGTCGTGACCGAGCTCGAAAAGATGCCCGATGCGATCCTGTTCATCGACGAGATCCATACGGTGATAGGCGCGGGCGCGACCAGCGGCGGCGCGATGGACGCGTCCAACCTGCTCAAGCCGGCTTTGTCGGGCGGCACGATCCGCTGCATCGGCTCGACCACCTACAAGGAGTTCCGCAACCATTTCGAGAAGGACCGCGCCTTGCTGCGGCGGTTCCAGAAGATCGATGTGAACGAGCCGACGATCGAGGATACGGTGAAGATCCTGGCCGGCCTGCGCTCGGCGTTCGAGGAGCATCACCAGGTCCGCTACACGCCAGACGCGATCAAGTCGGCGGTCGAGCTCAGCGCGCGCTACATCAACGACCGCAAACTGCCCGACAAGGCGATCGACGTGATCGATGAGGTCGGCGCGATGCAGATGCTGGTGCCGCCGAGCCGCCGCAAGAAGACGATCACCACCCGCGAGATCGAGGCGGTGATCGCGACTATGGCGCGCATCCCGCCGAAATCGGTGTCGAAGGACGACACGCAAGCGCTGGCGACGCTCGAGACCGACCTGAAGCGGGTAGTGTTCGGGCAGAATGACGCGATCGAGAAGCTCTCTTCGGCGATCAAGCTCAGCCGCGCGGGCTTGCGCGATCCCGACAAGCCGATCGGCAATTACCTGTTCACCGGCCCGACCGGCGTCGGCAAGACCGAGGTTGCGCGTCAGCTCGCCTCGATCATGGGCATCCCGCTCCAGCGGTTCGACATGTCCGAATATATGGAGCGCCATTCGGTCAGCCGGCTGATCGGTGCCCCTCCAGGCTATGTCGGCTACGATCAGGGTGGGCTCTTGACCGATGCGGTCGACCAACAGCCGCATTCGGTGCTGTTGCTCGACGAGATCGAGAAGGCGCATCCCGATTTGTTCAACATCCTGTTGCAGGTGATGGACAACGGCAAGCTCACCGATCACCACGGCAAGACGGTCGATTTCAGGAACACCATCCTGATCATGACCACCAATGCCGGCGCGTCCGACATGGCGCGCGAGACGGTGGGCTTCGGTAACCTGACTCGCGAGGGAGAGGACGAACAGGCCGTGCAGCGGATGTTCACGCCGGAATTCCGCAACCGCCTCGATGCGATCGTGCCGTTCGGCTATCTGCCGCCGGAAGTCGTGGCCCGCGTCGTCGAGAAGTTCATCCTGCAGCTCGAACTGCAGCTGGCGGACCGCAACGTCCATATCAGCCTGGATGACGAATCGAAGCAGTGGCTGACTGCCAAGGGCTATGACAAACTCTACGGTGCCCGTCCGATGGGCCGCCTGATCCAGGAAAAGATCAAGCAGCCGCTGGCCGAGGAATTGCTGTTCGGCAAGCTGGTCCATGGCGGCGAAGTGGTGGTGAAGATGAAAGACGGCGCGCTGGCCTTCGAGATCACCCCGGCGGCGCCCAAGAAGCCAGGCAAGAAAGGCGGGAAGACCGCCAAAGCTGAGGCCAAATAGGCCGAAACCTCAACTGGAAACAAAAGCGGGCCGGGGAGCGATCCCCGGCCCGTTTCGAGTTATGACCGGGCGGGTTGTAAGGCTCACCCGGTTCCAGCAGCGTCAGACCGCTGTCCCGACGAGCTTGCCGATTCCAGCCGTCAACGCCATCGCCAGCGCGCCCCAGAATGTCACGCGCACCACCGATCGCAGCGGCGCGGCATCACCGGCCTTGGCTCCCAATGCGCCGAGGATGGCGAGGCAGACGAGCGAGGTGACCGTGACGAGCGGGATGAGCAAAGCCGTCGAAGCAAGCGCGACGACGACCAGTGGCGCGGCGGCACCGACGCTGAAGGTTGCCGCCGAAGTGAACGCAGCCTGGAGAGGGCGCGCGGTCGACAGCTCGGAGATGCCGAGTTCGTCGCGAGCGTGAGCGCCGAGCGCGTCCTTCGCCATCAACTGGTCGGCAACCTGACCGGCGAGTTCGGGAGTGAGGCCTCGCGCGACATAGATGCCGGCCAACTCCTCCCGCTCGAATTCGGGTTGATCGCGAAGTTCGCCACTTTCCTTGGCGAGGTTTGCTCTTTCGCTGTCGGCCTGCGAGCTGACCGAGACATATTCCCCGGCAGCCATCGACATCCCGCCGGCAACGAGCGCCGCGATACCGGCGAGCAACACTTCCGCCTTTCCGGCCGATGACGCCGCGATGCCGACGATCAGGCTGCCGGTCGAAACGATGCCGTCATTGGCGCCGAGGACCGCGGCACGCAACCAGCCGATACGCTCGACGGTGTGGCGTTCGACGTGGCGATGCAAGCGAGACATGACGCTCGCTTCGCATCATTTGATCGGCGACACATTAGGTAGATTACCCTAGCGCGGGCGTTGGTGCCCGGTAGTGGCGACATAGCGGGGGCCGTAAAGAAGCGGATGCCTTCCTGCCCTATTTGCGTACAGCGATCCGGGTGCCGTCCGTGACCTTGTCGCCGGGGTGAAGGACGACCCGATCGCCGGGGTTGAGCCCGGCAAGTATTTCGGCCCAATCGGCATTCATGTGGCCCACTTTGACGGTCACGGCGCCAACTCGCCGATCGGACGAAATCCGAAACACCTGCCATTGGTCGCCCTTGCGAAACAGAGCCCCGACCGGAACGCGCACCCGATCATTTGCCGACCAGACGGTGATCCGTACCGTCGCGCGAAACCCGTGACCGAGCCGCGCCCAGACGGATGGAGGATCGAGCAGATCGATGACGACGTTCACCCGCTGCTCCTCGACGCCCAGAGCCGATACTTTGAGAAAACCATAGGGTTCGACCAGGCGCACCCGACCGACCAGCGGTTTCGCGCCGCCCCAATCCTCGACGGAGACCGCAGCTCCAGGCTGCACCTGGACCGCATCCGCCGACAAGAGGTCGGTGACGAGTTCGATCTGCGTTGCGTCGCCGACGGCCGCAATCGGCGTTCCGGCGAGCACCACGCGGGCACTCTCCTGCGGCACGCTCAGGAGGAACCCGCCGACCGGCGCGCGCACATCGACTATTCCGCGCCCAGCGCCGCCGGCCTGGGGCGGGATCAATCCCGCACGTGCCGCGCGCACCGCTTCGTGCGCTGCCTCCGCGGTGCGACGCGCCGAACGCAGTCCTGCATTCGCCCGGTCACGAGCGGCCTCGGCCTCGTCGAGAGCCGCGCGGGCCACGAACCCTCGTCCGTAGAGCGTAGTCAGGCGCGCAAACTGACGACCGGACAACGTCACCGCCGTTCGCGCCACTTCGCTCTGGGCATCGGCCGCATCGGCCTGCGCCTCGAGCGTTGCTATATTCCCCTCGATCTGCGCGACCGTCCGAGCGTCCAGCGGTGCCGGCTCGGGCGGCTTGATGCGCGCGAGCACGGTCACGCCCGCGACGACGCGGGCACCAGGCTTGAGCGGGACCCGCAACAGCTCGCCGCCGACCGGCGCCGAGACTGTATAGAGGTCGCGCACGCGGGTTTCGGCCAGGTCGTCGACGGTCACCGTCATCGGCCCCCGGGTGACCGATCCCGCCTCGACCTCCACCGGCGGGACGCGCGTGGCGACGTAGACGGCGACCGCCAGCGCGACGACGATCAGCGCGAGCAGGATGCGAGGACCGGTGATGCGTTTGGCTGCCACGGCTTATTCTCTCGTCTTGAGGGCGCGTACCAGGTCGAGCCGGTCGACGCGGCGGCGTATCAGCATTGCGGTTGCCGCGCCGGCGGCGGCCATGACGATCACCCCCTGTCCCAGAACGCGCGGGTCGATCACCACGGGAATGGTGAACAGGTCGCTGTTGAAACGCCCGGCCAGATATCGCCAGAGTTCCACGCCGCCGACGAGCCCGAGCGGCAGCGAGAGGAGAAGCAGGATGGCCTGCTCGCCCAACAGGACGAAGGCGACTTCGCGCCGCCGAAAGCCGAGGACGCGCAGCGAGGCGAGATCGCGCGCCTGTTCGGACAGGCTGATCCGCGCGCTGTTATAGACCACGCCGGCGACGACGAGTCCGGCAAGGCCGCTATAGAATAGCGTCATGGTCAGCAGATTCTCCTCGATCGTCGAACGGATCGCGCGCTCTGCAGCGGCGCTCCTGCTGATACCGGCGACCATCGGGCTCTGCTCAAGCCGTTTCTCCGCCGCCGCGCGCCGTGCCGGGTCGACCTCCAGATAGGCGCCGGACAAGGTGTTTCCCTCTCGCAACAGCCGATTGAGCGCGCCGCGATCGAGCGTCGCGGTTGCTCCGAAAGGGCTGTCCAGTACGCCGACCACGGGTAGCCGCAGCACTGGCCGCTCCCCCTCGCCCACTTCCGCTTCGACGACATCGCCCCGGCCGACGTCCAACGCCTGGGCCATCCGACCGGAAATGATCGCGCCGTCTTTCGGCAACGATACGGCGTCGCCTTGCATGTCGACCAGCCGGCTGAGATCGCCGTCGCGCTCGGCGCCGACGAGTCCTTCGCGCAGCAGGTAATGACCCGCTCGAAAGCGTGCGTCGGTGGCCCGGAACGGCTGCACGGCGATCACGCCCGGAATGCGGGCCAGTTCGTACAGCGCGCGCGCATCGCGCGCCTCGGCGAAGGTGACCATCAGGTCCGATCGGTCGGCGGCACCGAAGCCCAGCTCGATCATCCGGTTCATGCTCGCCGGCGCATTCTGGGTGGCGACATAGAGCGCCAACGCCGAAGCCAGCCCAAGCACGGTCAATGCCGTGCGCAGCGGACGCCGCAGCAGCCCGCGTAGGATTATCCTGCTAGGCTCGTCGGGACCGAGCCGATTGGTCAGCCGACCCAATATCGCACTCGAAAAATCCGCCGGCTTGGGCGGCTGCATGGCGGCGGCGGGCGTCAATCGCGCCGATCGCCAGACAGCTGTTGTTGCACCGAGCAGAACCGGAACCAGCGTCGCGGCCGCCGCGAGCAGATAGACGTCGAGGCCGGCACGGAATGCGAGAAACGGGAAGGTGTAGAAGCGCTGATATACTTGCGACAGCGCGCGCCCGAGCCAGATACCCAGACCGATACCGAGAACGAATCCGCCAAAGGCGAGCAGCAAGGCGAGCGCAGCATAGTGAAGGAGGATCGCGCGGTTACGGAAGCCGAATGCTTTCATCAGGCCGATTATTTCGCGTTCCGTCTCGACGAGCCGCGCCAATACGATGTTCAGCAGGAACGCCGCGACTAGAAGGAATACGGGCGGAAGCACCGCCGCCATCGTCCGCAATTGCTCGATCTCGCTCGAGATGAAGCGGTCAGATATCTGCTGCTTGCGCGAATAGGCCCCAACCCCGCCATAGGGCGCCAGCAGCAGATCGAGCCGGCGAATCACGTCATCGGAATCGGCACCGGGGCTGAGCCGGACGAGCGCTTCATTGAATGCCTGTTTGCGATCGAGCGCCGCGGCCAGAGGTTCGCGCGCCATCCACAAGATGCCGTAATGACGATTGTCGGGCATGAACTGACCCGGCGCGAGCGCATAGATATACTCGGGCGAAAGCACCGTTCCCACCAGGCGCAGCTCGACCTGCTTGCCGTACAATACGGCGCGGAAGCGGTCGCCCAGACGGAGCCCGGCGTCGAGCACGAAGGGCTCGCTCGCGACCACCTCATTCGGGTTCTCGGGCTCTGGGAGGCGACCGCCGCGCAACACCAGGCGATTGAGCGCGTCGGCCGTCGGGGCGGGAAGCGAATGCACCCGCGCGGACACCGGCTCGCCGATCTGCGGCAGGTCAAGCGTTGCACGCGCGCTGATCCGGCTGTCGGCCGCCGCCACGCCAGGCAACCGGCGAACCTCCGCGATTACGGGCTCGGGAGCGCGCACGAGTGGGGCAAAGATCTCGGCGAAACGATATTGATCGTAATAGGCGGCGCGTGTCGCGTCGAGCGAGCGGATCAGCCCCTGCGCCATCACCACGGTCGCGATACCGGCCGCGGTGACCAACGCGATCGCCACCGCTTGCGCGCGTAGCCGCCACAGGTCGCGGAACAGCTTTACGGTAAGCGTCGAGCGCAGCCGTATCACCAGCTCAACTCCAGCGGGGACTTGCGGGTGCGGTTGTGGCGATGTCCGGCGATCTGTCCGTCGCCGAACAGCATGACTTCGCCGGCCATGTCGGCGATCACCGCATTGTGCGTGATGATGAAGGTGGTGGTGCCCAATTCCCGGTTCACCTGGTCGAGCGCGGCAAGCACCCGCGTGCCGGTCTGGCTGTCCAGCGCACCGGTGGGTTCGTCGCAAAGCAATACCCGCGGGCGCTTGGCGATGGCGCGTGCGATCGCCACACGCTGCTGCTCGCCACCGGAAAGTTGTGCCGGAAAATGATCGAGCCGTTCTTCCAGTCCGACCATCGCTAGCGCCTCCACCGGGTCCATCGGATCCTCGGAGATCTCGGTGATCAGCGAGACGTTCTCGCGGGCAGTCAATGACGCCACCAGATTGTAGAATTGAAAGACGAAGCCGACGCTGCGGCGGCGATATTCGGTCAAGGCGTCATCGTCGAACGCGGTGATCTCGTGGTCGAAGAACCAGACCTTGCCGCCACTGGCGTGGTCGAGTCCGCCCAGGATGTTCAACAAGGTCGACTTGCCGGAGCCGGAGGGCCCCAACAGGACCAGCATTTCTCCTTCGGCGACGTCGAACGTCGTGCCGCGAAGGGCGTGGACCGCGTTGCTGCCCGAACCATAGACTTTCGCCAGATTCTCGACGCGGTAGATTATCTGCCGCCCGAGGTGCGGGTCGACCGCGTCCGGCTCGGTCTGCGGTGGCGCTGCCACGATCACGTTCCCCGTGTTGCTCCGAACCGCAGTAAACCGCGCCCGATGGCCTCCAAATCCGTAGCTTCCCCTATTTCGGGGCAAGGCTCTTCGCGGGTATTTTCATCAGGCCATTACTGAATGTGTCCATTCTCGCCGCCTAAGCGAGTGCGTATGCCGGGCGGGATAAGCGCTTAGCCGATGGCGCAATGCGATCGAACCGCGAAGGTCGGGACTTCCCAACCTGGAGAAAGAAACATGGTTTCGAAGCTCATCGGCATAGCCTCTGTGGCGGCGTTATCCGCGATCGCATTTGCCGCACTGGCGGCATACCGGCCCGCTGCCTCGCCCCAGCCGCAGGCTGCGGACCGGGCAGCGGACAAGGCACCGCAGTCCGCCAAGGCGGACGCCGCGCCATGCAGCGCGGCGCGCTGCGAGAAACCCGGCAATCCAGCGAAGGAGGAAGACCATGACCGTGATGACGACTGACGCTCCGCGACCGCGCCGTTGGGATGCCGTCGTTCGAATCACCCATTGGTCGATCGTTGCCGCGGTATTGGTCAACGCCCTATTCACCGAGGAAGGGTCGAATACGCATGTCTGGGTGGGTTATGCGCTTGCGGCGATCCTCGCAGCACGACTGATCTGGGGAGTGATCGGCCCTGCCGAAGCGCGCTTCTCGGCGTTTCCGCCAAGTCCGCGCGCGGCCATCGCGCACATCCGTGAGATCGTGACGGGCGAGAAGCGAGTACATGCCTCGCACAACCCGCTCGGCGCTCTGATGGTCTATGCTATCTGGGCGTGCCTGTTGGTGATCATCGCGACCGGGATTGCCATGGCCGGCCTACCCGGCGCTCCACGCGAGACGCGATCGACGTCGTCCCCGGCCGCGTCGGCGGCTGGACCGCGCGTCGAGGCGCGGGAAACCGAAGAACGGGAAGAAGGCGAAGGGGAAGAGGGTGAGGAAGGACCACTGGGCGAGATCCACGAACTCGCCGCCAATTTGCTCTACGTCCTCATCGCGCTGCATCTCGCAGGCGTGGTGTTCGAAACGCGCCGCAGCGGACGGGAAGTGGTGACGGCCATGCTGCCAAGCCGTCGGTGACCGCGCGATGTTCCGCGTCATCCCGCTCGAAGGCGGCGGCGCTTCCGTCGGGTCCTTGTGGAGCGGCAGAACGGATTAGCCAGAGTGCGATGACGTGAGTTGCCCCGCCGCTTCGCGATTGCTCGGGACGCGCCGGGCCAAGCACGGCAGGGCACCTCATGATCGCACAATCCCCTTTTTAGACTAACGCTCGCCTGGACCTTCAGTAGCATCGCCAGCCAGCAGCTCGACCGTGAAATCGACCAGAGCGCGCAGGCGGGGCAGCCGTCGCAGGTCGCGGTGATACCCCATCCAGACGTCGCGCGACGGCGGAGCGCCGCCGAGATCCAGCCGCTCGATCTGCGGCTGGTTGTCGCCTAGCGCGGACGGCAACACGGCGATGCCGATCCCCTCGGCACAGGCGCGCGCCTGCGCCTGGCGGTCGTTGCTCCGAAATGCGACCGGCACGTCAGGCAATTGTTCGCGAAGCCAGATCGCGTCGGGCATGTGGCTGAGCGCGGCGTCCATCGTGATGAGCCGCGGCTCGGTACCGGCGCCCCGCTTCCGGTAGACGGCATAGCCGATCCGCATCAGTCGCCGCTGAATGACGTCGACTTCCTCGAACCGCGTAATCCGGAAGGCCAGATCGGTCTCGCGACGTGAGAGCGAATAGAGCCTGCTGTCGGTGACGAGTTCGATCGTCACATCGGGATGCGCCTCCGCAAAGCGGGAAAACACCGGCGTCAGCACATGGACGCCGAACCAGTCCGAAGAGGTCACCCGCAGCCCGCCCTGCAAGTGCCGGTCGCTGCCCACCAGCGCACGCTCGAGCGAGAGGAATTCCTCCTCCATCCGCTCGGCGGGCGGAAGCATCGCGCTGCCTTCGTCGGTCAAGACGAAGCCATGCGCGGTGCGCTGGAACAGGACATGGCCGGTCGCGGCCTCCAACGCCTTCAGTCGTCGTCCCATGGTGGGCTGGGTCAGCCCGCAAGCCCGGGCCGCGGCGCCGAGCGATCCAGCGCGCGCGATCGCCAGGAATATGCGAATATCACCCCAATCGGCATGCACAATTGCATGGATATCATGCGATATCGTTGATCGCAAAACGATCCTGATCCAACCATCCTGTGCGCGCCATGATTGGAGATCGCAAAATGTCCGGATCGGAAATGACCGCCGCCGTCGTGAATGAGGCAAATGGCCCGTTCGCGCTGGTTCGGATGCCGCGCCCGGTAGCTCCCCCGGGCGAAGTGTTGGTGCGGATTCATGCGAGCGGCGTGAACCCGCTGGACACCAAAATTCGCGCAGGGGCCGCGGCACACGCCAAGCATGAGTTCCCCGCGATCCTGGGCATCGATCTTGCCGGCTCGATTGTTGCGATAGGCGACGGCGTGACCGGGTTCGCCGTTGGCGACGAGGTGTTCGGGATGACCGGAGGCGTGGGCAGCATCCAAGGCTCGCTGGCCGAATATGCCGCCGTCGACGCGCGCCTGATTGCCGCGAAGCCCGCCAACCTCAGCATGCGTCAGGCTGCGGCGCTGCCGCTCGCCGTGATCACGGCTTGGGAAGGCCTGGTCGATCGCGCGCGTATCGGTGCGGGTCAGCAAGTGCTGGTCCAGGGCGGCGCCGGTGGGGTCGGGCACGTCGCCATCCAATTGGCACGCGCATACGGTGCGCAAGTATTCGCGACTGGAACCGCGGGCGACGGAGACATCATCACCGGCTTCGGCGCGACCGCGATCGACTTCCAGTCGGAGGAAGTGGCGGACTATGTCGCCCGCCTTACTGCCGGTGAGGGATTCGACATCGTCTATGACACGGTCGGGGGCGCGACGCTCGACGCATCCTTCGTCGCGGTGCGGCGCTTCGGACATGTGGTCAGCGCTTTGGGCTGGGGCCTGCACGCGCTTGCGCCCTTGTCATTCAAGGGCGGCACGTATTCGGGCGTGTTCACCCTGCTTCCGCTGCTGACCGGCATCGATCGCGAGCATCACGGAGAGATACTTCGCGCGGCAGCGGCGCTGGTGCAGGCCGGCAAGCTGACACCCAGGCCCGACCCCCGCACCTTTTCGTTGAGCACGGCCGGCGAGGCACATGCCGTGCTGACCAGCGGCCGAGCCGCAGGCAAGGTCGTGATCGATATCATGTGAGAATGCCGCGGGCAGACGAAGGTTGGTAACCCGCACTGAAAGCGCCTGATGGATGACGGCAATGCGGCACCACGCGACGTCTTTCGGCTGTCCGCCAGAGAATCGTCGGCCGCCCTATTCGACGCAGGCGCAGCGTGGCTTCCAGGTAGGACGAAACGTCGCCGGCGGTGTTCGATAGGTCAGCGTGATCGTCGTCGTCTTGATCGTGGTCGTGGTCACCTTGGTCGTCTTCGACACGAGCTGGGCGGGCACTACCGGAAGCGGCGCATAGGCGATCCGCGGCGGCTCGGCGACCACCGGTGGCGGCGGCGGAGAGAAACGTCGCATCCGATAGTATCGCCGATCCGCTTCTCGCTCGAAGGCGATGCGGCGGCGCCACTGGTCGCGAGTGGCCGCACGGGCGACTTGCCAGTCGGCGCTCAACCAGGCTTCGTCACGGCAATCCTCGTCCCCGCCGCACATGTCGTCGATCCGACCGCGCAGCCGCTTGATGAGGCGATCCATTCCCCAGCCGGTCGACAGATCCAGATCGCCCACCCCGACCACCGCCGTCCGGACATCGCGATCATAATAATCCGAGCCGGCGGCCGCCGGCGCGATCAGCGCAGCGGCCGACAGGGCGACCGGCACGGCGAGAATAAGCGATCGGGTCATCATGCGACCTCATTTCGTTAACCACATTCCGATCGCATAACGACCCCGAAGGTTCCGCGAGTCAAGCGAGCTGCCCGTCGCGTTCGTCCAATCTGGGGACTTGGCGATCATGTTATCCAGCGCCGCAAACAAAGCGGGGAATATAATACATGCGACGCCATTTGATTCCGTTAGCTGCGGGGGCTGCGGCCATCGCGACGTTCGTGAGCATCGGCTATTCGGCCCCTCCGGCGGTGGGCCCAAAGGCTCGCTATCAGATGGACGTCGCGACCACGTCGGGCTTCGGCGCAGGCGGTGCCAATCCCATGAAGATGATGTTCGGCGGCGGTCGTGGCGGCTCGGTCGCGCACACGCTGATCCTGCGCCTGGGCTCGACGCTGGCGCCGGCTGGCGGGGCGCCGCAGGCGGATCATTTCATGCCCGCAGGCATGCAACTCGGACCGTCGGTTCCACTGACCTCGCCCCAGCCGAGGCCGACCGGAGAGATGCCGGGCGAGATGCGCCGGCCAAAGGGCCGATTGCTGATCTTCTGGGGCTGCGGCGCGCATGTCGGAGCGGGTCAGCCGGTGATCGTCGACTTTTCCAAATTGGGCCAACAGCAATTTCCGCCCGGCCTGTTCACCGCCGACGTGCCGGTCGACCACGGCCCGACGGCCGCTACCTCGCGCACCTATGGAGAATGGCCCAACAGCCAATCCAACAAGTCGGCCAAGCCGGGCTCCTCGCTGATCGGCGATCATCGCGTCGCGGGCAATTATTCGCCGGAGATCAAGTTCGCACTCGATCAGGATTTCATGGCGCCGCTGAACGGGCGAGGCAGCGAGCAATCCGACGGATCGCAGATGCTGAGCTGGAATTCGGTGCCGCTGGCGACCGGCTATTATGCCTGGCTGATCGGCGCACAGAGATCGGGCGGCGAAGGTGCCGATATGGTGTGGTGGACCTCGGCGAGCGGCAAGCAATTCGGCGGTGGGCTGGCCGACTGGATCGCCCCCGACGTGGTTCCCGGCCTGATCGCCCGCAAGATCGTGATGCCGCCCAGCCAGACCAGTTGCCAGATCCCAACCGAGGTGAAGCGCGCGGCCGGCGGGTTCATGATGACCCAGCTCTATGCTTATGGTCCCGAACGTAATTTCGCCTATCCGCCGCGTCCGGCCAATCCGCGGCTGCCCTGGAAACCGGACTGGACCGCGAAGGTTCGCTATCGCTCCAATACCACGGTCATGCTCGGCATACCCGGAATGGAGGATATGGGCGACAATGACGGCGGCGCCGCGAACGGCAATGGCGGCAACGAGGCTCCGAAAAAGAAGTGCAAGCCGCGGATTACGCTGGGTGGGTTCAAACCGTGTTGAGCAAATAGAGGATCACCATGGCTTGCGCGCGATTTACCAATAATTTGGGGACGCGGGGATAGGCAGACTTATGCGCTTCGCCGGTCTACCCGCCTTGCTTATGACGGCCCTGTTGCTGGCGATCTGCTCGCTTTGGCCGGTTCCGGTCCAGGCGCGGAGTGCCGTCGTCGGCGTGCCATTGTCGACATGCATCGCCCCGGTGCGCGCGGGCGACCGACCAGGCGCCATGTTCGGCGCGGCCGCGCGATTCGATTGCACACACCGCCAGACCTGGTTCGGTTCGGGCGATTTTTGGGTGATTTCGCAGCCGCTGGACGCGATTCCGGACATGCAGAACCGATCGCGCGTGCGCGTGGGCAGCTTGTGGCAGGACGCGGCGACGCTCTACGCCCTTTACCCCGATGGTAAGATCCGCGGCTGGCGCTTCGACGGCCGCCAGGCGACCCGCCATCTTCAGCTCGGCGCGATGATCGAATGGCCGCTACCGACCGATATCGGTCCTCCGGTGCGGCTTATGTGGCGCGTCGAGGGAGCGGCCAATCTTCGCGGCATCCTGATCGCTCCGACTATCGCTACAGCGCACGAATCGGGCCAGGCGAACCTGGCAATGGCGGCAATCTATGCCGGATTTGCGGGATTGTGCCTTGCATTGTTGATCTACAATTTCGCGATGTGGGGGGCGCTGCGCTACCCGTTTCAGCTGGCTTATTGCGCGATGGTCGCCGCTTTGCTGCTCTACGCGCTGACGTCCTCGGGAGCGCTTGCCTGGCTCAACCCGACGATGCTCAACAACGATCGATTGCGGCTCAACTACGTTCTGCTGTGCGCGGCGGCCGCCACCGCCTTGACCTTCGCGCGCTATTTCTTCGTACCCGCGGTGACCGCAGGCTGGGTGGGCAAGTCGGTCAGCGCGATCACCGCCGCGTCCGTCGTGGCGACCGCGTTGGTGGCGTTGTTCGCGCCCTGGCACATCCATATCCTCGACGCGCTATTCTCGCTGGCATTCTTGGCGATCATCGTCGTCGTCGTCCCCATCATCCGCCGTGCGCGCGCCGAGCGCAGTCCTTATCTCTGGCTGTTCGCGATCGCCTGGGCAGCACCGATCCTGTTCGCGGCACTCCGATTGTTGGGCAACCTGACCCTTATTCCCTGGAGCTTCTGGCTCGACAATTCGACCCTGGTGTCGATGGCATTCGAAGCGGTCATGTCGACGCTTGCAATCGCCTATCGTATCCGCCTCCTGTCCCTCGAGCGCGACGATGCGCTCGAACGCGAAGTGATCGCCGCGCGGCTGGCCGACACGGACCCGTTGACCGGACTGCTCAATCGCCGCGCTTTCCTGCGCCAGGCGATCGGTCGCGAGGGCAAGCAATCGCTGATGCTGACCGATCTCGACCATTTCAAACGGGTCAACGAGACATTGGGTCATGACGGGGGCGACGAAGTGCTGCGCGTCTTTGCGCGCGTGCTGCGCCAAGCGGCCCCGGGGGCATTGATCGCGCGAATGGGCGGCGAGGAATTCGCGATCCTGAGCACCGCCGAGCAATCCATCACTCCGGATATGGTCCTCGCAAGATTGCGCGCGGCCAGGATGCCGTTCGACCTGACCGTCACCGCGAGCATCGGCGCCTGCACCGGTCCGCTGGTCACCGAGCCCGATTGGAAGGCGATGTATCGACGCGCCGACCGCGCGCTGTTCGACGCCAAACAGGCCGGTCGCGATCGCGCCCGCTTCGCCGCCCCGCTCGCTGTTCGCGCTGCCTGACTTTCGTTTCGACCGCGAAATCGCGACGGATTGCGGCGGTCTCGGCTTGTCGCTGCGCAGCCAAACGCCTATGAAACGGCGGGGAGGCGCAGGATATGCGTAATCGCAGGACGATCATGGCTGTTGGGGCGCTTCTCGCGCTCGTCGCCATCGTGCGCCACCCGACGGCCGATATCGAGATTCTGACCCACCGAGACGGCGATCCGACGCCGCACCGCATTCAGGCAGCGGTCGATCTTGGCGTGGTCGCGGTCAAGTTCCTGCTGACTTGGACCGGCGGCAGCACGTTCGACCGCTGAGTTCGCTTGCCGCCTGACCGGCGGGACGCTTACATCCGTGTCAATGACGCAAGATATGGAAAACCCGTGGCGCGGCAGCGCCTATCGCCACCCAACGCCCTGGACGACCGATTACCCGCCACTGTCGCTCGTCGACATGTTCGAGAATAGCGCACGCGCCTATCCGGAACGGCCATTGCTCGACTTTCTGGGACGGCGATATTCCTATGCCGAGGTGATGGATGGCGCGACCCGGGTCGCCACCGGACTGGCGCGCCTGGGCTATGGTCAGGGCGACCGTATCGGCTTGTTCCTGCCCAACGTGCCGCATTATCTCGCTGCTTATTACGGCATTCTCAAACTCGGCGCGACCGCGGTCAATTTCTCGCCGCTCTACACCGTCGACGAACTTGCCCAGCAAGTGGCGGATTCTGGCACGAACTTGTTGTTCACGATCTCGGCCAGCGCCTTGTTGCCGACGGCGCTCCAGGTGCTCGACAAGAGCCGTTTGGAACGGTTGGTGGTAGGATCGGTGGCCGGCGCCCTGCCCGCGACGAAATCGCTTTTCTATCGCCTGTTCCGCGGCAAGGAAGTGGCCAGGCGGCCAGACGATGTTCGCATCACCACTTTTTCCGCGCTGATCGCCAATGACGGCAAGCACGATTTCCCGGCGATCGATCCGGTGACGCATCTGGCGCTGATCCAATATACCGGGGGCACGACGGGGACGCCCAAAGGGGCGATGTTGACGCATCAGAATCTGTCGGCCAATGCCCGTCAGGTCGAAGGGATGGACCCGCATCCGGGCCAGGAGGATCGCATCATCGGCGTGCTGCCGTTGTTCCACGTCTTCGCCAATACCTGCGTGATGAACCGCACCGTGGCGAATGGCGGGATGATCGTGATGCTGCCGCGGTTCGACGGCGCACAGGTGCTCGCCGCGATCGAGCGGACAAAGGCGACCGCCCTGCCGGGCGTGCCGACGATGTACCAGGCGCTGCTCGACCATCCCAAGCTGGCGTCGTCCGACCTTTCCAGCCTCAAATATTGCATTTCGGGCGGTGCTCCGCTTCCCGCCGAAGTGAAGGCGAAGTTCGAAGCCGCGACGGGAGCCCATGTCATCGAAGGCTATGGCTTGTCGGAAAGCTCCGGGGTCGTTTCGTGCAACCCCTATGAAGGCGACGGCAAGGTGGGCACGATCGGCCAGCCTATTCCGGCGACCGAAGTGCGGCTGGCCGACAAGGAGGATGCGACGCGTCCCGCCCCCGACGGAGAACCCGGTGAGATCCTGGTCCGTGGCCCGCAAATCATGAAGGGATATTGGAATCGCCCCGACGCCGATGCCAAGGTGTTCGTGCCCGATGCCGGCGGCGCCTGGCTGCGCACCGGCGATGTCGGCACGATCGACGCGGACGGCTTCATCCATATCGTCGATCGGCTGAAGGACATGATCGCCGTAAGCGGGTTCAAGGTGTTCCCCAGCCAGGTCGAAGCGATTCTCTATCGCAACGCCGCGGTGAAGGAGGCTTTGGTGATCGGCGTTCCCGACACCTATCGCGGCGAGCAGCCGCGCGCCTATGTGACGCTCAACGACGGTGCCACCGCGACTGGCGACGAGATCAAGGCCTGGCTCAATCCGCAACTGGGCCATCACGAGCGCGTCGATCAGGTTGTCGTCCGGCTCGCCCTGCCCAAAACGCTGGTCGGCAAGCTCAGCCGCAAGGAACTCCTCGCCGAAGTGCAGGCCGAAGCGGAGAGTGCAAAAATCAGCGCCCCTGGTCGCTGAGAATCGAGATTGCCGGACGGCCGACCATCGCGGTCGCGGTCTTCGGCATGCGCGCTTCCAAAGGTGCGAGCCATTTACCGACGCCGCTGCCGATGGATATCTGCGGCTGTGACGGGGTGACGTCGCCCTGTTTTTCCCATTGGGCGATCAGCGCACGCGCGTCCTCGCCCGCCTTGGCCAGGGGTACGGGCTGGCGCAGCGCGTGGTTGATCATCGCATCGCCGAAAAAGGTCCAGTCGCGATCGGCTTCACAGCCGAACGAGGTGCGGTCGGCCGACGCGGCCGTGAACAACGCGGTCGTCTCACTCGCCATGCCGGGCACGAACACGCCCGAATAACAGGCGGACAGGATCAACAAGCGGTTCCTGATCCCAAGTTCGTCGAACATCCGTGCCATCCGCGCCGGAGAGATGATCCCGAACCCCTCGTCGCCGTCATGATAGGCGAGGCCGATCGGCGCGCCGTGACCGGCGGTGTAGAGCACGACTACGTCCTCGTTGCGGTCCATCAGCTCTGCGATCCGCGCCAAGGCCAGCGCGAGCGCGCGAGGGGAGCCGTTGGGCAAGTCGCTCGGGCCGGACCCATCGGTCCCGGCAAGCACGATCGTGTGCCCCAGCGCATTGTAGCGCCGCGACAGCACCTTGCCCGCCTCGCGTGCTTCACGGCCGAAAATCGGATCGCTGTCGAGCCCGACCACCAGAACGTAGGCATCGACCACGCCCCTCTTTTGCGGCTGCAGTCCGGCAAGTGCCTTGTCGAGACGGCGCTGGTCGGCGAGCATCCAGACCGGCGACCGATCGCGATCGAGTTCGGGGCCGAGTTCGAGCGACGCTTCCGCTGCCCCCTGATCCTCGCCGGTACCGAGACCCGGCCAGCCGGTGGTATGCTGGGGCGCGACATAGGCGCTGGTCGCTTGGCCCGTGGCGGAACTCGCCAGCGAAAGGCTAACGGAAAGCGCTACCGCCAGCGCGGCGAAGCGACGGACAAACTGGTGACGCATGCGACCGGGTCCCCGTTATCGTATGTCGAAACGTGGCGTGGCGCGGTGCGAAGTCAAGCGGCGGTATGGTTAGAGCAATGCGGTCAGCGTCCGACCAGTGCCTGATCGCGCAGCCCACGCCACACTTTGAGCGCCTGGACTGTCTCAGCCACGTCGTGGACGCGGAGCAGCTGGACACCGGCTTCCGCCCCCTTGAGCGCCAAGGCGATCGAGCCGCCGAGTCGCTGGTCGGCGGGCGCCTCGTTGGACAGCGCGCCGATCATCCGCTTGCGGCTGGCACCGAGCAGGATCGGACAACCGAGTCCGTGGAACATAGCCAAGCCGTTCAGCAGCGAGAGATTGTCCTGGAGCGACTTGCCGAAGCCGATACCCGGATCGACGATGATCTTCGCTCGATCGACGCCCCCGGCCACCACGGCGGCGATGCGCGCGTCGAGCCAGTCGTAGACCTCGGTCAGGACGTCGCCGTAACCGCTGCCGCCATGCGGCCCCTTGGCCGGGTCGGGCGAGTGCATGAGCACGACCGGGCAGCCGGCCTTCGCCACCACGTCGAGAGCCCTGTCATCCCACAACAACGCTGCGACGTCGTTGACGATCGCGGCACCTGCGGCGAGTGCCGCCTCCATCAACACTGCCTTGCGCGTATCGACCGACACCAAAGTCCCGGCGCGAACGAGGCCGCGAACGACCGGCTCGACGCGCTGCTTCTCATCCTCTTCCCAGACGAGTTCCGCGCCCGGCCGCGTCGATTCGCCGCCGACATCGATTAGCGCCGCGCCCGCCGTCGACATTGCGACGCCTGCAGCGACGGGGTCCTCCTGTTCGCCGCCATCGGAGAAGCTGTCGGGTGTGACGTTGAGGATGCCGGCGACCAGAGGCTGATCGAAACGCAACGTGCGGTCGCCGAGCGTCAGGGGTGCGCGTGGACACGTGATCGCGGCGTGGAGCGTAGCAGCGCGTTCGTTGTCCGCGCCTAGCGTGCGCTCGAATTCGGCGATCGGGACAGTTCGCCTGGCCCCGTTCTCGATCACCTCATAGGCGGCGAACCATTGCATCCCGCCCGCCAGCCGCGCGACCTCGCCGTCGCGACCGATCGGCGTATCGACGAACTGGACGGGGCGGAGATGGAGGTTTGCCATTCACTTGCTTCCGTCATGCCGGGACAAGCCCGGGGTGACGCATTCCTGGCTCGGTATCGCTACGGCTGCGTCGCGAGCAGATAATTCTGACGCAAAGCGTCGATCGGCTTGAGGCCATCAACCGCCTCATAGTGCCAGAAGGTCCAGCCGTTGCAGGCCGGCGCATTCTGCAAGGTCGCGCCGAGCTTGTGGATCGATCCCGCCTGGCCGCACTCGCTTTTCAATGAGCCATCGGCGCCCACGGTCGCCTTCCATCGGCGCTTGCTGTCGGTCAGCACCGTGCCGGGGCTGAGCATCCCGTTCTCGACCAGCGACCCGAACGCGACGCGCGGTGCCGCCTTCGGGCTCTGCATCGTGGTCAGCGCGGATTCGTCGAGCGGCAGCGCCGCCGCGATGCGTTCCTCGGCTGCCTCGATATAGACCGGTTCGCGCTCGATCCCGATCCAGTGCCGGCCGAGGCGCTTGGCGACCGCGCCGGTGGTGCCGGTGCCGAAGAACGGGTCGAGCACGACATCGCCCGGCTTCGAGCAAGCGAGCAGGATGCGATAGAGCAACGCCTCGGGCTTCTGGGTCGGATGGACCTTCACCCCGTCCTTCTTGAGTCGTTCCTGCCCGCCGCAGATCGGGAATTCCCAGTCCGAGCGCATCTGCAGCTCATCGTTGAGCGTCTTCATGCTGCGATAGTTGAACGTGTATTTCGCGCCCTCGCCGGTCGACGCCCAGATCAAGGTCTCATGCGCGTTGGTGAAGCGCGTGCCCTTGAAATTGGGCATCGGATTGGCTTTGCGCCAGACAATGTCGTTGAGGATCCAATAGCCGAGATCCTGGATCGCCGACCCAACCTTGAAGATATTATGATAGCTGCCGATCACCCAGATCGAGCCGTTATCCTTCAGAATGCGCTTTGCCTCGCCGAGCCATTCGCGAGTGAAGCGGTCATAGATCGCCAGACTGTCGAACTTGTCCCAATCGTCGGTGACCGCGTCGACATGGCTGCCGTCGGGACGCGACAGGTCGCCACCGAGTTGAAGGTTGTACGGCGGATCGGCGAAGATCAGGTCGACCGATTTGGCCGGCAGTGCCCGCATAGCCTCGATGCAATCGCCCATGAGGATGCGGTCGAGCGGAAGCTCGCCGGGGACCAGCACCGACGGCTGCCCAAGAGCAACGGCGCGCGCCCTGACCTTCTCGATAACCCCCATCGGCAAACGCTCCCCCGCAATCACTCGCGCACGAAAACCGAGCGCGCGGACTCCGGTCAAGCGAAGTTTAGTTAACGACCTGGGTTACCAAATGGTTAAGGGAGCGGAACATTTTACGACCTGCACGAGATGTTGAGTCGCGAGTTATCCACAGCCCCAATCTATGGGGTGTGGCACAAAAGACTCTTAAAAAGGCAGAACCGAAATTTCCTGTGGCTGCGCCGCTTGGGCGACCGGCGCGAAGCTGCGGCGATGTAGCGGACACGGGCCGTGCTCGCGCAACGCGCGCAAATGCTCGGGCGCGCTATAGCCCTTGTTCGTGTGCCAGCCGTAATGCGGATAGGATTCGGCGTGGGTGATCATGATCGTGTCGCGAGTGTGCTTGGCGACGATCGAGGCGGCTGCGATTGACATGCTGATGCAGTCCCCGCCGACGATAGCGGTCGCCTGATACGTCCAGCGCGGTAGACGATTGCCGTCGACCAGAACGTGACCCGGCGGGCAGCCAAGTGCTTCGACCGCCAGCGTCATCGCCTTCATCGTCGCCCAGTAGATGTTGAGGCTGTCGATCTCGTCGGCCTCGACGATACCCACGCCAACCGTCGCGCAATCCATCAATCGGGCGTGCAGCCGGGCGCGCTCGGCAGCGGTGAGCTTCTTCGAATCGTCGAGCCCGCGGGGGATGCCTTTGGCCGGCAGGATCACCGCGGCCGCGACGACCGGCCCGGCGAGAGGCCCGCGGCCGGCTTCGTCGACGCCGGCGACCGGGGCGAGGCAGAGCTTTTCGTGTTTGAGCCCGGGCATCAGTCAAGCCGCCAAGGCGGATAGCGCCGGTTTTCCCCGGCCTGGTACAGACATACCGGGTTGCCCGACGGATCGGTCAGGCGCGCTTCGCGCCACAACCAGGATTGGTCGGTGGGGAGTTGGTCGAAAGTCACGCCTGCATTCTTTAACCGATCTACCTCGGCATCCAAATTCTCGCATTCGAAAAAGATGGTCGGCCGTGCCCCCGCCTCGACCGACAGCGTCGCGCCACCCGCTGCTTCGAATCGACCATAATGCGCATCGTCGGTTTCCACGATCTGCTTGAGCCCAAGCGCCGTATAAAAGGCGCAGGAAGCGGCATAATCGTTTGTTGGGATCGTCACCTGATTGAGCCGCGCGCCCGGTCCGAGATCGAGCCGGACAGACTGCTGCCCCATCGGCCCGTGCCCGCCGCCCAGGCCGGGCGCATCCTTGATCGCGATCCGCACGAACCGCCGCGCGCGAGCGATCGCCGACTTCCAAGGGCAGCCTCGGGCAAGGTAGGTCGCGATCGCGGACGCTAGCGTGCAGCCGGTACCATGCGTTTGATAGGAAGCGATCCGGTCGGCTCGCCATCGGGTCCACTCGCCAGCGCCGTCAATCAGCCAATCGACGACCTCGTCGCCGTCGCCGTGCCCGCCTTTGGCAAGAACGGGGGTCCCGAGGCGCTTGGCGTAAACGGTTGCCGCTGCTTGCACATCGTCGGCAGGGGTCACATCGAGTCCGGACAAGGCGGCGAGTTCGGAGAGGTTGGGAGTCACCAGCGACGCGAGGCGACCGAGCCGCTCAAAGGCAGCAACCGTGTCTTCGTCCGCTAAGATTGACCCGCTCGTCGCTACCATCACCGGATCGAACACGATCGGCACGTCGAGCGACTCGAGCACGTCCGCCACCGCGTTCGCGGTCCCCGCCGATCCAATCATCCCGATCTTGACCGCGTCGATGCCGATATCTGTCACCACCGAATTGATCTGCGCGATCACCATCTCGGTCGGCACTGTCAGCGCTGCCTGGACGCCCAAAGTGTTCTGCGCGGTGATCGCGGTGATCGCGGTCATGGCGTGGCCGCCGAGCATCGTCACCGTCTTGATATCGGCCTGAATCCCCGCGCCACCGCCCGAATCGGACCCGGCGATGATCAGGACGCGCGGCGTCATCCCCGCTTCCGTGCCTGGGGATAAGAGCCCAACACACGCATCCATTTCGAGTGAAACCCGAGCTCCTCCAGCGCGCGGTCGAGATTCTCGTCGCCCGGCCGTCCCTCGACATCGGCGTAGAAATCGGTCGCCGCGAAGCTGCCGCCGCGCTGATAGCTTTCGAGCTTGGTCATGTTGACGCCGTTGGTCGCGAACCCGCCCATCGCTTTATAAAGTGCGGCCGGCACGTTCTTCACCTCGAAGATGATCGTCGTCATGAACGGGCCATCGCCGGTCAGCGGCCGGCTGCCCCGCGCCAAGGTCACAAAGCGGGTAGTATTGTGCTCGGCATCGGCGATGTCGCTGGCCAGTGTCTGCAAGCCATAGATCTTGGCCGCGGGCGGCGGCGCGAGCGCGGCAACCTTGGGATCATTGATCTCGGCGACCAAAGCGGCGGCGCCGGCGGTATCGGGATAGGCGATCGGGGTGATGCCATGCGCCTTCAGCCAGTGCCGGCATTGGCCCAGCGCCTGGGGATGGCTCATCGCTTCCTTGACGCCGTCGAGCGGTCCGACACCCATCAAGGCGTAGCGGATCGGCAGGAAATGCTCGCCGGTGATGACCAACCCCGATTCGGGCAGCAGGAAATGGATATCGGCGACCCGCCCATGAAGTGAGTTTTCGATCGGGATGACCGCGCAATCGGCGCGCCCCTCCTTCACCGCATCGATCGCGTCGTCGAAGCTGAAGCAGGGCAACGGCAGTCCATTGGGAAAGGTTTCCTCGACCGCGACATGGCTGTTGGCGCCCGGCGCGCCCTGAAACGCCACCGCGCGCTCTGGCTCGCGGGCGGCGGCTTCGGTCATCGCGGCGACGATGGGTTGTGCGGGGGCGGCGAAGTTCTCCATGGGCGGCGGCGATTAGAGAGGTGCCCCCTTAGTAGCAACCCGAGCTTTGCTTGAGCTTCACTCGCCGCGCTCCCGCGCGTTGTGCGGCACCGGCCCGCTCCCCCACCCGACCGCCCAATCAGGATATGTTATGGGCGGTCGGGTGGGGAAGCGGGCCGGTGCCGCTGCGACCGTCAGGTCGCAAACAAACACTCCACCTTGCCCCCCGCGAATACGCTTACTAAAGGGCTGCTACTCAATTCAGGGGCGTACGCGAAAAATCATGTCCGACAAGACCAACACGATCGCTGGCTGGACCCTCGCAGGGTGCTTTGTCGCGCTGGGGGCCACGATCGTTGGCGGGATGATGTTCCACAGCGGCGAGCCCAAGAAGGAAGGCTATCCGGTTGAGGCGGCGGACGAAGGCGGCGACAGCGGCGCCGCGGCCGAAGTGCCGATTGCGTCCCTGCTGCCCACGGCCGACGCCGCCAAGGGCGCCGAAGTCTTCAAGAAGTGCGCGGCGTGCCACACGATCAATCAGGGCGGCGCCAACGGCATTGGCCCGAATCTCTATGCGACGGTCGGCGAAGCGGTCGCGCAGGGCAAGGGCGGGTTCGCCTTCTCCGACGCGCTCAAGGCCAAGGGCGGCAAGTGGGACTTCGACTCGCTCAACGCCTGGCTGACCAGCCCGCGCAAGTTTGCGCCAGGCACCAAGATGACCTTCGCCGGCCTGTCCAACCCCAAGGATCGCGCCGACGTGATCCTGTACCTGAACCAGCAGGGCTCGAACCTGCCGCTGCCCGCGGCCCCCGCGGCTGCCCCGGCAGGCAAGGATGCCAAGGCCGCCGACGGTAACAGCGCGGCGCCGGCTGACGGCAATGCGACCGCCCCTGCGGACGGCAATGCCGCTGCCCCGGCCGCTGGCAACACCGCCGCGCCTGCGGCCAAGAAGTAAGCTTCTAAAATTCGCGACAAACCAGTTCCTCCCCGAGCTCGCTCGGGGAGGGGGACCGCGCACGTTAGTGCGTGGTGGAGGGGCTGGTTGAGTAGCAAAGCCCCTCCACCATCGCTTCGCGATGGTCCCCCTCCCCGAACAAGTTCGGGGAGGAACTCAAATGACTGGGTTCACCGCGCAGTGTCAGCCTGCGCTGCGATCTCTTCCGCGGCGTGCTGCTCCGCTTCGGCAAGACCAATATCCAGCGACCGGTCCTGATAAAAGCGCTGGACGCATTCCCAGCCCTCTTCCGCCGTCTCGCAATAGGTGAAGATGTCGAGGTCCTTGGCGCTGACCACGCCTTCTTCGACCAAAGCTTCGAAATTGACCACGCGCTGCCAGAATTCCTTGCCATAGAGCAGCACCGGGATCGGCTGGATCTTGCCGGTCTGGATCAGCGTCAGCAGCTCGAACAGCTCGTCGAACGTGCCGAATCCACCCGGAAACGCTGCCAAGGCGCGCGCATGGAGCAGGAAGTGCATCTTGCGCAGCGCGAAATAGTGGAACTGCAGGCTCAGCCGTGGCGTCACATAGGGATTCGGCGCCTGTTCGTGCGGCAGCACGATGTTGAGACCGATCGATTCGGCACCGACATCCGCCGCGCCGCGATTGGCCGCTTCCATGATCGACGGGCCGCCGCCCGAACAGACGACGAAATGGCGGCGTCCGTCGGTGTCGACCGGGAAGCTCGACGCCAGCCGGCCGAGTTCGCGCGCAACGTCATAATATCTCGACTTGGCGACCAGCCGCTCGGCAATCTTGCGTGACGTGTCATCGACCGCCGCATCGAGCAGTGCCTGCGCCTTGTCCGGCGCGGGAATGCGTGCCGATCCGTACATCACGAAGGTGGATGCGATTCCTGCTTCGTCGATCACCAGTTCGGGCTTGAGAAGCTCTAGCTGGAACCGGACCGGACGGAGATCCTCGCGGAGCAGGAAGTCCATGTCCTGGAAGGCGAGCCGATAGGCCGGATCCTGGGTCTGCGGGGTGGAGACACCGCCCTTGGCGCGGTCGGCTTCCTGTTTCGCGCGCGGGAAAACGCGCGACGGTACTCGGGTATCAGTCATCCCAGCGCGTTAGAGCAAAGTCGTGACGGATTGAAGGGTCTCATAAATAGTCCCTCCCGCTTGCCAAGAGGGGCTAGCGGCAGAAGCTCTTATGATCGTCTTCGAGGTGCAGATGGTTGTGGTGGGCCGCATTGTAATCGGGACTGAGCACCGTTCCGAACCGCTTGCATGCGGACGTGTGGATTACCTCCAGGAACCGTCGCACATCGTCACTATCCGACCGCCAGTCATTCTCGATCGACACCCGGCGGCCGTCCTCCAGGATGAATGCCGACACATCCACCGCGTTGGCCAAAGCATGGCCCGATAATCGCTCGAACGGGGTGCCGATCGTGTTGCGGCAGGCATAAGTGCCGAAAGTTTCGATCTTGACCAGGCGACTGCCCAGAATTTGGTAGGCGGCGGGAGCGACCGCATTGCGCGTCCAGCCGATGAATTCTTCGGCGAGCCCACAGCGCATCGCCTTGAGCCCGGTGACGGGCACGCCGATGTCGATCAGCTGTACCGCACCGACGACGGTGCAGCCTCCGCCATAATCGCGGTCGGGCAAAGGCGAATAGCGCACCCGTTCGCGAGACAGGTCGGCGTAGCACATCTGCGTTTCGCGGCTGGTCGGCAGGTTGAGCGTGACCGGCGGAGCGCCTGCCGGGCGGCTCGGCGGCGGGGGCAAACGGTCATTGCCCCCTCCGCCAAACAGGCAACCCGACAGCACAAAGCCGAGCAAGGGAACGAGACGCTTCACGCGTATGGATGTGCGCGAACATGGTTAACGAATCGCTAATCCTGCGACGGCGCGTGCTGTCGATCAGGCGAAGGTTTCGGCGTAATCGGGGCCCCTCGCTTGGAGATCGTCAAACTGCGAAATCATTCTGATCAGCACGATTGCCAGCGGTATGTCGATCGCCAAGGTTGCAATGTCGATCCAGCTCGACGCGATCAGGCTGGCGGCGTCGGCCTTGGCAAACGAGAGCCGGGTCGAAACGTTACCGAGCGCGTTGCTCACAAGCCACAAGCCCCACCACCATCGCATGAGCGGCGGCACGGCTACCGAAGTGGGATCGTGAGGACTGACGCTGGCTTGCCAAGTCTCGCGCAGCCCCTGGAAAGGCTTCCACAAAAGGGCGACCGGTATGAAGAACCAACCGACATTCCATCCCGGCGTGACTGTCATCGAATCGGACATCGAATGCGCGTTGGCGTTCACCCGCATGATCCAACGAGCGACGAATATGATCGAGCTCAGCGTGGCCACCAGCAGCGCAACCCCGCCAACGCCAGTTATCATGTCGGCTGTTTCGGCCGCGGGGCCCGTGCCGGATGCGGCACCGTTCAGCGCGGCAATGGTCGTCGCGGCGCCGATCGTATAGACCAGATCTGCCGCAAGCCACGCCAGCACGGCAATAATTGCGGCGCGGCCGCGCCCGCCAGGATCCTTGAACTCGTACATCTTTGGCTCTCCCCCTTGGGTCATGGCTTATCCCCGTCGGCTCGCCGCCGTCCAGCGCATGTCGCTTGACGCGGCGCACAATATCTTTAGGGCGGCCGACGGGCCACGCGGTCCCAACGCCGCGCGCGCTCTCTGCAAGGAGAGACTACATGACTGAACTTACGGTTGCCGACGCCACCAGTGCGTCCATTGCCAAGCCCGCCACCAAGCCGGCTCGCCCCTATTTTTCCTCTGGTCCCTGCGCCAAGCCTCCGGGCTGGGATGCGTCGAAGCTCGCGGCCGAGGTGCTCGGCCGGTCGCACCGCTCGAAGCTCGGCAAGGCGCGGCTGCAATATGCCATCGACCTGATGCGCGAATTGCTGAAGCTCCCCGACACCCACCGTATCGGCATCGTCCCTGGCTCCGACACCGGCGCCTTCGAGATGGCGATGTGGACGATGCTCGGCGCGCGCGAGGTCACTGCGCTTGCATGGGAAAGCTTCGGTGAGGGTTGGGTGACCGACGCGGTCAAGCAGCTCAAGATCGAACCGACCGTCGTGCGCGCCGATTACGGCCAGCTGCCTGACCTGAACCAGATCGACTGGTCGAACGACGTGCTGTTCACCTGGAACGGCACGACCAGCGGGGTACGCGTTCCCAATGGCGACTGGATTCCGGCCGACCGTGAAGGGTTGAGCTTCGCCGACGCTACCAGCGCGGTGTTCGCTTACGACCTGCCTTGGGACAAGATCGATGTCGCCACCTTCTCGTGGCAGAAGGTGCTGGGTGGCGAAGGCGGTCACGGCGTCCTGATCCTCGGGCCGCGCGCCGTCGAACGCCTGACGGAATACACCCCCGCCTGGCCGCTGCCCAAAGTATTCCGCCTCGTCTCCAAGGGTGCGCTGACCGAAGGCGTGTTCAAGGGCGAAACGATCAACACGCCGTCGATGCTGGCGGTGGAGGACGCGATCTTCGCGCTCGAATGGGCGAAATCGATCGGCGGGGCCGATGGCCTGATCGCGCGCTCGGATGCCAATGCGGCAGCTCTGGACAAGATCGTAGCGGAACGCGACTGGCTGGGTCATCTCGCCGCCGACCTGGCGTCGCGGTCTAAGACCAGCGTCTGCCTGACAGTCGAAGGCGCCGACGAGGCGCTGATCAAGGCAATGGCGAGCGCACTCGAGAAGGAAGGCGCCGCATTCGACGTCGCCGGCTATCGCGACGCGCCGGCCGGCTTGCGCATCTGGTGCGGTGCCACGGTCGACACCGCCGATATCGAAGCGCTCGGGCCCTGGCTCGACTGGGCCTACGCCACCGCGAAAGCGGCAGCTTAACGCCTCGCCCCGGCGAAGGCCGGGGCCGCCACGTTTTCATTTCCCAATCCAATGGCCCCGGCCTTCGCCGGGGCGACGGAGACATACCATGCCCAAGGTACTGATCAGCGACAAAATGGACCCCAAGGCCGCCCAGATCTTCCGCGAACGCGGGGTCGAGGTGGACGAGATCACCGGCAAGACGCCGGATGAACTGAAGGCGATCATCGGCCAATACGACGGCTTGGCGATCCGCAGCTCGACCAAGGTGACCAAGGACATTCTTGACGCGGCGACCAATCTCAAGGTCGTCGGCCGCGCCGGGATCGGCGTCGACAATGTCGATATCCCCGCCGCCAGCGCCAAGGGCGTGGTGGTGATGAACACCCCGTTCGGCAATTCGATCACTACCGCCGAGCACGCCATCGCTTTGATGTTCGCGCTCGCCCGCCAGCTGCCCGAGGCCGATGCCTCGACCCAGGCAGGCAAGTGGGAGAAGAACCGCTTCATGGGCGTCGAGCTGACCTCGAAGACGCTCGGTCTGATCGGCGCGGGCAATATCGGCTCGATCGTCGCCGACCGCGCGCATGGTCTGCGCATGAAGGTCATCGCCTACGACCCGTTCCTCAGCCCCGAGCGCGCGGTCGAACTGGGTGTCGAAAAGGTCGATCTCGACGACCTGCTCGCGCGTGCCGACTTCATCACCTTGCACACGCCGCTGACCGATCAGACGCGCAACATCCTGAGCCGCGACAATCTGCTGCGCACCAAGAAGGGCGTACGGATCATCAATTGCGCGCGTGGCGGGCTGATCGATGAGGCGGCGCTCAAGGAAGGACTCGATTCGGGTCACATCGCCGGTGCCGCGCTCGACGTGTTCGTCGAAGAGCCGGCCAAGGCGAGCCCGCTGTTCGGCACGCCGAACTTCATCTCCACCCCGCATCTCGGCGCGTCGACCACTGAGGCTCAGGTCAATGTCGCGATCCAGGTCGCCGAGCAGATGGCCGACTATCTGGTCTCGGGCGGCGTCACCAACGCGCTCAACATGCCCTCGCTGTCGGCCGAGGAAGCGCCGCGGCTCAAGCCCTACATGGCACTGGCCGAAAAGCTGGGCTCGCTGGTCGGACAGCTGACGCACGGCGCCATCGGCCGCATCTCGATCCACGCCGAAGGCGCGGCGGCAGAGCTCAACCAGAAGCCGATCGTCTCGGCGGTGCTGGCCGGGTTCCTCCGCACGCAGACCGACACGGTGAACATGGTCAACGCGCCGTTGCTCGCCAAGGAGCGCGGGATCGAGGTGCGCGAAGTGCGCACCGAGCGCGAGGCCGATTACCACACGCTGATCCGCGTCTCGGTCAAGACCGAAACCGGGGAGCGCTCGGTCGCCGGCACTCTGTTCGGCGATCAGGCTCCGCGCCTGGTCGAATTGTTCGGGATCAAGGTCGAGGCCGACCTGGCGGGTCACATGCTCTACGTCGTCAACGAGGACGCGCCGGGGTTCATCGGCCGCCTCGGCACGTTGCTGGGCGAATCGGGCGTCAATATCGGCACCTTCCATCTCGGCCGCCGCTCGGCCGGCGGCGAAGCGGTGCTGCTGTTGTCGGTCGACGAAGCGGTCGACGCCGATCTCATCGCCCGCGTACGCCAATTGGCGGGCGTGAAGACGGTGATGGGGCTGAGCTTCTAGCCATCTAACTCCCTCTCCCCTTCGGGGAGAGGGTTGGGGAGAGGGGCAGTGCCTAAAAAGGACAAACGCCAGCTAGAAAACGCGAAAGCGATGCGCAGCGAGCCGACCGGCCCCGAAGCGCGCCTCTGGTACCATCTCCGCGCGAAGCGCCTGATCGGGATCAAGTTCTCGAACCAGGTGTTGATCGGCCCTTATACCGTCGATTTCGCCGCGCGATCGCGAAAGCTGGTCATCGAACTCGATGGGGATAGCCATGCGGCGCAGGAACGTTATGACGCGCGGCGAACCGCATGGTTGGAAGAGCAAGGATATCGGGTGATCCGTTTCACGAATTCCGACGTGATGACGAATGAGGCGGCGGTGCTGCAGGCAATCATAGATTCGCTTGCGGCTGCCCCTCTCCCCGGCCCTCTCCCCGGAGGGGAGAGGGAGAAAGATACATGACTCACGCGCTGCTCCCTTCCGGCTTTCACGATCGGCTGCCGCCCGACGCCGATGCGGCGGCGCGGTTGGAGCGGCGTGTGCTCGATGCGGCGCATGCCCATGGCTATGAGCGGGTCGATCCGCCGCTTGCCGAATTCGAGGATGCATTGGCGCATCGGCTGAAGGCGGCGCGCGCGCAGGACGCCGTGCGTTTCGTCGACCCGATCAGCCAGCGGACTTTGGCGATCCGGCCCGACATCACCGCGCAAGTGGGGCGCATCGCGGCGACGCGGATGGGGCACCATCCGCGCCCGCTACGCCTCAGTTACGCCGGATCGGTGCTGCGGCTGCGCGCCTCGGAACTGTCACCCGAACGCGAGCGGCGCCAAGCCGGATGCGAGCTGATCGGGCTCGATACGATCGCCGCCGCGCAGGAAGTCGTCGCCGTCGCGGTCGAAGCGCTCGAAGCGGCCGGAGTGACCGGCATCTCGATCGACTTCACCCTGCCCGATTTGCTGAGCACGCTCGCCGCAGGCCCCCTGCCGCTCGACGGCGTGTCGCTCGATGAGCTCGCCGATCGGCTCGATGCCAAGGATGCCGGTGCGGTCGCGGCGCTGGCGCCGAGCTACCTGCCGATGATCGAGGCAGCCGGACCGTTCGAAGCAGCGCACGACCGTCTCTGCCGGTTCGATGTCGGTGGCGCGCTGCGCTCGCGGCTCGACGGATTGTGGAAGGTGGCCGAGGCGGTCAAAGGCCGTGTCGCGCTGACGCTCGATCCGACCGAGCGCCACGGCTTCGAATATCAGACCTGGCTCGGCTTCTCGCTATTCGCCGACGGCGCGCGCGGCGAGATCGGGCGTGGCGGCAGCTATATGATCGTCCATGAGGATGGCAGTGAGGAAACCGCGATCGGTTTCACGCTGTACATCGACGCGATCGTCGCGGCGGGGCTGACGCACGACGAGCGGCGGCGATTGTTCGTGCCGTTGGGCAGCGATCCGGCGTTGGCGGCCAAGTTGCGCAGCGAAGGCTGGGTGACGGTTGCAGCCTTGGAGGCAGGTGACACGCCCGAGGCGCAGCTCTGTACGCATGTTTTATCAGGTGGTGAGGTTCGCACGATCACCACATAACCCAATCGTCACCCCGGACTTGTTCCGGGGTCCAACGAGCCTCAGGCAGTGCGCCCGCGGATGGTTGGATGCCGGAACAAGTCCGGCATGACGAACTGAAGCGAAGGAATAGCAAGTGGCCAACGTAGCCGTGATCGGCGCCCAATGGGGTGACGAAGGCAAGGGCAAGATCGTCGACTGGCTGTCGGAGCGCGCCGACGTCGTCGTCCGCTTCCAGGGCGGGCACAATGCCGGCCACACGCTCGTCATCGACGGCAAGACCTATAAGCTGGCCCTCCTGCCATCGGGCGTCGTGCGCGGCACGCTGAGCGTGATCGGCAACGGCGTGGTATTCGACCCCTGGCATTTCCGCGACGAAGTCACGCGGATCGCCGAACAGGGGATCAAGGTCACGCCCGAACTTCTCCACGTTGCCGAGACCGCGCCGCTGATCCTGCCGCTGCACCGCGATCTCGACGCGCTGCGCGAGGACGCGCTCGATGCGGGCAATTCCGGGCAGAAGATCGGCACCACGCGCCGCGGGATCGGCCCGGCCTATGAGGACAAGGTTGGTCGTCGCGCGATCCGCATCTGCGATCTTGCCCATCTCGATCAATTGGGACCGCAGATCGACCGCCTTTGTGCACATCACGATGCGTTGCTTGCCGGCTTCGGCAAGCCGCCGGTCGATCGCGAGGCCTTGCTGGCCGAGCTGAGAGAAATCGCCGACTTCGTGCTGCCTTATGCCAAGCCGGTGTGGGTCACGCTCAACGCGGCGGGCGAGCGCGGCAAGCGCATCCTGTTCGAAGGCGCGCAGGGCGTGCTGCTCGATGTCGACCACGGAACTTATCCGTTCGTCACCTCGTCCAATACGGTAGCGGGCACTGCCTCCGCGGGATCCGGCCTGGGACCCTCGCGGGTCGGATTCGTGCTCGGGATCGTCAAGGCCTATACGACGCGCGTCGGATCGGGCCCCTTCCCGACCGAGCAGGATAACGAGATCGGCGAATATCTCGGCACGCGCGGGCGCGAGTTCGGGGTCAACACCGGGCGCAAGCGGCGCTGCGGCTGGTTCGACGCCGTGCTCGTCCGGCAGTCGGCGGCGGTCAGCGGCATCACGGGGATCGCGCTCACCAAGCTCGACATCCTCGACGGGCTCGACGAGATCAAGATATGCACCGGCTATCGCCTGGGCGACAAGACCTACGACTATCTGCCCCCGCACCCGCTCGATCAGGCGTCGGTGGAGCCGATCTACGAAACGGTGCCCGGCTGGTCTGAATCGACCGCCGGCGCGCGCAGCTGGGCGGAACTGCCTGCCGCCGCGATCAAATATATCCGCCGCATAGAGGAACTGATCCGTTGCCCGGTAGCATTGGTGTCGACCAGCCCGGAGCGCAACGACACGATCCTGGTGCGCGATCCGTTTGCGGACTGATCCGGCTTCAGTAGACCCCGAGCAAATTGAAGAGATAGGGCCTGCCCCCGCAGCCAGTGCACGCCAGCACCGGCCACGAGGACAGGCCCATTAGCCCCGACGGACCGCGCCTGGTCGGGCACGATCCGATTGCATGGGGTGGGCTGGGGCTATCAGTGCTTCTTTTTCTTCTTCTTGCCGGTATCCGCCGACATGTCGGTCGACGCTGACGTATCGGACGTCGCGGTCGTATCCGTCGTAGTCGACGGTGTCGTGGCGGAATCGGGGGTTGTGCTCGGCGCCGTCGCGTCGGGCACAGCAGGGGTGGCTGGGGTGGCCGGCGTCGCAGGGGTTGCCGGGGTACCCATCGAGCCAGGCGTTGCCGGCGTAGCCGGCGTTGCGGGAGTCGCCGGGGTGGTTTGCGCCACCGCAACTCCCGAGACGCCGATGATCAAGGCGCCTGCAAGCATGACAAGCTTCATTCGATACTCTCCTGTCCTGAATGGACCGAAGAGGAAAAGGCTCAGTAACTAAAAGGCTCCGTCGCCGGGGGTCGTTACATCCACGGAATCGAACGGCTTGCCGGTGATTGAGCCTCTATCGGGACTAACCGACGGAAACTCAGCCGTTTTGCGCGCGATGCAGCAGCTTCTGGTCGGCCAGAACCAATGCCACCATGGCTTCGACGACTGGCACGCCGCGAATGCCGACGCACGGATCGTGCCGCCCCTTGGTGCGGATGTCGGTCGCATCGCCGTCACGCGTGATCGTTTCGACCGGGGTCAGGATCGAACTGGTCGGTTTGAACGCGACGCGCACACGCACGGGCTGTCCAGTGGAAATGCCCCCGGCGATGCCACCGGCGTGATTGGACAGGAAATGCGGGCCGCCGGTCTGGTTGCTGCCCGGCCGCATGGCATCGGCATTCTCCTCGCCGGTCAGCGTCGCGGCGGCGAAGCCGTCCCCGATCTCGACGCCCTTGACCGCGTTGATCCCCATACAGGCATGCGCGAGTTCGGCATCGAGCTTGGCGTAAAGCGGCGCGCCCCAGCCGGGTGGCACCCCGGTCGCCTCGCAGGCAATCACCGCGCCGAGCGACGATCCTGCCTTACGCGCGTCGTCGACCAGCTTTTCCCAGCGCGCAGCTGCCTTGGCGTCGGGACAGAAGAACGGGTTATTGTCGATCTCGGCCGGATCGAACCGCGCATGGTCGATCGCATCGCCGCCGATCGCCTCAACCCAGGCAAGGATCGAGACTTCCGGAATGACCAGCCGCGCGACCGCACCCGCCGCGACCCGGCTCGCGGTCTCGCGCGCCGACGAGCGACCGCCGCCACGATAGTCGCGGAAGCCATATTTGGCGTCATAGGCGTAATCGGCATGGCCAGGACGATAAGCCTGCGCCACTTCCGAATAGTCCTTCGACCGCTGGTCGAGATTCTCGATCATCAGGCTGATCGGCGTGCCGGTGGTGCGGCCTTCGAACGTGCCCGACAGGATGCGTACGCGGTCCGGCTCCTGGCGCTGCGTGGTGAAGCGCGACTGGCCCGGACGGCGGCGGTCGAGGAACGGCTGGATATCGTCTTCGCTCAGGCTCAGCCCCGGCGGACAACCATCGACAACCGCGCCGATCGCGGGACCGTGACTCTCCCCCCAGGTGGAGAAGCGAAAGACGTGGCCGAAGGAGTTGTAGCTCATTGACCCCTCTCCCCTTGAGGGAGGCTCGGCGCAGCCGAGTGGGAGGGTGAGGGGTCGAGTGCTTCGCGAACGCACGCCACTACGCCGTCCGGATTCCGCACCACATCGTCGTTCGAAAACCGGATCACCCGAAACCCTTCGCTTTCGAGCCGCGCGGTACGCCGCTCATCATAATCCTGCTGATGCGCATGCGTGTCCCCGTCAACCTCGATAACGAGCTTCGCCGCGGCACAATAGAAGTCGACAAGATAACCGCAGAGCCACGTCTGCTTACGGATCTTGGCATCCGCGATCTGACGGTTACGCAACGCTGACCAGAGTTTCTTTTCC
The DNA here is from genome assembly GCF_024508665.1 of Sphingomonas sp. Classification (GTDB taxonomy): domain Bacteria; phylum Pseudomonadota; class Alphaproteobacteria; order Sphingomonadales; family Sphingomonadaceae; genus Sphingomonas. The sequence goes on from NZ_JANINP010000002.1 coordinate 42,192, forward strand.
GGCTCGGTCGGCTCGTGCCTCACCCGGCGCTGGAATTCGAGCGGCTCTTCGCCAGGCGGTCGCTTCATCTCCCCCTCACCCTCCCACCGCCTTCGGCGGCGGGCCCCTCCCTCTCCCCTAAAGGGAGAGGGGTTATCAATCACACCAATGCGATATCCGGGGCGTCTTCCGCCTTCATGCCGATGACGTGATAGCCGGCGTCGACATGATGGACTTCGCCGGTGACGCCCGAAGACAGGTCGCTCAGGAAATACAGCGCGGAGCCGCCGACATCTTCGATCGTGACATTGCGCTTGAGCGGCGAATTGAGCTCGTTCCACTTCAGGATCAGGCGGAAATCGCCGATCCCGCTCGCCGCCAGGGTCTTGATCGGGCCCGCCGAGATCGCGTTGACGCGGATATTGTCGCGGCCGAGATCGACCGCGAGATATTGCACGCTGGTCTCCAGCGCCGACTTGGCGATACCCATCACATTGTAATGCGGCACGACCTTCTCGGCACCATAATAGCTGAGCGTCAGCAGCGAGCCGCCATTCGGCATCATCGCCGCGGCGCGCTGCGCCACTGCGGTGAACGAATAGACGCTGATGTTCATCGTCATCAGGAAATTGTCGAGCGTCGTATCGGCATAACGGCCGCGCAGCTCGTTCTTGTCCGAAAAGCCGATCGCATGGACGACGAAATCGATCGTCGGCCAGCGCGCCTTGAGAGCATCAAAGGCGGTATCGAGCGCCGCCATATCGCTGACGTCGCAATCGATCAGGAAGTCCGAGCCGAGTTCGGCGGCGAGCGGCCGCACGCGCTTCTCGAGTGCCTCCCCCTGATAACTGAACGCCAATTCGGCGCCCGCCTCGGCCAGCTTCTTGGCGATACCCCAGGCCAGCGAGCGGTCGTTGGCCAGGCCCATGATCAGCCCGCGCTTACCCTGCATCAGTCCGGTCATGCCGCTTCAATCTCCGTTTCCGTTGTTGGACCGTCCCTTACGTCCTTCAACGGCGTTTCGGCTAGTGCCGCGTTGAGGTGCGCGCCGATCGAAATACCGAGGCCGACGATCCAGAAGAACAACAAGGTAACGATCACCCCAGCCAGGCTGCCGTAGGTGAGGTCGTAATTGCTGAGGTTCGACAGGAACACCGGCAACAACAAGGTGGCGCTGATCCACCAGGCCGTGGTGAACGCCGCGCCCGGCCAGCGCGGACAGCCTTTCGCCCGATATTTGCCCGGCGTGACCGACAGAAACAGCATGTAGAGCGCGGCATACATGACGAGCGCGGGAATGATGCGGGACCAGCCGACCCATTGGCCGAACTCGGCCGCCCAGGGGAGCATCCGGTAAATGAATTGCTCCGCCGCGGTCAGCACGCCTTGGATCAGAAATGCCAGCAACGCCAGCACGACCGATCCGATGATCACGGCCATCGATCCCAGCCGATAATGCCAGAACGGCTTTTCGAAGGTCACGCCATAGGCACGGCGGAAGATGTCGCGGATCGTCTCGACGAAACTGCCCACCGACCAGAGCGCCACCAAACCGCCAAGCACGAGCAGCGAGCCGGTCCGCGCAGCCAGGACGTCGGCGATCGGCTTGCGCAACAGGCCCGAGACGCTGGGCGGCAGGGTAAAGAGGAACGAATCGACCGCGCGCAGGGCGTCCGCGCTCTGCCCGAAGATCGACGCGATCGCCGCCGCCAGGATAAAGAACGGAAAGACCGTCAGCAGCGCCAGATAGGCGATGTTGCCGGCATACATGAAGCCATTGGCGAAAATGCCGACGAAGACGCGCTTGGTGACGATCCAGGCGCGCGTCGGCAGCGGCTTCCCGTCCCGTTCGCGATAACCGCGAAGCCCGCGCGCTTCAGGGGAAAGGGGCGAAAGATGCGACATACAGGACCGTAACCGACGTCAGACGCCGAGGTTGCCGCGCGGATTCCTGTCCTTGTCCTTCCATCCCTGGACGAACTCGACCAGGGCGTCGTCGTCGACCGGCAGGTCGACCATCAGCGTGACGAGTTGATCGCCCCGCCCGCCGCCTTTCTTGTGGAATCCCTTGCCCTTGAGCCGCAGCGTCTTGCCCGAGGTCGATCCCTTGGGAACGGTCAGCATCACCGCGCCATCGGCGGTCGGCACGCGAACGCTCGCGCCCAGCACGGCTTCGGACAGGCTGATCGGCAAATCGATCCGGATATCGTCGCCGTCGCGGGTGAAGAAACGGTGCGGCTGGATCTCGATCGTGACGATCGCGTCGCCATTGCCGCCGGGACCGGCCTGACCCTTGCCGCTCAGGCGCATCTGCGTCCCCGATTCGACTCCCGCCGGCAGCTTGAGATCGATCGTCTTGCCGTCGGCGAGCGTGATCCGCTGCGGCGCCAGGGTCGCGGCGTCGGTGAACGGAACGGTCAGACGATAGGCGACATTGGCACCCTTGGGCTGCGCACGACGTCCGAAGCCGCCAGCAAAGCCGCCAGCACCACCGGGTCGGCCACGGCCGCCGAACAGGCCTTCGAACAGGTCGCTGAAGTCGCCCGCCTGCTCGCTGCCGAAATCGGCGCGGAAGCCGCCTTGCGGCCCGCCGCCGCCACCGCCGAACCCGAACGGCGCGGCTGGATTGCCGTCGCCGTCGATCTCGCCGCGGTCGAAGCGCGCGCGCTTGTCCTTGTCGCTCAGCAGGTCATAGGCCGACGTCACCTGGCTGAACTTCTCCGCCGCCTTGGGATTGTCGGTGTTGCGGTCGGGATGCAATTCCTTCGCAAGCTTGCGATAGGCTTTCTTGATATCCGCTTCGGTCGCGGTGCGGGATACGCCCAGCAGGGTATAGGGATCAGCTGCCATCTTGGGGCGCTATTTGGGGGATTGCGCGGCAGAGCGCAAATGAAGAGCGTTCAATCCGAGAGCATGTCGAGCGTTAAATGATCGCCGAACGCCGATGACAGCCGCTGTCGCTGAGCGATGACGCGGAGATCGGCTGGCAGATCGGATGTGTGAATAGCGCATGCCGGTACGGCGACTAGCTGGTAGGCTCCGATACTTGCTCGGCGGGTGCGATGAACGTCCGTCCAGTCGAAAACGAACAACCCGCGCCTGGCCAGCTCGAGAAAGCTCGTCATATCGCCATCCTCGACGAGGGCATTGGCCGTCCCGACAACCGGTAACTGACGAAGTCTATGCTCCAGATCGGATAGATCGACGGGGCCATCGAAAACGCTTTCCGGAAGCGGGCCGGCGCCGGCGGTCACGACCGCCGCTAAACAGTCCGCGATGTCGCTGACGAGCCAGACACAGTCGTATCCTGCTGCGTCGATCATTGATTTCAAGCCGATACGTCGTCCACCGGCGCAACGTCGACGGACACGTCCATCTTCTGCGCCCCCGATCCCAGCACGATGCCGTCGATCGGCGCGATCTCGGCATAGTCGCGGCCCATGGCCATGATGATATGGTCGCCCGCCATCCAGATGCCGTTGGTTGGGTCCACCCCAACCCAACCGCGCGCCGGACCGCACCAAAGCATCACCCAGGCATGCGTTGCATCAGCACCGATCAGCCGCTCCTGCCCGGGCGGCGGGATCGTGCGGATATAGCCGCTGACATAGGCAGCCGGCAGGCCGGCGGCGCGCAAGCCGGTGATCATGATCTGGGTCAGATCCTGGCACACGCCACGGCGTTTCAGGAACGCTTCGCGCGGCGGCGTGTCTACCAATGTCGCCGCCGGATCGAACGCGAACTCGCGCTGGATGCGCCGCGCCAAGGCGATGCCGGCTTCCAGCGCGTTGCGATCGGGATCGAGATCCTGCGCACACCACGCCGCGATATCGGCGTCGAGCGGGATCAGCGGCGACGGATAGAGATAGGCCGACGGCCCGGCGGGCGAGAGGTCGCGATTGGCGCGCGCAAAAGCCGCGACCCCGGCCAGAGTCGGGTCGTCGGGCTGCGGCACCGGCACCGGGCGGTCGACCACGACGCGCGAGACGCTTTCGATCGTCAGGGTGCGGACGCGTTCGGTGACGACCAGCCGCGTGAGGTTGGCGAGCCCCGCTTCGGCCAGCGCCGGCCGCGTCTCGCCGGCCGGCGTTATCGTCAGTTCGTAACGCTCGACCCTCTGCCCCGACCACAGGATCGGCTTGAGCCGCAGGTTACAGCGCGCGAAAGCGACCGGCCGACCGTAATCGAACCGCGTGACGTGCCGGATATCGTAGATCACGCCCCAAATCTCACGCCAGCGTAAGTCCGCCCGCGCGCAAGGGTTCCGCCCCTTGCAGAAAATACCGTCGTGCGATTGCGTCGGACAAATGCGCAAGCTGGCGTTCGGCCTGATCGAGCTGGCCGATATCAAGCCGCGCCGCGCTGGCGGTCGACAGCAAGGCGCACAAGGCTCGTGCTTCGGCCTGCTGCTCTTCAGGCAAGCCGTCGTCATTGAGCACGGGGAGCTCGTCGAGATGCTCGGCGATACGATCTGCCTGGTAAGCGAGGCTGCGCGGATTGCCCGGATCGAGCGCGACGAGATCGACGACCGGCACCCGCGCGATCCCGGTGAGATAGCGCTGGCGATAACCGATCTGGCTATCGGCGAGATCCAGCAACGTGGTGAGATCATCGCTCGACGCGCCGGTCATGCCGAAAGTGCGGACCAGCCGCGCCACCGCCAGCCCGCGTTCAACGCGACGGCCAAGATCGTGGAAGCGCCATGCCGCGGTCCGGCCCATATGCTCCGCCGCCAGACCCGACAAAGCGGCATAGCGCCGTTGCAGCGACCCGCAGCGGTCGAGCATCGATCCCTTGGTCGGATGCGGCGCGTCGAGCAGGCGTACGACGTCCGCCGACAGCCGGTCGCGCGACACCTGGGCAATGGTCCGCGCCATGCGATTGATCGCCGGGATGTTGTTCCAGCCGTCGAGCGCGTCGAGTGCGGTCCTTGCAAGCTGGACGAGATCGGGGCGTTTGAGATGCGCGGGGTGCGCCGCGGCGCCGGCGGCAACGACCAACCCGGCCATCCGCCCGACCGTATCATGGTCGAGCGCGGCGCCCGCATCGGCATCGATCGAATTGCCGAGCATTGCACGGATGATCGCCAGCAATGCCTCGCCGCGTTCGAGATAGCGGCCGAGCCAGTAGAAATTGTCTGCGACGCGGCTCGGCAGCGTACCGGGATTGCGGCGGATTTGCGTGCTGTCGGGCGCCGGCAGCAGCGAGGCCTGAGGGACCGGATCGGGGCTGTAGATCGCGACATCGGCCGACCAGATCCCCTTGCCCATCACCGCCGCACGAATATCGGGATGCTCGCCGATCCGGGCAAAGCCGCCGGGCATCACCGTCCAGTCGCCGTCGACGCCGCGTGCCGCGAACACGCGCAAAGTGAAGGGCCGCGCGGCCAACTGATGATCGGCGACCACCGGCATGGTCGACAACCGGACCAGTTCCTGCCCGACATAATCCTGCGGCCGCCGCGCCATGTCCTCGAGCAGCGTCCGGCGCGCCTCGGCCGACAATTCGGACCCTTGCACAGCGCCATCGGGCAGACCGAGCGGGTTCACGCCGAACGCGGGCGCGATCATCAAACTGTCGAGCCGCGCCTCCACCGTGGCGCGCGCCGCATCGTCGCCGCACCACCAGGTGGCGATATTGGGCAGCTTCAATTTCTCGCCGATGATCCGTTCGGACAGTGCGGGCAGGAAGGCTTGCAGCGCCGGCGCTTCGAGGACCCCGGCGCCGGGCGCGTTGGAGATCAGCACATTGTGCGCGGCGAAGGCGTCGATCAGGCCGGCGACCCCGATCGTCGAATGCGAATCGAACGCGAGCGGATCGAGCATGCGCGGATCGGCGCGCTGCCACAGCGCATCGACGCGCTTCAGCCCGGCGATCGTGCGGACGTAAAGCCGATCCTCGGCGACCGCGAGATCGGCGCCTTCGACCAGCAGAAAACCGAGATAGCGCGCGAGATGGGCCTGTTCGGCATAGCTGGCATTCCAGCGGCCGGGAGTGAGCAGACCGATTCGCGGCTCGGCCCGCTTGCACAATGCCGCGAGGCCGTCGCGGAACGCGGTGAAGAAGGGTGCGTGGCGGAAGATATTCAGGCGGCCCTGCAATCCGCCCAGGGTCCGCGATGTGGCGAGGCGGTTTTCGAGCGCATAGCCGGCACCCGCCGGCGCGCGCAGGTGATCGGCAAGCACGCGCCACTCGCCATCGGGGCCGCGCCCGAGATCGAATGCGGCGAACTGGAGCTGGTAGCCCCCGGGCAAGGTCAACCCGACCATCGGTCGCAGGAACAGCGGGCTGCCGTTGATCAGCGCCGCTGGGATTGCACCGTCGGCGATCAGAGCGCCCTCACCATAGATATCGGCAAGCACGGCTTCGATCAGCCCGGCTCGCTGCGCCACGCCCTCGGCAATCACGCGCCACTCGCTTTCAGCGATCAGCAGCGGGACCGGCGACACCGGCCAGGGGCGCTCGTCCGAATCGCCGGCGACGCGAAACCCGGTGCCGATATCCTCGGCGTGGCGCTGTACGCGTTCCTGGGCATGGGCGAGGTCGTCCCCTGCAGCGACCGCGAGTTCCTCGAACGCGGCGGTCCAGGCGTCAGGATCGCCGCTAGCTACGACGTCGCCATCGCGCTCGCCGACCCGTCCGCGATAGTCCGCCAGCCAGCGCGCGGCATTTGCCGTGGCATCGAACAAACCTTCGCTGAGCGCATGACTGGCCAACCGGGCCTCCCCTTGGGAAAGGCTAACCACCACAAACCATGCTGCGTGGCAACATGGATTGAGATCGGGCCGACCTCAAATTCGTCATGCCGGGCTTGTCCCGGCATCCAATGTGCAGGTTAGCGAGAAGCTCGGGCCTTCAGTCTTGCGCTTGCCGCCCGCTGGACTCCGGCACAAGGCCAGGGTGACGATGGTAGTGTTCAAAGATCCGGCAGCACCTGCCGCGCAATCCCCCATCCCGCCAGCTCCTTCGACGACGCGCGCTGCAGCAACTCGTCCTGATCCCCGACATGCCACTTGGCCGGCGTCTCGAGGTCGCCAAGTTCTGCCCAGGTCACCGGGACAGCAACCGGCGCCTTGGCGCGCGCGCGCGCGGTATAGGGCATCACCGCGGTCGCGCCGCGCTGGTTGCGCAACCAGTCGAGGAAGATCTTCCCCTTGCGCTTGGCCTTGGACATGGTGGCGGTGAAACGGTCGGGCTCGGCCTGGGCGAGCGCCACGCAGAAGCGGTCGGCGAAATCCTTGACCGCCGGCCATTCGGCCTCAGGCGTCAACGGCACGACGACATGGACGCCCTTGCCGCCCGACACCATCGCGAAGCTGACGAGGCCGATCTCGGCGAGATGGCCCTTGATCTCGACCGCGGCTTTCTTCACCTCGGCAAAACCAAGTCCCTCATCGGGGTCCAGGTCGAACACGAGGCGATCGGGCTTTTCGACGTCGGCGACCGACGATCCCCAGCCGTGGAACTCGATCGTCCCCATCTGGACGCATTGCAGCAGCCCGTCGGCATCATCGACGTAGAGATAGGGTTCGACCGACCCGTCCTTCTCCTCGATGTTCACATGCTTGACGTGCTCGCCGAACGAGCCGGCGTCATGCTTCTGAAAGAAGCAATGCTTCCCGCGTCCCTGGGGGCAGCGCACCAGGCTGATCGGGCGGTTGGCGATCCATTGCAGCGCTACGGGCGCCATCGCCTCGTAGAATGCGGCTAGGTCACCCTTGGTCACTGTCGAATCGGGAAAGATCAACCGGTCCGGGTGGGTGATCTTCACGCTCGACGCTTTCGGTTTGAGGGCAGGCTTGGCTTTTTCCACGACCACCTCTTCGGCCTCCTTGTCGCCGCGCAGCCCCAGGAAGCTTGGGTGCCGCAGGACCTTGTCGGGCGTCGTCTCGGTATAGGCAATCTCGGCGACCAGCTTTGGGGTTACCCAATGCACGCGGCGGGTGGCGGCGCGCGGTGCCTCCACTGTCGGCGTCTTGCGGGCGAGCCTGTCCAATTTGGCACGTAGGTCGTTCATCGTCTCGACCGAAAAGCCGGTGCCGACCTTGCCGGCATAGCGCAGTTCGCCATCTTCATGGACGCCGAGGAGCAATGCGCGAAATCCGCGCGACTTGTCGCTCTCGGTCCAGCCGACGATGACGAATTCCTGGCGGAGCAGGCATTTGACCTTGAGCCAGGCCTGGGTGCGGCGGCCGGAATAAGGCGCGTCGGCCCGCTTGCAGACGATTCCTTCATAACCTTCGCGACACATCGTCTCGAACAATTTCTCGCCTTCGCCGACGATATGCTCGGCATATTGCAGCCGCGCATCAGCGCCCTCGAGCAGCGGGCGCAGGCGCTCTTTGCGCTGGACCTGGGGCAGTTTGGCAAGGTCTTCGCCGTCGAGTTCGAGCAGGTCGAACGCGAACAAGGTCATGTCGCCGTCGTTGGAAATGGCGTCCTTCAATGTCGAGAAATCGGGGTGCCCGTCCTTGAACGCGACGATCTCCCCGTCGATCAGCGCCGATCCCACCGGCAGCTTGGCCGCCGCGTCGGCAATGGCGTGGAACTTGTCGGTCCAGTCGAGGCCATTGCGCGTATAGACCTTGGCCTTGCCGCCACCGATCGCGATCAGCGCGCGATAGCCGTCATATTTGACTTCGTGAATCCAGCCGGTGCCGGTCGGGACGGAGTCGACCAGGGTGCAGAGCTGGGGATCGCGGAATTTGGGCATCTTAGCGTCGCCCCGGCGGAGGCCGGGGCCGCTGCGTTTCACGGGGGAATCCGAGCCACTCGGCGGCCCCGGCCTTCGCCGGGGCGACGTATTGGAGGAACGCAGCTTCTTCCAGCTTGCCAGTTCCTTCGCTTTCCTCCCCTTGGCGATCTCCGCCATCGAACGGCCGGTCTTCACGCTGGTGACGGCATTCTCGACCAGATCGTCAGAACCGCCGGCATAATCGTCCTCCAGCTTCCTCAGCAGCCAGTTGGTATTCCGTTCCTTTCCCTGCGGCTTAAGCCGGATCAGCAGCCATTCGCCCTTCATCCTCTCCCCATGGAGGATGAAATGCAGATGCCCCTTCTCCAGATCTTTTGCGGACTTGCCGGGAATCGGCTCCCACCAGCCGTCATCCCATAACATCACGGTGCCGCCGCCATATTCGCCTTCGGGAATCGTGCCCTCGAAATCGGCATAGCTGATCGGGTGATCCTCGGTCTGCACCGCCAACCGCTTGTCGTCGGGATTGAGGCTGGGGCCCCGCGTCACGGCCCAGCTCTTCATCACGCCGTCAACTTCGAGCCGCAGATCCCAGTGCAGCCGCGTCGCGTCGTGCTTCTGGACCATGAACCGATGCCCGGCGGTGCCGCTACGCTCCCCCTTGGGTTCCGCGGTCTTCGAGAAGTCGCGCTTGGCGTTATATTTGGCGAGGGGGTCCCGGTCAGCCATGGCAATATCCCGTCGCCCCGGCGCAGGCCGGGGCCGCTGGCGGCACCTTTCCGGCTAGAACCGCCGGCGATCCCGGCCTCCGCCGGGATGACGAGTGAGGCTCAAGCACGCTTCTTCGCCGGAGCGGCCCGCGCCGGAGCCTTTTTGCGCGCGGTCTTCTTGGTGGTCGTGACGCTCTCCTTCTGCGCCGGCTTGGCGCTCGGCTTCTCGATCGATTTCTTGAGCGCGGCCATCAGGTCGATGACGTTGGACCCGGAGCGGCCGGTCCCTTCGTCGTCCTTGTCCTCGATGATCTTGCGGCGCGATTTCTGCTTGGCCTTGCGCGCGATCAGGTCCTTCAGCGCATCGACATAATGGTCGTGGAACTTGGCGGGATCGAACTTGGACGATTTCTTGTCGATCAACGCGGTCGCGAGATCGAGCAGATCCTCGTCGGGCTCGTCATCGGGAATGTCGCGGAAATAACCCTGCGCGCGATTGACCTCGCCGGCATAGCGCAGCGTTTCCAACACCATGCCGCGGCCGCAAGGTTTCAGGCTGACGACATATTCGCGCCCGCGCATCGCGAGCTGGCCGATCCCGACCTTTTTCGACCGGCGCAGCGCCTCGCGCAGGACGATGAACGCCTCCTCGGCAAGATCGTCGGCGGGGACGACGAAATAGGGCCGCTCGTAATAGAGGACGTCGATCTCATCCATGTCGACGAATTGGGTGAGCTCGAGCGTCTTTTTCGATTCGAGCTTCACCGCGTCGATCTCGTCCTGGTCGAGCAGGACATATTCGCCCTTCTCATATTCGAAGCCTTTGACGATCTCGTCGGGATCCACCTCGCCGATGCCGGGCACGGTCTTCTCATACTTGATCCGCTTGCCCGAAGGTTCGTGGATCTGGTGAAACGCCACCTGCGCGCCGGATTTGGTCGCGGTGTAGATCTCGACCGGGATCGAGACGAGCGCCAGCCTGATCTGTCCCTGCCAATAGGCCCGTGCGGCCATCGTCACCTCCGTTGCGAAACCGATTCAATTCCCAGGATGGGGAGTCGTTCCGTCACCGGGAACAAGTCGGGGTGACGAGGCAAGGAGGCGGCGGTAAAGCGCTGCCATGAGCACCGATCCCTTCGCCCTGTTCGATAGCTGGTTCGCCGAAGCACGCGAAACCGAGCCCAACGATTCGAACGCGATGGCGCTCGCCACTGCCGACGCGCAGGGACGCCCGTCGGTGCGGATGGTGCTGCTAAAGGGCCATGGCCGCGACGGCTTCGTTTTCTACACCAACCGCGAAAGCCGCAAGGCGGGCGAGATGGCGGCCAATCCGCATGCTGCGTTGCTGTTCCACTGGAAGTCGCTGCGCCGACAGATCCGTATCGAAGGCAGCCTCGGCCTGGCCTCGGACGCCGAATCGGACGCCTATTTCGCCAGCCGCGCGCGCGATTCGCAACTCGGTGCCTGGGCATCGGACCAGTCGCGTCCGCTCGACGCGCGCGCGACGTTCGAAGCGCGCTACGAACAGGCGAAGGCGCGGTTCGAGGGCCAGGACGTGCCGCGCCCGCCGCATTGGGGTGGCTATCGCCTGACCCCAACCCATATCGAGTTCTGGCAGGACCGCGCGCACCGCCTGCACGAGCGCCGCGCGTTCGACCTTGCCGGCGATGGAACCTGGTCCGAAGGACTGCTCTACCCATGATGACCGAGAGCGAGCGCCGCCGCATCATTCCCTTCGCGATCCGCGCCGCGCTGGCCAGCGTGGCGATGGCGGTGTTTCTGCTCGGACTCAAGGGCTATGCCGCTTATTCGACCGGGTCGGTGGCGATGCTCGGCAGCCTGGCCGATACCGCGCTCGACCTACTCGCCAGCTTGGTCACGCTATACGGCGTCAAGGTCGCGGCCGAGCCCGCCGATCACGACCATCGCTTCGGACACGGCAAGGCGGAGGCGCTCGCTGCCTTGTTCCAGGTCGCGCTGATCACCTTGTCGGCCGCCGGCATCGCCTGGCGTGCGATCATGAAGCTCGGCGACAAGACCCAGACGACCGAAGCGGAGTTCGGCATCGGCGTATCGATCATCGCAATTCTCGCGACCTTCGCATTGCTGGCCTATCAGCGATCGATCATCCGCAAGACCGGGTCGGTCGCGATCATGGCCGACAAGGTCCATTACCAGTCCGACCTGTTCCTCAACCTGTCGGTGATCGTCGCGCTGCTGCTCGAACAATATGCCGGCCTGCGCGGTGCCGACCCCGTGTTCGGCATCATCATCGCCGCATGGCTTGCCTGGGGCGCGTTCCAAGCATCGTCGACCGCAATCGACCAGCTGATGGACAAGGAATGGCCCGAGAACCTGCGCAAGCAGTTCATCGAAGTCGCGGCGCGGCAGGAAGGCCTGAAAGGCATTCACGATTTCCGGACGCGGCGATCGGGCAGCCACGAATTCGCGCAATTCCATATGGAGGTCGGGCGCGACCTGACCGTGGCACAGTCGCACGAGATCGTCGAACGCGTCGAGACCGCGCTGCACAAAGCCTTCCCCAAGGTCGAGGTGCTGATCCATGTCGATCCCGAAGGGCATGTCGATACCGACAATCCGCTGGTCGAGGCGGATGTGACGCCGCACTGGTTCGGCAAGCGCATCTAAAAGGAGACGACAATGAGGCTACCGATCGCGCAGATCGACGCGTTCGCGCGTCACGCCTTCGAGGGCAACCCGGCGGCGGTGATGCCGCTGAACGACTGGCTCGACGACGACGTGCTGCAAAAGATCGCGGCCGAGAACAATCTGTCCGAGACCGCGTTCCTGGTCGCCGCCGACGATGACGGCGTCGATTTCGACCTGCGCTGGTTCACGCCGGCGGTCGAAGTCGTGATGTGCGGTCACGCGACGCTCGCGAGCGGTCATTTCGTCCTGTCGTCGGACCCGGATCGCGAGCGCGTCCGCTTCCGCACGCGCAAGGCCGGAACGCTCGAGGTCGCGCGGGCCGGCGGCAGCTACGAACTGGCGCTGCCCGCCTGGGTGCCCTCGCCCAAACCGTTGCCCGATATTGTCGCAGCTTTGGGCATCGACGGCGCGGTCGAGACCTTGTGGCACGAGCATCGCTATGCGCTGATCGTGCTGGAAAGCGCGAATCAGGTGCGCGCGCTCACACCCGATTTCCGTGCGCTGGCGGCGGATGGCGACGTCCTCACCATCGCCACCGCTCCGGGCGACGATACTGACATCATCAGCCGCGCTTTCGCGCCCGGGGGCGGGATCGACGAGGATCCGGTGACCGGATCGGCGCATGCGGTCGCAGTACCCTATTGGGCGAAGCGGCTGGGACGCGACCGGTTCACGGCATTCCAGGCAAGCGCGCGGGGCGGCTATTTGGACTGCCGGCTGGAGGGCGATCGCGTGATCCTCGGCGGCAATTGCGTAACGGTGCTGGAAGGGACGTTTCTGTTGGGGTGACCTAAATCCTTCCCGGCACAGGGAGGGGGACCGCGCGCGATAGCGCGTGGTGGAGGGGACCTGCCGTTCGCTAGCCCCTGGTCTGTTGCTCGTTGTCGCGGGCCCCTCCACCATTCGCTACGCGAATGGTCCCCCTCCCCATTCCGGGGAGGAATTCATGTCATCCCAGCTTTCCGTAGCGTCCGCTTCACCGCCGTCAAAACTGGCTATTTTCCACTGTTTCCGCTATGGTCCCGGCCGTGACCGACCATGCCCTCCCACACGATTTTCCGATCGGCATCCAACCCGCCGACATCGACTTCATGGGGCACGTCAACAATGCTTCCTATCTGAAGTGGGTGCAGGATGCGGTGCTGAGCCATTGGCAGAAAATCGCGCCCGCCGACGCTGTCGCCAGCCTGCTCTGGGTCGCGCTCAAGCATGAGATCACCTATCGCAAGCCGACCTTCCTCGACGACGAGGTGATCGCCACGGTGCTGCTCGAGAAGGTCCAGGGCGCGCGCGCTTTCTACCAGACGGTGATCCACCGCGGCGAGGACGTGCTGGCCGAGGTCAAGTCGAGCTGGTGCTGCATCGACGCCCGAACGCTGCGCCCCGCGCGCCTGGCGTCGAGCGTGATCGAGCGCTTTTTTCCGAAGGGAGACTAAAGGTCGTCCATGGATATTGTCGTGAGTTTGTTGGCGCTCGCGCCGTTCATGGCAGCACAAGGCGCAGCCATCTTCGCCACGGCTTTTCTCTCTGCGCTCCTATTGCGTACAAACACGGCTCCATCCAAGATCTTGCAGATGGGCCTATCGTGGCTGGGGTGGGTTGTCCTCACAATCGGTGGCTACATGCTGCTCGGCGGCGAAGGTGGCCTTATGGACGGGTTTGGGCTTATCCTGATGCTCTGCTCTATGTCGGTCATCCCGACAACAATCTGCACAGTCGTCTGGGTAATCTGGCCTAAGGTCCAGCTCAAAGCACAGAACTGAACGGCCCGCTTACGCGGCCAGCGTTGCTTCCGCCGCCTGCGTCTCTTCGATCCAGCCACCGCCAAGCACGCGATCGCCGGCATAAAGCACCGCCGCCTGCCCCGGCGCCACTCCATATTCGAGGCTATCGAACAGCACTCTATCGCCGGAGATTCGCGCCGGCACCGGCTTGGCGAGGCTACGGACTTTGGCGCTGACCGGGCCGCTATAATCGCCGCCAAGCCAGTTGATGTCTGACAGCCGCGCCGAGGCGACGCCGAGCGCGGCACGCGGGCCGACGATCACTCGGCGCGTCGCTGGATCGAGCCTTACGACGTAGAGTGGTTCGGGGCTGCCACCGATCTCGAGCCCGCGGCGCTGGCCGATGGTGAAGTGGATCAGGCCCTTATGCTCGCCGAGCTTGCGGCCGGCGAGGTCGACGATGTCGCCACCGGCTTCCGCCTCGGGCCGCAACTTCTTGACCAGGCTCGCATAATCGCCGTCGGGAACGAAGCAGATGTCCTGACTGTCGGGCTTCGCGGCAACGCCTAACCCCAGTTCGGCGGCAAGTTCGCGCACGCGCGGCTTGGGCAGACCGCCCAACGGAAAGCGCAGGAAATCAAGCTGGTCCTGCGTGGTAGCGAACAGGAAATAGCTCTGATCGCGCGCCGGATCAGCCGCGCGGTGGAGTTCGGCTCCCTCGGCTCCCTCTACGCGGCGGACATAATGGCCGGTCGCGAGGCAGTCGGCGCCGAGGTCGCGCGCCAGTCGGAACAGGTCGGTGAACTTGGGACCCATATTGCAACGGACGCAGGGAATCGGCGTGCGTCCCGCGACATATTCGTCGGCGAACTGATCGATCACCGCATCGCGAAACGCGCTTTCATGATCGTGCACGTAATGCGCGATGCCGAGCCGGTCGCATACCGCCCGCGCATCGCGGATGTCGCGTCCGGCACAGCAACTGCCGGCGCGCCCCACCGCCTCGCCATGGTCGTAGAGCTGGAGCGTGATGCCGATCGTTTCCGCCCCCGACCGCGCGGCGAGCGCGGCCACGACCGACGAATCGACTCCGCCGGACATGGCGACGACGATGCGCTTTCCCGACAGATCGGGGCCCAGTTGGAAGTCGGCTTCGGTCATTGCTGTACGGCGCTCAATAGGGATGCCGGCGCCATTTGCCTAGGCGATCGCCCGGATTCGCGAAGTTAAACGGTCGCGAACACCGTCTTTACCGACCTTTAGGGCAAAATGGGTACACCCTCGATTCTGTTGAAACGCGGGTGGGTAAAGCGTGGACCTGAGCTATCTGAGATTCGATCACGACGCGTCAGTCGCGGTGCTGCCACCCGACCTGGCCGTCTTGATGGTCGGCATCTCGGCACGCCAGGCGGCGAGCCCGACCGCGCTCATTCAGACTCGGCAATTTACACGAGTGATTGAATCCTCGGCATTCTTCCCGGCCTCAGGCGCATTCGACGCGCAAGTCGCGGCACGGATCGCGGATTGGGGCCAAGAATGAAGGACGTGTTTACCTAGACGCTTCAATGGATGTTCAAGTCCGGCCGCTAACGGTCGTTTTAGCCAAAGTGAGTGGGGGCCCCCCGCCCCAATCGAGGTAGTGAATGATTGAGAACCAGAAAATACGCCCTGCCAAGGTGATCGGCCCCCTCGGGGAGCCGCTGACTCTCGAGACGCTGCCTCCAGCGGATACGACGCGCTGGGTCGTGCGTCGCAAGGCAGAGGTCGTGGCTGCGGTCAATGGCGGCTTGCTGAGCGTCGATGAAGTGTGCGACCGCTACAATCTGACCGTCGAGGAATTCGCTGGCTGGCAGCGCGCCATCGACCGTTCGGGCATGCCCGGGCTGCGCGTGACGCGCATCCAGCACTATAAGAGCCTCTACGAGCGCCAGCAGAAATACTGAGCACCGCGCGGAAATCGGCTGCCGTTTTTTTCGCAGAAAAAATGCGCCGACAAGAATCGAGTCGCCCGCGGCAACAAAACGGAAGCGGAACAAACCAGCTCATTGGAGCGTCGTAACCCGGAAGGATCCGGCCGTTCGTGGCCGGGCAGGAACCGGAGGGTTGCATGCTTGAAGCCATCATCATCTGGCTCGTCGTCGGTGGTCTCGCGGGTTGGCTCGCCAGCCTCGTGGTCCGCGGCGGCGGGTCGGGCATTCTCGTCAATATCGTCGTCGGGATCGTCGGCGCCGTGATCGCCGGCTTGCTGTTCGGTGCCGGGATCAACGATGCCATCACCATCAATACGTTCATCTATTCGGTGTTGGGGGCGATCATCCTGCTCGCGATCCTCCACCTGATCAATCGCGGCCGGCTGGCTCGCTGATCGACAGATAACGGAGGGCCGCTCCCGTCGCCGGGAGCGGCCCTTTTCGTTTATTTGAGCAGGAACCGCACCGTGATGGTTACGGTGACGTCGCTCTCGCCGGGCATGACCTGGGTGTCCGCCGCCTTGGCCGCGGCCATGCGATAGACCGGCATCGGAGGTGGCGGTCCGGCAATTTCTCCACCTTCGGCGATCGTCAGGATGCGCGATACCGACAGGCCCGCGGCTTTGGCATAAAGCAGCGCGCGCGCCTGGGCGCGCTTGACCGCGTCGACACGCGCTTCGTCGAGGGCGGCATCCGGCTGGTCGAGCGAGAGATTGGGTCCTTCGATCTGGTTGGCGCCCTGCGCTACCAACGCATCGAGAATTGCACCGGATTTGGCGATGTCGCGAAAGCGAATCGAGACGGTGTTGGTCGCCTGATAGCCGGTGATGACCGGCGGCTTGTTGTCCTCATAGCGATATTGCGGCTGCAGCGAGACATTGGCGGTCGCGATATCGCGCGGCTGGATACCCGCGCGCTTCAGCGCCGACAGGACCGCGCTCATGCGGTTGGCATTGTCCGAAAGTGCCGCCGCGGCAGTCGGCGCCTGGGTGACGACACCGGCGCGGATCGTCGCCAGATCGGGAACGCGCGTAGTCTTTCCGGTCGCGGTAATGTCGAGCAACGTCCCGTCCGGGATCATCGCCGGCGCGACGGGCATCGTCTGCGCGAGCGCGGGAGCAACCGCGATCGATGACAGGGTGATGACGACGGCAGTGGCAAGCAAACGCATATGTCCTCCAGACATGACGGATCATTCCGTCCTTGGCGGCCGTGCCACAGGGCGGACTACACCAACCTGAACGAGGTCGCGACCTTATGCGAATGCACTATACGCGACGGTTGACCACCAGCCTGTACAAAGCGAGCAGCACGATCGCACCGGCCGTCGCCGCTGCGTAGTTCTGCCAGCCGCCGACCAACGTCCAGTTCATCGTCTGCGCGACGAAGCCAGCCAGCAACGCGCCGGCGATGCCGATCAGGATCGTGACGATGAACCCGCCGGGATCCTTGCCCGGCATCACGAACTTGCCGAGAACTCCGGCGACGAGGCCGATCAGCAACCAACCTAGAATCGATCTTTCGGGCATCGAACTTCCCTCCTTACCGCCTCTTTGACGGCGGTGCCGCATCGTCCGCCCAAAGCGGCGGCAAATGCAACCGTTTCCGACACGAAATAATGTTGCGGATTGCGATTCGCGGCCGAAAAAGACATTATAAAAGTAGCGCACCGAGCCTCTTGAGGTCGGTGCTTTATTTCTATAATACAGTTCCAACGGAGGCCCTGATGGTGCCTCAATGACAGGGCACATGGGGATCGTGGCTGACATGAATTACGAGTCGAGCGGCATGTACGCGCTCACCGACGAAACCGCGGCGCCGCGCCGCCGTTGGCTGGTCCTGGCAGGGATCGGTGCGGTCATCGTCGTGCTGATCGTCGCTTTCTTCATGATGCGCCCCGCCGCCAAGCCCGCGGCCGGAACCGGCGGAACGACCGCAAGCGGCGCGCCCGCGGATCAGATGCCCACCGTATCGGTGGGGTCGCCCGGGCGTAACTCGGTCGATCGCATGGTGTCGGCAACGGGATCGCTCGCCGCGCGCGTCGATATGCCCGTCGGCGTCGCCGGCGAAGGCGGTCGAGTGACCGCGGTACTGGTGCAGCCGGGCCAATGGGTCGCCGCCGGCCAGGTGCTCGCGACCGTCGACCGCTCGGTCCAGGTGCAGACCGCGAGCAGCCTTGCCGCGTCGATCGCGGTAGCCAAGTCGGATGCCGCCATCGCCCAGAGCGAATATAATCGCGCCCAGGCGCTGGTCGACCGTGGCTTCATCTCCAAGGCCGATCTCGAACGCAAGGGAGCGACGCTCGCGGCAGCCAATGCCAGGGTGAAGGTCGCGCAGGCCCAGCTCGCCGAGACGCAGGCGCGCAACGGCCGGCTCGACATCCGTGCTCCGGCGGCTGGGCTCGTGCTGGCGCGCATGGTGGAGCCGGGCCAAATCGTCAGTTCGGGTTCGGGCACGCTTTTCCGCATGGCCAAGGGTGGCGAGATGGAACTCAAGGCCGAAGTGGCGGAGGGCGACATCAAGGGCATATCTGTCGGCTCGCGCGCCCAGGTCACGCCGGTCGGCGGCAGTCAGTCGTTCGCCGGCCAGGTGTGGCAGCTGCCCCCGGTCATCGATCCGCAGTCTCGCCGCGGGATCGTCCGCATCGCGATCCCGTTCGACGCCACGTTGCGCCCCGGCGGCTTCGCCTCGGCAACGATCTATGGCGGCGCGAACACGTCGCCGATCCTGCCCAATTCGGCGATCCAGACCGACGCCAGCGGCAATTTCGTCTATATCCTGGGTAAGGACGACAAGGTCGAGCGCCGCGCGATCAAGACCGGCGAAGTCACCGATCGCGGCGTCGCCATCGTCCAGGGCCTGACCGGCGACGAGCGCGTGGTATTGTCGGCGGGCGCGTTCCTGAGCCCCGGCCAGAAGGTCAAGCCCCAGCTGCGCAAGCTTTGAGAAGGATGTTCGCATGAGCTTCCGCAACATATCCGCCTGGTCGATCCGCAACCCGGTCCCCAGCCTCGTCCTGTTCTTCATGCTGACCGTCGCCGGTCTGGTCAGCTTCGCGACGATGCAGGTCAACAACGACCCGGATATCGATTTCCCGGTCGTGATCGTCTCGGTCAGCCAGCCCGGTGCCGCGCCGACCGAACTCGAAAACCAGGTGACGCAGAAGGTCGAGGCCGCGGTCCGCAGCCTGTCGGGCATCGACGAGATCAACTCGAACGTGACCGAGGGCAATTCGGTCACCATCGTCCAGCTCGATATCGGC
This sequence comes from Sphingomonas sp., assembly GCF_024508665.1. Classification (GTDB taxonomy): domain Bacteria; phylum Pseudomonadota; class Alphaproteobacteria; order Sphingomonadales; family Sphingomonadaceae; genus Sphingomonas. The sequence continues at coordinate 61,202 of NZ_JANINP010000002.1, forward strand.
ACCCCGATCGATCGCGCGGTCGAGGACGTGCGCAGCGCACTGCAGCAGATTCGCGGCAACTTGCCCGACGGCATTCTCGAGCCGCAGGTTGAGCGCGCCAACACCACCGGTAACGATCTCGCCAATTACGCCGCGATCTCGACCGACATGACGATCGAGCAGCTGAGCTGGTACATCGACAATACCGTCACCAAGGAATTGCAGTCGGTGTCGGGCATGGCGACGGTCGAGCGTAATGGCGGCGTCAGCCGTGAGATTCGCGTCAAGCTCGATCCCGACAAGCTGCAGTCGCTCGGCCTGACCGCCAGCCAGGTCAACGCCCAGCTGCGCCAGGTCAATATGAACGCCGCGGGCGGCCGCGCCGAGATCGCCGGCTCCGAACAGACGGTGCGCGTGCTCGGCAATGCCAAGGACGCCTATGCGCTTGGTCAGACGCAGATTTCGGTCGGCGGCGGCCGCATGGTGCGCCTGACCGATATCGCGACCGTGGTCGACCAATTCGCCGAACAGCGCTCGGCCTCGCAGCTGAACGGTGCGCAGGTGATCTCGTTTGACTTCCAACGCGCCAAGGGCGCGTCGGACGTCACCGTGTTCCATGGCGCCGAGAAGAAGCTCGCCGAGCTCGAAAAGAAGAACCCCAAGGTCAAGTTCAAGCTGATCTTCAACAACGTCCAATATGCCGAGATGCAATATCACTCGGCGATGGAAGCGATGTACGAAGGCGCGGGTCTTGCCGTCCTGGTCGTGTTCCTGTTCCTGCGCGACTGGCGCGCGACCGCGATCTCGGCGCTGGCCATCCCGTTGTCGGCCATCCCGACCTTCTTCGTGATGCAGCAGCTGGGCTTCACGCTCAACCAGATGACCTTGCTCGCGCTGAGCCTGGTCGCCGGCGTGCTGGTCGACGACGCGATCGTCGAGATCGAGAATATCGTCCGGCACATGCGCATGGGCAAGACCGCCTATCAGGCGGCGATCGACGCGGCCGACGAGATCGGTCTCGCGGTGCTCGCCACCACCATGTCGATCGTCGCGGTGTTCCTGCCGGTCGGCCTGATGCCGGGCGTTTCGGGTCAGTTCTTCAAGAATTTTGGCCTGACCGTCGTCGCCTCGGTGCTGATGTCGCTGGCGGTGGCGCGTCTTCTGACGCCGATGATCGCGGCCTATTTCCTCAAGGCCAAGGGTCATGCCGCGCACGGCGAAGGCCGGCTGATGAATTGGTATATGGCGGCTTTGCGCTGGACGCTGCGCCATCGCTGGTCGTCGATCGTGGCGGGCGCGGTGGCATTGGCAATGACGGTGCTCTTTTTTGCCATCCTGCCGCAATCGTTCCAGCCCGACCAGGATCAGGACGCATCGACCGCAAGCATCGAAATGGTGCCGGGCACGACGCTCGCCCAGACTCAGGCGGTGGTCGACAAGGTCGCGGCCATCCTCAAGAAGCAGCCGCAGGTCGAGGACGTTTACTCGCGTGCCTTTGTCGGTAACGGCCGCGTGACCGCGATCTTCAAGAAGGACAAGGATCTCAAGAGCGTCCAGTTCGAGCGCCAGCTGGCGCCGACCCTGGCCGCGATCCCCGACGCGCGCGTTTCATTCCGCTCGCAGCAGGGTTGGGGATCGAGCGGGCGCGACCTCACCATCGTGCTGGGTGGCGACGACCCCAAATTGTTGACCTCCACCGCGCAGACGATCGTGCAACAGCTGTCGAAGCTGAAATCGGTCACCGCGCCGCGTATCCAGGGCGACTTGCAGCAGCCCGAATTGGTGGTCAGCCCGCGGTTCGACCTTGCCGCAAACCTGGGCGTGACGACGCAAGCGCTGTCGAGCGCGGTACGCCTCGCCACCTTGGGCGACATCGATCAGAACAAGGCGAAATTCTCGCTCAGCGATCGCCAGGTCCCGATCACCGTCGCGCTCGAGCAATCGGCACGCGCAAGGATGGCGACGATCGAGAACATCCCGGTAGCGACGATCAACGGCGGCTCGGTGCCGCTGTCGACCGTCGCCGATATCGGCTTCGGCGCCAGCCCGTCGAAGATCGAACGCGTGCAGCTGCAGCGCCAGCTGACGATCGGCGCCGATCTGGGTCTCAACCCCAAGACCGGCAAGCCGTTGGTGTCGGGCCAGGCGTGGAAGGAAATCAACGCGCTGCCGATCATGCAGCACCTGCCCAATGGCGTACAGCAGCTGACGCTCGGCCAGGCCAAATGGCAGGCCGAGATGATCAACAACTTCCTGGTCGCGGTGGTCGCCGGCGTGTTCCTGGTCTTCGCCGTGCTGGTGCTGCTCTATCGCCGCGTCCTGCCGCCGTTCGTCAATATGGGCTCGCTGCTGCTGGCGCCGCTTGGCGGGTTGATCGCCTTGTGGATCGCCGGTCAGCCGATCTCGATGCCGGTCTATATCGGCTTGCTGATGCTGATCGGCATCGTCGCCAAGAACTCGATCCTGCTGATCGACTTCGCGCTCGAAGAGATGGCCAAGGGCGTGCCCAGCCTGGCGGCGATCGAGGATGCCGGGCACAAGCGCGCGCAGCCGATCGTGATGACCACCGTCGCGATGGTCGCGGGCATGGTGCCGACCGCGGTGTCTCTGTCGGGCGACGCCTCGTGGCGCGCGCCCATGGGCATCGTCGTGATCGGAGGTCTGATCCTGTCGACCGCGCTGACCTTGCTGATCGTGCCGGCAAGCTTCAGCCTGGCGATCGGAATCGAGGAATGGGCCGGACCGTGGCTGCGCCGCGTGTTGCTGACCTATCGTCCCGGCGACGACAGCCGGCCGGTGCTCGCGCATCCCGATGCGCCCAAGCCGATCGGCTACGACCATGGCGAGCAGGGGCCGCAACCGGCCGAATGATGGCCGGATGCAAAAGGGAGCTTGAACAATCCCGGCTTTGAGGGATTGTTTCGGGTATGAAGCTGGCGCGACTGTCCGTTACCGGCCCGGCGGCCGCGCCCCCTGCCCTCAGGCGAATGCGCCTGGTCGCCACCGCCTTATTGGTGGCGATGGCTGCTTTGTACCTGACCGCGCGCGAGTTGGGCGGTCATCACCCCGCCTGGGGTTTCGTCCGCGCCTTTGCCGAGGCGGCGATGGTCGGCGGGCTGGCCGATTGGTTCGCAGTGACCGCGTTGTTCCGCCACCCGCTCGGCCTGCCGATCCCGCACACCGCTATCGTGCCGAGGAACAAGGACCGGATCGGCGACACGCTCGCGCAATTCCTGCGCGATAATTTCCTCGTCCCCCGCGTCGTCGCCCGGCGCATGCAGCGCGTGGACGTCGCCGGTACGGCGGGCCGCTGGCTGGCAAGTCCGAAGGGCGCGAGCGAGGGGCGGCTAAGGCGCGGGGCGTCACGGCTGGCCGCCGACATCCTCGAATCGCTCGACCAGGAACGGTTGGGCGGGATGGTGCGGACGACCCTGGCGCAGCGCCTGCGCTCGCTCGAAATCTCGCCGCTCCTGGGCAATGCGTTGAGCGCCGCGATCGCCGACAATCGCCACGTACCTTTGCTCGACGGCATCATCAAATGGGCGGCCAAGGTGCTGTCGGCCAACGAACCGGTGATCCGCGCGATGGTGCACGAACGCGCCGGATCGCTGATGCGCTGGACCGGCCTGGACGAGACGCTGGCCAACAAGATCATCGCCGGGCTCGACGGCATGATCCAGGACATGGCGTCGCAACCCGACCATCCGTTGCGTGCCAAGGCGGAAGAAGGCCTGGCGCAACTCGCTTACGATTTGCAGCACGATGCGACGATGCGCGCGCGAGTCGAGGGGTTCAAGGCGGAGATGCTCGACAATCCTGCTTTGTCGGACTGGTGGCAGGGCATCTGGGAACAGATGCGCGGCGCGATGCTCAAGATCGCGCGCGATCCCGACGCGATGATGGCCGGCCGGTTCGGCGAGGCGCTGCACCAGCTTGGCACCACCTTGCAGGAAGATGCCGAGCTCGCCAACACGATCAACCGCTTCGCCCGCCGCGCCGCGGTCGGCACCGCCGCCGATTATGGCGACGCGATCGTTCGATTGGTGTCGGAAACGGTGCGTGGATGGGACGCACAGACGATCACGCGGCGGCTGGAGAATGCGGTTGGCCGTGACCTGCAATATATCCGCATCAACGGCACTTTGGTCGGCGGCCTGGTCGGGCTCGTCATCCATACGGTGGATGTGTTGCTGTAGGGCTTTGCCCCCTCCTGTGCATGCGAACCGGCTCTATCGCCAGCGCAGCACTTCCCAGCCCTTCTCCTTCGCCAGCGCCAGCAACGGCGCATGCGGATTTACCGCGAAAGCCTCGTCTGCCCAAGCGAGCGTCGGCGCGTCCGATACGTGATCCGAATAGAAACGGATATGTGCGTCCGCGCGCGCGATCCCTTCCTGCGCCATCCAAGCCTCGATCATCCGCAGCTTGGCGTCGCCATAGCAATTCTCGCCGGCGATGCGCGGCAACAGACGGCCGTGTTCCAGCGTCGACGGCGTCGCGATGACGTCGGTGATGCCAAGCGCGGCGGCAATCGGACGGACGTAGAAATCGTAGGAGGCGGTCGCCATCACCACGCGATAGCCGGCCGCGCGATCGGCCGCGATGCGCGCGCGGGCATCGTCCCATACCTTCCCCATCACGACATTGGCGGCGAAACGCCCAGCGACGCGATCGACCGCGACGCTCGCCGCCCCCCGCCCCATCACCAGCCGCTGCGTCATTTCCTTCAGTCGCGCGCGGTCGATGCGCTTACCGAGATAGAGCGCAGCCGGTGCGGCACTCGCCGCCAGCGCCGCGACCCGCCACGGTCGCCGTCTCGCCCAGGCGCGAAGGAACGCCATCCAGGTCGGCGACCGGGTGATCGTCTTGTCCATGTCATAGATGGCGAGCCGCTGCATCGCGCCGCTCTAGCTGCGATTTCGGCAACCTGAAACGGTCCTGTGCTTCGCTCCGCTGCAGGCCGACAGCAACTGGGGGAAGCTCAAGAATCCTACCTGTTGCGATCGTTGCGCACCCCGTAGGTCAAGGTTTCCGTGCCGTTCGCGGGAACCCTGGTGGTCCAGAAAGACGCGCCGTCTTTCCTCCCCAGCCTGCTGCTCGATCGCACCATCTTCTCGTCATCGTCGAGATAGATCTTCGCCTCATAGGTTACCGGCCAGGGCTGGTCGTTGGTGACGGTCAACGTGTACGCGGTGGTGCGGTCGTCCGGACGGTGGCGCGTCCCCACCACTTGCGTCGACACGCTTTGCGGCCGGCCCATGCGGAACTCGACGAGTTCGTCCACCGCCTTGTCGTCGATCGCCGATTCGCCGACCAGCAGCATCTGGCCCTCGACTTCGCTGAACACCGCCGCCTTGCCCGCCGGCATTGCCGCGCCGAGGCCATTGGCGACATTGTTCTTGCCGCGAAGCAACAACGTCGTCTCGGCACTCTCGCGTACGATATCGCTGACATAGACCGGCGCGAGCTTGACGCCGGGCTTGTTCATCAGCCCGACCTGTTTCTGCGATTGCGACGCGACCGTGACGCGGGTCGGGAAACGATAGAGTTTGAGGTCGCCGAGCGCTTCGACCGTCGCCACCTTAGCCTCGGCCATCAACCCGGCGCGGTTCGCAGTAACAACTAGGTCCATCGCCTCGGGTGCCGGCGGAGGAGGTGGCGGCGGCGGCGCGGGCATCGATGGCAATTGATACCCGTCATCCGCGTCTTCGAGATCATATTCCGGCACTGGCCAGCATTGTAGCGGCAGGTAGCTCGCCGAGGCGAAATTGCGTGGACCGTAATTGCTGTTCGCGGTGCGGTTGATCTTACCGGCGACCACTTGGGTATCGGCATCGACGAAGGTGGTGACATCGGTCGATGCCAGGGTGATCCACGCAAACAGATCGGCGCTTTGCCCATCCTTGCGCATCGCGATAACATAGTCTGCCTGCCAGTCGAACCCTCCCGATAGATAGGACAGGGTCAGCGTCACCTGGCGTTCGGCCTTCGCAGTCGTCTTTACAGACAACGTCGGCTTGGCCGACAAACCCTCGGGCACGCCGTCATAGACGATCGCCTCTGGCAGGCCCGAACATCTGAGGTCGCCATAGGCGCCGCCGAACTGAAGCACCGCGGCGCCGTCAGCGGACGAGCGCAACGTTGCCTGCAGCAACTGCGCCTTGCCCGTCGCCGGATTGGTGCGGCGAACCAGGACGCGACGGCCCAGCGCGCGGTCGAACAGCGACCGCGGCGACAGCAGATTCGCGTCGAGATTCTTCTCTTCGACTCCATCGGGCAGTCCTGACACCAAAGCGCTTTCGGGCAGGATATTGCCCGCCACGCCTTCGAACCGGATCACCGCCGGGCCGGCGGGAATGGTCACCGTGCGCGTCTCGGTGATCAGCGCGAAGCCTTGCGGGTAGGACCGATTGATCGCGCTATCCGCATCGCGATCGGGATCGCGATAGAGTGTCACCGAAACCTTGTCGGGGCCGGCGGACGTGACGATTGTCTGTGCGCGCGCCGGCATCGCGCCGGCCAGCACGAGCAGCAACAGCAAGGCGGCGCGCATCGCGCGGATCTCGCCGTCAGTACCGGGTATCGAACGCGACGGTCAGCACGGTCGATCCGTTGGCTGGCACCGTCACATGCCATAAGCGTTCGTCGAGCGAGCGCTGTTCGCCCTTGATCGATTCGCTCGAGACGCGGGTGTCGTGCCAATATGTGCGGTCGAGCCCGGCCTGGACCAGGTCGACGGTCACCGGTTCGGGCCGCGCGTTGGTCACCGTATAGCTCATCGTCGTGCGCCAATAGGTGACCTCGTCCTCGCGCTCGACCGTCGTCGGCTTGCCTCCGTCGATCGAAATGCGGAATTTCTCGGTCCGCTCCCATTCGCCACTGTTGATCTTCTCGCGCTTCTCGACCGCCGGCTTGACCTTGACGTCGAACGCCTCGCCGGTGCGGATCGCCAGCGTCGATCCCATCGGTGTGTGGTCGATGCGGTTCTCGCCGATGAATTGCGGCTGGCCCTTGGCGTCGCGGATGTAGACGCGGACCGTGCCCGCGGGCAGCGCATCGCCCAGCCCGCCATCCTTCGAGCTTGAGAAGCTCAGGACCGTGGCGGCACTGACCGGGTCGCTCGACGATCCGTACCAGTCATTGCGATATTGGTAGAGCTTCTTCGCCGGCACGCCGCCGACCGACAGGAAGCTGACCTGTTTCTGCTGATTGGGCGCGATGGTGATGCGGTGCCCGACCGGATAGAGATAGAAATCGCCCAGTCGCACCCGCCTGGCGTTCTCTGTTCCCGGTAGCGTTCCCGGCGCCATGCCGGCATTGCCGCCGCGCCCCTGCCCGGGCGCGCCGGCGACCAGCACCGTATCGGCGTTGGTGAAAGCGACATTGTTGTCGTTGCGCAGCGTCACCCAGCCCTGGACGTCGATCATGCTCTTCGCTTCGTCGAACAAGGCGACATAATCGGCGTTCCAGCCAAGCCCGGTGGTCAGATAGCTGAGCGTCGCCGGCCGCGTGCCGCCTCCCGAAGCGTCGAGCGAGATCGACAAGGTCGGCCGCGCGCGCAGATTGGGCGGCAGCGAATCATAGACCACGCGGACCGGCAGGCCGTCGTCGCGCAGCACCTCGATATTATTGCCGATCTGGAGCACGACACCGCCATTGGTCGCCAGTACCTTGGCCCGCTCGCGCGTCTCGACACCCGTCGCCGGGTTGGTGCGGACGAGCGTGATGGTCTGGCCGACCGCTTTCTGGATCAGCGCGCTCGGCGACAGCAGATCATAATCGAAATTCTGCTCGACGATCGATGCGCCGTCGATCGACAGCCGCACCGTTTCGGGCCGGATACGATCGGAGACGTCGGGAAATTCCTGGCGATTGAGGCCGTTGGCCAAAGTCAGTCGGCGCGTATCCTGGATCAGCGCCTGGTTGTTGTTGTAGATCGTGACAGAGACATCGCCCTGCGCCGACGGCTGCGGCGCGGTCTGCGCCAGGGCGGCGCCTGGCGCCATCAACAGGACCGAAACCGCCAGTGCGCGCATCTTCTTCCCCCGTCTCGTTAAGCTGTCTTGTCTGCGACTAAGCTAGCGTCTTGGCGGGTGAACGGAAGCTGAAAGATGGTCTAACCCGCAGCGCCACATCCGTTTCGGTGCGATCCTCAATGGCTTGGACGAGAGCCGGGCGCCGGACTGCGTCTTTGGGGGCAAGCGGGCATTGATGAAGTGACCCCCGGCCTTCGCGGCTGTAAGGTCACCGGGTCCCCGTGACCGAGTCGGATGCGAGTTCGGCGAATAGCGTAGCCGGGCCCGTCGATGACGACTTCGCGAGACAGCAGCACCGGTCCTGCCGGCCGGCACGCCTCTTTATGAGAGGAATTCCCCCATGCCTTTCATCACCACCGACGACGGCACCGAGATTTTCTACAAGGATTGGGGCGCGCGCGGCGCGCAGACGATCGTGTTCCATCACGGCTGGCCGCTCAGCGCCGACGATTGGGACAATCAGCTGCTGTTCTTCCGCGCCAAGGGCTTCCGCGTCGTCGCGCATGACCGCCGCGGCCATGGCCGTTCTGGGCAGCCCGACACCGGCAACGACATGGACACCTATGCGGCCGATGTGATCGCACTCGCGCGGGCGCTGGATCTCAAGGACGCGATCCATGTCGGTCATTCGACCGGAGGCGGCGAGGTTGCCCGCTATGTCGCGCGCGCCGAGCCCGGCCGCGTATCGAAGGCAGTACTCATTTCCGCCATCCCGCCGGTGATGGTGAAGAGTGACACGAACCCCGGCGGGACGCCGATCGAGGTGTTCGACGGCTTCCGCACCGCGCTCATGGCGAACCGGTCGCAATTCTACCTCGATGTCGCCTCGGGCCCGTTCTACAATTTCAACAAACCGGGCGTGGAACCTATCCAGGGCTTGATCGACAATTGGTGGCGCCAGGGAATGATGGGTGGCGCCAATGCGGGATATGATTGCATCAAGGTCTTCTCGGAAACCGACCTCACCGAGGACCTGAAGCAGATCGACGTGCCGGTGCTGGTCATTCACAGCGAGGACGATCAGGTCGTGCCCTATGCCGACGCCGGCCCGCTGGCCGTGAAGCTGCTCAGAAACGGCACGCTCAAGACCTATCAAGGCCTGCCGCACGGCTGCATGACGACGCACCCAGACCTGATCAATGCGGATATCCTCGCCTTTATCGGCAAAGAGGCAATTTCCCCGCAGGCCGAGAACGCCGAACCCGCTCTGGCATGACATGGCGAGGGGAGCCGGAACCATCGGCTCCCTTGGCCTTCTGGCCTCCGCAAAACAAAACGCCCGGCGGATCGGATCCGGCCGGGCGTTTTATTCCGTCATTCCAGCGAAAGCTGGAATCTCAGGCAGTTGAGATACTGCACGAGATCCCAGCTTTCGCTGGGATGACGGCTATTTTTCGAAGCCGTCGGTTATTCGGCAGCGTCGGCAGCCGGCTCCGCGGCGACCGCGCGCGGCGTGCGGCGACGGCGTGGCTTGGGAGCGGGTTCTTCCTCTCCCTCGGTGCCGGCCGAAATGCCGAGCGACGGCGGCAGTAGCGACGCGTCGAAGGTTTCGCCTTCGCTCGCCTCGACCGCACGCGGTTCGCGGCGCGGACGCAGGCCACGGCGGGGTGCGCGCTCCGGGCGTTCCTCGACTGGCGCAGCCGCCTCGGCGACCTCGACTCCATTCACGTCGTCGGTGTCGTTCTCGGCATAGCCGTTCACGTTGCCGTTGACGCCAGCATCGGCGTTGGCGCTGCCGTTATAGCGGTTGCCACGATCCTCGCGCGGCTCGCGATTGCCGCGATCCTCACGGTTGCCGCGATTGCCACGATCATCACGGTTGCGGCTCTCGCGGCGCGGCTCGGCCTGGACCTCGCGGCGTGGCTCCTGGCCCTCGCCCTCGACGCCTTCTTCCTCGTAACCCTCATCCTCATCGTCGAACGCGTCCTCGCGCCCACGGCGCTGCTGCGCCTGATTCGGGTTCTGCTCTTCGAATCGGCTGCGATTCTCGGCGAGCACGCGGAAATAATGATCCGCGAACTGCAGATAATATTCGGTGTTGACGCGGTCGCCCTGGCGCTGCGCCTCGGCGGCGAGTGCCTTGTACTTCTCGAAGAGCTGGTTCGCATTGCCCCGCGCGCGGTTGTCGATGCGGTTCCCGTTGTTTCCGTTGGGATTACCGCCGCCACCCTGGCGCTGGCCACCACGGCCGCGACGGCGGCCGGCCTGACGATTTATGTTCAAAGTCCTGTGGTCCTTGTGTTCAAAACAAACCCGGCCTTGCTCCAAGAGGATGCAAATCCCACGCGCCACCCGCGCCGAACCCGAAACCAAGGGTGGAGGCGCGAAAGGCCTGTCATGGCCGCCGGACGAGCGGCCTAATGACGATGGATTGGGCAGGCCCGCGATTTCAACGACTTGTCGATTGAGATCGTCTGCCCCTCGGCGCTCAATAGCGGGTGCAGGGCGTTTGTCCAAGCAGAAATATGTAACCGAAGTGTGTCACTTTCAAGGTGTGGCGATGACGCATCTGTCGCGCCCGGCAAGATCGCGGCGAACCGCGACCTTCAGACCTTGTGCGGTCAGCAAGGCCGAAACCGCTCCGGCCTGGGTCGCACCGATCTCGATCGCGGCCATGCCGCCCGGCGCGATCAGGCGCGGGAGCTGGGCGGCGATAATGCGATAGTCGTCCAGCCCGTCTACACCGGCGAACAGTGCCGCGCCGGGCTCGTGCTCACGCACCTCGGCCGGGAGCGATTCGCCGATGGCGATATAGGGCGGGTTGCAGAGGATCAGGTCGAAATCTCCCGCTACCCCCTCGGCCCAGTTGCCGATGCGGAACGCGGCGCGATCGGCCAGATTGAGTAACTCGGCATTGCGCCGAGCATAATCGAGCGCCTCGGGCGAGGCGTCGATCCCCAGGCCATGCGCCTCGGACCATTGCGCAAGCGCGGCGAGAAGCAAGGTCCCCGGCCCGGTTCCCAGGTCCAATATCCTCAACGGCGCTTCGACATCCGGCCAGTGTTCCACCGCGACTTCGATCAAGGTTTCGCTATCGGGGCGCGGGATGAGGACGCCGGGACCAACCGCGAGGCTGATCGTCCAGAAATCACGCGTGCCGATGATGTAGGCGACGGGTTCGTGCGCGAGGCGGCGGTCGATCAGTGACGCGAAGGTGTTGGGCGCGGAGTCGTCCAGGTGCCGCAACAGCAATTGCTCGCGCGTCGTGCCCAGCGCGTGGGCCATCAGGAGTTCGGCATCGAGGCGGGGAGTGTCGGAGACGCCGGCGAGACGCGAGGCGGCATCCGCAAGTGCCGCCCTAACTCCCCTCCCGCTTGCGGGAGGGGTCGGGGGAGGGCGTGTCACAACATGCGGGGAGGGAACATGCCCTCCCCTAGCCCCTCCCGCGAGCGGGAGGGGAACTTAGCCATCCAGCGTCGCCAGTCGCTCGGCCTCGTCCTCGGCGATCAGGGCGCCGATCAACTCATCCATATCGCCTTCGAGAATCTCGGGCAGGCGGTGCAGCGTGAGGTTGATGCGGTGATCGGTCACGCGCCCCTGGGGGAAATTATACGTCCGGATCCGCTCCGAACGGTCGCCCGACCCGACCATCGCCTTGCGCGTGCCCGAGCGCTCCGCCGCCAGCCGCTCGCGCTCGGCCTCGTAGAGCCGGGTCCGCAGCACCTTGAGCGCCTTGGCCTTGTTCTTGTGCTGCGACTTCTCGTCCTGCTGGATCACCACCAGCCCGGTCGGCAAGTGCGTGATGCGCACCGCGCTGTCGGTGGTGTTGACCGACTGCCCGCCCGGACCAGACGAGCGATAGACGTCGATCCGCAGGTCGCGCGCCTCGTCGATCTGGACGTCGACATCTTCGGCTTCGGGCAGCACCGCGACGGTCGCCGCCGAGGTATGGATGCGCCCGCCGCTTTCGGTAACCGGCACGCGCTGGACGCGATGGACGCCGCTTTCGAACTTCAATTTGGCGAACACGCCCTTGCCCTCGACCGAGGCGACGACTTCCTTGAAGCCGCCCGCTTCGGAGGTCGAGGCGGAGATCAGTTCGACTCGCCAGCCCTGCCCTTCGGCATAGCGCTGGTACATGCGGAACAGGTCACCCGCGAACAAAGACGCCTCGTCGCCGCCTGTGCCGGCGCGGATTTCGAGCATCGCTGCGCGTTCGTCGGCGGCATCGCGCGGCAGCAGCGCCAGCGCCAGCGAACGCTCGGCCTGCGGCAAGGTCGCGCGGATCTCCTCGATCTCCTCGCGCGCCATCGCTTTCAACTCGCCATCGGCGGCATCGTCCTCGGCCATATGGCTGAGCGTGGAGAGTTCGGCGCGCAGCCGCCGCACTTCGCCCGCGGCCTTCGCCACCGGCTCGATCTCGGCATATTCCTTTGATACCTGGACGAAACGCTCGCCCGACAGGTCGCCGGTCGCCATCAACGCCGACAATTCGTCGCGCCGCGCCTCGATCTGCGCGATCCGTTCGGGGGAGATGGAGGTCATTTTGGGGCGCCGGCCAGCAAACCGCCGATCGAGCCATCGCCAGGTTTAACGGGATCCCCGGTGTCCATCGCCCATAGGAGCGACAGAGGCACTTTGCCGATCGACTCCAACGATGCTCGCGCCTGCTTCCCCTCGTGCAGGTTGCGAACGACGATCCGACCGTCCTTGAGCTCGTCCTCGCCCAGGATCAGCGCATAGCTGGCGCCCGCATCGTTGGCCTTCGCCAAGCGCCGCTTCATATTACCGCGGAACGCCATATCGGCGGTCACGCCCGAACGACGGAGATCGGCGACAATACCGAGCCCGCGCGCTTCCGCGGCTTCGCCCATCGGGATGACGACCGCTTCGATCGGGGAAGGCACCTGCTCTTCAAGCAGCATCGCCAGCCGCTCGATACCCGCCGCCCAGCCGACACCCGGCGTGGCAGGCCCGCCCAGCGACTCGATCAGACCATCATAACGGCCGCCCGCAAGCACCGTGCCCTGCGCGCCAAGCCGATCGGTGACGAACTCAAACGCCGTGTGACGGTAATAATCGAGCCCGCGCACCAAGCGACTGTTGCGCGTCCATTTCACGCCCGCCGCGCCGAGCCCCTTCGTCACCTTTTCAAAGAACGCCCCAGCCTCGCTGGTCAAATGCGCGTCGATGTCCGGCGCGGCATCGGCGATAGGCCGGTCGCGCGGGTCCTTGCTGTCGAGGATGCGCATCGGGTTCTTGTCGAGCCGGACGAGGCTGTCTTCCGACAGCTCCCCGCGATACCGTTCGAAATGCGCGACCAATGCAGTGCGCCAGGCATCGCGCGTCTCGGCGTCGCCCAGGGTGTTGAGCTGCAACGTCACGCCGTCGGCGATGCCGAGTTCGTGCAGCAGCTGATCGGCGAAGGCGAGCAATTCGACGTCCGCCGCCGGCTCGGCCGCGCCGATCACTTCGGCGTCGATCTGGTGGAACTGGCGATAGCGCCCCTTTTGCGGGCGTTCGTAACGGAACAGTGGACCCGACGTGACCAATTTCAACGGCGCATATTGCTGCCAACCATTAGTCAGATAGGCGCGGCACACGCCCGCGGTGAATTCGGGGCGCAAGGTCAGAGAGTCCCCGCCGCGATCCTCGAACGTGTACATTTCCTTGGAAACGACATCGGTCGTCTCGCCGATCGATCGCGCGAACACCTGGGTGTCCTCGAACACGGGCAAGTCGACGCGCTGAAATGCGTACAATTTGCGGACATGATCGAACGCCTCGAGCACGCGCGCGAACCGCCGCTGCTCTTGGCCGAAAATGTCCTGGGTGCCCCTGATGGGCCGGGGAGTCTCGATACGTGCCATTGGGGGCGGGTATCTAGTAGAGGCGCGCCGCCTACGCTAGCGTTTCGTCATGGCGAACATGCATCTCGGTCACCGGCTCGCGCCACCCCGCTTCATCGCCTTCGTCGCGATCTTCGTCGCCGGCCTGTTCGTGACGATCCCGGCCCAAGGCTATGGACGTGGTGCGATGATCGCCTTCGACATCGCCGCGACGATCTTCCTCATCTCGATCATGCCCTTGTTCGCACGCGGGACCGCCGAACAGATGCGCGCCGCGGCGCAGCGCAACGACGCCAATCGCGCCTTCCTGCTGCTGATCACGGTCGTGACCTCGATCATCATCATGGTCTCCGTGGTCACCGAAAAGCTCGACAAGGCAACGCCCTTCACCATCGGGCTCGTACTGGCGTCCCTGGTGCTCGCCTGGACCTTTTCGAACATGATCTATGCGCTCCATTACGCGCATCTCTATTATTTGCCGGCGGAGGATAACGAAGACAGCGGCGGGATCGATTTCCCCAATTGCGACGACCCGGACTATTGGGATTTCGTCTATTTTAGTTTCACCCTGGGCATGACGTTCCAGACCAGCGACGTCGACATCAAGAGTCGTCGCGTCCGCCGGGTGGTGACGGGGCATTGCCTCGCCGCCTTCGTCTTCAATCTGGGCGTGCTGGCCTTCACGATCAACTCGATCGGCGGCTCTTAATTCCATAATTCCGTAACGTTAGGCACTGGACGCCGGGTGTATCGCCGTCCTAGGTCACGCCAGCACACCAAAAAAGGGGTCCCCTCTCCATGCTCCGTCGCGCAGCCTTTGCCGTCCTCCTCGCCTCCTCCGTCGCCACCGTCGCGCTCGCCGAGAATTCGAAGCCGCAGCCGACGCCGATCGAGAACACGATCCCAGTCGCGGTCGACAAACCCTATCCGGGGACGCTGACGCTCGACGTCGATGCGACCGACACGATGCGCGGCATCTACGTCGTCAAGGAGACGATACCGGTCTCGGGCAGCGGCGAGATGGTGCTGCTCTATCCGAAATGGGTGCCGGGCGGACATACGCCGCGCAACGAGATCGACAAGGTGGTCGACCTGCACATCACCGCCGCCGGCAAGTCGGTCGCATGGAAGCGCGACCCGGTCGAGGTCTATGCCTTCCATCTCGACGTACCGAAGGGTGCCAAGTCGATCGAGGTTTCGTTCAAATACGTCACCTCGACCAAGGGCGACCAGGGCCGGATGATGGTCACGCGCAACCTGCTGAGCCTCGAGCCGATCGGCACCAGCTTCTATCCCGCCGGCTATTTCGTGCGGCAGATCCCGATCCGCATGACGGTGAAATATCCGGAAGGATGGACCGCGTCATCGGCGCTCAACGCCAAGGTGACCGGGTCGACCTACACCTACGAACCGACCAATTACGAGATCCTGCTCGACAGTCCGATGCTGGCGGGGCGCTATTACAAGAAGTGGCCGCTCAGCGATCGGGTCAACCTCAACGTCTATGCCGATACGCAGAAGGAGCTCGATTCCGCCACCCCGGCGATGATCGACGCGCACAAGCGCTTGGTGGATCAGGCGGTGAAGACCTTCGGCGCGCAGCACTACGACCATTATGAATTCCTGCTGTCGATCTCCAACGAGCTGGGCGGGATCGGCCTCGAGCATCATCGCAGTTCCGAGGACGGCACCCGGATGGGCTATTTC
Source organism: Sphingomonas sp. (assembly GCF_024508665.1). GTDB lineage: Bacteria > Pseudomonadota > Alphaproteobacteria > Sphingomonadales > Sphingomonadaceae > Sphingomonas. The sequence goes on from NZ_JANINP010000002.1 coordinate 76,710, forward strand.
AGCGAATGGGAAGCCAATGCCGGGGCGCGCAACCTGCTGCCGCACGAATACACCCATAGCTGGGACGGCAAGTTCCGCCGCGGCGCCGACCTGTGGACGCCGGATTACCTCTATCCGATGCGCAACAGCCTGCTCTGGGTCTATGAGGGGCAGACGCAATTCTGGGGCTATGTGCTCCAGGCGCGGTCGGGGCTGGTGTCCAAGCAGGATACGCTCGACGGCTATGCCGCGATCATGGCCAATCTCGACAACACACCGGGCCGCAACTGGCGCCCAATGATCGACACGACCAACGACCCGATCATTTCCAACCGCCGGCCCAAGGGCTGGACCAGCAACCAGCGCTCGGAGGATTATTACAACGAAGGGCTGCTCATCTGGATGGAGGTCGATTCGATCCTTCGCCAGCAGTCGAAGGGCAGCAAGTCGATCGACGATTTCGCCCGCGCTTTCTTCGGCATCAACGATGGCGACTGGGGCGAGGTCACCTATACGTTCGACGACGTGGTCGCCACGCTAGACAAGATCCAGCCCGGCTATGACTGGCGCGGGTTGCTGACTAAGCGGCTCTACGGCGTCGGCGAGCCTGCGCCGCTCGGCGGGTTCGAGCGCAACGGCTACAAGCTTGTCTATACCGATGTGCAGCCATCGATCGGCAAGCAGGCCGAGCGCGCGCGCAAATATAGCGATTTCTATTATTCGCTCGGCGTCAACGTTGCTGCCGATGGCGGTCTGAGCTCGGTCCGCTGGCAGAGCCCGGCATTCGATGCCGGTCTTACGATCGGCGACACGATCGTCGGCGTGAACGGCCTCGCTTATTCGGACGACCGGCTAAAGGCGGCGGTGACCGAAGCCAAGGGTACGAAGACGCCCATCATCCTTTTGGTCAAGGCAGGCGAAGAAGTTCGCAGCGTGAGCATCGACTATCATGATGGGCTGCGCTATCCGCACCTCGTGAAAACCGGGACCGGGGAGAGCGGTCTCGACCTGCTGCTCCAGCCCCGCTGAGACGAGGCGGCGCGCCACGCCATAAAGGAATGACATGCGGATCGATTTGATACCGGTCGGGGACAACCCGCCGGAAAGCCTGAACGTGATCATCGAAGTGCCGGTCGGCGGCGAACCGGTGAAGTACGAGTTCGACAAGAAGTCGGGCGCGCTCTTCGTCGACCGCATCCTGCACACGCCGATGCGCTATCCGGCCAATTACGGCTTCGTTCCGCACACATTGTCGCCCGATGGCGATCCGCTCGACGCGCTGGTGATCGCGCGCTCGCCGTTCGTCCCGGGCTGCGTCGTCCGCGCCCGGCCGATCGGCGTGCTCAACCTCGAGGACGAGCATGGCGGCGACGAGAAATTGATCTGCGTGCCGGTCGATTCGACCTTCCCTTATTATTCGGACGTCGGCGAGCGGCAGGACCTCCCCTCGATCGTGCTCGCGCAGATCGAGCATTTCTTCACCCACTATAAGGACCTCGAGGCCGAGAAGTGGGTGCGCGTCGGCAAATGGGGCGACGCGGCTGAAGCGCGGCAGATCGTGCTCGAAGCGATCGAGCGCGCGAAGGAAACCGAAAAGGCGTGAGGCCACGGACCGCCTGGCGCCTGAGTGTGCTGGCGGGACTGGTGGCGTTTGCCTGTTCGTTTGCGTTCGGCAAGATCCCGGGGCTGGTCGCCTGCGGGACGTTTGCTGGCTCCGGGCAGCTCGGGCCAATCCTGGCCTTCGAACTGGCCCGGACGCCGGGCGACGTTGCGGCGTTGTTCGGTTCGGGCGCGTGTCGAGCGACGTTGGTCGGCGCACAGAATGCGGGATTGTGGCTGGACGCGCTCGGCTTCATCCCGTCGTACACCGCCTTCCTGGTGCTTGCATCGATCGCGGCCAGCCGCGGCCGCGTGCAGCGCGCGATCGTCGCGATACTGCTCGTCGCTGGTCTGAGCGATGAGATCGAGGGCGCGATCATGTGGCGGATAATAGGCAACCTGCCGGGAACGCCCGGCCAACTCGACGCCTTGTGGTGGGCGGTACACATCAAGTTCGCCCTACTCGCCCTCGCCACCACCGCAGTCGGACTCGCGCTGCTCGGCAAATTCAGATTGTGGCCGATGCTGTTCGGCCTGATCATCACGGTCGGGGGCGCGGCGGCGATCTATGGCTTCTGGTCGCTACCCAATCCTATGATGATGGCAGGGTTCACCTACGCTTGGTTCGCGCTCCTGGTGACGGCGGTCGTGGCGTCGTTTGCGGCGGGGGTGTTTGGGCGGAGGGCGGCTCCCGCCAAAACGGGACATTCCTGATGCCGGTCGGCGGATGTGGAGACGCGATCGCCCCTATCGTCAGCAATTGACGGTGCTATATCTGACCAATACACCAAGCGCTTGATCGAACGGAGTCAGCATTAGTGAAAGCGATGGTCTTGCTGGTTGCGCTGCTTGGCTCCGGCGCGGCGACGAAGATGGAAGGTGCTCGGCTGCGACCAGGCTCGTCCTGCTACTCGATCGTCGCCGGGGACAAGGTGGTCGGCACCACTTGGCAGACGATCACCGCGTCCACCGCACAAAACAAGCCGGTGTGGGACGTGGTGGTGCATCAAAAGCTCGGCGGCGGGAAGTTCGACATGCGCGATCACTTCGTGCTCGATCGCACCACGCTCCTGCCAATCCGCATGGATAGCAAGCGCGGCATTGAGCGCTCCGACCGTGGATGGCACCGCGTCGACCTTTCTTATGCTCAGGGTCGCATCACTGGGACTCAGGAGAACGCCAGTGGCTCCAAAGCCGTCGATGTGCCGCTGACCGGTCCCACCTGGGACGGTAACCTCTGGGGAGTGACATTCGCTGCGCTCCCTCTGCGTGACGGCGCGAGCTTTCAGCTACCCTTCTGGCAGTATGATAAGGGTTTTGGGACATTCACTGTCAAGGTCGTCGGCCGCCAGGATGTCGATACGCCGGCGGGACGGGTTGACGCATGGCTGCTGGATGCAGGCCCCGATGCAGCACACCCCTATCGCTATTTGATCAGCCGACGCACGCGGCAGGAACTCGGCTACAGCGCGGAGGGAGGCAGTCAGCGCCTGACCGGTTCATGCCCCTCGGAAGGTGCGCTGCCTTCATAGGCGAGCATGAGAACGCCCATCGGTTTATCGGCCCGTCAGCCGTGAACAGCTAAGAATTGTCAAAAGCAGTTATCATTGCCAGCCCTTCAAACCGGTTCGTCGGCTTGCTGTCATCGGTCGACATCATATCCACAGCTACTTGCGCGGCGCCCGCCCCCGTGACGCAACCCGCGCCGTCCGCCGCGGTGGCGCCTTCTTCGGCGCCCGCCGCCCCGCCTCTAGCGCCAGCGCGGCCCAGCGCCGGAGCTCGTCGGCATCGTCATAAACGTCGTCGGGCGCGCGGCGGTAGTTCATGCTGCCGGTCTTGCCATTCATTTCATAGGTGAAGCGCTCGCAGCCCGCTTCGTCCCACACCGCGTCGCTGTCGGCATCGGCCTTGAGCCACAGCCCGCCGCCGCTGGCGACGATCGCGAAGATGGTCCCGTCGCAATAGAGCGTGGCGCCGCCCATCATCGCGCGTTTGGTGACGCGGCCGATCGGTTCCATCGCCTCGCTCACCCAATCGATCAGGCCTTGATCGGCCGCCATCAGCGCGCTCCCGTGATCTTCAGTCCGGCGATGCACGCGACGACACCGAGAATCAGCAGGAGTCGCGGCAGGCTCGCCGGCTCCTGATACCATGCAATGCCGACGATCACCGTGCCTAATGCGCCGATCCCGCCCCACACGGCATAGGCTGTCCCCATCGCGATCGACCGCGAGGCATATTCGAGCAGTGCCATCGACAGCGTGACCGAGGCGAGAAAGCCCAGTGTCCACCACAGGTTGCGAAACCCATCGACGTGGCGGAGGCAAGTGGTGAATCCGACCTCGAAGCAGCCACCCAGGATCAGCCAGACCCAGGCCATCAGCCGCGGCCGGCGAGCTTGACCAGTGCGTCGCCGCTGACGCGCCGGATTCGCCATTCGTCCATGCTCTCGGCGCCCATAGCAGTGTAGAAATCGATCGCTGGCGTGTTCCAGTCGAGCACCGCCCATTCGAAGCGGCCGCAATCGCGGTCGAGCGCGATGCCCGCGAGGTGCCGCAACAACGCCGTGCCGATGCCCGATCCCCGCGCCTCGGGAGTCACGTAGAGGTCTTCGAGATACAGGCCCTTGCGCCCCGTCCAGGTCGAGAAATTGTGGAAGAACAGCGCGAAGCCCATCGGCTCGCTATCCTGCTCGGCGATCACCGCCTCGGCCGACCGCTCACCGAACAGCGCATGTATCAAGCTCTCCTCGGTCGCCTTGACCGCATCGGGCTCACGCTCGAACTCGGCGAGCTCGCGGACGAAGCGCAGGATCAGCGCGGCATCCTGCGGCGTGGCGGGACGGATAGTCAGGGTCAAAAGGCAGCCTCCACAGTCTCGACCGACCGCCGTCGCGCGGCGATCAGGCACCCGGTGATGATCAGCGCGGCGCCGGCGAGCGTATAGAGCGCGATTCGCTCGTTGAACACGACCCAGCCCCACAAGGATGCCCAGACGAAGGCGCTATATTCGGTTGGCGCGAGATAATTCGCCTCCCCGCGTGCATAGGCCCAGGCGAGCAGCAGCAGCGACACGGTGGCCAGCACCGCCGCCCCAACGATCGCGGGCGCGTGACGGAGATCGGGCACGTGCGCCATGAACGGCGACGCGGCGGCCAGGATCACGAGGACGATCACGCTCTGGAAGAAGGCGACTTCCTTGGGTCCGGCGACCAGCGCCTGCTGCCGCATCAGCACGATATTATAGGCATAGCAGACCGCGGAGGTGAGTACCGCGATCGTCCCGCGGAAGCGGTCGGGCGATGGCGCCGAAGCGGCCTGGCCGAGCATGATCACCCCGACGCCGGCAAAGGCGACCAGCGAGGCGACGACCGCCCGGCGCGAAATGTGCTCCTTGAGCAGGAACGCCGCGCCGAACAGCGCCAGCAAGGGCGCGATGAAGGTTAGCGCGATCGCTTGCGCCATCGGTACGCGGGCGAGACCCCAGAAGAAGGTGACCGCCATCACCGCCGACACGGAGCCCCGGATCAGGTGGACTCGGATCGTCGCCCGCGACGGCCAAGCGGTCCGCTGCGGCAAATAGATCAGCCCGGTCAGGATCGCGCCGGCCAGGGTCCGCCACAGCAAGGTGTCGTAAGTGCCGATCTCCCGAACCAGGACCTTCATCACGGCATCCATCGACGAGAAGACGGCGATCCCCAGTACCGCGACGGAAAACACGAAGGCGGGGCTGCGCGGCATATCCATGCCGATAGCCGGAGGCGATCGTTACGTCACCGGCCTCTTCCCTCATGAGGTGAGAAGGTGGGCTTGTGAATCTCCCCTCCCGCTTGCGGGAGGGGTTGGGGGAGGGCATGTCGAAACTGGGAAGAACACGCCCTCCCCCAACCCCTCCCATAAATGGGAGGGGAATAGGAATGCCCTATTTCAGCGTCATCTTGTCGCCGCTGATCGCGACGCTGTCGAGCCGACGCAGATAATTCTGCCCGAGCAGCGAGATGGTCAGCCCGTCCAGCACCAGCGCATGAATGCCGCTGACGCGCTTGCCGTCGAGCACGACATCCTCGAGCTCGACTTCCTGCCCCCGAACCGCTCCCGACGCGCCGGTGCCGACCACATCGAACTGACCGGGATCGAACTTGATCCCCGCGCGTCGCGCATCGTCCTGGGTGAGGGCGACTTCGGTCGCGCCGGTATCGACGACGAACTTGATCGGCTCGCCATTGACGTCGGCGACGGTGAAGAAGTGGCCGTTATCGGCGCGATCGAGCACCGTCGGCTGCGGCTGGTCGGCCGGCACCGCTGCAGCCGGCGGAGCGGCGGCGATCGGCGCGCGCTTCGCTCCCGGCAACGCCAAGCCGATCACGATTCCGATCACGGTCACCACGAGCAGCGCATATTTCATGGCCGCCTTTTACCGTGCGGCGATTGCAGCTCGGCTAATAGTGATGACTAAGAAGACCTTACTGCCGGGCCAGCCACCAGCCGAGCAACGCCAATGCCGGTGGTCCGAACACGCCGGGGAAATCGCGCCAGAAGATCGCGACGCCGCAAATACCGGTGATCATTTCGTACAGATGGACCAGGGCATGAAGGCTCAGCCATAGCGCCCCGGCCAGCACCGCCGGTCGCCGCGCCCGCAAGTTCACCGTCGCCCAACCGAATATTATCCCGCCGGCGAGATAGGCCGCGCCGATGTCGCGAATGAAATGCTGGTTGAATGGCCCGGTGAACGGCACTGTCGGGATCGAACGATACCAGAGCTGCGGCTGGGCGAGCATGAAGACGCCGAACGCCACCGCGAAGATCGCGAGCAGGCCGACCAGCATCTGCGCCAAGCGAAAGCGTCCATCGGTCATGGCCCCTCCCCTTCCCGCCCCTAGCGCGCGAAGTAATTGTAGATCTTGTCTTCCTTGCGCGTCGAGGCATCGTGCCAACGCGGTGCGTCTTTGAGGTTGAGCGGCTTGCCGGCGCTATCGAGCATCAGCACGGTCGGCGTTCCCTTGATCCCATCGAGTCCGAAGCGGCGCGCGAGGTCGAGATTGCGGTCCTTCTGCCCGACATCGATCCAGACGATTTCGTAGCGGGGGCTGAGCATCGCGGCGAAGCGCGGGCTGGCGAACCAGCCGGCCAGTGCACGGCTGTCGTGGCACCAATTGGCGCCGAAGACGAGGATCACGCGATGGCCATTGGCCTTGGCGCGCGCCATCGCATCGGCGACGTCACGGCCGGCGCGATCGGGATCGCCGAACGGCCGCGCCTCGGGACGGACGGGCGCTGCGGTCGGCGCCGCGATGTCCGCCGCTGCGGGCTGCGCGGCGAGCGCGAGTGCCGCCGCGACGAGCCCGAGCGCGAGCTTCATGCCGCCGCCTTCGCCTCGTCCGCCGCCTCGATCTCGGCCGCCTTGGCCTCGACCAGCTTGACTATATGCTCGATCATGTCGGCGTCCTGGACATGGTGGTCGGTCACGCCCGACAGATAGACCATGTGCTTGCCGTTGCCGCCGCCGGTGATGCCGATATCGGTCTCGCGCGCTTCGCCCGGGCCATTCACGACGCAACCGAGCACCGACAGCGACATCGGCGTGCGGATATGCTGGAGTCGATCCTCCAGCGCCTGGACGGTGCGGATGACGTCGAAGCCCTGGCGCGCGCAGCTCGGGCACGACACGACGCGGACGCCGCGATTGCGGATGCCCAGCGCCTTCAGGATCTCGAACCCGACGCGCACTTCGTCCTCGGGCTCGGCCGAGAGCGAGACACGGATCGTGTCGCCGATCCCGTACCAGAGCAGGCTGCCGATCCCGATCGCCGACTTGACCGTGCCGCCGACGAACCCGCCGGCTTCGGTGATACCCAGATGGAGCGGGCAATCGACCGCTTCGGCGAGCTGCTGATAGGCGGCGACCGCGAGGAACAGGTCGCTGGCCTTCACCGCCACCTTGAATTCGTGGAAGTCGCGGTCCTGGAGCAACTTGATGTGATCGAGCGCGCTTTCGACCAGCGCGTCGGGGCATGGTTCGCCATATTTCTCGAGCAGGTCCTTCTCGAGACTGCCGGCATTGACGCCGATGCGGATCGCGCAGCCATTGGCCTTGGCCGCGGCGACCACTTCATTCACGCGCTCGGCCGAACCGATATTGCCCGGATTGATGCGCAAGCACGCGGCGCCGGCGTCGGCTGCCTCGAGCGCGCGCTTATAGTGGAAATGGATGTCGGCGACGATCGGTACGCGCGCGGCGCGGACGATCTGCTTGAGCGCCGCGGTCGACTCGACGTCGGGGCACGACACGCGGATGATGTCGACGCCGGCATCCTCGCAGCGGCGGATCTGGTCGATCGTCGCCCGGGGATCGCTGGTCGGCGTGTTGGTCATCGTCTGGACGGTAACCGGCGCATCGCCCCCGACGGGGACGTTACCGACCATGATCTGACGGCTCTTGCGGCGCGTAATGTCGCGCCAGGGACGAACTGACATTCGAAATCCTCTTGGGTCGCCCGCCATATAGCGGCGGGCGTCGGCGAAACCTAGTGCTCTGAGGCGGGTCGACGCGCCCGATCTCCGCTCTCTGCGAGGGAGGGGTTGGGGGTGGGTTAAGTGACGGGCGAGGCTCGATGGCTCGCTCGTCGCTGTTTTGGCGGGAGGGATTGGCGATCTTTGAGCGCGCAGACGCGCGCACCCACCCCCAGCCCCTCCCTTGCAGGGAGGGGAGTTTGGAGACGCACAAATAAAGCGCGCAACACCCAATTTGAGCAACCGAGGTTTCGTGCGCGATAACCTTTTGGTCAGGGCCAGCCCGTTATGATCCGGATCAACTCGGACACGAACGGCACGATGACATCCCAGCGACATTATGGCCTGGACTGGCTCAGGATCGGCGCCTTCGGCCTGCTGATCGTGTACCATGTCGCCATGGTTTTCTCGACCTGGGACTGGGTGATCAAGTCGCCGGTCACCTATCATGAACTGACCGCACCGATGGCCCTGCTGACGCCGTGGCGCCTGCCTTTATTGTTCGCGGTATCGGGCTATGCCAGCCGCAAGCTGTTCGACAAGACGCGCGACGTCCGCGCCTTCACCGATTCGCGCAATCGCCGGCTGTTGATTCCATGGGGTTTCGCGATGGTCGCACTGATCCCGCCGGAAATGTGGGTCAGGGCACGCGAGCAGGGCTATCCGGGCAGCCTGCTCCATTTCTGGCTGACCGATTATTGGAGCGTCACCCCGATCTATGGCCATGGCTTCCCGAGCTGGGAGCATCTGTGGTTCGTCGCTTATCTATGGGCTTATACGATGGTGCTCGCGGCGTTGTTGCTCGCGCCGGGTTGGAATGCCGCTCGGCTGACCCGCATCGTGGACCGCCTGGCGCCAGGCGCGCGCCTTCTTTGGGCGCCGATCACCGTGCTGGTCCTGCTAAAGTTTTCGGTCATGTTCATATTCTCCGAAAAGCAGGGACTGTTCACCGACTGGAACGCGCATTTCGCCTATCTGCCGATTTTCCTGTTCGGCTTCGCGCTGGCGGGCGAGAGCAAATTGTGGCCGACGATCGCGCGGCTGCAATGGCCGGCGGCGGCTGTCGCGCTGGTCGCCGGGGTGACCGTGGTTTGCATCGAGCTCGCCTATGAAGGGCATAACGTCCCGCCGCACCTCATCATGATGCTCGATCGCGCGGCGCGGCTGGCGATGGGCTGGAGCATGATCCTGGTGCTGTTCCAGCTCGCCAGCCGTTATCTCGATCACGATCACAAATGGCGCGCGACATTGGCCGAAGCGGTGTTCCCGCTCTATATCGCCCACCATCCGGCGATCATCCTGATTGCTTGGTATACGCTGCCGCTGAACCTCAACCCGTTCGTCGAGTTCGCGCTGATCCTGACCGGCACGTTCGCGTTCGCGGTCGGCTTCTACCTGATCGGCCGCGAAATCGACTGGCTGCGGCCGCTCATTGGCCTCAGCCCGAGATCAGTCCGCCGGACGGTAGCGCCGGCTTCCGCGTAGGCTTGCGCCCGACGCCAGTTCGACGGTGAAGTCACCCGATTTATCGGTCTCGATGCGCCGGATCGCCGCGCGCCGCACCAGCCGGCCGCGATGGATGCGCAGGAATGCGTCGCCCAGTTCCGCCTCGACCGCCGCCAGGGTCGCGCGATGCAACAACGTCCGCGAGCCCCAGGCAATTTCCACGTAATTGCCGGCAGACGCGATCGATTCGATTTCTTCGATCGGGATGTGATGCGTGACCGCGCCGTCGCCGACCGCGAGTGTCTTCGGTGCCCGCGATTCGGCGGCCGAATCCGTCCCGGCACGCGCGATGAGCCATTGCGCCAGCGCGAACAGTCCGACGAACTGCAGATAGGAACCGACATCCTTGCGATATTCGTAGAGCGGCTTGTTCTCGATCCCGTCGAAGAATTGGTAGGTCCCGGCGCCGGTCGCGGAATAATAAAGGTGCCGCAGCTCCACCATCAGCAGCACGTGCCAGGCCGACGCAATCACGCTGCCCAGCACGAAAACGATGCCGACCACGACCCAGGGGAAACGGGGTGGACGGATATGCTTAACCGCCAACCAGATCACCGGCCAGACCGTGAACCACGCCATCATGCTGGTCCATTCCCACGACCAGATCAGGTCGGGGCGGAGGAAGTGACCGTTGGCACGAAGATCACTGAGCGAAGACTCGGCATTGGCGATCATGATCGCGGCGACGATGACCAGGAAGCCGGCAGCCAGCACGAGCACCAGCCTGCGCTGCGTCCCGTTCATCCCGCGCCACCCGCCGTTCGTCCCAGCCACTATTTCGATCGTCCCCGCAAAGCCGCTGTCCAGCCCTCTCCGATACCGGCCCCGGAAGGCCCCGACTAGCCGTCACCGCATCGCAAAGAACGGAGGCGAACGATGGAACGGCATTATGGAATGGACTGGCTGAGGATCGGCGCGTTCGCGCTCCTGATCTTCTATCATATCGGCATGGTCTTCGTGCCCTGGGACTTCCACATCAAGACCGCGCAGCCGATGGATTGGGTTGAGATCCCGATGCTGCTGACCAATCCCTGGCGGCTGACTTTGCTGTTTGTGGTGTCGGGCTATGCCAGCCGCGCGTTGCTGTCCAAATCGACCGGGATTGGCGGCTTCCTGAAGAACCGCACGTCGCGGCTGCTGATCCCGCTGATCTTCGGCATTGCGGTAATCGTCCCACCACAGACCTGGGTCGAGCTGGTCGGGAAGCACGGATATGGCCAATCCTATTTCTGGTTCCTGGCCCATGATTATTTCCGCTTCGGCAAGCTCGACGGCATCGTCATGCCGACCTGGAACCACCTGTGGTTCGTGACCTATCTGTGGGTCTATACGCTCGCCCTCGTGCTGATCACGCTTATGCCCGGCGCGGACCGGCTGCAGGCGACGTTCGATCGCGTATTCGGTGGCGGCCGGGCGGTGGTGCTGCCGGTGATCTTCCTGCTGATCACCCAATTCTGGCTTTTCCCGCACCAGGAAGAGACGCACGATCTGTTCGGCGACGGGCCGGCGCATCTGCAATATTTCCCCGCTTTGCTGTTCGGCTTCGGCCTCGCCGGTTCGCGCGCTGTACGCGACGGCCTCGCGCGCTGGTGGGTGGCATCGGTCGCGACCGCCGTCGCCTGCTATGCGGTGATCGCCGGACTGCTGGTTGCCTATCCCGATTTCAGCTTTCCGAGCCACAACGTGACGATCGTCTTCCGTCTGGCGCGCGAGATCGACACCTGGATCGCGATCGCCGCGCTGATCGGCATCGCCGAGCGCTTCCTCAACCGCGACCATCGCTGGCGCTCGACGCTCGCGGAAGCGACCTTCCCCTTCTACATCATCCACCAGACGGTGATCATCCTGGTCGAATTCTGCATCAAACCGCTCGGATTGGGGGCGGCAACCGAGTTCGCGATCCTGGTCCCGGCGACGATCGCGGGATGCTGGGCCTTCTATCTTGTTGGGCGCGAGATCGACCTGTTGCGCCCGCTGATCGGCCTGAGGGCGCGTGGGCAGGCCGCCAAGCCGTCGGTGTCGGCTGGCTGGATCGAGGACGTCCGGGCGCGGCCCGACGTCGCCTGAGCCCTTTCTACCCGCATCGGGGAACTACGGAGGGCGCGATGGGTAGTCATCGCGCCCTCAATCGCTACATGGACTGGCATGGCACGTCATTACGGCATGGATTGGCTGCGCGTCGGCGCCTTTGCCCTGCTGATTCTCTACCACACGGCGATGGTCTTCACGCCCTGGGGCTTTCACGTGAAGACCGCCCAGCCGGTCGAGTGGCTGTCGGTGTTGATGCTGGTAACCAACCCCTGGCGCCTGACCCTGCTGTTCGTCGTATCGGGCTATGCCAGCCGGGCGCTGCTGGCCAAGTCCAGCGGCGTCGCGAAATTCCTGTCGAGCCGCAGCAGCCGCCTGCTGATCCCGCTGCTATTCGGCATGGTCGTGATGGTGCCGCCGCAAAGCTGGGTCGAGGTGACGACGCAGCATGGCTACACCCAGGGGTTCGGCCATTTCCTGACGCACGACTATTTCCGCTTCCGCGCGATCGACGGTGTGTTCCTGCCGACCTGGAACCATTTGTGGTTCGTGGCCTATCTGTGGACCTATACCGCCGCGCTGTCGCTGCTTCTGCTGGTTCCCAGACCAGAGCGGCTGCAGGCATGGTTCGACGCGATCTTCAGCGGCTGGCGCGCGGTGATACTGCCGATCGTCTATCTGGTGCTGAGCCAGGTCGTCATCTTCCACCGCTGGAGCGACAGCCAGGATCTGATCAACGACGGTGTCGCGCACCTCGCCTATTTCCCCGCTTTCCTGTTCGGCTTCGGGCTCGCGCGGTCGCCGCGCGTGCTCGCATCGTTCGTGCGCTGGTGGAAACCCGCGGCGGTGCTCGCGGTGCTGAGCTACGCGTTCGGCGCGGCCATAGAAATCGCTTATCCCGGCGACCTCTTCCCGCCACAATGGCTAGGCGATCTGATGCTGGTCGCGCACCAACTCCAATGCTGGGCCGCGGTCGCGGCGCTGATCGGCATCGCCGAGCGGTTCTGGAATCGTGACGGCGCATGGCGCCCGACGCTGACCGAGGCGGTGTTCCCCTTCTACCTGATCCATCAGACGATCATCGTCGTGGCCGAATACTGGCTCCGTCCCTTGGGAATCGGCGCGCTGGGCGAATTCCTGATCCTGGTTCCGACGACGGTCGCGGGCTGCTGGGCCTTTTACCTGATCGGACGTGAAGTGAATTGGCTGCGGCCGCTGATCGGATTGCGGCGGCGCAGCACCAAGGCTACCGCTCGGCGCGATGACGACACCCCCAAGACCCTGGTCGCTGGTGATCCATGGCGGCGCCGGCGCGATAACGCGCAGCCAGACCCGGCCTGAGACCGATACGGGCGTTCGCGCCGCGCTGAATGCCGCGCTCGACGCGGGCGGCGCGATCCTAGCGGCGGGCGGTACCTCGCTCGACGCGGTCGAGGCGGCGGTCCGCGTGCTCGAGGACGATCCGCATTTCAATGCCGGCCGCGGCTCGGCCTTCACCTACGAAGGCAAGAACGAACTCGACGCGGCGATCATGGAAGGAGCGACGCTGCGCGCCGGATCGGTCGCCGGCGTCACCACGACGAAGAACCCCGTGACCCTGGCTCGCGTGGTGATGGAGCAGAGCGCGCACGTCCTGCTTGGCCGCGAAGGCGCCGATGCGTTCAGCCGCGAGCACGGGCTCGACCAGGCCGATGCCGATTGGTTCGCGACTCCCGAACGGCGGCGCCAGCTCGAGGAATTGCTGTCGAACGGCGGTAAGTTCGACGTCGACATGAAATACGGCACGGTCGGCGCGGTAGCGGTCGACCAGGCCGGGCATATCGCCGCGGCGACCTCGACCGGCGGGGTAACCGGCAAGCGCTGGGGACGGATCGGCGATTCGCCGTTGATCGGTGCCGGCACCTATGCAGACGATCGCGGCGCCGCCGTCTCCTGCACCGGCGCGGGCGAGTTCTTCATCCGCGAAAGCGTCGCCTTCCAGATCAACGCCCGCGTCCGATTCCTGGGCGAAAGCCTGCAACAGGCCGCGGATACCGTGATTGCCGAGGTAAAGGCGCTGGGCGGCACCGGCGGCGTCATCGTGACCGCGGCCGACGGCGAAATGGCCTGGAGCTTCACCACCGCGAGCATGTATCGCGGTTGTGCGGCGTGGGATGGGAGGCGCAAGGTCGCATTGTATGAGGATGAGGGATAGATTTCTTCAGTCGTCATGCCGGGCTTGTCCCGGCATCCACCGCGCATCCACGTCTCAGCTCGGTTGTGGAGGAGTGGACCCCGGCACAAGGCCGGGGTGACGCTCGTTAGAGGGCGCGCCATCCCCTCCATTTCAGTTGGAAGCGCCCGCCCTCCGGCCTAAGGCAACATGCATGAAGCGCCTCCTCCCCGTCGCCGCCGCACTCGCCGCGCTCGTCTTCGCCTCCCCCGCCAACGCCTATTGGGAATATGGCCATCAAACGGTCGCCGAGATCGCCTGGGCCAACATCACGCCCAAGGCACGGCGCGAGATCACGCGATTGCTACGCCAGCAGAAACTGCTCGGCACGCCCCAATGCAAGGCAGGCACGATCGACGACGCGGCGATCTGGGCCGATTGCATCAAGGGGATCAAGGACGAGAACGGCAAGCAGAAGTTCGGCTATACCAGTGCCTGGCATTATCAGGATGTCGACATCTGCTCGCCGTTCGACGTCGACAGCGTCTGCAAGAACGGCGATTGCGTCTCGGCGCAGATCGTCCGCGACGTGAAGCTTCTGAAGGATCGCCGCACGCCGACCAAGCAGCGCCTCGAGGCGCTCGTCTTCCTGATCCACTTCGTCGGTGACCTTCACCAGCCGCTCCATGCCGGCGAGAAAGGCGACAAGGGCGGCAACGACGTGAAGGCCGAATACGGCACCTATGCCGCCAGCCGGCTCAACCTCCATTCGATCTGGGACGGCTATCTGGCCGAGCGCGCCATCTCGACCGGCCCCAGCCTGGTGCGTCGCTATTCGCTCGCCCAGCGCAAGCGGATCGCAGCGGGCAATGTCCTCGACTGGAGCCGGGAGAGCTGGGCGGTGGCGCGCGACGTCACCTACAAGACCGCGATCGGCGGCGATCCCTGCGGCCCGACGCCGACCAAGGTGAGACTGGACAATGAGACGATCGCTTCGCTGGTCCCGACGGTGCGACTGGAAGTCGAACGAGGCGGGCTGCGGTTGGCGAAACTGCTGAATCAGGCCATCGGCTGACGGCGCTACTTCCGGACGAACGCGGCAATCGCTTCGGGCACGGCAGGCGAGATTGCCAGATCGGCATTGCCGTAGGTCGCGGCATTTGCCGCCCGGTCATCGCCATCCACCGGTTTGAGCACGTGATTCACCCCGGGCAGCAGCTTGAGCGTCGCGGCGGGCTGGCCGCGCTTGAGCAACTCGGCGTCGGTCACCGCCACCTGAAGGTCCTTGTCGCCCTGAAGGATCAACACCGGCAGCTTGATCGCACCGGCCAGCTTCGCCGGATCGTAGGAGAATGCCTCGATCAGGAAGCCTTGCACGTTGTCGCGAAACAAGGGCTGGAGAGGTGCCGGCAGGGTCGCGCCATCGACTCGCTTGCCCGCCTCAAGTTGGTCGAGCGCCGCCTCGCCCGCTGCCAGCAGCGGCGCGTTGGCGGGGTTGGCGCGGAGTTGGGCACGGATCACCTCGCCATAAGGCCGCCCCGCGCCCGAGACGAGGATCACGCCGCAAATGCCCTTGGGATCCTGCGCCGCCTTGAGGGCAACAAGCGAGCCCTCGCTATGCCCGAGCAGCCAGACGCATTTGCGGCCGGTTTTCGCGCGCAGCATATCGACCCAGGCATGCGCGTCCGCGGCATAGGCCGCGATCGTAACATCGTTCGCGTCAGCGATGGCGCCCTTGCTGCCGAACATGCCGCGCTTGTCGATGCGGAGCGTCGCGATGCCCTTGGCGGACAGGCCTTCGGCAAGCTGCCGATACACGCCGCCCTTCACGCCGAGCGGATTGTTGCCGTCGCGATCGGTCGGGCCGGAGCCTGGGATGATCAATATAGCAGGAGCGGTCTTGCCTGGATCGATCAGCGTACCGGCAAGCGGACCCTGCGGTCCTGGAACGGTGACTTCGACGCCGGCGGGCGTCGCCGCGGCGGCAAGCATTGCGGAGAGCAGCATCGACCGGATCATCCTATTCCTCCCCTTTCCAGCGCCATTTCCAGCCGCCTTGCGTATGCTGGGCGCAAATCACCATGAACGCAGCGGTCAACGGAATGATGACGCCGGCCGCGATTCCCGGGTGCCGCGGCACCAGGGTCATCGCCGCGACGATCACCGCCGCCGAATAGCCGATCGTAACCGCCCATCCCTGCCAGGTGATCGGCAAGCCGGTGCCCACACCGAGCTTCTTCGGCGCGAACCAATCGCCCTCGCTCATGCCAGCACCATCGCGATGCCGATGCCGAGGGCCAGAACCGACAGCGCCAGCAGGATCGGCAGCCGCTCGCGGCTCGTCATCAATCCGATCATTCCTGATCTCCTTGCTTGGGCGGACGGCCGCGCTTTGCCCGCACCGGATCCGCCAGCTTCACCCCGCGCCGCGCGAGCGCCTCGCGCAGCAGGCATTCGACCTGGGCGTTGACGCTCCTCAGGTCGCTCGCCGCGGCGCGCTCGATCGCCGCGTAAAGCGCGGGATCGAGGCGCAACGGAAACGCCTTTTTGGGAGGAGCGCCCATCGTATCGCCTATTGGTAGAGCGAACCTGCGTTGACGACCGGCTGGGTGTCACGCTCGCCGCACAATACGACCATCAGGTTCGAAACCATCGCCGCGCGACGCTCGTCGTCGAGTTCGACCACGCCTTTCTGGCTCAATTGGTCGAGCGCCATTTCGACCATGCCGACCGCACCCTCGACCAGGGTCTGGCGCGCGGCGACTACCGCTTGGGCCTGTTGCCGACGAAGCATCGCGCCTGCGATCTCCTGGGCATAGGCCAGATGGGTGAAGCCGCATTCGTCGACGGTGATCCCTGCCATGGCTAGCCGAGCGATCAGTTCCTGGCGGAGTTCGACACCCACCTGATCGTGGTTGCCGCGCAGCGTCACTTCCTGGTGCGCGAAATCGTCATAAGGGTAGCGCGATCCGATCGTGCGCACCGCCGCCTCGATCTGGACCATCACGAACGCCTTGTAATCGTCGACGTCGAACAAGGCCTGGGCGGTGTCGGTCACGCGCCATACCACCTGTGCCGCGATCTCGATCGGGTTGCCGCGCAGGTCGTTGACCTTGATCTTGTCCGAAATGATGTTGTTGGCGCGGACCGAGATTTTCTTGCGGCCCAGCCAGGGCAGCAGCCAGCGCAGGCCGGTATTGCGATCGGTGCCCTGATAGCTGCCGAACAGGGTGACTGCGACCGCCTGATTGGGCTGGAGCATGTAGAAGCCGCACAGCACGAAGGCGAAGACGATCGTCCCGCCGACGATCAGCGATGCGCCGAGCGCGGGATCGGTATCGACCCTCGACCCGCCATAGATCGCCGCCGCCAAGGCGATCAGCAACACGAGCAGCATCAGGTAACCGCTCGACGTTGTCGCCGGACGTTCGCGCGACAAAGTCAGGGCGGCACCATTTCCATTCGAATCCGACATCGGACCCTCCCGTTAATTATGATATCATCATTATATCGTTGTCGAGCGAGTCGCAAGCGCATTCGGCAGGCAGGCGCCAACGGTTGGCAGCCACACAGGGCACCAACGCGCCGGCTTTGCGTTGGCCATTGCGATCATGCCGAAGCTCAAGGTCTATCGCACCCCGATCGGATTTCACGACGCCTATGTCGCGGCGCCAAGCATGAAAGCCGCGCTCAGGGCTTGGGGAACGACCAAGGACCTGTTCTCTCGCGGCGCGGCGGAAGTGGTCACCGACGCGAAACTGACGAAGGAACCGCTCGCTAGGCCCGGAGAGGTGATCAAGCGGGCCCGCGGGACGGTGGCGGAGCATCGCAAGGCCGCCCAGTCAAAGGACGGAGCGGCCAGCAAAGACAAGACCGCGCCCGAACCCAAACCGGCCAAGCGCCCGCCCCGGCCCAACCGCAAGCCGCTGGAAAAAGCCGAGCAGGCGCTGAGCGCCGCGCAGCAGCGGCATGAACGAGCCCTCGCCGACATCGATCATCGGCTGGATGCGTTGCAGGCCAAGCGGCGCGATCTGGCTAGGAAGCAGAAAAGCGAGGTCGCCGATCTGGAAGAGGAACTGGCCGCGCGAGAATCCGCCTATCGGCGCGCGCTGGATAAATGGGAGACGTGACCACGAAGAAGGCCGGAGATCGCTCCCCGGCCTCGTTCGCGTGCGTCTGATCGATCGCCCTATTGCAGGACGATCGTCACCGCGCGGCGGTTCTGGGCCCAGCTTGCCTCGTCCGAGCCGAGCGCGATCGGACGCTCCTTGCCATAACTGATCGTGTTGATCCGCGAGGCGTTGACGCCGCGCGCGGCAAGATAGTTCTTGGCGGCGTTGGCGCGGCGATCGCCGAGCGCGAGGTTGTATTCGCGGGTGCCGCGTTCGTCGGCATGGCCTTCGATCGTGATGCGGCGGTCGGGCCATTTCATCAGCCAGGCGGCCTGGCTGTCGAGGATCGAGCGCGATGTCGCGTCGATATCGTACTGGTCGAGCGCGAAGTGGATCGTGTCGCTCATCACCGAGCGTTTGAAATCCTCGGCCGAGCCCGGGACGATCGATCCGGCATCGCCATTGCCAGTGGACCCCGACGGCTGTTCGCCCGCGGCCGGCGGCAGGACCGGGGGGCGCTTGTGGGCACAGCCTGCGGCCGCGACGAGTGTCGCGAGCAGGATCAGCTTGGTAGTCATGCGTGCCATTGTTGGTTCTCCCTAACTTTTGGCTGTTGAATGCCTGGGGGGGCGTGTTCGGTCCGGATACGAAACGTTAGTCCTTGCGAATGGGTCCCCAGCTCGGATCCGATCCGTCGAATGGGGTGGGCAAGCGGCGCTCGTTCACGCCGGTCAGGTCGACCGACCACAAGTCCGCGACGCCGCTTCCGCCCTGGGTTGAGCGGAAGAACATGATCACACGGCCATTGGGCGCCCAGCTGGGCGCCTCATCCTGCCAGCCATCGGTCAGCATCTTCTCGCCGCCGCCCGAGGGCGACATGATGCCGACATGGAAGCCGCCGCCGATCTTGGTGAAGGCGATCAGGTCGCCGCGCGGGCTCCAGGCGGGCGTGGCATATTTGCCCGAACCGAAGCTGATCCGTTGCTGATTGGATCCGTCGGCGTTCATCACATAGAGCTGCTGCGAGCCCGAACGGTCGCTTTCGAACACGATCTTGCTGCCGTCGGGCGACCAGCTGCCGCCGGTGTCGATGCCGGGCGCGGTGGTCAGGCGTTGCGCCGTGCCGCCATCGGCCGGAATCTTGTAGAGATCGGTATTGCCCGCCTGCGACATCGAATAAAGGATCCAGCGGCCGTCGGGTGAGAAACGCGGCGCCAGTGCCAGGCTGACATTGTCGACCAGCCGGCGCTGACGTCCGCTGGCGATGTCCATCACGTAGATGGTCGGCTTCTTGTCGAGATAGGACAGGTACGCAACGCGGCGCTGATCGGGCGATAGCTGCGGGGTGAGCACGATCGTCTGCCCGTTGGTCAGGAAACGGCCGTTGAAGCCATCCTGGTCCATGATCGCCAGCCGCTTGATGCGCTTGCCCTTGGGTCCTGTCTCTGAGACATAGACCACTCGGCTGTCGAAATAGGGTCCTTCGCCGGTCAGGCGGGTATAGACCATGTCGGCGCATTTATGCGCGGCGCGGCGCCATTCGTTGACCGTGAGCACATAGCCCTGGCGCGCGAGCTCG
Organism: Sphingomonas sp.; assembly: GCF_024508665.1. GTDB lineage: Bacteria > Pseudomonadota > Alphaproteobacteria > Sphingomonadales > Sphingomonadaceae > Sphingomonas. The sequence continues at coordinate 96,177 of NZ_JANINP010000002.1, forward strand.
CGCTGTGCGGCAGTGTCGTAGAGATAGCAGCCGACCGTCACCGTGCCGTTGCCATTGGCACGAATATAGCCCTGGACGAGAGCGGTCGCGCCGCGCGACGTCCAGCCGGTGAAGTCGGGCGCGGTCGCCTGGGCGAACGGCACCGGCATCAACTGGCCGGCAGGAAGCGGCTTGAACAGCCCCGAATTCTTGAGGTCGGCCGTGATGACATCGGCCAATTGCCTGCCGAGCTGATCGGTCGATCCCGCTGCGGTCGAGGCCACCTCGGGCGTCGGCAGCGCCGGGATCGCGATTCCCATCGGCGCGGAGATGCCGCCCTCGACATCGACCACCAGGCCGCCCGACTGGCCGGGCGCCGGCGTCGCCTGGGGGGCAGGAGCCGGAGCGGGCGCCGGGGTCGGTGCCGGTGGAGTCGTCTGGGCATTGGCAGCGGGCGCCAGCAGCATCGTCAGCGCGATCAGCGGAAGGGCTTTGGTCATCATCTCTCTCTCAACCCGGAAGCTTGTATTTTATGGAGGTTTGCCGCCAGCCTTGGGGGCCATCATACCACTCAGGCGGTAATGCCCGGAACGGCTGGCATTCGGTAATGGTCGCGACAGCTGCGCGCTCCACATCGCCGAGATATCGATCATTGACGCCATCCAAGCCGTCATGTCCGACGATTCGAGGCGGCGCAGCAAGCGATCCGTCGCGCTTGAGCTCAAGCTGCACGACGACGCGAATGCGTTCGGCACCGTGTCCAGGACTGCTGTGTCGATTGGCGCAAGGCTGAAGCTGATCGCGCAAAGCCCGAGCGATAGCGAGCGCCGTGGACGGCGGCATCACAGATACATCCTTGGCAGAGTCGATCAACGCTGCCGCGGGTAGCGGCGAGCCGAAGCAAGCGACAATAGTAATGGCAGCGATCGCGCTAAGGGTTCGGATCATAGCCCTATCAACCCGGAAGCTTGTAGCGGAGCGAGAAGTCGCTCCAGCCATTGGGGACGTCGTACAATTCGGGCGGCAGGCCGCGCAGCGGCTGGCAGCCCATGAAGGTCGCGATCGCGCGATCGTCGACCTGACGCTGATAGCGGCGATTGTCGTCGTCGACTCCATCATGCCCGACGATCACCGGACGCGACGCCAGCGTGCCGTCGCGGTTGATCTTGAGTCGAATGGTCACGCGGATGCGCTCGGCGCCGGGGCCGGGATTGACCTGGCGGTTGGCACAGGGCTGCACCTGCTGCTTGATCTTTTGGCCGATATCCATCGCCGCTTGTTGGCTCATCGTCGCGGATTTGGGCGCGGTGCCGGTGGCGGGGCTCGGCTTGGTCGAGGCGCCTTTGAAATAATCAGATCCGAAATTCAGGCCACGCGCCTTGGGCTTGATCGCGTTTGCCGTGCTGCCAGTGCCCTTGCCTGGCTTCACTGCGGGTTTCGCCGGTGCAGCGACGGCCGGCTTGGGCTGTGCCTTCGGCGCAGGCTTGGGCGCGGGAGGCGCAGGCTTCTTGGGCTCGGGCTTGGCGACCGGTGCGGGCTTGGGCGGCGGCGCGGCTTCTGGCTGCGGCTTGGGCGGCGTGGGCTCGGCCTTTTCCTCGGCCGGCGCGGGCGGCGCCGAATCCTCGGGGTTGCCGATATCGGGCGCCTTGCTTTCGGCCGGATCGACGGTCGTGTTGGGCGCGCCGGCCTTCAGCCCGACATCGTCGGCGATCGTCACATCCATCGGCACGACCGGCGGCGGCGGGGGCGATGGCGGGAGCAGCGACAGGATCGTGAACAGGGCGATGTGCGCGAGCACCGACACGCCGATCGCGATCCACAGCCGGTCGTCGCGCTCCCGCGGGATCGGGCGCAGGATAGGAGAAACGGCGATGCCGCTCACTGGCGCTCCTTGGCGTTCGAGACGAGCGCGACGCGGTTGAGGCCGGCGCGATTGAGCTCGCCCATCACTTCCATCACGCGGCCGTAATCGAGCGCCTTGTCGGCGCGCAGGAAGACCTGGGGCGGCTTGTCGCCCTGGCGGCGCTCGCGGGCGATGACCGACAGGCGGTCGGGCAATTCCTCCATCGTCACGGCGTCGTCACCGATATGGATGGTGCCGTCGCGATCGACCGCGATGTCGACCGGCTTCTGGTCCTGATCGAGCGCCTTGGCGCGGCTATCGGGAAGGTTCACCGGCACGCCCGCGGTCATCAGCGGCGCGGTGACCATGAAGATGATCAGCAGCACCAGCATGACGTCGACCAGCGGCGTGACGTTGATGTCCGCCATCGGCGCGCGGCGCCCTTTGGCGCGCGCGGAGGGGAGATTCATGGCCACGCTAAAGCCCCTCCCTTTCAAGGGAGGGGTTGGGGGTGGGTGAGCGGCGGCGGGGGCTCGATGACCCCGTCGTCGCTGGGGTCAGCCGCCGCACGCTCTCTGCGCTCGCGACCAACCCCTTGATCCCCTCCCTTGAAAGGGAGGGGAGAAATGAGGCCACCTCCATCACCGCTTCGCCTCCAGCTGGCGGCTCAGCGTCGTATGGAACCCATCCGCAAACCGCGTCAGCCGCGCTTCGATCCGGTTCACGCCATGGCTGAAGCGGTTATAGGCAATGACCGCGGGGATCGCCGCGAACAGGCCGATGGCGGTCGCGAACAGCGCCTCGGCGATACCGGGCGCGACCACCGCGAGGCTGGTATTCTGGGCGGCGGCAATGCCGGTGAAGCTCGACATGATACCCCACACCGTGCCGAACAGCCCGACGAACGGCGCCACCGATCCGACCGTCGCGAGGATATTGAGCCGGTCGGCGAGCTTGTCGGCTTCCCCCGCCACGGCTGACCCCATTGCGGTGGCCAGCCGCTCGCGAATGCCTTCGCGATCGACCACGCCGCCGGCGGTCGAGCGGCGCCATTCGGACACGCCGGCCGCGAACACCCGCGCCACCGGCAATTCGTCGTCGCCGTGCAGTTTGTAGAAGGCGTCGATGTCCTCCGCCTTCCAGAAATCCTTTTCGAACTTGTCTATCTTGCGCCGGGTCGCGCCGACCTTGGTCGAGAAGCCGATGATGATCGCCCAGGTCCAGATGCTGGCGATCAGCAGTCCGGCCATGACGATCTGGACGACGATGTCGGCATGCAGCAGCAGCGCAAGCGGTGAGGTCGATCCGGGGGAAAGGTCCAAGCTCCAATGCATTACGTCTTCAGTCCCCTTGTTCTTCGGGTGTCCAGATCAGCCCTGCATAGGCCGACGCCCAGTCTGCCGGCTGGCGTTTCGGGCGTCCGTCGGGCGCAACCAAAGCCGCGGTCACGTCCGCCTCTGCCAGTAATTCAGCGCCCCGCATGACTCTCTGATGAATATGAACCGCCGCTGCGCGAATCCGTATCAGCCGCGAAACAACCACCAACGCGTCGTCGAGTTTCGCCGGACGACGAAATTTGATCGCCATCTCGGACACCGCATAGGCGCCCTCCCCGGCTTCCATCGCCGCGCGCTGATCGACCCCGACCAGGCGCAGCATGTCCGACCGCGCCCGCTCCATGTAGCGCAGGTAATTGGCGTGATAGACCACGCCCGACAGATCGGTGTCCTCGAAATAGACACGCACCGGGAATCGGTGCTCGCGTCCGTCGAAGCGTCCTTCGACCGGCTGATCGATACCGGTTGCCGTCATGGTTAAGGTCCTAGCGGCCCGAAGCGGCGAGGCAAACCCATTCGTCTCTGATTTCGCCCCTTGTGTCGATGTAACCCACAGGTTACATGGGTAGTATAGGTTACATTTTTGGGGGTATTCAGATGACCGATGCGGAAACCGCGGACCGACTGGTGCACCGCCGAGCGCGGATGATGCCAGCGATGGCAGTCATCTTTCTCGCTCAGCAGGCAAGCTATTTCAGCGGTCACCACCCCGGCGACGGGTCGCGGCTGGTCGATCATATCGCGATCAGTGCATGGCCGATTCTCTCGATCGTGTTGGTGATCGCCTTCGCGACCGGCGGCGGCTGGTTCCGCGGTGCCAAGGTCCGTGCGTTGATCAACGACGAAAGCGCCCGAGCGCATCGCGCCGAAGGATTCCGCTTCGGCTTCCTGGCGACGATGGCCGCGGCGATCGCGCTCTACGTCCTCTCCTTGTTCGAGCCGATGAGCGCACGCGACGCGATCCACGTGTTGATGAGTGCCGGTATCGCCGCGGCGCTGATCCGTTTCGCCATGCTCGAGCGGCGCGCGCTCAACTCGTGAGCAGCGGGTTGATGAATTGTCTGCGCGACGAACGCACCCGGCTCGGCTGGACCCAGGCCGAGCTCGCCGAGCGCGTCGGGGTCAGCCGCAAGACCATCAATACGGTCGAGAACGGCATTTTCATCCCTTCGACCTTGCTCGCGCTCAAACTGGCCGCCGCGATCGGCAAGCCGGTCGAGGCGCTGTTCGCGCTGGACGAGACCTGACGGCGCACTAAACCAGCCGCCAATGACAGAAGCCCTTCGGATTCGCGGCCTTGCCAAGGCGTTCGACAAGCCCGTCATCGCGGGCCTCGATCTCGATATCGCCGCAGGCCAGCTCTACGCGCTGCTCGGCCCCAACGGCGCAGGCAAGACGACCACGCTCCGGATGGTCACCGGGCTGACCCGGCCCGACGCCGGCAGCATCCACATTTTCGGCGTGGATGCACTGGCCGATCCGATCGCGGCCAAGGCGATCACCGCCTGGCTGCCTGACGAGCCAATGCTCTACGATAAATTGAGCCCGCTCGAATATCTCGCCTTCGTCGCCGGCCTATGGCGGATGGATCCGCACGTAGCGTCGGAGGAGGCCGAGCGGCTGCTCCACTGGCTCGATCTTTGGGAACAGCGCGACACGCGGTGCGAGGGCTTTTCGCGCGGCATGAAGCAGAAGGTCGCACTGGCCGCCGCCTTGATACATGACCCGAAGCTGCTGATCCTCGACGAGCCGCTGACCGGACTCGACGCGGCGATGGCCCGCGCGGTCAAGGACGCGCTGCGCGAACAGGTCGATCGCGGCAAGACGGTGATCGTCACCACGCACATCCTCGAAGTCGCCGAGCGCATGGCCGACCGCATCGGCATCATCGGCGGCGGCAGATTGCTCGCCGAAGGAACGCTCGACGAATTGCGCGACCGCGCCGGCACCGAAGGCATGACGCTGGAGGACACCTTCATCCGGCTGACGAGCGGGGGGTGACCCGATTGACTCCCGGTAGCTTTGCCTGGCTGGCCCGGCATGAATTGCGCCTCGCCTGGCGCGGCCGCAGACGCGGCGGCAAGCGTCAGGCGCTCGCGCTCGTGTTGCTCGGCCTCTATCTCGCGGCCGGCATGGCGGTCGCGTACTTCGTTATGGGCGTGCCGATCGACTATCGCGCCGAGATCGGGATCGGCATCCTCGCTGCCTCCGTCGTCGCTCTGTCGTTCATGACCACGCAGGCAATCCTCGGCAGCCAGCAGACCTTGTACGAAAGCCGTGACCTCGACCTGCTGCTGACAGCACCGATCGAGGGGCGCGTTGTGCTGCTCGCCAAGCTTGCGGGAATCGCCGGCGCGATCGCCCTGACCTATGCCGGGCTGTTGCTGCCCGTGGTCGTCCCGGTGGCGATCCTGGGTCACCCGCATCTGCTCGGCGTCGTCGCATTGCTCGTGGCGCTGGCGCTGACCGCGGCAGCGATCGGCATCGCCGTCACGCTTGCGCTCGCCAGCATCGCCGGCCCCCGCGCCGCGCGCACGGTCGGCCAGGTCGCCGCGGCCGTGCTAGGCGGCGCCTTGTTCCTCTTCAGCCAATTGTCGCATGGCGGTCACGGCCGGCGGTCGTCCTTCGTCGTGATATTCGACGACTTGCGCGCCTGGGGATGGGGCGAGACGGGCTGGAGCGGCGTGCCGGGCCATGCCGCATTCGGCGACCCGGTGTCGCTCGCGATCCTGCTGGCGATCGGCGTGGCGCTATTCGCGGGCACCGGTGCAGTGCTGCAGCGCCTATTCCTGAGCGGCTATCAGGACGCCGGAATGCGGTTGAGCAGGGCGCGGCCGACCGGCAAGGCGAGCGCGCGCCTGTTCCACGCGGGCCTGTTCCGGCCGGTCCTGGCTAAAGAATGGCGCCTGCTCGCGCGCGATCCCGGCCTGGTGTTTCAAGTCATTTTGCGGCTGGTCTATCTGATCCCGCTGATGCTGGTGGCGTTTCGCGGCAGCGGCGGGCTGATCGCGCCCGGGCTCGCTTTTGCCAGCGTGCTGGTGGCGACGCAGCTCACAGGCAGCTTCGCTTGGCTGGCCGTGTCAGGCGAGGATGCGCCCGAGCTGATCGCGGTGGCGCCGGTCCATAAGCAACGCGTCGACCAAGCCAAGCTCGCCGCCGCCTTGCTGATGGCGGCGCCGATCGCCGCCTTGCTGCCGATCGCGATCGCGACGGTGGGCCGATCGCCGCTCGGCGCCTTGGTATCGCTGGTCGCCACGGCGATCGGCGGGACGATCGCCGGGTATATCGAGCTCAAGCTGGCCAAACCGGGCCAACGTTCGGCGTTCGCCAAGCGGCGCGGCGGCAGTGCGATTGCCGGCATCCTGGGGATGATCGTCGCCGCGATCTTCGGCGGCGGCGCGGCGGCGATCACTTATTTCATCGGCTGATCGAACAAGCCATCCTGCGCGCCGGCCGGGGGGTTAAGGCCGAGATGCTTCCATCCCGCTGCGTTGAGGCAGCGCCCCCGCGCGGTGCGGGCGACCAGCCCGAGCTGAATCAGATAGGGCTCGATCACTTCCTCGATCGTGTCGCGCGGTTCGCTCAGGCCAGCAGCCAGTGTCTCCACACCGACCGGACCACCGCGATAGATGTCGGCGATCATGTGGAGATAGCGCCGGTCCATCGCGTCGAGCCCGAGCTTGTCGACCTCGAGCCGGTTGAGCGCGGCGTCCGCGGCGATCGCATCGACCGTTTCGCGGCCGGCGACATTAGCGAAATCGCGCACACGGCGCAGCAGCCGCCCGGCAATGCGGGGCGTGCCGCGGGCGCGCCGTGCGATCTCCTGCGCTCCGTCGGGCGACACGTGGAGATCGAGTAGCCGCGCCGCCCGCGTCACCACCGCTTCCAGCTCGTCGACCGTGTAGAAATTGAGCCGCACCGGAATGCCGAATCGGTCGCGCAGCGGCGTCGTCAGCAACCCCTGGCGCGTCGTCGCCCCGACCAAAGTGAATTTGGGCAAGTCGATACGGACCGATCGCGCCGACGGCCCTTCGCCGATCATCAGGTCGAGCGCACGGTCCTCCATCGCCGGATAGAGCACTTCCTCGACCGCGGGCTGGAGCCGGTGGATCTCGTCGATGAACAGGACGTCACCGTCCTCGAGATTGGTCAGCAACGCGGCAAGGTCGCCCGATTTGGCGATCACCGGCCCGCTGGTCGCGCGAAAGCCCACCCCCATCTCACGCGCGATGATCTGCGCAAGCGTCGTCTTGCCGAGCCCGGGTGGTCCGAAGAACAGGACATGGTCGAGCGCATCGCCGCGCGCCTTCGCGGCGGAGATGAATACGCGGAGGTTCTCGCGCGCCGCCTTTTGCCCGACGAACTCGTCGAGCGTCTTCGGCCGCAACGCTGCGTCGACATCCTCGGCTTGACGCAGGGGCGTGATCAGGCGGGCGGGTTCGTCCATCGAACGTTCCCTACCTGTTCACGCCCCCTTTTGTCACGCGATCAGTAGAACGCGTTATAGACCACGTCGGCGATGCGATGCGTCCTGATGTTGACCAGCAGCAGATCGGGTCCGTAGCGCACCCAGCGATAGCCCGGCGGCGGCGGCTCAAGGCCCATTTCCCACCACGAATCGTAATAATAAGGCGCGCTGAAGAACAGGCGCGGCAACAACAGGCCGATCGTCCAGCGGCGATAGGCCCAGCCCGGCGGATAGACCCAACCTGGACGATGGATCGGACGGAAATTGGGCGGACGTCCGGCACCGGGACGATGTGGCCTGCCGGGCCGCGGCGGTTTCGGCAACGGCGGCAGCGGCTTGACCACCGGGGGGCGCGGCGGACGGATGCCGTTGCCCGGTCCCGGCGGGCGAGGACGCGGCGGCCGCGTTGTGGGTGGCTGCGGCCGTGGCGGCCGAACCGGCTGGATTTGGGGCCCGCCGGGTGCGGGCCTGACCGAAGCGCCAGGGGGTGGTTTGGGCCGGCCCTCCTGGGCGGCGGCGATGTCTGGCAGGATCAGCAGCAACGCGCTGGAAGCCAATAGAAGTCGTTTCATACGTCCTCCCATTTCTAGCGGCGACGAACCTACGCCCGAATCCGGCGAACGGGAAATTGTTTCACAATGCCAACAAGCTGCCCGTCACAGCGAAGGAACGGCCTGACGCAAGGACGATGCGCGAAGTCACGCCAGGCCGAACGACGCGGGCGATCAGCCGTAATGGTCTATACCGTCGCCGACGATCGATACCCAGCCGTGCTTGCGTCCCTCATAGACCGAGTAGTTCGGCGCCGGGAACGTCGGATCGGCGAACCCGCCGATCGCTACCGCGACGAGATCCGGATCCACGTGCGCGACATAGAAGAGAGTCGAGCCACATTCGGTGCAGAAGCTCATATCGGCAACGCCGCCCTCGTCGCCGGTCCGCGACCATTGCCGCGATTGTCCGGACACGGTGACGCGATCCGCCGGAAACCGTGCCTGTGCCGCGAAGGAACTGCCCGAGCGCCGCTGGCAGTCCAGGCAATGGCAGACCGAGATGCGGACAGGATCGCCGACACACTCGATCGCGAGTTGCCCGCAGGCACAGGTCGCGCGGCGGACGGTCGTTGCCTCGTCACTCATTTCGCAGCCTTCCTCAACGCCAACCGCACCAGCGCATCCAGGCTGGCGCTTGCGCCCAGTTCCTCCTCCGCAGCACCGACCGCGGCATTGGCCTCGGCCGGCCGGAAACCAAGGTTGAGTAGCGCCGACACCGCGTCTTGCGCAGCGCCCATCGTTGCCGACACCGGGGTCAGGCTGCCGGGAACCACGCCGCCGACCTTGTCCTTCAATTCGCGAACGATGCGCTCCGCCAGCTTGGGCCCGACTCCATTGGCGCGCGCCACCATCGCCTTGTCCTGCGCGCCCACGGCCTTGGCCAGCTCGACCGGTTCGAGCACCGACAGGATTGCCAGCGCGACGCGCGCGCCGACGCCCTGTACCCCGGTAAGCAACCGGAACCAGTCGCGTTCGTCGGGGCGGGCGAAGCCGACCAGCCGGATCGAATCCTCGGCGACCAGCATCTCGGTGAAGAGCGTCGCCGCCTCACCGATCGGGCCGATCGCCGCCAGCGTCTTGGCCGAGGCCCCGACCAGATAGCCGACCCCGCCGACATCGATCACCGCATGGTCGATGCCGGTCGCTTCGAGGCGGCCACGGAGGTGCGCGATCATGCGCGGGACATAACCGGAACGGAGGACGCTAGGGAAGCGAAATCACGCACGCCGCGCCGCGATCGCCTCGATCACGAAATCGACGAATGCCCGAACCCGCGCCGCCCGCTGGTGGCGCGACGGCATCAGCGCATAGAGCGGAAACAGCTCGTCGGACCAATCGGTCAGAACCGGCACCACCTGTCCGCTCGCGATGAGGTCTTCGGTCCCGAGCTCGAGGAATTGCGCGATGCCGGCACCGGCGACGCAGACGCCGGCCATGGTGCCGCTGTCGGAAACCATCAATCGGGCGGGCGGCGTGACCGGCAGCACCTCGTTCCCGCGCCGGAACTCCCAGGGATAGGGTCGGCCACTCGCGGCATCGTAGAAATCGATACAGGCGTGATGCGCCAAATCCGCCGGATGCCGCGGGACGCCGTGCACGGCGAGATAGGACGGCGCGGCGACGGTCAGCACGCGCGTCTCGGTCAACTTGCGCGCGACCAGCCGCCCGGCGGGTGGGTCGCCGAAGCGGATCGCGAGGTCGAATCCGTCGGCGATCAGGTCGCCGGTGCGGTCGCGCATCACCAACTCGACACCGAGATCGGGATGCCGCGCCAGGAAATCCGGCAGCCGGGCGGCCAGCACCGCGCGCGAGAAGAAGGCATCGATATTGACCCGGAGCCGCCCGCGCACCGCCGAGACTGCCCCGGCCACGTCGAGCGCCGCTTCCTCGATCCCCTCGATCAGCGGCCCGGCCTGATCGTAGAAACGCCGCCCTTCGTCGGTCAACGACAAGGCGCGAGTGGTGCGATCGACCAGCCGCACCCCGATCCGCGCCTCAAGCCGCTGCAGCGCTCGACTCGCCCCGGACGGCGAGAGGCCGAGCGCTGCAGCGGCGCGGGCAATCGATCCCGCTTCGACGACCGCCATCAACACCGTCGCCCCGGCGATCAGCCTGCCATCATAGGGCATCGGACACCCCTGCTAAAAATGCACGAATGATCTGACATAAGCGCGTTTGAATCACCAGTCTCGGGCGGCCACATCGCCTTCCATACAATGGCAAGGAGGCGATCATGATCGCGGTGATGGGTGTAACGGGAAAGGTCGGCGGTGCGGTCGCGCGGCAGTTGCTGGTCGCGGGGGCCTCGGTGCGCGCGATCGTGCGCCACCGGGCCAAGGGCAAAATCTGGACGGAAACGGGAGGAGAGATCGCCGTTGCGACGCTTGACGATGCCGCCTCACTCGCCGCCGCCTTCGCCGGTGCCGAGGGCGTGTTCGCGATGCTGCCGCCGCAATTCGATCCCGCGCCGGGTTTTCCGGGCGCGCGGGCGATGATCGCAACTTTGCGCGATGCCCTCACGGTGGCAGGGCCCGAGCGGCTGGTGGTGCTATCGACGATAGGAGCGGAAGCGAGCCGGCCCAATCTGCTCAACCAGCTCGGCCTGCTCGAGACGGCGCTCCGCGACCTTCCCTGTCGCAGCACCTTTCTGCGCGCGGCATGGTTCATGGACAATGCCGCCGGCGACCTCGCCGATGCGCGGCAGGGCGTGATCCGCAGCCATTTGCAGCCGACCGACCGGGCGATCCCAATGGTCGCCGCGGCCGATGTCGGCCGGTGCGCCGCCGACCTGCTGCTGGCGGACGACGCTCCCGACGTCGTCGAGCTGGAAGCCGCCGAGCGCGTCTCACCCGACCGGATCGCCGCCGCTTATGCCAGGACCTTGGGCCATGACGTGCGCGCTACGGCGGTGCCCCGCGACCAATGGGAAGCCGAGTTTCGCGCCGTCGGCATGACCAATCCGCTGCCACGCATGCAGATGATCGACGGTTTCAATCAGGGCTGGATCGACTTCGCCGACCATGGTGCCGGCGCCCGCAAAGCACCGACGACCATCGACCAGGTCATTGCCGATATCGTCGCGCAAGCCTGAACCGCGGAGGCTCCAAACAGCGCGCGGTCAGCCGATCCGCCGCGCGCTCGCGAGGTGATGCGCGTGGCAGATCGCGACCGCCAAAGCGTCGGCGGCATCGGCACCGGCGATCTTCACCCCGGGCAGCAAGCGCGCGACCATCGCGTGGACCTGCGCCTTTTCAGCATTGCCGACCCCGACCACCGCTTTCTTGACCAGCCGCGCGGCATATTCGCCGACGTCGATCCCGACGCGCGCCGCGCCGAGCAGGACGACGCCACGCGCTTGGCCGAGCTTGAGCGTCGATTGCGGGTTCATATTGACGAACACTTCCTCGACCGCCGCTACCTGGGGAGCATGATCCGCGATCAACGCCGCCAGCATCGTGTCGAGATGCGCCAGCCGGCGCGGCAGGCTTTCCTTCGCGTCGGTCTTCAGCTGGCCGTTGGCGAGGTGCGACAGCCGGTTGCCCTCGGCCCGGATCACGCCCCAGCCGGTGGTGCCGAGCCCGGGGTCGAGGCCAAGGATAATCAAGAATCCCTCTCCCGTTGGGAGAGGGAGGGAGCCGCGCAGCGGCGGAAGGGTGAGGGCAGGTGCGGCATCACAAGTCTGCCCTCACCCTTCCCACTCGCTTCGCGAGCGGGCCCCTTCCCTCTCCCAATGGGAGAGGGAGTTTCGTTCACCCCAGTTTCTCCATCACCGCGTCGGAGACTTCGTAATTGCCCCACACGGTCTGGACGTCGTCATCGTCGTCGAGCGCGTCGATCAGCTTGAACAAGGTCGCGGCGTCGCCTTCGCCGACTTCGACCATGGTCTGGGGACGCCAGGCGAGCTTCGCGCTTTCCGCCTCTCCCAGCACCGGCTCGAGCGCCTTGGCGACTTCGTGGAGCGATTCGTTGGAGGTCCAGATTTCGTGGCCATCCTCGGACGAAGTCACGTCCTCCGCCCCGGCTTCGAGCGCCGCCTCGAATACCTTGTCGGCGTCACCAGCCGTGGCCGGATAGGTGATGAGGCCCATGCGGTCGAAGGCATGGCTGACCGAGCCCGACGCACCGAGATTGCCGCCGTTCTTGCTCACCGCGGTGCGCACATTGGTCGCGGTGCGGTTGCGGTTGTCGGTCAGCGCCTCGATGATCAGCGACACGCCGCCCGGGCCGAAGCCCTCGTAGCGGATTTCCTCGTAATTCTCGGCGTCCCCCCGGCTCGCCTTGTCGATCGAGCGCTGGATATTGTCCTTGGGCATCGACTGCGCCTTGGCGGCGTTGACTGCGGCGCGCAGGCGCGGGTTCATGTCGGGGTCGGGGAGACCCATTTTCGCGGCGACAGTGATTTCGCGGCTGAGCTTGGAGAACATGCCCGAGCGCTTCTTATCCTGCGCGCCCTTGCGATGCATGATGTTCTTGAACTTGGAATGGCCTGCCATTGGGTCCTCGTGGATGTTGGGCGGGTCTCTAAACCGCGTGATGCGAGTGGTCAAAGTCGCATCTTGTATGATTCACGCGGAGGCGCGGAGAGACTTGGCCCAGCTCTTCGTTCGGGAGACACCGATAGAGTCGAAAAAACGCTACACGCCGCCCCACGCCCGGCATCTTCGCGCCTCCGCGCCTCCGCGTGAATCAATCTTGTGCTACAACGCTTCACCACACGCGACGCCTGAGGCCCAGGCCCATTGGAAATTATAGCCGCCGAGCCAGCCGGTCACATCGACGCCTTCGCCGATGAAATGCAGGCCGGGCACGTTCCGCGCTTCCATCGTCTTCTGCGACAGACCGTCGGTGGCGACGCCGCCGATCGTCACCTCGGCCTTGGCGAATCCCTCGGTGCCGTTGGGGTGGAAGGTCCATTCGCCCAGCCGCGTTTCGGCCGCTGCCAAGGCCTTGTCGGGCAGATCGGCGAGATTGCCGGTGAGCGCGAGGCGCTCGGCCAGCGTCTCCGCAAGGCGGTCAGGCAGCGCCGACCCCAAAGCCGATCGCACCGTCGCCCGCGGCCGCGCGCGCTTTTCGGCGAGCAGCCAACCGGTGTCGCGATCGGGCAGGAAGTCGATCGCCACCGCCTCGCCACTTCGCCAGTAGGACGAGGCCTGCAGGATCGCCGGTCCCGACAGTCCGCGATGGGTGAACAACGCCGCCTCGCGGAAGCGCGCCCGTCCTGCACTCGCCACGACCTCGGTCGCGACTCCCGACAGGTCACGGAACAGGACATCCTCGCCGCCCAGCGTCAGCGGCACCAGAGCCGGGCGCGGCTCGACCACCTTAAGTCCGAACCGCCGCGCGACGTCATAGGCGAAGCCGGTCGCGCCCATCTGGGGGATCGACGGGCCGCCGGTGGCGATCACCAGCTTGGGCGCCGACACCGTGCGGGGACCGAGCGTCAAGCTGAACCGGCCGTCGGCATGCGCGATCTCGCCCGCACCATGGCCCAGGCTCAGCTCGACGCCGCCCTGCGTGCATTGGTCGAGCAGCATCGCCACGATCTGCTTCGCGGAGCCGTCGCAGAACAATTGACCCAGCGTCTTCTCGTGCCAGGCGATGCCATAACGGTCGACCAGCTCGATGAAGTCGGCCGGCGAGTATCGTGCCAGCGCCGAGCGCGCGAAATGCGGATTGGCCGACAGGTAATTGTCCGGACCGGCGCGGAGATTGGTGAAGTTGCACCGCCCCCCGCCCGAGATCAGGATCTTCTTGCCCGGTGCGTCGGCGTGATCGGCGAGCAGCACGCGCCGTCCATTCCGGCCAGCCACCGCAGCGGCCATCATGCCCGCGGCGCCGGCGCCGAGAATGATAACATCATGGGTCGCCGGAGACTTCATCGCCGCTGCTCTGCCTCAGGTCCGGGGATAGCGCCAAATCCGCCAATACGAAAAACGGCGGCGCATGCGCCGCCGTCCCCGTCATTCGATCGGATCAGCTCGATCAGAGCATGCCCAACGCGTGAAGATAGGTTTCGAGGATCGCCTCTTCCTCCTGATATTCCTCGCGCTTCTTCTTGCGGATCGCCAGGATCTTGCGGATCGCCTTGACGTCGTAGCCGCGGCTCTTCGCCTCGGCCATCACGTCCTTGATGTCGTCCGCGATACCCTTCTTCTCTTCTTCCAGGCGCTCGGCGCGTTCGATCAGCAGCCGCAGCTCGTCCGCCGCGACGCGACCGCCGCCCATGCCTTCACCCCGTTCTTCGTCAGCCATAAGTCCTCACTTTGAGGCGCAGCTCCCCGCCCGCCTGTTTCGAAATGGATTGCGATATCGCATTGGCGCGGCCAGTGCGCTTGCGCCGCCGTCTAAGCGGTCGATGCCGCGCCCTCAACCGCTATTCGACCGATCGTTAGCGATTGGGCTCGGTCATCGAAGGTGGGTCACTTGCTGGGAAGCTTTCGTCGAGCGCCTCGTCCAGCGCTTCCTCCAGCGCTTCGTTCTTCGCCATGCTCTCGTCCATCCGCCGCAGCTGCTCGGGCGTCGCTTCGGGCTGGCGCGCTTTCCAGGCATCGTAAGGCTCGCCATAGACGATCTCGCGCGCCTCGGCTTTCGCCAGGCCGGCGGCTTCGCCGACCCAGTCCGAAAGGCAATTGCGGCAGAAGCCCGCCAGCCCCATCAGGTCGATATTCTGCGCGTCCTCGCGATGCCGGAGCAGGCGCACCAGGCGGCGAAAGGCCGCTGCGGCAGATGCGTCATCGAGTTGATCGAGCTTATCCATTATACGCTCCACGGTTGATCCATCGGAGATAGGCACTAGAGCCACCGCTCGACAAGCAGAGGAACCTCCCCAGGATGACCAAGGCCATCGCTCCTCGCTCGCGCAAAGTCCGTGTCCTCGCGACATTGGGCCCGGCGAGCAACACGCCCGAAATGATCGCCAAGCTGTTCGAAGCCGGTGCCGACGCCTTCCGCGTCAATATGAGCCATGGCGACCAGGCGTCGAAGGTCGGCGTGATCGAGGCGATCCGCGGGCTGGAAAAGAAATATGGCCGGCCGACCACGATCCTGGCCGACCTGCAGGGCCCCAAATTGCGCGTCGGCAAGTTCGCCGAGGGACGCGTCGAGCTCAAGACCGATTCGATGTTCGTGCTCGACCGCGACAAGACTCCGGGCGACGCGCGGCGCGTCGAGCTGCCGCACAAGGAAATCTTCGAGGCGATGGAGGCCGGCGCGCGGCTGTTGCTCGACGACGGCAAATTGGTGCTGCGCGTGATCGAGCATGACGACAAGCGCATCGTCACCAATGTCGAGGTCGGCGGCCCCTTGAGCAACAACAAGGGCCTCAACGTCCCCGACGTACTCGTGCCGATGGCGGCACTGACCGCGAAGGACCGCAGCGACCTGGCCTTTGCCGTCGATCAGGGCGTCGACTGGATCGCACTCAGCTTCGTGCAGCGGCCCGACGATCTGTGGGAAGCGCGCAAGCTGATCGGCGGGAAGGCGGCGCTGCTCGCCAAGATCGAGAAGCCGGCGGCGATCGAGCGGCTCGAGGAAATCATCGAAGCGTGCGACGGCGTGATGGTGGCACGCGGCGACCTGGGCGTCGAATTGCCGCCGCAGACCGTGCCGCCGCTGCAGAAGCGGATCGTCGAGAGCGCGCGGCGCCAGGGCAAGCCCGTGGTGGTCGCGACCCAGATGCTCGAATCGATGATCGAATCGCCGTCGCCAACCCGCGCCGAGGTCTCCGACGTCGCTACCGCCATCTATGACGGCGCCGATGCGATCATGCTGTCGGCCGAATCAGCGGCGGGCAAATGGCCGATCGAATCGGTCGCGATGATGAACGCGATCGGGGAAGCGGTCGAAAGCGATCCGGCGCATGGCGACCGTATCCACTTCACCGTGATCCGCTCGGACCCGACCACCGCCGACGCGCTGTCCGAATCGGCCAAGAACATCGCGCGGACGATCGATGCGAAGGCGATCGTCTGCTTCACCAGTTCCGGCTCGACGGCGCGGCGTATCGCGCGCGAGCGGCCGGCAGTGCCGATCATGGTGCTGACACCGAAGATGGAGACGGCGCGGCGATCAGGGCTGCTCTGGGGCGCCTATGCCGTCCACACCCGCGACGTCGATTCGTTCGAGGAGATGGTCGCCAAGGCCAAGCGCATGGTGCTCCGCCATCATCTCGCCGAAGCGGGCGATCGCGTGATCGTGATGGCCGGCGTACCGTTCAAGACGCCGGGATCGACCAACGTGCTCCACGTCGTGCGGATCATCGGCGACGAGTTGAAGGGGTATAGTTGAGCTTCGCCTTACTAAGCCCCTCCCCTTTAGGGGAGGGGTTGGGGTGGGGGAGTGCCCCAAGCCAATCGCCTGTGGAGAGCCCCCACCCCAACCTCTCCCCAGAAGGGGTTTGAGCTCGGTATGGCACAAACGCGAAGAACGCCCGATCTCGTCGATCAGGCGCTCATCAGGAACTCGAGGTTCCGGTCGTCAACCTGCCTACGCCGGTAACGGCGGCGGCAGAGTGTCCGCAGCTTAGCCCTGGCGGGCCTTGAAGCGGCGGTTGGTCTTGTTGATGACGTAGGTGCGGCCACGGCGGCGGATCACGCGATTGTCGCGATGCCGGTCCTTGAGCGACTTCAGTGAATTGCGGATCTTCATGATCGATTCGCTTCTTTAAATTGCTGTGAAACTGGAAGCCGCGCCGCCTATAGTGGGGGTTGCCCGAAGTCAACCCACGGGCAGGGAAAACCGGCTACGTCTTATGAGCGACATACCTGTCGAACGCGATGGTGGAGAAGAGTGAATGCGTAGAGCGATCCTGCTGACGGCAGCCCTGATGGTGACGGGGTGCGCGACCGCGCCTGCCTCCTTCCCCACCGAAGTGACTCGCTACCGCGCCGATGAAGTCGGCCGTGGCACTATCGCGCTGATGCCCGACGAAGGCATCGACAACGGCCCGGAATATCAGGTCTATGCCCTGGCAGTCGGCGATGCGCTGACCAAGCAGGGTTATACCTTGGTCCCCGACGGCTCGAAAAGCGTCTATGTCGCCAAGATCGGTTTCCATACCGAGGCGCGTCCGGTGCGAGAGCGCTCGCCCTTCAGCATCGGCCTGGGCGGCGGCACGTGGAGCGGCAATCGCGATGGCGGAGGCGTCGGGCTGGGCGGCGGCGTCTCCTTCCCGATCGGCCGCGGCCGTGATCGCGAGGACGCGCTCAGCATGCTGTCGGTCAAGATCAACCAGCGCCAAGGCGATCTCGGTGTCTGGGAAGGGCGCGCCCAGTCGCGCGCGATCGGGGTCGTCGGCAATGCGGTAGCGGACAAGCTCGCCCCCAAATTGGCGGCCGCTTTGTTCACCGGGTTCCCAGGGGAGTCGGGCCGGACTATCGAGGTCAAATGACCGACACCCTTCCTGCCATCACCGCCGCGTTCGACGGCGGCAATATCCGCGTCGTCGAGATCCAGGGCGACCGCGTCGACCTGGAGATCGCCAAGGACCATCTGTCCGATTTCTACCAATGGTTCTCGTTCCGCGTCGCCAATGCGGCCGGGCGCAAGCTGACCTTTCGCATCCTCAATGCGGGCAAGTCGGCTTATCCGTTCGGCTGGCCGGGCTACAAGGCGCGCGCCTCGACCGACCGCGTCCAGTGGCGGATGATTCCGACGCGCTATGACAACGGCGTGCTCGAATTCGACTGGCAGTCAGACTCGCAGGTCGCCTGGTTCGCCTATTTCGCGCCCTATACGATGGAGCGGCACGAGGACCTCATCGCCGAATATGCCGCCAAGCCCGGTGTGACCCACCGCGAGCTCGGCCACACGCTCGACGGTCGCGCAATGGACCTGCTGACGATCGGATCGGGCGACAAACCTGTGTGGCTCTATGCGCGCCAGCACCCCGGCGAGAGCATGGCCGAATGGTGGATGGAAGGCGCGCTGGAATGGCTGACCAGCCCTGCAGCCGACGACGTGAAGGCAAAGTGCACCTTTTACGTCGTGCCCAACATGAATCCCGACGGCTCGTTCCGCGGGCATCTTCGGACCAACGCCGCGGGCATCAACCTCAACCGCGAATGGCACGAGCCGTCGATGGAGAAGAGCCCCGAGGTCAAACTGGTTCGCGACGAGATGGACCGCACCGGGGTCAAGCTGGCGATGGACGTCCATGGCGACGAAGCGATCCCGGCCAATTTCCTGGCCGGCTATGAAGGCATCCCCAGCTGGACCGACGCGTTCGGCGAGAAATTCTACGATTTCGGCCGCCGCCTGGCGGCGCGCACCCCAGAGTTCCAGACCGAACAGGGTTATGAGAAATCAGCCCCGGGCAAGGCCAATCTGACCATGTCGACCAACCAACTCGCCGAGCGGTTCGGCGCGGTGTCGATGACGCTCGAAATGCCGTTCAAGGATCACGACCCCAATCCCGATCCCGAATTCGGCTGGTCGCCGGATCGCTGCAAGGTGCTGGCGGTCGCGTGCCTGGAGACAATCGCCGAGGTGATCGACGGGATCTGATCGCAGGACGGCGCAGGCGGGGGCCGGTGCCCTCGCCCGCTAGCCGAATAGTTCCGCGAGGAAGTCGCTGGCCGCTTTCCAGCTGCGGCGGTCGGCACGCTCCTCATAGGCAACACCCGGACGAACCGGCGGAGCGCCCTTGCGATCCATGTCGGTGAAGGCGTGGCCGGCGGTGCCGTAAGCGTGGATTTGCCAATCCGCCTCGCCCTCGCTCAATTCCTTGCCGAGCGCGACCATGACATCGGGCGGCGCGATCGGGTCTTCCCAGCCATGGCAGACCAGGATCTTGGCCTTGATCGGCGTCACGCTGGCATAATCCGGCCTGTCGTAGACGCCGTGGAACGACACCACGCCCAGCACATCGAGCCCGGCGCGCGCCACGTCGAGCGCGCATTTCCCGCCGAAGCAATAGCCGTAGACCGCGGTCCTCGCCGGATCGACCAGCTGGAAGCCCTTGAGCACGTCGAGCGATGCCTTCAGCCGGTCGCGCAGCAGTCCGCGATCGGCATTGAGCTCGTTCATATATTCGGCCGGATTTTCCGAGGTGAAGGTCTTGCGCCGCCCCTGCCCGAACACGTCGGCGACGAAGCCGACATAGCCGAGCTTGGCGATATTCTCGGCCGTGACGCTGTCCGATTCCTTTGCGCCGAGCACGTTGGGGACGACCATCACGCCCGGCCGGGCGGTTTCGACCTCGTCGTCATAGGCGAACACGCCTTCGAACGGGCCGCCGGGGCCGTCATACACCATGGTCTGCCGCACGATCGCCATGACTCGCTCTCCAGGTTTGCCGTTGCGGTCCGAAGCGCTACAGAGCCGCCCGATCCCCCGCAAGGAGTAGCTTCGTGCCCATGCTCGTCCTGATCCGCCACGGCCAGTCGGCCTGGAACCTCGAAAACCGCTTCACCGGCTGGTGGGATGTCGACGTGACCGAAAAGGGCGCCGAGGAAGCCCGGCTGGCGGGCGAGTTGATGTCGGCCAAGGGCCTCGATTTCGACATGTGCTTCACCTCGCTTCAGACACGCGCGATCAAGACGCTCAACCTCGCGCTCGAGGCGATGGGGCGACTGTGGCTCCCGGTCGAGAAGGACTGGCGGCTGAACGAGCGCCATTATGGCGGGCTGACCGGGCTCAACAAGGCGGAGACCGCGGCCAAGCATGGCGACGAACAGGTCCATATCTGGCGCCGCAGCTTCGATATCCCGCCGCCGCCGCTCGAGCCGGGCAGCGAATATGATCTGTCCAAGGATCGCCGCTACGCCGGCATCGCCATTCCGAACACGGAGAGCCTGAAGGACACGATCGCGCGCGTCCTGCCCTATTGGGACGGACGCATCGCCCCCGCGCTCAAGCAGGGGCAGCGCGTGCTGATCTCCGCGCACGGCAATTCGTTGCGCGCGCTGGTCAAGCATCTGTCGAACATTCCCGATGACGAGATCACCGGGCTGGAAATCCCGACCGGCCAGCCGATCGTCTATCAGCTCGACGACCAGCTCAACGCCATCGATCGCTATTATCTGAGCGAGCGCTAGGCGGGGCGCATCCGTCCAATAACTTTCCGGCGGGAAGGCGCAGCCCGTTCCTTTCCGAAGGTAGAATCGCCATGCCGCAATTCGTGATTGAACGGGACATGCCGGGAATTGGCGGGGCCAGCGCCGCCGAGCTCAAGGGCGCGTCGCAGACCTCGTGCAATGTGCTCCGGAACCTCGGCCCGGATATCCAATGGGTCCACAGCTATGTCACCGACGACAAGATCTATTGTATCTATCGCGCGCCATCGGCCGACCTGATCCGTCAGCATGCCGAAACCGCGGGCTTCCCGGCCAATTCGATCGCCGAGGTGCGCAACGTGATCGATCCGACCACCGCCGACTAACGGCCGTCGTTTGAAGGGATCGACAGCCGCCGACGCGCGTTTCTTTTGGGATTTCCATAATCGGGCGGTCGCCCGAACGGAGAAAATCGGATGCGCGCAGGCAATGATAGGATGCGACGAACAGTAATTGCGGGGATCGGCATGGCCGGCGCCATGCTGCTGCCATACGTGACTATGGCGCAGAGCACGGCACCAGCCGCTCCCGTTACCACCACCGCGCCGACGGCCGCTGATCCCGCGCCGCAATCGACGCGTGACGAAAAGCGCAAAGAGACGATCGACGATACCAAGGATGTGGTCAGCCAGCCGGCAAAGGATGTCGGCATCGCCAAGACCAAGATCCCGCCATCATTGGTTGAGGCATCGGAAGCGCCCTACTCGCTCGCCGGCCTCAGGACCTGCCGTCAGATCGCCGATGCAGTGCGTGTGCTCGATGCTGCGCTCGGCCCGGATTACAGCGCGGGTGGCCCCAACAACAAGATGAGCGTAGGCAAGGCGGCGGGCGGCGCGGTGGTCAATTCGCTGATCCCGTTCCGCGGCGTGGTGCGCGAAGTCTCGGGCGCGGCCGCCGCCGACCGCCGCCTCGCCGCGGCGACGCAGGCCGGTTTCGCCCGACGCGGTTTCCTGCGCGGCGTGCATCAGACACGCGGCTGCAAAGAGGCGCTGTAGACGCGCTTAAGCACGGACGGTTGCCCTGCATCGCCCCCTTGGCTAGGGGCGGCGGATGCAACCGCTCGTCGGCATCATCATGGGCTCGACTTCCGACTGGGAGACGATGCGTCATGCCGCCGAAAAGCTGGAAGAACTCGGTGTGCCGCATGAGACCAAGGTGGTCAGCGCGCACCGCACGCCGCAGCGGCTCTACGATTATGCCACCAGTGCGGCCGATCGCGGGTTGAAGGTGATTATCGCCGGTGCCGGCGGTGCCGCGCATCTGCCGGGTATGGCGGCGTCGATGACGCATCTGCCTGTGCTCGGCGTGCCGGTAGAGTCGAAGGCGCTGAAGGGCGTCGATAGCCTCTATTCGATCGTCCAGATGCCGGGCGGCATACCGGTCGGCACATTGGCGATCGGCAAGGCGGGAGCGATCAATGCCGGACTGCTCGCCGCGGCGATCCTGGCGACCAGCGATGAGGCGCTGGCCGATCGGCTCAAGGCGTGGCGCGCGCAACAGACCGACGGCGTGGCGATCGATCCCGAATGACCCTGCTTCCCCCCGGTTCGACGATCGGCATCCTGGGCGGCGGCCAGCTCGGGCGCATGCTGGCGTCGGCCGCGGCGGAACTCGGCTATCACACCCACATCCTCGCCCCCGACGCCGAAAGCGTCGCGGCGCAGACCGCGTCCAGTTTCACCCGCGCCGATTATCACAGCCGCATCGTGCTCGATGAGATGGCGGCACGCTGCGACGTCGTGACCTACGAATTCGAGAATATCGCCATCGAGCCGGTCACGTACCTGTCCACCCAGGTACCGGTCCATCCCGCGCCCCAGGCGCTCGGCATTGCCCAGGACCGCGCCAACGAGAAGGCATTCGTCGATACGATCGGCGGGCGCACCGCGCCATGGCGGCGCGTCGCCAGCCTCGACGAGCTCCATGCCGCGATCGACGAGATCGGAACACCGGCGATCCTCAAGACATTGCGGCTCGGCTATGACGGCAAGGGGCAGGTGCGGATCGCGACGCGCGACGCGGCCGAGGCGGCGTGGAGCGATATCGGCCAGCGCCCGGCGATCCTCGAAGGCTTCGTCGAGTTCAGCCACGAATTCTCGATCATCCTCGCGCGCGGGCATGACGGGTCGATGGTCAGCTATCCGCCGCCGTGGAACGAGCATAAGGACGGAATCCTCGCGCGATCCTCTCTGCCGGCGCCGGCGGAAATCGCCAATCAATGGGGAGTCGCCGCGGCGCTGACCGGCCGGATCGCCGACCAGCTCAATTATGTCGGCGTGATCGCCTGCGAATTCTTCGCCACCGCCGAGGGGCCGGTGTTCAACGAAATGGCGCCGCGTGTGCACAATTCGGGGCATTGGACGATCGAGGGCGCGGTTTGCTCGCAATTCGAGAACCACATCCGCGCGATCTGCGGCCTGCCCCTGGGCGACACCGCATTGACCGCGCCCGCGGTCGAGATGGTCAATCTGATCGGCGCCGAGGCGGACGATTGGCTGACGATCCTGGCCGAGCCGGGCGCGCATCTTCACCTCTACGGCAAGGGCAGTGCTCGGCCGGGAAGGAAGATGGGGCACGTGACGCGGATGAAGCGGGACTGACTAATTCCTCCCCGTTTACGGGGAGGGGGACCGCGCGACGCAGTCGCGTGGTGGAGGGGGCCCGCGACAAACGAGCAATCGTCGAGGCGGTTGCCGGTGGAGAGCCCCCTCCACCAAGCCGCTTCGCGCCTTGGTCCCCCTCCCCGTCCCGGGGAGGAATTAGGTAGTCCTATTTCACCACCGGCAGCGCGATGTAGCTTTCGTTCGGCCCCGCTACCAACACACGCTGCGTCGCCTTCACGTAATCCGCCGGTTTGGCGAAGAAGATGTTCGGCACGAACGTCTGCGGATTGCGGTCGTAGAGTGGAAACCAGCTCGACTGCACCTGCACCATGATGCGGTGCCCGGGCAGGAACACATGGTTCGCCGCGGGGAGCGCGAAGCTGTATTGCAGCGGCGCATTAGGCGTCAGCGCCTTGGGCTCGGAGAAGCTCTGGCGATAGCGTCCGCGGAAGATGTCCATGCCGACCGCGAACTGATAGCCGCCGAACCCGGGCC
The DNA here is from genome assembly GCF_024508665.1 of Sphingomonas sp. Lineage (GTDB taxonomy): Bacteria > Pseudomonadota > Alphaproteobacteria > Sphingomonadales > Sphingomonadaceae > Sphingomonas. Next base: position 119,509 of record NZ_JANINP010000002.1, read on the forward strand.
GCCCCGGCACCTGGTCGGGCCAGACGTCGATCAGTTTGACCACCCAATCGCTGTCGGTGCCACTGGTGGAGGCGGTTAGCTTGACCATCGGCCGCCCCGAAATCTTGAGCGGCTGGGTCAGCACCTCGCTGGTGAAGGTCAGCACGTCGGGCCGGCTCGACACGGCGCGCTGATCGTCGGCGAGCCAGTTCGGCCAGGGATTGTTGTTGTCGTAGCCCACCGCCTGGATCGGGCGATTGCGGAACAGCACCGGGTGCGCGGGGTCGGAAACGTAATCGGCGGTCTCCTCGCCACTCGCCGCGGCATCGAAGCCCAAGGCGGCGCCCGGCTTGAGATACAGCCGCTCGCCCTCACCCGCCTCGTTCGGCCAGGACTGAAAGCGCCGCCATTCGTTGGTACCGCTTTCGAACGCGGTGACCGGCGCGACGTCCATCGGCGTGCCCTTGAGGTAATGCGCGAGGAACGGCGCCAGCACGTTCTTGCGCCACCAGGTGCCGGTATCCTGCCCCCAGCGCATCTGACCGAGCGTATCGGCGTCCTCGATCTCCTGCCCATGGTGCCACGGCCCCATCGACAGATAGACCATATCGTTATTGACATCCTTCGGCTCGAGCGCGCGATAGGTCGCGAGCGCCCCGTAACTATCCTCCTGGTCCCAGAGCGAATGCACCAGCATCACCGGCACCTTCAGCGGCAATTTGCCCAGATAGGCGTCCATCGCGCGATCCTGCCAGAAGCGGTCATAAGCGGGATGCGCCAGGATGCTCTTCCAGAAACCGATCTGCTCCAGCCCCATCCGCTTGCCGAGTTCGCCCGCCGAGCCGGCGCGCATGTAGAAATCGTAGATATCGTCGCTCGAGCTCACCCAGGGCAAGCTGTTGTCCCGCGTCGCTTCCTGCTCCCAGATGTAATCCATGCCCATCTGGCGGAACGCGCCGTTATGGAACCAGTCGTCGCCCATCCAGCCGTCGACCATCGGGTTCATCGGCACCGACACCTTGAGCGCCGGGTGCGGGTTCACCAACGCCGCGAGCGGCTCGTAGCCGTCATAGCTGATGCCCAGGATGCCGACCTTGCCGTTCGACGCCTTCAGGTTCTTCACCAGCCAGTCGATCGTGTCGTAGCAATCGGTCGCGTCGTCGACCTTGGTCGGATTTTCCGCCGTGCCGACCAGCGCGCGGTTCATCACGAAGGTGCCGCCCGACCCGTATTTGCCGCGAATGTCCTGGATCACGCGGATATAGCCGCCATCGACGATCACGTCGGTCGCGTTGTCATAGCCGTAGAGCGCGGTGCCGAGATCGCCGCTCTTGCGGTTGGTGGTCAGCGCCTCGGCATTGTACGGCGTGCGGGTCAGCAGGATCGGCGCATTGCTCGCGCCTTTGGGCGTCAGGATAACGGTGTGGAGCTTGGTGCCGTCGCGCATGGGGATATCAACGACGCGCCGATCGTAGTTGAAACCGTAATTGGGCGAGACCGCTTTTGCCGGCCGATCGTCATAGGTTTGAGCAGTTCCACCCGAAGCGGCGAGCGCCGCCAGTCCGATCGCCACTGCCAGCCGCAAACGCATGTTTCTTCCCCTCGCCCGATGTCGAAGCGATCGTGGGCCGGAGTCGTTTCGGGTGCAACTTTTGATTTTTGGTCCTGAAGAGCTGCGGAACGAGAGGTTCCAGACATTGAGATGCCGGGCACTCATCGGCTAGCTCGTTACGCCTCACGACGGTAATGTGCGGCAGGCGGACATTTGCCACGGCTGCGGCTCTACTTCATAATTTCCAAATGAACCCATTATCTGCGCACTTCGAGAATGGATTATCCGAGATCGACGTCGGAGTGATGAGCCATGGCTTTGCCGAGCACGGACGAGACTATCGGTTCATTTTGGAGGATTGCCTGGGGACAAGCCCGGGGACGTATCGCCTTACCTTAACTCATGTAGTGGCGATGGAATATCGCACTGCGCTTCCCGTATCGGCATGGTCCGAAGCCTGGTCTGACGACTTCATCGATTATGACCGTTGGGAAGCAGCAGGCGAGCCAAATGGCTATGTCTTTGGCGCAAACTGGTCCAACGCTTATCCCGGTTTCGTAGCCCTAGCAGATCACGCCGGTGCTGCCGAATGGGCACTCAAATTAGGCCGGCCGATGTATGCCGCATCGCTGCACACCGACCTCTTTGAGATGACTTTGGTTTTCCACGACGCACTGTTGGTAAAAGTAAGCGACGACACCAGCACGATTAGTAAGGTTACGATGCCCCTTGCGTGATGCAGACGTCTGCCATCGGGTGGATTTGCTGCTCGTCGCTATACCAAATCAATCGTCGCAGGCAGCGTAGTTACCCGCATCGCACTCGACCACGGCACGGCGCCATTCGGCCATCTCTCGCTCGTACCGCGCGCGGCTGCGGCGGTAGTCCGCCATATCGCGCTCATGGTCGTGCGCAGCGGAGGCATAGTCACCGTCGGCGGCCTCATCGCGACCGCCGCCACGCGCCACCCGCCAGGTTACGCCGCGCTCGAGCACCCGCGCATTCTCCTGGCGGTTGAGCGCGCGCGTCTTCGCGCTGTCGCGCGCCCGTGCCTCGGCGTTGCGCATCGCCGGATCGCGCGGATCGTCGGCCAAGGCGGCGACCGGCACCATCGCGGCGACGATGGCCCCGCAGAGCAACGGGCTAATCTTCATGACATTATTCCCTCCCACGCACGGGTTAAGAAATATCAATCCGTTGGGCAGGCCGGCAAACCAATTGCGATGAAGCGCGCCCCGCTCGTCGCGCGGAGCGCGCGGTCTGGCGCGTGTCTAGTCGCACAAGGGCAGCCGGCTGACGGCTAAACAATAAAAAGGGCCGCCTCCGAGCGGGAGACGGCCCCTTATTCAGGCGGCGGCGCGGAAGTGGATTCCGCGCCGTCGGTCGCGGCTGAGCCGCGCCGGCCGCCGGCCCGCGTCCGCTGCGCGGACCGTCGGCTAACTGCGTTAGCCTACTCGCGTACCCGTCAGCGGGAAGCTGCCGAACGCGCCGGCGGTGACCGTTCCCGTGATCGAGTCGCCGTCGATCGTCGCTTCGTTGGTCAGGGTCATCGGCATCGGCACGGTGATGTTCATCGACCATTTGATCGTGTTGCCGTCGACCACGCCGTCGGTGATCTCCGCGGTGCCCATCGCGCCCGCCTGGGTGCCGGTCCAGCTGTTGCCGTCCGACTTCACCGTCAGCGTCGCCTTCTGGTCGCCCATCGGCGACTTCACGACCGTCTCGTACACGCCATCGACTGCCATCGTCTCTCTCCTGTGAATTCCTCAGCGCGCGCCGAGCGACGCCGCAGGCACGACCTCGACAGGCAGCCCGACCTTGTCAAGCTGGGGCCTAACCGTCTTGGCATCGCCGACCACTACCCAGACCACCTTCTTGGGGTCGATCGCTTGCTCGATGACGCTACGGAGTTGGGGCAAAGTCAGTGCGCGATATTTGTCGGCGATGGTCGCATAATAATCGTCGGGACGTTTGTACGTAACGTTCGAAATCATCGCCCCCATCACCGCGCGCGACGTTTCGAAGCTCCCCGGCAGCGAGCGAATCGCCCCGGTGATCGCGCGGCCGAACTCCTCGTCGGTCATCGGCTTGTCGCCGACGAACGACGAGACATCGCCCATCGCCGCGACGATCGCGTCACCGGTGCGGTCGGCCTGGACGCCCGCCGCGATGATATAGGGCGTGGCGCCCTGCGCTCGAGAGAAGCGGCCGCTGGCGCCGTAGGACCAGTGTTTGTCCTCGCGCAGGTCCATGTTGATCCGGCCGAGAAAGCCGCCGCCCAAACCGTCATTGGCGGTATTGACCGGAAGAAGCTCGTCGGTGCCGATCAGCCCGGTCGGGATCGCGCCATAGATGACCGATTGCGGTGAATCGGGTCGGTCGACCAGCACGATCTTAGGCGCCACCGGTGCGGCCTTGACCACATCGCCCTTGACGCCGGCAGTACCTGTCATCTTCCAGTCGCCCAAGTCTGCGTCGAGTGCCGCCGTCACCTCGGCCAGCGGCCGGTCGCTGACCACGAACACGGTCGCGCGGTCGGGTCGCAGCCATGCCTGGCGAAACGCGATCAAGTCGTCGCGAGTCAGCTTGGCCACCGCCGTCGCGTCGCCGCCGCCGAACGCCTTGGCATAAGGGGAGGCCGGGCCGTAGATCAGCGGCGCCATCGCGCGGCCGGCCAGCGCGTTGGCGTTGGTCAGTTCGGACGCGATCCCGGCAAGCTGCTGGTTCCTCAACCGATCGACCTCGGCCGGGGCGAACGCAGGATTGCGCAACACATCGGCGAACAGCGCCACGCCCGGCTTCAGGTTCGGGCTGGGCAAGTCGATCGCGAATGACGTGTTGTCGCTGTCGATCCCCGCGCCGATCGTGGCGCCGAGCCGTTCTTGCGCCTTGGCATATTCGAGCGATCCCAGGCTGGTTGTGCCCGCGGACATCGCCGCCAAGGTCAGCTGCTGGGTGCCGAGCGCGGTCGGGACGTCGGCGGCGGTGCCGGCGTCGAAATTGACCATGATCCGCGTGACGGGCGTCGCCGTGCGCTGCGCGTAGATCACGGTCACGCCGTTCGCGAGCTTGGCGCGCTCGACCTTGGGGAAGGTCAGGTTGGCGATCGATCCGACATCAGGCATCGTACCGCGCGTTCCTTTGGCGGCGGGCTCGTCGGCAGCCTTGACCGCGACCGGCTTGGGCGCCGCCGCTTCCTCATAGGCGTCGCGCGGGCCGGGAATGATGTCCAGCCCATAGACAGGCCGGCTAAGCCATTTGTCGGCGACCGCCTTGACCTTCGCCGGCGTCTCGGCGGCAAGCTCCGCCAGTTCCTTTTTGTAATGCGCGGGGTCGTTCGAATAGAGCGCGCCCTCGGCCAGGGCGACCGCCTTGCCGCCGAACCCGCCGACCGCTTCCAGGCCCTTCACGCGGCCGGCGATGCTGCGCACCTGGTATCGCTGCAACTCGTCGGCCGTCGGACCGGTGGCCAGAAAGTCGGCGACGACCGCATCGAGCCGCTTGGTCACGGTGGCCGCATCCACCCCCGGGCGCACGTCGACGCTAAGCTCGAAAATGCCGACCTGGCTGAAGCTCTGATTGTCGGCGCTGACCCGGACCGCCAGCCGCTCCTTGCGCACCAAGGTGTCGTAGAGCCGTGAGCTGGCGCCGCCGCCTAGCACGCCAGCGGCCACGTCGAGACCGACGCTGTCGGGATCGTTGAGCCCCGGCACCGCCCATGAGCGTGTAATCCGGGTGGTTGCGACGCGATCCTTCATCGTTTCGATCTTCGTGCTCGGCAGCGTCGGCACGGGCGCATTCGGCTGCTTCGTCTCGGGACCCGCCGGGATTCCGCCGAAATATTTCTCGACCAACGGTTTGGCGGTCGCGGCGTCGATGTCGCCCGCCAGCACCAAAACCGCATTGTTCGGACCGTAATGGTCCTTGAACCAGCTCTTCACGTCGGCAAGGCTGGCGCCGTCGAGATCGGCCATCGAGCCGATCGTCGAATGTTCGTAGGGATGCCCCTTGGGGAACAGGCCGGAGAGCTGACGATACTCGACCAGGCCATAAGGCTCGTTATCGCCCTGGCGCTTCTCGTTCTGGACGACGCCGCGCTGCTCGTCGAGCACCGCCTGGGTGATCGCGCCGGTCAGATAGCCCATGCGGTCGCTTTCGAGGAACAGCGCACGGTCGAGAGCGGGGGTCGGTACCGTCTCGAAATAATTGGTGCGGTCGAAATAGGTGGTGCCGTTGAAATCGGTCGCGCCGACATTCTTGAGCGGCACGAAGAAATCGCCCGGCGCATTCTCGCTGCCGTTGAACATCAGATGCTCGAACAGATGGGCGAAGCCGGTCTTCCCGGCGGGCTCCATCTTCGACCCGACGTCGTACCAGACACTGACGGCGACGATCGGCGCCTTGCGGTCGGTGTGGACGATGACCCGCAACCCGTTCTGGAGTGTGAACTGGGTGAAGGGGATGTCGACCGATTTGGCGAGGACGCTGACCGGCACGGCGGCCGGCACGACCGCAGGCTTGGTCGCTGCCGGCTTGGCTTGAGCAATGGCAAGGTCGGGAGCGGCGATCGCGAGCAGCGCGACGCCGGAAAGCGCGAAAAGCTTGATGGTCATGAATGCCCCTGGTCGATCGGAAAGGAAAATCTAATGGCGCGAGGCTAAGTCGGCTTCGCGGCACTGGCAAGTCACGGGCGGTAAAGACGCTCGATATTTCCTTTGAGTTCACGCGGATAGAACCAGACTGGTTTTAATTTATGCGCGACGAACAAGGCCGATTGGTCGGTATAGTGTGGAGAGTCCGGCCGCGTCGTCGCGGCGCCAAACGGCTGGATCGATCGCGACGACACGCGGCCGGCCTTGTCCCATTGGGCGAACATCACGAAGCTGTCGCCATGCTTGACCGCCAGCCGGCCGTCGGGCGCCTCGTCCCAATTGGCCGCCGCGCGCAGGACTTCGGGCCCGCCGTCGAGCGGCAGGTCGACCTTGCCCTGGCGCAGCCGCAGCATCGTGCCGAGCGGCGGGTCGAGCCGGCCGAACACCCGCTGGAGATAGGCGATCGCCTCGACCAACGTGGCGCGCGGATCGGCCTCGGGCTGGCGATTGTAATGCCATTTCTGCCAGCTTTTCATCATCAGGCAGGCAAGCGCGTCTGCCGCTCCCTTGCCGTCGAGATTCCAGTCCCATTGCCGGAGCAGCGCCTGGGCGGCGGCCACCTGGCGGTCGCCGTGCGGGTCGGCGGCGATCAGGTCGGCGAACCATTTGGCCGTCATTCCGCGATGGCTGACCCCGGTGTCGAACTTGATGCGCTCGAGATCGGCCTGGCTGATCGCCGGGTTGGCGCCCATCAGTTCGAGCGCACGGTTGTCGCGATTGGTCGTGTCGGTCTCGATGCCGAGCAATGGCGACCAGTCGGCTGGGTTCATCTCCGACCCGGCGCCCGCCGACAGGAACGGCGTCGAATTGGCGTTGACCAGGAAGCCCGATCGCGGGTTCACGTTGCGCGGCACCATCGACCACGGAACGGTGCCCGCCGCATAGTCGGCGGACGTGTCGCCAGGCAGCACATTCGAATAATCGTAGCCCGGCTTTCGATTGGGGAACGCCGCATTGTAGAAATAGGCGATGTTGCCTGCGGCGTCGGCGTAGAGGAAATTGGTCGCCGGCACGCCCTGGATCGCCATTGCGCGCTGCCACTCGTCGAACGTCCTGGCGCGATTGAGACGGTAATATTGCTCGACCATCCTGAGCTGGTCGGCGCCGCCATAGCGGAGCGCATAAGCGCCCGACTTGGTCTCGATCACCGGCCCCTGCACCGCGCGATAGACGCTGCGCGGCACGGGGAGCACGAACGGTCCCCACAATTTGACCGGCAGCCAGACGGTCTCCTTCTCGAGCGGACGCCATCGACCGTCGAAACGGTAATGCGTGCCGTCGCCGTCGAGCACGAGCTTGTAGGTGTCGATCAGATCCGGCCGATTGACGGTGTTGGTCCAGCCCAAAGTCTCATTGTGCCCGAGCAAGGGATAGGGCGATCCGGGGAACATCGCGCCGGCGAAATTCCAGCCGGTCTTCGAATGGACGACGAGTTCGTACCAGGCGACCGCGCCGCGCCACGGCTGGTGCGAATTGGCGACGAGCCGCGTATATCCGTCCGCCGAGCGCTTGGGTGCGACGACGAACGCGTTGGAGCCGTTCTCGCGGCCGTCGGGCCCAACCGGGGTGACGTCGGGCGCATCGGGCTGTGGCCCGGCATTTTCGCGCGGCAGCGGCGTGTCGCCGGCCAGCGCGCCCAACGTCGCGTCGAGCCCGAAGAAGAAGGGCGAGCGCATGACGAAGCCGGTGGCGATGTCCTGTCCGTTGACCGGGAACAGCCGCGACATCTTGACCTCGTCCGGATGCCGCGAGGCATAAGCATTGAGTCCCGAGGCATAGCCGTCGAGCAGCAAGCGGACATCGGCCGGCTGCTTCATGTAATCGCGGTCGACCGTCTCGCGCGCATGGAGCAGGTGAAGCACGTAATCGGTCTTCGCCCCGTCGGCACCGTCGAGCGCGCCGAGCCGCCCGCGCGCCATCGCGACCACTTCCTGCAAGGTGCCGAAATCGTCCTCGGCATGGGCATAGGCGATGCCGTAGGCGACGTCGGGATCGGTCGCGCCGAAGATATGCGGCACGCCGAACCTGTCCCGCGCGATCACCGTATCGTAACGATGCGCCGGCGGCGCCTCGGCGCGCACCGCGGTCAGCGGCTCCCAGGTCGCCAGGCCGATCGCGACCAGCACCAGCAGCACGGCCAGACCCAGGCCGATCCGTTTCAGAATCCTCAAATCCCCGCGCTCCCCGCCGGTGTTGTGCGGTCAGGTGTGGTCGAAGTGCTTGGGTTTGTCACGGGGCCAGCAATCTCCTCTCCCTTTGGGAGAGGAAGGGGCCCGCTCGCGGAGCGAGTGGGAAGGTGAGGGCAGGTGTGGAAGCCGCGTGCTGCCCTCACCCTTCCGCCGACTAACGTCGGCTCCCTCCTGCATCAGGTCGGCCATGCCCCCGGCATGGCCTAAACAGCGCGGGGCGCTGTTTGCCTGATGCACCCAAGGGGAGAGGGATAAAAAGGGTGCGCCGCTAGGACGCGCCCCTCCCCTTTTCACCCGAAACCCGGTTCTCAGAACTTGGTCTTGAGCGTGACGAAGAACTGCTGCGGCGCCCCTACCAGCAGCGTCTGGTTGTCGCCGCGATTGCCGAATCCGTTCGAGCCGATCGTCGCGATATACTTCTTGTCGAACAGGTTGGTGGCGTTGCCCTGAAGTTCGAACTTGCGGCCGTCGATATCGAGATGGACGCCGACCGTGGCGTCGAACAGCACGCGGCCCGGTACCGACTGGTCGTTCTCATAGGTGAAGTAGCGCTTCGACATATAGTTCGCGCCGATCCGCCCGAAGAACAACGTGCCGTCATAGGTGATCTCGCCCGAGGCAATGTGCTTGGGCGCGTCCACGACGGTCTTGCCGGCGGTATTGGCGATCACCGCCCCGGCCGCGTTGAAGACGTTATCGCGATAGGTCGAATCGTTATACGCATAGGATGCGAACAGCCCGAAGCCGTAGGGCAGCTTGACCTGCCCGGTCGCCTCCACGCCGTAGGACCGGACCGAACCGACATTCTGCAGGATCGCGGGATTGCCGATGATACCCGCGCCGTTGGCGAAGGCGAGCAGGCGGTTCTGGAAGTCGATATAATAGCCGGCGATCGATCCGGTGAACGGCCCCGAATGGACGCGCGCGCCGAGTTCGTACGTGTCCGAGGTCTCGGGCTTGAGGTTGCCGAGATTGTTGAACCCGACCTGCGTCGTCGCGAACGGACCGCCCGTCGCCGAGGCGACGAACGCGCGCGTCACTTCGGTGAAGCCGCCGAACACTTCCGCCTGGCCGCCCAATTTGTAGACGAAACCGGCATGCGGTTGGAACCAGTCGGTGGTCTTGATCTTGCCCTGGGCAAGGTTGCCGCCGACGATCGGCGTTGCAGTTGCCCGGACGTCATAGCCTTTCCAGCCCAGATTGACCGTCAAATTGCCGAACGTCAGCTTGTCCTCGACATAATATTGCACCGTGTCGGTGTGATATTGGAAATCCCATTGCGTCGCGAACGGGTAATCCTGGAAATCGAGGCTATTACGGGTCGAGACCGTCAAGCTGTCCAGCCCATAATAGCGCCGCGCCTGGCGGAAGTCGTTGCGTTCGTACCAGCCGCCGACGGTCAACTCGCCGAACATGCCGAGATCGCCGCCGACCGAGCCGAATACGCCCTTGCGGCGGATATCATATTCGGTGGTGCGGACCGAGATCGGCACGCCCGACGGCGACGGCACGTACGGAGTGAACCAGATGCCCTGGCCATGGTTCGAATGGTAATAGCCCTTAAGGCTCCACTTGATCTTCGAATCCCCGCGGCTCTCCGCGCCCAGCGACGCGAGATAGTCGTTGCGGAGGCCCGCCGCGTCGAAATAGGCATCGTCGGCATTGGCGAACGGCGCCGGCCAGGCCGTCCCCGCCGCGGGGTTCGTCACCGGCGCACCGGTATAGCCGTTATTGGCTCCGACTTGGGCGACCTCGACCGCCAGCGGGAAATCGTTGCTGATATTGTCCCAGCGCCAGCCGAGGCGGCGGATCATGTCGAGCGACATGTCCTGATAATCGTTCTCGCGCCGCGCCGAGAAATCGAACGCGCCGACCAGCCGGATTCCCGGCGTGACCGGTGCGATGAATTTGGCGTTGACCTGGCTCTGCCGCTGCGAGCCCCAGCCCTTCCACTTGTCGGTGTCGGCAAAGGCATAGGAAACATAGGCCGACGGGCCATTGTCCCCCAGCGTGCCGGTGTCGAGGCGGAAGAAGGCGCGCACCGCATTGTCGCTGCCATAGGTGCCGTTGGCGGTGACGCCGAACGTCTCGCTCGGGTCGGACGAGAAGAATTCGACCGTACCGCCCAGATTGTTGGTCGCCTGCGTCCCGATCGATCCCGCGCCCTGCGACACTCGCGTCTCGCCGATATTCTCCGAGCTGATGGCCCGGCTGATATGCAGACCGTTGACGTTGCCATAGCTGCCGTCGCCGAGCGGGATGCCGTCGAGCGTGAAGCCGAGCTGATTCTGGTTGAAACCGCGGATCGAGACGCGTTCCGACCATTCATAGGCGCCGAACGGGTCGGCCGACTGGAAATTGACGCCGGGCAGTTTGGAAATCGCCTTGAGCGGGCTGGTGCCCGAAGCCAGGATATCGATGTCGGCGGCGCCGATCCGCTGCACCTGGCGCGATTCACCGCGGCCGATGACGATGATGTCGGTCGCGTCGGCGGCGGCCGGTGCACTATCGTCAACTGTCGGCGCCGCGGTCGCGGGCTTGTCGTCGGCAACGGGCTTGTCCGCGGCTTGGGCGGCGAGCGGCCAGGACAAGGCGGTGCCGGCAAGCAGACAGGCGGATACGATGCGGATCATGAAACATTCCCCTTGGGGCTACGTGAATCGTTCCCTCCGGGTCGCGCCTAGGCATGCTGCGTTGCACAATGGCGGCATTTGCATTGCAGTCCGGAGAAAGGTTCGTGACGGACCCGTGACGATCACGACGCTAGGGGAGTTACGAATTGCGCCGAGGCCCTTGTGTTGCAAAGTTGCAACACTAAATTCGAGCCAAGATTCGATCAGGGACGACCAATGAACCTCGAAAAATTTACCGACCGCGCCAAGGGCTTCCTGCAATCCGCGCTGACCGTTGCGATCCGCATGAACCATCAGCAGATCACCCCAGAGCATCTGTTGAAGGCGCTGCTGGAAGACGAGCAGGGTCTTGCCGCTGGGTTGATCCAGAAGGCTGGCGGCGACGCGAAAAAAGCGACGAGCGAAACTGACCTTGCTCTGTCCAAGATCGCTGCCGTTTCGGGCTCCGGCGCGCAGACCCAGCCGGGACTCAACAACGACGCCGTGCGCGTCCTCGATCAGGCCGAGCAGATCGCGCAGAAAGCGGGCGATTCCTACGTCACCGTCGAGCGGCTACTCGTCGCGCTCGCGCTCAGCCTCAACACCGCCGCCGGCAAGGCGATCAAGGCCTCCGGCGCCACGCCTGAGGGCATAAACGCGGCGATCAACGAGCTGCGCGGCGGACGCACGGCCGATACGGCGGGCGCAGAGGACCGGTACGACGCACTGAAGAAGTTCGCGCGCGACCTGACCGAGGCGGCGCGCGACGGCAAGCTCGACCCGGTGATCGGGCGCGACGAGGAAATCCGCCGCACGATCCAGATCCTGGCGCGCCGCACCAAGAACAACCCCGCGCTGATCGGCGAGCCCGGGGTCGGCAAGACCGCGATCGCCGAAGGCCTGGCGTTGCGCATCGCCAATGGCGACGTGCCCGATACGCTCAAGGACCGTCGTCTGATGGCGCTCGACATGGGGTCGCTGATCGCCGGCGCCAAATATCGCGGCGAGTTCGAGGAACGACTGAAAGGCGTGCTCGACGAGGTGAAGGCCGCGGAGGGCGACATCATCCTGTTCATCGACGAGATGCACACGCTGATCGGCGCGGGCAAGACCGACGGCGCGATGGACGCGTCCAACCTGTTGAAGCCGGCTCTGGCGCGCGGCGAGCTTCATTGCGTCGGCGCCACCACGCTCGACGAATATCGCAAATATGTCGAGAAGGACCCGGCGCTGCAGCGGCGTTTCCAACCGGTGTTCGTCGGCGAACCGACGGTCGAGGACACGATCTCGATCCTGCGCGGGCTGAAGGAGAAATATGAGCTCCACCACGGCGTGCGGATCACCGACGCGGCGCTGGTTTCGGCGGCGACGCTCTCCAACCGCTACATCACCGACCGGTTCCTGCCCGACAAGGCGATCGACCTGATGGACGAGGCGGCGAGCCGGATCCGCATGGAAGTCGAGTCCAAGCCGGAGGAGATCGAGACGCTCGACCGCCGCATCATCCAGCTCAAGATCGAGCGGGAGGCGCTCAAGAAGGAGACCGACGCGGCGTCGAAGGAACGGCTCGCCAACCTCGAAGGCGAATTGGCCAATCTCGAACAGCAGTCGAGCGAACTGACGCAGCGCTGGCAGGCCGAGAAGGACAAGATCGGCGCCGAGGCCAAGCTCAAGGAACAGCTCGATCAGGCGCGGGTCGCGCTCGAGCAGGCTCAGCGCGCCGGTGACCTCGCCAAGGCGGGCGAGCTGTCCTACGGCACGATCCCGCAGCTCGAAAAGCAACTGGCCGAAGCGCAAGGATCGACCGAGGGCGCGATGCTGCGCGAGGAAGTCACGGCCGAGGATATCGCTGCGGTCGTCAGCCGCTGGACCGGCATCCCGGTCGACCGGATGATGGAAGGCGAACGCGAGAAACTGCTCCACATGGAGGCCGAGCTCGGCAAGCGGGTGATCGGCCAGGCCGATGCCGTGCGCGCGGTGTCGACCGCGGTGCGGCGCGCACGTGCCGGATTGCAGGATCCCAATCGACCGCTCGGCAGCTTCCTGTTCCTCGGCCCGACCGGCGTCGGCAAGACCGAACTGACCAAGGCGCTCGCCGAATTCCTGTTCGACGACAGCGCGGCGATGGTCCGCATCGACATGTCCGAGTTCATGGAAAAGCATTCCGTCGCCCGGTTGATCGGCGCGCCTCCAGGCTACGTTGGTTATGAGGAAGGCGGCGTTCTAACCGAAGCGGTTCGCAGGCGACCCTATCAGGTCGTGTTGTTCGACGAGGTCGAAAAGGCGCATGGCGACGTCTTCAACATCCTGCTCCAGGTGCTCGACGACGGCCGGTTGACCGACGGCCAGGGCCGCACGGTCGACTTCACCAACACGATCATCGTGCTGACCTCCAACCTCGGCAGCCAGTTCCTGACGAGTCTGGGCGACGGCGAGAGCGTCGCGTCGGTCGAACCGCAGGTGATGGAAATCGTCCGCAGCCACTTCCGCCCGGAATTTCTCAACCGGCTGGACGAGATAGTGCTGTTCCATCGATTGGGGCAAAGCGAGATGGCGCCGATCGTCGACATCCAGGTCGCGCGCGTCGCGAAACTGCTCGCCGACCGCAAGATCGTGATCGAGCTGACACAGGCGGCGCGCGACTGGCTCGGCCGCGTCGGCTACGACCCCGTCTATGGCGCTCGCCCGTTGAAACGCGCGGTGCAGCGCTATCTGCAGGATCCGCTCGCCGACCTGATCCTGTCGGGCGGAGTCAAGGACGGGCAGACCGTGAAGGTCGATGAGGGCGATGGCAAGCTGACGCTGTCGGTCGCCTGATCGGAGGCCGTCATCGACGCAAAAAAAGGGGGCCGCTCCATCGCTGGAGCGGCCCCATTCTTTTGCGCGAGTCCCGGCTTAGAAGCCGAACTTGACGCCCGCCTTCATGTAGCGGCCCAGGATACCCTCGCCACCCTGAATCGGGTTGTACGCATGGGCACCATAGGTGACCGTATCGATCGGCGGCAGGCGATCGGCGAGGTTCTGCACTGTCGCATAGAAGGTGAACTTGTCGTTGATCTTCACCTGGCCTGTCAGGTCGACCGTCACATAGGAACCGACGCGGCACGGCAAGGAGCCGTCGTCCAGACCGCAATCCTTGTAGCCGGTACCCTGATCCATCGCCGACAGATCGTAGCCGTCGAAGTAATTGACCGTGCCGCTCAGCTGGAACTTTCCGATATCCAGCGTCGAGGTCCAGGTGCCCTTCCACTTCGGCGTACCCGACCCGGCGGTCAGGTTGAAGTTGCCCAGCGTGCCGTCATAACGCTCGACCGTTCCATCGGGGAACTCCGTCTTCAGTTCGAAGATGTAGCTCGCCTCCGCATTGGTCGAGAACCTGATGTTGTCGGAGATATTGAAGTGGGCATTGATGCCCAGATCCAGACCGGAGGTCTGGAGCGTATTGGCATTGATGAACTCCGACTGGACGAACGCGATACGCGGCAGTGCACCGGGATGATTCACATCCGCCACGTCCGGCACGATGTTGTAGCCCGCCGGAATTGCCTGGCCGCTGTAATAAGCCAAGATCGCCGGGGCGTTGTTCGCCGTCGTGATCACGTTCGTCTTGCGAATGTTGTAATATTCCGCCGAGATCGAAACGTTGCGGACGGGTTCGAATACCACGCCGCCGGTGAAGCTGCGCGATTTCTCCGGCTTCAGGTTCGGATTCGACAACGATGTCGCACCATAGGACGTCGACCGAATGTACGTCGGGCAGCTGGAGAAAGTCGCCTGCGAACATCCGTACTGGGCCAGATAGGAATCCGGATAGGTTGCCGAATTGACCGTCACATAACCCGTCGTCGGGAAGGTCGCGTTGGCCTCGCCGAAGCTGGGGATGCGGAATCCGCGTGAGTAGGTTCCCCGCAGCGTGATCTGGCGGATCGGCTTCACAACCAAACCGACCTTGGGAGAGAAGTTGTCGATCCCATTGGGATAACGATCGTAGCGCGCGCCGGCACTCAGCGTGACCGCGTCGATGATCGGCGCGTTAAGTTCGCCATAGGCCGACCAGACCGAGCGGCTGCCCTTGGCGGCGAAGCCGTTGAGCGTGAAATACCGCTGGGTCCCGCCGTTGATGTCCGAGTTAAGGCTCGGCGCATCGACTGCTTCGTAGCGATAACCCACACCGACCGCCAACTGGAGCGGACCACCGGGCAGCTGGGCCAGCTCACCCGAGACATTGGCATCAACCTGGACCAGGTCCGACGTCGCGACGTTCGAAACGGTCGGTGCCAGATAGTCCCACTGGGCCTGCGAGTTCTTGCTCAGGTCGACAAAGTTGAAGCTGCCATCGTTGATGACGTCGAGCAGGTGCTGGATGTAGACGTAACCGGAGCTCTTGCGACGCAGGTCGACGTGCATGGCGGTCGCCGTCACGTTGTACTGCCAGTTGTCGTTCAGATAGCCCTTCACCCCGAGCGCGCCGCGATAGGCACGGGTACGCGTCTCGTCATGCGTGATCAGCGGAGCGAGGCGACCGATCAACGCTGCCGTCTGCCCCGAGGCCGCAAACGGATTGTTGGGGTTCAGCGTACCATTTGCCGCCGTGCAAGCCACGGTCGTGCCGCGCGGGCAGACATAGACCGGAAGCTGCAAAATGGTGTTGTTGCCGTAATAGGCGATGTTTCCGCGCGTGCTGTAACGCGGGAAGTAGAACGGCGCCGGCGCATTGGCATAGATGGCGGCGGGGAGTCCGTCGCTCTGCACATCCGTCTGCAGGAAGTTCGCCGACGCGAACAATTCTCCCCGGTCACCAAAGCGTGCGGTGAAGCGACCCGAGACTCCAAAGCGCTGGATTTCCGGATTGATGACGCCGTAATTCATCGTCTGATCATCCTGACAGACGGTGGTCGGCGCATGGGGATTGTCGGCAAGCTCGCCCGCCGTCAGATTGTACGCCGAACTGCGCTGGCACCCGGCCGCAGCATTGAGCAGCTGATAACGGCCCGCCACCGAGCCATTGGTCGGATCCGCGGCCCCAACGAACAATGTGCTGCCGCCGCCGGTCGTGACGGGGCTGAAACCCACGTAATTGCCATCCGCGTCCAGGCCATCGATGACGTTGTTCGCGCCCGCTACCCCATTGTGGGAGATACGCGAGTAATTGTCCGAGTTGTAAGGATAAGGGCGATCGCTGTTCTTCAGCTGGGCCTGACGGTAATAGAAGCCGCTGATATAAGCGTTGTAGCCATCCTTATCGAGATCGCCCATGCCTGCGGTCAGCGAGAGCCGATATTGCGAACCATCGCCGCGCTCGGAAATACCGGCTTCCGCGCGCCCGGTAATGCCTTTGACCTGCTTCTTGGTGATGATGTTCACCACGCCCGCGATGGCGTCCGCGCCATAAGTCGCCGAAGCGCCATCACGCAGCACTTCGACATTCTCGACGATATCGTCGGGGATCGTGTTCAGATCGACGAAATTGCGCGTGCCGTCGTCGGCAAGCGGATAATAAGCCGCACGCATTCCGTCGAACAGCACCAGGGTGGAGTTGGTCGTCAGACCGCGGAGCGAGATCGCCGAAGCACCCGACGCGAAGGCACCGTTCGCCGAGAAGCTGTTGGTCAGCGCAGGTCCGTTGTTCGCCGCCAAGCGCTGAACGCCCTCCTGCACAGTGCTGATGCCGCGTTGGTCCAGATTTTCGCTGGACAAGGTGGTCACCGGCGACGCGGTGATCTTGCTGCGCAGCAGGGTGCCGGTAACGACGATGTCGCCGGCGGCCGATGCCTGGTCATCCTGCGGTGCAGGCGCCGCGGAAGCATCGGGCGCGGCGGCGGGTGTCTCCTGGGCCAACGCCGGCGCGGCGAGCAACGCGGACGCGCCAGCGCCGCACAGCACCAGAGCGCGCAAGGCCGCGCTTCCGCGGAGTGAGCGCGAAACAGTCGAATTGGTGATCACGTAATAATCCCTTTTGCCTGGCCCGTCCGTTCCCCCCTTGCGGTGCGAGCGTCGCCAAGCCCCTACGAAACCACCCTCCCAGGCACGTTCGAGGCAGAGGGCGCGGGATGAAGGTCTCTTAGCCGGCTGTAAAGTCGCGTCTTATCAGTGGCGTAAGTTTGGCGATGGCTGTAGCAAATTGGCAACGCTCGCCGAATAGATCGGTCCAAACGAAGTATTCGCCCGCGCTTGGGGCAAAAAAAGAGCCGCTCCCTGAGGGAGCGGCTCCTAATTTAAGCCGTTCGGCAGACCGACCTAGAAGTCGACCTTCGCGCCGACGCGGAAGTAACGCCCGATGAACAGGCGATCAGCCCAAGCCGGGTTGAACTGATAGAGGCCATAGGCCGCGTTCGGTTCGTACGGCGGCTTGTCATTCAGCAGGTTTTGAATGTCGGCGTACAGCGTGAACTTCTTGTCGATCTTGGTCTCGATGTGACCGTCGAGGTTGAAGGTCGCACCGGCATGGCACAACACAGGCGAACCGTCGTTGTAGGTCAGGATCTGACCGTTGTCGGCACTGGCCTGGCAATCGCCATAGACGCCACCCGAGTCCGTCGCCACTTCCGAATATCCGCTGGTATAGTAAGCGGTCACGCTGATGCTCGTCGCGTCGTTGAACGTCAGCGTGTTCTGCCACGTCGCGCGCCAGCGCGGAGCGCCCGAGCACGACGTGATGTTGCAGGCGCCGAGCGACCCGTCATAGCGGCTGACCGTACCATCCTCGTTGGTCTGCTGAAGACGGATCAGCAGCGAAGCGTTGGCGGCGGTCTTCCACTCGAGGCTATTGGTGATCGGGAAGCGTCCGCTTGCCGAGAAGTCGATACCCTTGGCCAGGAACGAATCGGCGTTCTTGTACGAACCACCGACGAAGCCGAGCAGCGGCAGTGCCCCCGGGTTCTGCTGGTCGGCCACACCCTTGGTGATCGTGATACCCGGAACGTTAACGACACCGTTATTGGTGTAGTATTGGTTCAGGATGTCCTGGGTCACCGACACGGGGATGATCACGTTGGTGATCTTGGTCGACCAGAAGTCCGCGGTCAGCGTGATGCGCTTGGTCGGCTGTAGCACGATACCACCGGTAAACGACGTTGCCTTTTCGGGCGACAGATTGCGGTTACCTTCCGAGGTGAGGCCGTACGAATAGCCGCCCGAATAATAGCTCGGGTTGCTCGCGTGCGCGGCGCAGAACGCAGTGAACGTCGGCGAGGCGCAATTGATCGTGCTGTTGACGTAACCCGTCGTCGGCAGCGCGAACGATTCGCTGAAGCTCGGGATACGGAAGCCCTTCGAGTAGGTGCTCCGCAGCTTGACCTGCTCGATCGGCTTAAACTCGGCCTCGAACTTCGGCGAGAAGCGGCTCTGACCGGTCGAATAAGAGTCGTACGAACCTTCCGCCTTGACCTTCAGCATGTCGACGATCGGAGCGGTGATTTCATACCCTGCCGACCAGACGTGCCGATTGCCATCCACGCCCACCGCGTTGATCCCGAAGTAGCGTGAGTTAGGCGTGGTTGTCGTCGGCGGATTGGCGCTCGGATTGTGGATGGCTTCGTACCGGAACTGACCAGTCACCGCGACGTTGAGCGCGCCGCCCGGCAGGTTGAACAGATCCTTGTTCACCGCGGCCTGGATCTGCGTCAGCTTCGAAACCGAACGATTGAAGTTGGGCTTGAACACTCCCTCGATCTGCGCCTGGGTGTTCTGCGACTGGTCTACGAAGTTGTACGTTCCCTTCGCGATCGCGTCGAGCAGGCCCTGCAAATAGACGTAGCCGCGATTCTGGGTCTTGAGCACCACCGATGATACGGTACCGTTCAAGCTGACGTTCCAACCGTCGCCGATCGTACCGTCGATACCGCCGCTCAAGCGATAGGTACGGGTGTCGGTGTTGGTCGTACGCGAAACCGGCGAGAGCGCGACGAGACGGGCCAGATTGCCAGCCGCCGCGAACGGGTTGTTCGGGTTCAGCGTGCCGTTGCCGGCGTTACAACCCGAAGCAAGAATAGACCCACCGGTAACGGTCGCGGTTCCCGCCGAGCAAACATAGACCGGCAAGAAGATCTGGCTGACCGTCGTGGTTATACCACCGGCAGCCGTCGAACCCGTGAAGCCCTGTGGGCCGGCGTTGTTACCCTTAGTGCTGGTGTTGTAATAATTGGCCATCAAATAGGCTTCGCCGAACGAGCCCAGCCTGACGGTTACGCGACCGTTCAGACCCTTACGAGTGATGTCCGAATTGTACGCACGATATTCGTTTACCAGGTCCTCCTGGCAAACCTGCGCCGGCGTGATCGTGCCGCCGCGCTGTGCCGCGGTCAAAGTCGCTACCGGAAGGCCTTGGCAGCCCAGAGAGGGGTTCAGCAGCTGATAGCCGCCGAGCGACGTCAGCGCAGTGCTGTACGGCCGGACAAACGGCACGCGGGTCGAGGCAAAACCACCATAGCTGCCATCGGCCTGGATGCCGTTGCGAATACCGTTGAACAAGCAGCCTTGTGCAGCCGTGCCGCAAATCTGGCTCTGGTCGGCGGTGTTGAACGGATAACCGCGCGCATTCACGAGCAGCGGATCGTTCTTCTGATACTCGCCGTTGACGTAGACGTTGAAGCCTTGGGTATCGAGATCACCATAGCCACCCGTCGCGCTGATGCTCCGCGCGCCGGCATCGCCCTTCTGCGAGATGCCTGCCGAGGCGTTGAGGTGCAGGCCGGTCACTTGGCGCTTGACGATGACGTTGATCACGCCCGCAATCGCGTCCGAACCATAGGTCGCCGACGCGCCGTCGAGGAGCGTGTCGATGCGATCGACGATCGAGATCGGAATGGTGTTGATGTCGACGAAGTTGCGATAGCCGTCATCGCCCAGCGGATAGGGCGCGGTGCGCATGCCGTTGAACAGCGTCAGCGTATAGGCGTCGTTGAGGCCGCGCAGCGACGGCGCCGAAGCACCGGTGGCGAAACCGAACGACGACCAGCTCGGCGGCGCGGTGCCGGCGTTGTTGGCCGTCAGGAGCTGCAGTGCATCGGCAACGGTGTTGACGCCGCGGTTCTGCAGATCTTCCGCCGTCGTGGTGACGACCGGCGACGCCGTCGCGGCGGCCGGGTTGCGGGAAATCGAGCCCGTGATGATGATGTCGCCGTTCTTGTTGTCGTCCTGCGGAGCGGCGCTGGTCGAAGCCGCGGCCGGAGCCGGGGTTTCCTGCGCCATGGCAGGTGCCACGGCAAACGCCGAGGCGGCTACGCCCGCACCGAGCAGCGCGAGCCCGCGCAGCGCCGTGCTGTCGCGCAAAGCGTGCGCGAACTTAGAGTGATTGATCACGTAATGTTTCCCTCGCTTGACCCGCAGCCGTGATTTCACGGTCACACGGGGGTTGCCCACCCCTTTGGGCGCAATGCGCCCAAGAAGCATGGACGGAGGGATGAAGCGCAGCTTGGGGTGTGTAAAGGCGCCATTCAGGAAGGCCGCGGAGTTTTTGCCACGTCTGTAGCCAAAAAGTCACAACAGTTGACGAGACTAGAAATTTTCGTGCGTCAAGGCCGGAATTTGTGAGCGATCATTGTTTGCACGCCGGCGGCAGGCACGGGCCCGCCGCCGGGTGATTCTCATCAGAACTTGAAAGTGGCGCCCGCACGGAAGGTGCGACCGATCAGGCCGGCCGCATGCCATGATGCCAGATAGTTCGTCTGGGTCGTATAGGCTGTGTTGGCAAAGAGTGGTGCACGAGCCCCGAAAACGTTGCCGACGGTGAGCGAGAAAGTGAACTGGTCGTTGACCTTCGTCGCGAGGTTCAAGTCGGTATAGATGAAGCTGTGGACGTAGCAGAACTTGTCCACCGGCTGACCGGCAACCTTGTAGATGGCAGCGTTGCACGAAATGTCGCCGTTGACCGAGGACGCCTGGTCAGCGGCCACCGCCTTGATGCGCCCGACATAATAGGTTGTCGCGGTCAACGTGAACGGGCCGGCAACCAGCGAGTTCTGCCAGTTACCACGCCAGCGCGGCGTGCCGCCGCCCGAGGAGAGATCCTCCGGACCCACCGTCCCGGCGTATTTCTGCACGGCACCGTTAACGGGATGCAGATCGTATTGCAGCGTCTCCTGCAGGTCGAGACGGCTCTCGAAACGGATACCCTCGCTGATCGGAATCCGCGCATCGAGGCTGAACTCGAGCCCGGACGAAATCAGGTAGGCCGAGTTGACGTACGGCGCGTTGAGCACGAGCAAACGCGGCAGGGAGTTGAGATTCGACGGGTCGGCACCGTCGATCACGTTGCACGAATAACCCTGGCCGACGGCGGCGACCTTGGCGCAGCCGGCCGCAGCGGCCGCGGCGGCCGAAGCAAAGCTCTGCGAGGCGACCGAGTAATAAGCGTTGATCGCGTCGGCCACGAGCGGACCCGTGACGATCAGGTTCGACTTCTTCACATGGTAATAGTCGGCGGTGAAGGTCAGCCACGGCACCGGGTCGACGATCGCGCCAAGCGTGAAGCTCCGCGAGATTTCCGGCTTGATGTCGGGGTTGCCGACGAAACCGCGGCCGAGACTATAGGCCGCCGTATAACCTGCATTGCCCGGGTGAGCAGCGACGAAGGCTGCATTCGGCGTGTAACCGACGAACCCGGAGAACGAGCTGCGCGGATCCGATTCCGCGAAGGTCGGCGCGCGGAAGCCCTCCGAATAGGTGCCGCGGAGCGAGAAGCCCTTGATCGGCTCGAAGGTGAAGCCCGCCTTGGGAGAGAAGCGACCGATACCCGTCGAGTAATGGTCGTAGCGGCCCGAAATTTTGATATCGAGCATGTCGAGGATCGGCGCATCGAGCTCGAAGAAGCCGGCGACGACCGAGCGCTTGCCGAATGCCTGCGCGGTCGACACGCCGGGCAGATCGAGATTCGGGTTGATGCTGCGGTTGTTCAACTCCTCGCGGCGAAACTGGCCGCCGACGGCAAGCTGCATGTCGCCGCCCGGCAGCGCGAGCAGCGTGCCGGCGACCGTCCCGTCAACCGTGAACTCGGTCGAATCCGACTTGGCGTTGATCGCGGGCGCCACCATGTCGCGCACGGCCTGGCTATTCAGGCTGGGGTTGACGAAGTTGTACGCGCCGGTGTTGATCGCCTTGATCAAGCCGTTGAGGTTGAAGTTCCCGTAGACCGTCAGGTCGAGATTGTCGCGCGAGTAAGCGGAGCTCAGGTTCCAGTTCCAGTTGGAACCGATATCGCCCTTCAGCCCACCGGAGATACGGTAGACCTCGTTGATGCGCTTGCTGCCCGATTTGATGTCGCCGAACAGATAATAGAGCCGCGCAGCGCCGGCGGCGGGATTGGCGGCATAAGCGGCGGCATAGGGGTTGTTCGGGTTGAGCTGGCGATCCGCCGCCGTCGCGCAGTTCACGCCCGAGGAGCAGATATAGACCGGAAGAACGATGCCGGGAGCGCTCGTCGAGGTCGATGGGCTGCCGCCGAATGCCTGAGTCTGGCGGACGGCGACCGGTGCACGGCTGATCTCCACGCGGTTATGCGCGTAGCTGCCGGCCAGATATCCCTCGATGTTGCTGCCCAGGCGGAAGCTCGCCCGGCCGACGACGTCGTAACGTTCCTGGAACGGAAGGAAGATGGCATATTCCTTCTGGAGGTCGTGCGCGCACGCAGTGCCGATACGCTGCGAGGTGTTTTCCGAATAGGTCCCGTACGGGCAGTTCGCCAACGGGGTCAGCGAATTGAAGATCGCCGGCGTCGTGGCGTTGGCGACGGAACCCGCCAGCGGATTGTTGAGGTCGGTCTGGGTCGTGCGCGTGACGACCGCATTGGGCGTCGCGGTGGTCAGCGTGTCGTCGGCGCGATTATTGTCGTTGCCGCCGATCGACCGCAGATCGAGCGTATTGAACGGGAAACCGAGCGAGGCGTTGGTGACCATCGCGCTACGCTCGTAGTCGCCGCCGATATAGACGTTGAAGCCCTGGCTGCTGTAGTCGCCGAAGCCAGCGAGCAAGCGGCCGCGATACTTGCCGAACTCGCCGCGCTGCGAAACACCGCCGTCGACCGTGGCCTCGAAGCCCTTGAAGCTCTTGCGGGTGACGAGGTTGACCACGCCACCGATCGCGTCAGCGCCATAGGTCGCCGAGGCGCCGTCCTTCAGGACCTGAATGCTCTCGACGTTCGCCATCGGGATGCTGTTGAGGTCGACATAGTTATTGTGACCGTCGTCGTTCAGCGGGAAGTTGGCCGAGCGCATCCCGTCGACCAAGGTGATCGTCGACGACACACCCAGGTTGCGCAGCGATACGGCGGAGCCGCCGGCTGAGAAGCCACTGCTGAAGCCGTTGCCGATCGAGCCGGCGCCGTCGGCTGAAACCGAGCGAATAGCGTCGCTGACGTTGGTGATGCCGGCGCGCGCCAGGTTTTCCGAGGTCACCACGGTGACCGGCGACGCCGAAGTGGTCAGCTTGTTGGTGAACAGCGTGCCGGTGACGACAATGTCTTCCGCCGGCTGCGCGGTATCCGCGGACTGGTCGGAAATCGCGGGCGCCGCGTCAGCGGGCTTGTCCTGCGCCATCGCCGGCGTTGCGGCGAGCATGAGGCCGAGCGGCGCGGCAGTTGCCAGCAGGCGCGCCCGGCGAGTGTTGTGGAAAAATGCCATCGAATGAATCCCCATTTTAGGGGAAATGCCCGCGCGCGATCTCTGCCGCCCGCAGGTCCCTCCCCACAGATTGTGACCGCAAGCCCTCCAGCACCGGTCGATGAGCGCGGCATAAGGCCGAGACGGGCATTGTAAAGATTCGAAAACGGGGCCGAATAGTTTTTTGAATCAACGCGTAGCGCTGCTGCAACAATGGGTCAGTCTTGGTGTCTTATTTCACTAAGGCAGCTGCGCCTGTTTGATCCCCGGCATCGCCCCCGCCACCAGCAGCGGATCGATCTTCGCGTTGCGCCAGCGCAGGCTCCAATGGAGATGCGCGCCGGTCACGCGTCCGGTCGCACCCGAATAAGCGACCAATTGGCCCCGCTTCACCGCCTGCCCCTGCGTCACGACGATCCGCGACAAATGCATCAA
This sequence comes from Sphingomonas sp., assembly GCF_024508665.1. Lineage (GTDB taxonomy): Bacteria > Pseudomonadota > Alphaproteobacteria > Sphingomonadales > Sphingomonadaceae > Sphingomonas. The sequence goes on from NZ_JANINP010000002.1 coordinate 143,521, forward strand.
CGCGCTATTGAGACCCATGCCATGGTCGATCATCAACAGATTGCCTTCGAGCAGGAACGGATGATCGGACGCCAGGATGACGACGCCGTCGGCCGGCGCCAGCACCGGGGTTCCCGCCGGCACTGCGACATCGGTGCCCGAATGGTACGACCCGGCCTCGCCGTTGCGATAGATGCGCTGCGATCCGAACAGCGTCGAGATGCGCCCGGTCGCCGGCCACATGAACGGTTGGCGCCACCCCATCGCCCCGGTGTCCTGCCGCCGCGCCGCGTTGATCTGCTCGATCTCCGCCGGGCGCAGTTTCTCGAATTCGGGCATCGGGACCGGATATTTGGGCAAGGTCGATAGCCGCGAGATGTTCCAGGCGCGCGGATTGATCGTCAGCGTGCGCGTGACGGTCCGCCCTTCGTCGAGCGTCGCGGTCACCGTCGCCGCCGGTCCGGCATCGCGGTCGAACGCGATGACGAAGCGGCCATCGGGCGCCACCGGCACCTCGTCGCCGTTCAAGCTGACGTGTCGGGCGCCCGTGGGCGCGGTGCCGATCAGCAGCCCGCCCTGGATCATGCTGCCCTGGAAGCTGAAATCGCCGAGCGGGACCGCCGGCATGCGCGGCGCGGGCGGCGGCGGCGTGGCGACGACGACGGGTGCGGGGGGTGCGGCCGGCGGCAAGCCCGGCTCGACACAGCTGCCCAGCGCGGTCAGCGCGACGAGGCCCAGGACCCAGCGCCGCGCGCGCCTCACTTCCGGCCTTCGGCCTCTAGCGCGAGTTCCGCGCTCGCATAGGCTTCCTGCCGCGCGACGCTCCAATAGCGCAGATCGTCGAGCGCGATCGGCACGCCCGATATCGCGCAAGTGACATGGCCGCCGGGCACCAGCACCCGAAACCCATTGGCCATATAATGGAGGCGCGCCGGCCGGTCGGTATTGGACATCAGCATTGCAGCGATCCTCGCAATCACAAAAACAGGTCAAGCTCAATGGTTACAGCAAAGTCGGCTGGTCCGGCTTGTCCTTTACATATGCCTTGCCGCCCGCGCCCTCAACCCGCGCAGCGACGTCGCCATCGCCAAAATGGAGCACCAACGCTCCGGCCCTGCGCGCTGCCGCCGCGCTGGTCAGTACGCCACCCGCCTTCGCCTCGACCCAGGCATAGCCGCGGTCGAGCACATGGCTGGGGTTGAGCGCCTCCACCAATTTCCAGGCACCCTCAAGCCGAACGCGCGCCGCGGAGAGACGTTGCGCCAGCATCGCCGGCCGCAACGCTCCCGCACTACGGTCGAGCTGGCCGCGGGCCAGGGTTATGCGCCGTTCGAGCGCACGGTCGAGCCGCTGCGCATTGTCGTCCGCGCGCTGACGCTGCGGTCCGAGCAACGCATCGCGCCTGGGCAACAGCCGTGCCAGGGCATCGGTTCGTTCGCGCCCCCGCTCGACGTAGCGCCTCGCGCAGCGCTCAGCCCGATGCGCGTAGGAATCGAGGCCCAGGCGCAAATCGGCGAGCACCGGCACCGCGATTTCGGCCGCCGCGGTGGGCGTCGGCGCGCGCAGATCGGCGGCGTAATCGGACAGGCTGGTATCGGTTTCGTGGCCGACCGCGGAGATCAGCGGAATCGAGCAAGCCGCGATCGCCCGGACAACCACCTCTTCGTTGAACGCCCACAGATCCTCGACGGAGCCGCCGCCGCGCGCGACAATGACCAGGTCGGGGCGGGGCACCGGTCCGCCCGGCGTGATGGCGTCGAACCCCTGGATCGCAGCGGCGACGTCGCGCGCGGCGCCGTCGCCCTGGACCTTGACCGGCCACACCACGACATGCGTCGGACAGCGATCGGCGAGCCGGTGCAGGATGTCGCGGATCACGGCGCCGGTCGGCGAAGTCACCACGCCGATCACCTTGGGCATGAACGGCAGCGGCTTCTTGCGGCCCTGATCAAACAGACCCTCGGCGCCCAATTGCGCCTTGAGCTTTTCGAGCAGCGCCATCAGCGCGCCCTCGCCGGCCAATTCCATGCGATCGATCACGATCTGGTATTTGGAACGGCCGGGATAGGTGGTCAGCTTGCCGCTCGCGATCACCTCGATCCCGTCCTGCGGGCTGAACGGGATCAGCGCCGCCTGCCCTTTCCACATCACGCCATCGATCACGGCCTGGTCATCCTTCAGGCTGAGATAGCAATGGCCGGAGGCGGCGCGCTTCCATCCCGAAATCTCGCCGCGCAGGCGAACGCGGCCGAATTCGCCTTCGACCATCCGCTTCAGCCGCCCCGACAATTCGGACACGCTTTCGGCGGCGGAATTGTCGCCGGGCATGGCCTCGGCTACCAGCCGCGGCGAATCTTCTGGAAAAGGGTCGGGCATGAACGTCCTGCTGATCGGATCGGGTGGGCGCGAACATGGCCTTGCGTGGAAGCTCGCGCAATCGCCGCTGCTCACCAAACTCTACGCCGCGCCCGGTAATCCGGGCATAGCGGAAAGTGCCGAGCTCGTCGCGATCGACGTGACCGATCATGGCGCGATAGTGGATTTCTGCCGCACGCATCGGGTGGGGTTGGTCGTGGTCGGTCCCGAGGCACCGTTGGTCGCCGGGATCGCCGACGATCTTCGCGCGGCCGGATTCACGGTGTTCGGCCCGGACAAGGCGCCTGCCCAGCTCGAAGGATCAAAGGCCTTCACCAAGGCTTTGTGCGACCGCGCCAATATCCCGACCGCGGGCTATCGCGCCGTTCACTCGCTGGGAGAGGCTCGCGCCGCGCTTGCCGCATTCGGCGCGCCGGTCGTGGTGAAGGCCGATGGGCTGGCCGCCGGCAAAGGCGTCGTCGTGGCGATGACCACCGCCGAAGCCGAAGACGCGGTGGAAGCATTGTTCGCCGAGCCGGGCGCCAGCGCGGTGATCGAAGAATTCCTCGAGGGCGAGGAAGTGAGCCTGTTCGTGCTGACCGATGGCAAGGACATGGTCGCCTTCGGATCGGCGCAGGATCACAAGCGCGTCGGCGACGGCGATACCGGACCCAATACCGGCGGGATGGGCGCCTATAGCCCCGCGCGCGTGCTGACCCCCGATCTCGAAATGCAAGCGCTCCGCGAGATCGTCGCGCCGACCATCGCCGCACTCGCAGCCGAAAGCATGCCTTATTCGGGTGTCCTCTATGCCGGGCTGATGCTGACCGCCGATGGTCCCAAGCTGATCGAATATAATGCGCGCTTCGGCGACCCCGAATGCCAGGTGCTGATGATGCGGCTCGACAGCGACCTGCTGCCGCTGCTGCTGGCGATTGCTCAAGGGCAGCTGGCCGAGGCGCCGGCTCCCGCCTTTAGCGACGACGTCGCACTGACCGTGGTGATGGCGGCAGCCGGCTATCCCGGCACGCCCAAGACCGGTGGCGCGATCGGCGGGATCGATGCTGCCGAACAGACCGGCGCCAAGGTCTTCCAGGCCGGCACCAAGCTCGTCGACGGACGGTTGGTGGCGGCGGGCGGGCGCGTTCTGGCCGTGACCGCGCGCGGCGCGCACGTGCGCGCGGCGCAGGCCGCCGCCTATCACGCGGTCGACGCCATCGATTTCCCCACCGGTTTCTGCCGCCGCGACATCGGCTGGCGCGAGGTCGCGCGAGAGGGCTGACTGGCGATGCCCGCGGAGCGGCGATGCGTAGCGGAGCAGTTCCTCACCTCATCCCGATCACTGGCGAAACGTTGGAACCCCCTCTAGAATAGCCGGCTTTCGTCGTTCGGGAAAATCGCTTCATGGACTCCACCAACCCGCCACCGGTCGGCGCAGCCGCCTATCTCTTCCATGATTGGACCATCGTCGTGCTCATCCTGATTGCGGTGTTCGCGGCGCTGGTGATCGCCGGCATGATCTGGGGACAGAAGAAGGCGGCCGAGCGCCATCGCGTCGAAGAGGCGGCGGAGGAGCGGGCCGAGGAAGCCGGCGTCAGCCTGCCTCCTGCGCCACCGCCCGCGCCGATGGCGGCCGATACAGCCCTGCCGCCCGAAGAACCACGGCCGGAGCCGGAACCTGCACCACAAGTCCCACCGGAAGAGGGCCGCGATACGGAGCCGCAGCCCCTGGCTGCACGCGAGCTTGCTCCCGAGCCGATCCCGGCGCCGGCGCTGGAGCCCGAAGCCGTTGCGGAAAAGCCAGACCAAATGAAGCAGCCCGAGCCGGCTGCCGCGGGAACGCCAGAGGCGGTCGAGAACGAGCCGGAGCCGGTTGGGGAGCCCCAGCCAACCGCCGAGACATCGACGGAGCCCACCACGCCGCCGACCGCTCCACCGGAACCCGCGCCTGCACCTGAGCCCGTACCGGCACCGCCCGAGCCCGCCGCTCCAGTGCCAACGCCGGCAGTGCCCGCAACGGACTCCAACGCCGGCGGGGCGCTGGCGCTGACCACGGTCAAGGGTCTCGGCCCCAAGGTCGCGGCAATACTGGCGGAACGCGGTATCACCCGCGTCGACCAACTCGCCGCGCTATCGCCCGACGAGGCGTCCGCGCTCGACTTGCAGCTGAGCGCGTTCACCGGCCGAATGGCCCGCGATCGCTGGATCGAGCAAGCGAAGCTGCTCGCCGCAGGCGAAACCGCCGCGTACGAAGCGGAATTTGGGAAGTTGGGTTAGGCGAGAAGGCCAGCCGGCGCGAAGGCAGCGATCGCTGCCATCATCGCCTGGAACGACCGGTCGGTACCGGTCGTCGACAGCGCTATATCGCCGAATCCAATCGACTTGTTGATCGCGGCGAGCTTGCCCACCAGCCCAGTCGACGGAAAGGCGGCGGGGTTGCGCAGGAACAGGCAGGCGAAACGCTGGCCATGTACCGAGCCGGTCGTGACCCGCTCGATCGCAGTCCATGGGATCGTCTGGTCGGACCAGCGCCGCCAATAGATTCCATCGACGCCGATCCGAAGCTCGACACCCGATTGTGTCAACCGGCGTATCACTGCCAACGAGCAGGCCCCAAAGAAGATGAGTACTACCCAACCGACCGGTCGAGCTTCATCGGGATCAAGACGCGGCTGGCCGAGGCTATCGCCCCAATCCCTCCCGATCAGGCCTGTGAGAATGCAACCGCAAAAAACGAACGCGAGGCTGATCATAAACAGCAACACGAGGCGCCACGGGCTGTTGCGCGCCTCGAACGCGGTCACTCGCCGCGCGCTCTCGAAACCAGCAATTTGTCGATCCGGCGGCCATCGAGATCGACCACCTCGAAGCGCCAGCCCTGTTGCACCACGCTTTCGCCTTCCTCGGGCAGCCGCTTGAGCGCCGCCAGGACCAGACCCGCCGCGGTCGCGTAATCGCGATCGTCGGGCAGGTTGAGGTCTAGCTTTTCGGCGACCAGATCGGCCGAAGCCGATCCGGCGACCAGATAGCTGCCGTCGTCGCGCTGGACGAAATCGGGGCTTTCGTGCGGGTCGGTGTCCGACGCGAACGCCCCTGCGATCGCGGCGAGCAGATCGGCCGGCGTCACGATCCCCTCGAAATGTCCATATTCGTCGTGGATCAACGCCATTGGCACTTCGGCCCGGCGCAGGCGGACGAGCGCATCCATCGCGTCGAGCTGATCGATCACGATCGGCGCCGTACGCATCAGCGCCCGGAGGTCGAGCGCATCGCCACGGATCGCCGCCGCGACGATATCGCGCGCCTGGACCACGCCGATCACCGCGTCGACCGATCCTTCGGCGACCGGCAACCGGGTATGCTGCGAGGTTGCCAGCTTTTCGCGGATACCCGCTTCGTCGAGACCGATATCGAGCCAGTCGACCTCGGTCCGTGGCGTCATTACCTCGCGCACCGGGCGATCGGCGAGCCGCACCACGCCCGAGATGATCGAGCGCTCGTGCTCCTCGATCACCCCCGATTTGGATGCTTCGGCAACGATCAGATGGAGTTCCTCGGCGGTCACCTGATCCTCGCTCTCGCGGCTCAAGCCGATCAGGCGGAACAGCAAGGCACTTGTCGAATCGAGCAGCCAGACGATCGGCGCGGCGATCCGCGCCAGCCAGGTCATCGGCACCGCCATGACCGCGGCGATCGGCTCGGGAGAGCGCAACGCGATCTGCTTGGGCACCAATTCGCCGATGATCAGGGAGAGGAAAGTGGTAATCCCGATCACCAGCGCGAACCCGGCCTTGCCGGCGAAGTCCGAACTCCAGCCGAACCAATCCTGCAACCGGATCGCGGTGGGCTCACCCAATGCTTCTCCCGAATAGGCGCCGGAGATCACCGCGATCAGGGTGATGCCGACCTGGACGGTCGACAGGAACTTTCCGGGATCGGCCGCCAGGTCGATCGCGGCGCGCGCGCCCCGGCTGCCGGTCCGCGCCATCGCCTCAAGCCGCGCCTTGCGCGACGATGCGATCGCCAGCTCGCTCATCGCGAACACCCCGTTCACCGCGATGAGGATGAGGATGATGACGACATCGATCCAGGGATAGGGCGCGGGCGGCGGGGGCAAGGTCATGATGTGCGCTTATGCCTACACGCGGGCGGGAACGTCGCGCAACATAGTGTGTCGTCATCGGGAAGCTCATTCCCTCCGGCGACCGGAGGAAGGCGATTACTTCCCCTCGCCTCGCCGGATCGCAAAGAAATCGCGCAACAGCCTAGCGGCCTCTTCTTCTCCAATCCCCGGATAGATTTCGGGCCGATGGTGCACCGTCGGTTGCCCAAACAAGCGCGGGCCATGCTCGACTGCGCCGCCCTTGGGGTCAGGCGCGCCGTAATAAAGCCGCGCGATCCGGGCGTGCGCGATCGCTCCGGCGCACATCGCGCATGGCTCCAGCGTCACCCACAGGTCGCAATCGCTCAGCCGGTCGCCGCCAATCGCTTCGGCGGCGGCGCGAATCGCCAGCATCTCGGCATGCGCGGTGGGGTCGTGACGGGCGCGCGGCGCGTTGGCGGCAGTGGCAATGACGCGGTCGCCCAATACCACCACCGCGCCGACAGGGACTTCCCCCATCGTCGCGGCGGCGGCGGCCGCGTCCAGCGCGGTGCGCATCGGCTGAGGTAGCTGGAAGCCGGTTATTGCGGCGCAGCCGAATTGGCCGGGGGTGTCCCGGGTTTGTCGACGTGGATGGTCGGCACCTTGATGGTCTTGCTCGTGGTGGTTACGGTCGGCACCTCTACCGTCTTGTTTTCAGTGCCGAAATTGACGGTCGCCATATTGGCGTTGACTTCGGGCGCTTGCCCGCCTTCCAGCTTGACGGTCGGCAGCGAACCCGGTCGACCGTTGATCGAGATCATTCCAAAGGCCAATAACGCGATCAGGATGAGGGCGGCAATGCCGACCAGAGCGAGCAGGAAGCGCATTGTTATCGTCTCCTAGAAATCGAATCGTTCGCGTAATCAACGTTCCGCCACAAGAGCAGGTTGCACGGAAAAGAGCGAATCTGTTGACCCGCCGCCCGACAGACGCTATCGGCGCCACCTTTCCGGGGTCAGGTTCGTCTTGGCCCGAAACTCAGGATTGATAGCGATGTCGCGCATTTGCGAGCTGACCGGCAAGGGCCGGCAGGTGGGTCACAACGTTTCCCACGCCAACAACAAGACCAAGCGGACGTTCCTGCCCAATTTGCAGAACGTGACCTTGCTGTCGGACGCGCTGGGCACCAGCGTCAAGCTGCGCGTGTCGACGCACGGCCTGCGCTCGGTCGAGCATGTCGGCGGTCTCGACAACTGGCTGATCAAGACCAGCGATGACGATCTGTCGCTGCGTGCACGCCGCCTGAAGCGCGACGTCAAGAAGAAGCTGGGCGAAACCCAGGCCGCGTAATCGCGCCGGTCCGGTTCGCCAGGACTCTCAGCGAATCGCCACCGGCTCGCTCTCCACGCGGAGAGCGGGCCGGAGTCGTTTCTGGCGTTTTTTTGGTTCAGCGTTGCTGAACCGGTCGCGGTACCAGCCCGCTCCCCCACCCGGCCTCCCATAGAATACTGCCGTTGGGAGGCCGGGTGGGGGAGCGGGCTGGTGCCGCTTCAGCGAAGCTGAACAATCACAGATCCAGCCGGAACTTCATCAGCAGGGTCCGCTGCAGGATCAGCAGATTGTCGTCGCTGACCATCCAGACCATCGTCGCGCCATGCTCGCGGGTTATCGCGAGACCCTCGAAATTGTCGACCGTCAGCGGCGGCGTCAGCCGGGCGATCTCGCGCCCGCGAATCGTGACGCCGGGGCGGATCTGGCGTGGATCGATCAACGTGAGCACGGCGCTCCACCGAAAGGGAAGGTCGAGCCGACGGTTGAGCACCAGCACGCGCCCGTCAGGCAGTTCGGTCGCGTCGGACGGGTCGTAGCCGTCCGGCGGGAGATAACCGAATTCGAACCCCTTGAGCGGTTTCTCGGTCGGATCGTGGTCGAAGATCAGCGCGCTGCGCGCCTCGCTCGGGAGGCGGCGGTTGGTCTCGGCGATCACCAGGAAGCGCCCGTCATGCAGCCGCACCATCGATTCGGCGCCTCCGTTTACGGACCAATCGGCCATCGGGCGTGGCGCGACCATTTGCGCGGGCAAGGTCAGGCCGGGCGAATAGCGCCAGATCTGATTATATCCCTCATAGCCGACCCAGACCTGACCGCTAGACGGGTCACGGGTCATCGATTCGCTATCGCGCTCTTCCTTTCGCCAGCCGGTTCCCGGCCCCACAGGCAAGTCGCCGAACGCAGGCTCGCTCAGCCGAAATCGGTCGTCGAGCCGGAACCGGACGATCGTCCCACCGTCACTGAGCAGGGTGAACAGCCCATGGTCGATCGTCATCGACGAATAGCCGCCGAACGCGAGATCGCGGCTGGTCAGGTCGACGCCCCCCATGAAGGTGAGCGCCCCGACCTTCACGTGATTGGAGTCGGCGGGATCGAGCATAACCGGTGTCGCGGTCAGGTCCGGCACGCGTCCCAGCATGGGCCGCTCGGGCGTACCGCTCCACTGACAGAGCAGCGCCAACACGAGCATCAGGGAATAGCGGGTGCGGCGGCGCATCGCAGTCTCTCATAGCCGCCCCGCCGCCACCCGCCAGCCTGAACCGCGGATAACGGACGCATTCAGCCTTGGCTCAATGCGAATCGGGCAAAACCCTTTCATCGACACGGAATGGGCAGACGGAAATCGCCGGGGCCCGAGACCGATCGAAGGATGAATTTTTGAGACGGAGACAACCAATGCTGAAGACACTTTCGCTCGTTGGCGCCGCGCTCGCGATGACTGCCGGTGCCGTGGTTCCCCTCGCCCCGGCGCAGGCGCAGCGTTACGGCTATGATCGGTCGTACAACGATGGATACAACCGCGGCGGCTATTATGACGGCTACGACCGCAGCTATCGTGGGTACGATCGCAGCTACCGTGGCTATAACCGCAGCTATCGTGCGCGTCAGAAGTGCAACGATGGTGATGGCGGCACGATCGTCGGCGCGATCGCCGGCGGCCTGCTCGGCAACACGGTTGCGGGACGTGGCGACCGCACGATCGGCACCATCCTTGGCGCCGGCGTAGGCGCCCTGGCCGGCCGCGCGATCGATCGCTCGGATCGCCCCGGTTACTGCCGCCGCTAATCCCGAACAGTCGAGTTCTCCCGCGTAGCGTATCCGGGAGAGACAGTCCCCTCGCGTAGCGTATGAGGGCGGAGGCCGGTCCCCAAAAGGGGCCGGCCTCTTGTGTTGCCGGGCCGTCGGACGGTGCAAACCCGTTCGGCCGACGGATTTGTGGGCCGGACAATGTGCATGCCGAAGGAGGGAAGTTGCCCGGCGGCGATGGGGGCTTGTCAATTGGACAGCCGGTCGCAAAGGTACCGTGATGGTTTGTCACGGACCGTTCATTGCTCAGCCAGATCGTCGCGTTGCGGCCATCGCTCTCGATATTCCCTTCCCATGACAACTATTCGCGACGTCGCGCAGGCCGCCGGCGTCTCGAGAGCAACGGCCGCCCGGGTCCTGTCCTCGCCTGAACTGGTCGCGGAAGCCACGCGGCATCGGGTACTGAAGGTCGTCCAGGAGCTTGGCTATAGCCGCAATTCGGTGGCGGCGAGCTTGCGCACGACCCGGACGGGCCGGATCATCGTGACCGTCCCGGATATCTCCAACCCCTTCTTCTCGCGCGTCATACGCGGGGTCGAGGAAGCGGCGCAGAAAGCTGGCTATGCGGTCCTGCTGGGCGATACGCGCAACGAGCGCGAGCGTGAGGAGCAATATGCCGACATGCTCAATCGCCGCGAGGCCGACGGCATCATCTTCCTCGGACATCGCTTGCCGACGGTCCTCGCGACCATCCTGAAACGCGAGGGCAGCCGCGCCCCGATCGTCAACGGCTGCGAATTCACACCATCGCTGGGCGTGTCGAGCGCCCATATCGACAATGCGGGCGCCGGCTATCAGGTCATGCAAGCCCTCTATCGATGGGGCCATCGCGACGTCGGAATCATAGTCGGACCCGCGGACAGCCCGCTGACCCGGGATCGCCTGGCCGGCGCGCGGAAGGCGGCGGAGGATCAGGGCCTGGCCGCGCGCCTCATGATCGAGAATGGCGACTTCTCGATCGAATCCGGCCGTAGCGCGGCGCTGGCGCTGTTCGCGCGCGCGCTACGCCCCACGGCCATCTTCTGCTTCAGTGATGAGATGGCGATCGGCACATTGGCGGCGGCGCGATACCTGGGAATTTCATGCCCGGACGACGTTTCGGTCGTCGGCTTCGACGACATCCAGATGGCGCGCTACATCGATCCGCCGCTCGCGACCGTACGCCAGCCGATGGCGGAAATCGGTCGGAAAACGGTCGAGCTCCTACTCGACATATTGAGCGGACGGCAGACGCAGCCCGTCTATGCCACATTGCCTTATGAGATCGTCGTCCGGGAAAGCATGGGAGCCGTTCCCGGGCAATCGACCGCCCCTTTGTGACATCGCCGCCAACATTCGTCGATTTGCGCTTGCAATGAGATCGATCTCATGATTGTTTTAGACGATCGAGCACTCGACGAAGATCGAGGCAAGTGACGGTAACGGGTGGCGTTTTTCTTTGATCGCCAATTTCCTGCCGGGTGAGAGGTTCGCCAAGGTCATGCCTTGGCCCTGAAGGGGTGCTGCACATGGTCAAATTGCGGCTGTCGATCATGATGTTCGCGCAATATTTCGCGTGGGGCGTCTGGCTCGTTCCGCTCAGCACCTACATGAGCAAGGGCCTGCATTTCGACACGATCATCGGCGCCGCCTATGGCATGGTCGGCATCGCGACGATCGCCTCCACCCTGTTCGTCGGGATGATCGCTGACCGCTTCATGGCGGCCGAGAAGCTGCTGAGCATCCTGTCGATCTGCGCCGGCATCGTCCTGTTCTGGGTATCCACTATCCAGACGTCGCAGTCGCTCTTCCTGTTCGGCTGCCTGCTCCATTTCCTGTTCTACGCGTCCACCATCCCCCTCGCGACCGCGATCGCGTTCAACTCGATGACCGACATCGCCAAGGAATTCCCCGGCGTCCGGGTATGGGGCACGATCGGCTGGATCGTGGCCGGCCTGCTGGTCGGCGTGATCGCCGGGGCCGCGCAAACCGCTTTGCCGATGCGGATGGCGGCGATCGTCTATGTCGCCCTCGGCCTCTATGCCCTCACCCTGCCGAACACCCCGCCGCGCGCTCGCGGGCGGATCGTCAGCGCGTCGGCCGTGCTGGGACTCGACGTCATTCTGCGCCACCGCGAAAAGGCGTTCTGGATCTTCATCGCCTGCACCCTGGCGCTGATGACCCCGCGAAGCTTCTACGACGCCTATGGCAACACCTTCTTCGCCGACAAGGACCTGCACCTGACATTGTTCGGGACCCGGATCGAGGCGACCGCCATCCAGACCGCGGGGCAGATTTTCGAATCGCTGATCCTGGTCAGCCTGCCCTTCGTGCTCCTCCGGCTGGGCATCAAATGGGTGCTGGTGGTCGGGATGGGCGCCTGGGCGGTCCGCTTCCTGTTGTTCGGCTTCGGCTATCAGGGTGCGACCGCGATCATGCCGATGGTGCTGCTCGGCATCATCATCCACGGCATCTGCTACGACTTCCTGATCGTGTCCGGGCAGATCTACGTCGATCGCAAGTTCGACGCCGAGGCGCGGTCGCGCGCGCAGTCCTTCTTCAACCTGATCACCCAGGGTATCGGCATCGTCATCGGCTCCAATATCGCCGGCCTGGTCTACGGCCTGAACGCCAATGCCGACGGCAGTCACGACTGGCGCGCGATCTGGATGGTGCCGGCCGCGATCGCCTTCGTCGCGATGATTCTGTTCGCCGCCACCTTCCGTGAAAAGCTGGCCCCACCCCAGGACGAGCAGTCGGGCGCGGCCGAGCCCGTGCTTTCTTGATCCGGGACGGCCTTGAATGACGCAGAAAATGCTCAGGCTCGGACTGATCGGCGGCGGTCCCGGAAGCTTTATCGGTGCGGTACACCGTATGGCCGCCTGTCTCGACGCACGCTTCGTGCTGACCGCCGGCGCCTTCAGCCGGACGCTGGAGAAGTCTCGCCTCCAGGCTGCTCGATGGGGCGTCCCGGAAGAGCGGGCCTATGACGGCATCGAGGCGATGATCGCAGGCGAGCGCGAGCGTGAGGATGGCGTGCAGGCCATAGCCATCGCGACGCCGAACGACAGCCATTTCGCGATTGCCAAGGCGGCGTTGGAAGCCGGGCTTCCGGTGATCTGCGACAAGCCGATGACCGCGACCTTGGCCGAAGCCGAGGCGCTGGCGCCGATCGTCGCGCGATCGGGCCGGCCCTTTGCGCTGACCTATACCTACACCGGCCATGCGATGATCCGCGAGGCGCGGGCGCGGATCGCCGGTGGCGCGATCGGCCGGGTTCGCAAGATCATGGTCGACTACCCGCAAGGATGGCTGTCGGAGCGCATCGAAGGCGACAATGTCCAGGCGAGTTGGCGGACCAATCCGGCCCGGGCCGGCATGGGCGGCGCCATCGGCGACATCGGCGTCCACGCTTTTCAGCTGGCGGAATATGTGAGCGGGCTGCGCGCCATGGAGCTCATCGCGGACCTTCCCCGGGTGGTCGCGGGACGACAGCTCGACGACGATTGCAACATGCTGTTGCACTTTACCGGCGGCGTGCCCGGTGTGCTGACCGCGTCGCAGATCGCGACGGGCGAACGCAACGGACTGCGCTTGCGCATCTATGGCGAGACGGGCGGCCTCGAATGGTGCCACGACGCGCCGGGGGACCTGATCCTGCGCTGGCCCGACGCGCGGACCGAGATCGTCCATGCCGGCGGACCGGGCCTGCACCCGACCGCGCAAGCCGCGACCCGCTTGCCGAGCGGCCATCCGGAGGGGTTTATCGAGGCGTTCGCGACGCTTTACAGGGATTTCGCCGACATGATCGACGGTGCGGACGACAGGAACGGCCTCCTCCCGGGGATCTATGACGGCCTGCGATCGGCGCGCTTCATCGATTGCGCGATCCGCTCGAACGAGAGCCGTGCCTGGGTGTCCATCCCCGGAGAGGCACGATGAAGACGATCAAGGGCCCCGGCATCTTCCTTGCCCAGTTCCTGTCCGACCAGGCGCCGTTCGACACGCTGGATCACCTGGCGGAATGGGCTGCCGGGCTGGGATATGTGGCGGTCCAGATCCCTTGCACCCCGCAATTGATCGACCTGGCCACGGCGGCCGAGAGCCAGGCCTATTGCGACGATCTCCGCGCCACGCTCGACAAGCACAATATCATGGTGAGCGAGCTTTCCACCCATCTTCAGGGCCAGCTCGTCGCGGTCCATCCCGCGTATGATAGCTTGTTCGACGGATTCGCCGCTGAGCACGTCCGCGGCAAGCCGGCCGAGCGTCAAGCCTGGGCGGTCGACCAGGTGAAGCTCGCGGCGCGCGCCAGCCAGCGGCTGGGGCTCGACGCGCACGCGACCTTCTCGGGAGCGCTGGCCTGGCCCTATTTCTATCCGTGGCCGCAACGCCCGGCCGGGCTGATCGACGAGGCTTTTGCCGAGCTCGGCAAGCGCTGGCGGCCGATCCTCGACACGTTCGAGGATTGCGGCGTGGATTGCGCCTTCGAGCTCCATCCGGGCGAGGATCTGCACGACGGCGTCACCTTCGAGCGATTCCTCGACGCGGTCGGCCAGCATCCGCGCGCCCGGATTCTCTACGATCCCAGCCATTTCGTGCTGCAGCAACTCGATTATCTCGACTTTCTCGACATCTATCACGAACGGATCAGTTGCTTCCACGTCAAGGATGCCGAGTTCCGGCCGACCGGGCGATCGGGCGTCTATGGCGGCTATCAGAATTGGGTGGACCGCCCCGGTCGGTTCCGCTCGCTCGGCGATGGCCAGATCGATTTCTGCGCGATCTTCTCGAAAATGGCGGCCTATGACTATCCGGGCTGGGCCGTGCTCGAATGGGAATGCGCGCTCAAGCATCCCGAGGACGGCGCGCGCGAAGGGGCGCCGTTCATCAAGAACCATATCATTCGCGTCACCCCCCATGCCTTCGATGATTTCGCGTCGAGCGGCACCGACCGCAGCGCCAATCGCGCGCTGATGGGCCTCGATCCGCAGGCCGCGACTGTCACCGCGAATCCATCCCCAGGAGAGCATTGATGAAGCCGATCTACAGTCTGGCCGCCGCCCCTGCCCTGATGGCGGCCGTCGCGGTCTTTGCCGTGCCCTCCGGCGCGCAAAGTACGCCGGCCGGCGGCGCCCAGGCCTTCGCCATGTGCGCCGCATGCCATACGGTCGCGAAGGGGGGCCGCAACGGGATCGGCCCCAATCTCTCCGGCCTGATCGGCCGGCGCGCCGGATCGGTTCCCGGCTTCAGCTATTCGCCCGGGATGAAGAGCTCGGGCCTGACCTGGGATGCCAAGACGCTCGACCAATTCCTGGCGGCGCCGGCCAAGAAGGTTCCGGGCACGAAGATGCCGATCAGCGTCTCCGATCCGGCCAAGCGCGCGGCGGTGATCGCCTATCTGACGACAGCGACGGCCAAATAAGCGGGAGGTGAAGATGCCGCGACAACCGACACCATCCCGCCGTTCGGTCTTGGCCGGCACGCTGGCCGGGATCGGCGCGGCGAGCTATGCGCGTGCGGCCGGGGCGTCGCGAAACGCCGCGCGCTTCTCTCTCAAGTTCGCGCCGCACGAAGGCAGTTTCGCCAGCCGGGGCGGCCTGATCGAGCAGATCGCCTATGCCGCCGATCAAGGCTTCACCGCCTGGGAAGACAATGAGGCCGCCGCTCGGCCGGTCGCCCAGCAGGAAGCCATGGGCAAGGCGCTGCGCCAGCGCGGCATGACGATGGGCGTGCTGGTCGCTAGCATGCCGAAATGGAGTCAGTATCGGCCGCTGTTGGGCTCGGGCGATCGCTCCGAGCAGGATGCCATGCTCGCCGATATCCGCCGCTCGGTCGACGTCGCCAAGCGGCTCGATGCCAAGTGGATGACCGTCGTCACCGGCTTCATGGACCCGAAAGTTCCGGTCGACATTCAGACCGCGCGGATCATCGAGGTGATGCGGCGCGCCGGCGATATCGCCGCGCAAAACGGGCTCATCCTGGTGATGGAGCCGCTCAACACGATCACCAATCACCCCAACATCTTCATGCGCACCATCCCCCAGGGTTATGCGATCGCCACGGCGGTCGCCAATCCGGCGGTCAAGGTGCTCGCCGATCTCTACCATGCCCAGATCCAGGCGGGGAATCTGATCCCGACGCTCGAAACCTGCTGGAGCGAGGTCGCCTATATCCAGTTCGGCGACAATCCGGGCCGGCTCGAGCCGAGCACCGGCGAGATCAACCATCACAACATCGTCCGCTGGCTGAAGGGCCGCCGCTACGACGGCGTGATCGGCATGGAGCACGGCAACTCACTCGCCGGGCGCGCGGGCGAAGACCGGCTGATCGCCGCTTACAGGGAGATCGACGCGGCATGAAGAGCGACACCCCGACCTCGTATCGGCCCGGAGGCCCGCAATGATCGATCGTAGAACCGCCCTTGCCGGCATGGCGACCTTATTCGGCGCCCCCTTGTTCGCGCCGATCGCGCGCGCGGCCGGGCTCGTCGGCAAGGATTCGCGTCCCGTCATCAGCGAAGGGCCGCCAACCGTGCAGGTCTTTAGCGGTCCGCAACGCGCGCTGATGACTCAGCTGAGCGAGCGCGTCATTCCGACGACCGACACGCCGGGCGCGATCAAGGCGGGCGTACCCGACTATATCGAAAAGCTGTTGGCCGATTGGGCCCTTCCGCAGGAGAGGGCTCCCATCCTCGCCGGCCTCGACGCGATCGAGGCGAAGTGTCTCCAGGATAATAAGATCCCGACCGCCCAGGCGACACCCGAGCAACTCGACGCGTTGCTGACAGCCGCGATGAACGCGCAATTTCCCGACGGCGGTCCCTTCTTCGTCGCGTTCCGGCAGCTCGTGATCACCGGCTATTACACGTCCGAGATCGGGATGACGCAGGAGCAGGAGTATCTGCCCGTCCCCGGCGAATATCACGGCGACTACCTCTATTCCAACATCAACAAGGTCTACACGGCATGACGATCGATCGACGTACATTCGTCGCGAGCATGGGGGCGATGATGGCTGCAGGCAGCGTCGCAGGTCTCGCGCGCGCCGCACAGGTCCGCAAGGCCGGGTTGCAGCTCTACACGGTGCGCGAGATCTTCCAGAACGATCCGGTCGGAACGCTCGAGAAGGTCGCCCGCATCGGCTATCGCGAGGTCGAGTTCGGCGGCGGCAATTACGACAAGATGGACCCCGCGCTGCTGCGGCGGACGATGGACCGGCTGCAGCTGTCCGCGCCCTCGCTTCACATATCCTATGACGTGTTGCTGACCAGATTCCCGGACGCGGTGAAGATGGCGAAGACGCTGGGCGCCGACACGATCGTCATGCCCTGGCTGCCCCCCGAGCTTCGCACCGATGCCGGGTTCGGCGGCGTGGTGGAGAATATGAACCGGTTCGCCAAACAGGCGCGCGAGGCGGGTCTCGGCCTTGCCTATCACAATCACGATTTCGAATTCACCACCCGCTTCGGCGGCACGTCCCTTTACGATCGGCTGGTCGCGGGCACCGACCCGTCGCTGGTGAAGCTCGAACTCGATCTCTATTGGGCCGTCCACGCAGGCGAAGACGCCGACAAGCTCATCACACGGCTCGGCAGCCGCCTTTACGCATTCCATGTGAAGGACATGCGGGCGGACAAGGCGATGACCGCCGTCGGCACCGGCACGATCGATTTCGCCGGGCTGTTCAAGCTGCCCGGCGCATCGGGCGTCCGCCATTTCTATGTCGAGAATGACGAAGCACCGGCCCCCTATCTGCCGGACATCACCACCAGCTTCAGGAATCTGCGCGCGCTGCGCTTCTGATCCCCCTCTTCAAGGCATCTATCCATGGCATCCACCAGCAAATACGACGCCATCGTCATCGGTTCGGGGATCAGCGGCGGCTTCGCCGCAAAAGAACTGACCGAGAAGGGCCTGCGCGTCCTGATGCTCGACCGCGGCTTCATGGTCGAGCATCAGTCGGGCTACCCCTATGACGGCAAGCCGGCCTTCGAGCTCCCGGCCCGAGGCGAGGTCCCCAAGGCAATCGTCGAGAGCGACTATTTCATCGCCAAATACGGCTATCTGTCGACCAGCAACCTGCAATTCTACAATGACGACCGGCTAAACCCCTATGTCACCGACGAGGGCAGCAAATTCCGCTGGATCCGGCCGGCGGCGGTCGGCGGCAAGTCGCTGATCTGGGGCCGCTGGTGCTTCCGCTGGAGCCCGGCCGATTTCGAGGCCAACAAGCGTGAGGGGATCGGCGGGGACTGGCCGATCCGCTATGACGACGTCGCTCCCTGGTACTCCTATGTCGAGAAATATATCGGCGTTTCCGGCTCGCGCGAAAACCTGCCCTATCTGCCCGACAGCGAATTCCAGCCACCGATGCCGATGAACGTGGCCGAGAAGTGGGTGAAGGGCCGATTGGAAGGCGCGTTCCCCGGCCGGAAGCTGATCCACGCCCGGCTCTCGAACATGACCGAGGACAAGCCCGAACAGAATCGCAGCAAATGCCAGTTCCGCGATCAATGCTCCAACGGCTGCTCGTTCGGCGCCTATTTCTCGACCCAGGCCGTCACGCTGCCGGCGGCGCGCGCGACCGGTCGTCTTACCGTCCGGCCCGATGCGGTCGTGTCGAACCTGGAATATGATCCCAAGCGCAAGCGCGTGACCGGCGTCCGCTTCGTCGATGCCAAAACCGGCCAGGCCGAAGTGGTGAAGGCTCCGCTCGTCTTCCTGTGCGCATCGGCCATGGCGTCGGTCCAGATCCTGATGAACAGCCGCGCGCCGGGAACGGACCGGAGCTATTTCGACACGAGCGGCACGCTCGGCCGATATGTCATGGACCATATTTTCCGCACGCACATCACGGGCGAAGTCCCGGGCATGACGGAATATATCGAATATGGCCGCCGCCCGGGAGCAATCTACATTCCCCGTTTCCGCAACGTCGGCACCGATGACAGCGTGGGGTTCAAGCG
Organism: Sphingomonas sp.; assembly: GCF_024508665.1. GTDB lineage: Bacteria > Pseudomonadota > Alphaproteobacteria > Sphingomonadales > Sphingomonadaceae > Sphingomonas. The sequence continues at coordinate 162,024 of NZ_JANINP010000002.1, forward strand.
CGGCTATGGCTATCAGGGCGGCGCGAGCCGAAGCCCGGCCAAGCCGGTCGGTTTCGGCGCCTCCATGAAGGAGGGCATGCGCCGCTACGATCCGTGGAAATTCTCGATCGGCGCGTTTGGCGAATGCCTGCCTTATGAGGACAATCGCGTCTCGCTGCACCCGACCAGGGTCGACCGTTTCGGCATCCCGCAATTGCGGTTCGACGTGACGTTCCGCGACAACGAGTTGCGCATGATGGCGGATGCCCGCGCCCAGGGCGAGGCGATGTTGCGCCAGGCTGGCCTGATCAACGTGACCAGCGGCGAGTCCGAACATGTTCCCGGCGAGGCAATTCACGAAATGGGCGGTGCACGGATGGGCAACGATCCGCGCACCTCGGTTCTCAACAAGTGGAACCAGGCGCACGACGCGGCCAATCTGTTCGTGACCGACGGTTCGCAGATGAACTCGATCTCCTGCGTCAATCCGTCGCTGACCTTCATGGCGCTGACCTGCCGCGCAGTCGACCATGCGGTAAAGCAGTTCCGCGCCGGCGCTCTGGCCTGAACAGGCAACACCGCGGCAGTCTGCTGACCAGACCTATCGAAAGGATAAGCGCTATGAAATCGATCCTGCCGGGCGCGAGCCTGCTGCTGGTCATGGCTCCGTTTGCCGCGTTGGCGCAGGACACCAAGCCGAAGCCCGAGGACACCGAGGTCTGGTCTCCGGCCGTGCCGGTGGTGACTCCCGGCAAGAGCGAAACGGCATCGCCGCCATCCGACGCGATCGTCCTGTTCGACGGCAAGTCGCTCGACCAATGGGTGAACGTGAAGGACGGCGCGCCGGCGGGCTGGATAGTGGCTGACGGTATCGCGACCGTGGTGAAGGACAAGGGCAACATTCAGACCCGCCGGTCGTTCGGCAGCTACCAGCTTCATCTCGAATATCGCATTCCGGCGAATGTCACCGGCACGGGGCAGGCCCGCGGCAATAGCGGCCTGTTCCTGGCCTCTACCGGCCCGGGGGATACCGGCTACGAGCTGCAGATCTTGGACAGCTACAAGAACGACACCTATGTCAACGGCCAGGCCGGCGCGATCTACAAGCAGTTTCCGCCGCTCGCCAATCCGGTGCGCAAGCCGGGAGAATGGCAAAGCGTGGATGTCGTGTGGGACAAGCCGACCTTCGACGCGAACGGGACGTTGAAGACGCCGGCCCATGTCACCGCCTTCATCAACGGCGTGCTGGTCCAGAACCATGTCTCGCTGTTCGGCGAGACCCTCTATATCGGCAAGCCGAGCTACAAGGCCTATGATCGTGCGCCGATCAAGCTGCAGGCGCATGGAGATCCCAGCCCGCCGATCAGCTATCGCAACATCTGGGTTCGCGACCTGGGCTGAGCCGGCGGCTGATCAGATAGGAAGCGGAAACTCGTCGCATAGCGCTACAGCTTCGCCGAATTCAGCCTGAGCGCGTTGGTTACGACGGTGAAGCTCGACATCGCCATGGCCGCACCGGCGATCATCGGCGACAGGAGCAACCCGGCGATCGGATAGAGTAGCCCCGCCGCCACCGGGACTCCGACGCCGTTGAACACGAACGAGAAGAACAGGTTCTGCCGGATATTTCGCATCGTCGCCTTGGCGAGGCGACGCGCCCGAACCATCGCCGCCAGATCGCCTTTGGTGAGCGTTATTCCGGCACTTTCGATAGCAACGTCGGTCCCCGTGCCCATCGCCACGCCGACATCGGCGGCCGCCAGTGCGGGCGCATCGTTGATACCGTCGCCGGCCATCGCCACTATCGCGCCCCTGGCCTTCAGCTCGCCGACGATCCTCGCTTTGTCTTCCGGCTTGAGCCCCGCATGAACTTCGTCGATCTCCCCGATCTCTCGCGCGACCGCATCCGCGGTGCTTTGCGCATCGCCGGTCAACATGACGATGCGCAACGCCTCGCTTCGCAGGGCTTCGATCGCCTCGCGAGCGGATGATTTGATCGGATCGGCCACCGCCAGCAACCCTGCGGCCCGCCCGCCGATCGCGACGAACATGACTCCCGCTCCGGCAAGGCGATGTCGTTCGGCGCTGGCATCCAGAGCGGTCGGATCGATCCCGATCCTGCGCAATTGGTCCGCGTTACCAACCACCACCTCACGCCCCTGAACAATGCCGCTCACGCCAAGGCCGGTCTGAGACGAGAAATCTCCGACAGCCAAAAGCTCTGCGCTTTCGGCGCGGGCTGCGGTCACGATCGCCTGAGCGAGCGGATGCTCGGATTTGGCTTCTACGGCAGCCGCGGCGGCAAGAACTTCAGCGCTGTAGAAGCCGTTGATCGTTTCCACCGCGGTGACTTTCGGGCGACCTTCGGTCAGCGTCCCGGTCTTGTCGATCACCAGCATGTCGACCTTGTCCAGCATCTGCAGCGCTTCAGCGTCCTTGATCAGCACGCCCGCACGAGCACCGCGCCCGGTGCCAACCATGATCGACATCGGGGTGGCAAGACCGAGTGCGCAGGGACAGGCGATGATCAACACGGCGATAGCATTGAGCAGCGCATGACCGAAACGAGGCTCGGGTCCCACGACGTTCCAGATCGCGAACGTCGCGACCGATATGGCCACGACGAGCGGCACGAACCATCCCGACACCCGATCGGCAACCGCCTGTATCGGGGCTCGACTCCTTTGCGCCTCGGCAACCATCCTGACGATCCGCGCCAAAACGGTATCCGAGCCAACAGCGCGCGCTTCAATAACCAGTGCCCCCGTACCATTGACCGTGCCCGCCGTGACGATAGCGCCGACCTCCTTCAACACCGGCGCGGGTTCTCCCGTCAGCATCGCTTCATCGACCGGCGATCGCCCTTCGATCACCACGCCGTCCACCGGGATCGCCTCGCCCGGCCTTACGCTCAGGCGATCGCCGGTGACGATCTTGGCGAGATCCACGTCCTCCTCTCCGGCCGCGGTGAGGCGGCGCGCGGTCTTGGGCGCGAGATCGAGCAGCGCGCGAATGGCGCGGCCTGTCGCCGCGCGAGCCCGAAGCTCGAGAACTTGGCCGAGGAGCACGAGGGCGACGACAACGCCGGCCGCCTCATAATAAACGGGCACCATACCGTTCATGCGAAAGGTCATCGGAAACAGATCCGGCGCGACGGTCGCAACGATGCTGTAGGCGAACGCGGCTCCAACGCCGATCGATACCAACGTAAACATGTTGAGATGCCGGGTGACGATCGACGTGCAGCCGCGCTGGAAGAACGGCCATCCGGCCCACAATATGATCGGCGCCGTCAAGGCCAGTTGGACCCATGGCGACCAGGCCGCCGGCAAGAAATGCAGATTGAACAGGTCGGCGACCATCGAGATTGCGAGCAAAGGCACGGTCAACAGGCCCGCAACCCATGTCCGACGGGTGAAATCGATCAGCTCGGGATTTGGCGCATTGTCGAGTGATGGCGCTTCGGGCTCGAGTGCCATGCCGCAGATCGGGCAATTGCCCGGCTCGTTCCGCCGAATCTGCGGATGCATCGGGCAGGTCCAGATCACAGCCTGCGCGACAGGGGGTTTATCCGCTGTGACGCGATCGAGATAAGCCGACGGGTCGGAGACGAACGTGTCGCGGCACCCCTGGCTGCAAAAGTAATATGGTTTGCCTGAATGGTCCGCACGATGCGGCGTCGTCGCGGGATCGACGATCATCCCGCAGACCGGATCCTTGACTGAACCGTCCGGCGCGGCTCCCTCCGACGCATGCCGCGCCGCCGGTTTCGAATGGCGATGAGCATTGGGCTTCACGCGGCTTCTCCGGCATCTCGCGACATTGTCGAGGCCACTCGCCCGCGTCGCGCATCGCAATCTCTAGCAAGAATAGGACGGCGCGCTCCCCGGGTATCTACGTATCGCTAATCAGCTGGATCAGGCGAATGCTCGGCAAGCTAAATTTGCGATGCCGAAAATGACCGAAGGAGTTTCAAAGTGAAGGCACTCCCCATCGTCGCGACCTTCGCGATCGTGTTCGCTGCTCCGGCATTTTTGGCGACCGGATACGCGCACGCACGGCATCACCCGCGCAAGACAACCGCTGCCCAAATTGCCCCCATGCCAGCCAAATGCCCGATGATGGATAAGATGGACATGCCGGCGGACGAGTCGGGCGCGATGAAGATGAAGGGGTTGGAGAAGGGAAGCATGTCCCCCGAAATGATGGCGAGATGCATGAAGGCAGAACCCGCACCGGCAAAACCTGCCGGCGAACCCGTCAAAGATGATTAGAGCGTGATGGCGTGAACGCCCTGCCGGTCGCACCGGCAATCCCGGTGGATCGGAAACGGTGAAATTCCGGCGTGCGCCTTGCGGTTCGGCCGATCGACCGCCAGCTCTGCGACATGAAGAAAATCGGCTTCCTTTCGTTCGGACATTGGTCCGCATCGTCGCAATCGGCGACCCGCTCCGCCAGCGACGTCCTGCTGCAATCGATCGACCTTGCCGTCGCGGCCGAGGAACTCGGCGCCGACGGCGCCTATTTCCGCGTGCACCATTTCGCGCAGCAGCTCGCATCCCCGTTCCCGTTGCTCGCGGCTGTTGGCGCCAGAACCAGCCGCATCGAGATCGGCACCGGCGTGATCGACATGCGCTACGAGAATCCCTTCTACATGCTGGAGGACGCCGGCTCCGCCGACTTGATCAGCCGGGGACGCCTGCAGCTCGGGATCAGCCGCGGTTCTCCGGAGCAGGTTATCGATGGCTGGCGCCACTTCGGTTACTCGCCGGCCGAAGGCCAGAGCGACGCCGATATGGGACGGCGCCATGCCGAGGTGTTCCTCGAGCTGTTGAAGGGCGAAGGCTTTGCCAAACCCAACCCGCGACCGATGTTCCCCAATCCTCCCGGACTGTTACGCCTTGAGCCGCACTCGCAGGGTTTGCGCGACCGCATCTGGTGGGGTTCGGCGTCGAACGGCACCGCGATCTGGGCCGCACAAATAGGGATGAACCTGCAGAGCTCGACGCTCAAGGCAGACGAATCCGGCGAACCGTTTCATGTTCAGCAGGCAAAGCAGATTCGCGCTTACCGCGCGGCGTGGAGGGAAGCCGGCCATGATCGCGAGCCCCGCGTCTCGGTATCGCGGTCGATCTTCGCGCTGATGAACGACCAGGATCGTGCCTATTTCGGACGTGACGGCGGCGGCGATCAGATCGGGGTCATCGACAATATGCGCGCGATTTTCGGCCGCTCTTATGCGGCGGAACCCGAACGCCTGATCGAGGAGCTTAAAGCGGATGAAGCGATCGCCGAAGCCGATACGTTGCTGCTGACCGTGCCAAACCAACTCGGCGTGGATTACAACGCCCACGTGCTTGAAAGCATCCTCGCGCACGTCGCCCCGGCTCTCGGCTGGCGATAGGTCGGCGCGGTGTTCCGGCGATCGTTCAGAACGGTATTGGCGCCAGACTGACAACACCAACGCGCTGCTCGTGCGCTACCTGCCTCTCCGTGATCAGCTGGCCGTTCCATCCCGCGCGTAGCGCGCCGGCGGCATGCCAACATAGCGGGCAAAAGCGGTGCTGAACGTGCTCGCGGAGCCGTAGCCGACGCGGTCGGCGACCTGCGGAATCGCGAACTCGCGGGATCGCAGCAAGCGCTTGGCAAGCGCCATGCGCCAGGCGAGCAGATATTCCATGGGCGGCAGCCCGACGAGGCGGCTGAACCGAACGAAGAACGCGGATCGTGACATCGCCGCTTCGGCGGCGAGATCGACCACCGTCCAGCCACGAGCCGGCTTAGCGTGCATCGCCCGCAACGCCGCGGCCACCCGCTCGTCGGAAAGGCCGCGCGCCAGGCTCGGCACTGAACTCGCATCGGCACCGCAGCGCAACGCCTCGATCAGCAGCACCTCCAGCAGGCGTTCGAGCACCAGCTCACGCCCCGGCCGCGATCGGCGCGTCTCGTCGCCGACCAAGTGCATCAAGGTCGCGAGCCGCGGCTCGTCGCGCACCACCACCATTGCCGGCAACAGCGATACCAGAAGCGCGGCGTCGGGCGACGCGAAACTGCACAATCCGACCTGCATCCTGAGGTTGACGGGCGTGTCCGGCCGACCGACGCGAAAGCGCCCTTCGCCGAGTTCGACGGGCAGCATGTCCATCCCGTGAGGCGGCGCGTCGACGCTTTCGATGGTTTGATCGCTGGTCGACGGCGACAGCACGAAATCGCCGGCGCGCACGACGATCGGCGGCTGGTTCGCGGCGATCACGCGGCATTCGCCTTCCAGCACGGCGAAATAGACCGGCTTGCCTTCGACATCGCGGCGGATGCGCCAGCGCCCGGCATATTCGACCAGCTTGGAGAAGCTCGCCGACGGCTGGAGCAGGGTCACGATCTCGGCAAGCGGATCCACGGTCATTTCAGGACTATCGCAAATTTATTCGGGACGTTCACCCATAGAAGGTATCGGTCACCGAAGCCATCTCCCGATCACCATCAACACTTCCGGAGCATCTCATGCCCAGCGTTCTCATCACCGGCTGTTCGTCGGGTTTCGGCCTCGAAACGGCGAAATTGTTTCTCGATCGCGGCTGGAAGGTGATCGCCACGATGCGCCACCCGCGGGCCGACCTCCTGCCGGCGTCCGACAATCTGGTCATCCTGCCGCTCGACGTCACCGATGCCGCAAGTGTCGCCGGTGCGATCGAAAAGGCCGGCGATATCGACGTCCTGGTCAACAATGCGGGGTTCGGCGCAGCCGTACCGATCGAACTGATCGAGCCACAGACCGCGCGCCAATTGTTCGAGACCAACACGTTGGGCACGCTGGCCATGCTGCAGGCGGTGCTTCCGCAGTTCCGCGCGCGGCGGTCTGGTGTGATCGTCAACGTCACTTCCACCGTGACGCTCAAACCCCTCCCGCTCGTCAGCGTCTATCGTGCGAGCAAGGCGGCAGTGAACGCGCTAACCGAAAGCCTGGCCGTCGAGATGGAGCCGTTCGGCGTGCGCGTGCATATCGTGCTTCCCGGACGTTCCCCCGAAACCCAGTTCGGCAATAATGCGATGCCGCACCTGCGCGGGCTCGACAATCCGGACTACAAGCCGCTGATCGAGGGAATGATTGCCAATTTCCGCGAGGATAGCGGCCCGGTGACGCATGCGGGCGATGTTGCGGAGGCGGTCTGGCAGGCGGCCACCGACGCCAATGCCCCGCTCAAGATTCCGGCGGGGGCTGATGCCGTGCAGTGGATGGCCGAGGCCGGTTGATCCGACACCCTCTCAACCGGCGGCGTTGGCGGCAAGGGCGATCGAGCCGAGCGGACCGGCCAGATCGCCCAGCCGTGGCGCCACGACATAGTCCGTGCCGCCCGGGAGCGGCATATAGCCCGCAAGGCTGTCGATCAGCGCCGCGTTGATCCGTTCGAGCAAATGCGGCTGGCCAGATACGACGCCGCCGCCCATCGCGATCCGATAGGGTCCGGTCGCGCACACCAAGGCATGGCACATCGCCGCAAGCGTGTGGACGATCGGATCCCATACCGGATCGTCGGGCGACAGATCCGATGGCGACCGTCCTTCGAGCCGGGCAAGCAGCGCCGGTCCCGAGGCGAGACCTTCGACGCAATCGTCATGATAGGAGCACGCGCTCTCAACCTGATCGGCCGGCAGGCGCGGCACCCTTATATGTCCCAATTCGCTATGTCCGATGCCGCGGGTGGGCCGGCCGTGAACGATCAGGCCGACGCCGACACCCGTGCCGACGGTGACATAGGCAAAATCGCTCAACCCCTGCCCGCTGCCCCAACGGATCTCCGCCAAAGCGGCGCCATTGACGTCGGTGTCGAATCCAACGGGCACGGAAAAAAGCGCGGACAAGATACCGCGGACGTCCGCGCCGGGCCATCCCGGTTTGTTGGTGCTGGTGATGCGGCCATACCGATTTGAACCGGGGTCTAGGTCGAGCGGGCCAAACGAGGCGATGCCGATCGCGGCGAAGCCGTGATCGCGTTCCCAGTCCGACAGGATCGCGCAGATCGTGGGCAAGGTCTCGGACGGCGTAGTGGTCGGCACGGTCCGCTGATCGACGATCGCATCGGGACCGTAAGCGAGCGTGCACACGCATTTCGTACCGCCAAGCTCGACACCGGCAAACAGCGGAGACGGCTCGCCGGCGCTCATTGCGCCACCGCGTTCATCGTCAGCAAACACCACGCAAACATCATTGAAACTGCTCTCGATTATCTAAGAATATCCGGCGCCGCGATGCGACTCCGTGTCCTGCGGTCAGGCCGGTCCGCGCGCGAAGGAGGGCGGACGATCGCGTTTCGCCGCGCCAAAACGTGACGGGCGCGCGCCCATCTCGAAGACCAGGTCGCCGCCCTGGATCAGCTCGGAATGCGCGATCCAGTTCTTCGTCCAGGGCTTGCCGCGCCAGCGCACCGACTGGACATACGGACGGTCCGGTCCGTTGCCATTGGCACGCACGGTGAGCGTCCGGCCGTTGCCGACATCCACCTCGGCGGCATCGAACAGCGGCGATCCGAACACATAGATCGCGCTGACCGGATCGACCGGATAGAAACCGAGCGCGCTCAGCACGAACCAGGCACTCATCTGGCCGCAATCGTCATTGCCGATCACGCCGTCTGGATCGGCCTTGTACATCTCGGTCAGCAGGCGGCGGACCATCGCCTGCGTTTTCCAGGGCGCCCCGCAATAAGTGTAGAGATAGGCGACATGCTGGTCGGGTTCGTTGCCATGAGCATATTGCCCGACCAGGCCGGAAATGTCGGGCGGGGCATTCGCCGGCAAGGTCGATGGACCGTTGAACAAAGCGTCGAGCTTGCCTTCGAACGCCGCGTCCCCGCCGAAATGCTCGATCAGGCCATAGACGTCGTGCTGGTTCAGGAACGTCGCCTGCCAGCCATTGGCTTCGGTATAGTCGCGCCATTTGGGCACATCATGGCCGAGCTGGATCGGATCGTATTTGTCCCACCAGGAGCCGTCGGAAAAGCGCGGACGCGCAAAGCCGATCTTGGGATCGATGACGTTGCGATAATTGCGCGAGCGATTACGCAGCGTGGCCGCGTCGTCCTTTGCGCCCGCCGCTTCCGCCAGATGCGCCATGGCCCAGTCGTCATAGGCATATTCCTGGGTGCGGCTGACCGACTCCCAGATCTTGTCGGCAGGAATGTAGTTCAGGTCGTAATAATAACCGCGGCCCAGCGAGCCGTCGGAATCCTTGTAATCGCGATCGAACGCACGGCGGCGGATATTGGGCCAGGCTGCGGCATAATCGGCCTCGATGCCCTTGGCATGTGCCTCGGCGAGTGCCGACACCGAATGCCAGCCGATCATGCAGCCGGTCTCCGTTCCCTGGAGCGTCCAGACCGGGGGGCCATAGGGACTTTGCTGCGTCTGCCGGATCAGGTCGTGCACCAGCAATGTCGCCTGATCGCGATTGATCAGCGTCAGCAGGGGATGGAGCGCGCGATAAGTGTCCCACAGCGAATAGGCGCTATAGGCCCGCTCACCCTGCGCCAGCTGATGGACCTGGCGATCGACCCCGACATATCGGCCGTCGCGATCGGCGAACAAAGTCGGCGCAAGCTGCGCATGATAGAGCGCGCTCGCCATGATCGTGCGCTGCGCCTCGGTGCCGCCCGAGACTCGTATCCGGTTGAGCGCGCGGGCCCAGGCGGATCGCGCGGCGGCGTGGACGGCATCGAAATCCCAGCCGGGGATTTCAGCCAACGCATCGCGTGCGCCTTTGACGTCGACGCCCGACAGTCCGGTCTTGATCAGGATCGGATCGCCACCGGCGTCGTCGAAGAACAGCGCGACCTTGAGCTTGCTCCCCGCAACGTTGGTCGCACCTTTGGCGGCGGGCACGTCATCGTCGCCGAAGAACGCGACGCGGTCCGGCTTGCGCGACAGCCGCATCGCGAAATGGATATGCCGCCCTTTTGCCCAACGGTTGACCGTGCGGCTGCCCGTCAACACCCCCTCGGAGTCCACCGCCAGCGAGGCATTCTCGATCAGCCCGCCCTTGTCCGACGAGTCGAGCATCGCGTGGGAGAAATCGATCAGGATATGCGCCGGGCTGCTGGCGAAGCGATAGCGGTGGAAACCGCAGCGCTCGGTGACGGTCAGTTCCGCCAGGATGCCCGATTCCAGCCGAACGCGATAATAACCGGGTTCGGCATATTCATCGGAAAAACGCTGGCGATAGCCCTTGTCGGGATCCCCGACCGGCCCCGGCTGCAACATCAGCGGCTGGCGCGTGGGCACCACCAGCACGTCCAGCATATCGCCGATCCCGGTGCCCGACAGATGCGTATGGCTGAAGCCCATGATCGAGTGGTCGTCGCGATGATAACCGGAGCAGGCATCCCAACCGATATTGTTCGTATCCGGCCCCAGCTGCACCATGCCGTAGGGCAATGACGGTCCGGGGAAGGTATGGCCGTGCCCGCCCGTCCCGACGAACAGATCGGCCCGGGCGGCGGCCGGCGCTGCTGCCCAGCTCGTGCCGGGGATGGGATTGCCGAGCGCGGCAAGACCGGCGCCGGCGAGCAATTGGCGGCGGCTGGCGGTGATCATCGTACGTCCTCCCGGAGTGATCAAATGCGGCCGGCGAGAATCGCGGGCTTGCGCGCGGCGAGCTCGACGATCAGCTGGCCGAACAAGGCATTGGCCCAGGCGAACCAGGAGCGCGTGAACTTTGAGGGGCGATCCTTGTCGAAGGATTCGTGCATGAAGCCGGTGCCGCCGTGCGTCGCCTTCAGCCAGCGCAGGCATCGGATGATCGTCGCGTCGTCGTCGGCGTTCATCGCGTGAGTGATGATCGACATCGGCCAGATCTGGTCCATACCGACATGCGGGCCGCCGATTCCCTCAGCCGCCTTGCCCTGGAAGAAATAGGGGTTGCGCGGACTCCAGGCGAGTGCCGCGGTGCGCCTGAACAACGGATCGTCGCGCCTGGCTGCGTCGATCAGGGCAAGGCCCGACAGGCTCGGCACATTGGCGTCGTCCATGAATAGCCAATTGCCGAAGCCGTCGATCTCATAGGCCCAGACCCGACCGCCCCGCCCGTCCGGCACCAAGGCATGGGCTTTCAACGCGGCCTCGACCTCGGCCGCCAGCGTCTCGCAGTCGCGCGCCGCCACGGCGTCGTTGCGCGCCTGGCGATGGACCATGGCCAGCTTGCGCAGCGCCGACACGGCGAACAGGTTCGACGGGATCAGGAACGGATAGACGCAGGCGTCGTCCGACGGCCGGAACATCGAGTGGATCAAGCCGATCTTCCGGGTCGGCGCGCCATAGCCGTCGAGGATCAGCGAGTCGGTCGGCTGCGCCGCGCTGCGCTGGAAATGATAAGGCCCCCGTCCGTCCTTGCGCTGCTGGACGCGGAAGGTCGCGACCGCCAGCTTCATGGCCCGCGCCCAGCTATCGTCGAACGGTGCCTTGTCGCGCGTCACCGTCCAATAAGCGTGGCTGAGCCGCATCGGATAGCAAAGCGAGTCGATCTCCCATTTCCGCTCGGCGACGCCGGGCTTCATGTCGGTCTGGTCCTTTTGCGACCATTCGAGATCGCTCTTGGCGGCCGGGTCCTTCATGAAGGCATTGGCATAAGGATCGATCAGAATGCAGCGCGCCTGGCGCTGGATCAGGCCATGGAACAAGCGCCGCAACGCCGGGTCGCGCGGCGCGAGATGGACATAAGGCTGGACCTGCGCCGAACTGTCGCGCAGCCACATCGCGGTGATGTCGCCGGTGATGATGAACGTGTCGGGCTTGCCGTCGACCGTCCCCGCTTCGACCGTGGTGTCGAGCGTGTTGGGATAGCAATTCTCGAACATCCAGGAGAGCTCGGGGTCGCCGATGGCGGCCTTCACTCGCGCGATCTCGGACTCGACGGCGGGGCTGGTGAACAGCCGCTTGGCGAGTGGCGGGCGCTTGCTGGCGAAGGACGCGCCACGCGCGGCCATCGGCAATGCCGCGTTGAGCGCGATGGCGCCGGCTCCGGCCATGATATGGCGTCGATTGGGGGTCAGCGTCTTTCTCCGGGTCACTTGGCGGGCGCGCTCATCGAGAAGGGCGCGGCTGCCTTGGTGCTCGCCCATTGCTTGTTCGGGATCGGCCCCATCACGAACCGCAGCACCCCACCCTGCGCCAGAGCTTCGCGCGTGACATAGGCCATATCGTGCGGCGCGCCGTTGAGCGTCACCGACTGGATGTAGACATTGTCGGGGCCGTTATTCTCCGCCTCGATCGCCAGCGTTTTCCCGTTCGGCATCGTCAAGGTGACTTTCCGGAAGAGCGGGCTGCCGATCGCATATTGGCCGACCGTCGGCGTCACCGGATAGAAACCGAGCGCCGACCAGACGTACCAGGCCGAGGTCTGGCCGTTATCCTCGTCGCCCGGATAGCCGTCGGGGGCCGCTGAATAGAGCCGCTTCATCACGTCGCGGACGTGATATTGCGCTTTCCACGGCGCGCCGGCCCAATCGTAGAGATAGATCATGTGCTGGATCGGCTGATTGCCATGGGCATATTGACCCATGTTGACGATCTGCATTTCGCGCGTTTCGTGGATCACCGTGCCGTAATAGCTGTCATCGAAGATCGGCGGCGCGGTGAAGATGCCGTCGAGCCGATCGACGAACTTCTTGTCGCCGCCCATCAGGTCGATCAGGCCCTGCGTGTCCTGCATCACTGCCCAAGTGTAGTGCAGCGCGTTTCCTTCGGTGAAGGCATCGCCCCATTTGTACGGGTTGAACGGCGTCTCCCACGACCCGTCCTTGTTGCGCCCGCGCATCCAGCCGGACTGGGGATCGTAGAGCTTGCGGTAATTCTGCGCGCGTTCGGCATAGAGCTTCGCATCGTCGGTCTTGCCGAGCGCCGCAGCGAAGCGCGACAGAGAGAAATCGGCGGTCGCATATTCCAGCGTCCGCGCGGCATTCTCGTTGATGCCGACATCGTACGGCACGTAGCCGAGCCGGTTGTAATATTCGACGCCTTCGCGACCGACCGCGCTGATGACCTCGCCCTTCTTGTCGGTGGGCCGGCCCGCGCTGGTCGTCGCGTTCTTGACCATCGCCTTGTACAGCGTCTCCGCATCGAACCCGCGCACGCCATTGGCATAAGCGTCGGCGATGATGTTCGCCGAATTGGATCCAATCATCACGTCGCGATAGCCGGGGCTCGCCCATTCGGGCAGCCAGCCGCCTTCCTTCACCGTGTTGACCAGCCCCTGCATCATCTCGCTGTCGCGCTCGGGATACATCATCGCGAAGAACGGGAAGACCGCGCGCCACGTGTCCCAGAAGCCGTTGTCGGTGTACAGGAAGCCGGCATGGACCTTGCCGTCATAGGGGCTGTAATGGACCGGCTTTCCCTTGGCATCGATCTCGTAGAACATGCGCGGGAATTGCAGCATGCGGTACAGCGCCGAGTAGAAGGTGCGGCGATTGTCGAGGCTGGGATCCTCGACCCGGACGCGTGAGAGCTCCGCTTCCCATGTCTGCTTCGCCTTGACCTGGGTCTGGTCGAAACCGTCCTTGCCGACTTCCACGTCCAGATTGCGCGCGGCCTGCTCGGGGCTGATGAACGATGACGCGACCTTGACGCCGATTTGCTCGCCCGCCGCGGTCTTGAAGCTGACCACCGCGCCGACATGGCCGCCCTCGCGCGTTTTCGCGGCGGAGAGCTGGTAATTGTCGTCCCAGGTGCGGGTGACGGTGAAATCGTGGTCGAATTCGGCGACGAAGTAATTGTGGAAATTGTCGGGCACGCCGCCGCTATTGTTGCGGACATAGCCGGTGATCCGCCGCTTGACCGGATCGATCGTCACCATAGATCCGCCATCCTGGCCGTCGATCAGGATGTGGGCGTCGTCGCTCTTGGGAAAGGTGAAGCGGAATTGCGCCGCGCGCGCGGTCGGCGTGACTTCGGCGGTGACGTCGTAATCGGCGAGATAGACCTTGTAGCCATAGGGGCGCGCTTCCTCTGCCTTGTGGCTGAACCAGCTGGCGCGATCTTCCTGCTGAATCTTGAGCGGACCGGTCTCGGCGAACAAAGCGAGCGCGGCGTAATCGTTCATCCAGGGACTGGGCTGATGCGTCTGCTTGATGCCGTTGATCTTCTTCGCGGCATAGGTGTAGCCCCAGCCGCTGCCCATCTTGCCGGTGACGGGCGTCCAGAAATTCATCCCCCACGGCACCGCGATCGCCGGATAGGTGTTGCCGTAAGACAGCGCATGATCGCTGTCGGTGCCCATCAGCGGGTTGATCAGGTCGACCAAGGCTGGCTGCGGTGCCGCGACCGGCTGTGCATAGGCCGGCGCCGCGCTGCCGATGATCGCCGACGACACCAATCCGCCGGCAGTGAGCAGCGTGGCAAAGGTTCTGATCACGGTCGGCGCTCCTTGTTCATGATGGCCGGCAATGGCCGCGGCGCGATGCCTTCGTTGGTCATGACGACCGGCTGGATGGTCCCATCGGGATTGAACGTCATGCGGTCGATCGCGAGCTGGCGGTGACCGCCATTGTCGTCGCCGAGCGGCCGGCGATGATAGACGATGTACCAATCGTCCGTGCCCGGCACGTTGACCACCGAATGATGCCCCGCGCCACTGGCGATGCGGAAATCCTGCGCGAGGATGGTCCCCCTCGGCTCGAACGGACCGAGCGGGCTTTTGCCGGTCGCGTAGGCGACGCGGTAATCGGGACCGGTCCAGCCGCCTTCCGACCACATCAGATAATAGATGTCCTTGCGCTTGATCACGAAGGATCCCTCGACATAGCCGGGCGGAGTGATTTCCTTCCAGGTCGAGCCGTCCGGGTAGGGCTCCACCGACTTGAGGTCGCGGCTCAACCGGACGACGTTACAATGGCCCCAGCCGCCATAATAGAGATAGGTCCGGCCATCGTCGTCGCGATAGACGAACGGATCGATCGGCTGCGCACCGTTGTGGAAGGCAGACACCAAAGGATGGCCGATCGCGTCGCGGAACGGGCCGCCTGGCGTGTCGGATACCGCCAGGCCGATGCCGCCGGTCTCCTTGT
Source organism: Sphingomonas sp. (assembly GCF_024508665.1). Taxonomy (GTDB): domain Bacteria; phylum Pseudomonadota; class Alphaproteobacteria; order Sphingomonadales; family Sphingomonadaceae; genus Sphingomonas. The sequence goes on from NZ_JANINP010000002.1 coordinate 177,056, forward strand.
CGCTCTGAATGTCGTTGGCGCCGAAGAAGAGGTAATATTTGCCGTCGCGCTCGATCGCCGATGGTGCCCAGACGGCATAGGCCGCCCATTTTATGCTGGCGACGTCGAGCACGTGCCGGTGCCGCGTCCAATGCACGAGATCGGGCGAGGAAAAGGCGTCGAAAAACGTCTGCTTGAGATATTCCGGACGGATCTTCGGCTTGGCCCGCTTCGCCCTTTGCAAGGCGGCGAATGGCGGCATCGGGTCGGGTTTGCCGCTATCGTCCGAATAGGTCGGATAGATCCAATATTGGCCGGCGAAGATCCGGATCTCGGGATCGGCATACCAGCCGGGCACGATCGGATTGGACGCATGCACGGGGGCCGCCACCGCTAGCGCGAGCCCAGCGGCAAGGCGCATCGCTATCCTTCGCATGGCGTCTCGCCCCTTTGGTTGGGACGGCGGCGGAGAGGAAACCGCCGTCCCGGTTACGATCGATCAGAACTTGTACGCGGCGCCGAGATAGAAGCGGCGGCCGGTATAACGCGATGAATAATAGCGAGCATTGGTGTCGTTCCCCAGATGCGAGCGCTCCGTCTCCTTGGTGAGGTTGATCACCGCGCCGGTGATCGTGAAGTTGTGGAACACTTCGAACGAGGCGTTGAGGTCGACCTGCTGATACGGATCGTCATAGACGTTCAGACCCGAGACCAGTCCCTGCACCCGCTCGCCGCGTCGATTGTACGATGCCCGCAACAGCACCGGACCCTTTTCGTAGAATATCGACGCATTCCACTGCGTCTTGGCGCTGCCGACCAGCGGCGAGGTGCCGATCTTCTTGCCGTCGAGCGATACGTCGGCGACCGACGTGTGATTGTAAGTGAAGTTCACCTGCGCACCGAGCCCGAACGACAGAGTGTGCTGCGCGTAGACTTCGACGCCTTCCGACACGGCGCTCGAGCCGTTCGCCTGGGTCGAATAGGACTGGACCAGCACGGTCTGCCCCTGCACTTCCTGGTTCAGGTCGAGCACCAGCGGCACGACGAAGTTCTTCACGTCCTTGCGGAAGGCGGCCACGCCGAGCACCGAACCCGGGTGGAAATACCATTCCGCGCCGATGTCATATGCCCAGGCGGAGAAGGGCGAGAGGTTGAAATTGCCGCCATCGCCCGACCAGCCGGCCCGTTCGCCGAACTGCGCGCGATCGAACGTATAGGCGTCCGAATGGAAGGTCAGCGAGCGTGCCGAACCGAGGTCGTTATAGGCGGGACGAGCCACGACCTTCGAAACCGCGGCACGGACCAGCAGGTTCGGCGTGACGTCCCATGAGATGTTGAAGCTCGGCAGAACGTTCGTATAGCTCTTCGACTCGCTGTTCGGGCTGTAGACGCGGACTTCGCGCTGGCTCTGCGGAATGACCTGGCAATTGCCGTCCGGGCCGATCGGCCGGTTGGGATCGAACGGGCCACCGGGACCGTCGACGCAATAATCATTCTCGAAATACAGCGTATCGGTCGAGGTGCCGGACTGTTTCGTGTTCACGACGCGCACGCCGACGTTGCCGCGGATCGGTCCCGACTTGAAGTTCAGCTGGGCATAGCCGGCCCAGATCTTCTCCTGGATCCGGTAGAGGTTCTGCGGCTGCGGGACCTTCACGGCGGGACCGTAGGTCGAATTGAGGTAGTTGAGGTAGCTGGCCATGTTGATCGCCGGATAGGACGACGCCGTGAACCCGCCGGGGATGTTGGTGATCGGATTGCTGTAGAAGAAGGACGGCTGCGCCACCGCGCCCTGCGGCGTGTCCTGGAAGCGCAGCAACGTCGCCGGATCGGCATACCAATCCTGCTCGCCGGTCGAGCGCTGGACGCGGCCGTCACGCCACTTGCCGCCGATCTGGATCGAGCTGATGAAGAAGTCGTCGAACGTGCGCGTCACGTCGATCTGGGCGTAGCGCTGCTCGATGCTGCTGTTGGTGTAGCCCGACCCGGTCGACCCCGTATCGACCTGAGCGATACCGGCCAGGAGGTTCTTCTGCACGTCGGGCGAGAAGGTCATACCGAGGTCGCCGCCACTGAAGTCCCAGCTGCTCAGGAAGTTGCCGTTCTGCGTGACGGTACCGGTCAGGCGAGGCTTCACCGCGACCTTCATCTGCTGCGACGGACCGCCGGTCGACTTGGTCTTGCCGACCGCGAACGATACGGCAAGGTGGCCGAGATTCCAGTCGCCGTGCAGGTCGTAGGTGTTCGAGATCTGCTTCTCGCGCTGATAGATGCCCGAAAGCTGCGGCGTTTCCATCGTACAGATCGGGGTGTTGGCCGAGCAGCCCTGGCCGGCCGGCGGTACCTCGAAGGTCGCCGATTGCATGACCGTACCGCTCTTGTCGAACTTCGCCCCGGTGAAGAAGTTGCCATAGCCCCATTCGGGGATCTTCAGGACGTTTTCCTCTTGCGTGCGGTTGAGCTGGAAGCGGAAATAATTGGCGGTCAGACGCAGATTGTCGAACGGCTTGATGTCGATCGTCGCCTGGATGCCGATGCGCTCGCGCTTGTCGGTGGTGATGTCCTCGTCGACCGACTGCGGCGCCCAATAGCCGTTATAATGCTGACCCGACCGCGTCGTGGGGGCCTTGTCCTCCGACCAATAAGTGATCGCGTCCTGGTTGGGGAGCACGTTGCCGTTAACGTCGGTCGCTTGCTTGCCGTTGCGGCCGCCGTCGGTCCACCATTGCCAGCTCTCGGTCGACCCTTCCATCTCGCGGTTGGTGCGCTTCTGCCAACTACCGCCGACCAACAAGCCGATCGTACCGGATTCGTTGCGCCACGAAATCTGGCCGGTCAGCTGCGGCTCGACCTTTTTGGTGACGTCCGCGTCGGTCCCCTCGGCCGAGACGAACCCCGACCAGGGCTTGAGATCGAGCGGACGCCGCGTGCGCAGGATGACGGTGCCGCCGACCCCACCTTCGTCAAGCCGCGCTTCGGGCGACTTGTACACTTCGACGCTGCCGATCATGCTCGACGGCAGCAGCAGGTAGTTGAACGACCGCGACGGATCGCCGCTATCGGTACCGGCGATGAAATTGCCGTTGAGCTCGGTCAGCGTCAGGTCGGAATTGAGGCCGCGAATGCTGACCCGCGAGCCCTCGCCGCCGTCGCGCGAAATGATGACACCCGGCACGCGCTGGAGCGCGTCGGCGACATTCTTGTCGGGGAATTTGCCGACATCCTCGGCAGTGATGACGTCGATAAAGGCATTGGCCTCGCGCTTGGTACGAAGACTGGCTTCGATCGATTGGCGGTAACCAGTGATGGTGATCTCACCAGCCGAGCCAGCGGCCTGAGGATCGCTTGCCTGGGGATCAGCGGGTTGCGCGTTCGCATCGGGCGTGGCGGGCGCGGTCTGCGCCTGCGCGATGCCGGAGAAACCGCCCGAGAAACCGATCGCCGCGCCGGCGGTCAGCATGAGATCGCGAATCAGTCTGGCCCGCGATCGAGTGCACACTGTCCCCTGGCACAGATCGATGTGACGAATGTTCATATGGATCTTCCCTCTCCTTGAGCGAGGGCGTTGGCGCCCTCCGTTTTTCTTTTCGTTCGGCACCGTGGCGCGGCGCGAAGTCCGACTGCCAACCTGGCGTGCCGCAATTCAGAATATAAAAAGCAATTTGTCAATTAAATTGTCCGGTGCGATTTTTTCCGCCCGGGCGCAACTCAACCCTCATTATCAGAACCAGATTTTATCGTTTTACTTCAGCGCAATAAGTCGGTTAAGGCAGCTCTCGCAGAGGAGCGGCGATCGTCGACAGCGCTTCGGGCGGCGCCTTGACGCGCGCACGATCATAGGTCAGCAGGCCGTTGATCTCGTCCTCGACATCGGTCGTCTGCGTATAGACCGAGGCGCTCAGCCCATCCTCGCGCGCGGCACGGATGACGCCCGCCATCTTGCGGCGGAACCGGGCGAGATAATCCTCCTCGCCGGTCGCGACCTGATAGCCCCAATTCTTCTTGCCCGGCCGCCAGATATGGCCCGCTATCGGCATGCCGATGCCGCCATATTCGCCGATCACGATCGCGCGAGCGGACTGGCGCGCCGGCGTATTGGGTACGTCTTCGTAGGTGTGGATGTCGAACACATCCGAGGCGCCGGGTGCGACGTCGAGCCAACCGCTATCGGCATCGACCAGCCGGCTGGGGTCCATTCCCTTGACGTATCGAGCCAGGGTGGCGGAATCATACTGTCCCCAACCCTCATTGTTGACCACCCACAGCACGATCGAGGGAAAGGCGCGCAGATCGCCGATCATTGCCGCGAGCTCGTTCTGATTCTCGGCCATAGCGTCCGACGAAAGCACCGCCTGGCTTTTGCTGGTGCCGGTGACGAACTGATCCTCGCCACCGCCCGACGGCATGTCCTGCCAGATCAGCATGCCGAGGTGATCGGCGTCGTAATAGTAACGCGCCGGCTCGACCTTGATATGCTTGCGCAGCATGTTGAAGCCGGCCTTCTTGAGGAAGACGAGGTCGCTCTTCATCGCTTCTTCGGACGGCGGAGTATAGAGGCCGTCGGGCCACCAGCCCTGGTCGAGCGTCCCGTTTTGGAAGAGCGGCTTGTTGTTGAGCAGGATCGCCGGCTGACCCGTGACCCGCCCCGGGCCGATCGAGATCTTGCGCATCGCGAAATAGGTATCGACCGTGTCGCGCGGCGCGCCGGCTACGCGCGCGGCGGCATAGGTCCGATCCTCTCCCGCGGTGAAGCGCGCGTCATAAGCCTTGCGATCGCGCTCGTCCTGGCCGGCATAGGGATCGGGGACCGTCACCAGCTCGGCCTTGAGGTCGTAGAGATGGGGATCGTCGGGCGACCACAAGCGCGCATTGGGAATGGCAAGCGTCGCGCGACGATTGGCGCGGATGATCGTCGATGCGATCACCTTGCCGCCCGCGCTCGCGGTCAGCTTTACCGCATCGGTGTCGTTTGCCCAGCCGCTCAGCGCGACGGCGACATCCACCACGCCCCGATCGATATTGGGCGTCGCCCGAACGTCCTCGATATGGAGTTTCGGCACCGGCTCGAGCCATACCGTTTGCCAGATCCCGCTGACCGCGGTGTACCAGATGCCAGACGGGTCGAGGATCTGCTTGCCGCGCGGCTGCGTGCCGGCGCTGGTCGGATCGGCGACTTGCACGACCAGTTCGTTCGCGCCGGGCTTGAGATAGTCGGTGATGTCGAAACCGAACGTGTCGAAGCCGCCCTTGTGCGACCCGACCACGGCGCCGTTGACCCAGATCGTCGCGGCAAAATCGACGGCGCCGAAATTGAGCATCACATGCTCGCCGGCCCAGTCCTGCGGCACCGTGAAGCTTCGCCGATACCAGATGCGATCGTCGGGCGTGACCTTACGCGCGACCCGAGACAGTTTCGATTCGACCGGATAGGGCACAAGGATCTGCCCATCCATCCGGGTCGGTTGCGGCGCCGCAGCCTTTGCGATCGCATAATCCCACAGGCCGTTGAGATTGAGCCAGCGCTCCCGCTTCAATTGCGGCCGGGGATAGCTGCGCCAGGCATTATCCGGGGTTACCTCCTTGCCCCATTTCGTCATCAGGTCGCTGGTATAGACTCCGTCGCTCGCCGGCACGGTCTGCGCTGCCGCACCGGCGGCGCTCATTGCCAGGATCGTCGACGCGATTGCTGCGATCAGCGTGCGCATGGCGTTTCTCCTCGGATGTCGGAGCCGGGTAGCGATCAAAAGTGAGCCCAGGGCGCGCGGGCTGGCGCAGCCCTGGGCTCTTGCCTCCGTCGAGGGGGGGAGGGGAAACGGAGGCAAAACGATAGGCGGTCAAGGCATCGGCGACATCGATGGGGGCGCGTCGGCCGGTGCCACGCCCCAAGTCTTGTTCGGCGTTGCTCCCATTGTCAGCACCAATTTGGCGCCGTTCTTGATGTCGTCATGGCTGAACCACGGCTTGGTCCACAGCCTGCCGTTGAGCGTTGCCGACTGGATATAGATGTTTGCGGCCGAGTTGTTCCTGGCTTCGATCTCCAACGTCTTGCCGTTGCCCATCTGAAGCTTGACGTCGTCGAAGATCGGGCTGCCGATGATGTAATTCTGGCTCGACGGATCGACCGGATAGAATCCCATCGCGCTCAGCACGTACCAGGACGATGTCGCGCCCTGATCGTCCATCCCGGGATAGCCGTAACCCGAAGCATCGCTGCCATACATTTCGGCGAGAATCCGGCGTGTCAGCGCCTGCGTCTTCCACGGCTGGCCGCCCCAATCGTAATAATAGGCCGCCTGCTGGTCGGGCTGATTGCCCTGGACATATTGACCGATCAGCCCGGTGCAATCGCGACAGATCCCCTTGGGATTGTAGGGCGTGGAAAAGAACCGGTCGAGTTTGGCGGTGAAGGCCTGGCGCCCACCGATCAGCTTGGCCAAGCCGCCGACATCGTGCGGCACCAGCCACAAGGTCGACCAGCCCGACGCTTCCTTCATCATGAAATTATAATAGGGCTCTCCCGGATCGAACGGCGAGATCCACTTGCCGTCGGCGGTCCGGCCACGAACGAAGCCGATCGATTTGTCGAACACGTTCGCATAATTATGCGCCCGTTTCAGGAACATGGCGTAATCGTCCATCTTCCCCAAGCGCTTGGCATATTGCGCCATCGCGAAATCGTCCCAGGCATATTCGAGCGTAGTGGCCGCGCCCGCCTTGCCGCCGGCATAAGGCGGGCTGGGATTGTGGTCCGGAATCTCGTCGGCGATCCAGCCGTTCTTGTCATATTCGGCGAGATAGTGGCGCGGACCAGCGGGGTCGGTCGCATTCTTGCGGAGATATTCGTACGCCGCCGGATAGTCGAACGGGATGCCGCGTTCCCACGCGCCGAGATACATGAACACCGCATTGTCGCCGTGGAACGACGTGTTCATGAAGCCCTGCTCGCGCGCCATGTCGAGTTCGGACTGCATGACGTCGCGCATCGTGTCCGGCTCCATCAATTCGAGCAGGACGATCTGGTTGCGGCCGGTATCCCAGAACGGCACCGGGCTGTACCGGTCATGCGTCGCGGTCTGCACCTTGCCGTTGGTGTTGGTGAACTTCTCTCCCTTGGCGGCGACCAGGCGCGGGCTGGCGAACGACTGGAACAAGGTCGAATAGAACAGCATCCGCTGCTTGGGCGTCCCGCCGGTCACCTGGACGCGATCGAGCAGCTTCGACCAGGCGCCACGCGCCGCGCCACGTACCCTATCGAAATCCCAGCCCGGCAATTCTTCCCGCAGGCGTTGCTCGGCCTGAGCATAGCTGGTGCCGTGCGCGATCTTCATCAGCACCGTCTCGCCCGCCTTGGTGCGGAAAGTGACGTAGCTGCCGGCGAAACTGCCCGAGATCCTGCGCTGATCGGGCTCGACCCTTTTCTCGCCGATGCCCCATCCCTTGGCGTCGCCGGCTGCCTTGCCGAACGTCCCCAGGCTGGTGAACGGTTTCGAGAATATGGCGACGAAATAGGCGCCGTCCGCGCCGCCGCTGTCCTTCGACACGCCCCGCACCATCTGGCTGTCGACGATCTCGATATCGCCGCCATGCTCGGGGAAGTTGATCAGCACGTTCGACCGGTCGCTTTGCGGGAACGTGAACCGCATCAGGCTCGCCCATTGCGTCGCGGTCAGTTCGGCCGTCGTCCGGAACGTGTCGAGATAGACCGAATAATAGCCTGGCGAGGCGATCTCGCGCGACTTATCGTAATAGGATTGTGAATAGGCCGGCGGCACCGACCAGTCGCCGACAACCGGCATGATGATCGGCTCCGCGCGGCCGCCATAGGAAGCGCCCCCGCCACCGGAGAATCCGATCATCGTCGGATTGGTGTAATAATAAGGAACCTGGACGCCGTTCGGATAGGACAGCGCGATATTGTTGTTGATCGGCGCTGCCTCGACCGAAGAGTGCGGCAGGCGCGCGCCCGGCGAGGTCTGGCCCGAATAAACGGGTTCGCCCGGCGGCGGCGCATTGCCGATCAAGTCGGGGCGATCGAGCGGCGCCGTGCCGACCAGGGGATTGACCTCATCAACCGGGGCTTTGTCGGGCGCCGTCTGCGCGCTGACGACCGCCGCCGCCGATAATGCGATCGACAGGCTTAGCGGCAGTAGCAACAGCCGGGCGCTGCGGCCCCGCACGTTCGTCCGTGGAAACGTTTGGCGGATACCCACGGCACTTCCTCTCAATCTCGGAGCTATTTTCTGCCCTCTGGCGACCACTCCATTGGCCTGCTTCCAATGGCGTCGAGCTGCACCGTCAATTAAATTAAGCATTTTGTCAATTGAATTAGCACAGACGAAAAACGCTGCAAATGGCGGGCGTTACCGGCCGACGAGGTTGGGACGGATCAGCGCCGTTTTTGCGCGCCGGCGGCTTAGCGCGCCGGCTGAATTGTCCGGCCGTTGACGTCACCAGTGGCCGGCACTTTCCACAAGGCGCCGGGCTTGGGCAGCAGGAAATGGCTGAACGGCAGGATCGCGGCACCGACCGCAGGCGCATCGTCCGACAAAGCGGCGCGCGCGACCGGGGCGATCACCGGCACGTTGGTCGCCTTTTCGCGCAACAGATCGTACGCCCGAGCCGCCAGGCGTTCGACGATCGCGCTCGGCAATCGCCCTCCGACCAGAACGACGCCGGGATTGATCAGGCAGTTCACCGCTTCGAGCGGGACATAGAGCTGCTCGGCAGCCTGGGCGATCCACCGGTCGACACACTTTTCCGCGGCGGGCGACATCTTCTCGACCCCCATGACATCCGCCAGACCAAGGCCGTCGCGCTCGAGCAGCCCGGCCAGCCCCGATAACGATACGAGATTCTGGATCTGGTCGCGCTGGCCGCTACCGGGCGCGTGCATGAAGCCCAGCTCCCCGCTGCGGCCATCGACGCCGCGGAAATAGGCGCCATCGATGACGAGACCGCCACCCAGCCCCGACGAGATCAGGATGTAGAAGAAAGTGCTGTGCTTCTGCCCCAGGCCGAGTTGCATTTCCCCCATCGCCGCGGCGGCGGCGTCATTTTCGACGAAGACCGGCAGCGAGAAGGGTTTGTCGAACAGATCGCTCATGTCGATCTTGTCCCACTTGGCATAAGCGGCGGGACGCCCAGGCAGATCGACCAGACCGAGGTCGTCGGGAACAGCCACGCCCAGGCCGACTAGGCTCGATTCCTTGACCCCCGCCGTTCGCATCATCTCCTTGATCGATCGCCGGTAGAGCGAGCGGACATGATCGGGCAGCGCGAAATTCACTTCCTCCGAGACGCGCGCCAGGGTCTCGCCGGCGAAATTCACCAGCACGATGGTGATATGGTCGCGGTCGATATTGACGCCGATCGAGTGGCAGGCATCGCGATTGATGACGAGTTTGGTCGGCGGCTGGCCACGCCCGCCGCGGCGCTGACCCGCCTCCTCGATCAAGCCATCGGCGAGCAGGCGCTTGGTGATATTGGCGATCGCCGGCGCGGTCAGCCCGGTGATCGCGGCGAGTTCCACCCGGGTCAGCAGGCCGTTGATGCGGATGGCATGGAGCGTGACGCGCTGATTGTGATCGGCGGCGCGCTCCAGATTGGTGCCGGAAAGCCTGAGGCGGGTGGTTGGCTGGGTCATCCGGACATCCCTATTGCCGGAGCGCGGCAAGCCCCTCTTCCCGTTTCAATCACGCGACGACAGGCCACCCCGAGCATAGCGCTACCACCTAGCGACCCCCAGTCGAGAACGCCAATGCGGAATATTCCCATAATGGTTTCAATTCGTGCCATTAAGCGGCCTTTTCCCGGGATTGGTTGATGGCATCGTCCATCGCCTCCAGCGCGACCCCGCGCGTCTCGGGGAAGAAGCGCCAGACGACGAGGAATTGCACGCCCATCGCGGCGGCGAAGAACCAGAAGGGTGCGGCCTGGGTGTAGCGCGCCACCACCGGGAAACCGAACGCGATCAGCGCATTCATTCCCCAATGCGTGGCGCTGCCCAGCGCCTGGCCGCGCGCGCGCACCGCGGTCGGGAAAATCTCCGAGAGGTAGACCCAGATCACCGCGCCCTGTGAAATCGCGAAGAACAGGATGAAGCCGATCAGCGCGGGGAGCAGCAGCGCCTGACCCTGCCCCGTAGAGTAGATCGCCGCTACCGCCGCCAGCGCGACCCCAGTGCCCGCGGCGCCGATCAGCAGCAGCGGTTTACGCCCAGCCCGGTCGATCGCCGTCATTCCGACAAAGGTCGCCAGCAGATTGGCCACGCCGATCGCGACCGATTGCAAGTCGGCCGATAGCCGATCGAACCCGGCGGCCGCGAAGATATCGCCGAGATAATAGAGGATCGCGTTGATCCCCGAGAGCTGATTGAACGCGGCGATGCCGATCGCAAGCAGGATCGGCTTGCGGTACACGGTCCAGCTGAGCCGCGCATCCGGCGCCTCTATTTGATCCCTGCGGAATTCGGCGATGATCGCCTGCGGGTCGCCCATGCCGAGCCGGGCAATCGCCGCCAACGCATCCTGATCGCGCCCGCGCTGCGCCAGCCAGCGCGGCGATGGCGGGATGCGGAGCAGCATGATCAGGAACAGCATGGCCGGAACGGCGGCGATACCGAGCTTCATTTGCCAGGCGAGATCGGTCGTCACCAGCCGGCCGACTACGAAGTTGCTGACATAGGCGACCAGGATGCCGATCACGACATTGAGCTGAAACAGTGCGACCAGGAATCCACGCCGCGCCGCCGGGCTCACCTCGGCGATATAGACCGGCGCGAGCACCGAGGAGCCGCCGATCGCCAGGCCGCCGAGGAACCTGAACGCGACGAACGTCGCCAGATTCCAGCTCATCGCCGAACCCACAGCGGAGACGATATAAGCGATCGCGATCCAGATCAGCACTGCCCGGCTGCCATATCGGTCGCCCGGTTTGCCCGCCGCGAGCGCGCCGACCAGCGTCCCGATCAATGCCGCCGATACCGCCGTGCCAAGCCCGATCGCGCTGAGGCCGAACACGCCGCGCAAAGCTCCGGTGACACCTGAGATAACCGCGGTATCGAAGCCGAACAGCAATCCGCCGAGGCTGGCGGTGCCCACCGCGTTCCAGTTGACGCGTTCCTTCGGCGTGCCCATCAAGCCCTCTCCAACCGCGCCCGAGCAGTCCGCTCCATTATTTATCTAATTGAAGTATTAATCGAGCCGGTCAAGCCGAGCGTCGATGGCCTACCTGCGATGGAAGATTTGGTAGGCGATTTGGGCCGCGAAACGTCCAGGATTTTACCCTTCCTTCCGGCTGGCCAATTTTCGATTTTGGCATTCATTGGTCTGACCAATATCGACAAAGGCTGCCGGAGCCGCTAGACCGCCGCCAGCGGACAATAGCGCGGACTGGGGAGAGGATCGTGAAGCGGATACCGCATCTGCGCTGGTGGATCGTGGCGCTGATCTGCCTCGGCACGATCGCCAATTATCTCGCGCGCAATTCGCTTGGCGTGCTCGCGCCCGAACTCAAGACGTCGATGTCGATCTCGACCGCGCAATATAGCTATGTCGTCATGGCGTTCCAGCTCGCCTACACCGTCATGCAGCCGATCGCCGGCTATATCATCGACCGGTTCGGGCTGCGTGCCGGGTTCGCGTTTTTCGGCGTCGCGTGGTCCGCCGCCAATATGCTCCACGCTCTGGCCGGCGGCTGGATCAGCCTCGCCTTCTTTCGCGGACTGCTCGGCCTGTCCGAGGCGGCGGCGATCCCGTCGGGCATGAAGGCGATCGCCGAATGGTTCCCGGCGCGCGAGCGCTCGATCGCGACGGGATGGTTCAACGCCGGAACCTCGCTCGGGGCATTGATCGCGCCGCCGCTCGTGGTCGCCGTCGCCTTGTGGGGCAATTGGCGATTGGCCTTCATCGTGACCGGCGCGGTCGGACTGATCTGGGCAGCCGCATGGTATGCCTTTTATCGCTCGCCGGCTGAACATCCCGCGATCACGCCGCGCGAGCAGGCGATGACCGCAGAGGATCGCCCGAAAACCCCTGCCCGAAAGGCGAGCGCGCGCGAAATCCTGTCCTCCGCGCGCTTTTGGGTGATCGCGGTGCCGCGCTTCCTGGCCGAACCAGCCTGGCAGACCTTCAGCTTTTGGATTCCGCTCTATCTCGCGACTGAGCGCCACATGGACTTGGCGCATATCGCGGCCTTCGCCTGGCTGCCCTTCCTGGCGGCGGACCTCGGCGGCGTGCTCGGCGGCTATCTTTCACCGTTCTTCATGAAGCGCTTTCACGTGAACCTGGTGCCGTCGCGCGTGCTGGGGATCAGCCTGGGCGCCGTATTGATGATCGCGCCCGGATGCATCGGGCTCGCTGTCAGTCCCTATGTCGCCATCGCCTTGTTCTGCATCGGCGGGTTCGCGCATCAGATGATCTCGGTGCTGATCAACACGCTGTCCGCGGACGTCTTCACGCCGGAGGAGGTCGGGACCGCCAACGGCTTTGTCGGCCAGGCGGGTTGGATCGGCGGGCTGCTGTTCACCTTCCTGATCGGGCAATATGCCGATCGCATCGGCTACGCACCTTTGTTCGCGGCGCTTGGCATATTCGACCTGATCGGGGCGGCCCTGCTGATCGCTTTTGTCCGCCGCTTGTCTCTCCCCCGAATGGAAGCCCGAACATGAGACGCGCCATATTGTCCGACCCGCCCCTGTTTGCGTTGACCGAACGAGCCCCGGGCCGGTTGACGTTGACCGCCGATACGGGCGCGGTCGCGCATCTGTTCGTGCTCGAGGAGGATATCGCGCGGCTGTTGCTCCTCGTCGACGGCAAGGTGACGAGCCCGCCAAGCTGGGCCATCGCGCCGGGCGCCGCCGATATTGCCGAGCCGGGGCGCGACCGTCTGGATGTGGGAGGGTTCACTTGCCCCGATTTCCGGCTGGAGCAAGGCGACGACCGGATCATTGTCGAAACCGCGCGGCTGCGCGTCACCGTCCGGCTCCACGGATTGCATTGCATCTGGGAACAGCGCGATGGCGACGCATGGCGGCTGATGGCGGCCGACCGCCCGACCCAGGCCTATGATTTCGGCTGGTGGGACGGCCGCGCGCACCATTATGTCACGCGACGGCCTGGCGATCGCTTCTACGGGCTCGGCGACAAAGGCGGCGACAATGATCGCGCCGGGCGGCGCTTCCGCCTGACCAATCTCGACGCGATGGGCTACGACGCCGAGACCAGCGATCCGCTCTACAAATCGATTCCCTATGTCCTGGTCGCCGATGCGGACGGCCGTTGCCACGGCGCCTTTTACGACACGAATGCCGACGCGCATTTCGACTTCGGGCGCGAGATGGACAATTACCACGGCTGGTACCGCCACATGGTGGCGGACGCCGGCGATGTGGATCTGTGGATGATCACCGGCCCCGATCCGCTGGCGGTGACCCGCCGTTTCACCTGGCTGACCGGCCGCCCGGCACTGATGCCGCGCTGGTCGCTCGGCTATTCGGGGTCGACGATGAGCTATACCGACGCCCCCGACGCCGCGGCGCAGATGGCGGGATTCCTCGACAAGCTCGCCGAGCACAATATCGGCTGCACCTCTTTCCATCTGTCGTCGGGCTACACGTCGATCGGCGAGAAGCGCTATGTGTTCAACTGGAACACCGACAAATTCCCCGATCCGGCCGCTTTCGTGGCCAGCTACGCGCAGGCCGGCGTCGAACTGGTGGCCAATATCAAACCGGCCTTGCTGCGCAGCCATCCGCGATATGACGAAGTCGCCGCCGATGGGTTGTTCGTCGGCTACGAGGACGGCACACCGGTTGAGGTGCAGTTCTGGGACGAAGTCGGCAGCCAGATCGACTTCACCAACCCGCGCGCTGCCCAATGGTGGCGCGACCAGGTCAAAACTGCCCTGCTCGACAAGGGGATGGTCGCGACCTGGAACGACAATAACGAATATGAGATCTGGGACGCGCGCGCACGGTTCGCCGGCTTCGGCCAGCCCCGCGCCGCCGCCGAAATGCGCCCGGTTCAGCCTTTGCTGATGACACGCGCGTCGCGGCTCGCCCAGGCCGAAGCGTTGCCTGATCGCCGCCCTTATGCCGTCACGCGATCGGGCATGGCCGGGCTGCAGCGTTATGCCCAGACCTGGAGCGGCGACAATCTGACCGAATGGAAGTCGCTGCGCTACAATGCGCGCCAGTCGATCGGGCTGGCGCTATCGGGCGTGTCGAACAGCGGGCACGACGTCGGTGGTTTCGCCGGGCCGGCGCCCTCGCCCGAACTGCTGATCCGCTGGGTGCAGGCGGGCGTGCTGATGCCGCGCTTCAGCATCCATAGCTGGAACGACGACCGCACCGTCAACGAGCCGTGGATGTATCCGGAAGCATTGCCCGCGATCCGCCGGCTGATGGCGCTGCGCCAGACGCTGATCCCGTTCTTCTACGATCTGCTGCACTCCTACCATGCGGACTACGAGCCGATGGTGCGACCGACTTGGCTCGACTTCGGCCATGACGCCGTCGCCTGGCAGGAGAATGACGAACATCTCCTCGGCCCGAACCTGCTGGTCGCGCCGGTGATGGAACAAGGCGCCGAGACGCGAACGTTACGCCCGCCCGCAGGCGTCGAATGGATCCACGTATGGAGCGGTGAGCGGATCACCGGCGGAACATCGGTCACACTCGACGCCCCGCTCGACGGATTGCCGCCGCTGTTGGCCCGCGCCGGATCGGCGATGCTGGTCGATCTCGCGCGCGGCGGATGGCGCCCGGAGCCCTATCGCCGCGGTGTCTGGCTGTTCCCACCACGCGATGGCGCCTTCAATTGGCAGGCGGTCGAGGATAGCGGCGATGGCAATGGACCGATCGATATCTGGCACCTCACCGGTCGGGCGGAACCCTCGCGGATCGTCGTTGATGTGCTCCGCGACGGCCCCGGTAGCTGGGGCGACACCAGTATCACCCTATTGCTGCCGCCCGAGGAGACTCGTCCGCTGGTCGTCAATGGCGGCGCAGGAAACGCGGTCGAGCATGATGGCCGCCGCGGCGTCACGCTGACCACCTAGGCCGTAATGGAATGGTTTGATACCCCACTATCACCCTCACCCTTGCGGCGCTTCGCGCCTCCCTCCCGTGTTGGGTCGGCCATGCCCCCGGCATGGCCTAAACAGCGCGGGGCGCTGTTTACCCAACACGCCCATTGGGAGAGGGAAGGGGCCCGCCGCCTCATGCGGTGGGAAGGGTGAGGGTGATCGGATCAGGTCAAATTCACTCGCTTCGGGAATTGGAAACCAGCGCCGCCCGAATCTCAGATCGCGACGCGGCGCGCCAGATCGGTGCGCTTGGCTTCCACCTCGGCGCGGGCACGTTCGAAGGCGTCGCTTTCGGTCGCCTTGAGCAAGCCCTCGATCACGCGCGCGAGATGGTCGCGCATGGCCTTGCGCGCCGCCTTGGGATTGCGCTCGCGCAATGCGGCGAGGATTGTCTGATGCTCGTCGATCCGCGGCACCACGCCGACGCTGCGCGCGCGTTCGAGCATGTGCTGGCATAGCGGCGAACGGGACCGCGCGTCCCACAAGGATTGGACCACGTCGACCACCGCAGAATTGCGCGTGGCGCGCGCGATCGTCAGATGGAATTCGCGGTCGGCATGTTCGCCGCTGACATGTTCGAGATTCTCGCGCTCCATCTCGACGATCAGGCGCTCCAGCGTCGCGATCTCCTCGTCGGTGATGGACACTGCCGCCAGCGCCGCCGCCTCGGCTTCGAACAGCCGCCGCGCCTCGGTCAGCTCGAACGCACCGATATCGAGGCCGATCATCAGCGTGTCGGACGGCGGGTTGTCGGCGACGAAGATGCCCGAGCCATGGCGAGAATGGACCATCCCGATAACCTCGAGCGCGATCATCGCCTCGCGAATGGTCGGACGGCTGACTTTATATTGTTCGGCCAGTTCGCGTTCGGACGGAATACGCTGTCCCGGCGTGAAATCGCCGCGCTGGATCGCGTCGGAAACCGCAGCCGCGACCTGCTGGTACAATTTGTGCCCATCGGGCTGGGTCGCGGTCGCCAGTTTCGCAACTGGCCTGATCAATCTTTGCGTCGGCATAGCTGAGCTGAGTATTACCAATAGTCGGCTGGTCGAGCAACACCGCCCTCAGGCTGCACATGGCGTAACGCACCTACTGTCAGACAATCTCTTGCATGTGGTCTGACCATTTGGTAGCTCACCCAATTAACGCGGGCAGGAGACCCGCCGCTCAGATCAAGGGAGAAGGAAAAATGCTTGGATTGCACACGTCCGTCGGTCGCGGCGCGCTAGCCCTTTCGCTCGCCTTCTGCGCGACGCCGGCGCTTGCGAGCGCAGATAAAGCGGCTGACCCCGCCCAAAGCACGCCGGACGCGGCGGCACCCCAGAGCAGCCCCGCTCCCACCAGCACGGAGTCGAACGAGCCGGTCCCGGGAGACATCATCATCACTGCCCAGAAACGGTCGGAAAACATCCAGAAGGTGCCGCTGGCCGTCTCGGTGGTCAGCGAAGCGCAGCTAAAGGCGTCCGGCGTCACCCAGTTCCAGGATCTGGGCAAGATCGCCCCGTCGCTGACGGTCCGCCCAGCCGAGCATCCGGTCAACGCCAACGTCTCGCTGCGTGGCGTCGGCACGTTCGCGTTCGGCATCGGCGTCGAGCCGAGCGTTGCGGTCCTGGTCGATGAAGTCCCCCTAGCCTTTCAGGCGCGCGCCTTTACCGATCTGCCCGATGTCGAGCGCATCGAAGTGCTGCGCGGCCCGCAGAGCACGCTCTACGGCAAGTCGGCCTCAGCCGGCCTGATCAACATCATCACGCGCCAGCCGACCGACACATTCCACGCGCGGTTCAACGTGATGGGCACGACCGACAGCGAATATGGCGGCAATTTCAGCCTGTCCGGCCCGATCAGCGACCAATTGGGCTATGTCGTGTCGGCGAGCTATTCGAACTGGGACGGCAATGTCCGCAACCTGTTCAACGGCAAGAAAGTGAATGGGCGCGAGGCATTCAACACCCGCGGCAAGCTGCGCTGGGAACCGGCGTCGAACGTCACCATCACGTTGTCGGGCAATTACCTCAACGGCAACACCACGGTCGGGCGTCCTTTCATCCGGATGGACCCGGCCGCGTTGCTCCGCGGTACGGCGGGCCAAACCCAGGCGGTGACGATGCCCGGCGTCACGATCAGCCCGGACAATCAGGACATCAGCAACAATTACAATTCGCGGACGAAATATGAAGGCGGCGGCGGGTCGCTGCGCGGAGAAGTGGGTCTGGGCGACCTCACGCTCGTGTCGATCACATCGTACGACAAGTTCCGGCTCGACGATTATCTCGACCATGACGACACGTCGTCGACCGCTCCGATCGGCAGCAACATCCAGGTCGGCCAGTTTCATTCGAAACTGTTTACCCAGGAAGTTCGCCTGCTCTCGTCCAGCGCCAAGCCGTTCCGCTATACGCTGGGGGCCTATTACGCGAACGTGAAGTTCGAACGCCCGTTCATGCGGGGCCCGGCCTTCTCCCTGGCCAATTGGTATGCGACGTCGAAATCGGAGCAGATCGCCGGCTTCGCGCAGATCGACTGGGAGATCGTTCCGCACCTCATCCTGACCGGTGGAGGACGCGTTCAGAATGAGAAGGTCTCCTATACCTTCCAGGACAACCGCGCGGCTCCCGGCGCGCAATTCTTCAGCGGCAGCGCGTCCGACACCGCGGGCACGTACCGGATCAGCGGGCGGTACGAATTCACCCCCGACCTGATGGCCTTCGCTACCTATTCGACCGGATACAAAGGACAGACCTACGATCTCACCACCGGTTTCAACCAGGCTCGTGCAAACGCGGGACCGATCAAGCCGGAACGCTCACGCGACAAGGAAATCGGCATCCGTGCGCAGGTGCTCGATCGCAGGGTGACGCTCAACCTCACCTATTTCGACACCAATTATAAGAACCTGCAGGCGCAGACGATCGAAACCTTGTCGGACGGGACAACCAATTTCCGCCTGACCAACGTCGGCGGTCTCAATACCAAGGGCGTCGAGTTCGACAGCGCGGCGCGGATCGGCCAAGACTTCAACCTGACGGCGTCGGTCGCCTATCTCGATGCCAAATACACATCCTACGCGAAGGCCCAATGCTATCCGTTGCAGACGCCATCTCAAGGATGCGTCGCTGCGGTGCCGGCCACGCCAACGACCCCGGCGCAGCCTGCCTATCAAGTGCTGACCGGAGCACGCGCGATCCAGGCGCCCAAATGGAAATTCTCCGTGGGAGCCGGTTATTCGCCGTCGCTGGGCGGCAATCTGAAGGGTGTGGCACAGGCCAACTGGCAATATCAGAGCAGCGTCTATTACGTCGCCGAAGATCCTCAGACGTTCCAGAAAGCCTATAGCATCGTCAACGTCGGTCTCGGCGTCCGCGACAAGGACCGCAAATGGGAAGTCGTCGCGTTCGTCAACAACCTGTTCGACGTCCAATATTACCCTGCGCTGGTCAACACGGCGGGCAATTTCGGCAGCAAGATCGCAACCCAGGCGCTGCTGCCGCGCGACTTCCGTCGCTATGGCGGTCTGCGGCTCGGCGTGAACTTCTGATGGCAAGGCGGGGCGCGCGCCGCCCCGTCGCTTCGAGTGGGCGTGGCATGATGGTTCGTTTTGCGCTGCCGATGGCGATGGCGGGGGCCGCGGCGCTGCTCGTGGCGGCAGACTCGCCGGGCCAGGACGTACCTGCGAGGCCGGACGTCGATGCTCCGGAACTCGCCGCGCTCGGCCCACATCCGGTAGGTGTCGCCGATGCCGAATTCGTCCAGCCCGGTCAGGCCGATCCGCTTGAGGGCAAGGAGCGGCCAGAGGTCGTCGACCGACGCCTGGCGCTCAAAATCTGGTATCCGGCCGCCGCACCGGGGAAAGGAACGATCTATCACTCGGCATTGCCGGGCGAGAACGGAAAGGCTGTGTCCTTCTCCGTCTCCGGCATCGCATCGCCCGGCGCGGCTGCCGCCTGGGGCAAGTTCCCGCTCGTCATCCTCGCCCACGGCTACAGCAACACGCCGGTGGTGCTGTCCTGGCTCGGCGAGAACCTTGCCAGCAAGGGCTATGTCGTCGTCGCGCCGGACTTTCGCGATCCACCAATCACCATCCGTACCGCCGCGGCGGCGGCCGGACCGCTCGCCCGGCGGCCGCTCGATATCGCCTTCGTCGCCGCCGAGGCGCAGCGCCGCGCCCGCGCGGGGCTGGGGCCGCTCGCGACCGCCGATGCCGATCGGACGGTGCTGATCGGCTATTCGATGGGCGGCTATGGCGTGCTCACCGCCGCCGGCGCGCCGCTCGACCCAGGCCTGGCCGGCGCAACACGCAATGTGCTTGCCCCCTATGTCGCCAACGGATCCAAGGCGGGAGAGCTCAAGGTTGCCGGGCTGAAAGCGGTGGTGGCGATATCGCCGCCCATGGCGCTTCGCGGCACCAATATGTGGGCTGCCCCCGGCGTCGCCGCGATCCGCGCGCCGACCTTGTTCATCGTCGGCAGCCAGGACCATGTCGTCGGCTACGATCCCGGCGTACGGACCTTGTTCGCGCAAGAGGTCCACGCGCCGCGCTATCTGCTGACGTTTCGCGAGGCAGCGCACAGCATCGCGCTGATCGGTGCGCCGCCCGAGATGCGCGGATCCTTCTGGGACATGGATTGGTTCGAGGACGCCGTATGGCGCAAGGACCGGCTGATGGCGATCGAGACACATTTCATCACCGCCTTCCTCGATCGCCACGTCAAGGACGATGCCGCCAAAGCAGCCTATATCGACGGGCTGACACCCAATTCCAACGACGGAACCTGGCCAGGCGCGCCGCCCGGGCGTTATTCGGGATACAGCCCCGGACCGCCCGCCGCGACTTTGTGGAGGGGCTTTCAGCCCAACAAGGCATCGGGAATGTCGTTCGAATTCAGGCCGGCCGAATAATCGACCCGCAAACATCACCATTCAGGAGCAGTTAGCGAAGATGTTCATGACTCAGACGATGCGCTGGTTCGGGCCCGACGACCCCGTGTCGCTCAGGGATATCCGTCAGGCCGGCGCGAGCGAAGTCGTGACCGCGCTGCACGAAATACCCAATGGAGCAATCTGGCCGTGCGACGCGATTGCCGCGCGCAAGCGGATGATCGAGGAAGCGGGGCTCGGCTGGACCGTGGTCGAGAGCCTTTCCGTACATGAGGAGATCAAGACCCGCGGACGCGATTGGGATCGGTTGATCGAGCAATATCGCGAGAGCCTGCGCAACCTGGCGGCCAGCGGGATCGGCGTGGTCACCTATAATTTCATGCCGGTGCTCGATTGGACCCGGACCGATCTGGCCTGGCCGATGCCTGATGGTGCAATGGCCCTGAGGTTCGAGCTCGAATCGGTCGCGGCGTACGATCTCCATATCCTGCGACGTCCCGGCGCCGAACGGGATTATGCACCCGACATGGTCGAGGCAGCCGCGCGCCGTTTCCGGGCGATGGACGAGAGCATACGCGCCACCTTGGCGCAGACGATCATCGCGGGACTGCCGGGAAGCGAAGAGAGCTTCACCGCGACCGAATTTCTGGCGGCGATCCATAACTATGCCGATATCGGCCCCGACCAGCTGCACGAAAATCACGTCGCCTTTCTCCAAGCGGTCTGCCCCGTCGCCGACGAATTGGGCATCCGGCTCGTCGTCCATCCGGACGACCCGCCCTTTCCCATCTTCGGCCTGCCGCGCGTGGTCAGCACCGAGGCGGACGTCGCCGATCTCTTTGCTCGCGTGCCGAACCGGTCGAACGGGCTTTGCTTTTGCGCCGGATCGTTCGGCGTGCGGCCCGACAACGACCTGCCCGGCATGGTCGAGCGGCTGGGCGACCGTATCGGCTTTCTCCATCTGCGGTCGGTGCAGCGAGAGACCAACGGCGCGTTTCACGAGGCAGCACATCTCGAAGGCGATGCCAACATGACCGCGATCGTCGGCGCGGTGCACGCGCTGCAGCGCCGGACCGGGCGTTCGATCCCGATGCGTCCCGACCACGGCCACCAGATGCTCGACGACCTGACCAAGCGGACCAACCCGGGCTACTCGCTGCTCGGACGCATGCGCGGACTGGCCGAGCTTCGCGGGCTCGAGCGGGGCATCGCGTTCGCGCGCGGCAACGACAAGACAACAAACTGAAAACGGGAGAGCGGAACGTGCAGATGGCAAGGATAATCCGGCGCCTGATCGCCGCGGCGATGGTCTGTGCCGCGCCGGCGATGGCGCAGCAGGTGGCGCCTCCCCCGACGCTGCCGCTGGCGACGGTTAAGACCAGCCCGCTGCTCGTCTCGGCCGACATGCGCGACGGGCTCGATCTGTCGGGGCCATGGCATTATTCGATCGATCCGTTCCGCGCCGGCCTTGCCGGTTTTCACGGCGAAATGCCCGGCGACAGCCAGCTGCGCTATCTCGACCTCGACGTCGCCAAGGCGATGAAGGACGACAATCGCGCGATGTACGAGTTCGACATGGCGCGCTCGCCCGTCACTACCCTGCCCTCGTCCTGGCTGACCGAAGCGCCCGACCTTCGCTATTATCAGGGACTGATGTGGTACCAGCGCACGTTCGCCGCGCCGGCGAACCACAAGGGCCGCTATTTCCTGCGCTTCGGCGCGGCCAATTATGCGACTTTCGTCTATCTCAACGGCAAGGCGATCGGCCGCCACGAAGGCGGCTTCACTCCCTTCGCGTTCGAAGTGACGAACCTGCTACGCGACGGCGACAATCAGATCACCGTCGGGGTGGATTCGCAGGCGACCGAAGCGACCGTGCCGCCGCCGGTCACCGATTGGGAGAATTATGGCGGGATCACCCGGCCGGTTCGGCTGATCGCGACGCCCGATACCTATGTCGACGATGCCTGGGTGCGCCTGACCCGCGACGGCAAGATCGCTGTCGATGCCCATCTCGACGGAGCGCAGGCGGCCAATCACGCCATTCGGCTGAAGATCGCGGGACTAGGCCTCGACCTCGCCGGCACCACCGATGCCAAGGGCGACTGGCGCGCGACGGTCGCCGCGCCCCGCGCTTTGATCCGCTGGTCGCCGGAACAGCCCAAACTCTATGACGTCTCGATCAGCTCGGGCGACGACCAATGGCGCGACCGGATCGGCTTCCGCACGATCGAGGTGCGCGGCCCCGACGTGCTGCTCAACGGCAAGCCCCTCTTCCTGCGCGGCATCTCGCTGCACGAGGAGGAACTCGGCACCGACCCGACCCGCGCGATGACACCCGCCGCCGCGCGCGCGCTGCTCAGCGAGATCAAGGACGGGCTGCACGGAAATTACGTCCGCCTCGCCCATTATCCGCATTCCGAGGTGATGACCCGGCTGGCCGACGAGATGGGCATCATCGTGTGGAGCGAAGTGCCGGTCTATTGGCGCGTCGCGTGGAGCAATCCCGATACGCTGGCGACCGCGCGCAACATGGTCGCGGAGAACATCATTCGCGACCGCAACCGCGCCTCGATCGCGATTTGGAGCGTTGCCAACGAAACCCCGGTGACCGATGCGCGCAACACGTTCCTGCGCACACTGGTCAGCGACGTGCGCAAGCTCGACGACACGCGGCTGGTCAGCGCCGCGTTGCTCACAGAGCGCTCCCAAGGTCCGGACGGCAAACCGGTCATCGCCATGGCCGACCCACTCGCCGACGCCTTGGATGTGGTCGCGATCAACACCTATTTCGGCTGGTACACGCCTGACCGGCTGGACGACCTGGCCAGCTTCTCGTTCCGCGTTCCCGCCAACAAGCCGCTGATCTTTTCCGAATTCGGCGCCGACGCCAAGGCGGGATTCCATGATCCGCGCGCGCTGCCGGAAAAATTCTCCGAGGAATATCAGGCGGAGTTCTACCGCAAGACTTTGGGCATGGTCGATCGCATTCCGACATTGCGCGGCATGTCGCCGTGGATCCTGAAGGACTTCCGCTCACCGCGACGGCAGAATCCGGAGTTCCAGCAGGGCTGGAACCGCAAGGGCCTGATCTCCGAAACGGGTCAGCGCAAACAGGCGTTTGCCGTGCTGGCGGGTTATTATGAAGGCAAGGAACGCTGAGTGCGACGCGGCGATCGGTCGTGCCGCGCAAGGGAGCGCCGGCGATCGTCGCGTCAGCCTAGCGCGGCGACGAAAGCGCGGGCATTGGCACCAACCTCCGCCGCCGTCAGGCCCGGTTTGTAGAGCGCCGAGCCGAGACCGAAGCCCGCCGCGCCCGCCTGGCGCCAAGGGGCCATACCTTCAGGCACGATGCCGCCTACCGGCAGCACGCGCAGCTCGCTCGGCAGGATCGCCCGCATCGCCTTGAGCACCGCCGGACTGGCGGCTTCGGCCGGAAACAGCTTGAGCGCCGTCGCGCCGGCATCGAGGGCGGCGAGCGCCTCGCTCGGCGTGGCGATACCGGGTAGCGACACCAGGCCGGCTGCCGCACTCGCTCGAATCACGTCGACATTGGTGTTGGGCGAGATCACCATCCGCCCGCCGGCGTCGCGCATCGCCGCGACTTGGCCGACGGTCAGCACGGTGCCGGCGCCGATCATCGCCCGGTCTCCCAGCGCGTCGACCAAGCGGGCGACGCTGTCGAGCGGATCGGGGGAGTTCATCGGCACCTCGATCAGCGTGAAGCCGGCCGCGACCAGTTCCTCGCCAATCCCGACGACTTCATCAGGCCGCACGCCACGCAGGATGGCGATCAGCGGACAGGAAGCGAAAGCGGCGTCGAAAGCGGCAAGCGAAGTCACGAGAGAGAAGCTCCTATCCGGGAAATACCGGCGACGAACGCCGTGTGGCTGTCGATAATCATCGCGGCCCGTCCGTTGACCTCGATCGCTTCGGCGTAGAGGCCACCAAGCACCGGGTCGGCCAGAATATAGGCGGTCTCGAACGGATTTTCCGCAACGCGCGCGGCGACGTCCGCGCCGATGATCAGACCGCTGGCGAAGGAAGCGGCGTCGGCGTCGTCGCGCAGGCCGAGCAGTTTCGCCGCGCGGATGCCGAAGAGCGACGCGGTCAAATCGCGCTTTGCGCCTTCGCGAACACCATCGCGGAAAGCGTCGCCCGGCACGACATCGGCGGTCAACTGCGCCGACAGGATGCCATGAGCACGGACCAGAGCGAACAATTCGCCGGTCATCGCCGTGGTGAAGCGCGCGATGCGCGATCCCGCCATCTCGACCCATTTGCAATGCGTGCCGGGCTGGACGAGCAACGCGTCCGAAGGCGCCAGTTCGGCCGCGACGGCGCCCAGCAATTGCACTTCCTCCCCACGCATGACGTCGCCGCGCGTGCCGTCGCTGAACGACACGCCCGGGACGATCGCGGTGCGCTCGTCGATGCGCAGCAGGTTCCGGCTGAGGTCGTCGAGGCCGGCAGGTGCCGGAACGTACGGCGCCTCGCGCCAGCCGATCGTCGACCCCACCATACCCGCCATCAGCACCGGCAGGTCGCCGAACCGCGCACGGATTGCCTCCAGCTCGCCGGCAAAGTCGCTCACCGCGGTGACGCCGAGTGCATCGCGCTCCGTCGCCACCACGGCGCCGTCCTCGATCCGATAGACGCGCCGGTTGGTCGTACCCCAGTCGATGGCCAGGAATGGATGCGCGCTCATGCCCTCACCACCACGTCGCGTAGAGCACGGTCAGGATCAGCACGATCAGTCCCGCCGCGACGTTGAACCCGGCTGTCGTTCGGAACGAAACACCGCGCATCGTGATCAGGTTGCTCTCCGCGCGGACGGGGCGGAGCAGCGACACCATCACCGCCAGCGCCAGCGAAACGAAAAAGACGATCGACATGCGGTTGATGAACGGCACCGCATTGAGCACCGCCGAGCCACCCCAGGCCGCGGGAAACCAGAAGACGAAGCTCACCACGACGGAGGCGATCGCGCCTACGAGCGCGCCCATCTCGGTCGCGCGCGGCCAGAAAAGGCCGAGCAGGAAGATCACCGTGATGCCCGGAGTCACGAACCCGGAGAATTCCTGGATATATTGAAACGCCTGATCCAGGCTGCCGAGCAACGGACGCGCCGTCGCCATCGCGATGACGATCGCCAGGGCCGCGGCGATCCGGCCGACCAGCACCAGATGTTTCTCATGCTCGATCGACCCGGCATCGTCCTCTGCGCGCGTCTGGACGCCTTTCCTCTTGGCGTAGATGTCCAGCGTGAAGATCGTCGCGATCGAATTGATCTTGGATGCGGTCGAGGCGATGATCGCCGCGATCAGCGCCGCGAAGACCAGCCCGAGCAACCCGGTCGGCAGCAGCCGCATCATCGTCGGATAAGCCTGATCGGGCTTGGTCAGCCCAGGCGCCAGCACCACGGCGGCAATCCCCGGCAACACGATGATCACCGGCATCAACAGCTTCAGGAAACCCGCGAACACCACGCCGCGCTGTGCTTCCGACAGGCTCTTCGCCGCCAGCGCGCGCTGGATGATATATTGGTTGAAGCCCCAATAGCTGAGGTTCGCGATCCACATTCCGCCGACCAGCACGGCGATGCCCGGCAGATCCTTGTAATGCGGATTGTCGGGCGACAGGATCATGTCGAAATGGTCGGGCACGCGCCGCGTCAGCTCGGCGAAACCGGCTATGACCCCGGCATCGCCGCCAATCTTGCCGAGCGTCAGATAAGCGATCACCAGTCCGCCAAGCACGAGCAACGTGACCTGGACGATATCGGTGAGGGCGACCGCCTTCAGTCCGCCGCGCAGCTGATAGAGCAAGGCGAAGGCCCCGAGCCCGATCAGCGCGACATCCTGGTTGATGCCGGTCACTTGCGTCACCGCGATCGATCCCAGCCAGATAATCGAGGTCAGGTTCACGAACACGTAGAGGATCAGCCAGAACACCGCCATCACGGTCCGGATCGTCGGCCCAAACCGCTGCTCGAGAAACTGCGGCATCGTGTAGATCTTGTTGGCGAGGAAGATCGGCAGGAACCATTTGCCGACGATCAGCAAGGTCGCTGCCGCCATCCATTCGTAGGACGCGATGGCGAGGCCGATGGCATAGCCCGATCCTGACATACCGACGATCTGCTCGGCCGAGATGTTCGCCGCGATCAGCGATGCGCCGATCGCCCACCAGGGAAGATTCTTGGACGCCAGGAAATAGTCCGAAGAGTCCTTGGTATGTCCTGCCTTCTCACGGCTGACCCACTGGGCGAGCCCGAAGATACAGATGAAATAGATCAGGACGACCGCGATATCGATGGTGGCGAGTTGCATGCTTTCCCTTTCCCCTCCGGACTTCGATTTCAGCGTCGGTTGAAATGTCCGCGCCGCCGTCCGGCGACGCCGAAACCAACTTTACCGGCGACGGCTGGCGGTCTGCCCTGTCGTCAGGCGATAGGTCATGACATTACGATAGACCTGACCCGGCGCCAGGCGCGCCGAACCGAAAGCCGGCTGATTGGGCGTGTCGGGAAAGAGTTGCGGCTCCATCACGATCGCGTCGCCCTCGCGATAAATACGCTTGGCCTTGCCGGACGATGTGCCGTCGAGGAAATTGCCCGAATAGAATTGCAGTCCCGGCTGGTTCGACCAGAGTTCGAACCCGCGCCCGGATTTCGGATCGAAGACGCGCGCCATCAAATGCTGGTCCGGCGTGATCCGGCGCCCGATCACCCAATTATGGTCATAGCCGCGGCCGTAAACGAGTTGCTCGTCCCGCGCGTCGCGAACTCGTTCACCGACCGCGTGCGGGGTGCGGAAGTCGAACACCGTTCCCTTGACCGGGCGCATTTCTCCGGTCGGGATCGCGCCGTCGTCGGTCGGCAGATAGGAGTCGGCCGGGATCGTCACCACGGTTCCCATCGCGCCATTGTCCGATCCCTCGCCGGACAGGTTCCAATAAGCGTGATTGGTGACGTTCGCGATCGTCGGCGCGTCGGTGGTCGCGCGATATTCGATGCTGAGCGCGTTCTTCTCGTCGAGCGAATAAGTCGCATCGACAGTCAGCGTGCCTGGATAGCCCTGATCGCCATCGCGGCTGACATAGCGCAGCGTCACCGCTGCCGTAGGACCGGATTTTACGGAAACCACCGACCACAACACCTTGTCGAAGCCGACGGTGCCGCCATGGAGCGAGTTCTTGCCGTTGTTGACCGGCACGCGATAATCGCGCCCGTCGAGTGA
Source organism: Sphingomonas sp. (assembly GCF_024508665.1). GTDB lineage: Bacteria > Pseudomonadota > Alphaproteobacteria > Sphingomonadales > Sphingomonadaceae > Sphingomonas. The sequence continues at coordinate 204,235 of NZ_JANINP010000002.1, forward strand.
AAAGTGGCCGCGGGCGATGCGGTTGGCGAATCGTCCCACCGTCGAGCCGAAATATTGCGGCGTCTTGAGATACTCTTCGATCGTGTCGTAGCCGAGCAGCACGTCGGCGCGCTTCCCCGCGCGGTCGGGCATCACGAGCGACTGCAGCGTCGCTCCATAGCCAATGACCGTTGCCGATATACCAGCCTTGTTGGTCAACGTCACCGCGGGCACCGACCGCCCGTCGGGCAGCCGGCCGAAACTCGATTGCCGCGCCTCTGCCGCCATCGCAGGCGTGGCGGCGCCGATCAGCATCGCGGCCAATATCAGTGAACGCGGCGCCATGCCTGTCTCCTTCATCCGAGGTAACGATAGGGGGAAATGCCGCGACAGCCGGGATCGACTTCGAACAGGCACCCGGCTTGTGGCTCGTCGACGCCGTCGGCGGCCGAGGTCACGAACATCCGGTCGAGCGCGTTGCCCGCAAATGCGACGTTGGTGATCTGCGAGGCCGGCAAGGCGATGGTTCGCTCCCGCCGGCCCGTCGGATCGAAGCGCGCCACGCACGAGCCGCCCCAGCACGCCACCCATAAGTGACCATCGGCATCGATCGTCATGCCGTCCGGATGCCCCCAATCGGGTTCGAATATGATATGCGGCTCGCGCGGCCCTACGCTGCCATCGTCATTGACCGGATAGCGGAAGATCGTGTCGAGCGCGGTGTCGGTGTGGAACAGGAACCCGTCGCCGATCGCGGGACCGTTGGGGATCGTATAGCCGTCCTCGATCCGCGCCACCTGTCCGTCAGGATCGAGCCGATAGAAAGAGCCACTCGGGCGGTCGCAAGTGAACGGCATCGACCCCGCCCAGATGCGTCCCGCGGCGTCCGCCTTGGCATCGTTGAAGCGATTTCCGTCGCGCTCGGGCTCGGGCTCGGCAATCGGTTCGATGGCCAATGGATCGAACGACAACGCGACAAAGGCACGGCCCAGCCCGGCGACGAACCCGCCGCTCTCGCGCTCGATCAACCAGCCGATCGTGTCGGGCATCGCCCAATTGTCGACTCGCCCGCTGGCCAAATCGAGGCGATTGACGCGCGCGTCCAGGATGTCGACCCAATAGAGCGCGGCTTCACGAGCGGACCAGAGCAGCCCCTCCCCCAAGCGGTCGCGACGGTCGCGCTCGATTAGCCGGACATCCGGCATCAACGGCTGACCCTGGCAAGCCCGCGCTGGGCGGCGCGCCGATGGTTGACGGCGGACTCCAGTTCGGCGCGGCGGCGGTCGGTCATGCGGCGCCTGTCCAATCCGCGCCTCGCTACTTCCGAACCCATCAACCCCTCCGTATTCCACCATCGTGACCAGGGCGGTTGTGGGTTGATAGCGTCAATCAAGGAGATAGGAACCCTATTTGTCTTACAAAAAGGGCGAGAGGGAGCGCTGGCCAAGTGCGAGACGGCGGCGGTCTCCGACTTATGGCGCTAGCCCGATCTCGCGACGCCTTTTCCTGTCGACACGTCTGCGCGCCCGGTCTTCCGGCCATCTTCTATTCTCAATTCGGAACGCCCGGTCACAACCCATGAGTTGCCCGCATCCTGCTCACAGCATCCGCGAAGACCACGCCAAAGGTTATCCGCGCCTTTACCATGCCGGACGACCGGGTGTTCACACGTCGCTGTCATAAGCATCCTCGCGTTTCTATCCAAGGATGCCGACATGAAGAACGTTTGTATTGCTTTAGTCGCGGCTTTCGCGGTCGCGTCCTCTGCCGCCCAGGCGGCCGATCCCCATGTCTCGGTCGGTTCGGCCCAGTACACGATCGGCATCAGCGGCTTCGTGCCGGTGGTGTGTCGTGCCACGGTCGACGCCGCCATGGTCCCCGCCCAGGGCGGCCAGGTCTCGCTCGGCTCGCTCAACGAATTCTGCAACAGCCCTAACGGCTACGAAGTCTATGCCGATTATTCGGCGAACATGACCAAGGCGAGCCTGCTGGTCGACGGCCAGAAAGTGCCGCTCGGCAAGGACGGCACGGTCCGCGTGACCAAGTCGAACCGCGCAGGCATTGCTGCCCACGCGGTTTCGCTGGATTTGCCGAAGGGCGTCGAGCCGGGAACGATCTCGTTCCGGATCGTCGCGCTATAAGGCGGGACAATTCTGTTGCGATGGCGCCGTCGACAATAACGGCGTCACCGTGACGGTGATCGTGTCGCTATAGACCGAGGCGGGCGTCTTGCCCTGCCCGCCTTCGAGCAACGTCGCCCGGATCGGCAGGATGCCGGCCGCAGCGTCGGTGCCAGCGCGCACGCAGGTGACCGTCGTGAAGGTCGGGCTGGCGGTCGTTCGCGCCTGACCCAGGAACAGCGCCTTATAGGCGAGCGTCTGATTGGCATTGGCCAGCGAGCCGCCCGCGAAGGTCAGCTTGTAGTTGTTCTGCGAGGCGATATCGACCTTGTAGGGGCCCGAACTGGCGACGCGGATATAATTGGTGGTCGGCGTCGTATAGGTCGCCGGCGCGGCCAGGACCTGCGCGGTGGTCAGGTTACCGACTTCACCGAAATCGAGATTGGTGCCGACATAGCTCGCTTGGAGGCCACTCAGCACGATCACGTTGACGACAATCGCATTGCTGACCGTGCCGGTGTCGGTGAACGGACCGCCACCGCCGGTGCCGTTGCAGCTATAGACGATGTCGAACGGCAGAGTGGAACCCGCGTTCAGGTTGAGATTGGGCGGCAACTGCAACGTCATGTTGAGCGTGAACACGTCCGACGCGGCGTTGTTACCGGTGAATGCCCAGCGGAATACGCCCGGCGCCGGGCTGCCGGCGTTGATGTTGAGGATCGGCGGAGTCTGATTGGTGCCGAAGAAGATATTGCTGCCGGTCGGCCCGCCGGATCCGGATCCCGTCGCGCTGATCGGGATGAGGATCGTGCCGTTCTGCGCCGCGGTCGTGCCCTTGACATAGAATTCGATGTTCGCGGTCTTCTCGCCGCCCGCACCATTGACACGCGACAATTGCACCCCGGTCAGGTTGATCGATGTGGTGGTGCCGTTGAACGGATCATACGTCAGGTTGGCGGTACCGCCGCTGACCGTGGTGAGACCGCATTTGCCGGCCGCGAACGCCGCGCCGGGGAATGCCCCGGCGGCGACCGCCAACGCCAGAAGTGCGTGTCGAAACAGAGACAAGGCCATACTTACTGCCCTTTGACCGCTTTGAGTTCGTCGACACGGACAAGCCCGTCCGCGTTGCCGGGAATGGTGATCTCGAAGACTGATTTCTTGTCGTCGAGCATGGTGATGCGCCATTTGCCCGGCGCCAGTCCGCCGATCCCGAACCTGCCTTCACGGTTGGTGAACACGGTGATCGGCGTGCGTTCGGGATGCGCGACCTCGACCGCGGTGCCGCTGACCAGCGAGACGGGCTCGCCGTCGATGTCGAGCAGGCGACCGATCGCGGTCACCGAATAGGCCGATCCAACCACAAGCTTGTAACCGCTCCGGTACGGCGGCAGCAATCGGAACGACCCCTGGCCCAGATCGACGCCCGGTTTCGCATTGGGCGCGTCGACCGCGATCGTCCGCTCCGCATAGGAACTCAGGCTGGGCTCGGTACCCGCCCTGAGCGCACCGCTGTTCGCGGTATAGCCGAACGGCGACGGCGAGACGACGACATTGGTGCCGTCGAGCGTCTTGTACGGCGTGACGATCGCGAAGCTGTCGTAGATCGGCCGTCCGACCGAGAAGGTGCCGTCGGCGACAGCCAGCGAGGTGCCGAAGCGGAACGACGTGCGCTGCGACGTGACGCTGCCGAACGTATCCTGGAAGGTACCGAAGTGGCTGAGGCCCAGCTCGGCGCGGTTGGTATAGTAATTGCCGGTGAAGTTGACTCCCGAACCGGCATCGCTGCGTTCGACATCGGCGGTCATGTTGTACGATCCGACCCCCTGTCCATAGAGCGTCTGGAAAGATGTCCGTACCCGGTTGCCGCGACTGTCATAGTCGGCGCGCGCGGTGGAATAGCGACCAAGCCGGATGACCAGCGAGACCAGCCCGCCGAAGCGCGACCCGTTATTGTCGCGTTCCCAACGCGCATCGGCCGTCACCGTCGCGGTCGAGGAGATCCGATAGCCGGTGGTGACCCGGTAGGTGTGCAGATCGGGTTGCGCGCCACGCCCCTTGGAAAAGCGTCCGTCGAAACCGGCATAGAGCCGCTCGTTGAACGTGTGCGAATAGCCGCCGCCCACTTCGAACTGGAACTGGTTGTCGGGAACCAGCACGCCGACAGGAGCGAAATAGCGACTCCGCGTCTCGACGAACAAGTTGAGCGAATCCGCTTGCCCGCTGGAGCGGTTGATCAGCCGCTGAAAGGTCAGCGTCGCGGCGTGGCCGGTATGCGAACCCTTGATGTTCGACAAAGAGAAATTGCCGGCAAAGGTGCCGAACGGCGTCGCCACGACCGCCTCGACGCCACCCATCTGGGTGTTCTTGTCGGCCTGGGCGTTGACGCCCAGCGTCAGGAAGTCGCTGATGCCGCGGCGGTAGAAGCCGGTGAAGGCGAATTTGTCGGTATAATGCGGGCCATGCAGCCCCAGCGGGTTGAGCACGCCGGCATAAAGGCCGAATTCGCTCAATCCCTTGGCCAGTTGCGACTGGTCGAGGAACAGGTTGAACCGCAACAGATCGGTGCGTCCGGTATCGTCGATCACCGACAGGCGGATATCGTTCGCGCCCTGGGTGAACGGGAAATCGCGCAGATTATAGGTGCCGGGCGCGAGCTGGAGGCGCCGGACGATCTGGCCGTTGACCTGGACCTCGACGGTCGAGGGGCGGCTCAGCTGGAAGCTGCGATCGCCGCGCGGGCGGACCAGCTGCTGCGGTTGCAGGACGCTGTACGACCGAAAGATCGAGATGCCCGCAATGTCGGGCGCCGACTGGAAACCGCGCGAGACGGTCTGCAGGTCGCCCGCCGTCCAGCGCACCAGGTTCTTCTCGTCGTCATAGACCAGCCGCGACCCCAGCCGCTGGAAATCGACGCCGCTCGATCCGGGCTGCCAGATCGCTTCGCCTTCGGCGACCACGCCGCCGATCCGCGTCGCGCCGTCGAGCGAGAAGATCGGCGAGGCAAAGCCCTTTTCGCCGCCGGCATGGATATAATCTTCCGAGCCGCGGATGTTGAGATAGGCGCTCCAGTCCGCCGGCGCGGCGAAGCTGCCGACCCGGTTGCGGTCGAGCGGGCTGACCGTCAGCGACCGCGACGCGCGCCGTTCGGCGGCGATCGTCAGGTTGAGCTCGAGCGTCTGCGGGTTGTAGCGAATGCCGACGCCGGCCGCTTCGAAATCGGCCGGAGTGAGCACTGCCTTGGTCGACAGGGCTGACTGGATCGCGGTGAAGGATTGCTGGTTGAGGACGTTCGACAGCAAGTCGAGCAGGCGCTGCGCCGGGAATTCCAGCTTGCCCGCGGCGGTGATCGTCAGCGGCATGTCGCCGAGATACGTTCCGCCATCCTTCACCGGCACCGTCAGCACGATGTCGCGTCCGGTCGGGTTGAGGTTGGTTTGCGGTTGATCGGTCGGTGCGGTCGGCGCGTCGATCGTGACGCGCCGCTCCTGCGATTGCGGCACGACGCCTTGCTGGCTGTCGCTATTGGCCCGCGCCGGCGCGCACAGCCCGCCGATGCTCGCGCTGGCGAGCATCAGGCCGATCACGCGGCTGGTGAGCCGCTTAGCCGTCTGGCGTGAAGCTGACATCGACGCTGCCCCCATCCACCGGCAACTCAATCGGCAGCGACATGCGCCGCGTCTGGTTGGCCCCCACCAAACCGAACCCAATCGTTTGCTGCGTTTCCGGACCCGACAACGTGCGGCGGAACACTTCCTTGCCCGCCGCGTCCTTTTCCACGATCCGCAGCCGCCCTTCGGACAGATAGCCGTAAGCGGCCGACGCGTTGGTCAGCGTGACCAGCGGAATCGGCTTGCCTGCCGGATTGTGCCCGATTTCCGCGCTCTGCACCTTGATCGCCGGCTTCACGCCGTTCGGCGCGATGCTGACCAGAACCTGGAAATTATACAGGATCTGGATCGCCGACTGGCCCGCCGGCAGCTTCACCGGCAGCTGCGCCACGGTGACGTAATAATGCTTGCTGGTCTTGAGCTCGGGGTCGCCGACATATTGCACGCGAAACGACTGGGTCTGCCCCGGCTGGATCAGGGCCTGGGGCGGAAAGATCAGCAGGTCGCCCGGATCCTTGCCCGTTTCCTTGACGCCGTTCTCGTCGAACTCGAGCGATTGCACGCGCAATTCGACCGGCAACGGCGTCGCGAACGTGTTCTCGACGGTGATGATCTGAGTCATCCCGTTGCCCGATTGCTTCAAGTTGATGATGACCGGCTGGACCGTCATCGCCACAGCGATCTGCTGTGGCAGGACGAGGGCGGCCGCAAAGGCCGCACTCATCAATATCCTCTTCATTCTCTTCACTTCCCCCTCCGCTGGGTCGTTTAGAAAGCTGCTTCAAATTGTACCGTGACGGTGTCCGCGTAGCGGCCGGCGACCAGGGGGCCGCCCCCCGGCGGCACCGTGATCGTCAGGCCCATGTCGCCCGCGCCGCCGTCGGCGCTCGTGATCGCCAGGACGTTGCTGTTGATGGTCTGCACGCTGGCGTTCTGGCCCGCCCAGTTCGCGCTGATCTGATAGCCGACGAATTCGCCGAACCCGGTCGGCGACTGGCGATTGCGCGCATTGCCGCCGTCGCGCAGCAGCCCGCCATTGGCGCTGGTCACGGTCAGCTTGTGCGCGGAATTGCAGATCACCGGCAGCGCCAGGTTGATCGCCGCGCCGCGCGGTTGCGCGGTCTGCGGATCGCCGAATTCGATGATGCGGATCTCGCCGCTCGTCGCGCCGATGCCGGTAAAGGTGGCGTTCTGCCCGCCCGACGCGGTCGGCGCGTTGAGCACGCAGGCCGGCGGCGCCCGCCCGGCGATCTCCAGCCGTCCCTGGCCAGTGTCGTTGGGATTGACGGTCTGCGCCTGCGCCAGCGCCGCGACGCAGGTCGCGAGCACGGCCGGGACGATGAGGGCGATGCGGTGCATCAGCGCGGCTCCACGAATATCCGCATCGTGTCGGCATAATCGCCGGCCGGCAGCGGGGCGTTGTCGCGGGCGTTGGATGCACCCGGCGCGATGTTGAGTTTCAGGTCGATCTCACCCGCCGTCGGCAGGTCGACGTTGAATCGCTGGTCGTTGACGCGGCGCGCCACGGCGTCGGCGTTGAGCACGCCGTTGACCACGCCCCACATCACCGTCGCGCGATAGGGCACCGCCGAGCCGAAGCCGGGCGCGGGCGCCTGGGTACGCTGCAGGGTCGGCCACAGGCCGTTATTCTGCGATTCTAGGCGCAGCCGGTGCGGATAGTTGCACACCGCGTCGAACTTGACGTCGACCGACGCGGCGGCGACCGCCAGCGTGGTCGGATCGATCATCTGGTCGATCTGCAGCGTGTTGCCGCTCAGTCCGCGGAAATTGATCTGGTTGCCCGCCGCCAGCCGGGGCGTGCCCACCGCGCATACCGGCGGGGCATTGCCTGTAACCGGCAGGGTCTTGGTCGCCACGGTCGACTGGGCAAATGCGGGGGATGCCCAGGCGAGGAGCCCGCCGACGACCAAGACCGTTTCAAGGCGGAGGCCGCGTGGCATCTCAGGACGCCACGGCCAACGTAACGGTGACGTTGCCCTGATAATTGGTATCGGCGACCAGGCGCTGCGTCGCGCCGCCATTGGTCGAGAAATTGCCGACCGAGACGGTGATGTCGCCGGAGAACGCCGTCGCGCGCGTCTGGACCGCGGCGGGGTTGCTGGCCGCGCCGGTCGCGTAGCTGGCAGGTGTCGTCGTCCAGCCGGCGGCGGTCGCGGTATAGTCGACCACGCGCGAGAAGCCGGTCGGCGGCGTGCTGGTAAAGGTCTGCGCGGCCATCGGCGTCGCATTGACGGTGATGGTGCTGCGCGCGCTGCAGAACGAGCCCGACAGGACCTTGGGCGGAGCCGCCAGGTCGGTGCGCAACAGGCCGGTGTTGAGGTCGATCAATACGCCCATGTCGAACGTGCCGCCGGTGCCGGCGATCGTCCCGCCCACGCACATCGCAGGCACATTGCCGACGACCGCGAAATTCTTGGTGTCGGTGTCGCTGCCGCCTTCGCTCTGGGCCGCGGCGGCGCCGCTCCAGGCGACCGCGAGCGCTGCCGCCGACAGGATGGCCCAGCGTTTCAGGTTAGGGCGTTTCAGGTTACGCGTCATGATCACTCTCCCCCCGAAGCGACCGGTCCAAGCTTGACCACGACCAGGCCGCTATAGGCGCCGGCGGTGAGCAGGAAGTCGGACGGTGCGGTAAAATTGGACAAGGTCACGTTGAGATCCGCGACCTTGGGCGCCGGCTGCGTGGGCCCGGTCGCCGACGCGGTCGGCGACCCGCCCCCGGCGGTGGCAGCGGTGGTCACCGATGCCGTCCCCGCCGCCCAATTGGTTACCTCGGCGGTATAATTGACCGCCTTGGCGAAGCCGGGCTCGACCGCGCTGGCGTCGTTCGACACCAGGGCGGTCGCGGTCACCGTGATGGCCGATCCCGCGAAGTTGCAGAACGAGCCCGGCAAGGTGACCGTGCGCGGTGCGATGACCGCGATCTTGCCGACCCTCGCTCCCGACGTGTTCGCCATCTGGCCGACATCGACCGGCGCGGGCGTCGGCGTGCCGAGCATGCACAGCCTGGCGACCGTGCCCGAGACGCCGACATCGGCGGTGGCGGTGTCGGTGGCCTGGGCGTGCGCGATACCCGGAAGGGCGACCGCGGCGAGCAGGGTAAGAGCGAGGCGCTTCATCGCAGCTTCTCCGTCAGGACGATCAGGGCGCCGGAGTGACCGACGGAGTCAGCGTCACCAGGACCTGACCCGAATAGTCGCCCGCGACGAGCAGTCCGCTGGTCGGGCTCGACGAGCCGGACAGCGTGACCTTCACGTCACCCGTGAACAGGCCGACCGGAACGGCCGTGCCGGCACCGTCGGTTACCGACGTGTCGGTGGCGTTGGCGCTGTTGGCGGTCGCGGTGGCGGTGTAGTTCACCACCCGGTCGAACCCGGCCGGCGGGGTGGTGGTGAAGGTCGTGTTGACCAGGCGCTGCGCCTCCACGCTCATGGTGGCGGCAGTGCCGTTGCACCAGCCCTGCAAGGTACGGGTCTGGCCGTCGAGCTTGCTGGGATCCAGCTTGCCGGCGGTGGACCCCGATCCCTGCAGCGACAGCTCGCCGGCATTGATCACGTCGGACGGCAAGGTGAACTGGCAACGGTCGGCGACCGAGCCGTTGATCGTAACCGTACCCGTCGCATTCTGCGCGGCGGCGGGCAACGCTGCCGTGGCGGCGATGACCGCTGCGGCGGCAAGGATCGAGGTCTTCATGTCAAACATTCCCCGTTTGGAAGTCGATTACGCGCCCGGCTTGATCACGACGGTGATCTTGCCGGTGTAGGTCGGATCCGCGGCCAGCAGGTCGTTGACCGTGTCGGTGCGGAAGTTCGACGCGCTGATGGCGATGTTGTCCGAGCCGTTGTTGGCCAGGCGGCCGCCGATCGCGGTATCGGCACCGGCGGCAGCGGCGCTGTCGTTGGTGAACGGGCCCGCGGCGCCGGCAGTCGTGGTCACCGCGACGCTGGCGGTGAAATCGATGCTGTTGTCATAGCCGCCGCCGCCGAGCGCGGTGGCCGCCGTGATCGGGTCGGCGTCGACGCTGATCGTCGGCGCGGCCGAGGTGCAGACGACGCGAGCGGTGAGCCCGGCGCTGGCGTTGAACGAGGCGGCGAGGTCGGTGCGCATCTTACCGGTGGTGTCGGCGAGTTCGCCGAGCGCAACGGTCGTGCCGAACGTCGAGCCCGAGCCGGGAACGACCAGACACTTCGGCGCCACCGAACCGGTGATGTTAACCGTACCCGTCACATTCTGCGCCGCGGCAGGCGCCGCGATCGCGATCATCGAACCGGCGCCGAGCGCCATAAGGATCAACTTGTTCACTGTACTGTCCCTTTCACAGATGTTGCCGTTGGCGAGCACTGCCCCCCCGGACGGTTCCGCCCACCCTCGGTTGAAGTTCGACCGGTTCCCCCGAGGGCGGGAAAAGCGGACGTTTGCGCGGACATCCTCATGACGCCGCACTCACCGTCACCGTCAGGGTGTCGGAATAGGAGCCGCTGACCAGCGTGCCCGGACCGTTATAGGCCGGGGCGCTGACGCGAAGATAAGTGCCGGGCTGATTGACCGACGTGGAATTGAGCAGCAGGCCCTGCGACTGGCTGACCGGGCCGCGGAACGTGCAGGGCGCGCCGGACGTCACGGTCAGCGTCGAGACCGCGCACGATCCCGTCGCCGTCGCGGTCGATCCGACCACGTTGAGCGCCACGGTATAGGGCGCGAGCGTGATATAGCCGTTCGGCACGGAGCCGGCGGTCAACAGCCCGCCATTGGCCGAAACGACCGCGACCCGCGAAGGCCCGGTGCAATCGAGCGCGAAGGTGAAATCGTGGTTGAGGCCGACGACATCGAAATCGGGCTGCGAATAGGTACCCGAGGGCGCCGATCCGGTGGCGAAGCCGCAATGGCCGCCGACCGACGCGGTGACCATCACCGGCAGATCGCGATGACCGCCAACCACGCCGGGCTGCCCGTCGGCATAGACCGTCTGCGCGGCGGCGCCCTGCGGAAGCAGCGCGATACCGATCGCCAACACGATCGTCGTCAATGAACCCCGGCAAGTCACAGTTCGCTGCCCCCTCCCGGACAAATGAACGATGACCCTTTTGTTGACGAGGCAGGCAAAAACGCAAGAAGAATTTTTTACGACTCATTAACCAATTCAGGTAACTTGCCGAATTAAGGTTATAGCTCCGGTTATCTTGGCTATAACCTTGGATATAGCGAGTCTCTAAATCGGAGATTTTCTTTGTTTATTATTGGGACAAAACTTTCAACTCAAAGTCTCTCGAAAAATCTATTCTATAAAATGTCGGAAACAATTAACGAATATAACTTTGGTTTTCGCGGGACTGGTCCAACCCGTACTTGGCGGCGGTTCTCCGCCTTTGCCCCCCGCCCGATCCGAACGCCACGCGCTGCTTTGGAATATCGTTACTATTTCGTGAATGATTATTACTTTGTTAAGTTAGATTGTTAAGGGTTGGATGGAATCGACACGGCCGACTCGGCGCGACTCGGCGACGGAACGGGCCGAATCGACGGCGAGTCGCGGAACCAAAGTTCGAGAATCAATTCAGGACGATGAAGGGGGCGCTTGGCCGAAGGATATATGCCGATCGGCCCGTATCGCGGTGGGTCCGCTGCATCTCCCCTCCCTGTAAGGGAGGGGATCAAGGGGTGGGTATAGCGTCGGGCGAGGCTCGATGCCTCGACCGTCGCTGCTTGCCACATCGCGGATGAGTCTTTGTGAGCGCGCGGACGCGCGCACCCACCCCCAGCCCCTCCCTGGAAGGGAGGGGAGCAGAGATCCAATCATCAGCACCATAAAGGCACACCCGGACAAACCCCGCGCGGAACCTTTACGAGACGGCAAGGATTTCGGTTGATACTTTAATCATTAGCCAAGGGAGGCCGGATGAGGTCACTGAGCGAATATCCGGCAGGACGAGCGTTGACCGCGCGCAGCCTCGCGTTGGTCTGCAAGCTCGAAGTCGGATTGCCTCGGCTGATGCTGGTCTGGGTATTGCTTGCCGGATTGGCTTGCGGCCTCAGGGTCGCCTTCGCCGCGACGCCGATCCTCACGCCGGGCGACGAGCTCGGAAATGCGCTCCCCTATCTGTTGCTGGTTATCGCGCCGATCGTCACCGTCCTGCTCGGCTTGTCCGCCTTTCCCGCGACGGCGCTGCACGCACAGCCGACGCAGCGCCTGGCCAGGATCGGGCGTTGGCGACGGGTCGACGCGGTCACGGCACGATCAATGCCGCTCTATGGCGCGACCGGGTTCATGGCTTCGTTGCTGGTCGGCATCCTGATCAACGTCCCCGTCCGCACGTTCGAGTTCCTGACCGGCATCCCGGCATTGGGCGGCATGGCGCCCGACTGGTTCCGCACGCTCTATGCGATGATGCTGGCCGATCTGGTATTGCTGTCGTGCCTCTACGGCTTCGCCTTCGTGCTCGCGCTGCGCCATGTCCCGCTCTTCCCGCGCTTCCTGGCCGCGGTCTGGGCGATCGACGTGCTGATGCAGATCTGCATCGCGCGCGTGATGGGCAATGTCGCCAACCTGCCAGGATCGGTGAGCGCCTCGCTCGCCGACATGCTTCAGGGCAATCTCAAGAAAGTGCTGATCAGCGTCGCGATCTGGCTCCCCTATCTGCTGCTGTCGCGCCGGGTGAACTTGACCTACCGGTGGCGGGTTCCGGCATAGCGACGCGCGAGCGTCGCCCGCTTATCGCCATTTTTCGCCGATCCGTATAACAGAGGCGAATGGGGCGGGTTCATTCGATTGAGATCTTGCGTCGCGCCGCGATGATCGATGGCATCGTCGGGCGATAGCCTACCGCCATTGCCGCGCGAGACGCCGGCCTGGCCACTGGCTGTGGCGCTGCTACTCGTGGCCGTGGCGGGAGCGCTGCTATGGAACGCCGAACTGGTCAACGACGTTGCCTGGCAATTATGGGTCGCGCGCCAGCTCGCCCATGGCATCACGCTCTATACCGACATTATCGAGGTAAATCCGCCTTTGTGGTTCTGGGCGGCCGTGCCGGTCGTCGATCTGGCGCGGTTGCTCGGTGTGAGCAGCTACCATGTTCTGATCCCGTCCGTGCTGGCGCTCGATATCCTCGCGTTACTGCTTGTGCGGCGCCTGTGCCGGGGCCTGCAGAGCGGCGGGCTGATCGTCCTGGGTTTTCCCGTCATAACCCTGTTCGCGTTTCTGGATGTGTTCGGGCAGCGCGAGCATCTGACTCTCATCGCGATCGTGCCATACCTCGTCCTGGTCGCGCGCCGCGCCAACGGGCTAACGGCGAGTAGGTCCATCGCGATCCTCTGCGGAGTTCTGGCCGCTTTCGGCATCGCGCTGAAGCCACACTTCCTGCTCGTCCCGGTCGCGCTGGAAATCCTGCTTCTGGTTCGCACGCGCCGTCTGACGTTCAGACCGGAGACCCTCGCGCTGGCGGCGTCGCTCGTAACTTACGCGGTGGGCGTCCTGCTGTTCGCCAGCGCATACTTCGTCGCCAGCCTGCCGATGTTGATGATCTATCAGGGCGACCGCGGGCCGATCGGCTATCTGTTGGCGCAGCCGGTCGTGACGATGACGTGTCTGTTGCTCCTGAGCCTGGCCCTTTATGGCCGTCCGCGTTCGTCGGTCGCCCAGGCAGCACTGGTCGCCGGTCTGGCATTTCTGGCAGCCTATTTCCTCCAAGGAAAAGGTTGGCGCTATCATGGCGTGCCGGCGATGGGGTGTTTTGCGCTCGCCATGGCGGCGGAAGCCGAGCGGTGTCGCCGCGAGCTGCCTCTTGCTGCGCGCGTCGGCATCGGGCTGGCGACGTTGACGATCTTTTGTCTGGCGGTTCCGCTCGTTCAAGGGTTGCGGGCAAGGGACGACGCTGATGCGCTGCTTGCCACCAGCGACCTCCGTCCCGGTGACGTCGTCGCGGCGCTTTCGGGCAGCGCTTACTGGCCTGTTCCCGAGGAACGCCATTTCCTCTGGCCCTCCCGTTCGGTGACGTACTCGCCGTTATTCTATGCGGTCGGGGCATTGCGGGCCAAGCGACCGAACCCGGCGATGACGACACTGATCCAAGATATCCGGCGCAGCATCGTCGACGACCTCACCTGCAACCCACCCCGGCGTATCCTCGGGGACCGCTACCCCAATCGTTATCTCAAAACAGGTTTGGTCGAGTATCTTTCGACCGATCCCGATTTCGCCCGGCTGATGCGCGCCTATCGTCGGGGCCCGGATTATGGGGAATTCACGACGTACGATCGGGTCGAACCAATCCGCGGTCGGCCGAACACCTGCCGCACCGTCTATTGAAATAGTCGGCCTGCCTCGTGACCGCAGCCAAGTAGTCGGTGGCGGCTCGCCTTCGAGCTCATTTCTCTGTACGCCTAATGCATGCGGTCGGGGGCGATCATGACGTCGGCAATTATGCGATCGATTGCGATCGCTGCGATTTTGTATGCAATCTTGCTAGCTTTATCATGGGCTAGTCTTGGCAGCGATCCGCGCCAGGCTACCGCCGCTGTCGTGACGGCATTCAAGGCGGGCGATCTGACCGAAGCCGATATTCTCGACACCGACACGCGGATCGGCGCCCACCAGTTCAACGACTGTCTGATCCTTGACCAGGCCATTACGCGATCGGGAACCCGGGCGCAGATGACGGTGACGCCGCCAAACGATCTCTCGGACCGTACGACCGCCGTCTGTCAGGAACTCAAGCGATCGGTGCTCGAGGGGAAACACGGCCCACTCAACTTCTACCAAAACTATATCCACGGCCATACCGTCCTCGCCCGTGCCCTGCTCGAGGTCTTGCCTGTTCGGGCGATACGTACGCTTTATCAGTTGATCATAGCGTCTCTGCTGCTCGCCGGGGTTGCTCTCGCAATGAGACAGGCGCTCCGGGGCGGGGCTACCGTCAACGTGATTTTCTGGCTGTGCTTCTTTCTCGCCTTCGCCCGCTTCTTCGGCTTCGAACATTTCAGCCAATCGCTCGGGCACGGTCCCGCCGATGCGGTATTGCTCGGTTATGCATTGTGGTTGGAGACCACCAGTTTCGGCGCGCAGTCGCGACCGGTTGATTTCGTCGTTCCCGTTGCGGCTTTTGGTGCATTGACCGCGATATTCGAGTTTCTGACCGGCGGCATACCTTTGGGAATAGCCCTGACGATCGCTGGCGTCGCTATGGCGGAGCGACGGGACGATCGATTGAAATCCAGCATCGCATCGGCATGCGTCGCGTTCATCACCGCCATAGCGACGATGGTCCTGATCAAGATTGTGCTGACCCAGATAGTGTTCGCACAGGGCGCGGTAACGTCGATTGGAGACCAGCTGTTCGAACGGCTGGCAGGGTCGGCGCAATTCGAAGACATTCCGCCGCCGACCGTCGCAAACATCGTCATCCGCGTTTCCCGCGGTTTGGGAGAGATGATGGGAGGGCAACCGGGATTCGTGGTGATGATCCTGTTGCTGACGATAGCATTTGGCGCGGCAGGGCTTGTCCGTCTCCGCCGCTCCGACCTGCGGGAGAGGGCAATGCTGGTCGCAGCATCCAATCTCGTGCTGGTCGTGTGGGTCGCGGTGTTCAACCACCATTTCTATGTCCACGCGTGGTTCATGACCCGAATCTTCGCGTGGACGATCGCGACCGGCTTTGCCCTGTTCGCCATGGCGGTGGCGGTCCGCCAGCCGGTCGCTGCGGCCGATCAGGCGCCGATCCCGGCCGAATAACGCCGTCGGCCAAGGCCGGAATCAATTTGAGGTTATCGGCTCGCCGGTTTGTCGGGACGCGTCGGCGCGGTTGCCCGCGCTCGATCGGATATATGGATCACTGCCCATTTGTCGGCATAGACCCGCCGCCAGCCCGGCTCGCCATCGAGGATCTTCACCAGCGCATTGTCGGGCGGCAGGATCGTCCAGCCAAACTTCCAGCGTGCTTCGGCAGCCTTCCAACGCGCAGCATCACCATTGGCGATTTTGAAATAATCGGTGGTGAAGGCATCGCCATACATGTCCGATCGCCCGTCGATGAACGGTGCGATGCCCTCGAACGCCAGCAGGCCGCCGAAACTATATTCGTTGAACACCGGCTTATCGCGTAATCCTGGCGGCAGGTTACGCAACGCGGTTATCGGGACGCCGTAACTGTCGGGCCGATCAAAGGGCGTGATCAGGCGATAGGTCGCGGTTCCCGCGAACAGCAGCAACCCGACGGCCAGTAACGGCGCAAGCTCGCGCCGCTCCGCCCATAGCCGCGGCAACAATGCCGGTCGCGGCCGCTCGGCGCCTTCGGCCCAGGCACGCCCTAACGGCTCGGCCAGCAGGATCGTCGCCAGCGTCACCAGCACCATCTGGTTGCGAACGTGCTCGAACGTGATGTGCAGCGCCGCCAGCAGAATCAAAAGCCGCATTACCGGAATGCGCACGGGGCGAAGGAACAGGAAAAACAACCCGCTCAATAACAGGATTTCCAGGCTCGATGCGGTGAGCCCGGCCGGTCTCCATTCCGAGATGAGCGACAGCAGCGAGAGGTTGTTGACGTAGAAGGGATAGAGCAGTCCATCTAACCCGGCCGGGGTCGCCATCGCGGCGGCGAGCGAGACAATACCGAACAAGCCCCATTGCCGTATCACGCGCAGCCGGTCGCCAGGAGCCGCCGCAACCAGCGCCTCCAGTCCGAGGCCGCCGGCCAGCGCCAGGCCAAATACGAAGCTGCCATGCGCATTGGCCCAGACCAACATAAGAATCGCGAGCGCGAGCGGAGGCGCGCGCTCGCGCTCGCGTGCGCGTAGGAGAGCGATCAGCCAGGCCGCCAGCATGGGCAGGGCGAGCAAGTGCGGCCGAGCCAATAGAGATTGCGCGAGCCCGATCGACAGATAGATCATCATCAGCCCCGCCGCGCCGAGGCGCTGCCAGCGCCGCAAATGGAGCGCGACAATGGCATAGAGCGCCGCCGACGCAGTACCGAACAGCAGGATCAGCCCACCCCAGCCACCATATCGCCAAGCGCCATACATCAGCAGTTCGGACAGCCATTCGTGCGCGACCCAGGGATGGCCGCGCGCAGAAAAGGAGAAAGGGTCGGTTCGGGGAACGATGCCGTGCGCCGCGATCCATTGTCCGGTCGCGATATGCCATCCGGTGTCACCATCGGCGAAAGCCGAGGACAAGACCGTCACGAACGCGAACGCGGCGAAACTGGTTAACAGTAGAAAGGCAATATCGGAAAGGTCAGCTTCGCTGGCATTTCCCTTACTCATTTTGGAATGCTCAATTGCGGCATTCTAAAATCCCCCCGATCCCGATCCTTGGCCTAATAGGTGATTCGTTTTTTGCCAAAGTGATTCGCCGATTTGTAGGAATCGGACAGGTGATTCATACCGTTGGATAAATGCGACATAGCGTTACGTACCGTCAGGCCCGAAATGGGTATGACGAAGGATATACAAACTATGCCGTTTGGCCCGAGCGGCACATTTTTTCTGCATTTATTGATGGTTAACCGACAGCATCCCTTCCCCAAGTCATTTCCGTTAAATATCTGATAACAAACGACTAAAGTTGAAATGGTTAACACAGATTAAGGCTAAACCGCTGAAAGGATTATGAAAATAGTCGGTTATTGACACCTTACCCGCTTGGCCCCCTTCATCAACTCGCATTCCGGGGACGATTGATCGGACCAACTCGCGAAAGAGTTCGGAAACACCCGATCCCAGATTGCCCACGGAATAATTTGGGGCCGGCGAAATCCGGCGGGGACTTGGGGAAGTGACATGACCATGATCAAGAATCTTTTGCTCGACGACAGCGGCGCTTCGGCCGCCGAATATGCGCTGATCCTGGCGATCGTCGGCACCGGCATCGCCGTTGCCGCCTACGGGCTCGGCACCTCGATCAGCAAAGCCATGAACAAGGCGGCGAACTGCGTCACCAACAGCACCAGCACCGGCTGCTGATGCACGGCTGACGCGGACGGGGCGCTTTCGGGAGGGGAAGCGCCCCGTCGACCGGCCGGATGGGATCCGGCAAGTAAGGGAGTTTCGACATGACGATGATCAAGAATTTGCTGACCGACACCAGCGGTGCCTCGGCGGCCGAATATGCGCTGATCCTGGCGATCGTCGGCACGGGCATCGCCGTTGCCGCCTACGGGCTCGGCACCTCGATCAGCGGCGCCATGAACAAAGCGTCGAACTGCATCGCTAACAGCACCGCCTCTGGTTGCTGATGAACTGAGCGGGGTCGCGGATCATCCGCGGCCCCGTTCCGATCGCAATTGCGATCGGCCGGCGGGGGGTCGGTAATCATGCGTGGACAAGGACTGATAATTCTGGGCGTCGCGATCCTGATCGGATTGGCGGCGGTTTTCCTTGCCAATTCCTATCTTGGCCGGGTCGAACAGCAACAGACTACCAGCCCCCAGGGCACGGTAAAGGTCGCGGTGGCGAGCGTTCCGCTCGAATTCGGTGCGCCGATCACGCCCGACAAGGTGCGGCTGGTCGATTGGCCGGCGGGCTCGCTACCCGAAGGGACGTTCAGCTCGATCCCGCAGCTATTGCCGATGAACCATACGCGTGTCGCGCTCCGCCCGATGGCGGCGAACGAGCCGATCCTGCGTTCCAAGATTTCGGGGGAAGGCGGCCGCGCGGCGATTTCCGCGGTGCTCGATCCGACCAAGCGCGCGGTCGCCGTGCGCCTCAGCGACGTCGCCGGAGTGGGCGGGTTCGTGCTGCCGGGGGACGTGGTCGACGTCCTCGTCACGCGCACGCCGATGAACCCCAACGGCAACAGCCAGCAGATCACCGACGTCCTGCTGCAAAAGGTCCGCGTCATCGCGATCGACCAGGATGCCAGCGACAGCACCGACAAGCCGGCGATCGGCAAGACCGCCACGCTCGAAGTGGCGCAGGTCGATGCGCAGAAACTCGCGCTGGCGCAACAGGTCGGGCAATTGAGCCTGGCGCTGGTCAACCCCGCGTCGGAAACCAGCCCGACGGTCGAGACCGTCAGCACCGAGGATCTGCGCGACGGCGCCTATGTCGGCGGCTATTCGGACGGCGCGCCGCGCTTTCAGCCGCCGCCCCTTGTTTCCGCTCCACCCGCGGGGCCACGCGCCCCCGCCCGCAAGCCCGCGAACCCGGACCTCACGGTCATGATCGTCCGCGGCACCAAGGACAGCAGCTATGAGGTGGGTCGCTATGTCGCTCGCTGACATGAAAGCGCGCCTTCGCGTGCTCGCACTGGCGGCCGGAGCCGCCGCCATCGTCGTCCCGACGATGACCCAGGCGCAGGAAACGGTCAGGGCGGCGGACGCCAACCTGCGCGCCGGCCAGCTCGACGTCGCCGTCAACAAGAGCCAGGTGCTGACCGCCGACCGGCCGTTCGCCAAGGCGCTGATCGGCAATGCCGACGTCGCCGACGTCCTGCCGCTGACCAACCGCTCGCTCTATGTGCTGGGCAAGAAGATCGGCACGACCAGCCTGACGCTCTATGACAAGAACAACAATCTGATCTCGGTGATCGACGTCGCGGTCGGACCCGACGTCGTCTCGCTCCGCCGCCAGCTCAGCGAGCTGATGCCGAGCGAACGGATCGGCGTCCAGATGTCGGGCGATTCGGTCGTATTGACCGGCACCGTGTCTAGCGGCCCGGCGATCGACCGTGCCAAGCAGATCGCCGCCACTTACGCCGGCGAAAAGGTCGTCAACCTGCTGGCGGTCGGCGCATCGCAACAGGTGATGCTGGAAGTGCGGTTCTCCGAAATGAACCGTAACGTGGCGAAGAGCCTGGGGATCAACACCGCCTTCACCAACGGCAATGGCGCGAACACCTTCCAGGGCGGCATCGGCAATACCGCGCCGGGCACCGCGCTGCTGACCAACAAGAACGGTGTGCCGACGGTCAATTTGTCCGGCATTCTTGACACGTTCGGCGTCGTGTCCAAGGGAATTTCGCTCGGTAATCTCAACATCTTCACCGCGCTCGACGCGCTCGAGCGCAAGGGGCTGGTGACGACCCTGGCCGAGCCGACCCTGGTTGCCTTGTCGGGCGATTCCGCCTCGTTCCTGGCGGGCGGCGAATTCCCCGTGCCCGTATCGCAGGGCAGCAGCGGCGCCGGCCAGAACGGTGGCAACGCGATCACGGTGGAATACAAGCCGTTCGGGGTCAGCCTGGCGTTCACGCCGACCGTGCTCGACGACGGCGTGATCAACATGGTGGTCGCGCCCGAAGTCAGCTCGATCGATCCCTCGGCCTCGGTCACGATCAACGGGCTTACCATTCCCGGGCTGCAGACGCGGCGCGCCAAGACCACGCTGGAATTGCGCGACGGCCAGTCGTTCGCGATCGCCGGATTGTTGCGCAAGGATTTCCAGAGCACCGTGCGGCAATTCCCGGTGCTGGGCTCGATCCCGATCATCGGCGCCTTGTTCAGCTCGCGCGGATTCCAGCGCCAGGAAACCGAGTTGGTCATCATCGTCACGCCGCGGCTGGTGCGGCCGGTGCCGGCGGGCCAGATGCGGCTGCCGACCGATCGCGTACAGCAGCCGAGCGAACTCGACCTGTTCCTGATGGGGCGGACCGACAAGGCAGTCGGAACCAACCCGTTCGACCCGAACGAGCCGCCCAAGGATGGGCCGAAGCCGACTCCACCCGCCGGAGGCTTTTCCGGTCCCAATGGCTACGCGCCGCAAAGGTGACCGACATGCGCTTCATCCTTCCGATCACGATCGCGGGCATCGCGCTGCTGGCCGGCTGCACGCCGATCGACACGACGCTGGGCGATGCGGCGAAGACCGATTATTCGCTCCAGACCATCAATCCCGAGCCCAGGCCGGTGCCGGCCGAGGCCGCGGTGATGGAAGGCGGAGCGGGAACCCAGGCGGCGAACGCCGCCGAGCGCTATCGCAAGGGCACCGTCAAGCAGCCCCAGGCCCAGACGACGGGAAGCAGCAGCGGCGGAGGGTCCGGCGGCGGCGGCGGAGGCGGGGGGGGATCCCCCCCCAGTTCCAACTGACATGCGCCGCGCAACCCAAAAGCTCTGGAAGTCCGAGAGCGGATCGGTCGCGCCCATCGTCGCCATATCCTTGTTCGCGCTGATCGGCGCGGCGGGGATCGGATTCGATTATTCGCGCCTGGTTGGCATGCATACCGAGCTTCAGGACGCCGCCGACCATGCCGCGCTCGCCGCCGCCGCACAGCTTGACGGCAAGACAGGCGCGCAGACCCGCGCCAAGGCAGCGGCGAAGACCCTGATCACCAACCTGGCATTGTTCGCCAATGACGGCGGCAATCGGTCGGTGTCGGTATCCGACGCCAACATATTGTTCTACCAAGACAAAGCCAAGACAACGCTGTCGACCAGCGATGCCAATTCCTATTTCGTCCAGGTTACCGTCGACACCAAGCAGGCGCGGTACGCGCTGACCCCGGTGGTCGCCGCGTTCACATCGGGATCGATCAACGCGAAGGCGTTCGCCGGCGTGGCGTCGGGCATCTGCAAGGTGCCACCGGTGATGATCTGCAATCCGCAGGAAACATCGACGACCAAAACGTTCGACGCGACCGGCCTGATCGGCGCTGGACTCAATCTGGTGTCGGTCGGCAACGGCAATGGCGGCTGGTCGCCGGGCAATTTCGGCTATCTCAACACCCATTCCGGCAGCAATGGCGCGCAAGGGCTGCGCGAGGGCCTGGGCTGGTTGACCCCGGCGGGTGATTGCCTGCCGCAGACCGGGGTCGACACCAAGCCAGGCGCCAGCGTGTCGGTTACCGATGCGCTCAACACCCGCTTCGACATTTACGATTCCGGTCAGTCCTGCCCGTCCGGCGGAACGTGCCCGCCATCGGCCAACACCGTTAAAGACCTGGTCAAGAAGAACGGCAACGGCAACAATTCCTGCACGCTCGGCAATAACGGCTGGCAGGAAGCTTCCAATCCCTATCTGCCGACCAGCGCCACGACGCCGCTAACCTCGGCTCAAATGCCCAGTGCCATCGGTTATCCGCGCGACATGTGCCATGCCGTCAGCGCCAATGGCAGCTGCGCGAGCGGCCGGATCGGCGACGGGTTGTGGGATCGTAACGCCTATTTCTACGTCAATTATGGGTCGGGGTTCGACTGGCGAACTGCGATGACGACAGCTGGGTACAACCCCAATACCGTCACGCGATACCAGGTCTATACGTGGGAACTGACTAACGCGGCATCGCGTATCAACACGCCCCGCGCGGTCGGCGGGGGAACGACGGCTTATGGCGCACCGATCTGTTGGTCGGGTACGCCCTCCGGCGGGATCACTCCAGGCGGCAACAATGTCGACCGGCGGCGTATCTCCGCGGCGATCGTCAATTGCCAGCAGAACAGCGTCAACGGATCGTCGACCAACGTGCCGGTAGTCAAATGGGTCGAACTGTTCCTGGTCGAACCGTCGGCGAACCGGACGCGGACCAGCGCCGGCGACATCTATGTCGAGGTCATCGGCGAAACCAACAGCGGCAGTGCCGGCGGCACGGCGGGGCAAGTGGTACGCAAGGACGTACCCTATCTGATCGAATGATCGGGCGGCGCGTCTCGACCGCCTCGCGGGCGTTGGCCTGCCGCCGCGGCTCCGCGGCGGTCGAGATGGCGCTCGTCACGCCGATCTTCCTCGTGCTCGCTTGCGGCGCGGTCGACCTTGGCAATTACTTCCTGTCGGAACATGCCATGCTGAAGGGCGTACGCGACGGGGCGCGCTACGCGTCGCGCCGCTACCCGGTCAATTGCGCCGCGGTGACCAACGATACCAGCGCCATTGCCGTGGCAACGCAGAATTTGGTCCGCACCAACACCGTCGACGGGACCGGCAACGTTCGCCTCAACGGCTGGACCAGCAACTCAACCATCGTCGTGTCGGTCGCCTGCAACACCGACACCACCTATCGCGGCGGCATCTACACCGCGTCGACGGCGGGGGTGCCGGTGGTCTCGGTGACCGCGACATTGCCTTATCCTTCGCTATTCAAGGCGTTCGGCATCACCAAGACGACGATCAACCTCAACGCGACCGCGCAAGCGGCGGTGGTGGGCGCATGAAGGCGATTCGCGCGCTGCTGCGATCGACGCATGGCGGGACCGCCGCCGAGTTCGGCCTGCTGACGCCGCTGCTGCTGTCGTTCATGATCGGCACGGTCGATCTCGCCCGGTTCCTGTGGACCTGCAACCGCGCGGAAAAGGCGACCCAGATGGGCGTGCGCTACGCGGTCACCAACGACGTCGTGCCGGGGGGTCTGGCAACGTATGACTTCGCGGTAGCCGGCGGCATTCCGCAGGGCGACCCAATCCCGTTGAGCTCGTTCGGTGGCGCCGACTGCACATCGGCCAGCGGTACGGTGACCTGCACCTGCAAGACGGGCGCGACTTGCCCCACCCTTACCCCCATCAACACAGCCGCATTCAACGCCATCGTGACCCAGATGCAGCGATACTATCCCAGCCTGACCGCCGACAACGTCACGATCAGCTACGAATATTCGGGCTTGGGCTATGCGGGGGATCCCAACGGAATCCAAGTATCTCCGCTGATCACGGTTAAGCTCAAGACTTTGACATTCACGCCGATGCTTTTCCGCTTCTTCGGGAAAACCAGCGTCACCCTGCCGGCCTATGCCGCCTCGCTGACGCTGGAAGATGGCAAGACTGGTTAGATGGGAGTTGCGTTGTGGGAGCGGTAGACTTGTCCGAATTCGAACCGAATAGCTGGACCATCAGGCGGCCCGGCGCGGCGGTCGAATTGGTCCTGTCGCAGGAAGAAGTGCTGACCGCCGAGTTCGGGCCGAGCACGATCGGCGGCTGGTCGCTCGACACTACCAAATTGGGCGCGGAAGAGGATGTCCCGGAAGAAATCGCCAAGCGCGCCCGGGTGATCGTTATTGAGGTCTGCACCGACCGCCCGGCATCGCTTTCGCGGCTGCTGCGGCTGCATCACGACCATCCGTCGGTCGCGGTGATCGCTGCAGTGCGCAACGCCACGGTACCGACGATGCAGGCATTGCTCCGTGCCGGGATCAAAGACGTGATCGCGCTGCCGCTGGTCCGCGACGACCTCGAGACGATGCTCGACCGCATGCGCGAGGAGATTGAGCGCAGCGCCGCCCAGGAGACTCCGACCGGCAAGGTCGTATCGATCATCAAGAGCGTCGGCGGCGTCGGCGCGACCGCGCTCTTGACCCAGGCCGCCGCGCTTTATGCCCAGCGCGAGGCGGATCGCGGATTCAAGGCGTGCCTGTTCGATCTCGACCTTCAGGGCGGCAATGCCGCGACGCATCTCGGCATCAGCCCGGCCCTCACCGTCAGCGAGTTGCTGGAAGCCGGCAAGCGGCTCGACCCCGCCGTGCTGACCTCGGTGGCGGCCGAACATGCGTCGGGCTTGCGGGTCGTCGCCGCTCCCGGCGATCTGATGCCGACCGACACCGTCGGCGTCGATCAGATCTGCGACATCGTGCAGTTGGCGACCGCCGAATATCGTACCGTCTTCCTCGATCTGCCGAGCGACTGGACCAATTGGTCGCTGTCGCTGGTCGCGCAGTCGGACGTGGTGTTCCTGATCGTCGAACTGTCGATCGCCAGCCTGCGCCAGGCGCAGCGCCAACTCGCCTTGCTGGTCAAACTCGGCGTCGCCGCCGAGAAGATCCAGGTCGTGGTCAATCGCGTCGAGAAGAAGCTGTTCCAACAGATCAACCTGAAGGACGCATCGGAAACGATCGGCCGCCAGATCGGGCTCAGCGTCGCCAACGACTTCGCGCTGATGAACACCGCGCTCAATCGCGGGGTGATGATCGGCGACATCAAGTCCAAGAGCGCAGTGACCCGCGACCTCAACAAGCTGCTCGACGCGATCGACATGCTGCTCGAGCGCGGCTGATGAGCGCCTGGCAGATCAGACGGGCCGGCGAACACGCTGCCTCCGGGCAGCCTGCGGCCGGGCCCGACAAAGAGGACCAGTCGCAGGCCGAGGCAGATCGTCACACCGCGCTCAAGGTGGAATTGCACCAACGCCTGCTCGACCTGATCAACCTGTCCGCGCTCGACACCATGTCGCGCGAGCAGATCCAGGCCGAGATCGGCGAGATCGTCCACGAACAATTGTCGCTGCAGAAGCACGCGCTCAACCTGGCCGAGCGCAAGCGATTGGTCAGCGACGTGCTCGACGAACTGCTCGGACTCGGGCCGCTCGAGCCGTTGCTCAAGGACGAGAGCATCACCGACATCCTGGTCAACGGCTATGACTCGGTGTTCGTCGAGCGCCACGGCAAGCTCGAGCCGTCATCGATCCGCTTCAAGGATGAACGGCATCTGTTGCGGATCATCCAGAAGATCGTGGCCGCGGTCGGCCGCCGGGTCGACGAGGCATCGCCTTATGTCGACGCCCGGCTGGCCGACGGATCGCGCGTCAACGCGATCATTCCGCCGCTCGCGGTCGACGGGTCCCTGCTCTCGATCCGCAAATTCGCGCGGGTGCCGATCGACATGGATCGGCTGGTTTCCTACGGCAGCGTACCGCGCGCGGTCGCGCAAGTGCTCGAAGCGATCGTCGAGGCGCGACGCAACATCCTGATCTCGGGCGGCACCGGATCGGGCAAGACCACCCTGCTCAACGCGATGTCGGCCTATATCGACAATTCCGAACGCATCGTGACGATCGAGGATTCGGCCGAACTCCAGCTGCAACAGGCGCATATCGCACGCCTGGAAACGCGGCCGGCCAATATCGAGGGCAATGGCGAAGTCACCCAGCGCGACCTGCTCAAGAACGCGCTGCGCATGCGGCCGGATCGCATCATCGTCGGCGAAGTCCGCGCCGGCGAGGCGTTCGACATGCTGCAGGCGATGAATACCGGGCACGACGGGTCGATGACCACGGTCCACGCCAATACTCCGCGCGACGCCCTGTCGCGGCTCGAACAGATGATCGGCATGAGCGGGATCGACATCGCGCCGCGCTCGGCCCGCGCGCAGATCGCCTCGGCGATCAATGTCGTCATCCAGGTCGGCCGCCTGTCCGACGGCAAACGCCGCCTGATGAGCCTGTCCGAACTGATCGGCATGGAAGGCGAGGTCGTCACCATGCAGGAGATCTTCCGCTTCCGCATGACCGGCCGCGACGAGCATGGCGCGGTGCTCGGCCGGTTCGAAGCGAGCGGCATCCGCCCGCATTTCATGCAGGAGCTGGAGGATCGCGGGATCAAGCTGCCCGCGGATATCTTCAATCCCAGCGCGGCGCTCGCCTGATGTCGACCGACGTCATCCGGCTGCTCGTCCTGGCGCTCGTGTTCGCGGCCGTCGTGCTCGGTATCGAGGGCGGCATGCGCTGGTACCGCACCAATCGCGGCGGCGCGATGGCGGTCAACAAACGCCTGCGCCTGATCGCTAGCGGCTTCGACCGCCCCGAGGTTCTCGCGCGCCTGCGCCGCGAGACTTGGGGCGACGCGATCCACCTGCCGGGCTTCCTGGCCGGTCCGGGCAAGAAGCTCGACAGCACGCTGCGCGCCGCCGGCTTCGGGATGTCGCCGGGACGCACGTTCATGCTGATGCTGCTGATCGTCGCGGTGTTGTTCGTGCTGACGATGTTCGGCGCCGTCATCTTCGGCTTTCGGATCGGCCTGGGCACGGTGCTGATGACGGCCTGCTTCGCCGTCGCGGCGGGCATGGTGCTGCCGCTGATGGTGATTGCGCAGCGCGCCGAGCGGCGACGCAAGAAAATGGCCGATCAATTTCCCGTCGCGCTAGACATCTTCGTGCGCGGCTTGCGCGCCGGGCATCCGGTGGCCTCCGCGCTCGACCTCCTCACCCAGGAAATGACCGACCCGATCGGCAGCGAATTCGGCATCGTCACCGACGAAGTCGCTTACGGCGCGGATTTGCGCGACGCCCTGCAGAACATGGCCGATCGCTGCGATCTCGACGATCTGCGCATGTTCGTCGTCTCACTGTCGGTGCAGAACGAAACCGGCGGCAACCTCGCCGAAATCCTCGAAAACCTGTCGCAGGTCATCCGCGAGCGCGCCAGCATGGTGCTGATGGTGCGGGCGCTCAGTTCGGAAGGACGGATGACCGCGACGATCCTGACCGCGTTGCCGGTCCTGGCGTTCGTCGCCTTGTTCCTGCTCAATCCCCCCTTCTACCTGCAAGTGGCGGGCGACCGCGCTTTCTCGATCGGTTTCGGCTGCCTGATCGGCCTGTATCTGATCGGCTTCTTCATCATCCGCCGTCTCGTCAACATCAAGGTCTAGCGCGATGTGGGGAACCCTGATCCAGCAATTGCCGCGCTACGCGATCCTCGGCGGCCTGTTCGCGGTAGTCGTGATGATCGTGCTCGGCGTGTCGACCGTCATTACCGGGCGCGCCGCGTTGCGCCGCCGGCTCGCCGAAGCCGCCGCTGCGGGGCAGACCGGAGGGCATGTCCAGACGTTGCGCGACACGGGGCGCGGCGACGCCTGGAGCCGCATTGTCGGCGCGATCGAGAAGCGCGGGGTTTCGCTGCTCGACACCAACAATGCCACGCTGACCGCAAAACTGGCGGCGGCAGGCTATACCTCTCCCCAGGCACCGCGCGTGTTCACGCTGGTGCGCCTCGCGCTCACGCTCGGACTACCGTTGCTTCTGATCGCGGCGACGGTCTTTCGCGGTGAGGCGCCGTCGCTGTTCAAACTCTATCTGTTCGGTGCCGCCCTCGCGGTGCTCGGGCTCTATCTGCCCAATCTTTGGGTATCGGCGCACGCATCGCGACGCCAGGAACAGATCGTCAACGGCTTTCCCGACGCGCTCGACCTGATGCTGGTTTGCGTCGAAGCCGGGCTCGGAATGGAAGCGGCGTTCGACCGCGTCGGCCGCGAAATGGCGCGCTCGCATCCCCTGGTCGCCAATCTGCTCGCGACCACGGTGCTAGAACTGCGTGCCGGCCGCGGTCGAGAGGAGGCGTTGCGCCGGATGGGCGACCGCGCCGCGGTCGACCAGATCCGGTCGTTCACCACCTTGCTGATCCAATCGAACAAGCTCGGATCGAGCATTGGCCAGACGTTGCGTATCTATGCCGGCGAAATGCGCGAGCGCCGCAAGATGCTCGCGCAGGAAAAGGCGCATCGCCTGCCGGTGTTGCTGTCGATCCCGCTGGTCGCCTGCATGTTGCCGGTGATGATCGGCGTGCTGATGCTGCCGGCCGCGATCCGCGTCGTGCGCCAGCTTCTGCCGATGATGGGAGGATGACCGAATGAAGCGGACTCTCGCCTCGCGGGCCGCCCTGATCGGCCTGGCCGTCGCCGCCAGCGGATGCACGAGTTCGGCCAAGCGGACCGCGCTGCCCGAAGGAACGCGCTTCACTGCCGCGACGGACGCATCCTCGGTCGCCGCCGCGCGGCTGCTCGCCGACGGCAATTATGGGCTAGCGATCGAGATGTATCGCCGCATCCTGGTCGCGACCCCAGACGATGCGGCGGCGGTCGAAGGCCTCGCGCTCTGCTACGATCGATTGCGCCGATACGACCTGAGCGACGTTTATTTCCAGAATGCGCTCGCGCTGGCACCGCGTAACGAAGCCTTCTATCGCGCCTACGCCGCGTCGCTGACCGCGCAGGGCCGCAATGACGCCGCAGCTTTGCTCGACGTCGACATGCGCACCATGCTGGCCTCGGCGGGCGCCATGCCAGCCTCTCCCCCGCCATCGACCCAGCCGGTCATGGCACCGCCTCCGGCGGTCGCCCCAGCTTTGGCGGGCGCTGCCGCAGTGCCGGCCATGCCGACTCCCGTTACACCAACCGGGCCGCGCCTCGAACAGCTCGCGCCCGGTGTCGTTCATTTGACCCTGCCGCCAGCGCGTGGCGCCGGTAAAGCAGCGATCCTCGCCGGCTCGACGGTGACGGTGTCCGCAGCCTTGCCTGTGACGTCGCCAAAGCCGATGGCCACGGTGACGCCCGGCGCTCTCCGCAACACGATGGTGGTCAATGCCGCCGGACGCAAAGGCATTGCCGCACGCGTTCAATCCTATCTTGTGGGGCGTGGCTGGCGTCCGCTCGACCGCGGCGACAGCGGGATGCGCATCGCGGTCAGCCGCATCCTCTATCCGCCATCGGGCGAGGCGACCGCGCGGCGGCTGGCGCGCGCGGTACCGTTCCCGACCCGCCTATACGCCACCACTCAGGCAAACCGGATCCAATTGCTGGTCGGCGGCAACGCGTTGCGCTTCGCCGCCAAGCCTGCCGGGGGACGACGGTGACCTTCGGCGTTCGGCTGCTTCCGCTGGCGGCCCTATTCGCATTTGGCACAGCGTCGACGGCACCGCCGGATGATCTCGCATTGGTCGATGCCGCGATCCGGGGTGGACGGCTGGTCCAGGCGCAGACGATGCTCGAAATGTTGCCTGAGGCCACGTCGGGCACATTCGATGTCGCGGTGCTTCGTGCCCAGTTGATGCTGGCGCAAGGCAGGTATTCCGAGGCCGAAGCCGCCTTCGCCAAATTGGCGGCGACGCCCAGCGAGGATTGCCGCGTGGTCGCCGGACTGGGCAGTGCGGCTGCGGCCTTACAACACACTGAACTCGCGCTCGTGCGGTTGCGCGATGCGACGGCACGCTGCCCGGCCGACTGGCGCTTATGGGCCGATCTTGGCCACGCCTATGATTCCGGTGCGCGGTGGAACGACAGCAAGGTGGCGTATGAGCGCGCATCGGCGCTCGGCGCGCCGCGTGCATCCTTGCTCAACGACACGGCAGTCTCGTTGTTGATGCAGCACCGCTATTCCGAAGCCAAGGCATTGCTACAGCAGGCGCTGGCGGCGGATCCCGACGACCGGCGTGTCGCCAACAATCTCGACATCGCCGCCGCGTCGATAGGCGAGCCGCCGGTGCGCCGCCGCGGGGAGGATGCGGCGCGCTGGGCGGAGCGATTGTCCAACGCGGGTTACGCTGCCTCGCTCGCCGGCCGGACCGACGACGCCAGGGCATGGCTGACCCAGTCGGTCGCCGCGGCGCCGATCTATCCGGCCGCAACCGCCAATATCCTTTCGTCGCTGGGGCCCCAGAAATGATGTCGCTGCACAACGTCCTGTTGATCGCTTTGTATCTCGTGCTGGCGCTCGCTGCGCTGACCGACGTGTGGAAACTGCGCATCCCGAACATATTCCCGGCCGCGATCATCCTGCTGTTTCCGGTCTGGATGTACAGTTGCGGCTGGAACGCCCAATTGTGGCAGAACGCCGTGGTCTTCGTCGGCACGTTCCTGGGCGGCCTGTTCCTGTTCTCGCGCGGATGGCTCGGCGGCGGCGACGTTAAGTTGATGGCGGCGATCGCCTTATGGTTCGACTTCAAAGGCGCGTCGGCGCTCTATCTGTGGATGGGGATCGGCGGCGCGCTGCTCGCCATCGCCTTCATCGTCCTGCGCCGCATGCTGCCGGCGGGGATCGCGCAATCGACCAATGTCGCCAGCCTCAAGGCCGGAGGCCCCATTCCCTATGGTCTGGCCATCTCGGCCGGCGCGATGCTCGCGATCGTCGGGGGCAACATCAACCCGCAGCCCTTAGAGCGCGATAACGTGGGTTTGACCCACCGTGACGGAGCGGATTTTGGTGCAGGGCGAGGAACGAGGAGCGGAGCGATGCTGAAGGCATCGTGACCGACGAGAGACGCTGCCGTGCGCCAAAAGGCGCCCGCCGCTTTGCGGTTGCCCGGGCGCGTCCGCTGGTCTGCGTCGCGGCCCTTGCGCGTAGCGCCGCTACGCGCTGCACACCGCTCCTTGCCAGCGAACACGCCCGGGCAATCACGGCGGGTCAAACCCACGTCATCGCGCTCTAGCCTGGTATCTCGATCCGGCCAGCCTGACCGGCTCACATCGCTTCGGCGGCTAACATCATGATGAGCTGAGCGCGCGAGCTGATCCCCAGCTTGCCGTAGATATGGTGCAGATGGAGCTTGACCGTCCCTTCGGTCAGTCCGCAGCGCCGCGCGATCTCGCGATTCCGCAGGCCTTCGCCGACCAGCTTCACCAACTCCTCTTGGCGTCGCGTCAGTCCATATTGCGGCAGCACGGGTACCGATTGGCCGGCCATGCTGCGCTTCAAGACACGCTCGATGATGGTCGGGTCGATCCAGGTGTCGCCGCGTTTGACCGCCTCGATACAGGTGATCAGGTTGCTGGGGTCGTTGTGCTTGAGCACGATGCCGTTGATGCCGAGCTTGACCGCTTCCATCGTCTCGACCGGCTTCAGGCCGACGGTGAGAAAGATGATCGGGATCTGATTGCCCGCGCCGCGCAACGTTCGCAGGATGTGCAACCCACCGCCATCGGCCATGCTGACGTCGAGCACCAGCAAGTCGAAGCTATTGTGAGCGACGCGGTCGATCGCATCGACCGATGTCCGCGCCGTGTCCTGGACGACATGGCCATTGGTCTCGAGGAACTGACGCAGTCCCTCGAGAAAGATCGGATGATCGTCAACCAGCAACAGTTTCGACATGGACACCAGCCTTTAGTGGAATTCTGAGCGACAATAGCACGCCGCGCTCCATCGGATCGGTATAAGCCCGGCCGTTGAGCGCTTTCACCCGTTTGGTCAGCGAATGCGACAAAACGCCTTCGACATCGGCGCCATTGGCGGTCGTGTCGATGATCGTCGCGCCGTCGCTCCTGATCGCGATGAACACCGCCTCGTCGCGCAATGCCGCGGCCACCTTGACCACCGACGCATGCGCGTGCTGCACCGCGTTCGAGACGGCTTCCCGCACCAGGAATTCGACCTCGAGCGCGATGTCGGGAGAAACGGGCAGCACCGCAGGCTCGGCCTGGACCGAGCATTGGATACCCCATTGGCGCGACAGCAATTCGGCGCGCTGCGCCAGATGGCTGGCGAGGTCGATCCGCTCGCTGACCGGTTGAGCGCTGTCGTTGATCAGCTCGCGCAGACATGCCTGTTCGGCGGAGATGATCGACTCCAGACCCTTCAACCGCTCCTGCCGCTTGGCGATCGGCATGTCGGTTTCCTTCATGAGGACCGCGACCTGCATCCGGAGGCCTGCAAGCGTCTGCAACACGCTGTCGTGCATGTCGCGGCTGATCTCCAGCCGCGCGTTGGCGAAGGCATTTTCGCGCCACGCCTCGAACATCTGATAACGGTCGAGGGTGGCGCTGACGGCATGGCCTGCGCTGGCGACTTGGCCCAGCAAGACCTCCGATACGCGCGGCAGGCCGATCAGATAGACATAGCCCTCCATCGCATTCGCCGCGATCGGCATCGCGCCCACGATCGCTGCGCCCTCGATCGCCTCGTCCGGCAGGAATCCGGGTTCGACAGCGCGGACGACCGGATCGCCCGCGGCCTTGTTGTTTACCATCGCTTTTCCGGTCCGCGCCTCCCACAGATAGGCTTCGTCCCAACCGGTCGGCAGCAGCATGCGATCGGCAATTGCGGGCGGCGGCTCGATGCCGGACAGCGCGCCGTCCGCAAAACGATAGAAATGCCGGTCGTCCTCCTCCCCGCCCTGCCAGCAGATCAGGATCGTCGACACCTGGAACCTGCTCGCCAGCCGGGCTGCGATCTCCTCGATCGGCATCGATCGCGCGCGCATGCCCGTGGCCAGCAACTCGCCGTTCCAGCGGTCGCTCGATGTCGCGTCCGTCTGCCGCATCTTCACCACCAAGGCGGCGGCGGCGATGAACGTCAGCAACGAGAATTGCAGCATGCGCTGGCCGTCGCCGATACGGGGCAAGGCCGGCCAGAATGCAGCGGCCCGGTCATGGAGAAGAATGACGAGCGAGAAGATCAGATATTCGATCGCGACGCTGGCGATGCTCGCCCGAATCCGCTTGGCGACCAGCAGGAAGACGATGAACGGCAGATAGAGTATGGTGACGGTCGGGTAGAAGATCAGCACGCCGAGCCCGATCGCCTCATCGGCGACGGAACCTATGCGGCGCATCAACCATGTTGCCTTCCACGACACCAATCTCACGACCAGCGCCGCGACAGCGATCAGCAGATAGGCAATGAAGCACCACCGGACGGCCCGATCGAGCGCCGCGATCGGGAACGGGATAGCCAGGACGATGCCCAACGCGATCGTCGCGAGCAGCAGGCGACCGGCAGCGACAACGTCATGTGCCGCCGAATAACCGAGATCACGCCTCAGCGCCTCCCTGAGGCCGTTTGCAAACTCGCCCGTCAATATCTCCCCCCAAAGGCGATATTACACCATCGACACGGCAATGTCAGATGATCTCGTACCGCCTATTGTCCCAAGAAGAGCACTGCCAGCCGCGAACACGGACCTTGCTCAGGGACGGGACCGCTTCCGTTTCTCGCCACCGCCAGTCAATCCCGCAATCCTACGTACCAAACTCCAAGCCGTAACGTAGCCCGTGCAAGTTACGGCGCCGAACACGGTCGACAGGCTGGCGACGAGTGCCGCTTGGTTGCGAGCACGACCGCGACCAGTCCGATTGCAGACGTCGCCGCTCCCGCCAGCGCGACGGCCGGATAACCCCATCCGGCAGCGATCACCCCTCCCCCCAAGGCGGCGCCAGAGGCATTGCCGAGATTGAAGGCGCCGATATTGACCGAGGAGGCGAGATTCGGCGCATCCGCAGCCGCCGTCATCACGCGCACCTGCAGCGGCGGCACCAGGGCGAAACTCGCCACGCCCCAGGCGAAGACCAGGATCGCGGTCGGGACGGGATGGGACATCGTCAAGGCAAAGGCGATCAGGATCGCCGACAGCGATGCCAGGGTGACGATCAGCGTGCGATCGGCAGAGCGATCCGCAAACTTGCCGCCGGCCCAGTTACCCACGGTCAGTCCCAGGCCGTAGGTGACCAGCATCGCGGTGATGAAGCCGAGCGAGGCGTGGGTCGCCTCCCGCAGGATCGGGGCGATATAGGTGAAGACGGTGAACATGGCGCTCGATCCGATCACGGTGAGCGCAAGCGCTCCCAGCACTTTGCCGCGCATCAGGACACGTAATTCGGCGAGCGCGTCGCCGTCCCGCGGGGCCGGGAGCACGGGCAAGGTCAGCCGCAGCGAGACGATCGTGATCACGCCCAATGCCGCGATACCCCAGAACGAGGCGCGCCAGCCGAGATGCTCGCCCGCCCAGGTCGCGAGCGGCACCCCGACGACATTGGCCACGGTCAGTCCCATGAACATCGCAGCCACCGCGCTTGCCCTTCGCTGCGGCGGCACCAGGCCGGCCGCGACGATCGACCCGACGCCGAAAAAGGCGCCATGGTTGAGCGAGGTCAGGATCCGCGCCGCCAGCAGCAGCGCATAGCTGTGCGAGATCGCCGCCAGCACATTGCCCAGGGTGAAGATACCGGCGAGCCCGATCAACAGCGTCCGACGCGGCACGCGGCCGGTAGTCAGCGTCATCAGCGGCGCGCCGATCATTACGCCCAGCGCGTAACCACTGATCAGCAGGCCAGCGGCTGGGATGGAGACGCCGAGATCCTTCGCGATCACGGGGAGCAAACCCATCGGCGCGAACTCGGTCACGCCGATGCCGAACGCACCGACCGACAAGGCCATGAGGCCGGGATTGAATTTCATTGCCGCCTCCCCTCAAACCAGCGGCGGATTGAGGCGGGCAAAGCCCTCCTGCTGGCGGTACGGGGTGTGCGGATAAGGCGGCAGAACGTCGCTCGCCGCGTCGAGCGCCGCGACCTGTTCGGGCGTAAGGGACCAGCCGACGGCGCCAAGATTGTCGCGCAATTGCTCTTCGTTGCGCGCGCCGATGATCACCGATGAGACGGTCGGACGCTGCAACAGCCAATTGATCGCGACCTGGGGCACGGTCTTGCCCGTCTCCGCCGCCACCGTCTCGAGCGCGTCGACGACACGATAGAGTTGCTCGGTTTCGACAGGTGGCGCGAATTGCGCGGTTTCGTGCAGCCGGCTTCCCGCCGGCACGGGACGATCCCGCCCGATCTTCCCGGTCAGCCGCCCCCATCCGAGCGGGCTCCAGACCAAAGCGCCAAGTCCCTGGTCGGCGGCGAGCGGCATCAACTCGGCTTCGTAAGCGCGGCCGATCAGCGAATAATAGACCTGGTGCGCGACGAGACGCGGCCATCCGTGGCGATCGGCGATCGCTTGCGCCTTCATGATCTGCCAGCCGGGATAGTTGGACACGCCGGCATAGCGGATCTTGCCCGCGGCGATGAGCTGGTCGAGCGTACCCATGACTTCCTCGGCGGGTGTCGAGGCGTCGAAGGCATGTAGCTGGAGCAGGTCGATATAGTCGGTGCCCAGGCGCCGCAGCGCATCCTCGACCGCGCGGATCAGCCGGGCGCGCGATGCGCCCCAGTCCTGCGGCCCTTCTCCCATCGGCAGGCCGGTTTTGGTCGAGATCAGCACGCTATCGCGGCGATCGCGGATCGCCGCGCCCAGAATCTCTTCGGACGCACCGTTGGAATAGACGTCCGCCGTGTCGAACAAAGTGACGCCCGCCTCCAGGCACAGGTCCACCAACCGCCGTGCCTCGGCGACGTCGCTCGTTCCCCATGCGCTGAACAGCGGTCCCTGGCCGCCGAATGTCCCGGTGCCGAAGCTCAGCGCCGGCACGCGCAAACCCGACGATCCCAATTGACGATATTCCATGGCGCTCATCCTTTATTCGTTCCGCGCATAGATGGACGGCGGATAGGCGCCCGTGTACCCGCCGTAGACGCGAAGGATTATTGCGATGGACGCAAAGATGGCGAGCGGAACCGATCGGGCGCGGGAAATGGCGCTATTCGTGGCGGTGATCGACACTGGCAGTTTCTCGGCGGCGGGCCGCCTTCTCGATCTGAGCCCATCGGCGGTCGCGCGCGCGATCGACCGGATCGAGGCGCGGCTCGGCGTGCGCCTGCTGCTGCGCTCGACCCGCACGCTGGCGCTGACCGCGGAGGGCCAATCCTATCTCCAGGCCGCGCGGCGCATCCTCGCCGATCTCGACGATGCCGAGCAGCAAATCGCCGATCAGGGCGCACCGCGCGGCCGGCTCAGCGTCAGCGCCGCGCTCGCCCATGGGCGGCTCTGCGTGGTCCCGCTATTGGGCAAGTTCGCGGCATCCTATCCGCATATTCTCGTCGACATCGCACTGACCGACACGTTGGTCGACGTCGCCGCGGGACAGGCCGACGTCGCGATACGGTTCGGCCCGCTGCCCGACAGCACGCTGACCGCTCGCAAGCTCGGCGAGACGCGCCGGGTGATCGTGGCGTCCCCGGAATATCTCGCGAAACATGGCAGGCCGCGCGAGCCCGAAGACCTGCACCGGCATAATTGCCTCAACTTCAACTTCCGGCGGACCGAGCCGATCTGGCCGTTCCGCCGCGACGGCACCGACTTCTCGCTGTGCGTCAAGGGCAACATCGAGGCCAATAATGGCGAGACGCTGGGCCAGCTCGCCGCGATCGGCATCGGCATAGCGCGCGTTGGCGCCTTCAGCGTGACACAGGAGATCGCCAGCGGTGCGCTGGTTCCGATCCTGGAGGAATTCAATCCCGGCGATGTCGAGCAGATCCATGCGGTGTTCGTGGGCGGCGCCAGCACGCCTGCGCGAATTCGGGTCTTTGTCGACTTTCTCGCCGAACATTTGCGGTGAGGTCGAGCCTCTCGACGACGAGCCGCCCCTTCTTCGGAACCACGCAGCCGGTTTCGAGCTTTTAGCCCGGTCCCAAGGAGTAGATCATGATCATTCAGCGTCCGGTCCACGCGCCATCGACGTGCTGCCAAGCCCAGCCATTGCACGGGGATGCTGGAAAGGCGTGACGGCGTGACGACGACCCGGAAAGCGCCCTGGTGGGAAAGCGGCGTCATCTACCAGGTTTACCCGCGTTCGTTCCAGGACAGCAATGGCGACGGGGTCGGCGATCTGCGCGGGATCGAGCAGCGGCTCGATTATATCGCGGCGCTCGGCGTCGACGCGATCTGGCTGTCGCCTATTTTCCCGTCGCCGATGGTGGATTTCGGCTATGACGTCGCCGATTATTGCGGCGTCGATCCGTTGTTCGGAACGCTCGACGATTTCGACCGGCTGCTGAAAGCGGTCCATGCGCACGGACTTCGGCTGTTGCTCGATTTCGTCCCCAACCATAGCTCTGACCAGCATCCCTGGTTCCTCGAGAGCCGGCGGTCGCGCGACAATCCCAAGCGAGACTGGTATATCTGGCGCGATCCGGCGCCGGGCGGCGGGCCGCCGAACAACTGGATCAGCGACATGGGCGGCTCGGCTTGGCAATGGGACGAGGCGACCGGGCAATATTATCTGCACGCTTTCCTGAAGGAGCAGCCCGACCTAAATTGGCGCAACCCGGCCGTGCGCGCGGCGATGACCGACGTCCTGCGCTTCTGGTTCGAGCGCGGCGTCGACGGATTCCGGATCGACGTATTGTGGCACATGATCAAGGCGGAGGGTCTTCCCGATAATCCGCTCAATCCGCATTATCGCGCCGAACTGGGCGAAAAGCTCAAATTGCTGCAGATCCATTCGACCAACCAGCCCGAAGTCCACGATATCGCGGCGGCGTTCCGCGCGCTGGCGGACAGTTATGGCGACCGGCTGCTGGTCGGCGAGATCTGCCTCCCGGTCGAGACGCTGATGCATTATTACGGCCGGGAAGCGCCGGGCGTGCACCTGCCGTTCAATTTCCAGTTGCTCGATGCGCCATGGCACGCCCAGTCGCTCGCCGCGATGATCATCGCCTACGAGGCTGCCCTACCCGCAGGGGCTTGGCCGAACTGGGTGATCGGCAGCCACGACGCTCCGCGCATCGCGGCGCGGCTGGGCGAGCCGCAGGCGCGCGTCGCGGCCATGCTGTTGTTGACCTTGCGCGGCACGCCGACCCTATACCAAGGCGACGAACTCGGGATTGGCAAGGTGGAGATTCCGCCGGACCGCATCCGCGATCCCCAGGACCTGAGGCAACCGGGCATGGGCCTGGGACGCGATCGCTCGCGAACGCCGATGCCGTGGGACGGGTCGGCCAATGCCGGGTTCAGCACCGCCGAGCCATGGCTGCCACTCAACCCGGATTGGCAGCAGCGCAACGTCCAGGCCGAGCAGCACGATAGTGGATCGATACTGTCGCTGTATCGCGAGTTGCTGCGCTGCAGGCGGGCGTCATCGGCGCTGGCACTCGGCGCGTTCGAACTGGTCGCGGCGGACGGCGATCTGCTGGTCTATGACCGGTTCGACGATCGCGAGCGGGTGCGGGTGGCATTGAACCTGGCCGGCAACGCGATCAAATTGCCGTTCGACTTCGACCCTGCGGCGAAATTGCTGGTCGGCACGCACCCGCGCGAGAGCATGGGCGACATGCTGCGCCCGAACGAAGGTATGGCCTTCCGCCTGAGCGGGCCGGCGGCAGCATGAAGATCGCGATGCTCGCCCCGATTGCCTGGCGCACCCCGCCGCGCCATTATGGGCCCTGGGAACTGGTGACCAGCCTGTTGACCGAGGCGCTGGTCGCCAGGGGCATCGACGTGACCTTGTTCGCGACACTCGACAGCGTCACCTCCGCCAAACTCGATGGCGTGGTCCCGGCGCCCTATTCGGAAGACCCGGCGATCGATGCCAAGGTCTGGGAATATCGCCACCTTTCCCATCTGTTCGCGCAAGCCGATCGCTTCGACCTGATCCACAACCAGGCAGATTTTCCGGCCCATGCCTTCGCACCGTTGGTACGGACGCCGATGGTGACGACGATCCACGGCTTTTCGTCCGAACGGATCCTGCCGATGTACCAGCCGTTCCAGGATCGTGTGCATTACGTCGCGATCAGCGAAGCAGACCGGCACCCGTCGTTGCGCTACGCGACGACCATCCATCACGGCATCGCGATCGACGAATTTCCGTTCGATCCAGACGGCGGCGACGGCCTGTTGTTCTTCGGCCGCATCCATCCCGACAAAGGCGCCAAGGAAGCGATCGACGCCGCCCGCCGCAGCGGCCTTCCGCTCGACATGTACGGCATCGTCCAGGACCAGGGCTATTTCGACGCCTTGGTCGCACCCGAGCTCGACGACAATATCCGGTACCACGGCCCGGTCGGCGGCACCGATCGAGCGCGCGCGCTGGGCAAGGCGCGCGCACTGCTCCACCTGATCAATTTCGACGAGCCGTTCGGGCTGTCGGTGGCCGAGGCGATGGCGTGCGGCACGCCGGTCATCGCTACACGCCGCGGCTCGATGACGGAACTGATCGAGCATGGCCGGACCGGCTTTCTGGTCGACGATGTGGAAGCGGCGGTGCGCGCGATCGACCGTATCGGTGAACTGGATCGCGCTGCGGTGCGGCGGCACGCGATCGAGCGCTTTTCGGTCGAGCGCATGGCCGACGATTACATCGCACTCTACCGGTCGGTACTGCGGGCGGAGCGTGACCAGCGGCCCTTGTCCCCGGCATTCCGAACCGCTTGAATCGCATGATCGCGACGGCACGCTTGTCAGCCTCCGACAAGCCTGATAAGCGCCCCGCCTTGCCGTGCCGGAAGGCACGCGCGGGCCGCCTTAGCTCAGCTGGTAGAGCATCGCATTCGTAATGCGGGGGTCACAGGTTCGAGTCCTGTAGGCGGCACCAGTACAGATAGAAGAACTTTGGAAAACCGCAGAATCCTGCGAGATCTCCATGTTCCGCCCTAGCCCACCAAAAAGAGATTGGGGAAGCGTGAGCGCCGCTGAAGGCTGAACTTGCGCCAAGGCCACGTTCAAGCTCGTGGCTGACGAGCTCATCGGAATATGGAGAAGGAGGGAATCCTCGGGCCACGATCATGAAGACATGGTGGTTTCTCTAAGCCCGTTCTACCATCAGATTGACTCTGCCCGGTCACTTCTACTCTTCCCGAGCGGCTTCAGTCCTAAGAGCCGCACGCTTCGCTTGCCCTGTGGGTGCAGATC
Source organism: Sphingomonas sp. (assembly GCF_024508665.1). Lineage (GTDB taxonomy): Bacteria > Pseudomonadota > Alphaproteobacteria > Sphingomonadales > Sphingomonadaceae > Sphingomonas. The sequence goes on from NZ_JANINP010000002.1 coordinate 243,853, forward strand.
GGCGATTTACGCCGACAGAAGCGGCTGACCCGATGCGGAGGATCGTGAGAGTCTCGGTAGCCATGGCTGAAGATTCCGGTACGTCCGATGAAGTTTTGTCCGTTTCAGCCGGCGCGCAAAAACGAACCGGATTGGACGGCATTGCGGTGAAGAGCCTGCTCGGCGGGGCCGTGCTGAAGGGGCAGGATCCGTATGCGTTGCTGCGCGAGGCGGGAATCGACCCGTCCGTCTATGGCGATGCCCAGGCTGCGATCGACGGCCGCGACCTGTTCCGGCTGGTGCGGCAGGCACAAGTGGCACTCGACGATTCTTTTTTCGGGTTCTTCGCGGAGCGGTTTCGTCTCGCCCTCGAGCTGGAACGCACGCTCACCTATCTGCATTGCGAGACCTTCGGCGAATCGATCAGGGTCAGTATTCGCTTCACCCAAGCCCTCTCGGAGGACATCGGCCCCCAACTCATCGAGGACGGAGCGGGCCTCAAGCACGTGTGCGTCTATCACACCGTCGACGGCGTAGACCGGGACATATTCGTCTGGCTGCGCTTCGTGTGGATCTTCCAGTGGTTCAGTTGGCTGATCGGAAGGCCGCTGCGCCTTCGCAGTGTCTGGGTACGTGCCGCGCGACCGGTGCAGGCCAATGGTTTCGATCGCTTCGCATTATTCGGTTGCCCGATCGAGTACGAGGCGCCGATCGATGCGCTTTGCTACGACCGCGCCGACCTCGGCGCGCCGCTGGTGCGCCGTACGATGGCGGACTTCGAAGAATATAATTCGAGCATCCCCGACTGGTTCGCGACGCCGGTTGGCCGCTCGACCTGGCGCGCGCAGACCGAGCATGCTCTCCTGGAGCTCCAGCGTTCGCAGATCTGGTCGGCGCCGATCGAGGCCGTGGCGGAGCGGCTGCATAGCCGTCCCCGGCGGCTTCGGCGAAACCTCGCGCGAGAGGGGGAGAGCTTTCAGAGCATCAGAACGCGATTGCGGGGGGAACTCGCGGCCGCCTATCTGCTTGCGACGGAATTGCCGATTACCGAGGTCGGCTATCGCGTGGGGTTCAGCGAACCGGGCAGCTTCACGCGCAATTTCGTCGAATGGGCGGGCGTGACCCCGTCCAGCTATCGCGCCGGCTACAAGTCGGATGGCGCGCGCGTAACCGCGGCCACGCTCCTGCTCAGCGATCGGACGGCCGGCTGAACTGACCCACTGGGCTGGTCACTTGCGTTAAATTTATCTGTCATACCGGTCATCGCCAGAAGACCGTTTGATCGCCGACGATGCCCCCAACAAAAAAACGTGGGAGGATCTCATGATCGGCACTTGGAAACTTCATAGGCGAGTTGCGCTGTCGGGCGGCTCGGTGATCGCGGCTGCTTTGTGCATGGTTGGGCAGGCGTCGGCGCAAAGTGCGACCGCCGATCCACAGTCCGCCGCGACCGTCGATTCTCCGGCTCCGCAGACTGACGAGACATCCGCGTCTCCCGACGCCGATATCGTCGTCACCGGCACCAGCATTCGCGGCGTGCCGCCGACGGGTTCCAATCTCATCCGCGTCACGCGCGACGATATCAAGCTGATCGGCTCGACGACCACTGCCGAACTGCTCGCGACGGTGCCGCAACTCAACAGCTTCAATACCGCGCCGCGGACCAGCAACGGCGGATTGGGATCGTTCGCTCCCGGGCTTCGTGGCCTGCCATCGAGCGCGACCTTGCCGCTGATGAACGGCCACCGCCTGATCTCGGGGAGCACGCAGCAGACCAATCCGGATTATCCGTTCCTCCCGGAGCTGGCGATCGAGCGGGTCGAGATCGTCGCCGACGGCGCATCGGCGATCTACGGTTCTGACGCGGTCGCCGGCGTCGTCAACTTCATCACGCGCTCTCCGTTTTCCGGCGTCGAAGCGACCGGGCGCTACGGCATGGCCGACGACTACAAGACCGTCAGCGTCGGCGCGATCGTCGGGCAGAAATGGGGTAGCGGCTCGGTTTCGCTGTCGTACCAATACACCGACAACAGCAACATTACGGGCGCCGACCGGCGCTATCGTTCGCTCGACTTCAGAGCGGCAGGAGGTGTCGACACACGGTCCGCGGTCTGTCCGCAGGCCAACGTCAATCTGTTCCTGGGAACGATCTATGCGGCGCCCACGCTCGCACCCGGCACCAACTTGTGCGATCCGAGAGGCCCGGTCGATCTCGTCCCGACCAATCGCATGCACACCGGCTTCCTTACCGCGCGCCAGGAACTGGCACCGGGCGTCACGCTATGGGGCGAATTGCTCTACACCGACCGCAAGGACACCGTTCAGGCCGCATTGCCCGGACAGACCTTCGTCCTGATCCTTCCGTCGAACCCGTTCTACCGCGCACCGCCGGGTACGGCGGCCGGATACGAATATGTCGATTTCCGGCCGGACAATCTCGTCGGCGCGGACCATTTCGACCAGACCTATCGTGTTAGAAGCGGCAACTCGTCGCTCGGCGTCGACGCGAAGCTGGGCAAATTCAACCTGACCGTCGCGGGCACCGCCGACTGGTCGCGCAACGACACGTTCCAGCCGGGCATCAACACCACCGCGCTGACGGCCGCCGCCGGCGGCACGACGACGGCGACGGCGCTGGATCCGTTCGGGCTCGGCACCAGCCCGGCAGTGGTCGCCGCTATCCTCAACAACCCCACCACATTCGTGAACCACCAGCGTACGCTGATCGGCGCGATCAAGATCGACGGACCGTTGGCCGATCTGCCCGGCGGCGCGATCAAGATCGCCGCGGGCGCCGAATATCGTCGCGAGACCTATTCGCAGCGCGGTCAGAGCGGCGGCGTCGGGTTCCCGGAAAATCTCGATCGCAATGTCGCGTCCGTATACGGCGAACTGTTCGTGCCCTTCTTCAGCGACCGCAATGCCGCGCCGCTGATGCGCAGCTTGTCGCTGTCGTTGTCGGGCCGGTACGACCATTATAGCGACTTCGGGTCTACCACCAATCCGAAGGTCGGGCTCACCTGGGAGCCGGTGGACGGGCTGACGCTGCGCGGTACCTATGGTCGCTCGTTCCGGGCGCCCGGTCTGCGCGATCTCGGGTCGACGGTCGGCTCCTATTTTTCGGCCGCCGGGCTGGTCGACGCCTTCGGGGTGCGCGATCCCTCCCGCGGTGCGGCACAGGTCAACACCCTGCTCCTGATCGGCGGCAACAAATCGCTGAAGCCCGAGAAGGCGCGGACCTTTTCGTTCGGAGCGGATCTGCGGCCGCGCGCGCTTCCGGGTTTCTCGGCAAGCGTGACCTTCTACGACATCTCCTACGACAATGTGATCGGCACGCCGTACGGATTGGGGCCGCTGATCTTCACCGATCCGACCTTCGCGTCGCGCGTGATCCGCAATCCGACTGCCGCGCAGGTATCGAGCGCGCTGGTCGGCACGGTGCCGTTCTACTTCACCTTCGCCGCTGTCCCGACCATCGGCAACCTGCTCGATCTGCGGCAGGGCAATTTCGGGACGCGCAAGACCAACGGTCTCGATTTCGACGTCAATTATCACGGCAAGACCGCATTCGGCACCGTCTTCGCCGGCGTCGCGGGCAATTACATCTTCAAATATGACACGCAGCTCTCGACCACCTCGCCGGCCAGCAGTTCGCTGCGTGCGGGCGTGCCGCGGACGACGCTGCGGACGACTTTGGGGATCACTGTCGGCCCGGTCACGATCGCCAATTTCGTCAACCATCGCAGTGGGATAACGAGTTCCTACGCGACGCCGACGGGGTCGGCCTTCTATACCGCCAAGGGTTACACGACGGTCGATCTGCGGCTGTCGGTCAGGTTACCCGATGTCGGCTTTGCCAAGGGAACGGAGCTCTCGATGCAGGTCAACGACCTATTCGATGCACCCCCCCCCTACTTCCCCGGCACCGACGGCATTGGCGGCAGCTACAACGCGATCGGGCGTTACGCCGCGATCAACCTGCGCAAGAAGTTCTGAGTGGGGTTCCGGGCTGCCGCAGGGGGCACGGCTGCCGTGCCGCTTCCCCTGTGGCAGCCCGGGAATTGCAGCTCCAACCCTCAATTCCCGCAAGAGTGACAAGTATTCCCTGATGCAAAATTACGCGCTGACGCTCGACAAATTCATAGACCATGCCGCGAAGTGGCAGCGAGCCGCCACGGTGGCCACCGCCGCGCGCGGTGTCGTGACGGAGCGCGTTGGCTATGCGCAATTGCGCTCGCGCAGCAATCACCTGTCAGGAGCGTTGCTCGCGCTGGGACTGCGGACCGGCGACCGGGTCGGCACGCTGGCGTGGAACACCGCGCATCACCTCGAAGTCTATTATGCGACGATGAATGCGGGGCTGGTCTGCCACACGCTGAACCCGCGCCTGACCCCTGCCCATCTCGCCGCGATGATCAACCAGGCTGAGGACAAGGTGCTGGCGATTGCCGCCAGCCTGATGCCGTTGTTGACGGATCTGCTGCCGCTTTGCCCGACGCTCGAGCGGATCATCGTGCTCGATCCTTTCGATGGAGCGGCCAAGAGCAATTGGGGGGTGCCGGTCGACGGCCTCGAAGCAATCCTCGACGCGTATGGGACGCCCACCGATTGGGGTGCGTTTCCCGAAGAGACGCCGGCGGGTCTATGCTTCACATCGGGGACGACCGGTGCACCCAAGGGCGTCGTGTTCACGCACCGCTCGAATTATCTGCATACGCTGATGTCGATCCAGCCGGACGCTTATTGCCTGTCCGCAAAGGATACGATCCTCGTCGCGATCCCGATGTTTCATGCCAATGCCTGGGGACTGCCTTTCTCGGCGCCGGCGGTCGGTGCCAGCCTGGTTCTGCCCGGACGCGACCTCGACGGGGCCAGCCTCGCCGCCCTCATCCGCAGTGAGAAGGTCACGATCGCGGGAGGCGTCCAGACAGTGTGGATCGGGCTGCTCGATCATCTCGACGCGACGGGGGGAGAGGTGCCCAGCCTCGAGCGTATCATCATCGGCGGATCGAAATGTCCCGATGCGCTGATCAGGCGGATGGAAGAACGGCTCGGGGCGCGTGTTCAGACGACCTGGGGGATGACCGAAATGTCCCCGCTCGGCACGGTCGATTCGGTGCAGTTTCCGCCCAAGGCCAGCCGGTCGTCAGGGCGTCCGCCGATCGGGGTCGACCTGAAACTCACCGATGCAGAGGGCAATACGCTCGCCGAACAGCGCGGGACGGTCGGCAACCTCAAGGTGAAGGGTGCGGCGATCATCGACCGCTATTTCAATGCCGAATCCGACGTGCTCGATGCCGAAGGCTATTTCGATACCGGCGACCTCGCGATGATCGACGACAGCGGTGCGCTCACCATTTGCGGGCGGTCCAAGGACCTGATCAAATCGGGCGGCGAATGGATCAACCCGGCGGAGATCGAGGAGATCGTCGGCCGCGATCCCCGCGTCGCGCAGGTCGCGGTGATCGGCAAGGCGCATCCCAAATGGGGTGAGCGTCCCGTCCTCGTCGTGGAATTGCGCCAAGGCGACAGCGCCGAGGGGCGCGCCCTGATCGACATGCTGCGCGGGCGGATCGCTGACTGGTGGCTGCCCGACGAGATCGCGATCCTGCCGCGCATGCCAGTGGCGGCGACCGGCAAGATCGACAAGATGCGGCTGCGCGCGGATTATGAAGGCGGCGCGCTCGCCGAGCATGTCTCGCCGCGGGCGTCGGCATGAGCGACATGACGCGCATCCGGGCCGGCGTGGTCGGCGCCGGGTTGATGGGGGCGGAGATCGCGCTCGTCTTCGCGCTGGGCGGCGCGGATGTCCTGCTCAACGATCGCGATCCTGCCGTGCTGGACGCCGCGCTGAGTCGGCTGGCCAAGCTGACCGAAAAGGGCGTCGCGCGCGGCTTTTACACCGCGGATGAGCGGGAACAGGCGCTCGCGCGTATCCGGCCGGCGCCCGATATCGTCGGTTTCGCGGATCGCGATTGGGTCACCGAAGCGGTGTTCGAATCGCTGGAGGTGAAAACGGCCGTGCTCGCGACGCTCGATACGATATGCAGCGACGACTGCATGATCGCGTCCAATACCTCGACGATCCCGATTTCGACATTGGCCGCAGCGCTTCGCCCCTCGCGCCGACGGAATTTTCTCGGCACACACTATTTCTCGCCGGTATCGCGGATGCCGCTGGTCGAGGTCATCCCGGGCTTCGATACCGATCCCGACATCGTCGACCAGGTTACTGCGACGCTGACGGCGATCGGCAAGACGCCGATAGCGGTGAAGGACGTCCCGGGGTTCGCGGTCAACCGGTTGCTGCATGCGATGTTGATCGAAGCGGTCAAGCTGGTCGAAGACGGTGTCGCGACCCCGGCCGATCTGGACCTCGCCTGCAAGCTGGGCCTCGGCCATCCGATCGGACCGTTCGCGCTGATGGACGCGGTCAGCTCGGGGCTGTGCCTGCAGGTTCAGGAAATTCTCCACGACGCTTACGGCGAACGCTTTCGGCCGCCGACGCTGCTCAAACAGCGCGTCGCCGCGGGATTGAGCGGCGGCCGGGGACGGCCGGGCTGGATCGTAAAGGAAGCGCGCGCATGACCCAAAGCCCGTTGCCCGAAACGACCTTGCGCGACCCCGGCCGGCGATCGCGGCCCGGCCTCGTCCTTGGCATGCTGTGCTTCGTCTATGTGCTCAATTTCCTCGACCGGCAGCTCATCTCGATCCTCGCCAAGCCGATCCAGGACGGGCTCGACATTACCGACAGTCAGCTGGGCAAGCTGACGGGCCTCTATTTCGCGCTTTTCTATTGCTTCATCGCCATTCCGGTCGGTTGGCTGGCCGATCGTACCAATCGCGTGAAGGTGTTGTCGGTGGCCTGCGCGCTCTGGAGCGCGGCGACTGCCGCCTGCGGCATGGTGGGCAGCTATGGGCAGTTGGTCGCGGCACGAATGACGGTCGGCATCGGCGAAGCCGGCGGCGTGCCTCCGTCCTATGCCATTATCTCGGACTATTTTCCGCGCGAGCGGCGCGGCACGGCGATGGCGATCTTCAATCTCGGGCCGCCGCTCGGGTCCGCGCTGGGGGTCGCGTTCGGCGCGTCGTTGGCCGCTGCGTTCGACTGGCGCATGCCATTCTACATCATCGGCGGAATCGGCGTGGTCACCGCCCTCGCCGTATGGCTGCTGGTCACCGAGCCGCGCCGGGGGAGCAATGACACGCCCGGGGAAATCGCAGTCTCCGATCTTCCGCCGTCGTCCTTCGCGTCAACCGTGGCGCGGTTTTTCGCCAATCCGGTGCTGCTCCTCGCGTCAATCGCGAGCGGCGCGGCGAACTTCATCACTTATGGCATCAGCAACTTCGCCACGTTGCTGCTGATGCGCGAGAAGGGCATGACGCTGGGCGAGGTCGCGATCTGGTACGCGCTGGTCGTCGGCGTGGCGATGAGCGCCGGCATTTTTGCCTCGGGCCGGCTGATCGACCGCTTCGCAGCGCGGTCGCGGGCAGCGCATGCCACCATTCCCGCAATATCGCTACTGCTGGCGGCGCCGTTCTTCCTGGGCTTTGCCTGGGCTCCGCGCTGGGAGCTTGCGCTGGTCTTCCTGACCGTGCCGATGTTTCTCAATTCCTTCTTCCTGCCCGCCACGGTCGCCTTCGTGCAGGGGGAAGTCCACCCGGACAAACGCGTCATTTCCGGCGCGCTGCTGTTGCTGGTGATGAACTTCATCGGTCTCGGCCTCGGCCCGACCTGGGTGGGAGCCGCCAGCGACTTCTTCCGTCCTGCTTATGGCGCGCATTCGCTGCAAATGGCGATGTACGCGCTCGCGCCGATGTACCTGATCGCTGCGCTGCTGTTCTTCGCGCTCGCCCGACTGATCAACCGAACCCGCGTCGTCACGGAAGGAAGCGCGCAGTGAAAGCTGGTTTTCTTCTGATCGCCGCCTTGTTCGGCGCTTGCATGCTGGCGGGTTCCGTTCCCGCCATCTCGGCAGGTCAGGCGAAGATTGCGGACCCGATCGCCAACCCGCCCGCGGGGCGTCTGCAAGGCGTACGCGAAGGCGATGCGACCGTGTTTCGCGCCATACCTTATGCTTTGCCGCCGGTCGGCGACCGGCGCTGGCGGCCACCGGCGGCGATGCCGCGCTGGGACGGCGTGCGCGCCGCGAAGCTCGCCGGTCCGGCGTGCATGCAGCCGCCTATGGGAGGCGGTCCCTATGATCGCGGTTCGCCGAAGATGGACGAGGATTGCCTGACGCTCGACGTCACCGCGCCGGCCAATGCGCGCAATGCCCCGGTCATGGTCTGGATCCATGGCGGGACGCTGATCTGGGGGACCGCTCAGTCGAAAATGTATGACGGGCGCGAATTCGCGAAACGCGGCATCGTCCTCGTGTCGATCAACTACCGGCTCGGCGTGCTCGGCTATCTCGCGCATCCGGGGCTGAGCAAGGAATCGCCCGAGGGCATATCGGGCAATTACGGCCTGCTCGACCAGATCGCCGCGCTCAAATGGGTCCGCGCCAACATCGCCGCATTCGGCGGGAACCCGCGCAACGTCACCGTCTTCGGCGAATCCGCCGGCGCGCTGAGCGTCGAATATCTGCTCGCCTCGCCGCCCGCTCGCGGGCTGTTCGACAAGGCGATCGTCGAGAGCGGCTATCTTTTCACCATGCCCGAGTTACGGACCGCGCGGTACGAGGAGCAGTCCGCCGAAAGCATCGGCGCGGCGCTGGCTAAGCGGCTCGGCGCGCCCGACGTTGCGACATTGCGCGCGATGGATGCGCGCACGCTGGTCAATTCCGCGACCGGTTATGTGCCTTATGGCACGATCGACGGCAAGATTCTGAAACGCCAATTGGTCGACACCTTCGATCGCGGCGAACAGGCGCCGGTGCCGCTGATCGCGGGATTCAACAGCGGGGAGATACGCAGCCTGCGCTTCCTGCTGCCGCCGCTCCCCGCCGACGCCGGGACGTACGCGAAGACGATCGGGGCACGGTACGGCGACCTCGCTGATGCCTGGCTGAAGCTCTATCCGGCGAGCGACCTAGCGCAGACGCAACTTGCCGCCACGCGGGACGCGGTGTTCGGGTGGACGGCGGAACGCCTTGTCCGGAAACAGGCGGCGCTCGGCCAGCGATCCTATCTCTATTTCTTCAGCCACAGCTATCCGAGCGAGCTGGCCGCGGACCTTGCGGCCTTTCATGCCAGCGAGGTGCCGTTCGTGTTCGGGACCTTTGCCGATACGCCCGGCGAATGGCCACGTATCCCGGACACCGCGGACGAACGATCGCTGTCGGCCGCAATGCTGGATTACTGGACGAGTTTCGCGCGAAACGCCGTGCCGGCGTCGGCCAAGGGACCCGAATGGAAACCCTTCACGGTGAAGGCGAGCTATATGCACTTCGCCGACAAGCCCTATCTCGCGCGCGACCTCATGCCGGGCATGTACGATTTGCACGAGCAGATCATGGCCCGCCGTCGCGCAAGCGGCGTGCAATCGTGGAACTGGCGCACAGCGGCGACCGCCCCCGTGCTCCCGAAGGATGATCGCCGTTGATCGGCTTCCTTCAACAAGTTGAGCAACGGGGTGTAAAAGTGCGCCGCGTTTGGAGACAGTGAATATGATTGGGTCGAACCTAGCGATGTCCGGACCGCTTCGCGCGGCGCTCGCAGGCCTTGCCATGGTGACGATGGCAACCGCATCGCCGGCGGCAGCCCGAACGGATGGCAATCGCGCGACACCCGCGGATAAATGCGCATCGCTGGCAAAGCTCCGCTTACCCGACACCAGCATCGCGAAGGCAACGGTCGTCGACGATCCGGCGGCGACGTTCAAGCTCAAGGACGTTCCGGGTTTCTGCCGCGTGGTCGCCCATGTCCGTTCGGCGCCCGATTCCGACGTCCGCGTCGAGATATGGCTGCCGCTCCAGGGATGGGCCGGCATTTTTCATGGAAATGGCAATGGCGGTTTCGGCGGAACCCTGGAAGCCGGCTATGGCGGCATGGTCGCCGGCCTGCGTCGGGGTTATGCGACGGCCATGACGGACACCGGCACCGCGCCGGCCACGATGCTCGATGGCGACGCGCTGATAGGGCATCCACGCAAATGGAAGGACTGGGGCCGCCTCTCCACTCATGTGATGACGGTCACCGGCAAGTCGATCGCCCAAGCCTTTTACGGTCGGACCGCCAAGCGATCTTATTATACGGGCTGCTCGACGGGTGGGCAGCAAGGCCTGATCGAAGCGCTCTATTATCCGCGCGACTATAACGGCATCCTGGTCGGCGCGCCGGTCATCAACCGGACATGGGGGCATGCCGCCGTCGCCTGGGATTTCGCCGCCGCAAATCGGACGCCCGGAAGCCTGCTGAGCGACGCCAAGCTGACCCTACTCAACACCGCGGCGACACTGTCCTGCAACCGCCGGGGTTATGGCGTGCCCGGAGACGCATTCATCACCGATCCGCTCGCCTGCACCTTCGACCCCAAGGAACTCGAATGCCGCGGTGCCGACAACGGGCAATGCCTGACGACGGCCGAGGTCGCGACGGCGCGCGCTTTCTATACGGGACCGACGTCTCGCGACGGCCGGCCGCTCTTCTTCGGATGGCCGATCGGCAGCGAAGCGCCGGGCCGGTTCGGCTGGTCGTTCCTGCAGACCGCCGCCAACGGGCAGCCGCAATTTGCAGGCTTGTTCAAATGGGTGTTCGGTAGCACCTGGGACTGGCACGGGTTCGATGTGGATCGCGACATGCCGGTCGTCGACGCCAGGCTGGGCGCGGACGTCAACGATGCGACACGCGGCAATTTGCGGGCGTTCGCGGCGCTCGGCGGCAAGCTCATCATCTATCACGGGCTGGCGGACTCGCTGGTGCCACCGGCCCAGTCGGTAGCCTTCTACCAGCGGCAGGCTGGCGAGCTTGGCGGGATGGAGCGGCTGCGCCGCACCGCGCGGTTGTTCATGGCGCCGGGCATGATGCACTGTGGTGGAGGGAGCGGCCCCGACGTCTTCAACTCGCTCTCCAACGGATTGCCGCAGCCCCCGGCCGAAGGCCCAAGCGACGACCTGTTCTCGGCGCTCCTTGCTTGGGAGAGCGGGGGCCGCGGCCCCGAACGGGTGATCGCGACCAAGTTCGCTGCCGACAAACCGGGAGTGATAGAGCTTCAGCGACCGCTTTGCCCCTATCCGCAAGTCGCCCGTTACAAAGGGATCGGTTCGACGAGCCTCGCTTCCAATTTCATTTGTGCCGCCGGCCCCGCGAACGGAGGGAGAGCGAGTAGGCCATAGAGTATACCCGGAGCCTGGCGCACACATTGTGGGTTCCGGTAGCGCCGTTCCGCAAGCCTGGGTGACGTTGTAGAGCATGAGCATTTCGCGACGGGCGCAGACTGACGGCAATAATGTCAAATCGGGCCGCCGGACTGTTCCGTTAATGTTCTCGATATATTATAGCTCTCCGATGCTATCGCTCGCGGACTGCCCGCCATTTTCGATTCCCGGTTTGGCGCAGGCCGCCTGATGGGCCAGCGCGCCGGCAGTGCAGACCTCCCCCTCCATGGCGGGCGCGTTCCGGCCTGGCTGGGCCAGCGGATGAGCCGGCTGGGTGCCGTCATCGTCGAGGCGATCGTCCTCGAATATGGCCGCGACGAACTGCTTCGCCGCCTCGCGCATCCCTTCTGGTTCCAGTCGTTCGGCGCGGTGATGGGCATGGATTGGCATTCGTCGGGCATCACGACCAGCGTCGTCGGCGCGCTGAAGCGCGGGCTGGCGCCCTTGTCGGCCGAACTCGGCGTGCATGTCTGCGGTGGCCGCGGCCGGCATAGCCGATCGACTCCGCAGGAGCTGGTCGCGGTCGGCGATCGCGTCGGCATCGACGGAGCGGCACTGGCCAAGGCCAGCCGATTGGTCGCGAAGGTCGACAGCGCGGCCGTGCAGGACGGGTTCGATCTCTATCTCCACGGCTTCATCGTGACCGACGACGGCCGCTGGGTGGTCGTCCAGCAGGGCATGAACGGGGATCGCCGGCAAGCGCGGCGCTATCATTGGCTGTCGGACGGGCTGACCAGTTTCGTCGATGCGCCACACGCCGCGATCGAGGGTCATGCACAAGGCCGGATCGTCAATCTGGCCGACCGGCGCGCGGCGGACTCCCGGCAGCGCCAGCTCGACCTGCTCGCCGATATGGGCCCGACCGGAATCACCCGTCAGCTTGCACGGCTGGAAGGCAGGGCGCCGTCCGCTCCGGTCGCCGAGCCGCTGCTCCCGCATCTGGTCATGCCTGATCATCACGACGTGCGCGCCGAGGATGTCGTCGAACGGCGCCTCCAGGCGGCATTCGCCGCCGCCGCCGACCGCGGGCCCGAGGATTTCGCGCAGCTACTGCTGGTGCCCGGTGTCGGCGCGCGTACGGTGCGCGCACTCGCGCTGGTCGCCGAGGTCGTACATGGCACTCCCTGTCGCTTCAGCGATCCCGCACGCTTCTCGCTCGCGCATGGCGGCAAGGATCGCCACCCCTTTCCGGTGCCGACCAAAGTCTACGACCACAGCATAAGCGTGATGAAATCGGCCGTCCGGAAGGCGAAATTGGGTCGGGAGGAAGAACTGGCCGCGCTCCGGCGGCTGGACGCGCAAGCGCGGCGGCTGGAGGCAAATGTGTCGGGCCCATCGGTAGACGCGGTCATCGCCGAAGAGCGAGCCCGCTCGCACGAACATGGCGGGCGCAGCGTCTTTGGTTGGGAGCCCGCGAGCGATGCCATGCCTTATCGCCGGACGGCGCCTCGGACCGATTGACGGTGATCGGATCGGCCGTCGCTCGCACAGCGTATCGCCGGGTCCGGGGCGCCGGGGCCCAGGCATAGCACCGCAAATCGACAGGCTGCGCCTCACCAGATCGACGGCGTCAATGTCCTGCCGCGCGCACCTCCTGTTCTTCGGGGCACATTACAGGAGGGGGCATCGCTGGCCTTGGACCGCGATGCCCCCTCCCGCCCCCTTGTAACCGGCCCGCGCCTTAGAACTTCGCCCGAACGCCCATGCGGAAGCTGCGACCGATCGGATCGTACAGGTCGAACCTTCCGCCCAGGCCCGGCGCCGAATATTGCACGGTGGCGGGAATCACCGGCAAGTCGACCGGGTCGCGATCGAATAGGTTGTCGATGCCGAAGGTCAACGTATAGGCACCCTTCCCGTCAAGCCGGACCACGCCCGTCAGGCCGAAGGTCAGGAAGCTCTTGACCGAATTGTTGTCGACATCGACGCCGCTGACCCAATTGCTCTGGAGTTTACCCGGGCCGACATAGCGGCTGTTGAGCGTGAGCGAGACCGGTCCCTGCTCGTAGGTCAGATAGGCGTTCGCCTTCCACTTCGGCTCGCCCGGATTGAGATCGCCGATCTGGCCGGCCAGGTTGGTCACGTTTCCGACCGCATCGACCTGCGTGAACACCGGCACATATGATGCCAGCCCGCGGAAGGTGACCTCACCGGGCCCGACGCGATGCCGGTAATCGACCTCGAAGTCCCAGCCCTCCGTCTTGAGACTCGCGACATTGACCGGAACGGTATCGATCGAGAGGATCGCCTGGCTCGCGTCGCGGTGGATATATTGGCAATATTGCGTCTGCCCCCCGTTGCAGAAGACCAGCTCCTGGGCGGCGCTGACCGAGGAAATCGCGCCCTTCAGGTTGATGCGATAATAGTCGACAGACAGCTGCAGTCCGGGAATGAAGCTGGGACTGAAGATGATCCCGGCGGTAGCCGTATCCGCTTCCTCGGGCCGAAGCGCGGGGTTGCCCTTCGCATTGGTATATTGCGGATACGTCTTGTTGGTGACCGAGTCGAACACCGGCTGTTGGGTGAGGACGCCGCCCGAGAATAGATCGGTGAGGGTCGGCGCGCGAATATCGTGGGACAGCGTGCCGCGGATCCGCAAATCCCTGAAAACCTGATCCGAGATACCGACCTTCCAGGTCTTCACGCTGCCGCTGGTGCTGTAGTCGGTAATCCGCCCGGCGGCTTGCAATTCGAGTTTCTGTGCCAGGGGCACGTCCTTCAGGATCGGGATCACCGCCTCGACGAACGCTTCCTTGACGTGGCGCTTGCCGTAGAAGGGCTGGAAATTCTGGACCGCATAAGCGCGGGCGAGGGCCAGGGCATCCTGGGTCGAGGATGCTTCGTTCCGGATGTAATCGCCGCCAAAGGCAACCGACACATCTCCCGCGGGGAGTTTGAAAAGCGTCCCGGAGGCGTCCACCGACGCAACGTCGAGCTTCACGATCGAACGTTGATAGGCGGTGCCGTGCGTATAGGCGATCGCCGCCGGCGATGCCACGCCGACACCGAACAGGTTGAGCGGCACGCAACCGTTATTGGGATTGGTCAACGTAGAGCGGCAGACGATGTTATTGGTTACCGGATCGCGGACCGCGTCCACGGCGTTGTTGAAATTGCCGATGATCGTGTCGTTGTCGGCATAAAGATTGGTGAGCGACTGGCCGTGCGTGTAATAAGCGTGCCACTTCCACGTCGCCCCTATCTCTCCATCTACGCCGACGGTTGCTCGCCAGACATCGCGATTGTTGCGCGACGTCGGCGGACCGAAATCGACCGTATCCTTGCCGAGCAGGGCATATTGCTGTCCCGTAGCGAGCAATTGATCGCGGATCGTCGCGGGCAAATAGGCATTGTCCGGCCGGATCTGGATGTTGCCCTGGCGCATGTAATTCAGATAGCCGTTTTCGTTGTAATTGGTCCTGCCGTAGAACCCTTCGACATAGGCCTTCACCCCGGGCACCACGTCATAATCGACATGCCCGAAGATGTTGGCGTAGTTCAGCGGCGTCGAGATCGAGCGGGCGAGACCCACTGTCCTGTCGACATCGCCCCCGTATTGGACGAGGCCGGACTGGTTGCCGAAATTGTAGGGCGCCAGCGTGCCGTCCGGCAGGAACTGGATGCCGCGCAACACGGTGTTGGTCTTTCCGTCAGCTCCGACGGATCCGACGAACACGCCCCCCGGGGATACGTTCGATGTCGCCGCATAGCTGACCGTGATCTGCCGCGGCTGGCCGTTGGTCGTGGTATAGGCCGGATTGTTGACCACAGCCCTGCTCTTGAAGAAGTCGCGATCGACCAGGTCGACGCCCCTGGGCTGGTTGAGATAGTCGAACTCGACGACGAAATGGCCCTTACCGCCGGCGAAGCTGTGACCGGCGGTCACGTTCGCTTTGACATAGCCCGCATCGCCACGGTCGGTAACGCCGCTCTCCACGTTCAGGCCGAGGCCTTGATAATCGCGATCGAGAACGAAATTGACGACGCCGGCGACGGCGTCCGAACCCCAGGCCGCCGAGGCGCCGCCAGTCACCACTTCCACCCGCTTGATCAGACCAAAGGGCAAGGTGACGGTATCCACGCCGCCGGCGGTGGTCGATTCGACGACGCGCCGGGTGTCGAGCAGGACCAGCGTCCGCGTCGGACCGAGATTGCGCAGGTTGACGAATTCCGCACCGCCGCCGGCGACGTTGATCGCGGGGTTCTTGGCCGACGTCGCGTTGCCGAAGGACGGCAGCTGGTTGAGGTAGCTTGCGATCGTGGTCGGGGCCTGGCGATTGATTTCGGCCTGGCCGACAACCGTCACCGGCGTGGGCTGCTGGAAACCATTCGCGATGATGCGCGAACCCGTCACCACGATATCGCCTTCAGGCGTGGCCGGCGCGGCGGCGGAATCCTGTCCTGCTGCGGGCTGGTCAGCCGTGTTGGAAGCCGTCGAGGAGGAAGGCGCTGTCGGCGTCGACTGCGCTTGAGCCACCGACGGCAGAATGAAGAACGCGGCACCGCACAACAGAATCGCCCTTGGCATCGAACACCCTCCTCCTAGCGAATGCGCTCTTCGGCGCGATGGCGGGATCATGAGGCCCGATTAGACGAAGCGCAATGATTTTCTTTCACTTGCTAGTGAGGGTTTGCGAGCCTGTTCTCGGTCCATTCTTAGATCGCCCGATAGGCCCGCTCGCCGATCGCTATCGAGGCTTTCCGCCCTCTGCCGTCACCACTGCGCGGCGATTTTGAGCGGACAGCTCAAACAGCCGCTGCATGTCCTGCAGAATCAAGGGGCTATCTGGCGTGGCGCGCGGTCTGGGGCGCGAGCTACGGCCGCCCGCTACCGCCAAGCGGTGCAGCGCGCGGCGGTCCACCTCTTGCGCCCCGCCCAACTCGCAATTCTTCACCCGGAACCGTTATGCGGCCGCGCCGCGCTCCGCCTTGCGTTCGGCGCAAACCGCGCAGAACCCGCCGGCCATGAATGTCGCCATGCGTTTCTTGACCGCCAGGAAGTCGTCCGACCGGCACAAACCGTGCGACAATTTGTCGATACGCCCCGTCCGCGCGAGCGTGAGCATCAGCGCGCCGGTCACGAAGTGATAGCCCCAGAAGATGTCATCCTCTTCGCAATCGGGGAGAGCGCGCTTGAGCATTTCGATCAGGCGCAGCACGACCGGATCGAAATGCTGGTCCATCAATTCCGCGCCCCATTCCGGCGTGTTGGCCACCTGAGCGCCGAGTGCCGCATAGTTCTTCCACCCCTCCCCGCCTTCGATGTAAAGGTCGAGGTCGGTGTCGAGAAAGGCGTGCAGGGCGCCCTCGACCGTCGGGCGGCCGCCGGTCTCCCGGTCATAGTCTTCCAGGGCCCTCATCCGGCGCTCGCTCGTCACCTCGGCGCGGCGCGCGAAGACGGCATCGAACAATGCGCGCTTATCGGCGAAATAGTAATTGAGCAGCGTGTGGTGCACGCCGACCTGCTTGGCGACGTCCTTCAACGTGACGCCGTAAAGCCCGTGTCGCGAAAAGAGATATTCCGCCGCATCGAGTATCTGCTCGGTCGTCTCCGCGCGTTGCTCTGCCTTGGTGCTGGCCTTCCGCTTGCTCGTCCGGCCAGCGTCGGCAGCGGGCCGATTCCGAGCGCTGGGCGCGGACGATGGTCTTGCTCGGGTCACCTTTGACGGTCCTCTTGTACGGATACCGCTCCTTTCAAGCTTGGCCGGTGGACGTCAAGCGGGTGGACAGGGGCAGATAGGCGGACGTGCGGCGCCTTTCCGCCGCCTTGGGTCGACGATCGGCGGTCTGCGACCGGCGATCAATGCTGCAAGGCCATTGTCGGCAGATCGTGTCCGGCACTGGCGATTTCACGCTCGGCCTGCGTGAATCCGTAATCGGGCACGACCTCGCCCGCGCGGTCGCTGATATCGTCCCAGGCGGCGACCACGCCATCGGCCGCCTCGGCGCTGCCGCCGACATAGGCGCCATGGGTAAGCGTGACATTGGCGCGAGCGAAATGCCCGGCGCCGGCGCACAGGATGGCGCGTGTCGGCGCCTCGTCCCTCACCAACGCGAACAGGCCGGGGCTGACCAAGTCGGGGGACAATTGCCCGAGCGCCTCGGACGACAATACGCCCTGGGTCATTTGCGTGGCAGCGGTCGGTGCGAGGCAATTCACACGGATACCGTATTTCTCCCCCTCGAGGGCGAGCGTTTGCATCAGCCCGACCAGCGCCATTTTCGCGGCTCCGTAATTCGCCTGGCCGAAATTGCCGTAGAGGCCGGACGACGAGGTCGTCATCACGATACGTCCGTAACGCTGATCGCGCATGATGTCCCAGACCGCCTTGGTGCAGATGGCGGCGCCCATCAGGTGGACGTCGACGACAAGGCGGAAGTCCGCGAGGTCCATCTTGGCGAACGACTTGTCGCGCAGGATGCCGGCATTGTTGATCAGGATGTCGATCCGGCCCCAACGCTCCATGACGGTTTCCACCATCCTTGCGATGGCTTGCTCGTCGGTCACCGAAGCGCCGATCCCGATCGCGTCGCCGCCTTGCGCGACGATTTCGGCGGCCGCCTGCTCAGCGCTCACCGCGTTCATGTCGTTGACGACGACCTTGGCACCCAGGCCGGCCAACAGCCGCGCGTGGGATTTGCCCAGCCCACCACCCGCGCCGGTGACGATGGCGACACGATCCTGCAGATTCATCCTCAACTCCCTTTATTCACTATCTCGTCAGTTAACGAAATGCCGGGCGAACGCAATACAGGCGATCGTGCCGCAGGAATGAAGGATCATGGACGAGGAAAACGGGCGGACGCTAGGCGCCCGCTCAGTGGGGAGTTTCCGAACCCTTCATCGATGCGCGAAAAGGCTAATGTTTCGCGGCAAGATAGGCCTTCGCCTGTGCCCTGACGACATCGATCAGATTGCCCATCGCAAGGTTCATATCGATCCGGTGCAATCCCCAGTCCGGCAGCTTGCGTCCATCGATGATCACGTCGCCGACGATCACGTTGGTGCGCTTGCCCGACGGCGTCGGGTGGATGGTGATGGCCAGGAAATTGTGACCGGCTTCGCTGCGGCACTCGGCGCTGAGCAGGCCGGGCACCTCGACGAATGGTTCGGCGATCGGCTTCGGCGGATTGGTCCACGGGCCCTGCTGTTCACCGCTGGCGGTCACCATCTCGGTGCCTTCGCCAAGATAGGCGTGGAGCGGCGCATCGCCGCCGGACAGCGCGGCAGGATTGACGCACGCCGCTTCGAGGCCGGGTCCGGCCGAGGCGCCGAACAGCTTGGCGCCGGCCGGCGGCGGGCTGTCGGCGCGGAACGACGCGAAATTGATCGCGCAGCCGATCTGCCCGACGGCACGGCAAAGCGGGATCGCCTTGAAATCGCCGCCGACATCCTTGCCGACCGGGACCTGCAGCCGATAACCGGCGAGGATCTCCGACACCAACTGACGCTGTACGGGTTTTCCGTCGATCTCGTTCTTGACCAGTTGGGCAAGGATGCCCGAGCCCTGCGAATGGCCGACCAGCACGACGCCTCGGCCGTGATTGTCATGGGCAAGATAATAGTCCCAGGCGCGCTTGACGTCGTCATAGGCCATCTGCCGATCGGCGGGGATCGGCGTGCCACGAATATTGGCATGCAGCGCCGATAGCGTCACTTGCCGGTACAGAGGCGCGAAGCGCCGACAAACCGCGCCGAAGCGGGCAAATTGCTGGTTGATGACGGCGATCTCTTCCTGCTCGGCCTTCATCGAGGCGTTGCCGCCGGGATCGCGCGACACCGTGGGATAGACATAGAAGCAGTCGATCGGCGCCTTGGGATCGGCATGGAATCGTTCGATCGTGGTCGAGCCGTCGGCCCGCAGGACGACCGCGTCCTGGTTGGATCGGGCGCAGGCGTCATTCGGCTGGTCGGGACGACACAGCCACGATGCCGGGTTGGCGTAATCGGGCGTTTCGGACGCCGCCACCCGCGCGGCGACGGCGGGAACCGCCTGCGGCACCGCTAGCACGAAGGCCGCCACCGCCCCGGCGATCCGCGATCGTATCGCCCTGTTAGAGCCTGATCCCGAGTGTCGCTTCGCCCTCGCCTGCCGCATGCCGCTCTCCCTTTCGGCCGTCCGCCGATTGCTCGCATTTGGCACCCCAAAAACTGTAATGTCAAACATTCACTGTGTTGTGAGGCAATATCTTTTTCGTGCTTCGCCCGGACGTTACAGCCGCCCATTGGCCCGCATCGCAACGGGTCGAGGCAGAAGGATGGAGCGTGAAGTCAGTCGATTCTCCAGCTTCGACCAGCCTAGGGTTCATCGCCGTTCCTGGATCAGGCGCGCGAAATGGCGCGCACTCGGCTTCACGGTGCGCGCGAAGGTGTGCGGGTCGACCGAGACCATTCCGAAATGTTGACCATATCCCTGCGTCCACTCGAAATTGTCGAGCAGCGACCAGTAGATGTAGCTTTTGACGTCGATGCCGTCCTGCTGGCACTTTTCGACTTCGGCGATGCTCGCGTCCAGCCAGGCCACGCGGCGGGTATCGTCGTCGGTGGCGATGCCGCTTTCGGTCACGAAAATGGGTTTGCTGGTCTTTCGCGCGGCGAGCCGGATGATCTCGCCGAGCGCCTGGGGATAATATTCATAGCCCGCCGCGGTGACGGTCGCCCCGGCGGGTGGCGGTAGCATTCCCTTCGCGTCGAAGCGCATCCGGGTATACACCTGGACACCGACGAAATCGCTGGAGTTCACCGCGTCCCACCAGTCGCCATAGAGCATCTGCTCCATTGCCGGCGCCTTGCTGTTCTCGCCGACCGGCTGGATCGCTTGCGTGGTGAGCGTGACGCCCACCGGAAAGTCGCCGGGGCCGGCCTTGATCGCCTGATAGCCCTTCTTCTGTGCGTCGAGCAGGTGGACGTCGATGCTCTCCGGTTCGGAGAACAGGATCGATGAAAAAGCCGGCGCATTGGTCGCGCGCGCGGCGGCGGCGAGCATCTTGCGCCGCTTTCCGATATAATCGGGCGTGGCCGCGGTGCGAAACAGCGCTGCGAGCCGGTGGATATTCGCCTCGTTGAACGGCGAGGCCATGCCGATCTGATCGCCCAACGCCCGGGTGGCGCGCTCGCAGAAGCGCGCGAACAGATCCGCGCTGTCGGGCACTTCCCATCCACCGCGACGCGCAAACCAGAGCGGCACGGTGAAGTGATTGAAGGTGACGATGGGCAGCAAGCCGTGCGCACGGCACGAAGCAAGCACGCGGACATAATGATCGAGTTCGGCCTGGGAGAATCGGCCGGGCTCCGGCTCGATCCGCGCCCATTCGATGCCGAAACGATAGCAGTTCAGCCCGATCGCCCGCGCGATCGCGAAATCGCGCTCATAGAGGTGATAGCTGTCGCAGGCGTCGCCCGAGGGGTTTTTGTAGACGGTCTCGGGCAGATTCTCGAGCAGCCAGCTGTCCGAATGGACGTCATTGCCTTCGCTCTGGTGCGCCGAGATCGCCGCGCCCCACAGGAACCCTTTCGGCATCGGGCGACGTGGCGCGGCTTGGCCGGGAAGCGCGTCGACGGCAGCCGCGGCCGCCAGTCCCGCCATGACAGTCCGGCGCGTCGTATCGAATTCAGCCATGTTCAGCCCTCGATCGTAGTTTGTCGATTTTCCCGGTCGTCGCGAGCGGCATCGTCGTCACGCGGATGATCGCATCGGGCAGCCACCAGCTCGCGACCCGTCCCTAGAGAGCGCCGGACTATTCCAGTTTGTCTTTCCTCGAGGCCGCGCAGATCGCCTTGAAGCCCGCCGCCATGAACGTCACCATATGCTTCCGGATCGACGCGAAATCGTCCGACGAGCAAAGCCCGTGCGACAATTCATCCAACCGCCCGGTGCGCGCCATATTGTGGGTCATCGCACCCGACAGGAAATGAAATCCCCAGAAGATCGTCTCTTCATCGCAATCGGGCATGGCCTTCTTGAGCAAGTCGACAAGGGCCAGGCCGACGGGGTTGAAATAGCTCGTCATCTTGGCCGCGCCCCAGCCGGCGGCGCTGTTGGCCTGAGCGCTGATCTTGCCGATCGCCGCCCAATAGTTCCGGTCTTCGAGGTGCAGCCTGAGATCAGGATCGATCCAGGCATTGAGCGCGCCCTCGACGGTCACCTTGTCGCCGGCTTCCTCCGCATAGCGACGCAGTTCGTCGAGGCGGTTCTGCGTCGAAGCCGGGACCTTGCGCGCCCAGACCGCCTCGAAGATGCTTTCCTTGCCGTTGAAGTGATAGTGGATGAGCGTCGAACTCACGCCGACGCGGGCGGCGACGTCCTTCAACGTGAAGCCGTGATAGCCGAACTCGGCGCACAATTCCTCCGCGGCGTCGAGGATGCGCTCGATCGACGCTTCCCGGACGCGCTCCTTATGCGTGCGCGCCCGTGGACGTTGCGGATCGATCCTGGCTGGCGTCTTCTCGGTGCCCATGGAATCGAGCGTGCCGGTCCGCATCGCACGCGTCAACGGAGGTTTCCCGCGGCAGCGGCGCCCGCCCGCCGCGGGATTTCGCCAAGGCGTCGCATCGAACGGGAAAGCGGCATCACACACCCCTCGCTCAGAAACCGTAGCCGACGCGGACGCCGAACGTCCGCGGCCGCAGGATCGCGTAGCGGCTGTAAACGAACGCTTCCGGGTGCACGTAGGTCGTGGCTCGGCTGTTGCCGAGATTCTCGACATAGAAGGTGGTGCTGAACTTGCCGATGCGCAGGCCGGTTTGCAGGTTGATATAGGTATAGGCGTCGGACGGCGCGTAGAGCGGGCTCGGAACTCCCGCCTTGCCAGGCGTATTCGGGAAGCCGTTGGGGAACGAGCCGACATGCTCGATCTGGAAGCTCGTGAAGCCCGACGCGCCGCTGCCGATCGCGTAATTATAGCTTCCGAACAGCGCGCCCTGCACGTGCGGCGAGGCCAGCCGCGCGCCGTTGACGGCACCGGAAATGATCGCCTGCTGAGCGGTGATGTCGGTCACCTTGGCATCGTTGAGCGAGCCGTTCAGGCCGAAAGTGAGCCCACGCGCCGGGTTGATGGTGATCTCAACCTCGAGTCCCTTGCTGACCGCCCCCTTGATATTGGTGGCGAACTGGACGGAATCCGATTGCCGGTTGGCCTGCACCTGTATGTTGCGCCAATCGATATAATAAGCGGCGAGATTGGCGGTCAGCTTGCCGCCGAGCCAGCGGCCCTTGGTCCCGATCTCGTAATTGGTCAGGCTGTCCGAGGTCGCGCCTGCAGGTATGACGAGGTCGTTGGGGTTGACGGTGCTCACGCTGCCGGCCCGGGCGTTGTAGACGGGCGTGCGGTAGCCGGTCGACACCGTGCCGTAGAAGGTGAGGTCACGCGACGGCTTGTAGGTGAGACTCGCTTTCCACGAGGCCTTGGACGCGGTCGGATATTTGGCGGTCGATGCGCCATTGGGCACCTTCGCCAAGGGCCCGGAAATGCCGAACAGCGCATAGGTGAAATAGGCCGAATTGAAGCCCGGGAAGGTATCCACCGTGCCCGAATAGCTGCCGTAGCGCAGACCGCCGGTGACCGACAGCTTGGGCGTGAAATGATAGGTCAGTTCGCCGAAGCCGGCGCTTTCGCTGGTGCGGCTGTCGCTGGCGAACTGATAGAAGGTCGCGTCGGCCGGCAGACCGGTGATGCCGCGCGCGGCAAGGAAGGCCGGCGTCGACGTCTCGCGCCCCTCGAGGAACGAGTCGCGGTGGAGATAATAGGCGCCGACCGTCCAGTCGAACTTGCCGCCTGGATCGGAAGCGAGGCGCGTCTCCTGGACGAACGTCTTCCAGATACCGTGATCGTAGAGATAGAACGGAATGGCTTTCTGGATCGGTACCGCCGCGCTGGCGAACGTGCCGGTCAGGTCGACAATGAACAGCCCGTCCTGATAGGCGTAGCTCGACGTGCTGGTCAGGTGGAAGCCGTCGAACTGATAGTCGATCGTCCCGCTGTAGAGCTGGGTCTTCGAGGTGTAGAGATCGGGGATCGTCGAATAGCGCTTGCGGTCGCCCAGCGAAGGCGTCGTCAGCGAGGCATCCTGAGGATGGCTGTTTTCGTAGATTCCGGTCAGCCGGATGCTGAACCGGTCGCTCGGTTTCCACAACAGGCTCGCGCGGCCGCCCCAATCCTTGAGCGTATTCGCATTCCTCACGCCCGTGCCGAGATTGTCGATATAGCCATCCTCGTGCCGGTAGAAGCCGACCACGCGCAGGGCCAGCGTGTCGCCGGCCAGCGGCACGTTGATCATGCCGTTATAACGCTGCCGGATGCCGCCGCCGTCAGGGGTCAGGCCGATATCGGCGAGCGCCGACGCGTCGAACTTGGTGAGGTCGGGCGCCTTGGTGAGGATCCGCAGCGCGCCGGATAACGAGCCCGACCCGAACAACGTGCCCTGCGGCCCGCGCAGGAACTCGACCCGCTCGATATCGTAGAGATTGGGATCGAGCGTCACCGAATTGCCGATCGTGGTGAGCGGTAGCTCGTCGAGATAGACGGTCGTCGTCGCCTGCAGCCCGGCCTGATAACCATTGGTCGAAATGCCGCGGGTGGTGACGCTGATATTGTTGCTGCTACGCTGGTCGAGCACGACGCCGGGCGTCTCGCGGGCAATGCCTTCGAAGCCGACAATGCCCTTCTCGCTGAGCTGCGCCTGGGTGAAGGCGGTGACGCTCATCGGAACGTCCTGGAGACGCTCGCTGCGGCGGGTCGCGGTGACGACGATGTCGTTGGGATCGGTCGACGTACGGTCGTTCTGGCTGCCGTTCGCGCCGCCCGGCGAGGCCGACGCGTCCGGCGCCGGCGCGATTTGTGCGGCGGCGGGATAAGCGGCCGCGAGCGCGGTCAGTGACGCCGTGCAGATCAGCTTCTTCATCGTCCTCTCCCCTCATTCGCCGCCGCGCCTTGATGACGCCGTCTCGCGAATTGGGAGGACTTGGCATTCAATCCCGATCCCTGTCAATACTGACTTACTTATCAGTCAGTATTTATAAGGCACGCAAGGTCTGATGGCTGCAGGGGCGCCTAGGTAAATAGAGCCGCCGTCGAATGGATTGCGATGGAGCGACAGCGCGTGGGGAGACGGTCGCCGCGACCAAGAACGATACTGTTCTCCAAACAGCCGCTTGGCCGGGTGCTCCTGTCTCCGCCGCGCGCGTCCGCAGGATCACTTGCCGCGCAGGTAAATCCGATGCGCGTTCTGGTAGTAGATCTTGTCGATCACCGCGCGCGGTAGCGCCAATCCTTTCACCTCGGCCTTGATCTCTTCGATACGCTGCGACTGCGGAGTGGCCAGATAGCGCCAGTCCGAGCGCCAGGCATGATCGACCTCGGTCGCCAGATGGTCGATATCCACCGGGGGGTTCTCGACCGGCTTGGCCGGATCGGGGGGATTGTCGGCGACGTCGGTGCCGTACATCAGCCGGTCCTGATACTTGATGAAAAAGGCGCGAACCTTCGCGTAATCCTGGTTCGACTGATATTGGATCTGCGTCATGCGCGCGGCGAGATCGACGTTCGCATTGGGGAAGCGGTCGAGGAAGGTCGCCAACCGGTCGACGCTCCATTCCAGACTGGCCATATGGGCGCCGACGAACGACAGTTTGGGATGAAAGGCGACGAAGCGGTCGCGCGCCGCCATCAGCATTTCATAGCTCGGCTCCTCGGGGTGCAGATACATGTAATATTGCGGGTGATCGCGGAAATAGCCGCGGTCGTTATCGGTCGTCATCTGGTCGAGCGGCAGCCAGCAATTGAGCGGCTCACCCTGATGCGCGATCAGCGGAATGCCGATCTTTTCGATGTGCGCCATCACCGCGTCGAAGCGGGGGTCGTCGAGGAAGACGCGCTTGCCCTGCTTGTCCTTCACGACCATGCCGATATTCTTCCACACCTTGACCGCAACCGCGCCTTTGGCGACCGCGGCGTCGATCGTGGCGATCGCGCGGTCGCTCCACCCGGGCTCGCCGAATCCGTCCATCGAGAAGGCGGTGGCGAAGTGGAAGATCTTCGGATCCTGGGCCTCATGCTCCTCGGCCGCCTTGGCCTGCAATTTCAGCGGGGGAAAATCGGGATAGTCGACGTTGATCGACAGCAGTTCGAAGCCGTCCTTGCGCGCGATGTCGATAAACGCGGTGCGCGCGACATTGTCATGCACATGCGCGTCGAATTTGGGAACGCGAACGAAATCGGCCTCACTATAGGACGCCTCCCCGCTCTGCTGCGCTTGCACCGGCTGGGCGGAGGCCGCCGCGAGAGACAGGATCGACGCCATCATCAAGCCACCGTGCAACCGCATAACCTCTCCCTGGATTTGATACGAAATGAAAGATATCAACCAAGGAAAGCCTAGCATTGACGAGAGATGAGGCGCAAACCGTTTTGCGTATGTT
Source organism: Sphingomonas sp. (assembly GCF_024508665.1). GTDB lineage: Bacteria > Pseudomonadota > Alphaproteobacteria > Sphingomonadales > Sphingomonadaceae > Sphingomonas. Next base: position 269,570 of record NZ_JANINP010000002.1, read on the forward strand.
TCATTATATATTTCCGCCGCGCGAAAGACCGCGCCCCTCGCCGACACGGCGCGAACGTGAGTGCTTCAGCTTCAACAGTCCTGCGAGATGCCGCGCACTGCCCCATCACCGAAAGAAAACGCATGGAGACATCCACGCTTTGCCGCTAGAAATCGCGCAGGAGGCATGATGCGGGATACAAGTCGGCGACGTCAGGAAATCATCGGAATGCTGCAGGACCAGGGGAGCGTTCAGGTCCACGCCTTGTCCGAACAATTCCATGTTTCCACCCAGACAATCCGCAAGGACCTGGCGTTTCTTGAAGCGCGCGGCGTGTCGGTTCGCTGCTATGGCGGAGCGGTCGCGGCGGGCGTGATCGGTGTGGCGGACGAAGATCCGGTCGACACCAAGCGCGTCCTGCACATAGCCGAAAAGGAAAGGATCGGCCGTCTCGCCGCTTCGATGGTGAAGCCCGGCGAGGCGATCATTCTCGATTCCGGGACGACAACCGCACAGATCGCGCGCTTCCTGCCGGACGACGCCGACATCGTCGTCCTGACCAACGACGCGGATATCCTGAGCCAGCTGGTCCACAAGAAGAATATCGAGATCGTCCTGCTCGGCGGACGGTTGCGCCGCAAGAACATGGCCTTTTACGGCGGACAGACCGAAGCCGCGCTCGACAGTCTGCAAGTCGACCGCCTGTTTCTCGGCGTCGACGGCATCGATCTGCAGCGCGGCATTACCACGCATTTCGAAGCCGAGGCAGCGCTCAATCGCAAGATGGCCCGCGTCGCCCGCGAAGTCGTCGCGGTGACCGACAGCAGCAAGTTCGGCCGCACGTGCCTCCACAGGATCATGGGGCTCGAGGAAGTGAACGTGCTGATCACCGATGACGGCGCGCCCGAGGAGAGCCTGGACCAGGCACGCAAGCTCGGCTGCGATATCCGCATCGCCTGACGCCCGCGGAGCATCGACGCCCATGCCTCCGCGCCAAGGGTACGGGCCGGACCGGACCTACCGGCCCGGCCCGTGATAGATCAGAACCCGAAACGGACGCCGGCGGTGAACGTGCGCCCGTACGCTGTGTAGCCCGCGCCGACGCTGCTGCCGGTACCGACCGCGCCTGATGCCCAGACGATGTTACGGTCGCCGTTGAGATAGGTCCGCACGATCGAATTGGTCAGGTTGCGCCCCTCGACATACAATTTGATCCGCTTGGTGACGTTGAACGACGCAGTCGCGGTGACCCAGTCATAGGCGCTCGCGATCGCGGGCATGCCGTCAACTTCGGTGAAGTTCGCATAAACGAACGAGCTCGAATGATCCCAGGACACACTGAGCGAGACGGGACCCTTTTCGTAGAACGGATTGATCGACCAGGTCGTTGGTGAGACGCCTGCTTCCTGCCCGGCGTCCTGGCCATTGATCGTGGTCTGGCTCCAGGTGTGCGTGAATTGCGCACGGATGCCGAAGCCGTTCCTCAGCATATGCTGCCAACTGAACTCGACGCCGTAGATCTTGGCATCGTCGCCGTTGATCGGCTGAACCACGCTGTACAGCAGCGGCGCGCACGGCTTGCCATTGAAGCAGCCGACCGCGCCGATATCGACATTATTGACCTCGACCGAGGTGATGTCGTTGCGCAGTTTTTTGCCGAACAAGGCGACCGAAACCATGTCGTTCTTGTGGTAATACCATTCCAGCGACGCGTCGGCCTGCCACGATTTGATCGGCTTCAGGTTCACGTTGCCGCTATAGCTGACGACATAATCCTGGTTGCTGCTGTTGTCGGTCTGCGTGGGCGCGAACTGATTGAGGTTCGGCCGCGCGATCGTCTCGGCGACCGCCAGGCGCAGGTGGAGATTGTCGGTGAATCCGTAGTTGAAGTTCATCGACGGCAGCGGGAGCGTATAGCTGCCATGCGCCGAAATCGGGGTCGCGTCCGAATATACGACTACCGCGGACGCAGTCGGATTGGCGGTGTCGGCGACGGTGACCGATATGATCTTGTTGATCGCGGTCGAGGCGGTCGTCTGCGTATTGACCAGGCGCAGGCCGATATTGCCGTTCCAGCGGCGCCCGCCGAACGAGGCCTCGACATAGCCGGACAAGGTGCGCTCGCTGACGACATAGGAGTTCACCGCGTTGAATTGCGGCAAGCTGTCGGCGAAATGATAGACGCCCTCTCCCGAGGTGTAATTCGGCGTGCCGTCGAGCGACTTCAGGCCGGCGAGCAGGTTCTGCGCGTTGATCGCCAGCATCGTGGTCGGGAAGTTGCCGCCTGCGCCGGAGAAGAAATTGGGGAAGTTGAAGGTCGAGATGACGTTCTGGCCCATCGTCGCGAAAGTGATCGGTCCTGGCTGGCCGGGCATCGTATTGTAGAGCGAGCTGTATTGGCTGGACCCATTGGTCCAATCGTTGCTGATGTCGCGCCGCGATTTGGACCGTTTGAGATAGGCGGCGCCAAAGCTGATGCTCTTCAGAATGCTGTTGTCGAACGTATAGGTGCCGTCCAGCTTGGCGCCTGTCACCGTATCCTTGATCGAGAAACCGGACAGCCCGTCATAGTGGGTGCTCCACAGATTCTGATTGTCGAGCTTGCCCGAGGCGAGCGCGGTCGCGTAATCCGATCCGTCCGGCAGCGTGACGCTGATGTTCGGCATCGCGTTCGGATTGGCCGAAAAGGTCAGCGTGTTCTGATTGTAGGGGGTCGGTGAGACGAGCCCCGCGGTCAGGAAAGTGTCGGTCCCGCCCTCCGGCCGGTTCGCCTGCGAGCGATAGGCGTCGGCGCGGAACGACAGTCTCGATGAGGCATCCCACTGGACGTTGGCGCCAACCAGATAGGTATCGACGACGCGATGGATCGTCTGGTTGACGAGTTCGGGCGTGAAATTGTTGGTCGTGAACTTGGTGATGAAACCGTTCTGGACGGTGACGTTCGACCATTCGGGCAGGCCATTCTGGTCGTAGGTGAAGCCCGGGAAATAGGATTGGTTGTAGGCGACCTGCGGGTCGTTGAGCTTGGTGTACATGCCATCAAGCGTGACGTGCAGATTGTCCGCCGGGCGCCATTCCACCGTACCCGTCAGTGCGAACCTCTTCTTGCGGTCGACTACCGAGCCGAACTGGATGCAGCACAAGCCGACCACAGGTTGCGCATTGGCAGGCGGGGGCGAATCGACCGTCGGCCCGACCGGCCAGACGCCCGGGCTGCTCGCATCCCAGGACGAGTAATTCAGCGCGTCGGTGCGGAACTTCTGGTCCGACCAGACCACGCCGAGCAAAGCGCCGAAGGTGCCCGAGCTGTTGGTGTCGCTGATGAAGCCCGATACCTTGTAGCCGCCGTAACGCGACATCTGGTTGAAATTGCCTTCGGCGCGCGCGGCGATGTGGAAGCCGGTGTGATCGAACGGCCGTGCCGACCGCAGGTTGACGGTGCCGCCGATACTGCCCTCGGTCGCGCTGGCCTGGGGCGACTTGAGCACGTCGGCGCCCGAGATCACGTCGGACGGAAGGATATCGAACGCGAAGTCGCGACCGTCGTCGTCGGTCGCCAGGATACGGTCGTTGAGCGTCGTGATATTATATTGCGAACCGAGTCCGCGCACGCTGACATACTGGCCCTCGCCACCCGTCGTGCGGTTGATCGTGATGCCGGTGATATGCTGCAGCGAGTCCGCCACGTCGCTGTCGGGGAAACGGCCCAGTTCGGTCGCGTTGACCGAATCGAGCACGACGGTCGCGCTGCGCTTGATCTCGACCGATTTGTCGAGGCTGCCGCGGATGCCCGTCACCACAATGTCGTTTGCCGCCCGATCGGCCGAGGCCGTATCAGACGTCGTGTCCGGCGACGGAGGCTGGGTCTGCGCCATTGCAGCGCCGGAAACCGAGGCAAAAGCGACGGCAAGGATGCTGGCATTCGTGCGCAGAAGACGTGCGGCCATGATTTTCCCCTCGATGGTCGTATATTTCAATATGTTTCATTCTGTAATCGGTTTTGCGGCAACGCAACCTTTTTTTGTCATATTCAAAGGAGCGTGGCTTAAGGGGATGGCATTTCGGCCAAAGTCTCTAACCAGAGCACCGCATAATTCATATCATTTTCAATGGTATGGCTGAATAGATTGGTGTCAGCCAGCCTGCGCCCTTTAGTCCGTTGTCAGAGGATAAAACGAAACAAAACGAGTGAAAGGCGCTCGTTTTCGTTTGCTTATCGGCGAATCCCTGTGCAAGCTCGCTTCGAATACGCCCGACAGGAAAGGGCGGCAAACCGGCGAGGAAAGAATGGCTGGCGCCACACTGACACGCAGATCGACACTGGCTGGCCTGTTATGCGGCACGACGGCGATCATGACCGGATTGCTGCCAACGGCTCCCGCCTTGGCATTCGCCGACCCAGTCGCAACCGCCGGCGATGGCATATTGACGATCGAATTCGACGGCCTGCTGCGGTCGCGGCTGTCTCGCGATGGGCGGGCGCTGACCGCGTTCGACACCGGCGAAGGCGTGCGGCTTGCCGACGGGTCGATACTCGATAGCTTCGTGCTGCTCGGCAATAGCGGTTCCGGGCCGGCAGCTGTGCGCGACGGGAACCGGCGCCACACGTTGCGCGGCGTTGCCGACGGGCGGCTCGAAAAGCGTATCGATCTGCTATTCCGCCCCTCGCTGCCCGGCGCGGCACTGATGACGGTGCAGTATCGCAACCTGGGCAAGACGCCTTTGGTGATCGCGGCCTGGTGGTCGGCGGCGCATACCTTGATCGCGCATCCCGAGGGCGCCTGGACGTTTTCGGGCGCGTCGCATCCCGATCGTCGCGATTGGGTGCAACGGGTCCGGCCCGACTTCCAGCAGCGCAATTATATGGGCATGAACGGCTCCGACTACGGCGGCGGCACGCCGGTGGCGGCGGTCTGGCGCCCCGACGTCGGGCTGGCGGTCGGCCATGTCGAGACCGTCCCCAAGCTGATCGCGCTTCCGGTCACCTCGCAGCCGGGCGGCACGCGAATCGCGCTCGAGGGCGACCAGCCGATCCTGCTCGCGCCGGGCGAAAAGGTCACGCTGCCCGAGACCTTCGTCATGGCGCATCGCGGCGATCATTTCGCCCCGCTCGATGCCTATCGCCGGATCATGGCCGAGCGCGGGCTCGCGGCGCCCGCCATCCCCGAATCGAGCTATGCGCCGATCTGGTGCGCCTGGGGCTATGAACGCAACGTCACCCCCGATCAGGTCTATGGCACGCTCGACAAGGCGAAGGCGGTCGGCTGCGAATGGGCAGTGCTCGACGACGGCTGGCAAAAGGCGATCGGCGACTGGGTCGCCGACACCAGCCGGTTCCCCGGCGGCGATGCCGACCTCAAGGCCATGGCCGACCGTATCAAGACCTATGGCATGCGGCCCAAATTGTGGATCTCGCCTTTGTCGGCGACCCCGGCCAGCGACCTGATGCGCGATCATCGCGACATGCTGTTGCTCGACGCCAGCGGTACCGCGCAGAACGTGAGCTGGTGGAACAGCTATACCTTGTGTCCGGCCTATCAGCCGACGATCGACTATTTCAAGGCGGTCACGCGGCGGATCGTCGGCGACTGGGGGTTCGAAGGCCTCAAGATCGACGGCCAGGACCTGAACGGCGTCGCCCCCTGTTACAACCCGGCGCATCATCACAAACGGCCGGAGGAATCGGTCGAGAAGCTCCAGGATTTCTGGAAGGCGATCTACGACACCGCGATCGCCGCCAACCCGAACGCCAATGTCGAGATCTGCCCGTGCGGCGATTCCTTCGCCTTCTTCAACATTCCCGCCATGAACAACACGCCGGCGTCCGACCCCGAATCGTCGTGGCAAGTGCGCCTCAAGGGCAAGACCTTCAAGGCGATCATGGGCCCGTCCGCACCCTATAGTGGCGACCATGTCGAATTGAGCGACGGCGGCAACGATTTCGCCTCGACCTACGGAATCGGCGCCATCCCCTCGACCAAATTCACCTGGCCGAAGGACACCGACAAGCCCAACGACAAATTGCCGCCGGGCGGCTTCGTGCTGACCCCCGACAAGGAACGGCTGTGGCGCAAGTGGATCGCGCTCTACCGGCAGAACATGCTGTCCAAGGGGCATTATCTCGGCGAGCTCTACGACATCGGCTTCGACAAGCCCGAAGCCCATGTCGTAGCGGCCGAGGGCAAGCTGCATTATGCTTTCTATGCCAAGACCTGGACCGGACCGATCGAATTGCGCGGGCTCGGCAAGGGATCCTACCGGCTGACCGACAGCTTCACCGGCGCGCCGCTCGGCACCGCCAGCGCCGCCAGCAACAAGATCAACGCCAGTTTCGAGCGCTTCCTCGTCATCGAGGCGACGCCCGCAGGAGATGCCGCATGACCGCCACCCCCGCCCCCGCGCCAGCCGGCCGCGCCTGGCTGTTCCATGCGCTGGTCACCGTCGTGCTGTGGGGCATCTGGGGCGCCTTTTCGGATCAATCGTCCAAGCACGGCTTTCCCGACACGTTGGTCTATTGCGTCTGGGCACTGACGATGATCCCGCCGGCGTTCATCGCGTTGCGCATGAGCGGCGGCAAGCTCGAGACGAGTCCGCGGGCGATCGCTTACGGCATGGCGGTCGGCTTGCTCGGCGCCGGCGGACAGATGGTGCTGTTCTATGCGGTGACGCGTGGCCCCGCCTATCTGATCTTCCCGATCATCTCGCTGTCGCCGCTGGTGACGATCGTGATGTCCTACGCCTTGTTGCGCGAGCGCACCGGCAAACTCGGATTGCTCGGCATCGCGCTGGCGCTGATCGCCCTGCCGATCTTCAACTACGCCCCCGCCGACGGCAGCACGACGACCGGGTCGACCTGGTTCGTGCTCGCGCTGATCGTGATGCTGTGCTGGGGCGTGCAGGCCTATTTCATGAAATCGGCCAACAACCACATGTCGGCCGAGGGGATCTTCTTCTACATGATGATCGCCGGGCTGCTGCTGGTGCCGGTGGCATGGGTCCTGACCGACCGCTCGCATCCGGTGAATTGGGGCTGGGACGGGCCGGCGCTCGCCGCCGGCATCCAGGTGCTGAACGCGATCGGCGCGCTCACCCTCGTCTTCGCCTTTCGCTACGGCAAGGCGATCATCGTCGCGCCGTTGTCCAATGCCGGCGCGCCGCTCGCCACTGCGATCATCTCGCTGATCGCGCTCGGCGTGATGCCCGATACGCTCAAGATCGTCGGCCTCGCGCTGGCGCTCGCCGCCTCGGTGCTGCTCGCGATCGAGCCCGATACGGCCGGCGAAACGGCCGACGCCGCCGCCGAGCCGGCGGCGATTTAATTTCATTATACATCATTTCCTTGTGTTTCATTTTCTTTCAGTGTACGCGGATTGTCCATTCGAGGAGCAATCATGAAGGCAATTCGCGCCCTCGTCGCTGAGCACAAAGCGGGCAAACGCGTGGGCATCACTTCGGTATGCTCGGCCCATCCGCTGGTGATCGAAGCGACGCTGCGCCACGCGCTGGCGCACGACGCGCCGATCGCGCTGATCGAGGCGACATCCAATCAGGTGAACCAGGACGGCGGCTATACCGGCATGACGCCGGTCGATTATCGCGCGTTCGTCTCGGCCATTGCGGACCGGGTCGGCTATCCGCGCGCGCGGTTGGCGCTGGGCGGCGATCATCTCGGCCCCAACGCCTGGACCAAGCTGCCCGCCGAGCAAGCAATGGCCAAGGCCGAGGTCATGGTGCGCGACTATGTCGCCGCCGGGTTCGGCAAGATCCATCTCGACTGTTCGATGAGCTGCGCCGACGATCCGGTACCGCTGCCCGAGCGCACCATCGCCGAGCGCGCCGCGCGGCTGTGCGCGGCGGCCGAGGCGGCCTATTCGGGCGATCCCGACGATGCGCCGAGCTATATCATCGGCACCGAGGTTCCCGTGCCCGGCGGTGCGGCGGAAGATCTCGAGGAACTCGCGGTCACGACGCCCGACGCGGCGCTGGCGACGATCGCGATGCACCGCGACCTGTTCGCCGAATTGGGGCTGTCGGGCGCCTGGAGCCGCGTGATCGCCACCGTCGTCCAGCCGGGCGTCGAGTTCGACCACGACAAGGTGGTCGACTATGTCCCGGAAAAGGCGACCGCGCTGAGCAAGGCGATCGAGCCGGTCGAGCATATCGTGTTCGAAGCGCATTCGACCGATTACCAGACCCCCGAAGCGCTCGCTGCTCTGGTGCGCGATCACTTCGCGATCCTCAAGGTCGGGCCGGGCGTGACCTTCGCCTTGCGCGAGGCTTTGTGGGCGCTCGACGCGATCGAACGCGAGACGGTGGCGCCCGAGCGGCGCGCCAATCTGCGTGACGTCGCGATCGAACGGATGCATGCCGAACCCGGCAATTGGTCCAAATATTATCACGCCAGCGGTGCGGCGCTCGATTTCCAGCTCAACTACAGCTTCAGCGACCGCATCCGTTATTACTGGCCCGACAGCGCCATCGCCGCCGCCCAGGAACGATTGTTCGCCAATCTGCGCGAGACGGTGCCACCGCTGCCGCTGGTCAGCCAATACCTCCCCATCGCCTTTGCCGCGCACCGCGCCGGCCGCACCACGCTCGACCCGGTCGACCTGGTCGCGGCCCATATCGACGCGACGCTCGACGCCTATCATGGAGCCTGCCATCCCAATGTCTGACCTCATCGCTGCCCCCAAGACGGCAGCCGACGGCGCCGAGCCCTGGACGCGCCGCGAAATCTTCCAGCAAGCCGCTACGCTACGGGCGACACAGGCTTTGCTCGCGAGCCAGCGGGGCGGGATCGAGGCCTTCCTCGGCCCGTTGCTCGCCAAGCCGGATCCGCGCATCGTGCTGGCCGGCGCCGGTACCTCGGCCTTCATCGGCGAATGCCTCGCGGCGACGCTGGCGCAGGCGACCGGGCGCCGGGTCGATGCAGTGCCGACCACCGATATGGTCAGCGCACCCGAACTCTATCTCGAGGCGCGGACCCCGACCCTGCTCGTGTCGTTCGGCCGCTCGGGCAACAGCCCGGAAAGCATAGCCGCGATCGATCTCGCCGATGCGCGCGTTGCCGACGTCCACCACCTGATCATCACCTGCAACGCCGACGGCGCCCTGGCCAAACGGCGCGGCGACGATGCCTATGTCGTGGTGCTGCCCGAAGAGACGCACGATCGCGGCTTCGCGATGACATCCAGCTTCTCGGCGATGACCTACGCCGCTCTGGCGATCTTCTCGGGCATCGCCGCGTTCGGCGACCGCAACGAGCGGATCGCCCAGGCCGTCGAGACGGTCCTGGCCGACACCGAAACCGCGATGGCGGCGCTCGCCACGCGCGAGTTCGAGCGCGTCGTCTATCTCGGCAGCGGCCCGTTCCAGGGACTGGCGCGCGAAGCGGCGCTCAAGCTGCTCGAACTCACCGACGGCGGGCTGGTGACGATGCATGACTCGACGCTCGGCTTCCGTCACGGCCCGAAGACGATCGTCAACGACCGTACGTTGGTGGTGGCGTTCCTTTCGAACGATCCCCTGACCCGCGCCTATGACCTCGACCTGATCGCCGAACTGCGCGCGGACAAGGTCGCGGGCGCCGTTCTGGCGGTGTCCGCCCAGGACATCGCCGGCGAGACGTTGCGGGTGCATGGGCTCGAGACGGCAGCCGACAGCGACCTGCTGTTCCCCTATATCGTGCCGGCGCAGCTGTTCGCGCTCCATGCCTCGCTCGACCGTGGCCTGACGCCCGATACGCCGAACAAGGCCGGGACGGTCAGCCGCGTCGTGAAGGGCGTCCGCATTCATAGCGGCAGCGCATGACCGCGCCGTCCTATTTCCTCGGCGTCGATGGCGGCGGCACCAAGACCGAGTTCGTCTGTATCGACGGCACCGGCGCGGTGATCGCGCGCCAGATCGAGGGCACGACCTACCACCTCCAGGTGGGGCTCGACGGCGCCGTGCGCGCGATCGAGGCTGGCATTGCCGGCATCTGCGCGCAAGTCGACATCGCGCCGGCGGCGCTGACGTTCGCCTTTTTCGGTCTGCCCGCTTTAGGCGAGGACAATGCGATCGACCCGTTGCTCGACGAGAGTTGCGGCCGTCTGCTCGGCCATGATCGTTATCGCTGCGGCAACGACATGATCTGCGGCTGGGCGGGGTCGCTCGCGTGCGCCGACGGGATCAATCTCGTCGCCGGTACCGGGTCGATCGGCTATGGCGAACGGCAAGGCCGCGCGGCGCGGTCCGGCGGCTGGGGCGAAGTATTCGGCGACGAAGGCTCGGCCTATTGGATTGCGATCCAGGGACTCAACGCCTTCACCCGGATGAGCGACGGCCGCTTGCCCAAGGGGCCGCTTCATGACGCGTTCCGACGGCGGCTCGGCCTCGAGAACGACCTCGACATCTGCGCCAGGGTAATGGGCGAGCAAGGCTTGGCGCGCGACGAGATTGCCGGCTTGGCACCAATTGTCGCGGAAGCGGCGGCGGCGGGCGATCCCGCCGCGATCCGAATCCACGACCTTGCTGCCGAGGAACTCGCTGCGATAGCCGAGGCGCTGCGTGCGGAACTTGGGTTCGGCGCGGACGAGGACGTGCCTTTGTCCTGGTCGGGCGGCGTGCTCGCCAACGATGCCTCAATCCGCGCCCGGCTGGAGGCACGGCTGCGGCAAGTCGGTCCGTACCGCTTCGTCGCGCCGCTTCATTCGCCTGCTTACGGCGCAGCGCTCTACGCCGCGCACAAGGTCGGCGTGACTCCGGCCTGAGCCATTCGACAAGAGGGGCCGATCATGCGCTTCAAGCTTCTCGCGCTCTCCACCGCCGTGCTGACGTCGTCCGTCTCCGCGGCGCTGCTCGGCGCCGCACCGCCCGCGCCCGGCCTGCAGGTCGACGTCACGAGCCCGGCCGATCGCAGCCGCCTCGCCTGGCAATCGCAGGGCAGCTACGACGTCATCGTTTCCTATGGCGGCAAGTCGACCAAATTCGACGAGATTCCTTCGAACGAGGTGGTGCTGACCGCCACCTACGCCGCGGATGCTGACGCTCCGGACGCTCGGCGCGCCGTGCCGCTTGCACAGCCATTGGTCGACGTCACGCGATCGAATTGCATCGGATGCCACGACTTCGATGCCAGTTCGGGGGGGCCGTCCTTCGCGGCCATTGCCAGGCGTTATGCCGGTCAGCCCAGTGTCGCGGCGATGCTCGCCGCACATATCCGGGATGGCTCGCGTGGGGCCTGGGGGCAAGGCACGATGCCGCCGCACCCCGACCTCGCCCCGGCGCAGGCGGCGGATATCGCCAGCTGGATTCTCGCGCACGGCGCAGATCCCGGAATCCATTATTATAGCGGCAAGAGCGGCAGCTTTCGGATGACCGCTCCCGGCATGCCCGCGCCCCGCGCCGGACTGGTGCTCCGAGCCTATTATACTGGCCCGCGCGAGGCCGGCGACACGCGTCCCGCCGCGGGGCGCGACACCGTCGTCGTCTCCGGATCCTGACAGCACGCGAGACCAGGGAGACGCCATGGAACGCCGCACTTTTCTGAAGACCGTCGCGGCGGGGTTTGGTGCGTCCATCGTCGGGACGGAAGCCCTGGGGGAGGCCACGCCCCTCCCCCGATCGGCCAGGAAGGTCATCGTCGCGGGCGCCGGCATCACCGGACTGTGCTGCGCCTATGAACTGATGCAGCGCGGCATCGACGTGACCGTGCTCGAGGCATCGGGCCGCTATGGCGGTCATGTCTATACCGGCCATGACGGCCTGTCCGACGGCCTGTTCGCCGATTACGGCGCGGATCATCTGACCAGGCCGGGTTACGAGCAATTCTTCCGCTACGTCGATGCGTTCGGGCTGAAGGTCGTGCCCTATCCCAATGCCGAGGGATCGCCGCTGCCCGCGAACGGCGGCCAGATGACGATGATCGGCGGCAAATTCTACAGCGAGACGATGCTCGCCGAACCGGCGACCCAGCGCGCGCTCGGGTTCAACCAACGCGAGATCGATTTTCTTGCCCGGCATCCCTGGTACGAACTGCCCGACCTCTTCCTGGCCGACCACCTCGCCCGGTTCCGCGATGTTAGCCAGCCGTTCGGCAACGGTTGGGACGATCTAGACGCGATCGACCTCGACACGCTCTATGCCAGGCAAGGCGCGTCGCAGCGGGCGCGCGACTATCTTGGCGGGCAGCATGTCAACGCCCTCTACGGGTTGTGGCGCTTCGCGGTGATGCGCGATCGCGGCATCCCGCTGTCCGAAGGCGAGCCCTTCCATCTGGAAGGCGGTAACGAGGAAATGCCCAAGGCCTTCGCAGCCCGGCTCGGGACGCGGGTGAAGCTCGCTCATCCCATTACCGCGATCCAGCGCGACGCGACGGGCGTGACCGTGTCCTACACCGCCTATGGCCGCGACGAAACGCAGACCATGCGCGCCGATTATCTGGTCAATTGCATCTCGCTGCCGATATTCCGGCGCATTCCGGTGACGCCGCCCCTGTCGCCGGCCAAGCAATATGTTGTCGACAATCTGACCTATAGCTCGCACCCGTTCTTCGTCTTCGAGGCCGAAAGCAAATTCTGGCTCGACGACGGATTCCGGACGCTCGCCATGTCGTTCGATCATCCCGACATCTCGCAAATCTGGGTGGTGCCCCAGACCGCCAGGTCGAGCCGCGTGATCCTCAAGGCGTTCGGCCCGGCCGGCGCCTCGCCGCAACGCGTGCTCGCCGCCTTTCGCGAGCTCTACCCGGGAAAGCGCGACACGATCGTCCAGGCACTCACCTGGGACTGGAGCAAGGATCCCTTCGCGCCGACCTGCGAGATGGAGCCGTTCGCGCCGGGCACGCTCAAGCATTTCTGGCCGGAGATCATGAGGTCCGATGGCCGGCTCTATTTCGCCGGCACCTATGCCGACCCCCTGAGCCGGGGAATGGAATCGTGCGTCCGGTCGGCAACGCGTGTCGCGCAGGAGATCGCCGATGCCTGAGCTCAAACGCCGCGACTTCTTCAAGGCAGGCGCCGCCGGGTTGGTAGCCGCCGGCCTAGCCGCGCGCGCCAGCGGCGCCGACCAGCTCGAACATCTGTGGGAAGGCTATGACTGGGGTGGGGGACCGCGCGTCGCGGACCGCCTCAACCAGGGGCCGTTCACCAATTACGGTGCCGACGCCAATGCGCCGGGCGGCGAAGTCGGGATGGCGACGTCGCCTTCGCGCGACATCGTGCCGAACTACGGCATGGGCCTGACCGCCTATGTCTCGGGCGATACCGGCCCACCACGGCTGCCCGGCCAATCGCTCGAAAAGTCGATCGAGGACATCGTCAAACTGCCCTTCGCCCAAAAGGTCTATATCCGCCCCAATTGGCGAGAAGTGCAGACGCGCCCCGGCAAGCTCGACCTGCCCGATTGGTGGCGGATCACCTTCGACCTTGCGCGGCAATATGGCAAACGGGTCGGCTTCCGCATCATGCTGGAAAACCCCGATTTCGCGGCGCCCGGCATGCCCGACTTCCTGATGGAGAAGGTCCCCTACGTCCCGCTCAAGGGCAGTTGGACCGGCGACACATCGCAAGTCCGCTACCGCAAGAAACATGCGATGCCGCGTTACGATCATCCGGCTTACCAGGCGGCATTCGGCGAATTGAACGCCCTGCTTGCCGACCGATACAATGGCAGCGCCGACGTCGAATATATGGACACGATGATGTACGGCTTCTGGGGCGAGGGGCACACCTGGCCGTTCGAAGGCAATTATTTTCCGAGCAACCTGGCCGCCGAGCAGACCTGGCTCAAGATGCTCGAAACCCAGCTTGCCTGTTGGACTCGAACGCCGCTCGTCACCAATACCCAGCCGGATTTCAACACTGTCGGCAATGCCGCGATGCTCGACCATACGGTGCGTAGCGGCAATTGGATCCGCAGCGACACGATCTTCATCGAGACGACGCAGATCGAGGCGCTGAGCAACCGCCCCGCCTGGGCCGCGGCGGTCAGCGAAGTGCCGATGACCACCGGCGATCCGGACCAGCTCGGCATGGTCGACGGCGTCACGCATAATGAACAGATCGCAGCGCACGTGCTCGCAGTGGGCGCGAATTACTGGTCGATCTGGAACTGGCACAACGAATCCGCCGCGCACGTGCTGAGCTATTACGACAAATATCCGGAAGTGATCGACCATGCCGCGCGGCGCATCGGCTATCGCGTCTATCCAGCCTTCATCTGGCCCTTCGAGCGCGACGGCGGCCGCGGCATGGTGATAGGGCTGGCCAATGACGGGGTCGCGGGCGTACCCGGCGCGCTTCGGTTGACGCTCACGGATGACAAGGGCGCCACCCTCGCCCGCGGCTGCCTTGACCCGGGTTTTCCAAGACCGTCCGGTATTCGTCAGGCGATGCTGCGCTGGTCCGGCGACCATGATTGGGAAGGATTGCGCCTGAGCGCCGCGCTCGAGGTTAAGGGGGTATCGCATTCCGTCCGCTGGGCGTGCCGCCAGGCATTGAATGCGGATGGATCACTGACGCTACGACGCAACCTTCGATCGTTCTGATCGCGGAACGGGATGGCGGCCGGCGATACGCCGGCCCGCGATCGCGGCGGATCTCCTGCTGCAACGAGGCCACATGTTGGTCACAAGGTCCGGCCCGCTACCGAATGACCGGGAATGGACCCATCCCCATCTAGGGATTGGAGGTATCGCGGCGGCCTGGGCACGGTATTTGTGGTCGCCAAGCTGGGGGTTTGAGGCGATGACGCAGGTCGAGCGGCGACAATTCTGGACGGCGGTCCATCGCTATTCCGGGCTGGCGATGCTTGCATTCCTGGCCATCGCTGCCGCTACCGGTTGCCTATTGTGCTTCGAAAAGCCGCTCGACGCCTGGCTCAACCCCGAATTGTTCAAGCCAAGCGGCCCCGCATCGGTCGAACCGCTCGCCGCGGTCGAGCGCCTCGAACGCGACCATCCCGAGCTCCTCGCGACCTATTTTCCGGTCAACGCGAAGGAGGGGCGCAACCTGACCGTCGCCGTCGAGCCGGCACCGGGACGGGGCACGCTCGGCTTCGACCAGGTCTTCCTCGATCGCGCGAGCGGCGCTGTCGTCGGCACACGCAAGACTGGCCCGGGATGGGACCGCCCGCATTTGATGCAGGGCATCTACCAGCTCCATTTCACATTGCTCGCGGGGGATTGGGGCCGTTGGCTGATGGGCGTGATCGCGCTGACCTGGCTGGTCAGCAATCTGGTCGGCATCTACCTGACCTGGCCGCTCAAGCGCCCGTATCTGCGCAACTGGAAACGGACCTGGACCTTCAAATGGTCGAGTCCCCCTGCTCGCCTGCTGCTCGATCTTCACCGGTCGAGCGGCTTGTGGCTGATGCTGCCGCTGACGGTGCTTGCCTTTACTTCGGTCGCGATGAATTTCTTCGGCGAAGCGTTGGTCCCCGCGGTCAAGCTCCTGTCGCCGGCCCGCCCCTCGCCGTTCGACGGCCCCGCCTTGGCGGCGCCGGTGGCGCGCGCGATCGATTATCGCCAGGTGCTGGCCCAAGGCGCAGCGCTCGCTCGCCGCAACCATCTCGGCTGGGCGCCGGCGACGCTGCAATACGAGGCCGACCGTGGACTGGTCGGGCTGCGCTTCAGTCCGGGCGGGATCGAGAATTACCGCGCACTCGGGCCGGTGACCTATTGGTTCGACGGCCGCGACGGCCGCTTCGTGAACGAGGACAATCCGTACAGCGACAGCGCCGGGTTCAAGCTGATGCGCTCGCTCTACCCGCTCCACACCGGCGAAATGATCGGCACGGCCGGCGTCGCGCTCGACCTGGTGCTCGGTATCGTCACGCTCGGCATGTGCGTCACCGGGGTCTATCTCTGGCTCAAGCGCCGCCGCCCGCGCGTCTCCGCCCGCAAGGCCAGACGCAAACGCGCCGCCGCGGCGCGGGAAGCCAAGGCCGGCGCGTGAGATCCATCACGCCTTGCAGGGCCTCCCGCTTCGTGCCGCTAGGAAGAAAAGAATTCAGGTTTCTAGCCGCTTGCGGTTGATCCTCCGCATCCAGCGGACCAGCGTGGAGTCGGGATGCCGGTCGAGTATTTCGCGCAAGGTCGCGACATTCTCGTCCTGCCCCAATTTGAAGCGCGGCTCGATCCGGGTGACGTCGGCGCGAAAGGCGATGATCGCCTGCTCCATCGCGCGGTAGCGTGGGCCGGCATCCGTCGGACGCCACCCGGTCTTCTCCTCCGCGTCCATCGCCTCGACCAGTTCGAGCAAGGCGGCATCACCGCCCTCGGGTTCGAGCGTGATCCTGGCCTCGATGCGCACTTGCCCGTAATTCCAGGTCGGGGCCCAGCGCGGATTGGTAACGTGACCGTTGGACACATAGCCCTGCGGTCCGGTGAACAGGATCAACGCCTCGGGCGATGTCTCGAACGCGGCAACCAACGGATTGCGGCGCCCCATATGGCCGATCAACGTGGTGACGCGCCCCTCGGCATCGGTGCGCGCGAGCAAGGGCAGAAGATGCGGCTGGCCGGCGTCGGCGCAGCGCGGCAATAGCCAGGCGAGTGGATAGTCGGCGATCAGCGCCGCGATATCTTCATTCTCGATCGCATAGATGGAGAAGTCGACCAGCGTGAATCCCGCCTTTTCGCTGGCCGGTTGCGCCGGATCGGATCCGCTCGGTTCGGTCAAGTTCCAACCCCTTTGTCCGGCCATCGCCGGTATCGATGACGTTCATGCTCCGCGCCTTTGGCCCAGGCGACAAGCGCCAAGTCCGACAAAGTGCGGGGACCAACCGCCCGCTTGTGCCGCGCTCGGGTTCGACTAAGCTGGACCCATCCATATTGGATCAAAATGGGAGAAGTGGGGACCAATGCTGCGCCCCTGGAAGATCACTCTCGGCGAAAGGATCGATCCCGCCCGGCCGACGCCGATCTATCTCCAGATCGTCCATGCGATCATCCACGAGATCGAGCGCGGGCGCCTGCCGTCGGGCACCTTCCTCCCCAGCAGCCGCGAACTCGCCCAGTTGCTGTCGGTCAATCGCAAGACCGTCGTGCTGGCTTATGAGGATCTGATCGCTCAGGGTTGGCTGACATCGCACGGCACGCGCGGGACGATGGTCTCCAGCCTCCACGACGACGACAAGCCGGCATTGCCGGCGGCGGCGCAGCGCAATGCGGAAGCCGAGCGGGACCGTCCCGCCTATCGCTTCGAGCCACCCCCCGAACGCGCGCTCGCCTGGTCGGCGGATCGCGGCATCAAGCTGGATGAAGGGTCGCCCGACGGCCGGCTGTTTCCCGTCGACGTGTTGAGCCGCGCCTATCGCACCGCGATCAAGCGCAGCGCGCGCGCGGACAGCATGTCCTATCGTGATCCCCGCGGGACGCCGCTGTTGCGAGCGACGATCGCCGACATGCTTAAGGCCGAACGCGGGCTGGCGGTGACCGCCGACCATATCTGCATCACGCGCGGCAGCCAGCACGGCATTTTTCTGGCCACCCAATTGCTGATCGCGCCGGGCGACGCCGTGCTGGTCGAGAAACTGACCTACGAACCGGCGGTGACCGCCTTCGCCGCGCGCGGCGCGCGGATCGTGCCGGTCGGGCTCGATGATCAGGGGATCGACGTCGAGGATGTCGAGCGTGCCTGTCGCAAGCACAATGTGCGCGCGATCTTCCTGACGCCGCACCACCAATTCCCGACCACCGTCGCACTGCGCCCCGAACGCCGGTTGCGCTTGCTCGAGCTCGCGCGGCAATTCGACTTCGCCTTGATCGAGGACGATTACGACCACGAATTCCACTTCGAATCGCAGCCCTTGCTGCCGATGGCGAGCTATGCGCCGGCGCGCGTGATCTATGTCGGATCGCTCTCCAAGCTGCTGCTGCCCGCGCTGCGGATCGGCTACATCGCGGCCCCGCCGCCGCTGATCGACGCCATCGCGCACCAAGTTTCGACGATCGACGGCATGGGTAACAGCTTCACCGAAGATGCCGTCGCCGAGTTGATCGAAAGCGGCGAGCTTCGCCGCCACGCGCGCAAGGCGTCGCAAATCTATGCGGCGCGGCGCAGCGCGTTCGCCGAGGCATTGCGCGAACGGTTGGGGGACAAGGCCGACATTCGCGTGCCCGACGGCGGGCTCGCCTTCTGGCTGCGCTTTCCGGACCCCGCCTTGCTCGACCGTATCGAACGGGCGGCGCCTGCATTGGGTCTCCGCTTCGCCGACTCTCGCTCATTCGCGACCAGCCCGGACGCCGAACGCGGGCTGCGGCTCGGTTTCGCCAGCCCAACCGAGGACGAGGCGCGGGCCGCGATCGCCTTGCTCGCTCAGGCCGCGGTGTAGCGCTGCTTCCCGCCGACGAAGGTGTGCAGCACCTTCGCATCCTGGACCTTGAGCGGATCGGTCGCCAGCAGGTCGCGATCGAACACCGCGATGTCGGCATAATAGCCCGGCGCAAGCTGGCCGGTGCGATCCTCCATGAAGCCGGACCAGGCATTGCCGCGCGTATAGGCGACCAACGTCTGTTCGGCGGTCACCTTCTGGTCCGGCAGCCAGCCGCCGGGATTGGCGCCGTCGATCGTTCGCCGCGTCATTGCGGCATATAGCCCGGTCAGCGGATCGAGCGGCGCCACCGGCCAGTCCGACCCGAACGCGACATGCGCGCCGCTGTCGATCAGCGAACGGAAGGCATAGGTGCCGTTCAGCCGCTTCTCGCCGATCCGCTTCACTGCCCAACGCCCATCGTCGATCGCGTGGAACGGCTGGACCGAGGCGACCACGCCCTGTTTCGCGAACCGCGCGATGCTCGACGGGCGAAGATGCTGGGCATGTTCGATGCGAAAACGTCGATCCTTGGCGCCATTGGTTCGCGCGACATCGGCGAAAATATCGAGCATGTCGTCGTTGGCGCGGTCGCCGATCGCATGCGCCGCGACATGCAGCCCGTGCGCGTCGGCAGCGCCGATCCACTCGCGCAGATTGGCCAGGCTCGTCACGCGGACACCGCGCTGGCCAGGCGCATCGGTATAATCGTCGTAGAACACCGCGGTGCGCGAGCCGAGCGACCCGTCGGTCAGCGCCTTGACTCCGCCCCAGCGCAGCCAGTCGTCGCCGCGGCCTTCTTCCGCGACGATCCTGGCCATCTTTTCCCAATCGACCAGCGGCACGAAGGCATAGAAACGCATGTCGAGCGCCTTGCGCGCATGGAGCCGGCGCAAGGGCCCCCAGGTGGTCCAGTCGATCTCAGGATTGTGGACCTGCGCGACGCCCTTGCTCAGCCCGTGACGGATACCCAGCAGCACCGCCTCATCGGCATCGGCGTCGCTCGGCGGCGGGATCACGCGATCGACCAGCTTCGTGGCATTGTCCTTCAGGACGCCGGTCGGATTGCCCTGCGCGTCGCGGACGATCACGCCGCCAGCGGGATCGGGCGTGTTGCGGTCGATCCCCGCCAGTTTCAGCGCGACGCTGTTGAGCAGATAGGAATGCAGATCGGTACGCGGCAGCGAAACCGGCGTGTCTGGAGTGACCGCGTCGATCCAGTCGTGGGTGGGCAAGGCGCCACCCAGCCTCTGTTCGTCCCATGTCCCGCCCAGGATCCATTTGCCCGGCCGCGCGCGCGCCGCCGCGCCCAGCCTTGCGGCGAAATCGGCGCGGTCGGTCGCGCTCAACAAATCGGGCTGGGTCAACGTCACCGAGCCGTGGAGGAAATGCGTATGGCCGTCAGTAAAGGCCGGCATGGCGAATGCGCCGCCGAGGTCGATCACGCGCGTCCGCGCCGTCGTCCGCGCCTTCACGGCATCGGCGCCGAGCACAGCGACGCGGTCACCGACGATGCCGAGAGCGGTCGCGCGCGGCCGTCCGGGCATTCCGGTCCAGATCGATCCGTTGACCAAGGCGACGTCGAGCCCGCGATCGGCGGCCAGCGCGCCGACGCGCCACGCCAGCGCGGTCGTGGCGGCTGCCCCCAGGAAAGTGCGGCGATCCATCTTTAACTCCCCTGTCGTTCGCGACCGGACGATGCTGCTCCCTATCGCCGCGGGCACGAAACATCCAAGCTGGCGAGCGCGACGGGTCCAAGCGTTGGACCCGTCGATATCCGCATTTTGGATGTTTCCGGTTCACCAATCTGGACCAAGCTGCGACGCTGTAGGGGCGCCGGCGACATCGGGCGGAGCGGCAGACAGTCCGAGCGAGGCGCAGCAGGAGACACTCAGCGGCCTGTCCGCGCTCGAACGAAGGGGTCCAACGTGCGCATTTCTCGCTCTCTCAGAACCACGTCCGCCGCCGCATTGGCGTTCGGCATCGCGCTCGCCGCACCCGGCATGGCGCAGGCGCAATCGGCTGCCGCGGCGCCGGCCAATGCCAATGACGACAGCTATGCCGGCAACGATCAGGACATCATCGTCACCGCGACCAAGCGCGCGGAGAGCCAGAGCCAGATCGCCATGCCGATCAGCGCGATCAGCGGCGACCAGCTCAACAAGATGAACGCCAACAGCCTGTCCGACTATATCAACCGGCTGCCCGGCGTCGTGTTCAACGATTATCAGCCAGGCGTGTCGGAAGTCGTGATCCGCGGCATCGCGGCGACCACCTATCACGAACAGGGCCAGACGACCGTCGGCTATTATCTCAACGAAATCAACGTCGTGGAGCCGGGCTTCCCGATCGGCATTCCCGATGTCGATACGTTCGACCTCGACCGCGTCGAAGTGTTGCGCGGACCGCAGGGCACGTTGTTCGGGTCATCGACGCTGGGCGGCCTGGTCAATTACGTCGTCAAGACCGCCGACCCGTCCAAGCTCGACGCGGCAGCCGAGGGGCTGATCGGGTCGACCGCGCATTCCGGCGGCGACCTGAATTATGCCGGCAAGATCATGTTCAACCTGCCGATCATCAAGGACAAGCTGGCGGTCCGGGTGATGGCGCTGCAGCGCTACGATGCCGGCTTCATCGACAATGTCGGGCTGACGCCGGAGAAGAAGGGCAGCAACGATTTCCGCACGCGCGGCTTGCGCGGATCGATCGTGTTCACGCCATTCGAAGGAACCAAGATCACCTATCTCGGCGCGTATCAGGACACCAAGCTCGACGATCAGACCTATATCACTTACGCCAACAGCTATAGCCGCAGCACCGGGCGGGTCGAACCGCAGACGACCAGTTTCCTGCTCAACAGCCTGCGTCTCGACCAGGATCTCGGCGACGTCGCGACGCTGACCGTGCTCGGCGCGATCGACGAGAAGAAGAATTACACGCTCTTCACCGATCCCTATGGCTATGTCACCGGCACCTTCACCGGGCCGAACGTGGCCTATGATTATGCCAATGCCAATGCGAACATAAAGACGATCGAAGGACGGATCGCGTCGAAGGACAATGGCGGTCCGCTCAACTGGCTGATCGGTGTCAGCTATATGCGCGCGACCAAATTCTCCTACGATCAGATGTTCGCGCCGGGTGCCAATGCGTACATCACCGCCAATCCGGGCGGCTTCGCTTATCCCGCCTCGGTGCTGGCGCCCAACGACCGCATCTACGGATATCTGTCGGACACGCTGAACACCGATTTCGGCGTGTTCGGCGAAGCGACGTGGAAGCCGCTCAAGGGTTTCGAGATCACCGTCGGCGGCCGCTATTACAGCACCCGTGCCGAGGGCGACGTGACCAACAAGGCCGGCTTCGTCAGCGGCAGCCCGGTCGACCTGTCGGGCCATACCGACCAGAAGGACCATGGCTTCACGCCCAAGGCCTCGCTGGCGTTCCGCCCCAATTCGCATTTCCTGGCGTACATGACCTATTCGCGCGGCTATCGCGTCGGCGGGATCAATCCCAATGCCGGCCTGTTGCCGACCATTCCCACCGCCTATGCGAGCGACAAGGTCGACAATTACGAGGCCGGCATCAAGACCACCTTGTGGAACCGGCTGACGATCGACGCCTCGATCTACAATATCGACTGGCACGGCATCCAGGCACGCCTGTTCGGTCCGGCACCGCAATATTATTCCTATGTTACCAATGCCGGCAGCGCCAACATCGTCGGCGTCGAATTCGCCGGATCGTTCCGCGCGACGCGCGCGCTGACGCTGAGCACCAACGTCACTTATTCGGACGCCGAGCTGACCACCTTCCTGCCGGATACGTTCGCGGTGGGTGGCGGATACGTGTCGGGATCGACGCTGCCCGGGTCATCCAAATGGTCGGTCGCCAGCACGATCAGCTATGATCGCGACGATCTGCCGGGCAAGCCGTCGTTCGAGGTGGCGCATCGTTACCTGTCCAAGGCCCCGGTCGCGTTCGGATCGACCAGCACGCGCGGCGACTTCAACATCTTCGACGCGCGTGCCTCGTTCACCCTGGCCGGGCATTTCCGGCTGACCGGCTTCGTCAACAATCTGTTCAACGAATACGGCATCCTCAACGCGCCCTTCACGTCGCAATTCGCCCCGGCCTATTCGATCGTGCGGCCGCGCACCTATGGACTTCGCATCGACTGGAAGCTGTAACCGTGCGGATCATGATCCGCCGCCTCACCACAGCCTTGCTGATCGCGCTGTCCCCCGTGCCGATGGTACGGGGGGCGGACGATCCGGCGCCGCTGCCCGCGGCGTCGGGCGGGCCGATCACGCCCGACGACATCATGAAGCTACGCGACATGCGCGACGTCGCGCTGTCGCCTGACGGCCACACGGTGCTGTTTACCGTCCAGGCGCAAATGTCGACCTTCGGCTCGCCGCACCAGACGATCTGGACGGTGCCGTCCGACGGCAGCGCCGCGGCCCGGCCGTTCATCGTCAGCGCGGGCGTCGACAGCGCGCCGCACTGGTCGCCCGACGGCAAGTGGATCGCCTTCCTGTCCAATCGGCCCAACCCGCTGGTCAGCGACAAGGGCACCAGTTTCGCCTTTTCGACGGCCAACGCCGCCGGTCCCAATCCCCCGGTCGCCGGTACGCCGCCAGCGGGCGCCGCCGAGCCGGGGGCCGCCTCGACCCAATTGTGGCTGATGCCGGTCGGCGGCGGCGAGGCGATCCCGCTGACCGCTATGCCCGGCGACGTCAACGACATCGCCTGGTCGCCCGACGGCAAGCAGATCGCGTTCCTCAGCGTCGATCCGCAATCGGCCGAGGAGAAGCAGGCGATCGCCGGCGGCGCGAATTGGACCGAGATCGACGGCGACCGCCATTTCAGCCGGCTGTGGATCCTCGACCTTGCCAGCCACAGCGCACGCCGCGTCTCGCCCGACGGGGTGAATGTCAGCGCGATGGACTGGTCGCCCGACGGCAAGCGGATGGCGTTGCGCGTCGCCGACACGACCCGGATCAACGATTATTTCTATCATTCGCGGCTGGTCCTGTTCGACCCCGCGAGCGGCACGATCGGCAAGACCGTGCTGGACAACGCCGCCGAAGGACCGTTCTGGTCGGCCGACGGCAAGTCGATCCTGGGCGAAGTGATCCGGCTGCCGGGCTTTATCGGGCTGGGCCTGCGGGTCTGCGATCTCGACACTGAGGCGGTTCGCCCGCTCGCCGACGATCATCCCGGCCTGTTCACCAATGTCCGCTGGTCGGCCGACGGCAAATCGGTGCTGGCGCTGTCGTTCGAGAAGACGCGCTCGGCCGTCGTGCGGATCGACCGCCGGAGCGGGACGGTGACGCGGGTCGCGGCGCTCGACGGCGAGGCCAGCGACTTCGACATCAGCCGCGACGGCCGCCGGATGGTCGCCGCGCTCTCCAGCCCCGACCGCCCCGCCGACGTGTGGACGATCGCCGCCGGGAAGGCGCGCCCGATCACCCGGATCAACGGCCAGGTGGCCGACTGGAAGCTCGGCAAGGTCAGCGAGATCAGCTGGCGCAACAGCAAGGACGGTAAGACCATCTACGGCGTGCTCGTCACGCCGCCGAACTACGTGCCCGGCACGCCGACCAAGATGGTGGTCGAGATCCATGGCGGTCCCGAATGGGCGTGGTGGTCGGGATGGCTCGGCAGCTGGCACGAATGGGCGCAGATGCTGGCGACGCACGGCTATGTCGTGTTCCTCCCCAATCCGCGCGGATCGGACGGCCAGGGCACCGATTTCGCCCGCGCGGTCGGCAACGACTGGGGCGGAATGGACTATCGGGACGTGATGGACGGGGTCGACGCGCTGATCGCGCGCAAAGTTGCCGATCCCAACCGGCTGGGCATCGGCGGCTGGAGCTATGGCGGGTTCATGTCGGCCTGGGCAGTGACGCATGGCGACCGCTTCAAGGCCGCCGTAGTCGGCGCCGGGCCCACGGACCTCGTGCCGTTCGCGCGGATAACCGACACGCCCGACTTTCCGCTCGGCTATTATGGCGATGTCACCGCGAATATGGCCGATTACGACCGCAGCTCGTCGGCGCGGATGCTCGCCAATGTCCAAACTCCCGTCCTGATATTGCATGGCGAGGGCGACACCAGGGTACCGGTGACGCTGGGCCTAGAATTCTATCGCGGCTTGAAGATGCTCGGAAAGGATGCGGAGATGGTCAAATATCCGAACGAGCCGCACTGGTTCCACGATCCCGCGCACCAGCGCGATATCCAGCGCCGGGTTCTCGCCTGGTTCGACGCCCATCTCTGATCGCTTGGCCGCGCTGGCAGCGGCGGCCGAAAAAACGACGACGGCTCGCTGGCCCAGTCACGTCCCCCTCCTGTTCCAAGGCCGCAGCAGGGCCATCGCACAATAGGCGGCTGCCAACGCCAACGGCAATTGGGCGTTGCCCGTGATCTCGAACAGGAAGTTGTCGGGCATCTCATAGGCGGGGGGTGGGAAAAGGGCGCGCGCCGCCTGGGGGCCGGACAGGAAATAGACCAGGTTCTTGATCACATGGTTGTACCCGCCTTCGACCAGACCGATCAGACCGACCGGAAAGACCAGGATCATCGCGGCGGCAATGCGCGTCCACCAAAGCCCCGACCGCGTGCCTCGCCGCGATCCTCCGAGATACAATGCCCGCGCGATCGCCAGGGCCAGGATGGGGGCGATGACGGCGACGTGTAAGCGCCAGGGCGTGTCATAGACGATCGCGCCATAGGCGTGATGGAATGCGGTCGTCGCCAGCACGGCAAAAGTGGAGAAACCGGCGAAGCGATAGGCGCGGACGGGAACCATGGGCCTGACCTGTTCGGACATGTCGTGCTTTCGATCTCGATGAACCGAAGCGCCAACTAGGCAAAGCCGGGGACTTCCGCCGGAAAATTCCCGGACAGGAGACCTTTGCCGCGTCCGGAAAGATACTTCCCGCTCGAACAGGCCGCGAAAACCTGCGGCAGGGCCGGTCCGAAGTCGAGAACGAACGGCCGTATGTCGGCCTGCCCGCCGGATTACGATGCAACCGTCCGCTGCCCCGCGAGGCCGTCGCGAATGAGTTGCTGGAACATCGCATCGAGCGCTTCCGGCGCCAATCTTCCCCTGCCGTCCAGCCACCATGCCAGCAGCGCGGTGAAGGCGCCCGCCACGAACTGCAGCGCTACGTCCGGCGGCACGTCGGCGGCGATCGTCAGATGCTTAAGGTCGCCCCGCGCGAGTTCGAGCACCAATTGACGAAGCTCGCCCAGGAGAAGATCGCTCGCCTGACTCCCGGCGAAGGCGCCGTAGAGATCGCGATGGTCCGCCAGGTGGCGGATGACCGGCAGGGCAAAAGGGAGCAGGCAAGCGGGTGCGTCGTCCCGCTCCTCGCTGGCCGCCGCCGCCAGCTCCGCGCGCAGCAGCCGAAAGCTCAAGCGCACCAGCTGATCCTTGCCCGAACAATGCGAATAAAACGTCGACCGCCCGATATCGGCCTCGTCGAGAATGTCCTGGACGGTGATGTCGGCATAAGCCTTGCGCCGCAAAAGGCCGACCAGCGCCGCGCGCATTGCCCTTTGGGTCCGCGCGACGCGGCGGTCGATGTTGTCGGGCATCGGCTCCTCCAGTTCGGGGATTTTTACCCGGGTCCGTTCACAACCGAACATCCGCGATGATTAATCCTTCGGAAAATCGGATGTTCGTTCGTTATCGTACTTTCGTTCAGTAACGAATGGAACGGAGTTCCTTGGTGGTCGAAAGCATAAGCCGAGCTCGGCGACGTATCGCGGTCGGCACGCGAGTGGGCCCGTTGCAGCTGGCGTCGATTTCGGGACAGGTCGAGCTTCCCGCTCCCGAGCGGCTGACGCACTTGCAGTTTCGCCGCTTCGCCGGATGCCCGGTGTGCGACCTCCATTTGCACTCCTTCGCGCGCCGGCACGCGGAGATCGAGCAGGCCGGCATCAGCGAAATCGTGCTGTTCCATTCGGACGAGGCGGAGCTGCGGCTTCACGCCGGCGGCCTGCCCTTTGCATTGGTCGCCGACCCCGACAAACGCCTGTACGCGCAATTCGGTGTGGAGGCGGGCACCCGCGCGCTGGGCGATCCGCGAGCATGGCCCCCTATTCTGCTTGGCGTCCTGCGCTCGCTCTTGCGCGTCCTGCGGGGTCGCCAGCCGATGCCGTCCATTTCCCCTCAGGGCGGTAGTCTCGGCTTGCCGGCGGACGTCCTGATCGGGCCCAGTGGGACCGTGCTAGCGTGCAAATATGGCGAGCATGCTTATGATCAATGGTCCGTGGACGAGGTGCTCGATCTTGCTCGTGCAGCCGTCGGCGAACTCGGCGGCGGCAAAATACGGGTAGCAGGATGAAAGCGGCGCTTGTTTTGGGGTTGGGCCTGAGTGCGCTGTCGGCCCACGCGCCCGCGCAAGGAATAGCGCTGGAGAGCCGCTTCGCGCCGCGCCTCGATCGGACCGACAGCGGCATCTCCGTTCGCTATGAGCTGCATGTGGTAAATCGCGGCAAGGCAGAGGTGGAGCTGCGTGCATTGCAGGTGCGCGACGCTGCCACGGGAGGTACCTTGTTGACCCTTACGGGTGACAGGTTGCGTGCCGCGGTCGCGCCTGGGCGCGGCGGCTGCGACCCGGTGCGGCATCTGGTGTCGCCGGGCAGCGAATGCCTGGTGTATGTCGACACGGACCGGGTGCGTGCGGCGCCGGGAATGCTCCGTTCCAGTATTACTTTCCTCAAGGACGGGTCGGCGGGTCGAGCCGACCTCATCCAGCGCGCGGCCGATGACGCCGGACCACCGCTCGGTCCGCCTTTGGGAGCCGGACTTTGGGTCGCGGTGCATCATCCGGACTGGCCGCGTGGCCATCGCCGCGTCTTCTATCCCTCCCCTCGGGGAGAGGTGCTCCCCGGGCGGTTTGCCATCGACTTCGTCAAGGTCGCGTCGACCGGCGCGACCAGCTGCGGAGATCCCGATCGGCCGTCCGACGCGCTCGGCTATGGCGATCCGGTGCTGGCGGTGGCCGCCGGCAGGATAGCGGCCACGCGCAACGGCATCGAGGAAAGCCGGAGCATCAGCGCAAATCGGGCGCACGACGCGGCGACCGCGCCCGGCAATTATGTCGTCCTGAACCTGGGAGGTGGGAAGTTCGCGACCTACGAACACCTCCGTCCGGGAAGCATCCGCGTCCGCGCAGGCCAGCTGGTTCGGCGCGGCGCTATTTTGGGCGAACTCGGCTTCACCGGCGATTCCACCGGCCCGCATCTTCACTTTCACGTATCGGATTCGGCCAGCCCGCTCGGTGGCGAAGGCCTGCCGTTCGTCTTCGACAGGTTCAGCCTGTGGGGCGATTATCCGGACATCGCGCACCTGGGTCGGGCGCGCTGGCGGTCGTCGCCCCGGCGATCGGTGGCGAGCGCGCGGCCGGGCGCGAACTCGGTCGTTTCGTTCGCGGCGCTCGCACCCGCAACGCCTGAGAGCCAGCCCGCCCATTGCGCTGCGTCGGGCGTCTCAAGCGGAGAAATGGGATGAATCGATTGGTCTGGATCGCAGCGCTCGCGTTGACGGTCGGCAGGGCCGGAGGTGCCTTCGCCATGCCCGACGGCGACAAGCCGGATGCGAGAACCCCGGCCGCAGTCCTTGCCGTCGACGATGCCTGGGGAGATGCCGAGATCGATGGCGACGCGGCATTCGTGGCGCGCCTGCTGCTCCCCGGCTATCGTTCGATCGGAGCGGACGGCAAGACGACGAGCAGGGACGCGATCATCGCCAGCGCCCGGCAGCATGCCGGTTCGCCCGAATACATGGCGAAGGTCGCGGCGTGGCGTGCGCAACACCCCAGCCATGGCGAAGTCGCGCTGTTCGGAGACACGGCCATCCTTACCTGGATTTCCGACGCGCCGAGAGCCGTGGCAAGGTCCAGTCGTGCGACATTTTCGCATATCGGGCCGGCCACTGGCGCGCGGTCTATTCACAACATGTCGGCATATGACCGAGGCTGTGCCCGCGCATCATTCGAGCCCGCCTGCCGCCAACCTGACGCCGGCTTTCCTCAAGCAACGCCACCCGCGGCCACCAGGCCAAGCGACCCGCTCGACCGGACGCTTCGGCGTCAAACGGCTTGGGGCACAGCGCTGGCGTAGCGCTCCAGGAACCGGCCCAGGGTCGGCAGCTGCGGCAGCCGGGCCTTGATCCCGGCGTCGAGCCCATCCAGCGCCTGGCGAAGATTGGCGTCCGGCAGCTGGCTCGGCAGCAAGTGCCAGCCGTCGGGCATCAGGCCCTGCCCCATCATCACCTGGCACCAGGAATCGATGCGGAAAATCTCGTCCTGGTCCTGATGCGCCATCGCCTGTTCGCGGAACAGTTCGAGGCGCGCCGCCAGCGTATCGGGCAGCGTCATCTCGGACCTGCTGCGCCAGAACGGCTCGTCGCGGTGGTTGAGCGCATAATGCAGGATCACGAAGTCGCGGACATGCGTCCATTCGGCCTCCGACCGCGCGTTGAAGCGATCGGCCAGCGCGGCATAGTCGCGCGTGAAGGGGAACGACTGGATGAAGCGCGTGACGGCGATCATCACCAGATGGATGCTGGTCGACTCCAGCGGCTCGATGAACCCGCCGGCCAGGCCGAGCGCCAGGCAATTGTGGTGCCATGCCCGGCGACGCATGCCCGCAGTGAAGCGCAACAGGCGCGGCTCGAACAAGGGTTCGCCGTCGAGCGCGTCCAGCAACGTCTCGCGCGCCGTGTCGTTGTCCATATAGTCGCTGCAGAAGACGAAGCCGTTGCCGACCCGGTGCTGCAGCGGGATGCGCCAGCGCCACCCGGCGTCATGCGCGATGGCGCGGGTATAGGGCACCGCCTCGCCCGCGCTCTCGGTCTGGACCGCGAACGCGCTGTCGGTTGCGAGCCAGTTGCTCCAATCGTCGAACCCGGCCTTCAGCGTCTGCTCGATCAGCAGCGCGCGAAAGCCGGTGCAGTCGATGAAGAAATCGCCCTCGACCCGCTCGCCCGACGCCAGCACCAACGCGCGGATGTCGCCGCTTTCCGGATCCTGCAAGACCTCCGCGATGCGGCCCTCGACGCGCTTTACCCCGTCGGCCTCGGCGATGCCGCGCAGGAACCGCGCATAAGCGGTGGCGTCGAGATGATAGGCATAAGCGAGGCCAAGCTTGGGATCGGTGGAGAAGCGGTTTTCCGCCGCCGCGCGCAGCTCGAGCGAATAATCGCCATAAGGCCGCCCGAAACCGCGCTGCCGCGCCTCGAGCCAGAAATGCTGGAAATCGGCGACGAACACCGATCGCCCGACCGAACCGAAGGAGTGGAAATAGCGGTCGCCCGGCCGATCCCAATCCTCGAAGCCGATGCCCAGCTTGAAGCTGGCATTGGTGGCGCGGACGAACGCGTCCTCGTCGATGCCGATGAAGGAATGGAAGGTGCGGATCGTCGGGATGGTCGACTCGCCGACGCCGACCGTGCCGATCTCGTCGGATTCGACCAGCACCACCTCGATCATCGGGCTGAGATGCTTGGCCAGCGTGGTCGCGGCGACCCAACCCGCGGTGCCGCCACCCGCCACCACGACGCGTCGGATCCGATCGGGAGTTGCTTCGGTCATCGATTGAGCTGCCTTTGGATCAAGGCGCGCAACTGCCGTGCCGCCATGGGGTCGAGGGACGCGAGCGGCCCGCGGGCCGGCACCGGCAAATGCGCCGCCGGGCGCTCGGCCGGGCCGAAGATGTAATAGTCGAACATCGCGCGCCACGCCTCTTTCTCGTGCTCCGGGCGATCGCGCAGCGAGAGCATGGCGTGGAGCAAGGTCGTCATCGGCGTGTCGAGGAAATCCGGCGCCGCGTTCCACCAATAATTGACGAGCACGTTGAAGTCGTCGAGCGCCTCGACCTGGTGCCACCACAAGGCGGGATAGACGAGGACGTCGCCGGGCTCGAGTTCGGCGATCTCGCCGGCCGCCGCCGCCTCGGCGAAGTTCGGATAGAGGTCGAGATCGGGCGCGGCGAAATCGACCATCGTGACCACCTGCCCGCCCGGCGTCGGCGCCAGCGGGCCGGGATAGAGATTGGCCACCTGCTCCGGCGGGAACAAGGTGAAGCGGCGATGCCCGACCGCGCAGCAGGCCGCATTGTTCGACATGTCGAAATGCGCCGCCGCGATCGTACGGTTGCCAAGCCAGATGCTGGCGAGCGGCGGATGCTGGGCGAACAAGTCTCCCGCCGGCGTCAGCTCGTTCTCCGCGCGAAAGCCGGGGAAGAAGGTGTCGAGGTCGGTCGAGCCGATATAGAAAGCGGGCGCGTCGGGCTTGTCGCGCTGTTCCAAGATGCGCGCGATAAAGGCGTCGAACGCGACGCGCTCGCCGCGGAAGTTCATCGCGGTCGCGTCTTGATTATAGTGGAAGCGGCCGCCGGCTCCCGGATCGGCGGTATAGCCGACCACCGGCTGTCCGCTGTGGAATCGCGACAGATAGTCCACGGCGCGTTCCGGCGATTGTAGCCCGGCCTGAACCAGCGGCCAGTCGCGCGCGGCGCCCTTCAGGATGGTTGGCACGCCCTCGGCAATGATCGCGGCGAGGTCCGGGTTGGCGATATCTCCGGTACGCTCGCGGGTCCGCCGGGTGACGGCGATCCGGTCAGGGGCCACATCAGCCATCGCGGCGCTGCTTGCGCGCGACCAAGGCGGTGATGTTGCCCAGCGAGGACGCCGCCCAGATCGCCGGCCGCAGGAAGTCGTCGCGATGCAGCGCCGCGAGCGCCGCGCCGGCGAGCGCCGCCAGCCGATCCTGCGCGATCGTATAGCCGTCGGGCACGGTGAAGCGGCGCCCGTCCTCTGTCTCTACCCGCAGCTCGACCGGTTGGATCAGGCCATGTTCCTCGAACGCGGCGAACATGGCCGGGGCGACCTGCGACCCTACATAGATGCGCTGCAGGGCGGCCGAGACGTGATCGAGCAACGGCGCGTTGCCGCCATGATCGAGGAAGATCGCGGCCCCCTCGCCGCCCTGGCGCACGCGCGGATGCGACGGGTCGATATGGATCATCGGCTCGCCAGTGACACCTTCGGGCGGCACTCCGATCAAGAACGGACCGCGGCTCATCAATGCGGGAATATAGCGCGCGTCCCAATGCGTGCCGTCGAGATAGAGATTCTCGTCGGCATCGAACCCCAGCAGAACGGTCGCGCGATAGGCGCCGGCGGGATCGCGCCGGAACAGGATCGCGTATTCGCGCTGCAATTCCTCGAACTCGGTCGCGAACACCATCGTCTGGTTGACGGCATCGCCATAAGCGGCACCGCGATCGAGCACGACCCGCAGATCGGCATGGTCGATGTTGTTGAGCAGGACGGGGTTCGCCATCGTTATCTTCTTAGACGAAGAAGGCCGCTTGTGCAGCGGCCTTCCCCATTTTCAGCATGTGACGGCGGTTCAGAACTTGAAGCGCGCACCGACCAGGTAGCGGGCCGAGCCTTCGGCCAGATACCAGGTGTTGCTCGGGTCGCGACCATAGGTCCGGACACCTTCCTCGGTGAGGTTGATGCCTTCGAAGCTGACCGCGATATTCTTGGTGATGTCATAGCTCAGGTTGAGGTCGAGCTGGCCGTAAGGCGCGGTGTACACCGGGTTATGGTAGCTGTCGCGGTTGAGCTGGCTCAGGAACTTGGCGCGCCAGTTATAGGCCAGGCGAGCCGAAATTCCGTACTTCTCATAGATCAACGTGACGTTGGCGGTGTCCGACAGACCGACCAGCGCGAACTGGTCGACGTTCGGATTGGCCGCCACGTCGATCCCGACATTGCCGCGCACCAGGGTGTAGCTGGCGGCAAGGCCGAAGCCGGTCCGGCCGAAGAAATACTGGCCGGCGATCTCGACGCCGTAAATCTCGGCGTCCTTGTTGTTGATCGGCGTATTGACCGAGAAGTTGAACAGCGGATCGCTGGCGTCGGGGAGGATATCTACCGCCCCAAGTATGTTGTCGACGAAGGTCTGATCGAGCGCGCCATTGTGATAGTTCGCCTGGAACGCTGCATCCGCCGCCGCCACGTTGCCGTTGTTCTGCTGCAACAAGGCGGTGTAGGTGAACAGGTTCACGTCGGTGATGCCGGCTTGTAACGCAGTCAGCCGATCCTTGGCCGTGCCCGAGCGCGTGCCGGCAGTGCCCGAGGTCGGATCCCGCAAGCCGAACAGCGTACGGTTGACCAACGTGTTGCCGATGAAGTTGTGCACGCGCTTGTCGAAGAAGCCGACCGAGAAATAGCTGTCCTTGTTCGGATACCATTCGAGCGACACGTCGAAATTATCCGAATCGAGCGGCTTGAGACCGGTATTGTTGGCAAAACCGGTCGCGGTGCCGCCGATCGCCGTCGGGCGCGGCGGCGCACCGACGCTGGTCGAGGCGAACAGGTTGCCATAAGGCGCACGCGCGATCGTCTTCGAGTACGAGAAGCGTCCCTTCAGCTTGTCGGTAAAGCCGATCGAGAAATCCATCGACGGCAGCAGATTGTTGTAGCTGCCCTTCGACGTCAGCGCCTGACGATCGGTCGAGTTGAGGATGGTGAAGTCGTTGTCCGCCTGCCAGACGATGGCGAGCGGCACCGGCTGCAGCGACTGGGCCGTGACCTTGGTGCTTTCGAACCGGGCGCCGGCGACGAGCTGCGCCTGCATGTTGCCGATGGTGCCGTTCCAGGTGAACTGGCCATAGACCGACCAGATATCTTCCTTGACGCGGTTGTAGTTGTTGGCGTCGATATTGTTCTGGTGGTTCACGCCATCGTTCGTGATGCCGATATAATGCTGGTACAGCGTGTTATAGAGCTTAGTCGCATCCTCCGTGCGCCAGGCGACCAGGGTATTGGCGTCGGCGTTCGGGTTGTTGTGGGTGAACTGGCACGCCGTGCAGAACTGGAACACCTGTCCCGGCGCCACGGCATTGATCTCGGGCGGCAGCGAATTGCCCCAGTCGCCGAGAACCTGACGCGTATTGTACTGCGTCTGCAGCGTATTGGTGGTGCGATAGCCGCCGCCGAAATCGAACTTGCTGCCGCCGCCGAAATCCCAGGTGCCGTCGAGCCGCAGTTCCTTGATCCGCTGCGTCTGGGTCGAGGCGAACTGGCGCTGGATGGCGCCGGACAGATCGCCGGCGTCGAGCTTGTTGTCGCAATTGCCCTTCGTGAACGCCACACCGGCAGGGGTGACGCTGGGAGCACAGTCGTTGAACGTCAGGGTCTGCTGCGGGAAACCGCCCGGGGTGGTGGTCAGCGAGTGCGACGTGACCACCGGCATGTTGAACGCAACCGTGGTCGAAGTCTGACCATTGGGATTGTCCGGCAGGCTTTCGGCCTTGCCGATATGCCCATCGAGCACGAACTTCAGCCGATCGGTAGCCTGCCAATCAATATTCAGGCCGACATCCCACAAACGGTTCTTCTGCGCGCGATAGGCCTGCTCGAACGCCTCATCCTTCACGCCGTTGATGGTTTCGTGGAGGTAAGAGGTCGTGGCGATTCCGTTGGACGCGTCGTCGAACGTCACTTCGTCGAATGGCCGGTTGAACCAGTTGGACTGGGTCGAACGGCGCTCGGAGGCCCGGAGCTGCGCGTACATACCGTCGGCGGTGATGGTCAGCCCGTCGGTCGGCCGGAATTGCAGCGTCGCCTGACCGTTCAGCCGCTCGCGGCTGTCCTCGGAGAAGTGGTAGCGGCTGTCATTGGGCACCGAAACCAGAACATTGGCATTGCCCGGCACGTTGTTGAGCTTGGTAGCGGCGTTGACGAAACCATTGTTGGGATTGAGGAAATCCGACAGAGTGCGGATATTCCAGTCGTCGCTCGCCACGGTCGGGACGGTGAAATTGCGCTTCTGGTAGCTGCCGAACAGCGAGATGCCGACCTTCTGATCCTTGTCGCTCCAGCTGAGCAGGCCGGACACTTCCGGCGTCACATGGCTGCCGCAGCTGATGCAGTCGTCGGCGCTGGTGTCGTAGCTCGCCTTCGCGCCGATCGTGCCGGTAAACCCGCTTTCCCGCGCATCGAGCGGACGCCGGGTGACGACGTTGATCGCGGCACCGATGCCGCCCGACGGAACCGCGGCGCGGCCGGTCTTGTAGACTTCGAGCGTCTTGACCCCTTCCGCGGCGAGATTCGCGAAGTCGAACGACCGGCCGAAACCGCCCGCGCCGTCGCCGCCCTGGTCGCCGCCGACCGAGACGATGTTCGACGTCGCGAGCTGGCGCCCGTTCAAGGTGACGAGGTTATATTGCGCGCCGAAACCGCGGACGGTGACGGTCGAGCCTTCGCCGTTGACGCGGTCGATCGACACGCCGGTGATGCGCTGGAGCGATTCCGCCAGGTTGGTGTTGGGGAATTTGCCGATATCCTCGGCCGAGATCGCGTCGACGATGCCGTTGGAATTGCGCTTGATCGCGATCGACCGCTCGAGCGACGCGCGAACGCCGGTGACGACGATGTCAGCGCCCGCTGCGGCCTGGTCGTCAGCCGGTGCCGGCGGCGCAGCGTCAGGCGCCGCGGTTTGCGGCTGCGCCTGGGCGGCAGCCACGCCCGGCGCCGCGAGCCCGACCGCAAGCGCCAGCGCAGACGCAGAAATTCTCAATGTCCTCATGCCCCGGATCCTCCCTACCTGGCCGGCATCTTCCCATGCCGACACGACTATGATGTTAAGCGATGTGGTCTCGCCTCGACCGTCTTCGTATCGAGTCCGACATCGATGTCAATATCGGACAAAGCCCATTTCGGATCGTTTGATTTAGCGTTGCGCCAGGGCAACACTGGCCGATTGCAGCGGATGCGCGGCGTCGGTTGCCAGGGTCAATTTGTAGCTGCCCGCGGCCTGCCGCCAGCGGCCGCCTTGCCAACGCGCCAGAACGCGCGGATCGACCGCAATCGTCACGCTCCGCGTCTCGTGCGGTGCCAGCTTTTCGCGGCTCCATCCGGCGAGCCGCAACGGACTGCCATCAGGTAACGTGACGTAGAGTTGCGGCACCGCGACGGTCGCACGATCGCTTTGATTGGTGATCGCAACCGTCACGCCCGGCTTCGCCCCGCCGGTGAAGCGGGCCTTGGCATAACTCAGCTTGGCATAATGGAGACCATAGCCGAACGCGAACAGCGGCTGGCTGTTCTGCGCCGCATACCAGCGGTAACCGACATTGGCGCCTTCCTTATAATCGACATCGAACGAGGCGACCGGTTCGTCGGTCCCCGAACCGGCATTGCTCGCGGCGTCGTTCTTCAGGCTTTCCAGTCCGAGCGGTCCGGGACGGGGCAGCTGCGTGGACGCGCGTGCGAAGGTCATCGGCAGGCGCCCGGTCGCGTCGACATCGCCGAACAGGACGCGTGCGAGCGCTTCCCCGCCACGCTGGCCCGGATACCAGGCCTCGAGGACCGCCGGCACGCGGTCGATCCACGGCATCAGCACCGGGCCGCCGGTCTCGAGCACCACCACCGTCTTCGATTGCGCCGCGGCGACCGCGTCGATCAGCGCATCCTGATTGTCGGGCAGCGCGATGTCGCGATTATCCTCGGCCTCGGTCGCCCATTGCGTAGCGAAGACGATCGCGATGTCGGCATCGCGCGCCGCCGCCGCCGCGGCCGCCGGGTCCTTGCCGTCAACATAGGAAATCTGCGCGCCCGGCGCGATCGCCCGGATCGCCTTGAGCGGCGACGAATTGTGATAGGTCACGCGCACGAACGACGCCGCCGCGCCCGAGGTCAGCGGGATTTCGATCGGCACGCCGCCCACCGACCGCACCTGGCTCGACCCGCCGCCCGACAGCACGCCGACATCGGCATGGCCGCCGATCAGCACGATCTTCCGCGCGCTTTTGGCCAGCGGCAGGACATCGCCCTGGTTCTTGAGCAGCACCATCGAGGCTTCCGAGACGCGCTGCGCAACATCGGCATGTGCCGCATAATCAATCGGTTGCACCGCCGACGGCGACGGATTGTCGTAAAGCCCGCTGGCGATCACCCCGGTCAGGATGCGGCGCACCATCTCGTCCAGACGCGCAACGGGAATCGTGCCGTTCGCGACCGCCGCGGCGAACGGCGCGCCGAAATAGATCTGCTTGTCGAGTTCCTGACCCGATTCCTGGTCGAGGCCCGCCATCGCCGCCTTGACCGTCGAATGGACCCCGCCCCAGTCGGACATCACCCAGCCGGGATATTTCCAGTCGTCGCGCAGCACCTTGGTCAACAGGAACCGGTTCTCGCACGACCAGTCGCCATTGACCTTGTTATAGGCGCACATCACCGAGCCGGGGCGGCCGTCCTTCACCGCGATTTCGAAGGCGAGAAGGTCGCTCTCGCGCAGCGCCGCTTCGTCGATCCGCGCGTTGAGGATGGTACGGCCGGTCTCCTGCGCGTTGAGCGCGAAATGCTTCACGGTCGAGACGATATGGTTCGATTCGACCCCGCGCACGGCGGCCGCGGCGAGCGTGCCTGCGAGCAACGGATCTTCCCCCAGATATTCGAAATTGCGCCCGTTCCAGGCATCGCGCGTCAGGTTGACGCCGCCGGCCAGCAGGACGTTGAAGGTCTTGGCCCGCGCTTCCGCACCCGCCATCGCGCCGCCGGCATAAGCCAGCTTGGGATCGAAGGTCGCCGCGGTCGCGAGCCCCGACGGCAGGGCCGTCGCGACATCGTCCGTGCGCAAATTCATCTGGTTGGCAACGCCCAGACTTGCGTCGCTTTCGCGCAAGGTCGGGATGCCGAGCCGCGGCACGCCGGGCACATAGCCGGCCGAGGGAACCATATCGGCGGGACGGGGATCGATCTTGTTGGGGAACAGGCCGTGGATATAGGTCAGCTTCTCCTGAAGCGTCATCGCCTTGACCAAGGCCGCGGCGCGCGCTGCGGCCGACAAATTCCTGTTACGCCAGGGTTCTCCAGCGCGATTCGCCTCGGCGGCGACGGGCTTCCGCCCGGCTTCGCGCGCGGCCAGCGCGGCCGGCAGGCTGACGGTACCGACGCAGATCAAGGCGCCCAACAGACGAGACTTCATCGCGGATTCCTCAATCGACGGAACAAAAAAAGCGGCCGCCACAGCGTGCGGCGGCCGCTAGCCCGCCGGCGCTGGGCACGGCGGGGGGAGGATTCGAGAATTGGAAGGCGGGAGCGGGATCTGTGTCGGACGGCAGAGCTCGCGCGGCAGTGATCATCCCTTTCCCCTCCTTCGGTTTTTCCGAAATGCTTGACGTAGATCGCCAAGACCGACATCGATGTCAACGAGTTTCGGCGAGCGGCGCCTGCAAAACGATAAGGGGTGGAGATGATTCGAAGGGGAGCGCCGTTCGCCGGCCTGGCTATGGCCGCCTTGGCGCTTGGAACGCCGGCGTCGGGACAGCAGGCATCTCCTGCGGCCGCCGCCTCTCCCGCTGCCGCATCCAGCGTCGCCAATCCGGCCACCTGGCCCGCGATCAAATCGCCGGTGCGCGAAGACGCCGTCGTCGAGGACAAGATCACGCGCCTGATGGCCAGCATGTCGCTCGAACAGAAGGTGGGGCAGATCGTACAGGGCGACATCGCCTCGATCACGCCCGACGATGTCCGCAAGTACCATCTCGGCTCGGTTTTCAACGGCGGCAACTCGGACCCCGGCGGCAAATACAATGCCCCCGCCAAGGATTGGCTCGCGCTGGCGGATGCCTTTTGGGATGCCTCGACCAGCGGCGATCCCAACTTGCCGCGCATCCCGGCGATCTGGGGGATCGACGCGGTGCACGGCCATTCGAACATCGTCGGCGCGACCTTGTTCCCGCACAATGTCGGCCTCGGCGCGATGCGTGACCCGGCGCTGATGCGGCGGATCGGCGAGGTGACTGCGGTCGAGATGCGCGTGACCGGCATCGATTGGACCTTTGCGCCGACCATCGCCGTGGTCCGCGACGACCGCTGGGGCCGCAGCTATGAAGGGTTCGGCGAGGTCCCCGAGATCGCCGCCAGCTATGCCGGTCCCCTCGTCAGGGGACTGCAGGGCAAGATCGGCTCCCGGGACTGGCTGAAGGGCCCGCACGTCATCGCCACCGCCAAGCATTTCCTCGGCGACGGCGGCACCAGGGACGGCAAGGACCAGGGCGACGCCCAAGTGACCGAAGCGCAGCTTCGCGACTTGTTCGCACCGCCCTATGAAGCGGCGATCAAGGCCGGCGTGCAGTCGATCATGATCAGCTTTTCCAGCTGGAACGGCCGCAAGATGACCGGCAATCGCAGCCTGCTGACCGGCGTCATCAAGGATCGCTGGAATTTCGACGGCTTCCTGGTCAGCGACTGGAACGCGCATGCCCAGGTCGAGGGATGCACCGCGGCCGATTGCCCGCAGGCGATGCTGGCCGGGCTCGATCTCTACATGGCGCCCGACAGCTGGAAAGGCATTTGGGAATCGACCCTGCGCGAAGTGAAGGCAGGAACGATCCCGATGAGCCGGCTCGACGACGCCGTGCGCCGGATCCTGCGGGTCAAGTTCCGCGCCGGCATATTCGACGCGAAGCGGCCGTCCGAACGCCCTTATGCCGGCCAATATGACCAGCTCGGTTCGCCCGCGCATCGGGCAATCGCGCGCCAGGCGGTGCGCGAATCTCTGGTATTGCTGAAGAACGCGGGCTCGCTGCTGCCGCTCAAGCCCGGTGCCACGATCCTCGTCGCCGGCGACGGCGCCGACAATGTCGCGAAGCAGGCGGGCGGCTGGACCTTGTCGTGGCAAGGCACCGGCACTCTTCCGAGCGATTTTCCCAATGCCACCTCGATCTGGCGAGGCATCGAGAATGAGGTCACGGCGGCCGGCGGCAAGGCCAGTCTGGCGGTCGACGGGCATTTCGCGACGAAGCCGGACGCCGCGATCGTCGTATTTGGCGAAAATCCCTATGCCGAATTCCAGGGCGACCGCAGCGACTTGGCGTTCGACGATCCCGCCACGGTCGACAACCTGGCGACGATGAAGCGGTTGAAGGCTGCGGGCGTCCCGGTGGTCGCCGTGTTCCTGTCGGGGCGTCCGCTTTGGGTGAACCCCTATCTCAACACATCGGACGCGTTCGTCGCGGCGTGGCTACCGGGATCAGAAGGCGAAGGCGTCGCCGACCTGTTGTTCGGTAAGGCCGACTTTCGCGGCAAATTGCCCTACAGCTGGCCCAAGCGGCCCGATCAGGCCCCGCTCAATGTCGGCGATCCCGGGTACGACCCGCTCTTCGCCTATGGCTTCGGTCTTTCCACACGCGACAAGGGCGATCTGGCGCCGCTCCCGGAAGATCGCGGCAGATCGGCCGGCGACCGCAATATCCTGTTCGCGCGCGGCAAGCCGACCAATGGCCGGCGCTTCCTGTTCGGTGCCGACAATACGCTGTCCGCCGATCCCGATCCGGCCCTGATATCGGTGCGGCCGGCCGATCGCGGCGCGCAGGAGGATTCGATCAGGATCGCCTGGACCGGCAAGGCGAACGCGACTGCCGCCTTGGTCGGCGAGCCGGTCGACCTGAGACGCGAAGCCAATGGCGATGTCGCGCTGGTGATCGACCTGAAAGTCGACCAGGTGCCGACCGCCCCGGTCCTGCTGGGCGGCCGGGACGTGACCGCGCGGCTGAGGGCGCTGGCGGCCAGCAAGCAATGGGACGAGATCGCGGTGCCGCTGCGTTGCCTTGCCGGCGTGCCGCTCGACCGCGTCACCAAGCCGCTCACGATGACCACGGCCGGCCAGCTCGACTTGACCATCTCCGGCATCCGCTTCGCCTCGCCGCCGGAAGGGGTGGTGGATTGCCGCTGACCGTTTCCGTTATGGGTGAAGCAGGACCGGCCAGGCCTTGCTTCCGTGCAAATTGGTATTATCGCTCCGCATCATCGGCCGCTCGGCTGGCGGACATTTGCATGGCATGAAGACGGTTACGATCAAGGACGTCGCGGAACGCGCGGGCGTGTCGCCCAAGACGGTGTCGCGCGTCATCAACGATGAAGTCCATGTCCGCCCCGAAGTGCGCGAGCAGGTCATGCGCGTCGTGGCGGAACTCGATTACCGGCCCAACGCGTTCGCGCGCGGCCTGTCGAGCGCCAAGTCCTTCCTGATCGGGATGTTCTTCGACGATCCAGCCTCGGTCTATGCCGCCGACCTGCAGCGCGGCGCGCTCACCCGCTGCCGCGCGCTCAGTCATCACCTGCTGATCGAAGAGGTCGACCGCACTCAACCCGACTGGATGGCGCGGCTCGATGCCACCTTGCGCACGGTAAAACTGGCGGGCGCGGTGCTCACCCCGCCGATTTGCGACTGGCCGGACCTGATCGACATGCTCGAGGCAAACGAGGTGCCGATCGTCCGCATCGCCCCCGGCGACGCGCTCGACCGCACCCCGCAAGTCCGCATGGACGACCGCGCCGCGGCGCGCGAAGTGACCGAGAAACTGATCGCGCTCGGCCATCGCGACATCGCCTTCATCAAGGGCAATCCCACCCACAGCGCGACCGTGCGGCGGTGGGAAGGGTTTTGCGACGCGATCGCCGCCGCCGGCATATCGATCCCGCCGAAACGCGTGCTGCAGGGCGATTTCACCTTCCGGTCAGGCCTGGTCGCGGCGGAAGCGATCCTCGGCGATGGCGAGCCGCCGACCGCGATCTTCGCCAGCAACGACGAAATGGCGCTGGCCGCCTTGGTCGTCGCCATGCGTCACCACATCGCCGTTCCCGCCACTTTGTCGATCGTCGGGTTCGACGACGCGCCCGTGTCGCGCATGGCCTGGCCGCAGCTCAGCACGGTGCGCCAGCCCAATCCGGAAATGGCGGCGGCGGCGATCGACCTGCTCGTCGGACCGGGGCAGCAGACCCGCGACGGCAGCGCCTGCGTCGAGCTGCCCTATGAGTTCATCGAGCGGGGCAGCCTCGCGGCGCCGCCGCGCAATTAGAGTCGTTCGCAGCTTCGCTGAAACAGACTCTAGCGCGTGGACAAGCGGGCGCTTTCCTGCAGCAATACGGTCACCAGCCGCATGCGAACGCTGGAGCGTGACCAGACGATGCCGATGCGCCGCCCGATCCGCCGCTCGGGCAATTGCAGGCGGACGATGTCGATCCCCTCGGGCCAGGGCGGGGTCCAGTCGGGCACGATCGACACGCCCAGGCCGCGATCGACCATCATTGCGATCGCATTCAGGGCATTGAGCTCGAACCGCTCGCGCGGGACGATGCCGAGCTCGTTCAGATAGACTTCGGCCGACCGGCCACCCCATTGATTGCGGTCATAGCGGATCAACGGCTCTTCGCGCAGCAGGTCGAGCGGATCGCGATCGGCGAGCGCGCGCGGCGCCAGCACGATCAAAGGTTCCTCGCGCAACAACAGCCAGTCGCAGGTCTTGGGCAGCGGATAGGGTGCCTCGAGCACCAGAGCGGCGTCGAGCTTGCCCGCTTCGACATCGACGAAAAGCTGCGCCGAATTGCCCGACTGGATGTGGATATTGACCTGGGGAAAGGTCTTGCTCACCGCCGCCAATATGTCGGGCAACAGCCCGGTCAGCGGCGTGGTGCAGGCACCCAGCCACAATTCGCCGGTCACTTCGCCGTCCTGTGCAATGCCGCGCAGATCGGTGGCGTCGCGCAACAGCTTGCGCGCGGGCGCCAGGACGCGCGCGCCCTGT
The DNA here is from genome assembly GCF_024508665.1 of Sphingomonas sp. Taxonomy (GTDB): domain Bacteria; phylum Pseudomonadota; class Alphaproteobacteria; order Sphingomonadales; family Sphingomonadaceae; genus Sphingomonas. Next base: position 311,468 of record NZ_JANINP010000002.1, read on the forward strand.
TCGGTCATCCGCATCGTCCGGCCGACGCGGAGCAGCAAGGGGGCGCCCATCTCTCGCTCGAGCGCGTGGAGTTGCTGGGCGACCGCCGAGGCGCTGATGTTCAGCACGCGCGCGGCCGCCGCCATCGATCCCTGATCGACGACCGTCACGAACGTCTTCAGGAACCCGGTGTCGATGGCAGCGACTCCTCCGATTGCGCCTTGCCGCGTCGAGGCGTGAACACCGTCAGGCCATCGAGCGAATGGCTGGGCGGCGGGAACAGGAAGCTGGCGACATAGCCGATCGCGATCGACGAGGCGATTGCCAGCGCGAGATAGAGATAGGGGTGGACCAGGCCGAAGATCCACACGACGAGCGTGACGATCGACGCCAGCACGATGCCGATCGCCACGCCCTGCCAATTGGCGCGCCGGGTGAACAGGCCGAGCGTATAGGCGCCCGCACAGCTGCCGCCGAACAGGCCGAACAATTCGATCGTGAGGTCGAGCAGCGAATGGATGTCGAGCCGCGAGAGGACGATCGCGATGGCGATCCCGATCAGGCCGACCCCCACGCTCGCGATCTCGGCGAAGCGGACGATCTGGCGCTGGCTGCGTCCGGGAATCATCCGGTCGTAGAAATCGACCGACAGCAAGGTCGCGACGCTGTTGATGATGCCCGACAACGTCCCCATCGCCGCCGCGATCAGGCCGGCGATGATCAGCCCGACCACGCCATGCGGCAGCTCGGTGCCGATAAACGACGGGAATACGGTGTCGATCGGCAGCAACGGATTGAGCTGTCCCGGATGGACCCGATAATAAGCGAACAGCACCGTGCCGATCATGTAGAACATGAACGCGCTGGGCAGCAGCACCGCCGCGAACAGCCAGACCGAGCGCCCCGCGGCCTTTTCGGAGGGCGTCGACAGGACGCGCTGCATCAGCACCTGATCCTTGGGGAAGGTCAGCACGACGTCGAACAGGACCAGGACCAGGAATGCCCATATCGTCGGCTGGGTGATGTCGAAGCTGAAGTTGAGCATCCGGGTCTTGTCGAACGTCGCGGCGGTATCGACGATGGTGCCGAGGCCGATCTGCCAGACGATGAAGCCGATCGCGAACAGCGCCCCGCAGGTCAGCACCAGCACCTGGAAGACGTCGGTCCACACCACCGCGCGCATTCCGCCCAGCGCGGTATAGACGATCGTGAACAGGCCGACGACAATGATGCAGGCGACGATGTTGGTGTCGGTGATCGTGCCGATCGCCATCGCCGGCAGGAAGAGTACGATCCCCATCCGCCCGCCGATCTGCATCATGATCCATAATGCGCTCGACAGCATGCGGATCGCGGGGTGAAAGCGCTGTTCGAGATAGTTGAAAACCGACACCAGGTTCAGGCGACGGAAGATCGGCACGACGAAGACGGCGACGAACATCAGTCCGACCACCGTCGTCATCTTCGACATGATATATTCCCAGTCGGTCTCGAACGCCTTGGCCGGGACCGCGAGATAGCTGATCGAGCTGATCGAACCCGCGAACATGCTGATCCCGGCGGCCCAGAACGGGATGGACCGCGAGCCGAGGAAGAATTCGCTCGACGGCCCCTGCTTGGCGCGCCGATAGAACGTCAGCCCGACGCCGAGCATGCCGAACAGGTAGACGCCGATGATCGCCATATCGATCGCCGAGATCGACTGGCGCGCGGATTTGAGCGTCAGCGCCGAAAAGGCGAGACCCTGGCCGTCGCGCCATGCCGACAATATCCCGTCGCCCTGGCTGACCGCGGCGACCGCCGGGTGCGGCAGCGCCGACCCCAACGGTGCCCAGGCATCGGTGATCGCGCTGTAGCTGTAGAGACGCGTGCCATTCGCGCCGCCGATCAGATAGAGCAGGTACGCCTGGCCGATCGCCCGCGCCGAACCTGGAACGACCGCGCCCGGCGCCGGCGCGCCCACGCTCCAGCCCTTGAGTTTCAGCCAGCGCCATTGCTTCCCATTCGCCAGGGTAACGAAGATACCGCCATTCTGCGCCGCGAGCGCGACCGGGGTTCCGCCGCCGGACCAGGCATCGAGCGCCTTCCAGGTTTCGGCCGTGGTCCAGTCGAGGCGCAGCAGATGCGCCGCGCCGCTGGCGTCCGTCCCGGCCACCACTACGGCGTCGGGTTCGAACGCGGCCGTCGCAGACCGGAGCGACACCGGCAGCGGCGGCAGGATGCGCGGCGTGAGGTCGCCGCCTGACAAATGGAGCCCGGCGACCCGCTGAGCCCCTCCGTCGTCGCCGCGGCCGACAAGCAACGTCCGCCGGCCATCGCTTATGACCGTCAGCAGACGCCCGAAGTCGATATGCCCCGCATATGCCACCGACCAACCTCGCGGTCCCAGCACGAACGCGCGCTTGCCGCCCATGTCGATCGCCACCGCGCGACCATCGATCCCCGCGAGCAGGATGGGTCCGGAACTTGGCAGCGTCGGAAGCCGCGTCGCCACCGTCGACATCGGCGACTCGGCGACGGCCGGCGCTGCGAATCCGATCAAAAGACATGCGGCCAGCAATAGCTTGAGCAATGCCCGCATCAGGCTTCGCCCGCGCGGCGAAGGGTTTCGCGCGCCGCCGCGACCGCGGGAGCGTCGGCCATAGCGCCTTCGAACAGAAAGGCCCCATGTCCGCGCGTGCCGGCCTCGGCCGCCGCAGCCAGAAGGCGCCGCGCACGCGCCACGTCCTCGCCTGTGTCGAACACGGCATTGGCGATCGCCACCTGGCGCGGGTGAATGCAGCTCTTGCCCGGATAGCCCAGGCTGCGCGCGAGTTCGGCCTCGGCGCGGAACCCGTCGTCGTCGGCGAGATCGGGCCAGGCCCCGTCGAACGCGAAGCGATCGGCCTCTCCCGCGCCGAGCCGGATCGACCACAAGGCGGTCTGGACATGACGAAGGTCGCGCCGATCCACGCCGAGCGAGGCGAAGAGGTCGTTGAGCCCGACCTGCAGCCCGATCACGCGCGGATGCGCGCCGGCAATCCCCGCGGCCTGGGAAATTCCGCGCGGCGTCTCGATATTCACCAGCAAATCGGCGCCGATCCCGGCCGATTCCATCTGTACGGCGACCATCCGCACGGCGGCCGGCGAGCTCGCCTTGGGAAGGTTGACGCAATCGACGCGGACGCCGGCCAGCGCCGCCAGGTCATCGGCGAAAAAAGGACTTTCGAGCGCGTTGATCCGGACGATCATGCGTTTGCCCGACGACGAGACGGCGTCCGAGCGCAACCATTCGACCAGCCGCGATCGTGCTGCCGCCTTGTCACCCTCGGGCACCGCGTCCTCGAGATCGAATGATAGCGCGTCGGCCTCGCCCGCCAACGCCTTGGCAAAGAATTCGGGTCGCGAGCACGGCACGAACAACTTGCTGCGCATCGCAGCTCCCTCCCATGTCGCCGCATCTTGCATGATGCGGTCGACCGGTCTGTAGCGCGGGAATAGCGCAGCGTTGCTGCGTTCACAGCACAGGAAAAGCGTTGTCTCACCGCCCCGAAGCGTAGCCAGCCTTGGGTCGGCGAACCACAGAAAATCTTGGGTGTGAACGTACTACTCTGCCGCTTTTGCGTGCCTCGGCGTCGCTTTAGGCTGCTGAAAAAATACGTCGGGGAGGATTTCGAATGAACGATCATGCGCGTCTGACGCTTGCCGCCGCTCTGCTGTCGAGCGTCGCTTTGCCGGCCTTTGCTCAGGCCGATCCCGCCACATCGGCTGAACCGCAGACCGCGAACGCCGCCGCGCCGGTCGGCGACGGCCAGACCAGCAGCCAGCAGGAGAGCGCGGAGGATCGCGGCGAAATCGTCGTCACCGGCAGCCGTTCGCCCAAGGCGGTCGACAAGATCGCCGGCGCGGTCACCGTCATCACCCCGGCCGAAGTGAAACGCTCGCTGACGATCACCGAGGACGCGACCGCCGTCCTGGCCCGCACGGTGCCGGGCTATTCGGAATCGAACCAGACGCTCAACACGCTGGGCGAAACGATGCGCGGCCGTACCGCGCTCTATCTGTTCGACGGCATTCCGCAGTCGACGCCGCTGCGCGACGGCAGCCGCAACGCGACCTTCACCGACATGGCGACGATCGAGCGGATCGAAGTGATCGGCGGCGCCTCGGCGGCCGAAGGGATCGGCGCCGCGGGTGGCATCATCAATTACATTTCCAAGCGCGCGACCGAGCCCGGCACGCATTTCGGCGTCTCCGGCCGCTTCGGCACGCAGTTCGACGACGACAGTTCGGTGTGGAAGATCGGCGCGACGATCGCGCACAAATCCGACGCGATCGACATCTTCGCCGCCGCTTCCTACCTCAGCCGCGGCATCACTTATGACGCCAGGGGCCGCCGCATCGGACTCAGCGCGTCGAGCTCGCTGGCGGATTCGAAGCAGGTCGATTTCTTCCTGAAGATCGGCAAGGATTTCGGCGCCAACGATTCGCAGCGGATTGAGGCCGAGGCGAGCTATTTCAAGCTCACCGCCAATGGCGATTATCATTATGTTGCCGGCGTCCGCCCCCCGGCGGGCAAGGACCAGACCACGGGCATTCCCGACACCGCCGAGCCGGGACCGCCGGTCGATCCGCTCACCGGCCAATTGCTGTTCAAGCCCGACTTCAACCGCTTCCAGCAATATGCGGTCAATTACACCAACAAGGATCTGGTCGGCGGCAGCCTGGTCGCGACCGCCTATTACGCCAAGCAGGAGATGCGTTTCCCCGGCGACAACAGCATCGACAAGCAGGATCCCAGGATCGACCCGACCGGCAAGCTCTACGACCAGTCGGAGATCCTCTCGAAGAAATACGGCCTGCGCACCTCGTACACGCATCCCGATTTCCTGTTGAAGGGACTCGAATTGCGGTTCGGCGTCGACCTGGTCCATGACCAGACCCAGCAATATCTGGCGGTGACCAACCGCGTCTGGGTGCCGCCGATGAACTACACCAGCTTCGGCCCCTATGTTCAGCTCGAATATGAGATCGGCCCGATCACGCTGAGCGGCGGCATGCGCCACGAGGACGGCCGGGTGAAGGTCGACGATTATACGACGACCTATTACCGCAACAGCGTGTTCGTGAAGGGCGGCACGCTCAAGTACAAGAACGACCTGTTCAACGCCGGTGCGATCGGCCGGCTGGGGAGCGGCTTTTCGGTCTACGCCACCTATGGCGAGGGCTTCACCTTGCCCAATTTCGGTATTCCGCTGCGCAACGTGAACGTGCCCGGCAAGTCGGTGGAGGGACTGCTCGACCTTGAGGCGGTGATCTTCAAGAACAAGGAAGTCGGCTTCAACTGGCGCGGCAAGCAGGGCAGCTTCGGCCTGTCCTATTACCAGTCCAAGTCGGCGCTTGGCTCCAGCCTCTCGGTCGACCCGGTGACCAAGGACTACGTCCTCAACCGCAAGCCGATCAAGATCTACGGCATCGACGTCACCGCCGAGTTCCGGCCGACCTCGACCCTGCGGTTGAACGCATTGTTCAGCCACGTTATCGGCAAGACCACCAAGGCCAATGGCATCACGTCGCCGCTGGACGTCCAATTGGGCATCCTCAACATCGCGCCCGACAAGCTCAACGGCCAGATTTCCTGGCAGTTCAACAAGCAAGGGTCGGTATCGTTCGGCGCCAGCCACCTGTTCAGCCGCGATCTCAACACGATCAACGAGCATACCAAGGGCTACACCCTGTTCGACGCCACGGCCAATTACCGCATCGATCAGGTCGGAACCTTCTCGCTCGGCGTCGAGAATCTGTTCAACAAATTCTATTTCCTGAGCTCGTCGCAGATCGATATCTATCAGAATTATTTCGCGGGCCGCGGACGGACGGTATCGTTGACGTTCAGCCGCAATTTCTAAGGCGAGAAGGGCCGTGGGCGATCGCTCCAAACCGTCGGTGCTGATCGCCGGCTCCGCCAATGCCGATTTCGTCGTTCGGGCCGGCCGCATACCCGCGGCCGGCGAGACGGTGCTCGGCGGCGATCTCGCGATCTTTCCCGGCGGCAAGGGCGCCAACCAGGCGGTCGCCGCTGCCCGCGCCGGCGGCGTCGCCACCAGGATGGTCGCGGCGATGGGCGACGACGATCCTGCACGGCTGATCGCGGCGTCGCTGGCCGACGCCGGTGTCGCGCTCGACATCCGGCGCTCGGCGCGATCGACCGGGGCGGCGCTGATCACCGTGTCCGACGCCGGCGAGAATGCGATCACCGTCGCGCCCGGCGCCAATTCGGATCTCGGTCCCGACGACCTGCCCGATCTCGACGGCATAGCGTGGCTGGTGATGCAGCTCGAAACGCCGCTCGACACGGTGTCGGCCTTTGCCCGGGCCGCGCGCGATCGCGGGGTCAAAGTACTACTCAACGCGGCGCCGGCACGCGCCCTCCCGGCCGGCCTGCTCGCGGTGGTCGACCTGCTGGTCGTGAACGAGGACGAGCTTGGCATGCTCGCCGGAACTCAAGGATCGCTCGCCGAGCAGCTCGCGCGGACCGGGGTCGGCATTACCGTGGTAACGCTGGGTGGGCGAGGCGCCTGTGCTCGTGTCGGTCAGGACTATGTCCTCCAGCCCGCCTTCGCCGTCACTCCGGTCGATACCACCGCCGCCGGCGATACCTTTTGCGGCGTGCTTGCCGCGGGCCTGGCGGAGGGCCTCGACCTGCCGGCCGCTTTGGCTCGCGCCGCGGCGGCCGGAGCGCTCGCCACAACCAAGGCGGGCGCGCAATCGAGCATCCCGTCCCGCGCCGAGATGGACGCCTTCATCGCCGATGCGCGCCAGCATGGCCTTGACGGCCTAGCCGCTTATTGTGGCCTGGCCGCGGCAGCGATTTGAAGAAAGCCCCATGACCAACCCGATCCGCACGACCAGCGACGTCAAATTCTCGCACGCGCTCACTGGCCCCTATCTGCCGACGCCGGGCAAGGTCCCCGGCTGGCCATTCCAGGAAATGGGCCGCTGGAAAATCGACGCCGACGGCGCCGCCGACGAATGGGTGCAGGGGCTGATCGAGTGGCGCCGCGAGCATCTGATCCGCATCGGCTTCGACGACGAGTTGTACCGCCGCCCCGAGCTGCAATGGTCGCAGGCGAACTTCGTCCATCATCTGCTGATGGTCGAGGATCGCTATTTCTACGATCCCGACACCGGCCGTTATACCGTCGACCGCTATCTCGACGATCTCGAGGCGCGGCTCGGCACGGTCGACAGCGTGCTCCTCTGGTACATCTATCCCAATATCGGGATCGACGACCGCAGCCAGTTCGACCTGGTCGACGCGCTGCCCGGCGGGATCGAGGGACTGAAGCAGGCAGTCGCCGATTTCCACGCGCGCGGGGTCAAGGTGTTCCTGCCGACCATGCCGTGGGACAACGGCACGCGGCCCGGCGAGGCGCCGGATTGGGATCGGATGGCAGCGATCGTCGCCGCGACCGGCGCCGACGGGATCAACGGCGACACCTATAGCGGCGTGCCCCTCGCCTTTCACAAAGCGTGCGAGGCGGCGGGCGGCGCGGTGGTGCTGCAGCCCGAAACGACTGCGCAGGCCGGCGACCATATCCTCAGCTGGAACCTGCAGAGCTGGACCAAGCGCGTGCCCGACGAGAGCATCCCCACGGTGCTCAAACTCAAATGGCTCGAGCCCAGGCACATCATCAATATCGAGAACCGCTGGAGCCGCGCGCGGACCAACGACCTGCAGCACGCCTTTTTCAACGGCGTCGGTTACGTCGCCTGGGAGAATGTGTTCGGCTTCGTCAATCAATTCACCCCGCGCGACGCGGAGACGCTGCGCCGGGTGGCGATGGTCCAGCGCTTCTTCGCGCCGCTGATCGTCGGCCCCGACTGGCGGCCGTACGAGCGGACGTTGCAGGCCGGAATCTTCGCCAGCCGTTTCCCCGGCGACGGGCGGACCTTGTGGACGCTGATCAACCGCGCCGAATATGCGATTGACGGCGACCAGCTCGCGGTCCCGCACAGGGCCAGCACGACATATTTCGATGTCTGGAACGGCGTCGCGCTCGATCCGCGGATCGACGGCGACCGCGCGATCCTGACGCTCGACATCGCGGCGCGCGGTTTCGGCGCGATCCTCGCTCTCGATGAGGGCGAGACCGTCGCGGGGCTCGACGCCTTCCTGGCCGAGATGCGCGCTCGCGCCGCCACGCCGCTTGCCTCGATCTCTTCGACCTGGAGTTCGGCGAAGCAGGAACTGGTCCCGATCGCACCGACCGCTCGTTATGCCGACGCGCCCGAAGGCATGGTTGCGATTCCGGCCGGCGAGTTCGACTTCGCGGTGCACGGCATCGAAATCGAGGGCTACGCCGCCGACGGCGTCGACGTGCAATATCCGTGGGAAGACAGTCCGCGCCGCCATCATCGCCGCTGCATGGCGATCCAAGCCTTCTGGATCGATCGCTTCCCGGTGACCAACGCCCAGTTCAAGGCCTTTCTCGACGCCAGCGGCTATGCGCCGGCCGACGGCCGCAACTTCCTGCGCCATTGGCAAAACGGCGCGCCGCCGGCCGGATGGGAGAACAAGCCCGTCACCTGGATCGCGATCGAGGATGCGCGTGCCTATGCCGATTGGGCGGGCAAGCGGCTGCCGCGCGAATGGGAGTGGCATTATGCCGCGCAAGGGAGCGACGGCCGATCCTATCCCTGGGGCGATGACTGGGACGAGGCGGCGGTGCCCGCACCGTCGCTCGGCCGCGTGATGCCGGAACCCGCCGATGTCGATGCGCATCCCGCCGGCGCGAGCCCGTTCGGTGTCGAGGATCTGGTCGGCAATGTGTGGCAATGGACCGACGAATATCGCGACGATCGCGTCCGCGCCGCTGTGCTGCGCGGCGGCAGCGCCTATCAGCCGCAGACCTCGCATTGGTATTTCCCCCAGGCCTATCGGCTCGACGAGCACGGCAAGTTCCTGCTGATGGCGCCGGCCAAGGACCGTTCCGCCGGGATTGGTTTCCGCTGTGCCGCCGATCGCTGAGCCGGCGATGCGTCTCGCACCGCTCGGCGCGGTGACGCTGGGCGGGCTGCTCGGCGAGGCTGTCGAGGCCAATCGCACCGGCCGGCTGTCGCATTTCGTCACCGACGAACACAGTCCGGCGATCGCCCTGTTCGCGCCCGAGATCGTGGCGAATGACGAGGAAGGCGATTGGTATGGCGAACATGCCGGCAAATGGCTGGTCGCCGCGACCCGCGCGGCCGTACGCGCCGGTGACCAAGCGCTGCTGGCGCGCGTGGTACGCGTCGCCGATTATCTGATCGCGCAACAGGATGCCGACGGCTATCTCGGCAATTACGCGCCGTCGCGCCGTTTCATGGTGAAGCAGCCGCCCAAGCCGGTGACCTGGGACGGCGCGCCGGCGCTGCGCACCTGGGACATCTGGACGCATTCCTATCTGATCCTGGGGCTGCTCGAATTGTGGAAAGCGGTCGGCGAGGATCGCTACCTGACAGCGGCGCGAAAGATCGGCGACCTCTGCTGGCGGACGTTGGACGAGGAAGGGATCGCGATCACCGATCTCGGCAATCATTTTGGCCTGTCGGCGACCGTTTTGATCGATCCGGCGGCCGAACTCTATTTTGCGACCGGCGAGCAGCATTATCTCGACCTTGCCCGGCTGGTGCTCGACCAGGCCGAGCGCGAACCGCGCAATCGGTTGCTGAGCATGGCACTGGCCGGCGCCGACCCGTCTGAGATCGCCACCGGCAAGGCCTATCAATTGCTGTGGAACCTGGTCGGCCTCGCCAAGCTCCATCGCGCGACCGGCGAGGAGCGCTATCTCACTGCCGTCCGCAATATCTGGCAGGCGGTGCGCGCCCACCACCTGACGCTGGGCGGCGGGCCATGGGGCGGCGTCGCGCACCGATCGCGCGAAGTGTTCAACCCCGCCGGCGTGTTCAGCCCGGAAGCCTATGTCGAGACCTGCTCGACCATGGCCTGGATCCAGCTCAACCGCGAATTGCTGGCGATCCTGGGTGACGCCGAATTCGCGCAGGAGATCGAACGCAGCGCCTATAACGACCTGCTCGGCGCGCAAGCGCCCGACGGCGAGGATTGGTGCTATTATTCCTTCCCCAACGGGCGTCGGACGCACACGACCTATTGGCGCTGCTGCAAGTCGAGCGGGGCGATGGCGCTCGAGGAACTGTCCGCGATTGCCTATGGCGTGACCGCGGATGGCGCGGTGGCGATCAACCTGCTGGGCCCATCCGACGCCGAGATCGTCCTGCCGGCCGTCGGCGCGGTGCGCCTCCGCCAGCGGGCCGCCTATCCGTTCGAAGGGCCGATCACGATCGAGGTCGCGCCCGCCGCGCCCGCCCGGTTCGCGGTCGATGTCCGCATTCCCGATTGGGCCGAGCACGCGGCGCTGCGCGTCGGCGAAGAGAAATTCGCGGCGACCGCCGGGAAATATGCCCGGATCGAGCGGGAATGGGCGCCCGGTGAGGTCATCACGCTCGATCTGCCGATGCCGGTCGCGGTGCATCGCGCGGTCCAGCGCAACGTGCAGGAATCGCTCGCGCCGGGCAACGTGCCGGTGGCGCAGGAAGTCATGCGGTACGACTTCATCGCGGTGACGCGCGGCCCGCTCGCTTATGCGACGGGGCTGGTCGATGGCTTCAAGCGCGGCGAAACGGTGCGGTTCGCGCGCGAGCCGGTCGCGGTCGCGGATGGCGAGACGATCCGGCTGGAGCCCGAAGGTCGCGCGCCGATCGTGTTCGAGCCCTGGTACCGAGCAGGCGGGCGGCAAGACGGTATCTGGCGGCTGACCTGGCTCGGACTGGCCGAGGCGGACGTGTGATCGCGGGCGCATTCTCCTCCCCGACCCGGCGCGCGATGATCGCCGGCGGCGCGGCCTTGGTTGCGGCCGGCCCCGTGCGCGCGGCCGGCGATCCGGTGGTGACCTGCCGCGCCGGACGCTTCGTCGGCCAGCATCAGGCCGGCATCGCCGCGTTTCGCGGTATCCGTTACGGCCGGGCGGAGCGCTTCCGGGCGCCCGCTGCGGCGCCGGTGATGCCAGATGCAGTCCGCGCGATCGAGCCGGGCCCCGCCTGCCCGCAGCGTGGCAAACGCCGTCCTCAGGCGGAGGATTGCCTGTTCCTCAACATCTGGACGCCCGCCGCCGGTTCCGGCGCGCGGCTGCCGGTGATGGTCTGGATCCATGGCGGCGGTTACGCTTTTGGCAGCGCCAACGACCCGATCACCGACGGCCATGGACTCGCCGCTTCGGGCGATGTCGTTGTGGTATCCGTCAACCACCGACTCAATGGGCTCGGCTATCTCTATCTCGCGCGGCTCGACTCCGGCTTCCCCGACAGCGGCAATGCCGGTCAGCTCGACCTCCTGCTCGCGCTCAATTGGGTGCGCGACAATATCGCCGCCTTCGGGGGCGATCCGGCGCGCGTCACCCTGATCGGGCAGTCGGGCGGCGGCGGCAAGATCGCCACCCTGATGGCGATGCCCGCGGCACGCGGGCTGTTCCGCCGCGCGATCACGATGAGCGGACACCAAGTGACGGTGTCGGGCCCGGTCCACGCGACGCGTCGCGCCCGCGCCTATCTGGCGCGATTGGGCATCAGGGAGACGGAGATCCGGCGCCTGCTCGATCAGCCGGTCGAGAAGCTGATCGAGGCGCTCGACGCCGACGATCCGGTCGAGCGCAGCGCGATCTATTTCGGGCCCGTCCTCGACGGACGATCATTGGCGCGCCATCCTTATTGGCCTGATGCGCATCGCGATGGCCTCGGCGTCGATCTGATGCTCGGCGGCACGCGTGACGAAACTCGCGGTTTTTCCGATCCCTCCTCGCCCGAGATGCGCGGCCTGAGCTGGGATGCCCTGCCCGACCGGATTGCCGCAGAACTGCCGGTGGACCTGCTGCCCGAAGCTGTGGTCCGCGCCTATCGCGCACATATGCCGGCAGCTTCCCCGGCCGACATCTTCTACGCCGCGACGACCGACGGCCGCAGCTGGCGGGCGCAGATCGTCGAAGCCGAGGCACGCGCTCGCGCCGGCCGCCCGGCCTTCGTCTATCAGGTCGATTTCCAATCCCCGACCCATCCCGATCGCGGCGCGTTTCACGGCATCGATATCGGTCTGGTCTTCGGCACGTTCGACGCGCCCGATGCCTGGACCGGCACCGGTCCGCGGACGCGCGCGCTGTCGCGGTTGATGCAACGGCGTTTCGTCGCCTTCGCCCGCACCGGCCGTCCGGACCTGCCCGGATCGCCCGTCTGGCCGGCTTATGACGAACGCCGCCGGGCGACGATGATCTTCGATATCGCCAGCCGGCTCGAGAACGACCCGCGCCGCTGGCAGCGCGAATTGTTCGCCCCCGTCCCCTATACCCAGCCGGGAACCTGATCTTGAACGCCTCCCCTTCTTCTTCTCCGTCCGCGTTCGACAATCCGGCGCGCGAAGGCCCGCGCGGGCCGCTTTCGGGCATCGGCGTGCTCGACCTCAGCGCCTATATCGCCGGCCCCTATGGCTGCTCCCTGCTCGCCGATCAGGGCGCCGACGTGATCAAGATCGAACCCCCCGCCGGGGATAACCTGCGCAACTATCCGTCGACGCTCGAAGGCGAGAACCGGGCCTTTCTCGGCGTCAACCGCAGCAAGCGCGGTATCGTGCTCGACCTCAAGCAGGACGCCGACCGCGCGCGGCTGCTGGCGCTGGTCGCGCAGGCCGACGTGCTGGTCCACAATTTCCGCCCCGGAGTCACCGAACGGCTCGGGATCAGCCATTCGCAGCTCGAAGCGATCAACCCGCGGCTGATCTATTGCGCGGTCACCGGTTATGGCGAGGAAGGCCCGCTGCGCGGCAAGGCCGGCTACGACCAGGTTCTTCAGGCGATGACCGGGATGTGCGTATTGCAGGGCAAGCCGCCGGTCCCGGAGCTGACCTATGGCTCACCGGTCGACTATTATGCCGCCGCCTTGGTCGCCGCCGGCGTCTCTTCGGCGCTGTTCGAGCGCGAGCGGAGCGGGAAGGGGCAATATGTCGGCGTCTCGTTGTTGCGGAGCGCGCTGACGATGCAATCGGCACGGATGATCCAGGCCGAGGGAGAAGCGCACGATATCTCGCGCGACATGCGCTCGGGCGGGATCACCGGCCTCCACCCGACCGGCGACGGATATCTCTATCTGTCGGCCAATACCCCGCATTTCTGGAACGCCTTGTGCGAGCGGACGGGGCTCGAGGCTCTGGCCCGCGATCCCCGCTATGACAGCGTCCGCAAGCGCGCCGAACATGCCGCCGAGCTCGTCCCGCTGCTCCACACCGCACTCGCCCAGCGGAGCGCGCTCGAATGGGAAGAGGTGTTCGGCGAGGCGGTACCCTGTTCCGCCGTGCACCATATCGAGGAAATGTTCGATCATCCGCAAGTGCGCGCCGAGGCGATGGTGACGAGCATCGCGCACCCCGTGCTCGGCCGCTATCGCGGCGTGTCGCGGGCCATCAAGTTTGCGCGCACGCCCGGCCCGGAACCGTTCGCCGCGCCGATGCTCGGGCAGCATGACGACGACGTTCCGGAGGTGCTTTCAGACGACGAGCCCCCGTCCGGCATGTCCTGACCGCCGGCCCGGCAGCGCCCTCCAAAGACAGAGGAGAGGTGCAACCGCCAAGAAATCGAGTTTCCTCGCACCGACGCCTCCGTCGGAACCGCAACTGCGCCCGCTGGTTGTACGTCCCAATCAGAACAGGGAGCGCAGTGATGCTTGGAACAATCCTAATAATCGTCCTGATACTCGCCTTGATCGGCGCTCTGCCGACTTGGGGCCATAGCCGCAATTGGGGATATGCGCCGTCGGGCGGCTTGGGACTGATCGTGCTGATCCTGATCATCCTAGTGGTGCTTGGCAGGATCTGAGCGTCGCCGACGATATCAGTCAGTAGACGGCCGGTGTTATTGGAACCGGCAGATGCTCAGCCGGTTATCTTGCGACAATTGCGACGACAAGGAGAGGAACGATGGCAGACGAAGATCGAACGACTGTAATCGAGAGGGGCGGCAGCGGCGGAGCGATTGCTCTCCTCGCCGTCGTCCTGGCGGTAATCGCCGTGGTGTTGTTCTTGATGTTTGGCCAAAACATGCTCGGCAACACGAAAAAGGTCGACGCCGACATCAAGATCGATACGCCGGCGAAGCCGTAATCCGTTGAGGGGCCGGTCTTTTCAAACCGCCGGCCCCCTTTGATCGTAGGTACACCGCGCAGCGAGCACGGACCCACGCGACCTCGATCCGGACGCTTCAGCCGTCGTTTATTCAGCTCGCCGGCAAGAGATGCCCAGGTGCCGGAGCGTGTCCTGCAACTCGCCCGCCTTGTAGGGCTTGGCGATCACCGCGACACAGCGCTCCCCATCGAATAGCTGCCTCAGTTCGTCCGCACGGACGCTCGAGGCAATGACGATCGGTAAATCCGAGTAAAGCGCGCGCAGCTCGCGCAGCAAGGCGTCACCGCTATAATCGGGCAGTGCGTCGTCCAGCACGATAGCGTCATACCGTCCTTGCGCCGCTCGCACCTTGCCCAAGGCTTCGCCGCCCGTTCCGGCCTCCTCGATCCGCAGTCCGCTCGCACCCATCGCCTCGACAAGGAGCGATCTCACGGTGGATTCGCCGTCCACGATCAGGACGTTGCCGGTGCCGGTATCGATCATGTCGCGGACCTTCTGGGCCAGCGCCTCGAAGGTGAAGGGTTTTGTGATCATCTCGACCCCCGGATCGAGCCGACCGCCATGCACGATCGCGTTGCGCGTATAGCCGGAGGTGTAGAGGACCCTGAGATTCGCCTGGGCGCCGCGCGCCTGCTCGGCCAGTTCGCGGCCGCTCATGCCCGGCATCACCACATCGGTGAACAGCAGGGCGATCGGGTCGGTCTGTCGTTCGAGCAGGCGAAGCGCGGACGGGCCGTCATGCGCTTCGATCACGCGATAGCCGAGCTCGCGCAGGCAATCGACGGTATAGGCTCGCACGTCATCGTCATCTTCGACGACGAGCACGGTCTCCTGTCGCGGGCTGTGCTCGATCCCCGGCGTCGATCGCGCCGGCTCCTCGTCCTCCGTGCCGCCGCTGAGCAGACGCGGCAGATAGATCTTGACCGTCGTGCCCTCGCCTTCCTCCGAGTAGATCTTGATATGCCCGCCCGACTGTTTGACGAAGCCATAGATCATCGAAAGACCGAGCCCGGTTCCCCTGCCCACTTCCTTGGTGGTGAAGAACGGCTCGAACGCGCGCTCGATCACATGGCGCGGCATGCCGCTCCCGGTATCGGTCACCGCGATCATGACATATTGCCCGGGCGGGACTTCGGCCTGCATCGCCGCATACCCTTCGTCCAGGCGGACGTTCTCGGTTTCGATGGTCAGTTTGCCGCCCTCGGGCATCGCATCGCGGGCATTGAGCGCGAGATTGAGGATCGCGCTCTCGAGCTGGTTGGGATCGGCCTCGGTTCGCCACAGCCCCGGCGAGGTCACGATCTCCAGCCGGATCAACTCGCCGAGCGATCGCTGCAACAAATCGGACATGCCCGACACCAGCTTGTCGGGATCGACCGGCTTGGGGGCGAGGGGCTGACGGCGTGAGAAGGCGAGCAGCCGCTGCGTCAACGCCGCCGCCCGCTCGGCACCCTTCAGCGCGTTGTCGAGCGAGCGCCGGGCGCGCACGTCGCCGACATCGGCGGCATCGAGTGCCCGCTGGGCAATGCCGATATTGCCGGTGACAACGGTAAGCAGGTTATTGAAGTCATGGGCGATGCCGCCGGTCAGCTGACCCACCGCCTCCATCTTCTGTGCTTGGCGCAAGGCTTCCTCTACCTCGCTCCGCCGGGCGATTTCCGCGGCGACGCGCTCCTCCAATCCGTCGTTCAGCTCGCGCAGCCGGGCCTCGGTTTGCCGCCGTGCCGTGACGTCGAGGACGGTTCCGATGAATCGGACCGCCCGTCCATCATCGAACATCGCGCGCCCGCTCGCCGCCAGCCAGCGCTCGATGCCATCGGTAAGGCCGATGGTGCGGAACTCGATCGCGTAATTGCCGGTGCCCCCGGGGTCCAGCGCCTGCTGCACCGCCGCGTCTGCCCGGTCGCGATCTTCCGGATGGATGCCGGCAAGGAAACTGGCCTCGTAACTGACCTCGGCGTCGGGCGGCAGGCCGAAGAGTTGCTTGCACTTGGCGTCCCAGCGCAATTCGCGAGTCACCGGATCGAAGTCCCAGGTGCCGATCTCGGCGGCCTCGTTGGCCAGGCGCAGGCGGTCCTCGCTCGCGGCGAGATCGGCTTCGGCGGTGCGGCGTTGTCTAAGTTCGAGCTGGAGCGCCTGGAACAGGCGGGCATTGTCGATCGCCACCGCGGCTTCCGCGGCCAGGCCCTCGAGACCGCGTTCCGACTCCGGCGTGAAGACGCCGACCTGGTCGTGGCCGAAAAACAACCCGCCGATTACCGCGCCGTCGCGCGCGATCACCGGCACCGCGAGGTAGCTGCGAACCGGCAAATGCCCTTCCGGCATGCCTTTGCGCGGCGCGTTATGCCCGTAGCGCGGGTCTTTGGTAATGTCGTCCGAGCGAACGATCCCTTCGCCGTTGAAGGTCGGGGCGAACACCGCGGTGTTGCGCGGCATCGGGAATTTCGAAAAGGCTTCCTCGGGCGCCCCCGACAAGGTGTAGAGCATATAGCTCTCGCCGGCGTCGTTCAGCACATTGTAGAAAAAGGCGCCGAACGCCGCCTTGGTCAACTCGACCCCGGCATCGGTCACGATTTGAACCAGCTTGTGCAGATCGGTCTCGGCGGCCAGCACCGATCCGGCACGGTTCAGGATCTCGAGCGCGCGCCGTTCCTCCAGCAGGGCCTCTTCCGCCTCGCGCTGCCGCGACCGGTCGCGCAATATCTTGGTGAAACCGACGACCACGCCGTCCGCGTTGCGGATCGGAGTCATTTCTCCGGCCGCCCAGAAGCGGCCACCTCCCTTGCGCACCCGCCAGCCTTCGGCGCCGCCACCGCGGCCGGAATCCACGGCTTCTCGGCGCTCGCGCTCCACCGCCGCGGCTCCCAGGCCTTCGGGAAACAGCGCCTCGATCGTGCCGCCCAGCACTTCTTCCTCCAACCAGCCGAGGAGCTGAACGGCACCTTCGTTCCAGCTGGTGATCCGGCCTTCCACGTCGGTGGTGATGATCGCGGTGTCGACCGCACTGTCGACAATCTGCCGCCATTCCGCGGCGGTGATCGATTGGCGCCCTTGGCGACGCGCTGCGGCCATGCCTTCCCCTTTGTTTCTAAACGCCTTTTATTTTCCCAACATAAGTGAACGACCGGAAGATGACATTGGTTGCAATGGTCCGGCAGAGCGACTTCGCCACCCGATTCCGGCGCAGGCGCCGGATCGCGCGAACGATAAAGTCGTTTTGCTTGAGAACAATCCCTCGCCTGCAAGGATCGTCCCGTGACCAAGATGACCAGCGACTTCTTCGTCGACCGATTGAAAGCTTGGGGCGTCACGCGGATCTACGGCTATTCGGGCGACGGTATCAACGGCGTGCTGGGCGCGCTGCAGCGGGCCGAGAAGGCCGGCGGCATCGAGTTCATCCAGGTGCGGCACGAGGAAATGGCCGCGTTCATGGCGACCGCGCACGCCAAATTCACCGGCGAACTCGGCGTCTGCCTTTCCACCGGTGGCCCGGGGGCAACGCATCTGATCACTGGCCTGTACGACGCCAGGCTCGATCACGTGCCGGTACTGGCGATCGCCGGTCAGGCGGAAGCGACAGTGCGCGGCGCCGATTATCAGCAGGAACTCAACCTCGACCGCATGTTCGCCGACGTCGCGGACTATGTGCAGGAAGCGGGAGCGGTAGTGCAGGTGCGCCATATCACCGACCGCGCGATCCGCGTCGCTATCGCGGAAAGCGGCGTCGGAGTGATCATCCTGCCCAAGGACATCCAGGATTCGCCGTGGGAAGAGCCGCGACAAGCGCACGGCTTCACGCGATCCGGCCCGGGATACAGCAAGCCGATCACAATCCCCTATCCCGCCGACCTGCAGCGCGCCGCCGATGTGCTCAATGCCGGCAGCAAGGTCGCAATCCTGATCGGCGCCGGCGCGCGCGGCGCTGCCGACGACGTGAAGCGGGCGGCCGAGTTGCTCGGCGCCGGCGTCGCCAAGGCGTTGCTCGGCAAGGACGTGCTGCCCGATGACCTGCCCTATGTGACCGGTGCGATCGGGTTGCTCGGCACCACGCCGTCCTACGACCTGATGACGGGCTGCGACACCTTGCTGATGATCGGCACCGGCTTCCCCTGGGCCGAGTTCCTGCCCAAGGACGGCCAGGCGCGGGCCGTCCAGATCGATATCGCGCCGAAGATGCTCGGCCTGCGCTATCCGGTCGAGGTCAATTTGCACGGCGACGCAGCCGAGACGTTACGGGCACTGCTTCCCTTGCTCGATCGCAAGAGGGACCGATCGTGGCAGGACGGCATCGCCGCCCAAATGAGCGAATGGTGGGCGATCCTGGAGAAGCGCGCGTTGGCCGAGGCCGATCCGGTCAACCCGCAACGCGTCGTTTGGGAAATGTCGCCGCTGCTGCCGGCGGACGCGATCGTCACCTCGGATTCGGGGTCTTGCGCCAATTGGTACGCGCGCGACTATCGGGTGAAGGAGGGCCAGCGGGCGACATTGTCCGGCGGCCTGGCATCGATGGGCGCCGCCGTCCCCTATGCGATCGCCGCCAAATTCGCCTTTCCGCACCGCCCGGTCGTCGCTTTGGTCGGCGACGGTGCGATGCAGATGAACAACATGGCCGAGCTGATCACCATCCAGAAATATTGGCGGCGCTGGGCCGATCCGCGGCTGATCGTCTGCGTGTTCAACAATGGCGATCTCAACGAGGTGACCTGGGAGCAGCGCGTGATGGAAGGCAATCCGCGTTTCCCGGACACCCAGGATATTCCGGATGTACCCTATGCCAAATTCGCCGAGATGCTCGGTCTCAAGGGCGTCTATGTTGATCACGCCGATGCCCTTGCGGCGGCCTGGATCGACGCTCTCAGCGCTGACCGTCCGGTCGTGATCGAGGTGAAGACCGATCCCGAGGTGCCGCCGCTGCCACCTCATGTAACCCTGGCCGAAGCGAAGGCGTTCATGTCGTCGCTGGCGAAGGGCGACCGGAGCGTCGGGCGGATATTGGCGAACACCGCGCGCCAATTGTTCGGTGGCGGCAAAAGCTAGTCTAGGCGCCACCGAAACGGGCTGCCGCCGCCTCGGTATCGACTCGCCTTACGCATATGGGCGCGACATGGTCCTTCGCCGCGCGGCACGATCCGCCTCCTCGACGAGCTGATCGTAAGACGCAGCCATGGCTTCCAGCGTCCAGCGGATTTCGCTGTCCGCCGCGCGTTGCGCCAAGGTTCGCAATTCGTTGGCGCGGCGGGCAAAACGGTCCCGCTCCCGGGGATCAGCCATTCGCCGGCTCGCGGACGATCTCGTCGGGCTGGCGCCGCGCCAGAACCGCTTCCGCTTGCTTCAGGCGATCGACCAGGCGCCGATACTGGGGCCCGTCCTCCAGGCCGGCCAGTTCCTTGCGGTATCGATAGATGTCGGCTTCGATGATCCAATCGTACATGACACATCCCTGTTGTGCCGCCCGCACGACATATTGAGCGCATCAGGAACATCCGTTTCCACAACCTGCGCTAAGTCACGCGGATTTTTCTCCAATTTTTCGGCCGCTGCTGTTGCGCTGCTTCGACCGGGGAACGGCGGTTACGGCGACTTGTCTCGATCGCGGAGAGGATAACCCACTTTATTGAACGGGATTTCCCGCAAACCTACTCTCCTAGGTCCGGAGCGGGGTCGCAAGCTTTGGAGAAGAAACATGCCGGTCAGGGACGAAAGCGCGAACCGGATCTATTATGAGCAGCGCGCTCGCGAGGAACGGCAGCGGGCGGTGGTCTGCGAGGACAACAGCGCCGCGCTCGCCCATCTGCGGATGGCCGAAGAATATGACCGGCGGGCTCTGACGATCGAGCTGGCGCGCACATCCGTGTGCAATGCTTAGCGCCGCCCCCACCCCTGCACGACAGTTCATGTGCCGGAGATGAACCCACTGACTCTTCGGGCGTTATCCTGGTCAACTGATGGAGAGGATCATGTCCAAGCGCGAATTGGTCGATACCGGCACCGACAAGAGATACGTCCGGCGGGACGACAAGGGCCAGTTCAAGGAATCGGACGATGTCGGCCGGTCGCTTGCCCAAGATGTCCGGCAACATGCGAAGACCAAGGTGAAGTCCGGCGAAGGCGATCGCGGGGATCGGTGACGCCGATCCCCTGCCCTCCACCGCTCGATCGATAACGGATGCCGGCCAGCCCGTCGCTGATCCCGCTGGTAGAACCGATGGAGGCTCGCCTTGCCGAGGATCTCCCGGTCGGCGACGCCTGGCAATATGAACCCAAATGGGATGGGTTCCGGTGCCTTGCTTATATCCGGCAAGGAGAAGTGCAGCTGTTCTCCAAATCCGGAAAAGGGCTGGATCGATATTTCCCCGAAATCGCCGACATTCTGGCTCAGTCCACGACTGCGACCTGCGTGCTCGACGGCGAGTTGACCATCCGGATCGACAACCGCCTTTCCTTCGGCGCGCTGCAGGCGCGCTTGCATCCGGCCGCGAGCCGGATCCAGCGCCTGTCGAACGAGACGCCGGCACGCTATGCGGTGTTCGACTGTCTCCAGGACGGCGCCCGCAATCTCCTCGACGCGCCGCTCAAGCAGCGGCGCGCGGCGCTTCCCGACCTCGTTTCGGGCTTTGGCCACGCGTCGATATTTCTCTCGGACGCGACGCAGGATGTCGATCGTGCTCGCCGCTGGCTCGACGAGAGCGGCGGCGATACCGACGGTGTGGTCGCGAAAGACCTTAACGCCCCCTATCAGCCCGGCGAGCGGGCGATGGTCAAGGTCAAGCGCCAGCGCAGCGCCGACTGCGTGGTCGGCGGCTTCCGCTATGCCGCCAACGAGCCGATCGTGGGGTCTTTGCTGCTTGGCCTGTACGACGATGCCGGCAAGCTCCACCATGTCGGATACACGTCCGCGCTGAGCGCCGCCGAGCGCCGCGCGCTCACGCCACGGCTCGAAAAGATGATCGCCAAGCCCGGCTTCACCGGTCGCTCACCGGGCGGCCCCAGCCGCTGGTCGACCGACCGATCCGGCGACTGGCAACCGCTGAAGCCCGAACTCGTCGTCGAGGTCCAGTTCGATCATGTCACCGACGAGCGTTTCCGCCACGGCACGCGCTTCCTGCGCTG
The DNA here is from genome assembly GCF_024508665.1 of Sphingomonas sp. Lineage (GTDB taxonomy): Bacteria > Pseudomonadota > Alphaproteobacteria > Sphingomonadales > Sphingomonadaceae > Sphingomonas. Next base: position 332,757 of record NZ_JANINP010000002.1, read on the forward strand.
GCGCCCCGACAAGGCGCCGCGACAATGCCGGATGGAACAGCTCGCGATGTGACCCGGCCGGCCGGAGCCAGTTAGGGCTTGAGATTCCTGGCCATCGTCAGATGACCGCTCACGATCGGGATCACCTCGTTGGCGAAGGCATTGAGCGGCGGCTGATCGCCTTTGACCGAATAATCCTTGAGCGTGGCAAGCGTACGCTGATGCGCGTCGCGCTGGAGGATGACATATTGCTGGTCGAAATCGGCGCCCTTTTTCGCGTGCAGTTGCTCGAGCGCTTTCAGCTGGTCGGGCGCCAGCGTCGCGTCGGGGGTGATCATCGGCGCGGCCGACCCGGCCGCCTTTTTCAGCTTTTCGGTCGACTGTTTGTGCGCATCGATCATCTTCCGGGCAAAGTCCTTGACGGCCGGCGACCGCGCGTTGGTCAAAGCGAATTTCGACGTCTCGATTTCGAACTCGTCGCTCGCCGCGATCGTGTTCGCGAAGTCCTGCGCCGAGGGCGCGATCGGCGATGCGGTATTGTGCAGTTCGCCCGCAACGTTGCCGCTCTTGACCGAGGGCGCGGTGGGCGAGTTGCCGAGGTCGGCGCTGTTAGCCCGCTGGACGTCACTATGGTCGCCGCACGCACCAAGCACGAAGATCGGCACGGCGAATAATAGACAGGTTCTGGCGTTCACGATCGCGCTCCTGTGAGCAAGGATCAGCCGTCAACCCGGCCGCCGCTCCGCCGGTTCCTCGAAAAGCCGTGCGGCTAATTCAGGTTAGTCAGATTGCTCGGTGCGCCTGCCGCTCTCGATCGTTGATGGGAAGCGAAAGGAGACGACAATGACCAACCGCGACACGGACGGGACGGAAGAGGCGATCAAGCCGACGACCGAAACCCGCGCGCCCAACCTCTCGACCGAACATCAGAAGGAAGGCGACGCTCGCCGCCCCTCGGATCAGCTCGACCGCCAGCAGGGCCCGGGCGAAGACGATGGCGGCCGCAAGACCTCGTTTACGGACAATGATTGACGCCGCGCCGACGCCTCCGTCGCTCATTGCTGTTCGGGATAATCCTCCGGCTTCACTTGCCCGACATTCGGACGGTCCTCCACCGGCTCCGGCTTGTTGGCACGGGACGGATCGTCGTCGGGTTCGTCGGCGAGGTCGGCGGTCGTCGTCTCGCCGGGATTCTGTTTGCGGATGTCGTCGCTGGGATCGGCGCCTTCATCGGCATTGGCACGGTCGGCCATCGTCTTTCTCCTAGGTAGCCGTTCGACAACCTGAACCGGTGGGCAGGCGTTCCGTGAAGTCCTTCAATCCTAATCTACTTTATCGAGAAACCCGGACGTCCACGGAAACGAACATCGCCTCGACGGTTATCCGGCACAAACAGCAGGAGACCCGAAAATGGCCGACAAGGATGATGGCCCGCACCTTTACGGGACCCCGGACCCGGACAACCCTCCGCCCGCCGCCAAGGGTGGGATGAGAGGCGAACGCTCCGCGGACCAGGACGATACAGAGACCCTGCAGCGGACATTGGACGTCGACGGCCGCGAGGTGACCGTGGAGGAAACGTCCGGCGCCGTCTTCGCAGAGCAGAACGACGATGGGCCCGAGCAAGGCAAGCGCGAAGGCCGGGCGGACTGACCATGATGCTCGATCGCACCGCGACTGGCGCGAGCCCCTATACCCTGGCTCTCCGCCAATTGCTCGCGGAGAAGCCTGAGCCGGTCGCCGCCTTCACGACGGCCGATCTCGAAGTCGAGCTGATCTGCGGACCGGATTCCCTTTGGGCGATCGTGCGGCGCGAAGGCCGCGGCGGTCTTGCCATCCGTTGCGCCTATCTTGCCGGGCCGTTCGAATGCCGCCCCGCGCGCCACCAGGCCGGCGAGCGCGTCCGGTTGAAGGTCAAGAGTGCGATGGGCGAGCATGTCGTCGCGCTCACCATGGCCGAAGCCCAACCCGAAGTGTTGCGCGTGTCGGTATGGCTGACCCCGGCACGGCCGCTGCTCGTGCCGTTCCTGCCGCGCGACCTCTATCCGCTCGACCATCTCGACGATCCGACCGGCGCGCGCGGCCATGTCGAAGCGGCCCAGCGCGGATTGAACAGTGGCGTGCTGTTCTTCCGGCTGGCCGAGCCCGATTTCGGCACGGTGCTGTATTTCCAGAACCTGACCGCGCTCAACGATTACTATCTGGCGACCGATACCAAGCCCGATGGCGCGGTCGGCGGCGAGTGGCCCGAACTCGGCTATCTGCCCCCCACCCCGCCGCAAAGCGCGACGCCGCCGGTAGAGACGCTGGAAGCGGACAAGGAAATCATGCTGTCCGACGCGCTGATCGCCATTCGCCAACTCGATGACGGCAGCGAGGAAGAAGGCGCGCTGCAATTCCTCCGCATGCTGGGCGTCGTGTACACGGCGCTCGATCGCCCGGAGACGGAATTTCGCGACTGGGTCGCGCGGTCCGACCGCACGCTCGAGGACCTGGCGACGGCGCCGGAAGCGACCGTGCGGCATTACGGCAACCTCTATGCGCACCCCTATACGGCGAGCGAATATCCCGATTCCATGGTGCAGATGTCGCTGCTCTCCGCGATCCACGACTGGGGGCGCTGGAACGGCGCGCCGCACCCGCTGGAAAAGGAATTCCGGCGCGGCCTGAGCAAGTTCCACGACCGCGAGCTGGGGACGATCCGCCGCTATCTGCCAAATGTCGGCAAGGAAAAGGACAAGGACGCGGTCGACAGCTGGTATCTCTACCACCCCCTGCTCAATCTCGCGAAGCTCGCGCTGGACGGAGATTGGCGTGCGAAAGCACTCTTCCTCAAGGTGATCGATTTCGGCATCCGCGTCGCCCACCATTTCGACTATAAATGGCCGATCCAGTTCAACGTCCGCGACTTCTCGGTGCTGACCGCGACCGCCAATGACGATCGCGGCCAGACCGATGTCGGCGGCATCTATGCCTATGTCATGCTGCAGGCGCATGCGCTGACCGACGATGCCCGCTTTCTCCGCGAGGCGCGCGCCGCGATCGACACCGCCAAGGGCATGCGGTTCAACCTCAATTACCAGGCGAACCTGACCGCATGGGGAGCCGCGGCCTGTATGCGGCTGTGGCGCATCACCACGGACGACAGCTATCGCGAGCAGAGTTACGTCTATCTCGCGAGCTTCTTCCACAATTGCGAGATCTGGGAATCGCGCATCGCCGCGGCGCGCCATTACAAGAACTTTCTAGGCGCGACGTGCCTGCAGGATGCGCCCTATATGGCGATCTACGAATGTTTCGACAGCTTCGCGGCGTTCGAGCGCTATCTCGAAGATAGCGGCTCCGACCTCGATCCGGGGGTGCGGATGCTGGTGTCCGAATATTGCAAATACGCGCTCGATCGCGCCTGGTATTATTATCCCGACGCGCTGCCGGAGGATGTCCTGGCGGAAAAGCAGCGCAACGGCCATATCGCCCGCAATCTGTCGTTCCCGCTCGAGGATCTCTATGCAGACGGCCAGAAGGCCGGACAGGTCGGACAGGAAATCTATGGCGCCGGCGCGGCGATGATATTCGCCACGCGCAGCTTTCACGATATCGAGGACGTGCCGTTCCGCCTCTATTGCAACCAGTTCCTGCGCTCGGCCGAGCGAACCGGTCCCAAGGCGCTGAACGTCCAGTTCGATGGCGGCGAGAATTGTACCGCCGACCTCTGCTTGCTGCCGCGAAATGGAGCTGCGTTACCGCAGGCAAAGGTCACGCTCGAAGGCGGTGCGCTCGATCGGCAATCGTCGAGCGACGACCGCTTTACCTATCGCGTGCCGGCCAATGCTCGAATTGCCATCACCTGGGACAGCGACTGACACAGCGATCGCGAGCGCCGGGTCTGCGATATGGCTGGCCGCGATGGATTGCCGCGCCTGCCTCGCGCCGAGGGATGATACTGATCCAGGTTACACAACGAATTGATTTCGCACGCTAAACGATCGGAACAATCGTTTTTCCGGATCGCTTCGCTCTCATCAACAGGAGAGCGAAATGTCCGATGCCATTGCGGACGACGCGCCGCTGACGACTTCCAAGGATCAGTCGCGCGCCGTCGATGAAGCAACCGAGGCGCTGATCGAGAATAAGGGCGACACGCTCGTCGGCCGCACCGTCACGATCAACCGGCCGGTCGGCGAGCTCTTTTCCTATTTTCGCGATTTCGCCAACCTTGCAACCTTCATGGAGAATGTCGAGCGGATCGACGTACTCGACGATCGCCGCTCGCATTGGGTGGTCAAGGCGCCGGGCGGCAAGACGGTCGAATGGACCTCGGTCGTGACCGAGGAAGCGCCCGACAGCTTCATCGCCTGGGCGTCCGAGGAAGGCGCCGAAATTCCCAATTCCGGCCGCGTGGACTTCCGCGATGCCGGCGACCGCGGCACCGTTGTCACTGCCACGATCCTCTACGATCCGCCGGCCGGCACGATCGGCAAGCTGGTCGCCAAGATCTTCCAGCGCGAACCGGCCATCCAGGCGCGGCGCGACCTCCGCCGCTTCAAGCAACTGATGGAAACGGGCGAGATCGCCACCGGCGCACGCAACCGCCGCCTCCAGGAAGAAGGAGAGAACTGATGCGCGCACTGGCCTGGCATGGGAAGCACGATGTCCGCGTCGACACGGTCGACGATCCCGAAATCCTCAATCCGCGCGACGCGATCATCAAGGTGACCGCGACCGCGATCTGCGGGTCCGACCTCCACCTTTACGACGGCTACATTCCGACCATGCAGTCGGGCGACATCCTCGGCCACGAATTCATGGGCGAAGTGGTCGAGACCGGTCCGAAATCGACGCTGAAGAAAGGCGATCGCGTGGTGGTGCCGTTCACCATCGCCTGCGGCGCCTGCTACCATTGCTCGAAGCACCAATATTCCGCCTGCGACAACGGCCTGCCCGCCGACAATCAGGACATCGCCCAGGAGCTCTACGGCCAGCCGATGAGCGGGCTGTTCGGCTACAGCCACATGACCGGCGGCTATTCCGGCGGCCAGGCCGAATATGTCCGCATTCCGTTCAGCGACGTCGGCCCGATCGTCATCCCCGACGGCATCGAGGACGAGAAGGTCCTTTTCCTGTCCGACATCCTGCCGACCGGCTGGATGGCGGCGGAGAATGCCGAGATCGAACCCGGAGACACGGTCGCGGTCTGGGGCTGCGGCCCGGTCGGCCTGTTCGCGGTGCAATCGGCGTTCCTGATGGGCGCCGAACGCGTCATCGCGATCGACCATTTCCCGCACCGGCTGGAGCTCGCCAAGAAGTTCGGCGCCGAGACGATCAATTTCGAGCAATCGAAGACCTACGAAGCGCTGATGGAGATGACCGGCGGAATCGGGCCGGACGCCTGTATCGACGCCGTCGGGCTCGAAGCGCATGGCTTCTTCGCCGACAATGTCATCGACCAGATCAAGGCATCGACCTTTCTCGGCACCGATCGGGCGCATTCGATCCGCCAGGCGATCATCGCCTGCCGCAAGGGCGGACGAGTCTCGATGCCCGCGGTCTATGGCGGGTTCATCGACAAATTCCCGCTCGGCGCGTTCATGGAAAAGGGCCTGACGCTCAAGACCGGCCAGACGCACGTCCAGCATTATATGCCCGGCCTGCTCCAGGCGATCCTGGACGGCAAGATCGACACCACGTTCCTGATCTCGCACCGCATGGCGCTCGAGGACGCGCCCAAGGGCTACAAGATGTTCCACGACCAGCAGAACGAAGTGACCAAGATCGTGCTCAAGCCCGATCTGGCCGCCGCTGCCTGACCCCCCAATCGGAGAGACGATATGGCCAAATTCGCGATCATCACGGGAGCCTCGACCGGAATCGGGCGAGAGCTCGCCAAATTGGCGGCGGAGGACGGGTATGACATGTTGCTGGTCGCCGACACGCCGTTCGTCGACCCGTCCGCCGGGCTGCCCGGCAATGTCGAAACATTGGAAACCGATCTGTCGACGTTCGAGGGTGTCGACCGCCTGCTCGACGCGGCGGCCGGACGCGAGATCGACCTGCTCTGCGCCAATGCCGGACATGGCCTGGGCGGCGGGTTCCTCGACCAGGAGGTCGCCGAGTGGCGGCACGTGATCGACACCAACGTCACCGGCACCGTCTATCTGTTGCAGAAGGTGCTGAAGCGGATGTCCGCCCGCGGCGAGGGCAAGGTACTCGTCACCGGGTCGATCGCCGGCTGGATGCCCGGCAGTTTTCAGGCAGTCTATAACGGCACCAAGGCGTTCATCGACAATTTCACCGCGGCGATCCGCAACGAGCTCAAAGAGCAGAAGAACATCACCATCACCACGCTGGAGCCCGGGCCGGTCGAGACCGAATTCTTCCACCGCGCCGGGATGGACGACACCAGCGTCGGCCAGTCCGACAGCAAGTCCGATCCCGCCGACGTCGCCAAACATGGCTGGGACGCGGTGATGGCCGGCAAGGCGACGATCATCTCGGGCCTGATGAACAAGCTCCAGGTCGCCGCGGCCGGGGTGCTGCCGCAATCGATCCCCGCCGAGATCCATCGCGGCATGGCCGAGCCCGGCTCGGGCAGGAAGGAGTAAGACAGAGATGAGCGACATGACCGACACGCTGATCGATCCGCAGGACAAATATCACAGCGAAGGATTCCCCGAACAGAAGCAGGACTGGCCGGGGCTCCAGCGGGACATGGACCCCGTGCCCGATTGCGGCGAACGGACGTATCGCGGCACGGGGCGGCTCAAGGGACGCCATGCGCTGGTCACCGGTGGCGATTCCGGCATCGGCCGCGCCGCCGCCATCGCCTTCGCGCGTGAGGGCGCCAGGGTCGCGATCAACTATCATCCCAGCGAACAGCCCGACGCCGAGGATCTGAAGGCAGTGCTTGCCGAAGACGGCACCGAGCTCGTCCTCCTGCCTGGCGACCTGACCGACGAGAGCTTCTGCCTCAAGCTGGTCGACGACGCCCGGGAGCAGCTGGGCGGGCTCGACTTGCTGGTGATCAATGCGGGGTACCAGCAGGCGCAGAAGTCGATTGCCGACATCACGCACGAGCAGTTCGACCGCACGATGAAGACCAACATCTACGCGATGTTCTGGATGTCGAAACGTGCGGCGGAATTCATGCCGCCGGGGTCGGCGATCATCAACACCGCCAGCGTGAACAGCTTCAACCCGGTCGAGGACCTGCTCGATTACGCCACCACCAAGGGCGCGATCGAGATCTTCACCAAGGGCCTCGCCAAGCAGCTCGCCTCGAAGGGCATCCGCGTCAACGCGGTGGCGCCGGGACCGGTGTGGACGCCGCTGCAGATTTCAGGCGGGCAGCTGGAAGGCAAGATCCAGAAGTTCGGCCAGGACACGCCGCTCGGCCGCGCGGGCCAGCCGGCCGAACTCGCCGGTCTCTACGTGACGCTCGCCGAACAGACCAACAGCTTCACCAGCGGCAGCGTATTCGGCGCCAATGGCGGCACCGGGGTGAGTTGAGCGGCGAACGAAAGGAGAAGGATCATGCCTCGCGGAGACAAATCCAGCTATACCGACAAGCAGAAGCGCAAGGCCGAGCATATCGAGGAAGGCTATGAGGATCGCGGCGTCGGCAAGGAAGAAGCCGAACGCCGCGCCTGGGCGACGGTCAACAAGGAATCGGGCGGTGGCAAGAAGTCCGGATCCGGCCGCGGCAAGAAGGAAAACCACGAAAGCTCGCGCAAAGGCGGCCGCAAAGGCGGATCGAGCCAGACCCACGCCCAGCGCTCGGCCGCGGCGAAGAAGGGCTGGGAAACCCGCCGGCGCCAGGGGAACGGTTAGCTGAGAATCCCACCAAGCCGTTGTTCTTGAAGTGGTTCATTTCCAAAACTCGTCATCCCCGCGAAAGCGGGGACCCATCGCCAGCGCGTACCGCCAAAACTGCCCGGCGCGACGGCGAGGGGGTCCGAGATGGGTCCCCGCTTGCGCGGGGATGACGGTAGGGAACATGGCCCCCAACTGGCGATGTTCCGGTTTCGCTCGGACCAGCACTAGCGATGCAAAAGCGCTGGCGGAACGCCCGCTCCGCCAGCCGTCGCAGCAAGTTTCAGGCCGTCTCTAGCTCCGCGTTCGAATTGACCTTGGTCTCGGCCATGGTCGTAAGCTTCTCGTCGGTCGCCTTTTCCTCGGCCAGCGTCTCGGCGAGCACGGCCGCGCAGTCCGACCGGCCGAGTTGCTTGGCCCAGGCGATCAACGTGCCGTAGCGCGTGATCTCATAATGTTCGACTGCCTGCGCCGCGGCGATCAGTGCGGCGTCGAGCACGTTCTTGTCGTCGACGTCGCCAGCGATCTCATTGGCTTCCTTGATGATGCCGTCGATGGCCGGGCAATCGACCTGCTTCGGCTCCTGCCCGTGCATCTGGAAGACGCGTTCGAGCCGCTTGATCTGCCCTTCGGTCTCGCGAAGATGCGTTTCGAAGCCCTGTTTCAACTGCGGGTCGGTCGCCTTTTCGATCATCTTGGGCAGCGCCTTGGTGATCTGGTTCTCGGCATAGTAAATGTCCTGGAGCGCGTGGACGAACAGATCGTCGAACGTTTTGATGTCCTTGGAAAACAAGCCCATCTTGGCCTCCTCGATAGCTGGTAAAGGAGCGCCCACCCCGCATTGGCCCAACGAGGAACGCGCCGCGAAGTTGCCGGAAATATCGAGGCTTTGACATAGGTTAGTCCTTTTCCGCCATGGCTGCGGAAACCCGACCGCCCCGTGGTTTGTTGCCATTGCACAACGATCGGGACGAGCCGCCAGAGCGGTCGCCCAAGCAAGGAGGATGGCGCGGCGCGATGAGCGAATTGCTGGATGTCCTACCCGACCGGATCGAACAGGCCGCGCGTGCGCTGTTGAAAAAGGCCTGCGACCGCGATCTGGCGATCGTCACCGCCGAAAGTTGCACGGGCGGCCTGCTCGCCTCCCTGCTGACCGATGTCGAAGGCGCGAGCCGCGCGTTCGAGCGCGGCTTCGTCGTCTATACCGATGAAGCCAAATGCGAGCTGCTGGCGATCGACCGCGATACCGTCGAACGCTGCGGCGCGGTCAGCCGCGAGACCGCGATTGCCATGGTGCGTGGCGCGCTCGAACGTTCGCATGGCGATATCGCGGTGTCGATCACCGGTTTCGCGGGCCCCGGCGGCCCGGACGACGAGCCTGGCCTGGTCCATTTCGGCTGCTTGCGGCGCGGCGGCGACGTCGTGCATCGCGAAGAGCATTTCGGCGATATCGGCCGCGGGCCGGTCCGGCTGAAATGCCTCGACGTCGCGATCGAGATGCTCGACCAGAATCTCGCTAACCTACGTTAAACTCGGCCTAAACGCGGTCGGGAGGGGGATCGAAACGACGCCAAACTCGTTGAGCGTGAAACCAACAGGGGAGAATCGCTCATGGTCACCACCATAGAGACGTTGTCGCTCGGCGACGCCCGCCGGTTACTCGCCGCCGCCGAAGCCAAGGCAGCGCAGATCGAGGTTCCCTCCAATATCGCGGTCGTCGATGCCGGCGGCAATCTGCTCGCCTTTGCCCGCATGGACGGCGCCTGGCTGGGATCGATCGACATCGCGATCCACAAGGCGTTCACCGCGCGCGCGTTCGACATGTCGACCGAAGCACTGGCGGGCATGGCCGAACCGGGCAAACCCTTATTCGGTATCCAGAACACCAATCACGACCGCATCGTGATCTTCGCCGGCGGGCTGCCGGTCAAGCATGGCCAGACGGTGATCGGCGCGATCGGATCGAGCGGCGGCACGGTCGATCAGGACGCGCAAGTGGTCGAGGCGGCACTCGCCGCGTTCGAGGAGGAAAGGTCTCGACACGGCCAATTCGCCGAGGCGTGACGTGGCGAGTTCTTTATACGGATCGGTCTATTGCGGCGCTCCCGCGCTACCGGGAACGCTCGCGGAGCGTTTCAATCTCGACCCGGTCCTGATTGTCGCGCTGGCGGCGATCGCTCTCCTCCATCTCGTCGCCAATCGTCGCGCGGGCCAGCCGCTGGCGAGCGCGGCCGGCGGATGGGCAATCGCCGCCGCCGCGTTGATCTCTCCGCTCTGCGCGCTGTCGGTTTCGCTGTTCGCGGCGCGGGTCGCCCAGCACATGATCCTGCTTCTTGCGGCCGCTCCGTTGATTGCCGCGCCGCTCCCGCGATGGCGCGCGATCAGGCGGCCGTCATTCCTATGGTCGGCGACGATCGCCTTTTTCGTCCTGCTCTGGTTCTGGCACATGCCGACGCCATACGAGGCGACATTCCGTTCCCCCATCATCTATTGGGCGATGCACATATCGCTCGGCGGCAGCGGCGTGGCCTTGTGGGCAGCGCTATTGCGCCAGCATTCGGCGCGGGCGCTCGCTGCCGGCCTCATCACCTCGATCCATATGGGCCTGCTCGGCGCGATCATCTGCCTCGCCTCCTGGCCGATGTACCGGCCGCATTACGCGACCAGTCAGGCCTGGGGCCTCAGCCCGCTCGCCGATCAACAGATGGGCGGCGTGATCATGTGGGTGCCCGGCTGCCTGATCTTCCTGTGGATCGCGCTGCGCACGGTCTCGGCGATGTGGCGCGCGCTGGAGGAAGCGCCGGTATGAAAGGACCGACGCTCGACTATCTGACCAGTTCGGGCGAGCGGGCGGCGGCGGTCGTTCCGCTCACCTGGTTCACCCTGATCGTGTCGATCGTCGTGTGCTGCATCATCGCCGTCCTTTTGTGGGGCGGCGTTCGCCGCACGCGCCGCTACGGCGTAGCTGTCGAGACACGCGCGGTATCGGTCGAGCGCGGCGGGGATGGCCTGGGATGGATCAAATGGGGGTTGGCGATCAGCGCGGTCCCGCTGGCCATCTCGCTCGTCTGGACGATGGCCGCGCTCGGCCATATCGCCGGGCCGCCGCGCCGCCCGGGCCTGACGATCGACGTCACGCCGCACCAATATTGGTGGGAAGTCCGCTATAGCGGCCCGACCGCGGCCAACATCTTTTCGACCGCGAACGAGATCCACATCCCGACCGGCAAACGCGTGCTCGTCCGGCTGCATGGCGCCGACGTCATCCATTCCTTCTGGGTGCCGCAATTGTCGGGCAAGACCGACGCCATCCCGGGTCAGGTCAATTCGAGCTGGATCGCCGCCGACCGGCCGGGTCGCTATTTCGGCCAGTGCACCGAATTCTGCGGGCTCGAACATGCCAAGATGGCGTTCGAGGTGGTGGCCGATACGCCCGCCGCGTTCGACCAATGGCGGCGGGCCCAGCTGCAAACCGCGCCGCCTCCGGCTACTCCGGCCGCCCAGCGCGGCCTGCAATATTTCCAATATCGTTGCGCTCTCTGCCACGCCGTCCGCGGCACCCTAGCCGCCTCCCATTACGGCCCCGACCTCACCCATTTGATGAGCCGCCAGCTGATCGCCAGCGGCGCCCTGACCAACACTCGCGGCAACCTCGCCGGCTGGGTCGACGCACCGCAGCGGGTCAAGCCCGGCGCGCTGATGCCCGACCAGAAATTGACCGGCCAGCAATTGAACGACGTCGTCGCCTATCTGGAGACGCTCAAATGAGGCCCGCGGCGCTGCGCACGCCGGAGATCGGCGACGACACCCCGGAATTGCGCGCACGGCTCCATGCGATCTGGGCGACCGAGCCCGGTTGGAAAGGGTGGTTCACGACGGTCGATCACAAGGAGATCGGCATCCGCTACATCTTCACCGCGTTCGTCCTGCTCGCTTTGGGCGGGATCGAGGCGCTGGTGATCCGGCTGCAGCTCGCCGGCCCCGACCTGCACCTGCTGACGCCCGAGCAATATAACGAATTCTTCTCGATGCACGGGATGACGATGATCTTCCTGTTCGCGTCGCCGATCCTGTCGGGCTTCTCGAACTTTCTCTGGCCGCTGCTGCTCGGGTCGCGCGACATGGCGTTCCCCCGGCTCAACGCGTTCAGCTACTGGGTCTATCTGGCCGCCGCGCTGTTTCTTTACGTGGGATTCCTGACCGGCAACGGGCCCAATGACGGCTGGTTCAACTACGTCCCTTATGCGGAGAAGCAGTTCAATCCCGGGCTGAACCAGGATTTCTACGCGCTCGGCATGGTGCTGCTCGGCATTTCGACCAGCGTCGGCGCCGCGAACTTCATCGTGACGGCATTCAAGATGCGCGCACCGGGCATGTCGATCAATCGCATGCCGATCCTGATCTGGGGAACGCTGACCGCGAGCGTCGCCAATCTGATCGTCGTGCCGGCGGTCAGCCTGGCCTTCTTCCTGCTGTGGATGGACCGGCAATTCGGGACGAGCTTCTTCCAGACCGCCGGCGGCGGACAGCCGCTGTTGTGGCAGCACCTATTCTGGATTTTCGGCCATCCCTGGGTCTACGCGATCGTGCTGCCGGCGATGGGCATGGTGTCGGACGGCCTGCCCGTCTTCTGCCGGAGGCCGCTGGTCGGCTATTCGCTCGTCGCGCTCGCCACCGTGTCGACCATGGTGCTCGGCTTCGGCGTTTGGGTCCATCACATGTTCGCGACCGGCCTGCCGGGCCTGAGCCTGTCGTTCTTCTCCGGTGCATCGATCGTCATCACCGTGCCCAGCGCGGTCGCGGTGTTCGCCTGGCTGGCGACGATCTGGACCGGCCGGCCGGTCGTCACCACCGCCTTCCTGTTCTTCGCCTCGATGATCCTGCTGTTCGTGATCGGCGGCGTGTCCGGATTCATGACCGCCAGCGTGCCGGTCGACTGGCAGCTGACCGATACCTATTTCGTCGTCGCCCACCTCCATTACGTGCTGATCGGGATCAACGTCTTTCCGGTCGTCGGTGCGACCTATTTCTGGTTCCCCAAGATGTTCGGCCGGATGATGGACGAGCGGCTGGGACGGTGGAATTTCTGGACGATGTTCCTGGGATTCAACCTGGGCTTCCTACCGATGCACCTGACCGGGCTGCTCGGCATGCCGCGGCGCGTCTGGACCTATCCGGCCGGGCTCGGCTGGTCGGCGCTCAACATGATCACGACGATCGGCAGCTTCGTGTTCGCGGTCGGCGTGCTGCTGTTCTTCGTAAATTTCGCCAAGAGCCTGAGAACAGGACCCAAGGCGCTGGCCGATCCCTGGGGTGGCCCAACGCTCGAATGGGCAGTCACATCACCCCCCGCCCCGTATAATTTCGCGGTGATCCCGACGGTCGCGTCGCGTCATCCGCTGTGGGAGGACGCGCTCGACGAGAGCAAAGGCCGCAGCTCGATCACGCGCGGCATGACGCTCGACCATGGCAAGGAAACCATCACCACCACGCCGATGGACGCCGAACCCGACCGCATCGTCGAGATGCCGGAGGACAGCTGGGCACCCCTGCTGCTGACGATGGCCCTCGCAATCCTGTTCGTCGCGCTGCTGCTCAAGCTGTGGCTGGTGATCGCCATGGGCGGCTTGCTGGTACTCATGGCTTTGTTGTTCTGGCTATGGCCGCGTCGCAAACTACTCGAGCGAGAGCCGGCCCATGGCTGAGTTCGTCCTCGCCGAGCCCAGGGACTTGCCGGTCGGCCCGATTGGCCGGCGCGGCATGGGGCAATGGGGAGTCGGCGCGCTGATCGCCAGCGAAGCGGCTTTGTTCGGCTATCTGCTCTTCTCTTATTATTATGTCGGCGCGAGCGCCCTGCCCGGCTGGCTGCTCGAACCCCATCCGCCGATGTGGCCGGCGCTTCCCAACACGCTCCTTCTCCTCGCGTCGAGCTTCGTCGCCTGGTTCGGCGAGAAAGGGGTGGAGAAGGGCAATCGCCGCCAGGCGTTGATCGGCCTCGGCGGCACCTTCGTGATGGGGGCGGTCTTCGCCGCGGTCCAGGTCTACGAATGGTCGGTGAAGGCCTATGGCATCGGCACCTCGAGCTATGCCTCGCTCTATTTCACCACCACCGGACTGCACATGGCCCACGTCCTGGCGGGGTTGATCATCCTGGCGGCGATGTTCGGCTGGGTGGTGTGGGATTTCTTCTCGCCGCGGCGGCACATCGTCGTCTCGGCGGGAATACTTTATTGGCATTTCGTCGACGCGGTCTGGCTGTTCGTTTTCACCACCTATTATCTGACGCCCTATCTGGGGTTCGCGCGATGAAGGGCGAGCATCATCCCGCGCCGCATCGCGACAAGTTGTCCGGCTGGACCGCGTCGATCCTACTCTACACCGGGCCGCTCGCCTGGCTGCTGCAGATCTGCGTCGGCGAGATGATGACGAGTTGGCCGTGTTTCCCCGACACCGACCGCCGCGCTGCGCCGATCGCGGGATACGAATGGACCTGGACCGGCGCGATGGTCGTGCTCGTCCTGTGCGCGGCCGCCGCCTGTGCCACCGGCGTGCTGGCGTGGCGCAAGTTCCGCGAGGTTCGCGAAGAGCGCGAAGGCGGCCACGAAGAGCTGCTCGAAATCGGTCATGGCCGCACCCGCTTCATCGCCCTTTGGGCCGCTTATCTCGGCCTGGGTTTCGCGGTCGCGACGCTCGTCACCCTCACCGCTTTCGCTCTGGTGCCGCCATGTCTCGGTTGATCCTCGTGCTCGCCCTGCTTCCCCTCGCCGCCTGCGCACGATCGGGGGATCCGCACGCCGCCGCCAAGCAACTGATCGCTTCGCAATGCGCCGCCTGCCACACCGTCCCCGGCGTCCCCGGCGCGCGCGGACAGGTCGGACCATCGCTGGCCGGTATCGCCAAGCGTCAGGTCATCGGCGGCAAGCTGCCCAACATGCCCGCCAATCTGCGCCACTTCCTCGAACATCCGCAATCTGTCGTCCCGGGCGGCGCCATGCCCGAGCTCGGTCTCTCCCCGCAGCAGGCCAAGATCATCGCCGATTATCTTTTGACGTTGGACAAGCCATGACCCGCATTCTCAGGCTCGCGCTCCTCACCACCATTCTTGCCGGGTGCAGCCGCGCCCCCGCCCAGGACGAAGCGACCGGATCGCAGCCCAGGCTTCCCGCCCCGGTACCCGCGACCTCGATCTTCACCCGCGAGCAGATCGGCCGCGCGCTGGCGCCGCCGACGACCAATATGGGGAAGGCGAAGCCGGCGCCGGGCGGATCGCCGCAGGACGATGGCCAATGGACGATGCCGTCCAAGAATTATGCCTCGACCCGCTTCTCGGCGATGGGCGAGATCAACCCCGGCAATGTCAAAAACCTGACCACTGCCTTCACTTTCTCGCTCGGGGTCAACAAGGGACAGGAAGCCGCGCCGATCGTCGCCGGCGGCACGATGTACATCGTCACCGCCTTTCCCAACATCGTCTACGCGCTCGACCTGACCAAGCCCGGCGCGCCGATGAAATGGACCTACAAGCCGATGCCGGCACCCGCCGCGCAAGGAGTGGCGTGCTGCGACGTCGTCAATCGCGGCGGCAGCTATGATGCCGGCAAATACATTTTCAACACGCTCGACGGCCAGACGATCGCGCTCGACGCCGCGACCGGCAAGCCGATCTGGAAGACGCAACTCGGCAACATCAACCTGGGCGAGACGATGACGATGGCGCCGCTGGTCGCCGACGGCCGCGTCTATGTCGGCAATTCGGGCGGCGAGATGGGCGTGCGCGGCTGGGTCGCGGCGCTCGACGAGGGCTCGGGCAAGATCGCCTGGAAAGCGTACAATACCGGCCCCGATGCCGACGTGAAGATCGGTGCCGGGTTCAAGCCGTTCTACGCGGTCGATCGCGGCAAGGATCTCGGCGTGAAGACCTGGCCGGCCGATGCCTGGAAGATCGGCGGCGGTTCCATGTGGGGCTGGTTCACCTACGACCCCGACCTCCACCAGGTACTGCACGGCACCGGCAATCCCGGGCCGTGGAATGCGGAACAACGTCCGGGCGACAACAAATGGACCACCGGCATCTTCGCGCGCGATCCGGCGACCGGCGACGCCAAATGGTATTATCAGTTCAGCCCGCACGACACCGAGGATTATGACGGCATCAACGAGCAGATCCTGCTCGACATGCCGTTCGCCGGGCAGATCCACCACGTCCTCGTCCGGCCCGAGCGCAACGGCTATGTCTATGTCATCGACAGGACGACCGGCCAGGTGCTGTCGGCCGATCCGTTCGGCCCGATCAACTCGTCCAAGGGCGTCGATCTCAAGACCGGCGCGCTGATCGTCAATCCCGACAAGGTGGCGAAGCTCGGCCAGGTCACGCGCGACATCTGCCCGACGGCGAGCGGCGCCAAGGACTGGAATCCGAGTTCGTTCAATCCCGGCACCGGGCTGCTCTACATCCCGCACGAAAATATGTGCATGGACTGGATGAACCTGGAGGTGAACTACATCGCCGGCACCCCCTATGTCGGCGCCGAAGTGCATATGAAGCCGGGTCCAGGTGACGGCCATCGCGGCGTCCTCACCGCCTGGGACCCGATCCTGCGCAAGCCGGCCTGGGAGATTCCGGAAAGGTTTCCGATCTGGTCCGGGACGGTCACTACCGCGGGCAATCTCGTCTTCTACGGCACGATGGACGGCTGGTTCAAAGCGGTCGACGCGACCAACGGCAGGATCGTCTGGCAGCAGAAGCTCGACAGCGGGATCATCAGCCAGCCGGTCAGCTATCGCGGGCCGGACGGTCATCAGTACATCGCCGTGCTGACCGGGGTCGGCGGCTGGTCCGGCGCCGTTGTGTCGGGTCCGGTCGATCCGCGCGACGGCTCGGCCGCGCTCGGCATGGTCAACGCGATGGCGGACCTGCCGAAATATACAACCGCCGGAGGGACGCTCTATGTCTTCACGCTCCCGCATTGACGGCGCGCTGATCGGCTTGACGGCGCTAGGCCTGACCCTGGCAGCCTGCCACCGGCAACGCGAGGACGCGGTCCGGACGGCGCCCGAGCGTCCCGGCGTCATCACCAGCGCCTTGTCGCCCGGCGAGGCGAGCAGCCTGGTCACCGACGATCCGCGCGCCGATAAATATTACGACAATGAAGCCGCGGTGACCGACGGCATGCGGCTCTATCACCAGTATAATTGTTCGGGCTGTCACTCGGCCGGCGGCGGCGGGATGGGGCCGAGCCTGATGGACAAGGAATGGATCTATGGCGGCCGCCTCGCCCAGATCCACCAGACCCTGGTCGAAGGACGGCCCAACGGCA
This sequence comes from Sphingomonas sp., assembly GCF_024508665.1. Lineage (GTDB taxonomy): Bacteria > Pseudomonadota > Alphaproteobacteria > Sphingomonadales > Sphingomonadaceae > Sphingomonas. The sequence continues at coordinate 349,862 of NZ_JANINP010000002.1, forward strand.
TGCCGAGTTGGGGCGGCAAGGTCCCGGACGACCAGCTCTGGGAAATCGCGGCCTATGTCCGCTCGCTGTCGCTGCCGGCAACGCTGGCCGCCAATACCGGCGACACGCCCGGCAAGAACCCCGCGCCGGTGCCCAAGGCGGCGGACGCGCATAATGGCTGGGCGCCGCCGCCCGGCACCACCAACGATTTCGGCTCGACCACCGAGGGCCCGAAGTGAGGCGATGGGCGGCGCTCGCCGTGCTTGCCCTTACAGGCTGTCAGCCCCCCGTAACCGGCCCGCACGACACGGTGTTCGTGTCGGACGAAAAGCTCGACCTGCTCCATCTGGTCGACGGCGCGACCGGCGAGGGGACCGGCACGATCCATACCGGCAAGAGGCCGCGGGGGCTCCAACTCTCGCCCGACGGCAAGACGCTGTACGTCGCCGCCGGCAACTCGAATCGCATCGACGTGATCGACGTCGCGACGCGTCGAATCCTCCGCTCGCTCCATTCGGGCAGCGATCCCGAGCGCTTCGCGGTCAGCCCCGACGGCAAGCGCATCTATGTCGCCAATGAGGACCATTCGACCGCCAGCATCATCGACATCGCCAGCGACAAAGCGGTGTGCGAGATCCCGGTCGGCGCGCAGCCCGAGGGCGTCGGCGTCAGTCCCGACAACCGCACGCTGATCGTCACGTCCGAAACCGCCAGCACCGCGCATTTCATCGATCCCGCGACCTGCAAGCTGCTCGACAGCGTCATCGTCGGCAATCGGCCGCGCGCGGTGCTGTTCCTGAAAGGCGGGCGCGAGGCATGGGTATCGTCGGAGCAGCGCGGCACGATCTCGGTATTCGATCCGGCGACCCGCAAGATCATCGACACGATCGATCTCGTGCAGGCGCTCCCCCAGATCGAACAGGTGCAGGCGGTGGAGATGCTGGTCACGCGCGACGGCAGACGGGTATTCGTCGCGCTCGGCCGCGGCAACCATGTCGCCGAAATCGATCCCGCCACGCGCAAAATCGTCCGCACCTTTCCGGTCGGCAACCGCAATTGGGGCATCGCCTTCTCGCCCGACCAGACTCGCCTCTACGCGGTGGCGGGCCTGTCGGCGGACATGACGATCATTGACCTCAAGACCAACCAGGTCGTCCGTACGGTCAAGCTGGGCGAGCAACCTTGGGGCGCGGTGGCGGTGCCATGAGGGTGATGCCGCTTCTCGCCGCGCTGGCGCTCGCCGGGTGCTCGGCCGGGGCGGCGCCCAAGGCGCTGACGGTGTGCGCCGATCCCAATAACTTGCCTTTCTCCAATCGTGCGGGCCAGGGATTCGAAAACCGCATCGCCGAGATCGTCGCGCGCGATATGCATCGGCCGGTGCGCTACGTCTGGTGGGCACAACGCCGCGGCTATGTCCGCAACACGCTGGGCGAGCAGAAATGCGACCTCTGGCCCGGGGTCGCGAGCGGCGTCGAGATGGTGGCGACGACGCGACCCTATTACCGCTCGACCTATGTCTTCGTGACTCGCGCCGACCGTAATCTGAAAGGGCTGACGCTCGACGATCCCCGGTTGAAGGCGCTCACGATCGGGGTCCAGATGGTCGGCGACGATGCGATGAACACGCCGCCCGCGCATGCGCTGACCGCGCGCGGGATGACCAGGAACGTGCGCGGTTTCATGCTGTATGGCGATTATGCCAAGCCCAATCCGCCGGCGGACGTCGTCCGCGCGGTTGCCGACGGCAAGGTCGACGTATCGTTGGCCTGGGGGCCGCTCGCCGGCTATTTCGCCAAGTCCTCGCCGGTGCCGCTCAGGATCGAGCGTGTCACGCCGTGGCTCGACAATGCACAATGGCCGATGGTCTACGACATCTCTATGGGGGTCCGGAAATACGATCCGGCTTTCCAGCAGCAGGTCGAAACGATCCTGACGCGGCGCAAGAAAGAGATTGCCGCCATTCTCGACCGCTACGGCGTGCCGCGCGTCGACTGAGCAACCTGTTCGGCACGAATCCGCTGCCGCAGCCGGGCGAACTGATCGGGACTCATCTTGGGCATGACTTCCAGGAACGCCACCACTTCCGCGACCTGGCGATCGGATTCGACCTCGCCCCAGGCCGGCATGCCGGTCATCTTCACCCCGTCATGCACCAGATTGTAGAGCTCGGCATGCGACCAGCGGCTCGGCGCGTCGATCAGATAGGGCGGGGTCGGCAGCATTCCGCTCGCCCATGGCGCGCGCGCCACTCCGGGACCGCCATGGCAGATGATGCAATGCGCCTCATATTGGCGCGCGCCGGCCATGAGCGTTTCTCGCGTCATCGGTACCGTCGGCACGTCGCCGCGCGAGCGCCGGGCGACCGAGTTGATCATGGTGACATGCGCGCCCCAGGCAAAGGCCTTGGAATGCGGCTGGGTCGCGCTGGTGTTGAAGATGATTCCGCTCAGGATGAGCGCGATGACGATCGCCGCGATCACCGCGCAGGTGGCCAGACCCAACAGCCAGCCCCAGAACAGCCGCCGGGTCGCCTCGCCGATCATTTGAGCGCGTAGAGATAGGCGGCGATGTCGCGCATCTGGTCGTCGCTCAGGCCGAGATCGGGCATCGCGCCGTTCGTCACGACCGCCCGCGGCGCCTTGAGGAATCGCTTCAGATTGGCGGGGGAATTGGGCAGCTTGCCGGCGATCGTCTGCTGCGAGGCGAAATGCGCCAGCGGCGGCCCGACGCGCCCGTCCGCGCCCTCGATGCCGGGAATGACATGGCACGATCCGCAGGCCTGGCGTGTGATCGTGATCGCGCCGAGCCGCGCGCTGCCCGCCGGCCGCGCGACATCGGCCTGGCCGTGACAGGCCGACAGCAAAACCATCAACACCAAGCCCGGTATGCACGCAATCGGAGGATAGCTGGACATCACCGCTCGAACGCGCGGCGGCACGATATTTTCCGGGAGTCGTCAGGAAACTCGGACGATGAAGCCCATCGTCCGAGTTCCGTTTTTTTAGAATGCGGTGATGCCGTTGGGCGTGCCCAGGCCGGTCGGCCCATCATAGCCGGCGCGCGCGGTGCAGAAATAGGTGCCGCCGCAGCTGCCGTTGCTGCCCGACGTCACGTCGTACAATGCGCCCGTATTGGCATAAGGGTTGCTGCCATAGGTCACGCCGCCGCCATTGGCGCCGTAGATGCCGCCGATCACCGGGGCCGCGACGCTCGTACCGCCAAACACCAGCCAGGCCGACTTGCCGCCGTTGCCCGGCCCGTAGACGGCGACGCCGGTAGCCGGATCGGCCACCGCCGCGACATCGGCTTCCATCCGCATCGCGCAACCGCCGTCGAGCTGCCATTGGGGCTTGGCGTATATCGTGCTGCAGCCGCTGCCGGCACCGGTCCACACCGTCTCGCCCCAGCCGCGCGTGCTGGTGTTGCGCTTGAGCGTCGTGCCGCCGACCGCGATGACGTGCGGTGACGATGCCGGGAATTGCACGCCATAACCGCTATCGCCGGAACTGACCGTGACTGCCACGCCGGCATGGTCATAGGCCGATTCATAAGCCTGCGATCCGCTCTCCCCGCCGCCATAGCTGTTGCTGATGACATGCGCCCCGAGCGACGCGGCGGTATTCACCGCCGCCGCCAGATTGCTGAAGCTCGCCGAATTCGCCTGGACCAGGATGATCTTGCACCCCGGGCACATCGCGCTGACCATATCGAGGTCGAGCGCGGTTTCCTGTGCCCAGCCGTTATTCTGGCGCGGATAATTACCCTTCACGCCCGACTGGTTGTACTTGGCGAAACAGCCGTTCGCGGTCGTGCATGGTGGAAGGCCGTAGGTCGCGCGATAGGTCGCCAGATCGCTTTCCGCATTGGCATAGCCATAGGCATCGACGATCGCGACCGTGGTCGTGCTGCTGCCTTGCGCCGAGATGTTATAGGCGGCGCGCAAGTCGGCGGGGCCGAAGCCCGACGGAACGACATTGGGCGTCGCATCGCGCTCGATCGGCTTGCCCTTGTCGTCGGTGACGATACGCGCGTGGCACCGCGCCGTCGCTGGACCTGCGGGCCCCGGACAAACCGCGGCGTGATAGACGTTTCCCGACTTCAACAAGCCCTGCGCGGATTGCGCCTGGAGACTCATCGGAATCCCCGTCAGGAGAGTGAAAGTAGCGATCGCAGCAGCGAGACGTGCCATGCTTGTCCCCTTTGTCGACATGATGCCGAAACATCGGGAGCCTCTCACGCTGGTGCTGCCGCGGTAAATATATCGACCGGTATAGCCGGAGTGACGAACCAGGCGAATATCGCGCCTGCAACCCGGACTGGCTCAAATCCGGCGCCGCCGTCGGGCTAGCCGTCGCCCTTCAGTCCATCCGCGCGAGCAGATCGTCGACGCCGCAACTGGCGAAGCTCGCGAAATTGTCGGCGATACCAAAAGGTAGCAGCAACGTGCGCTCGTGGACGATCGCGCCGCAGCCATAGACGACATTGGGGACATAGCCGCTGCGCTCCTCGGGGCTGGGCCGCAGGATCGGCTCGGGCGTGCGCGCGAGCAATTTGGTCGGGTCGGCCTTGTCGAGCAGGCAGGCGCCCATGCAATAGTTGCGCATCATGCCGACGCCATGGGTGATGACCAGCCAGCCCTCGTCGATCTCGATCGGCGAGCCGCAATTGCCCATCTGGATGAATTCCCACGGATAGCGCGGGCCGACGATTTTGACGCCGCCATCCCAGGTGGTGATATCGTCCGATGCGATCAGCCACAGATTCTCGTTATCCTGGCGACCGATCATGTTGAAGCGGCCGTTCACGCGACGCGGGAACAGCGCCATGCCCTTGCTTTGCGGCACCGATCCCTTGAGCACCGTCATCTCGAACGTGTTGACGCCGGTCCCACGAAACAATTCGCACCGCGCATCGCGCCCGTCGAACGCGGTATAGGTGCTGAGGAAGCTGGGTGTGCCGTCCTCTTCGGTGAAGCGCACCATGCGCAGATCCTCGATCCCCTGCCGCTGGCTGGCGGTGATCGGAAAGAGGACGCTTTCCGACGGCTCCTGGCTGCCCTCGCAGATGATCCGGGTCGTTCCGGACGTGCCGCTCTCATCAGGCCCTTCGATCCGCGGCGAGGTGACCCAGGGACTGGGATCGTCGACATGGAAACCGTTGCTCGCGCTCCAATTGCCGGTGCGAAAGGTGACGGAGGAGACATGACCTTCGCCGATGCCGCGCAACGACAGGATGAAGTTCAATCCGTCGGCCGGCGCGTCGTCCTGATTCATCCGCAACACGATGCTGGGATTGAACAGGGCGGCCGCCTCGAACGAATATTCGGCGCTGAGATAGGCACCGATCAGCAGTTGCTGCTCCGGGTTCGCCGCCACGTCTTCCGGCAAGCAGTCGCGCACCGCCTCGAAGCGGCGCGTCAACATCGTCTCGACATTACGATGCCGGGCGGAGAGCGACGCCACCACGGTTTCGCAATCCTGGCGGCAGCTCGCCGGATCGAGCGACAGCACGCGCTCGATCACCGTGCGCATACGGGGGTGCGCGGCGTCGCGGAACGGTTCGGGATACTCGACGCTGAACGGCTTGATCACCGTGCGCGACGGGTCGGGGCGCAGATGGAGACCGGAGAAGGTGAACAGATCGTCGCTCATACGGTCGGGCTCCGTGCCGGGACGACGGTGGGTCGCCGGGGATGGGTGATAAGCCAAATCGGAGTGATCGGCGTCCCCCCGAAACGCCCTATTGCGCGACAGGCTCCCGCAACCCATCGATATTGCCCGTCGAACCAAGCTTTCCGGCTGTTCGAAAACGAAAAAGGACCGGTGCCCTCGGACACACGTCGCCCCGGCGGAGGCCGGGGCCGTTGGCCGCATCACGACATAGCGGCCCCGGCCTCCGCCGGGGCGACGGCGTCACATCTTCGGACGCCGTCCCCTTCGGGCGTTATCGGTTCGGTTCAGAAAGCGTAGCTCACCGACACCCGGTACGACCGGCCGAAGATCGGACGCACGTCGGGGAGCGCGGCGCCCGGACCGGCTAGGAAGCGCGGATTGCCCTCGGTCAAGCCGTGGGAGTTGGTCAGATTGTCGCCGGCGATCTGCAGCGTGTAGCCGTTGACCTTGGCGCGCAGTCCGGCGCTCAGCGTGGCGTAAGCCGGCAGCAACTGGGTATTGGCGAGATCGCTGTAACGCTTCCCGATCGCTTCGTACGTGCCGTAGAAGGTGATGTCGGACTTGTCCCCAAAGCGCGCGGTGTAGGTCGGCGTGAACCGCACCTGATAGGACGGGATGCGCTGCGCCTTCTTGCCGTCGAAGTCCGGAATGTTGGGCGTATCGGTCTTGGCGTCCTCGAGCACGGCGTTGCCGATGAACCCGAACCCGCTGGCGCTGTGGTACGACGCGTCGAGTTCGATGCCCTTGGTCTTCGATCCGGCGATCTGGGGCGGCACGCCAACGTCGTTGTACACCGCGCCGACGACCTTGTCGTAGAAGCCGGTCAATGCCGCTTCGAACCCGCCGCCGCGATATTTCACGCCGCCTTCGTACGAACGCACTTTCCAGTTCAGGTCGAGCCGCGGCCCGGTATTGCCAAGCTGCGAGCGCACGTCGTCGAAGGACGGCGAGTGATAGCCTTGCGAGATACGAGCATAGACGTCGAAATTGCGCGTCGCGCGATAGTTGAGCCCGACCGTCCAGGGCGTCGCCTCGCGGCTGATCTTCGCCGAATCGGGCAGGCCGTTGCCGGTAATATTGAAGCTGATGTCGGTCCATTGATGGCGGACGCCGGCGTCGAGGCGCAGCGCGTCGGTGATGTTGAAGGAATCCGACACATAGATCGCGTTCACCGTGGCGCGGCCGCGGTCCGAAATGGCGAAGGCCGACAGCGGGCCATTGTTCAAATCGACCAGGTCGCCCGAGCCGCCCACCTGCATCCAGCGGTTGCCGCCCAGGCTCCAGGCGTCATCCGAGGTGAAGTGCGAGAAATAATAGCCGAGGTTGAGCGTGTTCGGGCCGGTCTTGATATTGACCACGGCCTCGTTCGAGACATTCTGAAGCTTCTTGTCGACCCACCACGAACCGAATTGCTGGACGTAATCGGTCGGTGCGAGCGTCTGGCCGGTGTTGATCGTATGGACCTGCGTCTGGCCGGGATTGCCTGCCGTCGCGAGCGCGGTGGCGACCGTGATCGCACCGGCGCCTTGCGGAACGAGGCCCGTCGTCCGCAGCGTGCCGCTGGTGAACCCGAACCGGTCGGTGAAGCTGATGCCGCCGCCAAAATCGTAATCGAGGCTGGCCCCCGTCACCACGCCCTTCCAGCCGCGACCGTCGGCCAAGTCGACGCGTTCGGTCGCGCCGCTGCCCGCGGAGCCAGGCGAAATGATCGTCGCATAGCGCGTATATTGGTTGAGCTGGTTGTACGTGCCGCGATCGATGCCCGGCACGTTCGCCGCGAACGGCAGGAACCATTCGCCGTGATCGTCGGTGTAGCGCGCGAAGATGTTGAACTTGCCGCGCGAGAATTTCTTGGTGATGTTGGCGGTGATCTGCTGGCCGTTTTCGGTGTCGAAACCGGCTCTGCGCACCGTATCGCCGCGCGAGACATAGCCGCCGACCATATAATAGAGGTCGTCCGCGAGCTTGCCGCTGAGATAACCGTCGACCCGCCAGGCACTGTAATCGGTGATCGAGGCGCCGATGCTGCCGTGCGTCTCTTCCCCGCCCTCGCGCAGGCGCAGGTTGGTGGTGAGACCGGGCTGGCCGTCCGAATAGAGCGAAGCCGGGCCGCCATTGACGCCTTCGATTCCCGCAATGGTCTCGTCGAGGCGGACGATGCCGGTCTGGTCCATGAACGACAGGCTGCTCGATCCATAGACGGGCACACCGTTGAACTGCATCGTCACGAACGGCGCGTCGCCGGTGCTGGGAATGCCGCGCACGAAGATGTTCGAAGTGCCGACGCCGCCCGAACTCTCGACCCAGACGCCCGGGATCGACTTGAGAACGTCGCCCGAGCTCTTGGGCGCCTGGAGCTTGATATTGTCGGCCGACAGCGTCGTGACCGAATAGCCCGCCTCCAGCTTGTTGATGCCACTGCCCGCGGCACGACCGGTGACGATGATGTCGGGCACGTCGGCGGAAGGCGCCGTGTCCGCGGCCTGGGCGGGATCGGCGGCCGGCGCCGCGGCGGGCGTTTCCTGTGCCGCTGCGGGATGGGCCAGGGCGATCGCCAGCGCGAACCCCGACACAGCAACGAAATTGCGATTGCGCGAAACCATCATCATCCTCTCCTGCCGCTGCTTCCTGCTCGGGAAGTGCCTGGCGATGAGGTCTACACACGAATGAATTGCATTTCAATAGACCGTTACATAAGCGTCATATTATAATAGTTCGTGCTATATCAATATGATATCTCGACAGGACGGCCGCCGAATGTTGCAGAGATGTCACAACGGCTGCAACGAAATTTCATAGGGGCATGCCGTCTATAAAGACGCTCGGAACGCTTTGTGCGGTCATCGCGCAAACGGCTTGTTGCATAGGGGAACGCGACCAGCCTATTTTGACCGCGCAGAGCGGGGGCGGTGCATCGTCGAGGATCGTCGGAAACCAGTTTCAATGGTCGTCCGGCAACCCGCTGATTGAGGAGCTGGCTTTGCGTCGACGCGCGATGGATCTGAACATGGGGGATATCGCCCGTCTGGCCAATGTGTCGAAGCCGACCGTGTCGCGGGTGCTCAACAACAGCCCGCTGGTCAATGAGGAGACGCGCGAGCGCGTCCTGCGCGTGGCGCGCGAACATGGCTATGCGATCAACCGCAACGCGCAGAAATTACGCCAGGCGCGCAACGACACGGTCGCCGTCGTGCTCGATTTCGGCTCGCACCGCGCCGGGCGGATCGCCGACCCCTTTATTTTCGAATTGCTCGCCGGCGTGTCCGAAGCCCTGTCGGTGCGCAACCAGGATCTGTTGCTCTCGCCGTCCAATCTCACCGACGTCCAGAGCCATCTCGACCTGATCAGTTCGCGCGTCGCCGACGGCTTCATTTTCCTCGGCCAAGGCGTGCGCGGCCCGATGCTGCGCGAGCTGGCACGGGCCGGGGCGCCGTTCGTGGTCTGGGGCGGCGTCGATCCTTCGGAGCCCTATTGCTCGGTCGGCAGCGACAATCGACTGGGCGGACAATTGGCCGGCGAACTGTTCGTCAAGCGCGGCGCCAAGCGCTGGCTGTTCGTCGGCAATATCGCGCATGCCGAGATCCGGATGCGGTTCGACGGCCTTCGCGCCGTGGCCGCCAAGCACCCCGAGGTGACGGTCGAGCATCTCGAGGTCGAGCACATGGCCTATGCGCCCGCCTATCAGCAGACGCTGGCGTGGCTGCGCGACAATCCGCCACCCGATGCGGTCTTCGCCTTCTCGGACACGGCGGCGATCGCGATCATCGCTGCCTTCCGCGAGTTCGGGCTCGAAGCGCCCGCCGATTATTCGCTGTGCGGCTACAACAACATTCCGCCCGCGGCCGACTTCACTCCGGCGCTCACCACGATCGAGCAGGAAACCCATCTGGCTGGCGCGATCCTGGTCGAAAAGCTGATGCAGATCCTTGACGGCGGCAAGCCGAAATCGAGCGTGCTCCCGACCCGGCTGATCGTTCGTCAGACCTGAGACGGAGCAGGCGCCAGCCTCAGCACCCGGTCGAGATCGACCGCGGCGGTCGACGCGAACACCAGATCGGCCTCGGCCAGGATAGCGGCGTCGCCGATCCCGATCGCGACCATTTCCGCCGCCTTGATCGCAGCTACCCCGGCCGCGGCATCCTCGAACCCGACGCACGCGGTGGGCACTACGCCCAGCCCGGCCGCGCAGGCCAGGAAGATGTCCGGCGCGGGCTTCGACCGCGCGACCCTGGCGGCGTCCGCGACGAAATCGATCGAGTTCGACAAGCCGGCCCGCTCCAGCACCATCACCGCGTTCCGGCTGGCCGAGGCGACCCCCAGCGACAGCCCGGCGGCGCGCGCACATGCCAATAAGGCTGTCGCACCCGGCAGGATGTCGGCATCGCTCATCGTCTCCAGCGCATCGAGATAATAGCCGTTCTTGCGCGCCGCCAGTTCCTCTCTGGCGGGGAGATCGAGCGACATGCCGCCCAGCGCCAGGATATGGTCGAGCGATCCCATGCGGTCGACGCCCTTGAGCGCCTCATTGTCATGCTCGTCGAACGCGATGCCCAGCTCGTCCGCGATCCGTTTCCAGGCGACGAAATGCAGCCGGGCGCTGTCGACCAGCACCCCGTCCAGGTCGAAGATCGCCGCGCGAAACGCCATGGTCAGGCCGCGACCGTTTGGCCGGCGACACGGATCGCGACCGCACGATCGCCACGCACCGACACGCTGGCGGCGCGGCCCGACACCGCGACGTCGACCTGCGCGCCGCGAAAGGTCACGGTGAAGCGATAGTCGGACAGGCCGGGTATCTCGACAGGATCGAAGCACAAAGTGTCGCCCTCGACCCGCATGCCGGCAAAGCCCATCGCCAGCGTGGTCCAGCTCCCCGCCAGCGCCGCCATGTGCAGACCGTGATCGGCGTTGCCGAACAGATCGTTGAGGTCGGTCAGCGTAGCGACCCGCCAGTAATGCGCCGCCCGGGCACCGTCGCCGGCATGCGCCGCCGCCGTCGCGAATGCGCTCGCCGACAAGGTCGAATCATGGACGGTGGTCGCTTCGTACGTATCGAGCATCCGCCGCCGCATCGCCGGGTCGAACGCCTCGGGCATCAGCGCCAAGGCGAGCACCGCATCGGCCTGTTTCGATACGCGATGGCGGTAGATGATCAGCGGATGGAAGTGGAGCAGCAGCGGATAGGCCGCGGGCGGCGTCGCGTCGAACGGCCAGGGGTCGAGCTGGAAATAGCTGTCGTCCTGCGCATAGACCTGCCGCTCGTCGTCGACCGCCAGCAGCATCCGGTCCGCGGCACGAACCATGCGTGTGGCCTCCGCATCGTCGATCAGCGACGCCGCAAGCCCTTCGCGCGCGGCGAACCGCAAATGCCGCGCCGCCATCATGTTGGTGTAGAGATTGTTGTCGACGATTGCCGAATATTCGTCGGGTCCGGTCACGCGGTTGATGACGAAGGCGCCGCCGCGCGCCGCATCGTGGAACCCGATCGAGAGCCAGATGCGCGCCGTCTCGACCAGCATCGCCGCGCCGCCGGCATCGAGCAGCGAACGGTCGCCGGTCGCCGCCAGATACGTCTCCAGCGCATAAGCGATGTCGGCGTTGATATGATATTGCGCGGAGCCGGCGGGGAAATAGGACGAACATTCGTGCCCGCCGATCGTCCGCCACGGATAGAGCGCGCCCTGTTCGTGCCCCATCGCCCGCGCATTGTCGCGCGCGGCGTCGAGCTTCGAAATTCGCCACGCGAGCATTGCCCGCGCGATCTCCGGCCGGGTGAAGGCGAAGACCGGCATGACGTAGAGATCGGCGTCCCAGAAGACATGGCCTTCATAGCCTTCGCCGGTCTGCCCCTTGGCGCCGATCGACGTCTTGCCGTCGCGCCCGACCGCCATCGCCAACTCGGCCAAGGCGAAGCGGATCGCGAGTTCGGCCTTGGGCTGGCCTGGGAAGGCGACGTTACTCGCCGCCCAGAAATCCGCGAACCACGCGACCTGGTCGGCCAGCAGGGCGTCATAGCCTCGCTCGACCGCGGCACGCAGTAGGGCGGTGATCGCCTCGACGCCCTGCCCGTCGGTCGCGGCGTGATAGCCGGAGGCGAAATCGACCTGTACCCGGCCATCGACGGTCCGACGTCCGATCTCGCGCATCGCGCACGTCACCACGAATCCACTCGTACGCAGACGGTCGCTGCGCATGGCGGTACCGGCCTCGTCATGGATCTGCGGATCGACCCAGGGGCTGGTCGCCATGACCGGCGCAATGCGCGGATCGTAGACGCCCTGGTTGGCGACATCCGCTGCGCGATCGCCGCTTCCCGGCGGCGGCGTCACGGCCGGCGACACGGGCACGTCGGCGCCCGCGGCAAAGCTGACCCGTGTCATCACCAATGCGGTATCGTTCATCGAGACGAATTGCTCGATCGCGATATCGGCCGCGCCCGCCGCGAAGCTCTCCGTCCGCACGCCCCGGGCAAGGTCGAGCTCGACGCTCTCCGGCGCGCCAAGGGGCAAACCGCCGATCCGGATCGCGGGCCGGGTCGCATCGGACACGGCCAGGCGCAGATCGCTTTCACGGGCATAGCCGTGGGCGGCCTCGTGATAGGCGATCGGCACGCGCTCATAGACGCCGTTGAGATAGACTTTGGGCGCTTCCGCCGCCTCGCCCGGGCCGCGAATGCCGATGAAGCCGTTGCCGATCGAAAACAGCGCGGGAACATGGTGCAATCGGGCGGAATCGCCCTCCGCGACGAGGCGCCACGCGTCGCGCGCAAATCGCACGTCAGCAAAAGACGCTTCGGGTAATGATCGCCCCACGCACTTCCTCTCCGATGCGGCGACCAATCGCCGGATTGCCAATGATATGCATTTCATAATAGGAGATGGTCAAGACAATAAGCCGGGCATCCCGGCAGGGGAGGCGCATGAACAGGACCAGGATGATCGTCGCACTGGCATTGACCTATGCCGTGTTCGCGGTGCTGCTGAACAGCGTCGGTACCGTGATCCTGCAGTCGATCGAATCGTTTCACGTGACCAAAGTGGCGGCGAGCTCGCTCGAGGGATTCAAGGATCTGTCGATCGCGGCGACCAGCTTCCTGCTGGCGGCGCAATTGCCGCGCTTCGGGCTGCGGCGCGCGATGATCGCGGCACTCGCTCTGGTTGCTGTCGCCTGCCTGGCGATGCCGTTGCTGCCCGGTTTCTGGACCACGCGCCTGCTATTCCTCGCGGTCGGCGTCGCGTTCGGCGTGACCAAAGTGTCGGTCTACAGCTTCGTCGGGCTGTTGACCGAAGACAGCGCGCGCCATGCTTCGTTGCTCAATGTGATCGAGGGCGTGTTCATGCTCGGCGTGCTCAGCGGCTATTGGATCTTCGCCGCGTTCATCGACCCGGCCGATCCGGGCAGCCGGCAATGGCTGAACGTCTATTATGTGCTGGCCGCGGTCAGCCTCATCGCCTTGGTCCTGCTCGCCGTCACGCCCTATGACGAAAGCGCGGTCGACGAGCCCGCGGCGGCGCCCCAGGGTGCCGGTCAGAAATTTGCCGAGATGGTCGCCCTCGCCTGGCGGCCGCTCAGCCTCAGCTTCATCGCCGCGATCTTCTGCTACGTGCTGGTCGAACAGGGCATCGGGTCCTGGCTGCCGACCTTCAACCGCGAATTGCTCGGGCTATCGGCGCCGATGAGCGTGCAGGCAGCGTCGATCTTCGCGGTGTGCCTCGCGGCGGGGCGGCTGGGCGCCGGCGTGGTCGTGCGGCGCACCGGTTGGTTTCCGCTCGTCCTAGGATGCCTGATCGGCATGGCGGTGCTGATCGTCGCGGTGCTGCCGCTCGCCGCCGCGCATCACGGCCAGGTGACGAGCTGGGCCGGCGCGCCGGTCGCCGCCTTCCTGTTCCCGGCGATCGGCCTGATGATGGCGCCGATCTACCCCGCACTCAATTCGGCGATCCTGTCGTCGATGGCGCCGCGCGAGCAGCCGGCGATGGTCGGGCTGATCGTGGTGTTCTCGGCGCTTGGCGGGACGACCGGATCGTTCGTCGTCGGGCATATCTTCGCGATGTTCCAGGGGACGATCGCTTTCTACGTCCTGCTGGTCCCGATCGCCGCGCTGGCGGTGGCCTCGACCATGGTGCGGCGGAAAGCGGCGCGATAGGCGGATTTCACGATCAAAACGTCATTTGTATGATTGTATCCAATATCCAATTCAAAGTGGTTTCGGCCGCGCCGTGTCCGAAGACACGGCGCGGCCGACGCCCCACCGATTAGAAGTTGAAGCGCAACCCGGCGTTGATCGTGAAGCTGCGCAGCCGCGAGTCGTCGTCGATATTGCCGACCACGAAGCCCGAGACCCGGCTGCCGTGCGCATTGGCGAGGATACCCGCCGAATAGCGCATCGCGCTCTTCCAGGTGTTGGTCTGGAGCGAGAAGGCCGTGACCGGCGTTCCGAACGCGAAGCTCGAGCTATCCTTGCGCGACCAATTCTCCATCCGCGCCGCGCTGATGAACGGCTCGAACGTCGCCGTCGCTTCCGATCCGCCGCGATAGGACAGGCGCAGGCCGGCCTGGCCGATCTGGGTCGTATCGTTGCCCGGCGTCCACACGCTGAAGGCATCGACGACGAGCGGATCGATATTCGTGTCGCCATAATTATACTGGGCGAACGGCGTCGCGGCGAAGCCGGTCTTGCCGCCGAACCGGTACGAGGCGCGGACCGATCCCGCCGTCGCGTCGCCGCGCAGCCGTTTCGTGCCGACCGTGCCGAACAGCGACGGCATGGCGACCGTATAGTGGCGCCATTCCTTGCGGACATTGCCTTCGAGTTCGAAGGCTCCGTTGCCGACCACCGCATAGCCGCCGATGAACGGCGTCTCGACCTTGATCCGCTCGCCGCCCGCGAGCGGCGCCGAGGCGCCGTACCAGCCGCCCATCACGCCGACATTGAATTTCCAGCCGCCGCCGATGCCGCCGAACGAGACGTCGGCGCCGATCTGGGCCGCATGCTGGCTGGTGCGGAAGCGGCTGGTCGAAGCGTAGGTCAGCCCGCCGCCGGTCAGCGTGGAGGTGATCGTCTGCTTGCTGTGGCCGCCGCTGCCGCGCATCCACAGGCTGAACCGCGTGCCGCCGGCATCGGTCCGGTTGGTCACGAACGGGCTGATCGGATCGTCGAGCAGGCCAGACGCCGATTCGGCCATATAGCTCAGGTTGCCCAGCCCCGCCGCCGTCGGATTGACCGCCTGGATCAGGCCGAATTGATGGGCGTTCGACGGGTTCTGCCCGAAGCTGTCGAGGATGAAGCCCGTCGTCGGGAACACGGTGCTCGAGGTGAAGGCATTGGCAGGGGCAGCCCCGGCCACCGTCACGACCGGCAGGAAGCCGCCCGCCACGAACGACCGCGTGCCGACCAGGTTCATCGTCACGTTGGTGTTGCCCGTGGCCGAGCCGCCGATGTTCAGGCGGTCTGCGGTCGCGGTATTGGTACTGTAGTCGGCCCAGAACTGACCGCCGCCCGAATAATTGCCGCCGACCGTGACGACATTGCTGGTCAGGTTGTTGCGGGCATTGATGATGCCGGTATTGGCCATCGAACCAACCGTCGTGAACGTCCCCGCCCCGGCGAAGGTGACGCGGCCCGCATTCTGGGTGTTGCCCAGGATCGTCAGCGTGCCACCGGCGCCCAGGTTGACGTTGCCGCCATTGGCCAGATTGCCCGAATAGCTCGACGAGCCCGATCCCAGATTGGCGATCCCCGTCGGGCCGTTGATCCAGTTCGAAGTGGCGACGGTCGATCCGAAGACGTTGACCGCGCCGTTCAGCGTCCCGCTGTTGAACAGGGTCGACGGCGTGTTGTTCACGCTGATCAGCACGGCATTGGTGCCGCCGGAGATCGTCCCCGAATTGCTGATATTGGCGCTTCCGGTGCCGGTCGCCACCAGCCTGACGCCATCGATATCGCCCGCAATGAGGCCGGCATTGTTGACCACCAGCGGGCCGTCGACGGTGCTGAGGTCGATGCCGTAATCGGGATCGATCACACCGGTTCCGGTTACGTTGACGGTGATGCCGCCCGTGGTGGACGTGCCATAGACCCCGGCATAACCAGGCGTGCCCGCGGTGATCTCACCCGCGACCGTGACCGTCGTCATGCCGGTCGACAGGCCGCTGTCGGTATAGATGCCGGCCCCATTGGTCGCGTCGATCGTGCCGCCCGCGCCGAGCGATACGTCGATCGTCCCGGCATTGGCCGCCGGATTGAAGTTCAGCGCGGTCAATCCGTTGCCGTCGGTCGCCGTCAGATCGCCCAGGACGTTGACGGAGACGGCGCCGGTCCCGTTGGTCTGGGCAATGACGCCCGACGTACCGGAGGCGTTGCCGACGGTCACGCCGACATTGCCCGCACCGCCCGCCATGACCTGCTCGGCCAGGACCGCCGCGGCGCCGGTCGAGGACACGTTGGCGGCGTTCACGTTGAGATTGCCGCCCAGGGTTATGCCGACGATGCCATAGCCGGTGGTGCCGGTGACCGGGCCGACCGCGGTCACATTGACGTTGCCGGTACCATAATTCTCGGCATCGATGCCAAAGATGCCGTTGACGGCCGCGTTGGTGGTGACGTCGACATTACCCGTCGTGCCGCCGACCAGCGCCGCGACGATACCGGCATTGCCGCCATTGACGTCGCCGTTCGTCACCACGGCGATATTGCCGGTCGCCGAAACCCCAATCACGTCGATACCGTTCTGATCGGTCGAGGTGACCGCGCCGGTGATGACATTGATATCGCCGCCCGCGACCGTGTCGCGGACCAGGATGCCAGCGCCGCCGGTGGCGGTGGTCGCCCCCGTATTGTTCACGGTGACCGTGCCCGATCCGTTGTTCTGGATGGAGGCGCCGTTGCCCGCGAGGCCATGGAAGCCGCCGGTGCCGGTGACCAGGATATCGCCCGCGCCACCGGTACCGCCGACCAGAGTCAGACCGCTGGTGGCGCCGGTCACGGCGTCGGCGACGTTGACCGTCACCGCATCGTTGCCGATCGCGAGAATGCCTTCGGCGGCGGTGCCGGTCACCAGGCCGGTCGTGGTCACGCTGGTTGTGCCGGTGCCGCTGTTGATCGCCGCAACGCCGACGGTGCCCGAGACGTTACCGCCGGTCAGGGCGATATTGCCCGCGCCGGCAGCGTTCGTTTGCTGCCCGACGATGGCGATATTACCGGTGGACGTGACGTCGCCCGCAGCGACCGAGATATTGCCGCCCTGGGTCAGCGCGAAGATGCCGTTGCCGGTCGACGCGGTGACCGGTCCGGCCGCCGTCACATCGACATTGCCGGCTCCGAAATTCTCCGCATCGATACCGAAACGGCCGTTGACCGCGCCGTTCGTCGTCACGTCGACATTGCCGGTCGCCGTACCGGAAAGCATGCCGGCGACGATGCCGGCGTTGCCCGCATCGACATCGCCATTGGCGACGATGGCAAGATTGGCGCTATTCGAAAGGCTCCGAACGTCGATGCCGTTCATGCCTGCCGCAAGCGCGGTTACCGCGCCAGTCGTGACATTGATGTCGCCGCCGGCCGCCGTGTCGCGCACGATGATGCCATTGCCGCCGGTCGACCCGCTCGCACCCGAGATGTTGACGGTGACCGTGCCCGCGCCATTGTTCAGGATGTTGGCGCCGTCGCCGCTGCCGCCGAAGAATCCGGTGCCGGTGACCGAGATGTTGCCGGCGCCGCCGCTGCCGCCGATCAGGAGCAGACCATTGGTAGCACCGGTGACGGTGTTCGCGGCGGAGATGGTCACCGCATCGCCACCCCTCGCGTAGATTCCTTCGGCGGCGATTCCGGTGACCGTTCCGCTGGTGGTAACATTCACTGTTCCGGTGCCGGAATTGACGGCATAGATGCCCCGCGCGCCCGAGACATTTCCTGCGGTCACATCGATCGACCCCGCCCCAAGGCTGATTTGCTGCGCGCGGATCCCGAAGCCCCCGATCGCAAACACGTCGCCGGCGTTGACCGAAACATTGCCGCCGTTGGTTTGCGCGTAGATGCCGGTGCCGTTGGTCGCGTTGACCGTCCCGACGGTCGTGACATTGGTGTTGCCCGTGCCGAAATTCTCGGCGTCCACGCCGAACGCTGCGTTGATCGCACCGTTCGCGGTGACATCGATATTGCCCGTTGCCGCTGCGGGGAAGATCGCAGCCACCATGCCGGCATTGCCCGCGTTGATGTCGCCATTGGCGACCTCGGTCACATTGGCGGTCAGCGACTGGGAGCGAACGTCGATGCCGTTCATGCCTGCCGCGAGCGCACTCACCGCGCCAGTGGTGACGCTGATATCGCCGCCCGCCGCGGTGTCGCGCACCACGATGCCGTTGCCGCCCGTCGAGCCGCTAGCACCCGAGATGTTGAAGGTAACCGTACCCGAGCCGTTATTCTGAATGTTGGCGCCGTCGCCGGTGCCGCCGAAGAAGCCGCCAGTGCCGGTGACGGAGATGTTGCCCGCGCCGCCGGTGCCGCCGATCAGAGTCAGGCCGTTGGTCGCACCGGTTACGGCGTCGGCGACGCTCACGCTTACCGCGTCATTGCCTGTCGCCAGGATACCTTCCGCCGACGTCCCGGTCACCGTGCCATTCGCGGTGACGCCCACCGTGCCGGTACCGAGGTTCGTCGCGACGATGCCGGTCGTGCCGGAGACGTTGCCGCCGGTTACGCCGACATTGCCCGCGCCAGCTGCATTGAGCTGTTGAGCGATGATCGCGATATTACCGGTCGAGGTGACGTCGCCGGAATTGACCGTGACGTTGCCGCCGCGACTGGAAGCGTAGACGCCATTGCCGGTGGTGACGTTGACCGGACCCACCGTGGTGACGCTGGTCGAACCGGTTCCGAAGTTCTCGGCATCGACGCCGAACCGCGCATTGATCGCGCCGTTCGCGGTCACGTCGATGTTGCCCGTGGCGCCGGCCGGGAAGATCGCGCCGACGATGCCGGCGTTACCTGCAGCGACATCGCCGTTGGCGACGATCGTCACGTTCCCGGTCAGCGACTGGCTTTGGACGTCGATACCGTCCATACCGGCGGTCAGGGCGGTGACCGCGCCGGTGGTGACGCTGATATTGCCGCCGGCCGCGGTGTCACGGACGACAATGCCTTCGCCACCGGTCGAGCCGCTTGGGCCCGAAATGTTGACCGTGACCGTGCCCGAGCCGTTGTTCTGGATATGGGCGCCGTCACCCGAGCCGCCGAAGAACCCGCCGGTGCCGGTGACCGATATGTCGCCTGAGCCGCCGGTGCCGCCGACCAGGTTCAGGCCGCGCGTCGCGCCGGTCACCGCGTCGGCGATGGAGATCGTCACCGCACCATTGCCGTTCGCGTTGATGCCCTCTGCGGAGGTGCCCGTCACCGTGCCGTTGGCGGTGACGCTGATCGCGCCGGTGCCCGAGTTGGTCGCCTCGATGCCGGTCGTGCCGGAGACGTTGCCGGCGGTGATGTCGACGATGCCCGCGCCAGCCGCGTTGTTCTGACGCCCGATGATCGCGGTGTTGCCGGTGGACGTGACGTCGCCGGCATTGACAGTGACATTGCCGCCGTTGGTCGAGGCGTAAATACCGTTGCCGCTGGTCGCGTTGACCGGACCGACTGTCGTGACGCTAGTGTTGCCGGTGCCGAAATTCTCGGCGTCCACCCCGAACCGCGCATTGATCGCGCCGTTCGCGGTCACGTCGATGTTGCCGGTGGCGCCGGCCGGGAAGATCGCCGCGACCATGCCGGCGTTACCCGCGTTGATGTCGCCATTGGCGACCTCGGTGACGTTGGCTGTCAGCGACTGGCTCTGCGTGTCGATGCCGTTGAAACCGGCGGTCAGCGCGGTCACCGCGCCGGTCGTGACGCTGATGTCGCCACCCAAGGCGGTGTCGCGAACGATGATCCCGTTGCCGCCGGTCGAGCCGCTCGCGCCCGAGATGTTGACGGTGACCGTACCCGATCCGTTGTTGAGGATGTTGGCCGCATCGCCGGTGCCGCCGAAGAAGCCGCCGGCGCCAGTCACCGAGATGTTGCCGGTGCCGCCGGTGCCGCCAACCAGGCTAAGGCCGCGCGTCGCACCCGTCACCGTATCGGCAACCGTCACGGTCACCGCGTTGTTGCCTGTCGCCTTGATGCCTTCGGCCGAGGTACCGGTGACGGTACCGTTGGCGGTGACGTTGGTCGCGCCGGTGCCCAAATTGGCGACGTCGATACCCGTCGTGCCCGAGACGTTGCCGCCGGTGACGTCGATCACGCCTGCGCCGGCAGCGTTATTCTGCCGGCCGATGATCGCCGTATTGCCAGTCGAGGTGACGTCGCCGGCATTGACCGTGACATTGCCGCCATTGGTCGAGGCGTAGATGCCGTTGCCGCTGGTCGCATTGACCGGGCCTACTGTGGTGACGCTGGTCGAACCGGTGCCGAAATTCTCGGCATCCACGCCGAATCGCGCATTGATCGCGCCGTTCGCCGTCACGTCGATATTGCCGGTCGCGGCACCTGGGAAGATCGCCGCGACCATGCCTGCGTTGCCAGCATTGATGTCGCCATTGGCGACCTCGGTGACGTTGGCAGTCAGCGATTGGCTTTGGGTGTCGATGCCGTCCATGCCGGCAGTCAGCGCGGTGACCGCGCCCGTGGTGACGCTGATGTTCCCGCCCGCCGCGGTGTCACGCACGACGATGCCCTCGCCGCCGGTCGAGCCGCTGGCGCCGGAGATGTTGACCGTGACCGTGCCCGATCCGTTGTTCTGGATATGGGCGCCGTCGCCGGTGCCGCCGAAGAAGCCACCGGTGCCGGTCACGCTGATATTGCCCGTGCCACCGGTGCCGCCGACCAGATTCAGACCGCGCGTCGCGCCGGTGACCGTGTCGGCGACGGAGATCGTGACTGCGCCATTGCCGTTGGCGTTGATGCCCTCTGCGGAGGTGCCGGTAACGGTCCCGTTGGCGGTTACATTGACGGCGCCGGTGCCCGAATTGGTCGCCTCGATACCGGTCGTGCCCGAGACATTGCCGGCGGTGATGTCGACGATGCCTGCGCCGGCCGCGTTGGTCTGACGCCCGATGATCGCGGTGTTGCCGGTGGCGGTCACGTCGCCGGCATTGATCGTGACGTTGCCGCCCCCGGTCCGGGCGAAGATGCCGTTGCCGGTCGTCACATTGACCGGGCCGACCGTAGTAACGCTGGTATTGCCCGAACCGAAGTTCTCCGCATCGACACCGAACCGGGCGTTGATCGCACCGTTCGCGGTTACGTCGACATTGCCGGTGGCACCAGCATTGAGAATCGCGCCGACAATGCCGGCATTGCCTGCGTTGATGTCGCCATTGGCGACAATCGTCGTGTTGCCGGTCAGTGACTGTGCCTGGACATCGATGCCGTCCTTGCCCGCAGTCAGCGCCGTCACCGCACCGGTGGTGACGCTGATATTGCCGCCCGCCGCGGTGTCGCGCACGACGATGCCCTCGCCGCCGGTCGAGCCGCTGGCGCCCGAGATATTGACGGTGACCGTGCCCGAACCGTTGTTCTGGATATGCGCCGCGTCGTCCGAGCCGCCGAAGAACCCGCCCGTACCGGTGACCGAGATGTCGCCTGACCCACCGGTGCCGCCGACCAGGTTCAGGCCGCGAGTCGCACCGGTCACCGCGTCGGCGACGGAGATCGTGACTGCGCCATTGCCGTTGGCGTTGATGCCTTCGGCCGATGTGCCGGTCACCGTGCCGTTGGCGGTCACGCTGATCGCACCGGTGCCCGAGTTGGTCGCCTCGATACCGGTCGTGCCAGAGACATTGCCGGCGGTGATGTCGACGATGCCCGCGCCGGCCGCGTTGGTCTGACGTCCGACGATCGCGGTGTTGCCGGTGGCGGTCACGTCGCCGGCATTGATCGTGACGTTGCCGCCCCCGGTCCGGGCGAAGATGCCGTTGCCGGTCGTCACATTGACCGGACCGACCGTCGTGACAGTCGTGTTTCCAGCCCCGAAATTCTCGGCATCGACGCCGAACCGCGCGGTGATCGCGCCATTCGCGGTCACGTCGACATTGCCGGTAGCACCAGCGTTGAGGATCGCGTCGACGATGCCGGCATTGCCTGCGTTGATGTCGCCATTGGCGACGATCGTGACGTTGCCCGTCAGCGACTGGCTTTGCGCATCGATACCGTCCTTGCCCGCCGTCAGCGCGGTGACGGTGCCATTGGTGGTAATGTCGATTCCGGTGCTGGTGGCAACGTCGCGAACGGTGATGCCTTCGCCGGTCGCGGCAAAGATGTTGCCGGCAGTGATGCTGACCGAACCCACGCCGCCATTCTGCACGGCGTCGAACGCATTGCCGTTGCCGTTATTGATGATGTCCCCGCCGGTATAGACGATCGGACCGCCCAAGGCGGTCAGCGACAAAGCCGCGGTGCCGCCGGCCGTCGGCGTATTGCCGGCGTCGACGCTGATCGTACCGCCGTTGTTGACGGTAATGCCGCCGGCAGCCGTATTGGTCACCGCGATGCCGTTGCCGCTCACCGTCGCGCCACTGTTGACGTTGACGATGATCGGGGTCGCGATCGGACCGGTATAGTGGCGATCGTTCGGCGGATTGGTCGAATAAGTCGTGTCGGTCGTCGAGGTATCGGCGCACGTGACCGTGACGCCACCGACGACGCATTGCGCCCAGGCGTGAGTCGGCGCGAGGAGACCGAGACCGACAACGGTCGCGGCGGCGACGGTCGAGCGCAAGGACAGCCGGCTCGCTTGCGAGCGAAGACTTCTACGGCGCGAGGCTATCGAGGATGACACTTTGGAGTCGAAAGGAAGACTGCCAGACGAATACGGCGTGCGTGTCATGTTATTCCCCTCTGTTACGCGGACTTAGCGCGCACGGCTTCAGCGCCGCACGATTACTTGAATCGTCCGTTCATGCGGGTCTGATACTTCAGGATCGAGTATATCTATTGGTTAAATACGACGCGATTTACACTTATCTGTCGCGGAGACTCTGGCGCTATTTTGGCCTAAAATTCTTCATAAGACATTGATTTTGGCAGAAATCATCGCAGCGTTTGCCCCAAAATGGGGGCGATGTGCCTTGACAGATCGAGCGACGCTGATGCGGCGCCGTCAGAGTCGCAAAAAATCCTGGGGCGGGGACTCGATCGGATGGATCGCGGCCGGCGCCAAAGCCTCGTCAGCTGGCCCCCTTTTTATCTTCCCGGGTGCCGAGTCTGGCCGATGCCGCCGGCCGAGACGGCGCCGTCCGGTCAGGCCTTCAAGGTCAGTTCCTGGTGCTCGCCATGCCTGACAATCTCGAGGTCGACCGACGTGGCGGTCGGGTCGAGCGCCCGTCCGAGTTCGGAGGCGCCCGAGATTGGCGATTCGTCCGCGGTCAGCACGACGTCGCCCGCCTTCAGACCCGCGGTATCGGCAGGCGATCCGGGCTTGACCATCACCACCACCGCGCCGCGCTGGCGATCGGCACCGAGCCGCTTGGCCAGTACGGGCCCCAGATCCTCGGCCACGATCCCGAACGGCGCCGCCGGTGGCGCGCCGCTGCGCAACATCTCGCTGACGATCCGGGCGGCGACGTCGCCGGGAATCAGTACGCTTAGGTCGCCGGCGCTGTCGTCATCCGGGAAGGCGGGCAGGCCGAGCACGCGGCCATCGCTGCCGATGAAGGGCACGCCCTCGACATTTCCGCTGGGCGTGGGGTCGACCGATACCGACGATCGCAATGCCTCTCCGCCGGCGGCGAAGTCCTGCGCGATCACCCCGGTCTGGACTGCGCATCCGCTTCCGGCCGGCGAGGTCAGGCTGAACCCCCACGCGCCGGTCCGTGGCAGATCGGAGTCCGCGAATTGCAAGGTCGTGAAATTCCGTCCGTCGACCTTGAGCAGGGCGAGTCCCGACAGCGGATCGTTCGCCACGACCTTGGCATCCAGCTCGCTTCCGTCGTTGAATTGGACCGGCAGCGTGTCGCGGCCGGCCAGCATCCTGCCGCTGGTGACGATAAAGCCGTCGGACGAAACGACGATGCCGCCGAGTCCGCGCGATGCCAGCGGATCCGGCTTGGCGGTCGAGGCAGGCGGCACGCCAAGGCCGATCCTGACCACTGCCGGGCAAGCGGCATCGACCAGATCAGGCAACATTTCGGATGGTGAGGAGCGATTGGTGACCCGCTGGATCGGCGCCACCACATGGCGCTCGACCGTCGCCATGGGACGCCAGAGCTGGGCGCCGGTCACTATGCCGACCACGATCAGCACGAGAACGACCGAAGCAGTGATCGCCAGTTTCCTGAACGACGTTGCGGGCGGAGCTGCAGTCATTCGCCGAACAACTCGCGCTGCGCCTTTTCGATCTCATCGGTGTAGCGCCGCCGCACATAGCGTTCGCTGACCACGCCCAGCACCGTGCCATCGGCATCGGTAACGACGAATTCGTTGGCCTCGCGCTCCTCGAAGGCACGCATGATCTCCGCCGCATCCTGGTCGGGCGACAGCGTGAAGTCGGTCAGGATCGCCGCCTCGGTCACCGGGGCGTCCTCGGCCAGTCCCGGAGCGTGCGCGGCGACGGTCGGGATCAACCCCGCATAGGCACCCGTCGGGCCGAGTGCCACGACCTGGGTGATCGAGCCCAACGGGAAACGCCGGCGGAATTCGGCGATCGTCGTGCTCCCCTCGATCTCGGGAATGCCGCGCCGCATCATCCTGCCTGCGGTCAGCGACTTGATCCAGCCGATATCGCGGGCGCTGCGGATCGTCTCGCCACGCGTGTGCAGGCGCCAGGTCGAGAAGGAGAAGCCGAACGTCTCGCGCACCAGGGTACTGGCACAGAGCGACGCGGTGATCGTAACCGCCGTGAGCGCGAAATCATGAGTCGATTCGAGTACCAGCAACGACATCGTCATCGGGCCGCCGACCACCGCGACCGCCATCGCCGCCATGCCGACCAATGCAGCATCGTTGGCGCTGACATGGGCCGCGCCCGGGATCAGATTGACCAGCCCGGCGAACAGCTGACCGACCAGCGAACCCAGGAAGAGCGACGCGAAGAACAGTCCGCCACGAAATCCGAATCCCAAGGAGATCGCAGAGGCCGCGACCTTAAGTACGAAGATCGTCGCCAGAAAGGCGAGCCCGACCTTCATCGTCAGATCGAGATGCAAGGCGCCGTGCCCGGCCGACAAGGCCTGGGGCGACAAAGCGGCGATCGGGATCAGTAACAATCCGCCGAACACCGGTCGGTAGATGTCGGGGATCGGCAAGCGTCGCGTGGCGATTTCGACCAAGGTCACCGCGCGCATCAGCACGATCCCGACGATCGCGCAAACCAGCCCCAGCGAAGCGAACAGGAAATAGTCCCAGGTGCCGATCGCCTCCGCGGCGGGCAGGACGATCAGATAGGCCGGCACGCCCGAGACGCGCATCGTCACCACCGCGGCCAGTGCCGCCACCGCGACCGGCGCGATCGCCGCGGGCGTGTAGGCGCCAAGCACGATCTCGAAAGCATAGAAGGCGCCGGTCAACGGTGCGCCGAAGGCCGCACCCACCGCCGCGCCGGCGCCCGCCCCGACCAGGACACGAAGGTCCGCGCGCCGCAGCCTGAGCCATTGCCCGACCACCGACGCGACTCCGCCGCCCATCTGGGCATAGGCCGCCTCGAGCCCGACCGACGCGCCCATGCCGTTCGACAACAAGGTCTGGGCAGCGACGGTCAGGCTGTCGCGCATCGGAATCACGCCGCCATGCAGCGCATTGGCCTCGACCACGTCGACCGGCGCGCGCCCCCGGCGCAGCAAGCGGCCGAGCCCGGCCAGCAACAATCCGCCGAGCGGAAGCGCGAGCAGGCGGAGCGGCTCGATCGCGGTTTGCGCGCTCAACCGCTCGTCGCCCGATACGCCGTAGAAGAGCGACTGCATGAAATGCGCGATCCCGCTCTGGACCAGGGTCAGCAGGCCCGCCGTGAGGCCGATGCCGAGGGCGAGCAGGATCAGCGCCGCTTCACTTGTACGGAAGCGGCGGCGCAATCCGATCAACAGACCTGCGGGTCGAAAGGCGGGGAGGGACGCCATCGAAATGCGCCTAGTCGCCTAGGACTTTGTTGTCACTCGCCGCGCATCTCCCCAAGGCGAGGCGCGGGCCGGCCGAGGGCGAGATCGGCATCGGAGAAACGGATCGGCGTCCGCAAGCCGTCGATTCGCTCGCCCGCCACCACCATGCCGCGCGCCCGGACCTGGGGGTCGTTGAGCGCTTGCTCGACAGTATTGATCGGCCCGACCGGCACACCGACCGCTTCGAGCTTCGCCAGCAGATCGTCGCGCGTGAAACGACGCGTCGCCGCCTCGATCGCCGCGAACAAGGGCGCGCGATGCTCGATCCGTCCGGCATTGGTCGCCCAGCGCTCCTCCGGCTCGATCCCGACCACGCCGCAAAAGCGCTGGAACTGGCCGTCATTGCCCACCGCCAGGATGAACCAGCCGTCGCTGGTCGGGAAGACCGCGTAGGGCGAGACGTTGAGATGTGCGTTGCCGACGCGCGGCGGCGTCACACCGCTGGCGAAGTAATTCGCGGCCTGATTGGCGAGGACGCCGGTCATCGTATCGAGCAGCGCCATGTCGATATGCTGGCCGCGCCCGGTCTTCTCGCGCTGGATCAGCGCCGCCTGGATGCCGATTACCGAATAGAGGCCAGTGGCGATGTCGGCCATCGCCACGCCGATCTTTTGCGGCGCGCCGTCGGGATCGCCGGTCAGGTCCATCATCCCGCTCATTCCCTGGATGATGAAATCATAGCCGGGGCGCGGCGCGTAAGGCCCGTCCTGCCCGAAGCCGGTGATCGAGCAATAGATCAGCCGCGGGTTGATCGCCGACAGGCTGGCATAATCGAGACCGTATTTGACGAGCCCGCCGACCTTGAAATTCTCGATCAGCACATCGCTTTCGGCGGCGAGCCGCCGCACTTCTGCCTGCCCCTCGTTCGTGGTGAAGTCGATCACCACCGACGATTTGCCGCGGTTGCACGAATGGTAATAAGCCGCGTCGCGGGTGCCGTCCGGATTGGTGACGAAGGGCGGGCCCCAGGTCCGCGTGTCGTCGCCTGCCGGGCTTTCGACCTTGATCACCTCGGCGCCGAGATCGGCCAGCACCTGACCGGCCCAGGGGCCCGCCAGGATACGCGCGAGTTCGAGTACCTTGAGGCCGGCGAGTGGAGCGGGTTTGGTCATTCGGCTTCCTTGGCGCCTGATCGCGGCGATGTCACTGCTATCCCGTGCGTGACGTCCGCGCGATGCGCCGTCGCCGCAGGGTAGACCCGGTCGACCGCAACGGCATGTCGACCGGCCACACCTCGTCGCAGCCGACATTGCCAATCGGCGACGGCCCTCCGAAGAAGCGGCAATGCCGAATATTGTCCAGACCGCCTTCACCTCCATTCGCCAGCATCGCGTCGATACCGCGCTGACCGCCCTGCTCGTCCTTCAGGGCGTGACATTGTTCGCGGTTATCCCGTTCGGCGCGCGGTCGACCGGCGGCCGAATCCTGCTCGATCTCTGCCATTTTTCGTTCGCCGCCATCAGCGTCGCCGCGCTGACGCGGCGCCGCGTCGTACAAGGCGTGGTGATCGCCGCCCTGGCGTTGCTGGCGATGGGGCCGTCGGTGTCGCAACGACTGGGCGCCGACCTGCACCTCGACGTCGCGGCACAACATGAACTGGTCGCTTTGATCGCGTTCGCGTTCAACGCCGCCATCACCGCGCTGGTCGCGCGCCACGTCTTTTCCTCCGTTCGGGTGACGGTCCATCGCGTGCGCGGCGCGATCCTGCTCTACCTGAACGTCGCCGCCTTGTTCGGCATCGCCTATACCGCAATCGAACAAGTCGCGCCGGGCGCGTTCCACATCGTGATTCAGCCGGGCGAGGCGCCGACCGCCGCCTTCACCTATTTCAGCCTGAGCACGATCACGACAGTCGGTTTCGGCGACATCACCCCGCTCCACCCGCTGGCGCGCAGCCTGGCGACGCTCGAAGCGGTGTTCGGCCAGCTCTTCCCCGCGACCCTGCTCGCGCGACTCGTCGCATTGCATCTGGCACACGAACGGCAGCAGCCGAGCCGGGAGGTCGACGCGGAGACCAATCCGTCCTGACGATCTTCGGAAATCCAAAGCGACGGGAAATCAGCCCTTCAAGAGCTTGACCGCCGCGTCGAGCAGATCGGCATAACGATTGAGCGCCGCCGCGGTCTTCGCGACATAGGCCTTCGCGTCGTCGAAACGGCGTTGCTCGATCCCTTCGCGAATACCCGGCAAGGTCTTGGCGCCATAGCCGGTCAGCGTGCCCGGCGCGTAGATCAGATTGCGATACCAGGGCCGGCCGGGCAGGCCGTCCTTGTCGAGCAGCAATTGGTCGACGCCCTTGAGCATCGCCATTGCCCTGGCGACCTTGTCGGGCGCGGCACGATCGAATGCGGCGTCGACCGCGCGCGACGCGCGGGTCAGATGGTCGGATGCATCCTCCAGCGCGAGCATGTCGAGCAGCGGGGTCACGCCTTTATCCTCCGGCGCAGCCATCGGGTCCACCGGGTTGGAGGTCAGCTTGAACACGTCGTCACGACCAAGGTCCTTGAGTGCACGGTCCTGCTCGCGCTGATCGGCGGCGAGTCTCTTCACTTCGCCGACATAGCGCGCGACGGTCGCGGCCATATCACTATAGCGCACCGGCACGCGCGGCGCGGCGGCGGCGCGCAGCACCATCCGCCCGACGAACTTGGACAGGGTTGCGCCATAGACCAGCCCGGGATCGTCGAAATTGGTGACGTGATAATAAGTGTCATAGGCCGAATGATACGAGCCGCCGCCCGCGCCCTCTCCGCCGAAGCCGAGATTGACCGAGGGGATGCCGAGATGCGCGATGAACGCGCTATAGTCCGAGCCCGAGCCGAGCGCGCCGATCGGGATGTCGCCGCCAGCCTTGGCCGCCTCGAGCGCGCCGGACCCGGCGTCGCGGCCGCTGCCCGAATAGGCGCCGGCGCGAATGCTCGCGCGCAGCCGGTCATAGACGCTGACCCCGGTCTGCGGATCGGGCACGTCGCGCGCGATCGAGTTGACGAAATGCTGGAGCGTATGGCTGCCCTCGGCGCCCAGGAAGCCGCGCGAGGTGTCGTCGGTGTTGATGTAGAGCACGGCCTTGGCTTGCAGTTCGTCGGCATGCGTCTCGGCCCATTCGGTCGAGCCGAGCAGGCCGGGCTCCTCGCCGTCCCAGCTGGCATAGACGAGCGTGCGGTCGGGCCGCCAGCCGGTCTTCGCCAGCGCGCCGAGCGCCTTGGCTTCCGACATCAAGGCGACCTGGCCCGACAGCGGATCGTCGGCACCGAACACCCAGCCGTCGCGATGATTGCCGCGCACGATCCATTCGTCGGGGCGCGTGCTGCCCTTCATCACCGCGATGACGTCGTAGAGCGTCTTGAGCGACCAGTCCGACTTGACCGCCAGATGCACCTTGACCGCATCGGACCCGCCCCAATGATAGGGGATCGGCAACCCGCCGCGATCCCTGCCGGTGGCTACCGGACCCTCGAGCCCGGCGAGGATCTTGACCGCGTCGCCGTAGGAGATCGGCAGCGCCGGGATCTTGAGGATCGTCTTGGCCTCGGCGCGGGTCAGGCGCTTGGCATTGTCGGTCGCACCGATCCCGGGCGTCAGCGGGTCGCCCGGATAGGTGGTCATGTCCATCACCGATCCGCGCTGCACGCCTCCTTCGGGCCGCGCACCGCCCTTGGGATAGACGTCGCCGCGGGCATAGCCGTCGTCGCCCGGGTCCGAATAGATCAGGCAGCCGACCGCGCCATGTTCCTGCGCCAGCTTGGGCTTCAATCCGCGCCAGCCGCCGCCATAGCGCGCGATGACGATCTTGCCCTTGACGCTGATCCCGCGCCGCGCGAGCGCGTCATAATCGTCGGGCATGCCGTAATTGACGTAGACCACGGGCGCGGTGACGTCGCCATCGCCCTGATAGGCGACATACGGCGGCAGCGCGCCGTCGAGCTTGTCGGGACCGAGCTGCGGCTCCTGCCCGCCCAGCGTGACGCGTTCCGGACCAAGCAGCTCGAGCGTGGTCGAGATCGGCGTCGGGTAGAGCACCTTGAAGGTCTCGATATGCGCGTCCCAGCCCCATTGCTTGAACAGCGCGAGTTCCATCTCGGCATTGGCCTTGTCGTG
The DNA here is from genome assembly GCF_024508665.1 of Sphingomonas sp. Classification (GTDB taxonomy): domain Bacteria; phylum Pseudomonadota; class Alphaproteobacteria; order Sphingomonadales; family Sphingomonadaceae; genus Sphingomonas. The sequence continues at coordinate 379,723 of NZ_JANINP010000002.1, forward strand.
CGGGCTGCCGACATGGTTGGGCGCCGACGCCATCTCCTTGAGCCAGGCAAGCTGGTCGGCGCTGCTGATCTGGGCGTCGAACGCCTTTTCGGTCGCGGCGGTGCCGACGGTCTGCGCGCCGAGCGGTTGAACAGCCACCAGTGCGATCGCCATCGCGGCAAGGGCCGACCTGCCGCTCATCCGGACGCGACGCGCCCCCGACCGACCCCGATACTGGTCCTTCGCCATCGCGCGCCCCTTTTGCTGCTGGTTGCCCTGTCCGAATCCGTGGCACCGTAACGATGTCGTTGAAGCAAACCAGTCTTTCCGTGCGAAAAAGCGTCGGTCGTCCTTCGGCCGGAGCTTCCCACCGGCACGCGGTTGTCCGGAGTCTGCCCCTCTCCCGCGCGCGGGAGAGGGAGGGGCCCGCCGCGCAGCGGTGGGAGGGTGAGGGTCTTCTTTCTTCTTCTGTCTCGGCAAATGCTTGGAAGAAGAAAGAAGACCCTCACCCAAACCCTCTCCCGCACGCGGGAGAGGGCTAAAATTTGCACAGGGTGCAACCCGACCGTCCGCGCCGTTTCGATAGACCCTCCCGAGCGAAAGGGAGGAGGCAACAGTACCGCGATCACGCCGGTGCGGCAGTCGACCCGCGGATGACGAGTTCGGCCGGCACCACGACGGGGTCGGCGGACACGTGCTTTCCGGTGCGGTCGGCGATGATCAATTCGACCGCGCGCGATGTCACCTCGGCGATCCGTTGGACCACAGCCGTCAGCGGGGGATGGGTGAAGCGGACGATCGGCGTATCGTCGAAACTGATCAGCGACAGGTCGTGCGGCACAGACAGGCCGCGGTCGCGGCCGGTTTCAAGCGCCGCCAGCGCCATCTGGTCGTTGCTCGCGACGATCGCGGTCGGCGCCTGCGGCCGGTCGAGCAATTGGGCCGCGGCGGTCTTGCCCGACGCATAAGTGAAATCCCCGGCGGCGAGCAGGCCGTCGGTGGGCAAGCCCGCCGCCGTCATCGCCGCGCGCCAGCCGTCGACGCGCCAGCCGCTCACTTCATAGTCCGGCGGACCGGCGATGAAGCCGATCCGTTGGTGCCCCAACTGGATGAGATGCTCGGTCGCGAGCCGCGCGGCGCGCTCGTCGTCCATCGTCAGCGCGAAGCCGGGGCCCGGCCGCAGCGACCCGATCCGCGCGAAGCTGATCCCGTGGGCGACCAACAGGTCGATGATCAGCGGATTTTCCGAATGCGGCGGAGTCAGGATGACGCCATCGGGCTGCAGCGCCGCGATCGCCGCCAGCAATTCGCGCTCGATATGGTCGCTATGCGTGTCGATCAGTTCGACGATCAGGCGGTAACCGTGCTGCGCGCAGGTGAGCATGCCGCCGAGCAGCATCTGGTCGACCCAGTCGCTGCCCTCACGCGATCGCCAACCCTCGATCGTGCGTTCGCGATCGTTGAGCGCCAGGATCAGATAGGATCGCGACCCGCCCATCCGCTGCGCGGCGATCGACGGGACGTAGCCGAGCTTGTCGATCGACCGCCGGACGCGCTCGATCATCTCGCGCCGGACATTGGGTTCGTTGTTGATGACCCGGCTAACCGTCTGCAGCGACACGCCGGCATCGGCGGCGACGTGCTTGATCGTAACGCTCTGCCTGCGCCGCGCCATCGAACGCTCAGCGCCTGACCATCGCGGAAGCCGGCGGACCCGGCGTCGGTTTGCGCGACGGCTCGTCGGTCGGGAGTGGGCTGCGCGGCATGAACCTTGGGTAGCTCCATATCGAAGGAGCAGGAAGTCCGGAATCAGACGCCACACGGGCCCATTCAAAAAGCCGCGGTCCGTCCCGCCGATCTCCCGTTGCCGAGCCTTGCCCGCGCGTACATGATGGCGGGCCAGCGCATGCCCGACATCCTTGCCCCGCCAGTCGACCAGCGACGCGACACGACCGGCGGCGCGGCGGCCGAACGGCGCTCGACCGGGTTCCTGCTGATCTATGCGCTGGCCAATGCCGGCGGGGTGATCGGCTATCTGCCGCTGCTCACCTTGTTGCTGGCGATCAAGGTCGAGGCACTGGCCGGCGAATCGCGAGTCAATTTGCTGACCGCGACCGTGATTGCCGGGGCGATCGCGGCGAGCACCTCCAACATCCTGTTCGGCTGGCTGAGCGATCGTTCGATGGCGCACGGCGGCGGCCGGCGGGGCTGGATGGTGGGCGGCCTGATCGCGACCGTCGCCGCCTATGGAGCGATCGCCGTCGCACACGGCCCCGCGACGATCATCGCCGCGATCGTGGTCTTTCAAGTCGCGCTCAACGCCGTCCTGGCGCCGCTGGTCGCGGTGATGGCGGACGAGATTCCCGATTCGCAGAAAGGCACGACCGGCGGGCTGTTGTCGCTCGGCTATCCGGTGGCGTCCGGCGTGCTTGCCCTGGTCGTCGGCATTCCCGCGCTGGGTGAAACGGGCCGGCTGATGATCGTCGTCGCGATCGCCGCTCTCTGCCTGATCCCACTGATCCTGAGCCCCGCGCGGCCACTGCCGATCGTCGATCCGCCACGCGCCGCCGTGGCGATGCGCCGCCATGACCTGGCCGCGTCATGGTGCGCGCGGTTGCTGTTCCAGATCGCGGGGTGCGTGCTGCAGCTCTATCTGCTCTATTATTTCGAAAGCATCGTCCCCGATGCCCCCCGGGACGACCTCGCGGCGCGCGTCGGCAACCTGCTCACTTTCTCCTTCATCGCGCCCTTGCCGATCGCCTTGCTGTTCGGACGGCTGTCCGACCGGCTCGACCGCCGCAAGCCGTTCCTGATCGCCGCCGCCATCGTCACCGCGATCGGTCTCGCCGGCATGGCGGCGGCGCATAGCTGGACCGCGGGAGCGCTCGGCTTCGCCTGCTACACGATCGGCTATAGCGTGTTCCTGCCGCTTCAGGTCGCCTTTTCGATGCAATTGCTGCCCGATCCACGGCATCGCGGGCGCGATCTCGGCCTGTTCAACCTGACCAACACTTTGCCGTCGTTGCTCGGCCCGTTGTTGACCTGGTGGCTGGCATCGCCGCGCGATTTCACCGTGGTGATGGCGATGCTGGCGGTGCTTGTGCTGTGCGCCGGGTTGGCGATGCTCGGCGTGCGAGGACGGCGTTAGAGCCTGTTTCAGCAAGCCGTAACAGCTGCGGCACCCGATCCGCCTCCTCACCGGGCACTCGTCGGGGCCCGGAACGACTTGGTTCGAAACGAAGTTTTTAGCGGTTGCGCGCTTACCTGCATGGGGTAAGCAATAGGGGTTGTTAGCGCAGGGGTAGCGTTTGGCCGGGGGAAATTCGCAAGGTGCCGCGGCCGCCGCCGACCGCTTCACCGCGGCGCATGACGCGTTGCGCGCGGATCCGTCCGTCCAGTTCACGCTTGCCGGACCGCCCCCGCCCCCCGCACCGCCCGCCTGGCTCAAGGGGCTTGCCCATTTCTTCGAATGGCTGGGGCACGTGCTCGCCCCGATCGGCCGCTTCTTCGCCTGGCTGACCAGCTTCATGCCGGCAGCGCCTTATGCCCGTATATTGCTATGGGGCGTGATCGGCATCGCCGCGATCGCGCTGATCTGGCTGATCGTCGAACGACTGCGCTACGGCCAATGGCGCCTGCCGCGACGCCGGGCGCGCACTTCGGCTCCGGTCGCGATCGAGGAGGAGGAGCAATGGCAGCCGGATGCCATGCAAGGCCGTGCCTGGCTGGAGGAAGCCGACGCGCTCGCCGCCAAGGGTCTGTTCGCCGAAGCCGTCCACCATCTGCTGTTCCGCTCGATCGAGGACATCGGCAAGCGGCGTCCCCAGCTGGTCCGCCCCGCCCTGACGAGTCGCGAAATCGCCGCCGCCACCGCCATTCCGTCGCGCGCGCGCGACTTGTTCGCCGCCATCGCCCGCCAGGTCGAGCGCAGCCTATTCGGCGGCCGCCCGGTCGGCGCGGATGACTGGCGGGCGGCGCGCGCCGCTTATGCCGATTTCGCGGTCCCGGGGGTGTGGAAGGCATGAGCGACCTCACCATCGGCCGCAGGCAGGAGGATGGCGGGGCGTTTCGCCTGCGCACGGTGATCCTGCTGCTCGCGGTCGGCATCATCGGCTTCGTCGCCTTGATGCTCGGCAATGCCTATGAGGCGCCGTCCGATTCGACCAACGGCGCGTCGGCGCATGCGCTATCGAATGGCGCGACCGGATATAGCGGGATCGTCCGGCTGGCGCGTGCCATGGGCAAGGATACGCGCATCATCCGCGACCCGTCGCAACTGGGTGCGAACGGCCTGTTGGTCCTGACGCCGCCGCTCGGATCGACGCCGCTGGGCGACGTGCTGCTGCGGCGCGACGATTTGCCGACTCTGGTCGTGCTGCCCAAATGGTCGACCGTGCGGCTGCTCCCCGCGGGCCGTCCCGGCTGGGTCATGCGCCTCGGCCTGATCGACAAGAAGGAGCCCGAAGGCGTGCTGGCGCCCGACCGCAAGTTCACGGTCTCACGGCTGACCAGCGGCGGGCGTCCGTTGCGCTCGGCCGGCTGGATGTCGGAGGATTTCGGGTTCGAGGCGCCGCGCCCGCTGCAGACGATCAGCGGCGCCGACCTCAAGCCGCTGCTGACCGACGAGCAGGGCAATATCGTATTGGGCGAAGTCGGCGGCAAATCGCTCTACGTGCTCGCCGACCCCGACCTCCTGTCGAACATGGGCATGCGCAAGGAGAGCCAGGCGCGCGCCGCGCTCGCCCTGCTCGACGCGCTCAACCAGGATGGAGACCGCGATTTCGACTTCGACGTGACCGTGGCGGGGCTCGGCAAGGCCAAGAACCCGCTGCGCCTGGCCTTCGATCCGCCGTTCCTGGCAATGACGCTGGCGATCGTCGCGGCGATGCTGCTCGCCGGATGGCAGGCGTTCGCGCGATTCGGCCCCGCCGTGCATCGCGAACGCGCGATCGCGTTCGGCAAGACCGCGCTGGTGGACAACGCGGCCGCGTTGATCCGCAAGGCGGGGCGCCAGACGCGGCTCGGCGGACGCTATGTCGAGGCGATCCGCGAACGCGCGATTGTCGCATTCGGCGTGCCGTCGCGCCTGCGCGGGCCGGCGATCGACGCCTATCTCGACAAGATTTCCGGGCGGTCGCGGTTCACCGACCTCGCCCAGGCCGTGGACGATGCGGACGACAAGGCCAGCCTGGTCGCCGCGGCGCGCGCGCTACACGATTGGCAGAAGGAGAAGGGCAAGTGACGGTCGAGGAAGTCCGCAATCTGGCGATGGCGATCCGCCAGGAAGTCGGCAAGGCCGTGGTCGGCCAGGAAGCGACCGTCGAGCTGATGCTCGTGGCGCTGTTCGCCGGCGGCCATATCCTGCTCGAAGGCCCGCCGGGCACCGCCAAGACGTTGCTCGCGCACAGTTTCGCGCGCGCGGTCGGAATCAAGTTCGGGCGCATCCAGTTCACACCCGATTTGATGCCCGGCGATATCATCGGCGCCAATCTGTTCAACTTCCAGACCTCGACCTTCACGCTGACGCGCGGGCCGATCTTCACCGACATGCTGCTCGCCGACGAGATCAACCGCACCCCGCCCAAGACCCAGGCGGCGCTGCTCGAGGCGATGCAGGAACGGACCGTGACGATCGACGGCGAGAGCCTGCCGCTCGGCGACCGTTTCATGGTGGTGGCGACGCAGAACCCGATCGAACAGCAAGGCGTCTATCCGCTGCCCGAGGCACAGCTCGACCGTTTCCTGTTCAAGCAGACGGTCGATTATCCGTCGGCGGCCGAGGAGCGCAAGATCATCGCTACCCACGGCTCGCGGTCGACGGCGATGGAACCCGAAGACTGGGGAGTCGAGCCGCGCACCGATGCCGCCAGGATCGGCGAGGCGATCGAGGCGGTCGGCACGGTGCGGCTGGTCGACGAGGTGATCAACTATATCGCAGCATTGATCCGCGGCACGCGCGACGTCGCCGATCTCGAAAGCGGCGCATCGCCTCGCGCCGGCGCTATGCTCGCCGGCGCGGCGCGCGCCCGGGCGGCGCTCGACGGGCGCGATTTCGTCATCCCCGACGACGTCAAGCAGCTCGCCCCCGCGTTGCTCCGCCACCGCCTGATCCTGTCGCCCGCCGCCGAGATCGACGGCCGCATGGTCGAGGAAGTCGTGCATTCGATCATCGAGACGATCGAGGCGCCGCGTTGAGGATGGTGGCTGCCGGCGCCGTATATCTCGCCCCTCCCCTTCAGGAGCTTCAGGTAAACCGCGCCCCGCGCGGTTTAGGTCAGGCCGGGGGCCTGACCGACCTGACGCTGGGTTGGGGTGGGGCCTGTCCTCAAGCGATCAGCCTGTGGCACTGCCCCACCCCCAACCCCTCCCCTGAAGGGGAGGGGCTTATGGGAGGCCCGCATTGAGCTACCCGACGCGCTTCGCGGTGATGGCGGCCGCGGCGGGGGCCCCCGTCGCGCTGTTGATCGCCGTGCTGGCGCCGGACCATTGGTATGCCGGGCTCGCCTGGCCGGCAGCGATCCTGATCGGCGCGCTGATCGATGCGATGCTAGCCTTGCCCGCCGGCCGGATTTCAGCCGGGCTGAGCCTGCCGCGCACCGCGAGCGTCGGCGAAACGGTCGATGCGGTGATCAGCGTCGAGGGTCCGCCGCGCGGCGGGCCAGGCTCTGTCCAGATTGCGATCGCCACCGATCCGCTGGTGGCACTGGAAGATGACGGCCGCGCCAGCGTCCAACTCGACCAGGGCAACGGGGCGGTGGCGCTGCCCGTTGCGACGGTTCGCCGTGGCACCGCGCATTTCGCGACCTTCTGGGTGCGCTGGCGTGGACCGCTCGGCCTGGTATGGCGGCAGAAGCGGATGGCGAGCGAGGCGGCGCTCAAGATCCTGCCCGACATTCGCCCCGTCCGCGAGCGCGGGTCGCAAATCTTCCAGCGCCACGCGCTGCAGGGCCTGATGACTCAGCTCGATCGCGGCGACGGCACCGATTTCGACGCGCTGGTCGAGTTCCGGTCGGGCATGGACCGCCGCGCGATCGACTGGAAGCAATCCGCCCGTCATCTCAAGCTCCACGCCAAGGAATATCGCACCGAGCGCAACAACCAGATCGTCTTCGCGATCGATTCGGGACGTCAGATGTCCGAGCCGGTCGCCGGCATGCCGCGCGTCGACCGCGCGGTCGCGGCGATGCTGTTGACCGGCTGGGTCGCGCTCAAGCTCGGCGACCGCGTCGCGCTCCATTCGTTCGATTCGCGCCCGCGCATCGCCAGCGGTTTGATCTCGGGTGCCTCGGCCTTTCCCGAGCTCCAGCATCTCGCCGCCGGGATCGATTATTCGGGCGAGGAAACCAATTACACCTATGCGCTGACCACGCTTGCCGCGCGGCTGACGCGGCGGTCGATGATCGTGATGTTCACCGAATTCACCGACCTGACCAGCGCCGATTTCATGATCCGCGCCGCGGCGCGACTGGTCGAAAAGCATCTGCTGCTGATCGTGGTCCTGCGCGACGAAGAGCTCGAATCGTTGGTCGATCACGCCCCCGACACCGCCGACGACATCACTCGCGCGGTGACCGCCGCCGGGCTGCTCAAGGACCGGCTGCTCGCGCTGACCCGGCTGCGCCATCTCGGGGCGCATGTCATCGAGAGCGAATATGACCGCGTCGCCGATCGCCTGGTCGAGGGCTATGTCGACCTCAAGCGGAGGAACCTCTTGTGACGGCCTATGTCGAAGCCCGCACGCCGCTGGTCAACGCGACGCGCTTTCGCGCCGCGCACGAGGCCGATTGGGATCAGCTCGACAAGATCCTGACCCTGATCGAGAAACGCGGCGTCCGCGCCGTGCCCGACCAGCAATTGCTCGTCCTGCCCCTGCTCTATCGCGCCGCTCTGTCGTCGCTGTCGGTGGCGCGGGAAACCTCGCTCGACCGCGCGCTGATCAATTATCTCGAACAGCTCTGCACGCGCGCCTATTTCCAGATCTACGGCGTCCCCACCTCGCCGATGAAGCAGCTCGCGCATTTCTTCGCCCGCGGCTGGCCGGAAGCGGTGCAGGCCCTGTGGAAGGAGACGCTGGTGTCCTTCCTGCTGACCGTCGCCGGTGCCCTGGTCGCCTATCTGATGATCGCGCACGATCCGTCCTGGTATTATGCGATGATCCCGGACGGCATGGCGCAGGGACGCGACCCCGGCGCGAGCACCGAATCGCTGCGCCAGACCCTTTATGACGGCGGCAAGGACGCGCAGCAGAGCGCGCTCGCCTTGTTCGCCTCGTTCCTGTTCACCCACAATGCGCAGATCGCGATCTTCTCGTTCGCGCTCGGCTTCATGTTCTGCGTCCCGACCGCCGGGCTGATCGTCTATAACGGCCTGATGCTGGGAGCGATGATCGAGGTCTTCGCGTCGAAGGGGCTGGGCTATAATTTCGTCGGCTGGCTGATGATCCACGGCACCACCGAATTGTTCGCCATCATGATCTCGGGCGCGGCGGGATTCCGCATCGGGCTCGCCATCGCCTTTCCGGGCAGGCTGTCGCGCACCGATGCGGCGGTGGCGGCGGGACGGTCGGCGGCGACCGCGATGGGCGGCACGGTGGTGATGCTGGCGATCGCCGGGCTGCTCGAAGGGATCGGGCGCCAGACGATCACAAATGACGAACTGCGTTACGCGATCGGGCTGGTGATGCTCGCCGGCTGGCTGCTCTATTTCTACATGCCGAGGGGGAAACGCGATGGCGCGTCCGCCTAGCCGCTCCTCGATCGCCGGGCTGCGGCGCCGCTTCATCACGCCCGAGGGCGTCGACCTCAATATCGAATTGGGCACGGCGGGCGCGCGCGCCGGCGCGTTCCTGCTCGATGGCGTGCTGATGCTGGGCGTGTTGATCCTGGCGTCGATCGCGATCGGGCTGATGGCGTTCGCCTCGCAATCGATCCTGATGGTCGGGCTGTGGATCGTCGGTTTCTTCATCCTCCGGAACGGCTGGTTCACCTTGTTCGAAATGGGCGCGCGCGGCGCGACGCCGGGCAAAAGGATCGTCGGGCTACGCGTGGTGGCGCGCGACGGCGCCCGGCTGACGGGTGGCGCGGTGATCGCGCGCAATGCGATGCGCGAGATCGAGATTTTCCTGCCCTTGTCCTATTTCTTCGCCTCGCTCGGCGCGATGTTCACCGGCGGCGACGTGCTGCTGCCGCTGCTCGCGCTCGCCTGGAGCATGATCTTCCTGTTCTTCCCGTTGTTCAATCGCGACCGGCTGCGCGTCGGCGACCTGCTCGCCGGAACCTGGGTGGTGCATCGCGCGCGGGCCCAACTCGGCCACGACCTTGCCGCGTCGGCGGCGCAAAGCACACGGCCGCGTCGCGTCTTCACCGACGCCCAGCTCGACCTGTACGGCATTTACGAATTGCAGACGCTCGAAGAAGTGCTGCGCGGCGGCCAGACCGATGCGATCGTCACCGTTGCCGCCGCGATCCGGCGCAAGGGCGACATGCCCGACGATGGCGACGATTACGGCTTCCTGTCGGACTATTACGCGGCGCTCTGCGGCCGGCTCGAGCGCGGGATGATGGTCGGGCTCAGGCGCGAGGATAAATATTCGAAGGCGACGCGGGCGGCGTAGTTTTCCATCGCTATGCCGGATACGGCCCCTCCCCTGAAGGGGAGGGGCTTGGAGATTGATCGACCCTGACCCCGTTTCAGCCGTCCGGCTTGTGCAACAGCCTGTCCCGCAACGCTTCCAGATTGACCCCGGCGATCGCGGCCGCGCGGTCCTTCGCCTTCAGGATCGCGGAGAGCTGGTTCAAAATCTGGCAGGCATTGTCGAACCGCTGCAGCGCCTCGCCATGGCGTTGCAGCAGCGCCATGTCGCCGATCAGGTCCCCGGCGACATCGTCCAGCATTCGTTGGACATGATCGAGCTCTTCGGCGACCCGCGCCTCGACATCGGTGATGAGCTCGGTCGGCCTGGCAGCCGGCACGTCCTCGACGATGTCGCGGCCGCCGCGGATCGCGGCCTGGATCTGGTCGACCCGCGATTGCCCCTGGCCGAAGATCGCGGCCGGCGCGCGGCGGCCGGCAACCCATTCCTCCACCGACGCCGCGCCCTCGAACTGGATTCCGCAACGCCCCTCCGCTCGCCACGCAACGACGCCGCGCATCTCGACCTCGAGCCGCTGCAGGATGAGCGAGGCGCCCGGCTCGGGCAACGCCTGGCCATCGACCATCGCGCCTTTTTCGGACAGGTTTCGGATCCTGACCGGCGCGGCCACGCCTCCCGAACGAATCGTCGCGGTCAGCAACAAGTTCTTGCGAGGAGCGCGAGCGCGAAGCGAAGCGTCGGGGTCGCCGGCCGAACCGCCCTGGTCCCGCTCACTCATACCGATCGAATCCGCCGCGGCGCCCCCGACGGCCTGCCATCGCAACCGGTCGCCTCAACATTCGCCATTTGCACCATAACCGAGCGTGTTACAGCAAAGCATGGCAGGCGGCGATAGCGCGCACTCACTCGAACGGACAAGCGGCGTGACGCCATGCGAACCCGCTATTTCGCTTCGGCCAACAGGCCGCGCGCGGTCGGGCTGGTCCAGTCCATCCCGCCGATCATCCGCCACACTTCCTTGCCCGACGAATCGTAGAGGATCGTCGTCGGCAGGCTGGGATTGCCGAACGCCGCCGACATGTGCAGGTCCTTGTCGGTATAGGCCTTGACCGCCTTGAGCCCCGCCTTGGCGAGATAGGGGTCGACCGCGGCCTTGCCGTCCAGGTCCTGGCTGACGGTCACCACCTGCACCTTGCCCTCGCCCGCAACCTTGTCGAGCGTCGGCATCTCGGCCTTGCACGGCCCGCACCAGGTCGCCCACAGATTGAGCAGCACCGGCTTGCCGGCAAAACTCGCCAGGGTGAGCGGCTTGCCATCGGGGCCGGTGAAACCGGCCGTCGGCGCCGCCTCTCCCTTATGGTCGCGGACCAGCTTGCCGATAACGTCGACCCCGGTGTCGGGCGCGGATGGCGCGGGCGCCATATTGGCGGCTTCGTCGAGCGTCGGCAGCGCCGCCGTTTCGTTCGCTTGCCCCTTGGGGGCGGACGGCCTATCGCAGCCGCCGATCAGCGCGGTAGCCGCCAGGAGAAGTACGATAGAGCGCAAGCAAACCTCGAACGCGATGTGGGGCGGTCGGTTCGCTGAGGGACCGGCGGCGGTGATGCGCGAGATAAATGCCTCGATACCATTCGACAAGCGTTTGTGGCGGCAGGATATCGCCGGATCGAAGGCACATGTCGCGATGCTCGGCGCACAGGGCATATTGCAGGCCGAGGATGTCGCGACGATCGCCCAGGGGCTCGACGCGGTCGCCGAGGATTATGCCCGCGACGGCGTGCCCGACGATCTGAGCCTCGAGGACATCCATATGCTGACCGAGGCGCGGCTGGCCGAGAAGGTCGGGCCGGTCGCCGGGCGGCTGCACACCGCGCGCTCGCGCAACGATCAGGTGGCGACCGATTTCCGGCTTTGGGTGCGCGACGCAATCGATCAGGTCGGCGCCGCCCTGGGCGAACTCCAGGATGCGCTGATCGCCCGCGCCGAGGAGCATGCCGACGCGGTGATGCCCGGCTTCACCCATCTTCAATCGGCGCAGCCGGTGACGCTCGGCCATCATCTAATGGCCTATCACGACATGATCGCGCGCGACCGCAGCCGCTTCGCCGACAATCGCGCGCGGATGAACCGGTCTCCGCTCGGCGCCGCCGCGCTCGCCGGCACCGGCTTTCCGCTCGACCGCGACGCCACGGCAAAGGCGCTCGGCTTCGACGGCCCGACCACCAATTCGCTCGATTCGGTCAGCGATCGCGACTTCGCGCTCGATTATCTGATGGCGGCGACGCAATGCGCGCTGCATCTGTCGCGGCTGGCCGAGGAATTCGTGATCTGGGCGTCGCAGCCGTTCGGCTTCGTCGCCATGTCCGACCAATGGTCGACCGGCAGCTCGATCATGCCGCAGAAGCGCAATCCCGACGCCGCCGAACTGGTGCGCGGCCATGCCGGACGGATCATGGGGTGCATGACCGCTCTGTGCGTGACGATGAAGGGCCTGCCGCTGGCCTATTCGAAGGACATGCAGGACGACAAGCCGCCGGTGTTCGAGGCGCACGACCTTCTGGCTCTGTCGATCGCGGCGATGACCGGCATGGTCGCAAGCGCGACGTTCCGCACCGACCGCATGCGCGCGCTGGCCGAATCGGGCTTCGCCACCGCGACCGATCTCGCCGACTGGCTGGTGCGCGAAGCCGGCTTGCCGTTCCGCGAAGCGCATCACGTCACCGGCCGCGCGGTCAAGGCGGCGGAAGAGGCGAAGGTCGCGCTCGACCAGGTGCCGATCGAGACGTTGCAAGCGATCGATGCGCGAATCGACGAACGCGTCTATGATGTGCTGAGCGTCGATGCGTCGGTCGCGAGCCGCACCAGTGCTGGCGGCACCGCGCCGATCCGGGTACGGGAGGCGATCGCGGTCGCGAAAGCGGCACGCGCAAACGACGAGGCGGCCGCGAAAGCGACGCGCGCGGGAGAAAAGACGTGAAACGGTTTGTCATTCTCGGCCTGGTCATCGTGTTGTCGGCATGCGGCGCCGCGCGCGATTTGAAACCGGCCGAGGGCAAGGCGTTGCCGGTCGCGCCTTATGGCGCCACCGCCACCCCGACGCCGAACCAGCTTCTCACCGCCTCGATCCAGGCGCGCCCCGCACGCAGCGACGATTTGCTGACCAGTTCGCAGGAGCGCCAAGGGAACGAATTCGACCTCCCACCCGCCAACTGAGTTTTCATGGACGATTTCAACCTGAGGAACGGCGAGCTCTACGCCGAAGACGTCCCCATGACGCGCATCGCCGCGGAAGTGGGGACCCCCGTCTATATCTATTCGCGCCGTACCTTCGAGCGCCACGCTCACGCGTTTCGCGACGGTCTGAAAAACGTGCCGCGCGTCCATCTCGCTTATGCGATCAAGGCCAACCCCAATCTCGCGGTGCTGCGGGTGATGGCCAATGCCGGCTATGGCGCCGACGTCGTGTCGGGGGGCGAGCTGGAACGTGCGCTCGCCGCCGGCGTGCCGGCCAAGGACATCGTCTTCTCCGGGGTGGGCAAGACCCGCGGGGAATTGGCGCAAGGGCTCGACCGCGGCATCGGCCAGTTCAATCTCGAGCTCGAAGCCGAAGGCGTCGCGCTGTCGGAAATCGCGGCCGCGCGCGGGATCAAGGCGCCGTGCGTGCTGCGGGTCAATCCAGATGTCGATGCCGGCACGCACGCCAAGATCTCGACCGGCAAGGCGGAGAACAAGTTCGGCGTCGCCATCGCCGACGCTCTCGCCATCTATGACCGCCTGTCGAAGCTTCCCGGCCTGAATCTGCGCGGCGTCGCGTCGCATATCGGCAGCCAGTTGCTCAGCGTCGCGCCGATGGAGGCGACCTATCGCCGGATCGGCCAGCTGGTGTCGGATCTCCGCGCCGCCGGTCATCACATCGACCGCGTCGATCTCGGCGGCGGGTTGGGCGTCGCCTATCGCGCCGAGGACAAGCCCGAAAGCCCGGCCGCTTATGGCGAAATGGTCGCGCGCGTCACGCGCGACTGGGATGTCGAGCTGATGTTCGAGCCCGGCCGGGTCATCGCCGGCAATGCCGGAGTGCTGCTGACCCAGGTGATCTGGGTGAAGCCATCCCCGACCAATCCCTGGGTGATCGTCGACGCGGCGATGAACGACCTCGCACGGCCCGCGCTCTACGATGCATGGCACGATTTCGTCGCGGTAAAGCCGACTGGCGAGCGGTTCGTCGCCAATATCGCCGGGCCGGTGTGCGAAAGCGGCGATACCTTCGCCAAGGCGCGCGAGATCGACAAGGTGAAGGAAGGCGACCTCGCCATCTTCCGCACCGCCGGCGCCTATGGCGCGACCATGGCCTCGACCTATAACAGCCGGGCGCTGGTGCCCGAGGTCATGGTCGATGGCAACCGCTATGCCGTCGTCGCCGAGCGCATCCCGGCGTATCGCGTGATGTCGGAAGAACACGTCCCCGATTGGCTAGCCAAGGTTCCCGCGTGACCCTGCACAGCCTGCCGGTCTTCCTCCGGCTGGCGGGACGGCCGGTGATGCTGATTGGCGAAGGCGAAAGTGCGGACGCGAAACGCCGCCTGCTGGAGCGTGCGGGAGCGACCGTCGTGGGCGAGCATGACGAAGCGGCGCTGGCGATCATCGCGCTCGACGCGCCCGAAGAGACAGTCGCGCGGCTCAAGGCGCGGGGCGTGCTGGTCAATGCGGTCGACCGATCCGATCTGTGCGACTTCACCTTGCCCGCGATCGTCGACCGGTCGCCGGTGATCGTCGCGATCGGTACGGGTGGGGCGTCGGCCGGATTGGCCGCGGCGCTGCGCCAGCGGCTGGAGACGATCCTGCCGGCATCGCTCGGCGACCTGGCCCAGGCGCTTCAGGCGGCGCGCGCGAGATTGCGTGAGCGCTTCCCGAAAGCGGACGAACGCCGCCGGGCTCTCGGCCGCGCGCTGAGCGAGGGCGGCGCCGTCGACCCTCTTCATGCAAGCGCCGCGCAGGTCGAGGACTGGCTGACGACACCCGTTTTCCCCGAGCGTGCCGAAGGCCATGCGGTCAGGCTTGCCTTGTCGTCCCCGGACCCCGACGACCTCACCTTGCGCCAGGCGCGCCTGCTCGCCCAGGCCGATCGGGTGGTGCACACGTCCGACGTCCCGACCGCGATCCTCGACCGCGCGCGCGCCGACGCGCCGCGGATCGTTTCGGTTGCGCCGCCCGTTGATCCGGCAGAAGGACTGACCGTGTTTGTGGAGATCGCGCGATGAGCGGCTTTGCCTATCATGTCGATGAAAGCGGCCAGGCGACGCGCTGCGAGATCAAACAGGCGCTCGACATCGACCACGGCTTCGTCTGGGTCCATCTGACGACCAATAACGAACATGCCCAGGCCTGGCTGTCGGATGTCGCCAAGCTCGACGATTATCTGGTCGACGCGCTGACCGCGACCGAGACGCGCCCGCGCTGCGAGCAGTTCGGCGAAGGCGCGCTGCTCAATATGCGCGGGCGGTCCGACGACGAAATGGTCTCGTCCGACCCGCTCGCCTCGGTGCGGATTTGGGCAGTCGCGGGGCGCGTGATCTCGGTCACCCGCAAGACGCTCAAGGCGATCAAGCTGGTCGAAGAATGCGTCGAGGCCGGCCAGGTCCGCGATCCCGGCGACCTGATCACCGAATTCGCCACCGCGATCACCAGCGATCTCGACCCCGATGTCGCGCAATTGGGCGACGATCTCGACGAATGCGAGACCTCGCTCGACAATGAGAAGATTTTCGAATTGCGGCGCACCGTCACGCGCGTGCGCGTCCAGTCGATCGGCTATCGCCGCTTCCTGGCGCCGCAGCGCACCGCGCTCGAGAAGCTCAGTACGCTGCAGGTCGGCTGGCTGGGGGACGACGACCGCCTGCATCTGTCGGCCGCCGCCGACCGCGCCGCGCGCATGGCCGAGGAATTGGAGAGCATCCGCGAACGCTCGGCGCTGACCCATGAAGCGCTGACCGATCTACGCGCCGAACAGATCGACCAGCGCGCGCTGATCATCTCGATCGTCGCGATGATCTTCCTGCCGCTGACCTTCCTGACCGGGCTGTACGGGATGAATGTGCGGGGGCTGTGGCTCGCCGACCGGCCTTGGGCGTTCGACGCGATCATCGGGATTTGCGTGCTGACGGCGGTGAGTGTGACGACCTATTTCGTGCGGCGGCATTGGTTGCGGGGCTGAGGCGCGACGGAGACGATACATGCTCGCTGAGATGAAAAGCCGGCTGGATGCCTTCCCGCGTTTTCGGCTGCTCGACGGACCGACGCCGATCCAGCGGCTCGCTCGCCTGGAGCAAGTACTGGGCACGGCGACGGGCGGCGCGCGTCTGTGGGTCAAGCGCGACGACGTCATGGGCGTGGGCGGCGGCGGCAACAAGCTCCGCAAATTGGAATTCCTGATCGGTGAAGCGACCGCGCAGGGTTGCGACACGTTCATCACCACCGGCGGCCTGCAGTCGAACCACGCGCGGCAAAGCGCGGCCGCCGCGGCGCGCGCCGGCCTATCCTGCGAATTGATGCTGAGCGACGTCGTGCCGCGCCATGATCCGGCCTATCGGACCAACGGCAATCTGCTGCTCGACGATCTGTTCGGCGCGACGGTGCATCGACTGCCAGGTGATGTAGACGCACTCGCGGCGGCGCATTCGCGTGCCGGGGAGATCGCGCGCGACGGACGCAAGGCCTATGTCGTCGGCAGCGGCGGGTCATCGCCGCTCGGATGCCTGGGCTATGCGGTCTGCGCGGCGGAAATCCTGGACGAAGAGCAAGCCGCCGGCCGCCGCTTCGCGGCGATCGTCGTCCCGAACGGCAGTTCCGGCACCCATGCCGGCCTCGCCGCGGGCTTGTGCGCCGCGGGTGACGATCCGCGCCGCGTCCTGTCGTTCACGGTGCTGGCGCCGCTCGACAAAGCAATTGCAGAGACGCGCCGCCTGGCCACCGCGGCGCTTCCGCTGATCGCGCCGGAGCGGACGCTGGCGGACGATGCGATCCACATCGACGCGTCCCAGCGCGGTGAAGCCTATGGCATTCCGACCGGCGCAATGGTCGACGCCGTGCGGACGCTCGCGCGGAGCGAGGGCTTGCTGCTCGACCCGGTCTATAGCGGCAAGGCTTTCGCCGGCTTGCTCGCCGGGATGCATGATGGCCGGTGGGAGGGCCGCGACGTCCTGTTCGTGATGACGGGCGGCACCCCTGGACTGTTCGCCTATCGGGACGCCATCGCGAGCGCCGATTAAAGCGGTCGAGCCCTCAAGCCCTAAGCCGCTCGACCTCGTCGTGCAGCGCCTGGATCGACAGGATCAGCCGTTGGCGGTCCGCGCGGATGTCGGCAAGTTCGGCGCGGGCTTCGCCCAATTCCATCGCGCGCGCGGCGATACGGGCATCGAGCGCGGCGTTCGATCGCTTGAGGTCGCTGACACGGCGGGCGCGGGCGAGCGTGCGTTCGATGCGGGCGTGCAGCACGTCGAAATCGAACGGCTTGGCGACATGGTCGTCGGCGCCCGCGGCAAGCGCCTGGACGGCCGTTTCGGGATCGCTGCGCCCAGTGACGACGATGACCGGCAAGTCGACGGTTTCGAGCCGCGAGCGCAGTTCGGCCAGCACCTGAAGTCCGCTCACCCCGGGCATCATCAAGTCGAGCAGGACGAGATCGAAACCGCGCGCGGCGATCAGGTCGAGCGCTTCCGCACCATTATCGGCAAGCGCGGTCAGATAGCCGAAATGCGTCAGCCGCTTGCCAATGACGTTCAAATTGGTGCGGCTGTCGTCGACCACCAGGATCGTGCGGACGGGTCGGTGCAGATCGGCCATTGGGTCCTTCCTTTTGAAGGGACCCTAAGCCGGAGCAGGTCACAAAAGGGTTAATGGCGTGGCAAGCATGTTTCGTTGTCACGGCGCCGGCCCGCGGCCGTTTCAGCTCCGCTGAAACCAAATCAGCCGCGGCGCGCCTGGGCCCAGGCCTGCGCGATTTCCTCGAGATTTGACGCGACTTCGAGGAACGGCTGCGCCTCGTGTCCCACGCTGGCATCGATGATCGCGTTGCGCGCGCCGCGATAGAGCCTCGCGAGCGTGTGCGAAACCTCGCCGCCCTGGTCGAAATCGAGCCCAGCCTCGAGCGCGAACAGGATGGCGGTGGCCCGCGTGATCTTCTCGCTCTTCAGCGCGTAATTCTGGTTTTCGGTAGCATGCGCGGCGACGCGCAGCGCGCGAACCAGTTCCTCATAGAGCAATTGCACCAGCGCCGGGCCGTCGGCCTCGCCGGTGCGGCCGACCAGATCGATCTGGCGATAGGTCGCCTCGGGGTCGCCGCGCAGCGCGGTCGCGTAGCCGGCCATCAGTTGCTGCCCTTCGACCAGGCATCGATCTGCGACTTGAGGAATGCCTGGGTCGATTTGTAGGCCGCCACCTTCGCGTTCATGCTGGCGAATTGCTGGGTCAGCCGGGTCTTCATCTGGTCCGATTGGTCGGACAGATCGTCCTTCGCCTTCGACACGTTCGATTGCTGCTGGGTATAGCGCGTCAGCGAGGCGCCGAGACCGTACAGCGTGCTGGTCGAGGTCAGCGAGATGCCATTCATCGCCGCGGTGATGCCGTCCGAACTCGAGGTCGAGAAGGAGAACATCGCCTCGACCGAGGCCGGATAATTGTTGAGCGCGTTGGTCACCCCGGCATCGTCGACCGACAAGGTACCGTCGCGATTGGTCTTGATGCCGATCTCACCCAGGGTCGTCGGCGTGCCGGCCGCCGCGCCCGACAGCAACGTCCGCGTCGTCAGCGTGCGCAGCGAATTGATCAGCCCGCGCGCCGCAGTGTCGTTCTTGAGCGGGCCGTTCTGGGGGTCGATCTGGGTGTTGATGGTGTTCAACACCTCATTGTAGCTGTCGACGAAGTCGGTGATCGCCTGTTTCAAGGCGTCGGTCGGCGAGCTCGCCGTCAGCGACACCGCGACCGGGCTGGTACCGGTCAATTGCAGCTTCACCCCGGTGATCAGGTCGGTAATCGTGTTCGACGCGCGCTCGACCGACACGCCGTCGACGGTCAGCTTGGCGTTCTGCGCGACCGAGGACATCTTGGTCCCAGTCGCGCCGACGCCGACGTTGAACTGGGCAAGGTTGCCGGTCGGATCGGTCGTCGCGGCGAGGGTGAAGGCTTGCGCCTGGCCCGTCGCTCCCTTGAGCGAGAGATAGGCCTTGCCGTCGACATCGGTGACGACCGAGGCGGTGACGCCGGCCTTCTTGGCGTTGATCGCGGCGGCGATGCCGTCGAGGCTCGAATCGGTCAGGTCGATCGTCACCGCAGTGCCGGCACCGGCGGTGAAGCCGGTCATCTGGGTGCCGTCGGCGGAATAGGTCGCGCTGCCCAGGGTCAGCGTCAGCTGGCCCGATCCGATCACCGCGGTGCGGTCGGCGACCGCGACCTGCGTGGTCGCGACCTGCGCGCTGGCGAGTTGGCTGACGGTAATCGACGACGTCAGGCCGTTCAGCGCGGCGCCGGTCTGCGCGCTCGCGGTCAGCACGTTGTTGTTCGAGCTTTGCGGCTGCGACTGCAAGGTACCGTTAGTGGTCAGCGTCTTGAGCGCGGTGGCGAATTGCTGGATCGTGCTCTTGAGCGTCGACACGCCCGAAATCTGCGCGGTCAGCGCGTCGGACTGAGCGGTCAGGGCATCGGTCTTGGTCGCGAATTGCGCCTGGACCAGCGACGTCACCAGCGAGGCGGTATCGACGCCGGATCCGGTCGACAGCGAGTTGAACAGCGCCTGCGCGGCCGAACCCATCACGCTCGAGGCCGACGGACTCGGCGTCGGGCTGGGTGTCGGGGTCGGGGTGCTCGTCGTCGAGCTGGTCGTCACCATGATCGTTACTCCGCGCGCGTCAGATCGTGGAACGACCGGAGCGAAACGAATTTTAGGATTTTCCTCACGATTTGACGCCGTTTTCGTCGAAGCGCGCGGTGGTCGGCACCTCGATCGCCGGCGGCATGGTGCCGGCACGCCGGTTGAGGCCGAACACGAAGGCCAGAACGGTGGCGACCGCCGGGTAGAGATCGTCGCGGATCTCCTGTCCTTCGCGGCTGGTATAATAGACCGCGCGGGCGAGCGCCGGATATTCGAGGATCGGGATCTTCTCGTCCCCGGCGACGTCACGGATCGCCAGCGCGGTGATGCCGCGGCCCTTGGCCACCACCACCGGCGCATTGTCGTTGACGCGATCATAGCGCAGCGCGACCGAGAAGTGAGTCGGGTTGGTCAGGATGACATCGGCAGTGGCGACCGCTTTCCTGACCGAGCGCCGGCTCATTTCGCGCTGGCGCTGGCGGAGATGTTGCTTGGCCTCGGGCGAGCCCTCGGTTTCCTTGTTCTCGTCGCGCACTTCCTGCTTGCTCATCCGGAGCTTGCCGAGCAGCCGGACGATCTGGATCGGCAGGTCGATGCCGGCGATCAGCACCAGCCCGCCCGCCATCGTGAACAGGATCCGCACGAACGTCCCGCCGAGATGGCCGACCACCCCGGCGACATCCGAGGAGGTCGACATGCCCAGGGTCGGCTGCGCGGTCTTCCACATCAGCCAGGCGCCGATCGATCCGAGCAGGGCTACCTTGAGCAGCGATTTGCCGAGCTCGATCCAGCCGTTGGGACCGACGATCCGCTTCAACCCCGATGCCGGATTGATGCGCGAGAATTTGGGCTGGAGCAGCGATCCGTTGAAGCGAAACGAGCCGAGCCCGGCCTGGCTGAGCACGGCGGCGAGCATCGCGATCAGGAACAGCCCGCCGACCGTAGGCGCGAAGCCCAAGCCGGCCTGGATCAGCGGCCGCATCGGCGACCAATCCTCGATATCGGCGCGGCCGAAGCGGAAGCTGGCGGTCATCAGTCCTTCGCACGCCTTGACCATTTGCGGCCCGAGCATCGCGATCCAGCCGCAGCCGGCGAGCACGATCAATGCGGTGGCAAATTCGCGCGATTTGAGGATTTCGCCGCGATCGATCGCGTCCTTGCGCCGCTTGGCTGTTGGCGCTTCTGTCTTGTCGCCCTCGTACTCAGCCATCAGCCGAACACCAGGCTCTGCGCGGCATCGAGTCCTTCCTGGACGATGACGAGCATGTAATCACCCATGGCGGGCATCGCGAGCGCGAGCGCGACCACGCCGACCGCCAGGCTGGCTGGCAGGCCGATCGCGAACAGGTTGAGGCTGGGCGCCGCGCGGCTGACCATACCGACGATCATGTTGAGGCAGAGCAGCAGGAAGCCGACCGGCAGCGCGAGCAGCAAACCGGCGGCGAAGGTATAGCCGCCGAAGAATGCGATGTCCTTGAGCCGGTCGGGCGACAGCCAGGCGCCGCCCGGCGGCAGCACCGCGTAGCTCCTCACGAGCATATCGACCAGGACGAGGTGGCCGTTCACCGACAGGAACAGGAGCGTCATCAGCACCGACAGGAAATTGCCCAAAGCCGGAGTCGATCGCCCGTTCTGCGGGTCGATCGCCGAGGCGAAACCGATCCCCATCGAAGTGCCGATCACTTCGCTGGCGACGGCGGGGGCGGCGAAGGCGATCTGCAGGATGAAACCGATCGCGAGCCCGATCAGCGCTTCGGCAACCGCACTCAGGATGGTGGCGATCGAGAAGAGCCCGGCCGGCGGGA
This sequence comes from Sphingomonas sp., assembly GCF_024508665.1. Classification (GTDB taxonomy): domain Bacteria; phylum Pseudomonadota; class Alphaproteobacteria; order Sphingomonadales; family Sphingomonadaceae; genus Sphingomonas. The sequence goes on from NZ_JANINP010000002.1 coordinate 400,958, forward strand.
CGATCGGATGGACCGCCAGCACCAGCACGCCGATCGCGCCCGAGAGCGCGACGCGCACCGGCAACGGTACCGCCACCGCGCCGAACACCGGCGCCGCAACGAACGCCGCACCGATCCGGATCATCACGAAGAGCAGCGCCCAGAGCTGCGCCTCGATATTCAGGCCGAGGCCGAGCATCATTCCCTCTCCCTTTGGGAGAGGGAGGGAGCCGCGGAGCGGCGGAAGGGTGAGGGCAGGGCAAGAAGACGGCCCTCACCCTTCCCACGCGCTGACGCGCGCGGGCCCCTTCCCTCTCCCAAAGGGAGAGGGAAATTCATCACCGTACCAAATCCGGGATGCGCTGGAAGATGTCGATCGTGAAATCGGTCAGCAGGCCCATGATCAGGCCGCCGAAGATCAGCAGCGACAGCCCGACCACCGCCAGCTTGGGGACGAAGGTCAATGTCTGTTCGTTGATCGAGGTGGCTGCCTGGACCATGCCGAGGATCAGGCCGGCGAGCAAAGCCGGGATCAGAACCGGCGCGGCGGCGAGCGCCAGGACCCACATGGTCTGGTCGGCCACGCCGATGAAATAGTCCGCGTCCATGGTTCAGTTGATCCAATTGGTTTTGTCGTCACCCCAGCGGAAGCTGGGGTCTCGTGCCGTATTTCCCCACATGAGATGCCAGCTTTCGCTGGCATGACGGCTGGGGGAAAGCCGCGGTGCGGGCATCGGGCTCGAAACGGGGCGCGGTGGTGCGCGGAACGGATTCGGCGCGGGCGGCGGACAGGCCGGCATCATGTCGCGAAACTCGACGCCAGGCTGCCCATCATCATCGCCCAGCCATCGACCAGCACGAACAGCAGCAATTTAAACGGCATCGAGATGATCGTCGGCGACATCATCATCATGCCGAGCGACATGAGCACGGTCGCGACCACCAGGTCGATGACGATGAACGGCAGGAAGATCAGGAAGCCGATCTGGAACGCCGTCTTCAATTCGCTGGTGACGAACGCCGGCAGCAACACCGAATAGGGAATGTCGGTCGACGTCTTGTACGGACCCGAATGCGCCATGTCGGCGAACATCTTCAGGTCCTTCATCCGCGTCTGCTTGACCATGAAGGCATGGAGCGGCTGGCCCGCGCGCTGGATCATCTCGGTCCCGCCGATCTGGCCGGCGGAATAAGGCTGGATCGCCTGGGTGTTCATCTGATTGATCGTCGGCGCCATCACGAACAGCGACAGGAACAGCGACAGGCCGATCAGCACCTGGTTGGGCGGCGTCTGCTGCAAACCCAGCGCCTGGCGCAGGATCGACAGCACGATGATGATCCGCGTGAAGCTGGTCATCATCAACAGGATCCCGGGCAGGATCGTGAGCAGGCCCATGATGATGAGGACCTGGAGGCTGAGCGACAGCGGCGCCTTGCCCGCGCCATTGGTCGCGGCAGCCGCGCCGGGCCCGCCGAGCTGGCCCAATGCGCGATCGACTGCGTCGCCGATGCCGGGCTTGGCCGCGGCGGCCGGGGCCGAGGAAACAGTGGTGGTCGCCGGCGCGGCGGGCGCGCTCTGGGCGAAGGACGGCATCGCGACGCTCAGCAAGGCGACGAAGGCGAGCAGGATCAGCACCAGCTTCATCAGCTGGACATTCTTCGGACGCGGAGCGGCGGGAACCGGCGCGCGGAACAGCGAAGGGCCGTCTTCCCTGAGGCGGCGGATCGTCGTCACTTGGGCAGCCCCCCGGCCTTGTCGACCAGCTGGACGCCGCCGCGGCCGACCGAGACGAGCAATTTCTGTCCTTCGAATTCGATCACCGCGAGGCGCAGGCCCGGCGACAGCATCATCGTTTCCTGAACCTTGATCGTGCGGTTGGCCGGCTGGCCGGGCATCCGGCTTTCGAGCCGGCGCCACAGCCACAGACATCCGACCATCAGGCCGCAGACCAAAGGCAACAGCACGAACAGCTTGAGGATATACGACCAGAGCATCAGCCGCGCTTCTCGGGCGAAACCAGTTCGGTCAGGCGGACGCCGAAGCGTTCGCCGACAGTGACGACCTCGCCACGACCGATCAGCGTGCCGTTGACGAACACGTCGAGCAGCTCGTTGGCCTGGCGATCGAGCTCGATCACCGAGCTTTCGCCCAGAGCGAGCAGTTCGCGGAGCGTCAGCCGGGTCTGGCCGATCTCCACCGTGAGCTTGACGTCGACGTCCTGGAGCAGCCGGTAATTGGCCGCCATATTGGCGTCGACCGGGAAGGTCCCGGACAAATCGGTCATGCGAGTTCCTCGACATTGAGAGAGAGCGAATTGAGCTTGATCGCGGCGCGTCCGTTGGACGTGCCGACGGTGCCGGTACCGAGGCGGCCATTGGCCACCATCACCGGCACGTCGGCGGCGACGCTGATCGGGATCACGTCGCCTTCCTTGAGTTCCATCAGCTTGGCGAGGCTGATCACGGGCTCGGCCAGCACCGAGCGGACCGGGAAGGTCACCGTCATCACGGCCTTGGCGAGACCGTTCTGCCACGCCGGATCGGGCGCGGCGCCGAGCACCTTGCCGGTCAGCGACGGGGTGTACGGCTTGAGCGACTGCACCGGATATACGATGTCGATGAAGACCGGCTTGCCGTGATGCTTGCCGATCCCGAAACGGGTGACGACCATCGGATCGTCCCCATCGATACCGGCGATCATTGACGGATTGGCCTCGACCCGGCCGGGCGCGAAGCTGACCTTGGCGAGCGGCTCCCAGGACGTGGTCATCGGCTCGGCGACGATCGCCGCCAGCCGGCCGAGCATCGCTTCGGCGGCGGGCGAGAATTCGTTCGGCATGTCGTGCGGCGCGGCGCCGGTGCCGCCGAAGAACAGGTCGAGCAGTTCGAGCGCGAACTTGCCGTCGACCACCATCAGCGCCTGGCCATTGCCCGGCGCCATCATCAGCGGCACCCAGCCGGTCAGCCCTTCGGGACGTTCGGCGCGGTAATCGGTGAAGCGCTGCACCATCAAAGGCTCGGCCCACAAGCGGACTTCCTGGCGCAGCAACGGCTCGAACACGCCGCGCAGGCTCCGCGCCAGGCGCGCGGAGAGATGCTGCAGCGTGTGCAGATCCCCGAACGGATTCAGGTTGGCGCCGCCCAGCGCGGGGGCGTGTGCCGCCGCCGCGCGAGGGCGTTCGCGCCGGTCCGTGTCGGATATGGATGACGAGCCGTTAACCATGCCCGGTCACTGAACAACAAAATTGGTAAAGTAGACGTTACTAATCCCGCCAAATCCCTCTTTTTGTTTGAGCGTGGCGTTGATTGCGGCGACCAGCCGCTGGGCGAGATGCTTCTTGCCCTCGCCGGTCGTGACCTCTTCCTCGGTCGCGTCGCCCAGCGCCATCAGCACCGCCGAGCGCACCGCGATCTCGTTGGTCTTGAGGTTCTCGATCACCGAATCGTCGTACGGCGTCGACACCGCGATCCCGATCTGGACGTAATGCGGACTGTCCTGCAGGTTCGAGGTGAAGTCCTTGTCGATCGCGTAATAATTGGAGGCATATTTGTCGCCGCCGCTGCCCGAGGGCGGCTTGGCGCCGCTCGACGCCGTGGCGCCCTCGCCTTCCTTGCCGTCGGCACCGGCGCGCTTCTGCTCGCTCTTCGGTACCAATTTGGGGCCTTCGGGCCCGGCCGCCTTGGCGCCGCCCAGCATCCCGGCCGCCCACAGGCCGCCCGCCGTACCGCCGCCCACCAGGATCACGCCCAGGAGCATCAGGATGATCAATTTGCCTTTTCCCTTCTTCTTGGGCGTGTCGGTCTTGGCTTCGTCACTCATCGTTCATTCCCCCAATCAAGCTACACGGCCGTCATCGACGGCCTGAATTTCGTCATCCCCGCCGGTCGCGAGGCGATTCTTGCTGTCCTGCCTAACTTCGGCCTGCGGCCGCGGGCGGTCGCCCCCGGCCATGCCCGAGCCGCTCAGGTCCACGCTGGTCCCGGTCAGACGGATGCCGCGCGCCTCGGCTGCGGCATTGAGTTGCGGCGCGGCGTCGGCGAGCAACGTACGCGTGGCCGGCTGTTCGGCGGTGAAGCGGACGGAGACCGCGCCATCGGCATGCGTGCGCAGCGACACGTCGATCCGCCCGAGCGCCTCGGGCCTGAGCCGGATCGAAGTATCATTGGCATTGGCGTCGTCGCGCAGCGCCTCGATCCGGTCGATCATCTTTTGCGGCCAGTCCTGGCGGCCCATATCGAGCGCCTGGCGTTGAGCCTCGCCGGGCTTGGCGACCAGCTGCATGGCATCGGCCGGAGCCAACAATGTCGCCGCGGCCGTCAGGCCGCCCGGCTGATTGCCCTCGCCTTCGCCGGCGGACTTGCGTTCGGGCGGCATCGCCAGCGCGAACAATGCCGGCATCGGCGCATTGGCCGAGGCCAGTGACGCCAAAGTCACTGGCGCCGCTTGCGGCACTGTGATTCGGATCGGCTGTGCCGCGGGCTGCTGCGTGATCGGGCGATCGGCGGCAACGATCGGTTGCTTGGCGGCAGGAGTTGGCTTCGGTAGGTCGGCGGTAGCGGGAAGCGCGGCGTCGATCGTGATCGGCGCGTTGGCAGCGGGCTGGGACGCTGCCGATGCCGGCGTCGTCGCCGGCAGGGGTTGCGTCTCCCGCAAGCCTGGCGGCGTCGCCGGGGGAGCGACGCCTTCGGGCCGGGCCTGGGCGGTATCGCTCGCGGCCGGCAAAGGCAGCATCGGCAAGCTGGGCTGCGGGTTCGCGGCGTTCGGCGCAAGGGGCGCGGTGACCGCCCCGGCGGCAACGGGTTTCGCGGCACTGGCAGCAGGCAGGGCGATCGGCGCGACCGAGAGCAACCAAGCGAGCGCGGGGTCGCCTTTTTCATCGTCCTTTTCCGGCAAGGGATTGCCGGTCGCGGCATCATCCTGCCGCTCACCGCCAGGTTGGTCTTGCTTGGCCGTCACCACGGCCTTGCCGATCATCAGGTCGAGAAAGGCGGCAAGGTTGGGCACTCCCGGCGCCCCGTCGGCAGCAATGCCAGGAGCAAGCAAGGAGGGCGCGGCGACCTTTCCGGGCAGCGCGGCAGTAAGAGTAGCGGGTAGAGTCAAACCGGTCATGAACCCCTCATGCAGGAGGCGTGCACTGCCTCCGCGGGGGTATCAGCAAGGATCGTGCCGAATCTTCCGAACGGCCGGCGCGGCCTCGAGCGCGCGGATCGCCTTGAGCGCCGCGTCGCGGTCGGCGCGCGCCATCAATTTCTCGACCGCCGACTGGTCGCGCTTCGCCTCGCGCGTCGCTTCCGCGGCGCGTTCGGCGGCGGCTTCGGCGGCGCGCAGCCGATGCTCAGCATGCTCGGCCGATTGGTGGAGACGCGAGCGGAAATGCGCGGCGGCGACCAGCGAAAAGCCGCTTCCCGCCTCGGTCGGTGCCGGCGCGACGCTGTCGGCCAGCTTGGCGATACGATTGGCGAGATCGGCCTCGCTCGCGATCTTGGCATGCGCACGGACTTCCTCGGCGCGAGTCATGCCAAGTTGAAGCGTGCGCACCCGCAGGATGCGGTCGAGTTGGCTTTTCTTATGCATGGAAGTGCATCGGTGCCGGCCCGCGCCCCCACCCAGCCGCCCATAGGATAATATTATTGGGCGGCCGGGTGGGGGCGGGGGCCGGCACCGTCATTACATTAAACATTGCCGAAAACGCCGATCAGTTCGGCAACGGCCTCTTCTAGCGCAACCTTGGTGTCGGCGTCCTGGCGGATATATTCCATCACCGCGGGGTGATAGGCGATCGCCGCGTCGATCTCGGGATCGGCGCCGCCGCGATAGGCGCCCATCAGCACCAGATCACGATTCTCTTCGTAGGTTGCGAGGTGGCGGCGCAGCACGCGCGCGGCGGCGATGTGATCATGCGGTACGATGTCGGTCATCACGCGGCTGACCGACGGGCCGAGATCGATCGCGGGATAGACGCCGCGTTCGGCCAGCGCCCGGCTCAGCACGATATGCCCGTCGAGGATCGAGCGCGCGCTGTCGACCACCGGATCATTGCCGTCGTCGCCATCGGCCAGCACCGTATAGATGGCGGTGATCGATCCGCCGGTATTGACGTCGGTACCGGCACGCTCGATCAGATTGGGCAGCATCGCAATCGCCGACGGCGGATAGCCGCGCGCCGAGGCGGGCTCGCCCAGGGCAAGGCCGATCTCGCGTCCGGCATGGGCGACGCGGGTCAGCGAATCCATGATCAGCAGGACCTTCTTGCCCTCGGCGCGGAATCCTTCGGCGATTGCGGTGGCGCGGAGCGCGCCGCGGATGCGCAGCACCGGCGAATGATTGGCGGGTACCGCGACCACGACCGAACGCGCGCGCGCTTCGCCCGCGACCTTGGTCTCCAGGAAGTCGGCGACTTCGCGGCTGCGTTCGCCGATCAGGCCGATCACCACAACGTCGGCTTGCGCGGCCCGGACCATCATGCCGAGCAGCACCGACTTGCCGACGCCTGAGCCCGCCATGATGCCGACGCGCTGGCCCTGGCCGATCGTCAGCAGCCCGTTGATCGCGCGAACGCCGACGTCCATCGGCTGGAGCACGCGCCCACGATCGAGCGGGCCCTGCAGCTTGCCGGCGAGCGGCCAATGCTGCGCGCCGCGGATCGGCCCCAGCCCGTCGATCGGCTTGCCGGCGCCATCGACCACGCGGCCGAGCAAGGCGGCGCCGACTTCGGCGGCGCCGGGCGCGCCGACCGGGCGAACCGGGGATTGCGGGAGCAGCGCGGCGGGGCCGCCGAGATTCATCAGCAAGGTGCGGCCATTGCGGAAACCGATCACCTCGGCCTCGACCTTGGCACCGCCCGCGGCGCCAACCTGGCAAACCGTGCCGACCGGCAGGTTGAGCCCAACCGCCTCCATCAGCAACCCGTCGAACGACGCGAGCCGCCCCGATATCTTGGGCTGCGGCGCGAAGCCGGCGGTGCCGATGCTTTCGAGATAGTCTTCGGCGAAACGGTTCAGCATCTAAAATCCTCCCCGGCACGGGGAGGGGGACCGCGCGACGTAGTCGCGTGGTGGAGGGGGCCCATCCTGCGGCCGCCTTCTCGCTTTTGGCTCATTTGGGGTTGGGCCCCCTCCACCATTCGCTCCGCGAATGGTCCCCCTCCCCGTTCCGGGGAGGACTGAACGACCAAACCTCATTCCGGCAACGCCGCGCGGTCGATCGCCTGGGCGAGTTGCTCGATCCACAGGTCAGGGCCGTCCTCGACGATGGTCGCGGCGGATTCGAGCACGAAATGGCCGCGCTCGACCTTGATATCGCCGGCAGCGAAGATGTTGCTGGGCAGATGTCCGTCGACCAACGGCATGTCCTCCGGGTTGAGCCGCAGCACCGCCGATTCGGCATCGTCGGCGAGCAGGCCGGCGGCGACGGCGACGCGGCGGTTGAGCAGATCTGCGTCGATTCCCGCCTCGCCGACCATCTGGCGGACCAATTGCATCACGGTCTGGCGAAGATGCCCAGCAAGACGGTCGCGATCGATGCGGCGATCGTCGTTGATCGCGGCGGTGAGGCCGTCGATCAGCGCGCGGTCGCGCGCCGCATTGGCCGCGACTTGGGCCATCGCCGCGGCGATGCCTTCTTCATAACCGAGCGCCTTCGCGGTGGCGATCGGATCGACGAACCCCGACGGCTGTTGCGTCGCGTCGAACGGATCCCAGCCCTCGGTCGGATCGTCATGGCGATCGGCCGGCTCGAAATGGCGCGGTTGAGCCTCGGGTTGCGGCGGCGGCTCGGGAGTCATGTCGCGCGGCGAGAACGCCATGCCCTTGGCGGCGAAGGCACGACGCAAAGCGGCCCCCGCCTGGTCATGGCGGCTCGCGAAACCGGCGACAAATTCGTTGAGCGCGCGGTCAGACATAATCGTCGTCGCCGCCCATCATGATCGTGCCGTCCTTGGCCAGCGCGCGGGCGAGCTGGATGATCGCCTTTTGCGCGTCGAGCACTTCGCTGAGCTTCATCGGGCCACGCGCTTCCATCTCGTCGCGGATGCCGTCGGCGGCGCGCGACGACATGCAGCCGAGGAAGCGGTTGCGCGTCGCCTCGTCCACGCCCTTGAGCGCGCGGGTAAGCAGGTCGCTGTCGACGTTGCGGATCAACGTGCCCAGATTCTTGTCGTCCATGTCGAGCAAATTCTCGAACACGAACAAGGCTTCCTCAATCGCCTTGGCGACTTCGCGGTCGATCTTGAACAGCTTCGGCATGACCCGCTGTTCGGTGGTCTTGCGCGCGCCCGACAGGATGCGGGCCGCTTCCTTGGTGCCGCCGAGCATCACCCCGGCGGACTGACCGCCGGCGCCGCTGCGATTGGCGAGCATCGTGCGGAGCGTATCGACTGCCTCGGGCGTGATCGGGCCCAGTCGCGCGACGCGGTGGAGGATTTCGGGCTGCGCCGCGTCGGGCAGCAATTCGAGCACCTGGCCGGCGACGTCCTGATCGAGATTGGCGATCACCACCGCGGCAATCTGCGGATGTTCCTTCTCGATCATCGACGCGATCTCGGCCGCGTCCATCCAATCGAGCAGGTCGATCTGGCATTGCGCGTCGGGCGGGGTGATCCGCGCCAGCACGCTGTCGGCCTTTTCGGGACCGAGCGCGCGGGTCATCATCGTTTCGATGATCGGCTTGGGATCGAACCCGATCGCGGTGCGGTCGCGCGCTTTGCCGACGAAATCGTCGAGCACCATCTGCACCTCGGGCTCGCCGACATCGGCGACCGCGAACATCGCCTTGCCGAGCTGGCGAACTTCCTCGGGATCGAGCTTCTGGAGGATGGCCGCGGCCTCCTCCTCGCCGACCAGCATCATCAGCACGGCGGCGCGTTCGACGCCCGAATAGGCGCGCATGGAGGTGGGAGCGTTCATCAGCGGGCGTCCGATTTGATCATGTCACGCACCGCCAGCGCGGCGCGCGTCGGGTTGTCGCGGGTGAAACCGCGGACCATCCCGATCCGGTCGTCGAAATTCTGCGCGCTTTCGAGCGCGTCGATACTCACCGGCTGGCCGTTGGGGCCGCTGCCGGTGCCGGCCATCATCGGCGAGCCGATCCCGAAGGTCGCGTTGAGATCGCGTCCGGCCGCACCGCGCCCGGTATCCTCGCGCTTCTTCATCAGCGCCTTGGACAGTGGGCGGACGCCGAGCATCAGCACCAGCAGCGCGATGACGATCGCGGTGACGTTGCGCAGCACCATCGCCAGCCAGCCGCTTTCATACCAGGGCTGGCCACCGCCGAGATCGGGCGCGGCGGCGAAGCGGCGGCTGATCACGGTGACCTGGTCGCCGCGCGCCGCGTTGGCGCCGACCGCGGAGTTCACCAATTGGGTGATCTGCTGCATCTCGACCGGCGAGCGCGGCTTCGACCCTTCGACATCGCGCAGCACGACCGCCACCGACAGGCGCCGGAGCGCGCCGGGGGCGTTGCGGGTGACCGAGACTTCGCGGCCGAGATCATAGGCGCGGGCATAAGAATCGGATGCCTTGTTCGCGTCGGGCATCACCGGCGAGGCGGCGGCACCGGCGGCGGCGGCAGGCGCAGCCGGAGCTCCGGCCGCCGGCGTAGCGCCGGGCGCAGGCGTCGGCGTGGGCGTCGGCGTCGCCACCGTGGTCGGCGGCGGCGGGGTGTTGGATAATGCGCCCGGGATACCGCCCGGCGCTTGCGCGCTGGGAGCGTCCTTGTTGGTCCAATTGCCCTGCTCGGCACGCAGCGCGCCCGACTTGTCGTAACTTTCGCGCGTCGAGCTGGTGTCGTCGAGATTGACGTCGGCGGTCACTTCGGCGGTGAAATTGCCCGCGCCGACCAAAGGCGTCAGCAGCTGGGTCAGCTGTTCGCGATATTTCTGTTCGACCTGGCGCTGGTAGCGCACCGCGGCGTCGTTGCTGTCGCTGCCGGCGCCGGGTTTGGACAGCAAAGCGCCCATCTGGTCGACGATGGTGACGTCGTCGGGCTTCATCCCCGGCACCGACGAGGCGACGAGGTTGACGATCGACGAGACCTGCGCGTCGCTCAAGGCGCGTCCGGCCTGGAGCTTGACGATGACGCTGGCCGACGGCGCGGCATTGTCGCGTACGAACACGGTGTTTTCCGGCACGGCGAGATGGACGCGCGCTTCGGCGACGGCATCGATATCCTGGATCGAGCGGGCAAGCTCGGTCTCGCGCGCCTGGCGGAGGCGTTCGCCTTCCACCGCGCGGCTGACCCCCATCGGCAGATTGTCGAGGATCGCATAGCCGCCCGGCGCCGCCTTTGGCAGGCCCTGGCCCGCCAGCAGCATTCGCGCCTTGGAATAATCGTCCTCGTTGACGGTCAGCGCGTCGGTCGCCTCGTCGATCCGGCCGGTGATCCCGCCGGTCTTGAGCGCGGCCATGACCTGCGCCTTGTCGCTGTCGGGCAAGCCGGTGAACAGGGTCTTCTGCGTCGGCGTCGACAGCATGAACCAGGCGAGCGCGGCGGACGCGATCAGCCCGACCATCAGGATCATCGGCAAGCTGCGGCGGATCGCCGGCTGCGCGAGCATGCCTTGGACCTGCTTCAGCGGGTTGGCGAAGCGCTCGGTCGCGAGCGGCGATGTCTGTGTAAGTTCGTTGCTCATGGCCTATCTCACACCGGCATGCTCATGATGTCCTTGTAGGCGGACAAGAGCTTGTTCCTGACTTGCAAGGTCGCTTCGAAGCTGACCGACGCCTCCTGGCGGGCCAGCATCACCTTGGCGATGTCGATCGTCTCGCCGCGTTCATAGGCGGCGGAGATGTCGGACGCGCGGTTCTGGCTGTCGTTGACGCTGTTGAGCGCGCTGGTCAGCGAGTCCGCGAAGCTCGCGGGCCCGGCCGGCTGGACCGTGGCGGGCGCCGCCGTCGGCCCCGCCGCCCCGGCCCGCGCCAGCGCCGTATTGCGTTCCAGGATCTGCGCGCGCAGCGCCATCACCCGGTCGACGCTCATCGCGCCGCCAATGCCGTTGATGCCGCTCATGCCCACATCCTCGTGATATCCTCACCCTGCTCGCGCGCTCTCGCGAGGCGGTAGCGCAGCGTGCGTTCGGAAATGCCGAGCCGGCGCGCGGTCTCGATCCGGCTGCCGCCGCACGCGGCGAGCGTTTCGCGGATCGCCTGGAACTCGCTGAACTGGACGACATTGGCGAGCGTGTCGGCGTTGCGCGCCGGAACCGGGTCGGCCTTCGGCTCGGGACGGCGATCGAACACGATATGGCTGGCGCTGATCGTATCGCCGGCAGCGAACAGCAAGGCGCGCTGGATCACGTTCTCGAGCTCGCGGACATTGCCGGGCCAGTCATGCGCCATCAGCGCGTCGACCGCGCCCTGGTCGGGCCAGGGGATCGACTGGCGCGTGCCCGAATGGCGCAGGATCATCGCCGCGGCGAGCGCGGGAATGTCCTGCGGGCGGTCGGCCAGCGCGCGCGTGGCCAGCGGGAATACCGACAGGCGGTAGTAAAGGTCAGAGCGGAAGCGGCCGGCGGCGACTTCGCTCTGCAGGTCGCGGTTGGCGCAGGCGATGATGCGGACGTCGATCGGGATCGGCGTCGACGCGCCGATCGGGATGACTTCGCGCTCCTGCAGCACGCGGAGCAATTTGGCCTGGAGCTGGAGCGGCATCTCGGCGATCTCGTCGAGCAGCAATGTGCCGCCTTCGGCCGCGCGGAAGAAACCTTCGCCCGCCGCGCTGGCGCCGGTGAAAGCGCCTTTCTGATGGCCGAACAGCAAGGCTTCGAGCATGGTTTCCGGAAGCGCCGCGCAATTGATCGCAACGAACGGCTTGTCGCGGCGGCGCGATTTCAGGTGAATGGTGCGCGCCAGCACTTCCTTGCCGGTCCCGGTCGGGCCGTTGATCAGCACGGTGATGTCGGCATCGGCGACGCGCTCGGCCAGCGCGAACAGCGCGAGGCTTTCAGGATCGGCCGCAGTCGGCGCCTCGGGGCCGGCGGCATAAGCATAAGCGAAGGCAGAGCCGATCGCATTGTCGGCCGGACCGAACGACAAACGCGCCGGCGTCCCGCCCGATCCGCGCCGGAACCCGTGCCCTTCGCTGCCGATCACCAGGGTGCGGTCCGCGATCGGCGGCGTCTCGCCTTCCATTACCAGGAACACGTCATTCGCCTGCGGCCGGGCATCGCCCTCCGCGACACCCAGGCCCTGCGCACGCAGCGACGAGACCAGGGCATATTTCTGCCGGACCACAGAGGCGGATGGAAAGATCGAACGCATGAATTCCCCCTTCGTTGAAAGGGGCAATGCCCGGCATATGGTAAACGAGGCGTAAACCATCCGGCAAAAGCGGCAAAAAATTACCGCGTGGCTACCCGGAATGGAATCGACCGGCAAAGCACCGGCAATTTTTTGCCTAAAGCCCGGCAAAAGGTTGCCGTTCTCTGCTTCAGACGGCTCGGCCCCTCGCACAGTTTCGGGGGAGAGGCGGGGATCGTCGTAGCAAGTGGAGACACGGACATGACTGTTATCGGAAGCAACGTTTCGGCGCTTCGTGCGACGAATGCCTCTAACCAGGCGAACCTGGCCCTCTCGACGGCGATGAACCGCCTGTCGACCGGCATGCGCATCAACTCGGCCAAGGACGACGCCGCCGGCCTCGCCATCTCGGCCTCGATGACTGCCCAGATCAAGGGCATGAACCAGGGCATTCGCAACGCCAATGACGGCATCTCGATGGCGCAGACCGGTGAAGGCGCGCTGGACGAGGTCAACAACATGCTGCAGCGTATGCGTGAGCTCGCGGTGCAGTCCGCCAACGGCACCTATTCGACCACCGACGCCGCCAACATCACGGCGGAGCAGGACGCTCTCGCCGCGCAGATCGGCTCGATCGTCAGCAACACCGCGTTCAACGGCAAGAACCTGTTCTCGACCGCGTCGAACACCATCTCGGTCCAGGCCGGCGCCAACACGGCGGACGCGATCTCGGTGAGCTTCACCGAGCTCGACGCCGGCACGACCAAGCTGTCGGCGGTCGTCGACTTCACCAACAACAAGATGAAGACCGGCCTGACGCTGAGCGCGTTCGACGACGCGATCAACGAAGTGTCCACGACCCGCGCGGGTCTCGGCGCCAGCCAGAACCGTCTGCAGTCGGCGGTCAACAACCTGACCAGCAACGCGACCAACCTGACCGACGCGCGCAGCCGCATCCAGGACGCGGACTTCTCGCAGGAATCGACCAACCTCGCCAAGGCGCAGATCCTGGCGCAGGCGTCGACCTCGATGCTGGCTCAGGCCAACCAGTCGCAGCAGGGCGTGCTCAAGCTGCTCGGCTAATGAAGAAATCCTGCCCGGTCCCATCCCCCCGAGGGCTGGGCAGGACAGGCTTCCAGTGAAGCGTACCAGGAGATCCCGGCGGCCGGTCGCCGCCGGGATTTTCATGGTGACGAAAAAATTTACTTAAACGGTCGCGAAAGCGGTCGTTCGTTGCTGTCGACGGCTCGACCTACTGCCTTGGGGGTGGCGGGGAGCGTCAGCAACGGAGACCATTATGACCGTTATCGGTAGCAACATTTCCGCGCTTCGAGCGCAGAATGCTTCGACCAAAGCCAACGACGCATTGTCGACGGCCATGAACCGCCTGTCCACGGGCATGCGCATCAACTCGGCCAAGGACGACGCCGCCGGCCTCGCCATTTCGGCCTCGATGACCGCGCAGATCCGCGGCATGAACCAGGGCGTGCGCAACGCCAATGACGGCATCTCGATGGCGCAGACCGCGGAAGGCGCGCTCGACGAAGTCACCAACATGCTGCAGCGCATGCGCGAGCTCGCGGTCCAGGGCGCCAACGGCACCTATTCGACCAGCGACCTCGCCAACATCACGGCGGAACAGGACGCGCTGGGCGCGCAGATCAGCTCGATCATCGCCAACACCACCTATAACGGCAAGAACCTGTTCGCGACCGCGGCGAACACCGTGACGATCCAGGCGGGCGCCAACTCGACCGACACCGTGTCGATGTCGTTCACCCAGCTCAATGCCGCGTCGACCAAGCTGTCGGCGGTGGTCGATTTCACCGCCAACAAGATGAAGACCGGCCTCGGCCTGTCGGCGTTCGACGACGCGATCGCCGAAGTGTCGACCACGCGCGCCGGCCTCGGCGCCGGCCAGAACCGCCTGCAATCGGCGGTCAACAACCTGACCAACAACGCGACCAACCTGACCGATGCGCGCAGCCGCATCCAGGATGCCGACTTCTCGGCCGAATCGACCAACCTCGCCAAGGCGCAGATCCTGAGCCAGGCGTCGACGGCGATGCTGGCGCAAGCGAACCAGAGCTCGCAGGGCGTGCTCAAGCTGCTGGGCGGCTGAGGCGCGTAAGCGCCACAGGCGTACGGCCTCGGCACCAACCCCCCTTCACAAAGGGTGTCGGGGCCGACCACGAACCCCGGCGGTCTTCGCGACCGCCGGGGTTTCTTGTTTGTGGAGTCTTTTCGGCTGCGCCGGGCACGGCACCAGCCCGCTCCCCCACCCGGCCTCCCAATCAGGATATTCTATGGGTGGCCGGGTGGGGGAGCGGGCTGGTGCCGCACCGTTTCAGCTTTGCTGAAACAAAAGGCTAAAACTCGATCACGATCTTGCCGATCATCCGGCTATCACGCATCGCCTCGAACGCCGCGCGCCAATCGGCCAGCGCATAGCGGCTGTCCACGCGCGGGCGAATGCGGCCCTCCGCGGCCAGCGTCCAGATCGCGTCCTGATTCTCGCGGCCCTTGTCGGGAAAGCGGCGGCCATATTCGCCGGCGCGCACGCCGATCACCGAGAATCCTTTGATCAGCGGGATGTTGGTGGCGACGCTGGCAATCCGTCCCGAGGTGAAGCCGATCACCAGCAACCGGCCGCCGAAGGCGATGCAGCGCGTGCTTTCGTCGAACACGTCGCCGCCCACGGGATCGAAGATCACGTCGGCGCCGCCGCCGGTGATCTCCTTGACCGCCTCGCGAAAACCCGGCGCCGGCAACACGGCGTCGACGGCATAGTCGGCCGCCACCACCGCGAGCTTGTCCGCCGCGCGCGAGGTCGCGATCACGCGGGCGCCGAGCGCCTTGGCCAGGTCGACCGCGGCCAGCCCCACGCCGCCGGTCGCGCCATGGACCAGCACCCACTCGCCGGGCTGGACGTTGGCGCAGCGGATCAGCGAGACATAAGCGGTGTTATAGGCTGCCCCGACGCTCGCGCCGGCGGCGTAATCGAGATTGGAGGGAAGCCGCCGCACGCTGCGCGCGTCCGCAACGACCAGTTCGGCGAACCCGCCGAGCCGCGTCGCGGCAACCACCGCCTCGCCCGGCGCGAACCCGCTGTCCGCATCCGCTTCGACCACGTCGCCAGCGATTTCCATGCCGGGCACGAACGGCAGATCGGGCTTCAGCTGATATTTGCCCTCTGTCATCAGCAGGTCGGGAAAATTGAGCGACGCGACGCGCACGCGGATCAATACCTGTCCCGCCGCCCGCACCGGATCGGGCCGGTCGACCAGCGCGCAGCCGGCGAAATCGGGGCCCAGTTCGGAAACGACCAGCGCTTTCATCGCCTAGCTCTCCCCTCTGGACACGTCCGGGTCAACCGCCAACAGGTTGCGATTCGCAACGAATATGATAGCCAGACATCCAAAGGGAGAGACATATGGCGGGCGTGGTTCTGGTCACCGGGGGCAGCGGCTATATCGCCGGCTTCACCATTCGCCAGTTGATCGAGCAGGGCTGGACGGTGCGCGCCACCATCCGCAACCTCAGGCGCGAAGCCGAAGTGCGCGACTGGCTGAAGGTCGACAATGATCGGCTATCCCTCTTTGCCGCCGATCTGACCAGCGATGCCGGCTGGGCCGAGGCGATGGCGGGGTGCAGCCATGTCGTCCATATGGCCTCGCCCATCCCCGCGCATCACGTGAAGGACGAGAACGAGCTGATCGTGCCCGCGCGCGACGGCGCCTTGCGTGCGCTGCGCTTCGCCCGGGATGCGGGCGTCACGCGGCTGGTGATGACCTCCTCGGTCGCGGCGATCTTCTATGGCCGCACGGCGGACAAGGACAGCTTCACGGAAGCCGACTGGACCGACATCGCGGGCGGCGACGTCTCGGCCTATGCCAAGTCCAAAACGATCGCCGAGCGCGCCGCGCGCGACTGGATCGCCGCCGAGGGCGGCAGCCTGGAATTCGTCACGGTCAATCCGGGCCTGGTGCTGGGGCCGTTGCTCGGTACCGACTTCTCGCCCTCGCTCGAAGCGGTCAAGCGTGTGCTCGAAGGCGCCTATCCTGCGCTGCCCGACCTCGGCTTCAACCTGGTCGACGTGCGCGACGTCGCCGACCTCCATATCCGCGCGCTGACCGCGCCCGACATGAGCGGCGAGCGCTTCATGGCGGTGGCGCCGCACGGTTTCCTCCGCCTGGCCGAGATCGCCGCGATCCTGTGCGAGCGCCTGCCCGACCATGCCGGCAAGGTGCCGACCCGGCGCATGCCCAATTGGGCGATGCGGATCGTATCGCTGTTCGACCCGGTCATCCGCCAGATGATCGGCGAGCTCGGCAAGACCCGCCACGCCGAGCCGACCCATGCGATCGAAAAGCTCGGCTGGCGCCCGCGGCCCGCCGCCGACAGCGTGGTCGACACCGCGAAGAGCCTGATCGCGATGGGCGTTTCGAAAGTCTGATCAGCCCGCATTGAATTCGGGACTTGCACGCTGAACCCTCTCCCGCGAGCGGGAGAGGGCGGAAAAGGCACCCGCAGGCTCTAAGCCGCTTCCGCCACCGGAAAACGCTCGAGCAGCAGGCTCCAATCGGTCGCCGCCATGCTCGGCCGCGCTTTCACGCGTTCGATCCAGGCGGCGAGATTGGCGTGCGGGGCGATCATCGCCGCGCCCTCGGCGAAGTCGGGCATGAAAGCGAGATGCGGGATCAGTATCAGATCGGCCAGGCTCAATGCTGGCCCGGCCATATGGTCATGATCGCCGAGCAGGCGCGCGAGCTCGTCGATCGCTTCGCGCGCGGCGGGGATTGCCGCCGCCACCGCCGCATCGTCGACCGGAATTCCGAAATGCGGCGCGATCAGGCGGGGAAAGGTCACCGCGCCGCTGAGGCGCGGGGCGACATAGGAATCGACGATCCCGATCACTTGATTCATCCGTGCGCGCAGCTTTGGATCGGTCGGCGTCAGCGCCGGCTCGAGCGCGATCTGGTCGATATAATCGAGGATCGCGCGCGTTTCGTAGAGGCGGAAATCGCCGTGATCGAGCACCGGAATCTTGGCGAAGGGATGCAGCCGCGCCTTGTATTCGGGCGCGCGATTGCCGCCCATCGGCAACGAATCGAGCCGCCAGGACAGGCCCTTTTCCTCCAGCGCGAGCAAGGGCGCGCGGACATAGGGGCTGCCGGGAATGCCGTGGATCACGAAGTCGGTCATCATGCCTCCTTTTCGGTAAGTTCGGCGAACAATTGCAACAGGCCCGGCCAGCCGCCGCCAAGCTGCGCGGCGATCCGCTCGGCCGACTCGCCGAAGCGTTCGAGCCGGCTGTGGGTCAGCGTCACGCGCGTGCCGGTTCCGTCGGGCACGAACGTCACTTCGACTTCGGTGGTGAGATCGGGGTCGTATTTGAAGGCAGCATCGATCTGCCAGCCGAGCAGCACGCGGCCGGGCGGTTCCCAGGCCAGCACCTTGCCCCATTCGGTCTCGGCGCCATCCTCGTCGCGCTCGAACCAGCGGCCGCCGGCACGCGGTTCGATCACGACCTCCTCGTGCGGCTTGGCGCCGATCGTCATGCCGCGCTTCCACCAGCTGCCGATCGCCCCGGTGAACAGGATGAAGGCGCGATCGGGCGGCACCGCGACGGTCACCGACTGGACGATCGGGGCAATGGTCATTCGGGGCTCTCCTGCTGGTCGGCGAAGTCCTTGAACGCGCTGAGCTGGTCGCCCCAGAAACGGTCGAGCCAGTCACGCAACGCGCCCAGCCCGCGCGGATCGAGGCGATAGACGCGACGCGTGCCGTCGGGCGTGTCGGTCACCAGCCCAGCCTCCTTCAGCACCTTGAGGTGCTGCGATACGGCCGGCCGCGATACGGGTAGCCCGGCGGCGATCTCGCCCACCGCACCGGGGCCAGCGCCGACGCGCTCGAAGATCGTCCGACGCGTGGGGTCGGCGAGAGCGTTGAGCGCTATGGCGATTCGGTTAGCCATGACTTACGGTAAGTCATGACTAACGCTTGAGTCAAGCATTGGTAGGCCGCATCGATATTAAGGTCTGAGCGGATGGACCTGCTTTCAATCCTCCCCCGCCAGGGGGAGGTGGCGGCCGTAGCCCGACGGAGGGGGCGGACGGCAACGCACTTGCCGTCGTGCTTCCTCCCCCCTCCGACAGGCTGCGCCTGCCACCTCCCCCTGGCGGGGGAGGATGGGTTTGAATGTCGGTCGCCTAGGCAGGACGACATTCATTCCCCGAGCAGGCGAATGACCTTGGCTGGCACGCCGGCGACCAGGCTGTTCGGAGGCACATCCTTGGTCACGACCGCTCCCGCCGCGACGACCGAATTCTCGCCGACCGTGACGCCGCCGATGATCGTCGCGCCGGCGGCGATCCACACATTGCGCTCGATCACGATCGGCGCCGCGGTCACGCCGTCGCGCCGCCGCGAGGGCTCGAGCGGATGGCCGGTGGTGATGATGCTGACGTTCGGGCCGATCAGCACATCGTCGCCGATATCGACGCCGCCGAGGTCGTAGATCGTGCAATTCTGGTTGATGAACACGTTGCGCCCGACCCGAATATCTCTGCCGTTCGCGGTATAGAAAGGCGGGATCAGCACGAAGCTGTCGTCGACCCGGCGGCCGATCAAATCGCTGAACACGGCCCGGATTTCGTCGCCATCGGCATAGGTCAGCTTATTGAGGACAGGCGTGATCGCCATCGCGCGCCGCGTATTCGCCACCATCTCCGCCGATTCGGGCGTGCGGCGGTGGATCATGATCGTGCGATCCTTGTTCGACATTCGGTTACCTCATCGCGCGCCTGCGGGTCTGTCCAATATAGAAGGGGCGCCCGCGATCGGATCGCGGACGCCCCCTTTAGGCTCGATATCTCGAACGCTTACCAGATATGGACGCGCTTTTCGGGCGGCAGGTACAGTGCATCGCCCGGCTTGATGTCGAACGCCTTGTACCAGGGGTCGAAGTTCCGGACGATGCCGTTGACGCGATACTTGGCCGGCGAATGCGGGTCGGTCAGCAGCAGCTGGCGCTGCAGGCCGTCGCGCAACTTCGCCTGCCAGGCCTGGGCATAGGCGAGGAAGAAGCGCTGATCGCCGGTCAGGCCGCCGATCACCGGCGCCTTGCCGTGCTTCTCCTGATAGAGCTGATAGGCGGCATAGGCCGCTTCGACGCCGCTGAGGTCGCCGATATTCTCGCCCAGGGTCAGCTTGCCGTTGATCTTGGTGCCGGGGATCGCTTCGTAGCCGTCATATTGCGCGGCGAGTGCGGCGGTATGTTCGCCGTACGATTTCTTCGCGGCGTCGGTCCACCAATTTTCGTACTTGCCGGTGGGGCCGAACTGGCTGCCCTGATCGTCGAAGCCATGGCCCATTTCATGGCCGATGATCGCGCCGATCGCCCCATAATTGACCGCCGGATCGGCGTTGGGGTCGAAATAGGGCGGCTGCAGGATCGCCGCCGGGAAGGTGATCTGGTTGGCGAGCGGATTGTAATAAGCGTTCACCGTCTGCGGCGTCATGCCCCACAGGGTCCGGTCGACCGGCTTGGGGAAACGCTGCAGGTCGAGCTGGTGATCGAATTCGGCCGAGCGCATGGCGTTGCCGAGCAGGTCGCCGCGTTCGACCTGAAGCGACGAATAATCGATATATTTGACCGGGTGCCCGATCCGGGGTTCGAATGCGGCCAGCTTGGCCAAGGCCGCCTTCTTGGTGGCGTCATCCATCCAGGTCGAGCCGGCGATCTTCTTGCCATAGGCCGCGCGCAGATTCTCGATCAGCTCGGCCATCTTGGCCTGGCTCGACGCCGGGAAATATTGCTCGACATAGAGCTTGCCGACCGCTTCGCCGAGCGCGCCGTTGGTGAGCTGCACGCCGCGCTTCCAGCGGTCGCGCTTGACCTGCACGCCCGACAGGGTCTTCGAATAGAAGTCGAAGCGCGCGTCGTCGAACGCCTTGGGCAGGAAGGTCGCGTGGTCGCTGACGAAGTGGAAAGCGAGATAGTCCTTCCACGTCTGGAGCGGCGTCGCGGTCATGATCTTGCCCATCGCCGTCAGCGCGGTGTTGTTGGCCATCAGCACCTTGGGCGACGAGTCGAGCCCGGCGGTCTTGAGCATCAGCGCCCAGTCGAAATCGGGCGCCTTGGCCTTCAGCCCGGCGACGTCCTCGGGATCGTTGAGCTTGGCGATATCGCGGCTCTGTTCTGGCGACCATTGCTCCTTGGCCATCGCGGTTTCGAGCGCAAAGATCGCATCGGCCTTGGCGCCGGCGTCGGGGATGCCGGCGAGTTCCTGGATCTGCTGGATGTAAGCGCGATAGGCCTTGCGGAACGCGTCATATTTCTCGCCCTGCAGCAGGTAGAAATCGCGCGGCATGCCCAGGCCGCCCTGGCCGACGACCGCCGTATAATGTTCGGGATCCGAGAGGCTCGGCATCGTGCCGAGTTCGACCGGCGAGGCATAGCCGGTGCTGGCGAACAAGGTCTGCAGCCCGGTCAGGTCGTTCACCGCGGCGATCTTGGCGAGATAGGGCTTGAGCGGCGCGGTGCCCTTAGCCTCGATCCCCGCTTCATCCATCCAGCTCGCGTAGAAATCGCCGACCTGCTTGCCGGTGGCGCCATATTTGGTCGGATTGGCGGCCATATCGTCGAGGATCTTGCGGACATTGGCCTCGGCCTCGTCGCTCAGGATATTGCCATAGCCGACCGAGCCCTTGTCGGCGGGAATCTCGGTGCGCTTGGCCCAGGCGCCATTGGCATAGGTCCAGAAGTCGTCACCCGGCTTGACCGCCTTGTCCTGGGTGGTGAGGTCGATGCCGAACGCGCCGTAGCGCGGCGCCGTCGCCGCCATCTTCGCCACCGCCGGAATCGCAAGCGCCAAAGCCGCGGCGCCGAGCGCCAGCCGCCCGATAACCTTCTTATTCATTTCAGAAAAACTCCCGCCCTACGTGTATTATGAAACTATAGCGGCCAGTAAAAGCACACGCAATCGACTTCGCCAATAAACCCTGTCAGTGATACGGATCATGGGGCGGAATATTCTGCACAAGGCGAAGACGCTGGCCGGGGTGGGCTGGCGACGCCAAGCATTGGTCGCGGAAGCCTGCGCCAGCATGTTCGCGGCGCGGATGATCCTGCTGATCCTGCCGTTCCCGAAAGTCGCGCGGCGGCTGGGCGACTTCGTCGCCCCAGCCGACCCGCGCGTCGCCGAGCGGGCGGCGGCGACCACGCCTGATGAGGCGGCGACGGCGCGCACCATCGGCTGGGCGGTCCGCTCGGCCGCACCGTTCATGCCGTTCCGCTCGGTCTGCCTGCAACAGGCGATGGCCGCGCAGGCGATGCTGCGGCGGCGCCGAATCGCCAGCGTGATGCGTTTCGGCGCGAGCCCGAACGACAAGCGCGCGATCGAGGCGCATGCTTGGCTCGACGCAGCGGGCGTCAAGGTGACCGGCTATCCGATCCCCAAGGAAATGGGCGAGATCGCCTGTTTCGTGTGAGGGGGTGAGGTCGGCTTAATTCCCACCGTCATGCCGGACTTGTTCCGGCATCCAACGCGCAACAACGGCTGCATTCCGTTGTAGAACCTTGGACCCCGGAACAAATCCGGGGTGACGAAAGGGTACTAGCCAAGCAGCTCACGATAAAGACCGAGGGTCTCTTCATCGAACGCGACCAGCAGGATGCGCTCGAACCGCTCCATCGCCGCCAGCGTCTCGCGCACCGCGATCTCCGCCGCTTCTTCGCGCGGATAGCCGTAAATCCCGGTACTGATCGCCGGAAAGGCAATCGTGCACGCACCCAAACTCTCGGCGACCCTCAGGCTTTCGCGGTAGCAACTGGCCAGCGTCTCCGGCTCGCCTTTGCCTCCGCCATTCCATACCGGCCCCACGGTATGGATCACATGCCGCGCGGGCAGGCGGTAGCCTTTGGTCGCCTTGGCCTGACCGGGCTTGCAGCCGTTCAGCATGCGGCATTCGGCGACCAGCTCGGGTCCGGCCGCGCGATGGATCGCTCCATCGACCCCGCCGCCGCCGAGCAGCGAGGAATTGGCGGCGTTGACGATGGCGTCGACCTCTAGTCGCGTGATGTCGCCCCGCAACGCCTCGACCGGCATCAGCCGACCCGGTTCTTCACCAGATCGTCGACCACCGCAGGGTCGGCCAAGGTCGACGTATCGCCCAGGTTCGACACGTCGCCCTCGGCGATCTTGCGCAGGATACGGCGCATGATCTTGCCCGAGCGGGTCTTGGGCAGGCCCGGCGCGAACTGCACGGCATCGGGCGAGGCGATCGGCCCGATCTCGGTCCGCACCCATTGCACCAATTCCTTGCGCAGCGCCTCGCCCGGTTCTTCGCCCGCATTCAGTGTGACATAGGCGTAGATGCCCTGACCCTTGATGTCGTGGGGGAAGCCGACCACCGCGGCCTCCGCGACCTTAGCGTGGAGCACCAGAGCGCTCTCGACCTCGGCCGTGCCCATGCGATGCCCGCTGACGTTGATCACGTCGTCGACGCGGCCGGTGATCCAATAATAGCCGTCCCCGTCGCGGCGGCAGCCGTCGCCGGTGAAATATTTGCCCGGATAGGTGGTGAAATAGGTCTGGAAGAAGCGGTCGTGATCGCCCCAGACGCTGCGCATCTGTCCCGGCCAGCTCCTGGCGATGACCAGATTGCCCTCGGTCGCGCCGTTGAGCACCTTGCCGTCGGTGTCCACGATCTGCGGATCGACGCCGGGAAACGGCAAAGTCGCGCTGCCCGGCTTGAGGTCGGTCGCGCCCGGCAGCGGCGTGATCATCTGCCCCCCAGTCTCGGTCTGCCACCAGGTGTCGACGATCGGGCAGCGCCCCTCGCCGACCACTTCGTGATACCAGCGCCACGCCTCCGGATTGATCGGCTCGCCGACCGTGCCGAGCAGCTTGAGGGATTTGCGGCTGGTCCGCGTCACGTAATCGTCGCCTTCGCGCATCAACGCGCGGAGGGCGGTCGGCGCGGTGTAGATGATCTCTACCTGATGGCGGTCGACGACTTGCCAGATGCGGCTGGCGTCGGGCCAATTGGGCACGCCTTCAAACATCAGACTGGTCGCGCCGTTGGCGAGCGGGCCGTAAAGAATATAGCTGTGTCCGGTGACCCACCCGATATCGGCCGCGCACCAATAGACCTGGCCGGGCCGGTAATCGAAGGTCAGTTCATGGCTCAGGCTGACCCAAACCATATAGCCGCCGGTGGTGTGAAGAACCCCCTTGGGCTTGCCGGTCGATCCCGAAGTATAGAGGATGAACAGCGGGTCCTCCGCGCTCATCGGCTCGGGCCGGCATTCGGCCGACGCCGCGTCGACCAGCTCGTGATACCAGAGATCGCCGTCGCCCATCGCGACGCCGCCGCCGGTCGCCTTGACGACGATGACTTTTTCCAGCCCGGGCGCATGATGCCGCGCGGCATCGACATTGGCCTTGAGCGGGACCTTCTTGCCGCCGCGCCGGCCTTCGTCGGCAGTGATCACCAAGGTCGACCCGCAATCCTCGATACGCCCGGCAAGCGCTTCGGGCGAGAAGCCGCCGAACACCACCGAATGGATCGCGCCGATTCGCGCGCAGGCCAGGATCGCGACCGCCGCCTCGGGAATCATCGGCATGTAGATGGTGACGCGATCACCCTTCCCGACGCCCTGATCCTTCAGCGCATTGGCGAAGCGGCAAACGTCGCGGTGGAGTTCGCGATAGGTGATGCGGCGCGGCTGATCGGCGGGATCGTCCGGCTCCCAGATCAGCGCCACCGTGTCGCCGCGCGCGGCGAGATGGCGGTCGAGGCAATTGGCCGAGGCGTTGAGCACGCCGTCGGCGAACCAGCTGATGTGGAAATCGTCCTGGCCGAACGACCAGTCGCCAGCCATTTCCGGCCGCCTGATCCAGTCGAGCCGGCGCGCTTGTTCGAGCCAGAAGCTGCCGGGATCGGCCAGGCTGCGGCCATAGAGCTTCTCGTAACCCGCGCGATTGACCTTCGCGCGCTTGGCCCAATCTTCAGGAACCGGATAGACGCTTTGCTCCGACATCAAGCTCTCCCTAGTCCGGCCCTATTGGCGGCTGCGATGCCTGCTTGGCAAGCGCCGCGGCGCCATGCGACGATAGGATTTCTTGGGGGAATCAAATGAGCGACGGACCGAACGACCAACCGATGCATCACGGCGCGCCTGCGCATGCGCTCGAACGGCTGGTGTTCTTTTCCGATGCGGTCTTCGCGATCTCGATCACCCTGCTGGTGATCGAGCTGAAGGTGCCGGCACTGCCCCGCAGCGCGTCCGACGGCGCATTCCTCCAGGCGCTGGCCGACCTGACGCCGCATTTCGTCGGCTTCCTGGTCTCGTTCTTCGTGATCGGCGCCTTCTGGAGCGGACATCACCGCGCGTTCGATTGCGCGCGGCATTGGTCGCCCAGGCTGCTGCTGCCCAACCTGTTCCTGCTCTGCTCGGTCGCGGGGATGCCGTTCTTCACCGCGCTGGTCAGCGAATATTACGGCAAGCTGGTGCCCGCCGCCGCCTATTGCTTCTGGCTGCTGATCGTCGCCGTCTGCAACCTGTGGAACAACAGCATGGCGGTGGCGCCGCCGGTCGCCGCCGATGATCTCGACCCCGAGCAAGCGGCGATGATCCGTCGGCGCGGCTGGGCGGTATTGCTTGGTACGGTCACCGCGTTGCTGTTCTGCTTCGTCAATCCCTGGCTCGGGCAGCCGATGTTGATCTCGATGGCCTTGTGGCGACGGCTGCTCGAATATCTCCACCGCCGGGGGACATTGAAGACGGTGTGACCAATGGCTCCCCTTCCTTGCGGGAAGGGCATTAGGGGTGTCAGCCGAATTTCTGCCGGAGTTCGAGCATCGTCAGCGCCGCCCTAGCCGCGCCGCCGCCCTTATCGGCCTGATCGGGATCGGCGCGATAGATCGCCTGGGCCTCGTTCTCGGTGGTCAGGATGCCGTTGCCGATCGCGATGCCGTCCATCGTCAGCGCCATGATGCCGCGCGCGCTTTCGTTCGACACGATCTCGAAATGATAGGTCTCACCGCGAATCACCACGCCGATCGCGACATAGGCGTCGTAACGGCCGGTTTCCGCCGCCAGCGCGATCGCGCCGGGCACTTCGAGCGCGCCGGGCACCGTCACCGTCTCATGGACGTGCCCCGCTTCCTCGATCGCGCGGCGCGCGCCGGCGAGCAGCATGTCGTTGAGATGGTCGTAGAACCGCGCCTCGACGATCAATATCCGCGCCATCAATTCACTCCCCCCAGGTCGATCGCGCGTTCCCCTACGATGGACAGGCCATAGCCGTCCAATGCCACGAGGGTATGATGGGTGTTGGTCAGCAGGATCATGTCCTCGACTCCCAATTCGGACAGGATCTGCGCACCGACGCCATAGTCGCGCAATTCGTCGGGCATCGGCGCGCCGGCCTTGTGCTCCAGCGCCTGGCTGAACCCGGTCGCGGTCGATGGCGACAGCAATACGACCACGCCCGATCCCGCTTCGCCGATGATCTCCATCGAGCGTTCGAGCAAGCCGCGGCGCTTGCCTTGTTCGCCGAATATATCGGCGAAAACGTTCAACGCATGCATACGCACCAAAGTCGGCTTGTCGGGGTCGATACGCCCCTTGATCAGCGCGATCTGCTCGGTGCCGGTCGCCTTGTTGAAATAGGTCCGCGCGGTCCACTCTCCGCCCCAACGGCTGGTGAAGCGCGCCTCGGCGCGGCGCTCGACGAGATGGTCGTGCTGGCGGCGGTAGGCGATCAGGTCGCGGATCGTGCCGATCTTGAGCTTGTGCTCCTGCGCGAACTCGATGAGGTCGTCCATCCGCGCCATCGTGCCGTCGTCCTTCATGACTTCGCAGATGACGCCCGACGGGTTGAGCCCGGCGAGCCGCGCGACGTCGACCGCCGCCTCGGTATGCCCGGCCCGCACCAGCACGCCGCCGTCGCGCGCGATCAGCGGGAAGACATGGCCCGGCGAGACGATGTCGGTCGGCCCCTTCGACGAGTCGATCGCCACCGCGACGGTGCGCGCGCGGTCGTGCGCCGAGATGCCTGTGGTGATCCCTTCGCGGGCCTCGATCGACGCGGTGAAAGCAGTGCCGTGGCGGGTGCCGTTGTTGCGCACCATCGGCTCGAGCTGGAGCTGGTTGACCCGCTCCTCGGTCAGGGTCAGGCAGATCAGCCCGCGGCCGAAGCGCGCCATGAAGTTGATCGCATCCGGCGTCGCCATCTGCGCCGGAATGATCAGATCGCCTTCATTCTCGCGATCCTCGTCATCGACCAGGATCGTCATGCGGCCGTTGCGCGCTTCCTCGATGATCTCCTCGATCGGCACCAGGGCCGGACGCTTCTCGCGCCGCTCGAGATAGAGTTCGAGCTTGCGCAGCGTGTCGGCGGTCGGATTCCATTCGGGCTCGTCGAGCGTGCGCAGCGAATTGGCGTGTAGCCCGGCGGCACGGGCAAGCCCCGAGCGGGAGATACCGCCCGAGGAGACGAGATCGCGGACGCGATCGATCAGCATGGTGCTCATGATCGACTCGATATCACATTGCAATGTGATGAGTCCAACCGAGAATCACATCGAAACGCTAGTTTTCGATAAACGACCGCATCCGGCTCAGATAGCGCGCGAGCACGTCGATCTCGATATTGACCGCCTGTCCGACCTCGATCGCGCCCAACGTGGTCACCGCCTGGGTATGCGGGATCAGATTGACCGTGAATTCCGTACCCTCCGACCCATCGCTGACCGCATTGACCGTCAGTGAGACGCCATCGACCGTCACCGAGCCCTTGGCCGCGATATAGGGCGCGAGGTCGCGCGCGACGCGAAAGGCGATCGTCTTCGAATCGCCCGACGGCTCGACCCGCACGACTTCGGCGACGCCGTCGACATGGCCGGTGACGATATGCCCGCCCAGCTCGTCGCCCAGTTTCATCGCGCGTTCGAGGTTGAGCTTGCGCCCTTCGCTCCATTGCCCCTGCGCGGTACGCGAGACGGTTTCGCCCGATATGTCGACGGTGAACCAGCCCGGCCCCTTGTCGATCACGGTCAGGCACACGCCCGAACACGAGATCGACGCGCCGAGATCGACCCCGCTCGTGTCATAGGTGGTTTCGACCATTGCGCGCAGGTCGCCGCGATGCTCGATCGATCGGATCGTGCCGATATCGGTGATGATGCCGGTGAACATCGCTACTTTCCCAAGCTGCGCCGACGATCGTCAGCGGGTGCGTTCGTAGATTTCCAGCCGGTCGATGCCCAACATCCGCGCGTCGCGCAACCGCCAGCGGCAATGCGCATCCGCCAGATGGGCAAGCCCGATGTCGCCCAGCGCCGGCCGCCCGCCGCCGATCAGGATCGGCGCGCGATAGAGCAACAGCCGATCGACCAGGTCGGCGGCAAGAAAAGCCGAGGCCGCGCCGGCGCCGCCTTCGACCAGGACATGGTCGATCCGGTCCAGCCCGGCGATCGCCGCGGGCGAGTCGACCCATTCCCAATGCTCATGGTCGCCGCGATGGCGAGTCATCAACAAGCGCCGCGGGCTATGCTGTTCGAGACCGCCGAGCCGGACGTCGAGCCGCGGCGTATCGGCTTCGGCGGTGCCGCGTCCGACCAGGATCGCTTCGTGCCGCGCCCGCTCGAGATGCGCATGCGCCCGCGCCGCGTCGCCGGTGATCCATTTCGATTCGCCGTCGGCGCGCGCGATGCAGCCGTCGAGCGAGGTGGCGAGCTTGAGGGTGACGTGCGGCCGTCCGGATTCGCGGCGCGTCAGGAACCCAGCCATCGAGCGACGCGCCTCCTCGGCCATCACGCCTTCGGTCACCGTAATCCCGGCTGAGCGCAATCGCGCGATTCCCTGGCCATCGGTGCGCGGATCGGGGTCGCCGAGCGCGATCACCACATGCCCGACCTCCGCGGCGACCAAGAGATCGCTGCACGCCGGCCCGCGCGGCGAATCGTGCGCGCAGGGTTCGAGCGTAACGTAGGCGGTTGCGCCGCGCGCCATCTCGCCGGCCAGCTCCAGCGCCATCGCCTCCGCATGCGGCCGCCCGCCGGGCTGGGTCCAGCCGCGCCCGACGACGCGCCCGTCACGCACGATCACGCAGCCGACATTGGGATTGGGCGCTGTGCGCCCGCGGCCGCGCTCCGAAAGCGCCAGCGCCGCCGCCATGAAACGCGGGTCGGGACTCAGAGCCAAGGCGACAGCTTGTCGTTCAGGCGCTTGAACGCGGCTTTGCGCTCGTCATCCTCTTTCTTCTGCTTGGCGTCCTCGATCCGCTTCTTTTCGCCGTCGATCTTCTGCTGCGCGATGATCTCGGCATCGGTGCGGTCGGCGCGCCACGATTGGACGTAGATGATGGTCGGCCGCTGCCACTCGCGCTGAACCGTCGAACCTGCGGCGAAGCCTCCGACGATGACGATGCACGCCATCAGCGAGCCGAACAGGAACAGGATCTCGTATTTCTTGCGCGTGCCGAGATAGCGGCGCAGGTCGAGCAACGCGCGAAACGGATTAAAACGGCCGAGGAAATTTCCCATCGAGCCAAGATAGGCGCGGGATGGCGAACAGGCCAGCCCCGCGCCCGTAACGGTCATTGCTCGTTGAGCACGAAGCGCAGGCTCATCGTCTTCCATTGCTCGATCGGCACGCCATCCTGGGTCGCCGGCTTGAACCGCCATTTGCCCAGCGCCTGGCGCTGCGCCGCGGCGAAGAACGCGTCCGAAGCCGCCGACACCTTCTCGACCTGCTTCACCCGGCCGTCGGTGCCGACCAGCACGCGGAGCACGACGCGGCCGCTATTGCCCGCGCGCTGTTCCTCGGGCGGATACGGCGGCTGGAGCAGGTTCTGGTAGCGGGGATCGATGAACGCATCGACCATGACCGGCTTGGCGATCACGACCGGCGTGAGCACGGGGCCGGGATCGGGCGCCTTGCCAACGGTTGGTTCGGTCAGCGGCGGCGGCGGTGTCTCGGTCGTTGCAAACGTGTCCGTCGGTATCACTGGGACGGGCGGATGGGGTGGAGTATAGACCAGCTCAACCGGCGCGTCGGTCTTAGGCTGCGGCTTGGGATCAGGCGGAGGTGGCGGCTGATCGGGTGGAACAGGATAGGCTTCCAAGATTGTCGTCTTGGGAATGACGTTGGTGATTTGCAGCCCCATCACCAACGCCGCGATGGGGCCCACGGTCAGTCCCAATGCCAGCGCCATGCTGCCCGGCTTGAACGCCGGGCCTGCGCCATAACGGTCGCCATAAGTCGCCATATCGTCTCTCCTTTCACGGTCTCGGATGCCGCGACTCGGATACGATACAACATCACATACCGTGATACAAGATATCATCGATCAGCCGGACGATAGGCGCTCCAGCGCGCGGTCGCGGCCGATCAGCGGCAGCAAGGCAGCCATGTCGGGGCCGTGATCCATGCCAGTCAGCGCGCGGCGCAGCGGCAGGAACAACGGTTTGCCCTTGCGGCCGGTTGCGTCCTTGAGCGCATTGGTCAGCGCGTGCCAGGGATCGCCGGTCCAGTCGATCTCGCCGGCAATGCGATGGGCGCTGGCCAGGAAATCGCGATCCTCGGGATCGGCGGTGGCAGAGATCGGCCCCTCTACCACGTGCCACCAATCGGCGGCGCCGGCGATGGTCGTCAAATTGGGCCGGATCGCGTCCCAGGCAGCGCGGTCCATCCCGGCGGGCAGGCGATCAGCGACGGCGGCGAAGTCGAGTTGATGGACGATCCGCGCGTTGAGCTGAGCAAGTTCGCCTTCGTCGAATCGCGCGGGCGCTCGGCCGAAGCGCGAAAAATCGAACGCGGCGACCAACGGCGCGGAATCGACGAACGGCTCGACCGGATCGCTGGTGCCGATCCGTGCGAGCAAGGCGACGATCGCCTGCGGCTCGATGCCCTCCTCGCGGAAATGCTCGACGCCGAGCGAACCGAGCCGCTTCGACAATTTGCCTTCGGTCCCCGTCAGCAGCGCGGCGTGCGCGAAGGTGGGCAACGGCGCGCTCATCGCGGCGAACATCTGCAGCTGCAGCGCGGTGTTGGAGACATGGTCCTCGCCGCGGACGACATGGCTGATGCCCATGTCGACATCGTCGATGACGGACGGCAGCATATAGAGCCACGACCCGTCGGCACGGCGGATGACGGGATCACTCATCGTCGCGGCGTCGAAATGCTGGGGACCGCGAATCAGATCGTGCCATTCGATCGCGCCCGGATCGAGCTTGAAGCGCCAATGCGGGCGCACGCCCTCTGCCTCCAGCTTGGCGCGCTCGGCATCGCTCAGCGAGAGCGCGGCGCGGTCATAGACCGGCGGCAGACCGCGCCCGAGCAGGATCTTGCGCTTGAGCTCGAGTTCCTGCTGCGTTTCGTAGGCCGGATAGATCTTCCCCGCCGCACGCAGATCGTCGAAACGGCGTTCGTAGAGCGCGAACCGCTCCGACTGACGCTCCTCGCCGTCAGGCGTCAGGCCGAGCCAGGCGAGGTCGGCGCGGATCGACTCGACATAACGCTCCTCGCTGCGCTCAACATCGGTATCGTCGATGCGGAGCACGAACCGGCCGCCGGTCGACCGCGCGAACAGCCAGTTGAGGATCGCGGTGCGGATATTGCCGATATGGAGATTGCCGGTCGGGCTCGGGGCGAAACGGGTGACGGTCATGCCCGCGACTTAGGGCGAGTAAGAGTAAGCGGCAATGCGCCTGCGGGGCCGCGGATGTTTCCGCGGCATCGCCCGCTTCCGGCGCGGCGCTATCCCCTCGCTTGGTCGTCAATCATAGCGGGCGCTGACATCCTGCTTGATGCCGTGAAGCCGAACCACCCGGCGCCCGACGCAGACCGGTGCCGCGATGAGGCGCATCCATTTCGACGGCCCGGTCACCGGCCTGATTTCGGCATCGAGCGTGAAGCCGCGCCGGTGTTTGATGGCATAAGCTCGCAGCCTTTCCATCGCGCTGCGCGATGGTTCTGCGTAGAGAGCGACGATCTCGTTTCGCGCCAGGACCGCGCCGCGCGGCAGGCCGAAAAGGTCGAACACCCCGTCGGTCCAACTCAGCGCATCGTCCTCTAGATCGCAGTCCCACAAGCCGATGCCATGCGCCGCCAACAGCCCCGGATGACACTCGCTTACCGAGAGCGCCTCACTCGGCGCGTCCAACAGACGGCCGAGATCCAGATGCCTGTGTTGCTCGAACAGGGGCCAGCTATGGGTCAGGGGCGAAACATAGCTCACTCTCGTCGCGCTCCGTTGCGGCAGGCCAGGATCGGCCCTGTCGATAGTCCTCCATGGTCCTGAAAAATGTGTTCAATCTGTTTCGGCAACTTACTCAAAACGGCAATTCGCTTGCCGGCCTCGCCCACCGGCGAGCGGATGCCGGCGAGGAGGGCGGATTGTACGGCAAGCGCATCTCGGAGGGCGGTCCACCCGTAACCGAACCACGCGCTAGGCTTTGCGGCGGAAAAGCAGCCACAGCGCCGAAAGGGAGAAATAGAAGGCACCGAACGCCGCATATCCGGCGACGTCGCGAATACTGGGCACGCCGTTTCCGAACGATCGGCTGATAAAGAACGCGCCGGCCAGGGTTGACTGCGCTCCGCTCAGTATCATCGTCCATTGGGCGCCAAACGCCTTCCACCGCCGCACGCCGGTGGCGAGTTGCATGAGGCCGGCGAGAATGGCCCAGGCACCGAAAACGCCCAGCACGGCATTCATATTCGCGCTCGCCGCCGCGACGGCCACGGCGGCCAGCCCGCTGACTGCGACGTTGAGCGTCTGGGGAAGATTCCGCGCCGCTCCGCCGTTGCGGGAAATGTCGAAGAGATTGGCGACGGCATCCCAGGCCGGATAGGCGATGAGCAGGGCGGTGGCCGCCAGCGATGTCTTTCCGACGGTGAAGGCCGCCACTACCCAGGCGGCCGCGACTGCGGCTCGAATGAAATAATAGTTCCGCAGCACGTCACTGCCGGACAGCGAGCGGCCCGCCCTGCGCATTACCCCCTCTTGCTCGACGCTCTCGTACATCATCATGATTCTCCATCTACCAATTAGTAGGTAGGCATGGCCAGTACGCTGTTGCCGATCGCTGCGCAAGTGCTTATCTACCTATTGGAAGGTAGGAATCGAAATGACGGGATCGACGGCACTACGAATTCTCGACGAAGGCCGGCAATTGATCATGAAGCGCGGCTATAACGGCTTCAGCTATGCCGACATCGCAGCCGCGATCGGCATCCGGAAGGCGAGCATCCATCACCATTTCCCGGGCAAGAACGACCTCGTCACCGCCGTCGTCGAGCAATCCCGTGCGATCATTCGTTCGCAGGTCGAGTTGCTGGCCCAAGCCGAGCCGGACGCCCTCGAACAGCTGCGCGCTTATGCCGGATATTGGGAGCGGTGCATTGCCGACGACAGCGCCCCATTCTGCATTGCCGCGATGCTCGCCGCCGAATTGCCAAGCCTGCCGGAGGACGTCGCCGACGCCGTCAAGGCGCACTTCGTCGAGCTGTCGGCATGGCTTGCCCATATCCTCGCGCTCGGCATTCGCCAGGGGAGCGTGGTACTGGTCGGATCGCCGGAAGATGAGGCCGAGGCCTTCATGTCCGCGATCTATGGGGCGATGCTGTCGGCGCGAGCTTTTGAGGATCCGAGTCGATTCGTTTCGATCACCGAGACGTTGCTTTCGCGCGTGGCTCGGCTTCACTGAACAAGGTTCACGTCGCGGCAAAGCCGCCCCGCCGGCCGGGGCTCGGCCGCTCGCGATTTAACCTTCGGCTAAATCGCTGCCTCGCCCTTTGAACCCCTGCGCCACGACGAACCATTCGACCGAGCCCTTGCGGCTCGACGGCGGCTTGGCGTGCTTTACCGTCGCGAAATTGCGCTTCATTTCGGCGACCAGCGCCGAATCGGCACCACCGGCGAAGACCTTCGAGACGAAGGTGCCGCCGGGCTTGAGCACGTCGATCGCGAAGGCCAAGGCGGTTTCGACCAGCGCCATCGTCCGCAACGCATCGGTCTGCGGATGGCCGACCGTGTTCGCTGCCATGTCGGAGATCACCAGGTCGGGCGCGCCACCCAATTCCTCGATCAGCCGTCCGGGCGCGGCATCGTCCATGAAATCCATCTGCAGGATGGTGACGCCCTCGATCGGATCGACCGGCAACAGGTCGATGCCGACGATCGCGGCCTTCGGCACCTTGCGCCGGATCACTTGCGACCAGCCGCCCGGCGCGAGCCCCAGGTCGACCACGCGGCTCGCACCCTTCAGGAATCCGAACTTCTCGTCGAGCTCGAGCAACTTGTACGCCGCGCGGCTGCGATAGCCCTCGGCCTTGGCGCGCTTGACGTACGGGTCGTTCAACTGCCGCTCGAGCCAACGCGTCGATTGCGGAGTGCGATTGCGCGAAGTGCGCACGCGGGTGTGGCCGCCGCCGCCGCCCCTCATGGCCTTTGCGCGCCCATCAGGCGGCGCAATATGCCCTCGCGGATGCCGCGGTCGGCGACGCCCAGCCGCTCCGCCGGCCACAGGTCGAGGATCGATTCGAGGATCGCACAGCCCGCCACGACCAGGTCGGCACGCTCGCCGCCGATGCACGGGAAGCGCGACCGCTCGGCCACCGACATGCTCGACAATTCGGCCGAGATGCGGCGCATCGATTCGGTCGGGACGATCAGCCCATCGACCTTGGCGCGGTCATAATGGTCGAGTTCGAGGAACACGCTGGCCAAAGTGGTGACGGTACCGCTGGTGCCGAGCAGCCGCGGCGCCTTCAAATTGGCCGGCACGCGCTTGGCGAAGGCGGCGAAGCTCTCCGTCGCGAGCGCCCGCATCCGCGCGTAGGATTCGCCCAGCGCCTCGGCGGTGTCGCCGCCGCCGGCATGTTCGGTCAGCGACACCACGCCCCAGCGCGCCGAATGCCAGTCGAGCACGCGCGGATGATCGCCCGACAGGTCGATCAGCACCAATTCGGTCGATCCGCCGCCAATGTCGAAGATCAGCGCCGGCCCGTCGCCCGGTTCCATCAGCGCGTGGCAGCCGAGTACCGCCAGCCGCGCCTCTTCCTCGGGCGAGATGATGTCGAGCCGGATTCCGGTCTCGCGATAGGCGCGCTCGATGAATTCGGCGCCGTTGGCGGCCTGGCGGCACGCCTCGGTCGCTACCGAGCGCGCGACGAGGACGTTGCGGCGGCGCAGCTTGTCGGCGCAGATCCTCAAGGCGGCGATGGTGCGGTCGATAGCGGCGTCGGACAGCCGCCCGCTCGAGGCGAGCCCCTCGCCCAGCCGCACGATGCGCGAAAAGGCGTCGACCACGGCAAAGCCGTTACCCTGCGGTCGCGCGATCAGCAGGCGGCAATTATTGGTGCCGAGATCGAGCGCGGCGTAATGCGGCGCATCGCCCCAGCGCTTGGTCGGGATGCGGGCCGGACGGGCGGCGGGCTTGCCCTTAGGGACTGCGCGCTGCCGGTGCGGCATATTGGCGGGAACGTCCCCCATGCCGTCGTAACTCTTATATTCTCGCGGTCCGGCCCATAGCCCTCCGCTGCTTGACGCCGAGCCTAACCGAACTGGCGCGATGCGACAAGCGAGCCGCCGCGCCGGGCGATCCGGCCCGTCTCCGCAAGGCCTTGACCGGTCGCGCCAGCCCGCCTAGAGCCCGCCGCCTGTTGCCCCGTCGTCTAAAGGTAAGACTACGGACTCTGACTCCGTCAATTGAGGTTCGAATCCTCACGGGGCATCCAGATTCTCCGCCACCGTTATAATCACTTAGCGCGGACTTCGGCGGACAGAGGCTGCGAATTCCTGTTGCTGGGCGTTGCACTTGCGCCGCCAAGTTCAGCCATTTCCGAAGTGTCGACGGCGATTCCACGCGATACTCCGCACGGCGGTCGCGGCTCTGATGATCGCAGGTCGGCTGACTTTGCGGAAGGGTACCGCCGACAGGCCAGTCGGACCTGGGTTACCAATGAGTGGCGGAGACGGAGGGATTCGAACCCTCGATACGGTTTCCCGTATGACGCTTTAGCAAAGCGTTGGTTTCAGCCACTCACCCACGTCTCCGGCTGCGGCAGAATGCGGGCCTATAGCGGGCGTCCCCTAGGTGATCAACCGGGGGTTTCGACTCGGTCGGGCGCGGAATAGACTCGGATCGCCGCTGCGTTCATTGCGGGGCAATCTTGGCCGGGCTTAGCGTGCGGCATGTATGGGTTGGGGTCGGGGGCGATGATGCGCCGTTTATTGACTATTCTATCGTCGGCGATGCTGATGATCACCGGGCCGGTCGCCGCGCAGGTGGCCACGATCGATCCCAACAAGGCGATCGATGGCGATCTGCAACGATCCCCGTCGCCGCCGCCGCAGCCGGCGCCCTACACGCCGCCACCCGCGAGCCCGAGCGTGCCCGCCTATGACGAGGCTCCGCCGCCGCAGGACGAGACGGCTCCCACCACCGCGAGCACTACCCCGCCGCCGGTTCCGCCGACCACCGGGCCGACCTATGCCGACGACGACGTGCTCGACGCGGCCGAAGGCGTGTTCGGCAAGGGCGCCAAGGGCCTGGCGGAGATCGTGGAAAAGACCCTGAAGAGCCAGGGCCGGCCCAACGCTTATATCGCCGGACGCGAGGCTTCGGGCGCGTTCGTCGTCGGGCTGCGCTACGGATCGGGCACGCTCAGCCACAAGGTGGCCGGACAGCAGAAGGTCTATTGGACGGGACCCTCGGTCGGCTTCGACGTCGGCGGTGACGCCACCAAGGTATTCGTGCTGGTCTACAACCTCTACGACACCGAGGATCTCTACAAGCGCTTCCCGGCCGGCGAAGGACGGCTCTATTTCGTCGGCGGATTCTCGGCGACCTATCTCCGGCGCGGCAATATCGTGCTGATCCCGATCCGGCTGGGCGTCGGCTGGCGCGCCGGGGTCAATGCCGGATATATGAAATTCACCCACAAATCGAAGTGGATGCCGTTTTAGTCGCAGCGCGGCAGCGCGCTACGCCGCGCTGACTCGCGCAAGACCGGCCGGCGGCGCGCGAGCGCCGTCCGACGCAAGCGCGGGCTTTGCCCGCGCTTGGGGCTTATGCCCTCTCCCGCAGGCGGGAGAGGGGATTCCGCCTAACCGACGAACCGCCACGCCAGCGTCTCGCCGGCATGGAATGGCGCAAGCCCCGCGACCCGCGCCGGCACCTCGACGGCAACGCGCTCCAGCGTCACCGTCCTCTCGTTGAGCGGCAGCCCGTAGAAGCGGGGACCATGCTCCGAGGCGAAGCCCTCGAATTTGTCGAGCGCGCCTTCCTCCTCGAACACCGCGGCGTAGCTTTCGAGCGCGAACGGCGCGTTGAAGATGCCGGCGCAACCGCAATCCATTTCCTTGCGCTCGACGGCGTGCGGCGCACTGTCGGTACCGAGAAAGAATTTGGGCGAGCCCGACACCGCGGCCGCGCGTACCGCGAGGCGATGGCGTTCGCGCTTGATCACCGGCAGGCAGTAGGCATGCGGCCGGAGTCCGCCATCGAACAGCGCGTTGCGGTTGAGATGGAGGTGCTGGGGCGTGATCGTCGCCGCCACCAGCGGACCGGCATCGGCGACGAACGCGGCGGCCTCCGCGGTGGTGATGTGTTCGAGCACGATCTTTAGACCCGGGAAATCGCGCACCAAGGGCGCCAGCGTGCGCTCGATGAACACAGCCTCGCGGTCGAAGATGTCGACGTCGCGATCGGTGACCTCGCCATGGATCAGCAGCGGCATGCCGATCCGCTGCATCGTCTCGAGCACCGCGCCGAGCGCGCGGATGTCGGTGACGCCATGCGCGGAATTGGTCGTCGCGTGTGCGGGGTAGAGCTTGCACGCGGTGAACACGCCCGATTCGTGCCCGCGCGCGATCTCCGCCGGGTCGGCGCCGTCGGTCAGATAGCAAGTCATCAGCGGCGTGAAGTCGCTGTCGGCGGGCAAGGCGGCGAGGATGCGCGCGCGATAGGCCTCGGCCGCGGCGACGCTGGTGACCGGCGGCGTCAGATTGGGCATCACGATCGCGCGCGCGAACTGGCGCGCGGTGTGGGCTACGACCGCCTCCAGCATCGCGCCGTCGCGCAAATGGACATGCCAGTCGTCGGGACGGCGGATGGTCAGGCGATCGGTCATGGCGATCGCCCTACAATCGTGCGCCGCGATCCGCCAGCATGGCTTGGATTCGCCCGCATG
Source organism: Sphingomonas sp. (assembly GCF_024508665.1). Classification (GTDB taxonomy): domain Bacteria; phylum Pseudomonadota; class Alphaproteobacteria; order Sphingomonadales; family Sphingomonadaceae; genus Sphingomonas. Next base: position 438,390 of record NZ_JANINP010000002.1, read on the forward strand.
CGCATTAGTTTGGCATGATGAGCGACACTGGAACGATGCTGGACGACCGCGCACTGATTCGCCTGGCCGGCGACGGCGTGCGCGATTTCCTGCAAGGGCTGGTGACGCAGGACGTGCTGACGCTCGATACCGCTGCGCCGCGCTGGTCGGGGCTGCTGACGCCGCAAGGCAAGGCGCTGTTCGACTTCCTGCTTTGGGCGGACGGCGAATCGGTGCTGATCGATTGCGAAGCGGCCGAGGCCGACGCGCTGATGCGGCGGCTGACGATGTACAGGTTGCGACGGCCGATCACGATCGAGCGCGTCGCGGGCGCGGTGCACTGGGCGCGCGACGGCGCTCTGGGTGTACCCGACCCGCGCTTGCCGGAACTCGGCCGGCGCTGGCTGGGGATGCCGGGCGAGCCGGCGCGGGGATGGCGCGAGCATCGCCTGTCGCTCGGCGTGACCGAGGGCGTTGTCGAACTTGGCCAGGACAAGACGTTGTGGCTGGAGGCGAATGCCGGCGAACTCAACGGCGTCAGCTTCGCCAAGGGCTGCTATGTCGGGCAGGAGAACACTGCCCGGATGCATTATCGCGCCAAGGTCAACCGGCGGCTGGTGGTCGCGCCGATCGCGCCCGCCGGCGAGCGGACGCGCGCGGTCTATCCCGATCTCGGCCTGATGGTCGAGCTGCGCCGGGTCGAGGCGCTGGGCGATGCGATCGTCCCGCCGTGGCTGGCGACGGCCCTGGCCGCCGCGTGACGTGGTAGATTTGGTTCACGCAAAGGCGCGAAGGCGCGAAGAGGTTTCGCGCAGAGGCGCGGAGAACGCAGAATTCTCTGGGGCTTCGCGATGCGAGGCTCATCGATCATCGCGTTTGCATCCGAGCCGCCGCCCAGAAGGAGAACACCTCCGCGCCCTCTGCGCCTCCGCGCGAACCTGATCTTTTCTTTGCGCCTTCGCGCCTTTGCGTGAAAAAATCCAAGCGGTTTACCGGCCCGCCGCTGGTTTAGTGGTCGAGCCGGTCGGACCCATCCGTCGTTCAGCGTCCGACCGACGAATAAGCGAAGCCGAGCTTACGGACGTCGTCGGGCCGATAGACGTTGCGCAGATCGACCATCACCGGTGCGGTCATCACGCTCGCCAGCCGGCGCAGGTCGAGCGCACGGAACGTGTCCCATTCGGTCACGATCGTCACCGCATCGGCCCCGGCCGCGGCTTCATAGGCGTCCTTGCAGAAGACGACGTCGGGCATCATCGCCTTGGCCGCATCCATCCCTTCGGGGTCGAAGGCACGGACGGTGACGCCGGCATCCTGCAGGCTCTGCACCACCGCCAGGCTCGGCGCGTCACGCATGTCGTCGGTATTGGGCTTGAAGGTCAGTCCCAGCACCGCGACCGTCTTGCCGCGGGGTTCGTCGCCCAGTGCGTGAAGCACCTTGCGCCCCATCGCGCGCTTGCGGCTGTCGTTGACCTTTACCACCGCCTCGACGATGTGCACCGGGCTCTCGTGGTCCTCGGCGGTCTTGAGCAGCGCCAGCGTGTCCTTGGGGAAGCAGGAGCCGCCATAGCCGGGGCCCGCGTGGAGGAATTTGGCGCCGATGCGGTTGTCGAGCCCGATGCCGCGCGACACGTCCTGGACGTTGGCGCCGACCGCTTCGCACAGATCGGCGATCTCGTTGATGAAGGTGATCTTGGTCGCGAGGAATGCATTGGCCGCGTATTTGATCAGCTCGGACGTTCGCCGGCTGACGAACAGGATCGGACTCTCGTTAAGATAGAGCGGACGATAGACCTCGCGCATCACTTCGCGCGCGCGCGCATCCTCGCTGCCGATGACGATGCGGTCGGGACGTTTGAAGTCGCCGATCGCCGCGCCCTCGCGCAGGAATTCGGGATTGGAGACGACGGCGATATCGATGTCCGGGCGTTCCTCGCGCAGGATCTCCTCGACGCGGTCGCCGGTGCCGACCGGCACGGTCGACTTGGTGACGACGACGGTGGGACCGGTGACAGCGGCGGCGATCTCCTTGGTCGCCTCGAACACATAGGTGAGGTCGGCATGGCCGTCGCCGCGCCGCGATGGCGTGCCCACCGCGATGAAGATGGCATCGGCACCGGCGACCGCGGCAGCGAGATCGGTGGTGAAGGTAAGGCGGCCGGCGGCGACATTGGTCGCGACGAGCTGGTCGAGGCCTGGCTCATAGATCGGCATGCGCCCGGCCTGCAGCGCCTCGATCTTGCTCGCATCCTTGTCGACGCAGACCACGTCGTGGCCGAAATCGGAGAAACAGGCTCCCGACACCAGGCCGACATAGCCCGATCCGATCATCGTGATTTTCATTCTAGTCCTCGGTGCAGACGGTATGTCCGGCTGGGCGCCAGATCGTGACGCATTTGCTCTATCGCAAGTGGCCGGCTTTGCCATCCCTGTGTGGCGATCTAGGCGGTGTCAGCGCCGCACCGCTTGGTCCTCCCTCCCGCGGCTGAGAGGACTCGCAGTTCGGTGGCCGCCCGCGGCAAAGCCGCGTCGTCGGTCGGGCTACGCCCGCCGGCCGTGCGCGTTCGCTGGTGGAAATAGCGCCACTATTTCCTTCCGCTCACGCGCAAAGAAAAAGGGAGGCCGGCGAACCGACCTCCCCAATTCTTTCCAGTCGTTGGAGACTTACTGGCCCGAAGACGGACCGTAAGTGATCTCCACGCGACGGTTCTGGACCTCGCGGACGCCATCGGCGGTCTCGACACGCGGACGGCTCTCGCCGAACGCCTGCTCGCTGATGACACCATCCGGAACCGAATGGGCGACCATATAGGCCTTCACCGCGTCGGCACGACGCTGCGACAGACCGATATTGTACTTGGCCGAGCCCGAACGGTCCGCGTGACCGGCGAGCATGACCTGGGCATTGCCGCAGTTCGCATACTGGCTGATCGCGTTGTCGAGGATCGACGCCGCTTCCGGCGTGATATCCGACTTGTCCCACTCGAAGAACACGATGAACGGTCCCGGCGAGCAGACCACGGCCGGCGGAGGCGGCGGCGCAGGCGGTTCCGGCGGCGGAGGAGGCGGCGGGGGCGGAGGCGGCGGCGGCGGCGGAGCCGGCGGTTCGCCGAAATTGTAGGTGAAGCCGCCCAGGATGCTGTGCGTACGGAAACGTCCGTCCAGCGTGCGGCCGGTCACGTCGACCAGCTTGACGTTCTCGGCGTTGAAGAAGCGATACTTCAGCGTCGCGTCGATATGGCTGGTCAGCGGCGCGCGGATACCCGCAATCGCCTGCCACGCGAACACGGTGTCCGAATCGTCGAGGAACGAGCCGTAGGTGTTGAGCGCGTACTTGTCGGCCTTCACGCGAGCGACACCGACACCGCCGCCGACGAAGCCCTGCAGGCCGTCATCGTCGCCGAAGTCGAGCATGCCGTTCAGCATGAAGCTCAGCGCGGTGGTCTTGCCACCGGCATAGCCATAGCTGCCGGCGTTCGACTGAACCAGCGCGCCGGCGCTGTTATACGCCGGAATACGAAGGCTCGAGCTGATCGCATCGACATTGGCGGACTTGTACGAAACTTCGGTTTCGACCCGGAACATGCCGAAGTCGTAACCCACCATACCACCGACGTCATAGCCGTAGTTATGGTCGATCTTCATGGCGTCTGGAGTCGCCCCGATATCGAAGTGAATGTCTTCGACAATCATCGCGCCGCCTTCGACGCCAACATACCACGCCTTGTCGCGCGCAAGCGCGGGCGTCGCAAGTGCGGTTGAAGCGAGCGCCACGGCAATGGCAAGCTTGCGCATCTGTATCCCCTTTCACGGTTGTCACTACGGACAGCGCAAACTCCCTACTCAAAGGTTCGTTTCCACGCAAGCGAAACAAAGCTGAATCGCTGTGGCGGCGAAGCAACACTTTCACCCGGTTTTCCGCCGGTTTGGGGCTTCGCGGCACGTTTGCCGGCATGGCCGAAGATATGCGTGGCCACGAGCCGCTCCGGACGTCTGATCGACGGCGCCGACGGCACGACCGGCCAGGAGCGGGAACGATCTTCCGACGCTTGCCGACTTCGTCTTTTAGGCGCAGATATCGGCGATGGCGGCGGCGCCCGATTATTATGCCATGCTCGGCGTAGCACCCGACGCGGACGAAGCGGTGATCCGCGCCGCGTGGAAGGCGTTGTTGCGCAAATACCATCCCGACACGGCGCAGGATGTGCCCGACGCCGCCGAGCGCACTCGGGCGTTCAATGCCGCCTGGGCGGTGCTGGGCAATAGCAACCGCCGCATCGCCTATGACCTGGAACGGGCGGCCCCGCCCGACGACGAGACACGCCCCGGCTGGGCGTCGCCCTATCCGATGCCGCCGCGTCGCGGCGCCGGCACGACGCTGGTGTTGATCCTCGCCTTTGTCGGCCTGCCCGCTGTCGCGATCACGCTGCCTGGGGTGCCCGGACAGGTCGCGGCAATGCTGCCCGGCGGCGACGGCGGGTCGGCGGCGAGCTTCACGCGGTCGAGTTTCCGCCAGGTCCGCCGGCTGCTCACGCCCGCCGGATTCGGCGCCACCGGCGCTGCCGCGAGCCCGGCTGTCCCGACGTCGCCGTCGACATCGTCGTCCATCCCGGCGCCGGTCGCCGTTCCGCGGATCGACGGCGCGACCATCCGCCTTGCCGTCCGCCAATATGGGCGCGTCGTCCGCCGCGATGGCCGAAAGGGAGTCGCGGCGTACAGCAGAGCTTGCGCCCAGCGCGCGATCGACCTGTCGCGTTGGGAATCCGACGATTTCTGCGCGGCGTTCGATATCGCGGCCGGGCGCGACACAGCGGCATCGGCGGCACGCTACGTGCGGCTGGGTATCCCGGCCACGGCCGCGACGGCGCGCCTCGGTCAAATTCACGCCCAGCTTCGCCGAACATCCTCCGTCTCAAAAAGGCGTTAGAGACCGTTTGAAAACGCGCGGTAGAGCGAGTTCAAGGGCACTGCGAAGTGCACCCGCGGCGCATTTCCAAACGGATCGATCAGGCCGGTCGAGACACCGCGATGGCATGGTCCGCGACGCCCGCCCAGGCAGCGATCTCGTCGTTGAAATGCCGCGTCACGACGAGCTCGCCGGCCAAGGCGCGATCGAGATCGACATCGGCCGATCCTTCCCATTCGTAGGTGGCATTGCCCGATAGGCGGACCATGCCATCGGGATCGGCACAGGCCCTGATCAATCCGCCCGCGTTCCAGACGGTGATTTCGGTATCGAAGCGCGCGCGCTCGGTCAGACATGCGGCAAAGGTCGACGCCGCCATGGCGCTGCCGCAACTGTCGGTCAGCCCGACACCGCGTTCGAAGGTACGCACGAACAACCCGCCGGGCCGCGTTTCGACGAAGCTGACATTGGCGCGGTTGGGCAGCCAGTCGGGCGCCGATTCGCACACCCGGCCGATCTCCACGAGCTCCTGTTCGTCGACCGCATCGACGAACGCGATCAGATGCGGGTTGGGAATCGAGACCGCAGTGAATGGCCGGGCGCTGGGCAATCCGGGTATCGTCATCTGGACATTCTGTTGCCGGCCGATCGCCATCGGCCATTCGGCGATGTCGAGCGATGCCGGACCGGCCAGTTCGCGAATCGTCACCACGCCGGGCGCGAGATCGGGGTCGCGCCCCACCTCGACCACCGAAGTCTTGAGATGGACGTGCGCATGGTCGATCCCCAGCGCTTCGAACCCGGCGCGCGCGACGCAGCGCAGCCCGTTGAGGCAGGTCTCGGCTTCCGACCCGTCGCTGTTGAACATGCGGAAACCGAAATCGTGGCGTGCGTCGCCCGCGGTCAGCAGCAGCAATCCGTCGCCGCCGACCGGCCCGCGCCGATCGGCCAGCGCCAGCGCGACCCGGGCCCAGGCGGCGTCCGGCAACGCGATGGCGCGCGCGTCGATCATCGGGAAATCATTGCCCGAGCCATGGCATTTGACGAACGCGAACCGCATCGCCGCGCTGTAGCGCCGTCACGCGCGCGGTTCAAACCGTAGGATGCCGATGCAGCGCTCGCCTCTTGCCGCCTGCCGCGGCGCGCGACATTGTGCCGACGGGGCAAGGGGGGCTGCACATGATATCGTCGGCATGGCGAGACGAAGGTCTCGACGAATGGCAAGCGGCGCTCGAGCAATCCGACGGCCGTCCATGGATCGCGATGCTGGCGGGTGCCGGCGCAATCCTGCTGATCGCGATCGTCGCGATCAACCTGTCGCCAGTCGATATATCGGCGCATGGCGCGGGCGCGCTGGCGGCGGCGACGATACTGGCCGCGCTGGTCTGGGGCGGGGCATGGTTTCTGACGCTCCGCCACGCCACGACCGGTTGGAAAATCGGCGTAGCGGCGGTCCTGTGGGGAGTCGCCCTGCTGATCATTGCCGGCGCGATCGCCTATGCCAACATCGCGCTAAGAATCGATGCCGCGAACGTACGGCGCATCCGCATCGACGAGACGGGCGAGCCTCGCCTGCCCCCGGGCATGAGGGCTGGGCCGATCACGCGGACGATGTTCGATTTCCTTCGCGACATGACGTCCGAACGGCATCAGCGCGAGGCGATGTTCCGGGTGATGGGCATGGACCGGCTCCACGACGCCTATATGGTCAGCAACACGCCGGCGATGCTCAAGGATTGCGCGCGGTTCGTTCGCGTCGAACCGAAAATCGACCAATCGGATCGCCGCGTCACCGCAGCGATCGCGCGGGTACATACGCGGCTCGGCGTAATCGTCGCAGACGAAGCGACGCGAAGAGAGTTGATCAAGGCGTTCGACAAAGGCCTGAACATCAACCTGAGCAACATGCGGCGGTCGAGCGAATTGCAGCGCCGGCAACTCGAGATCGGCGGCAGGCTGTGCACCTTCCTCGCGACCCATCGCTGGCAGGCGATGGGCAGCCAGTTCATGTTCTACAACCAGGGCGATATCGGCACGTTCAACCGGACGATCACCGATTGGAACGACGCGACCAGGGAGCAGACTGCCTTGGTCGCCGACGCGCGTCGCAAGATGACCGAAACCGGATTGCTCGACGGCCGCTAGCGCTTCCGACCCGTAGTCGTTCTGCAAATCAGGGCGCGGGGTCGCCGCTATCCTTGTCCGCCGGGGGCGAGCCGTTGCCGGCGCCGTCGCCGCGCCAGCCATGCTTGCCGGTTCGCCTCTTGCCCTTGCCGCCGAACTGACCGACCGACGGCGCGCTCAATCTGGGCAATTCGGCGCGAGTGAGCTTGCCGTCATGGTTGGCGTCAAGCATCGCGAAGCGATCCGCCGCGGCCTCGCGGAATTCCCTGGGATCGACCCCGCGATTGAAATTGGTATCGGCGACGGTGACCGGCTCGGGATAATCGAAGAACGAGAAGCGCGCCGCGCCGCGTTTGACGTCGGCATAACGTGGCTGCGTGCCGCTGCTGCTCGACGGACCGTCGCCACCTCCGCCGCCCATAGACCCGCCGCCGCGACCGCCACCGCCACCACCGCGTCGGCCACCGCCGCCGCGACGCGGCCCCCCGCCCGGCCGGCCGGGCGCCATACCGCCCTCGCCGCCGGTTCGGATCTCGGGCGCGAGCACGGTCTCGTAATAGTCGATGTCGTCGGGGTCGATCTCGCCGTCATGCCCGCGATCGAGCCGCTGGAAGAACCGGTCCGCGTCGGCGGTGAATTCGGCGAGCGTCAACACGCCGTCGTGATTGGTGTCGGCTCCGTCGAACCACATCCCCACCGGATCGGCGCCGCGGAACGGCTCGCCCATCGGGCTGATGAATAGCCGTCCGCGTGGACGCTCCGGCGGGGCTCCGGCAGGCTTGTCTTCGTCCGGCAGCTTACCAGCCAAAGGCGGCACCGGCGGCACCGCCTGCCCGCCAGCCATCAGCATCAATCCCAACCAGAAGCCCATCGCCGATACTCCGCCCCGACCCTCGAGGCGAGACGCTAGGCGCGTTTTGTCGCACAAATGTGTCGGGCCGTTACGGCCCGACCGGCATCGTCAGTTCAGTCGGCGAACAGCAGGACCGGCGTCTCGAGATATTTGCGCAAATGCTGGACGTAGCTCGCCGCATCCCAGCCATCGACGACGCGATGGTCGCAGCTGATCGACAGGTTCATCAGCTTGGCGCGGACGATATCGTCGCCGCGGAAGACCGGGCGCTCGACGATCTTGTTGGGACCAATGATCGCGACCTCGGGCCGGTTGATCACCGGCGTCGTCGCGATGCCGCCGAGCGGGCCAAGCGAAGTCACGGTGATCGTGCCGCCGCCCATCTCGTCGGGCTTGAGCTTGTTGGCGCGCGCCGCCTCTGCCAGCCGTGCGATCTCGGTCGCGAGCTGCCAGACGTTCTTGTCCTGCGCGTCGCGGATCACCGGCACGGTGAGTCCGGCATCGGTCTGCGTCGCCATGCCGAGATGGACCCGGCCCGAGCGCGTCACCACGCCGGCCTCGTCGTCATAGCGCGCGTTGAGCATCGGGAAGTCGGGCAGCGTCCGGCAGATCGCCACGATCAGGAACGGCAGCATGGTGAGCTTGGGCCGGCCGCCACGATTATCGTTGAGATCGGCGCGCATCTCCTCGAGCGCGGTCACGTCGATCTCGTCGACATAGGTGAAATGCGGGATGTTGCGCTTGGCCGCCTGCATATTCTCGGCGATGCGGCGGCGCATGCCGATAACCTTGATCGTCTCATCCTCGCGCGCGCGGCTGGCGTGCGGGGCGTGGTAGCCCTGGCCCGAACCGTAGCGCAGGAAGGCGTCGAGATCGGCGTGGCGGATGCGATCGCCATCGGACTTTACCTGCGAGAGGTCGATACCGAGGTCCCTGGCGCGCTGGCGCACGGCGGGAGACGCGAGGATTGGAGTTCCCCTCCCGCCTGCGGAAGGGGTTAGGGGAGGGCTTGTCTGTTCGATGGCGGCGGCGGGCGTGACGACACGCCCTCCCCCGGCCCCTCCCGCAAGCGGGAGGGGAGAGTCGACTTCATAGGCTGGCGTTTCTCCCGCGGCATCGGCCGCGCCCGGAGTCTCCGCCTCGATCTCTTCCGCAACTTCCTCGGCCTTGGTCTCGACCGGGACTTCGCCTTCCACCTCGATCACCACCAAGGTCGAGCCGATCGGAATCTGATCGCCTACTTCGCCCGCCAGGCTGACGACGGTCCCCGCCACCGGCGATTCCATCTCGACCGTCGCCTTGTCGGTCATCATGTCGGCGAGTTGCTGGTCTTCCTCGACCGTGTCGCCGACCTTGACGTGCCAGGCGACGATCTCGGCCTCGGCGATGCCTTCGCCGATGTCGGGCAAGCGGAATTCGAAACGTGCCATCGCGCGTCAGTCCTTCAGAATTTTCTTGAGCGCCTGTCCGATGCGGACGGGGCCGGGGAAATAGGCCCATTCGAGGCTGTGGGGATATGGCGTGTCGAACCCGGTGACGCGCTCGATCGGGGCCTCGAGATGGTAGAAGCAACGCTCCTGGACGAGCGCCGACAATTCGGCGCCGAAGCCCGAGGTGCGGGTCGCTTCGTGAACGATCATGCAGCGGCCGGTCTTCTCAACCGATTGCTCGATCGCCTCGATGTCGAGCGGGACCAATGTGCGCAGGTCGAGGATCTCGGCATCGACCCCGGCTTCCTCGACCACCTTCTGGCAGACATGAACCATCGTGCCGTAGCACAGGATGGTCAGCGCCTCGCCGGCGCGGACGACGTTCGCCTTGCCGAGCGGCACCTTGTAATAGCCATCGGGCACTTCGCCGCCGGGGTGTTTCGACCAATTCTCCGCCGGGCGGTCCCAATGGCCGTTGAACGGGCCGTTATAGATGCGCTTGGGCTCGAAGAAGATCGTCGGATCGTTGTCCTCGATCGCCGCGATCAACAGCCCCTTGGCGTCATAGGGCGTCGCGGGGATCACCGTCTTCACGCCGGACACGTGGGTGAAGATGCCCTCGGGCGATTGCGAGTGCGTCTGGCCGCCGAAAATGCCGCCGCCATAAGGCGATCGGATCGTCATCGGCGCGATGAACTCGCCGGCAGAACGGTAGCGCAGCCGCGCCGCCTCGGACACGAGCTGGTCGAGCGCGGGATAGATGTAATCGGCGAACTGGATCTCAGGGACCGGCCGCAGCCCGTAGGCGCCCATACCGACCGCGACGCCGACGATGCCGCATTCGGTGATCGGCGTGTCGAACACGCGGGTCTTGCCATATTTCTTCTGCAGGCCGGCGGTCGCGCGGAACACGCCGCCGAAATAGCCGACATCCTCCCCCATCACGATCACGTCGGGGTCGCGCGCCATCATCACGTCGAGCGCCGAGTTGATCGCCTGGATCATGTTCATGCGTGTGGTGGTCTGGGATTCGGCCGTCATGGTCTCGCTCATAGTCCCTCTCCCTTTGGGAGAGGGAGGGAGGCGCGTAGCGCCGGAAGGGTGAGGGTCGAGGTCGGCGCGTCGCCCTCACCCTTCCCCCTCGGCTGCGCCGAGCGGGCCCCGTGGTGGGTCGACCATGCCCCCGGCATGGTCTGGACAGCGCGGGGCGCTGTCCACCCACCGCGCCTCTCCCAAGGGGAGAGGGAAATTTGCATCACTTCCGCGCCCATGGCCGCCCCGATGCCTGTTCCTCGTCGATCATCATCTGGCGCTGCTCGCGCAGATGCCAGGGCATTTCCTCGAACACCCCGTCGAACAAGCTATCGAGCGGCTGGTGCAGGCCGTGGCCGAGGATGCCGTTCTTCTCGGCCTCCTTTTGCGCGTCGCGTACCATCTCGGCGAGTTCCTTGTCCTGCGCGACGTGGCGCTCCTCGTCCCATTCGCCGATCGCGATCAGATGGTCCTTGAGCCGCGTCACCGGGTCGCCGAGCGGCCAGGCATTGGGCTCGCCCGCCGAGCGATATTGCGTCGGGTCGTCGGAGGTCGAATGGCCCTCGGCGCGATAGGTGAAATGCTCGATCAGGGTCGGGCCCTGGTTGGTCCGCGCGCGCTCGGCCGCCCAGGACATCGCGGCATAGACCGCCAGCGCGTCGTTGCCGTCGACCCTCAGGCCGGCAATGCCATAGCCGATCGCCCGCGCGGCGAAGGTCGTCGCTTCCGCCCCGGCGAAGCCGGAGAACGAGCTGATCGCCCATTGATTGTTGACGACGTTGAAGATGACCGGCGCGCGATAGACCGTCGCGAAGGTCAGCGCCGAGTGGAAGTCGCCTTCCGCGGTCGAGCCCTCGCCGCACCAGGTCGAGGCGATCCGCGTGTCGCCGCGCGAGGCCGAGGCCATCGCCCAGCCGACCGCTTGCGGATATTGGGTGGTGAGATTGCCGGAGATCGAGAAGAAGCTGAAGCGGCGTTCCGAATACATGATCGGCAGCTGCTTGCCCTGCAGCTTGTCGCCGTTGTTCGAATAGATCTGGTTCATCATGTCGACCAGCGGACAGCCGCGCGAGATCAAGATGCCCTGTTGGCGGTAGCTCGGGAAGCACATGTCATCGTCGGCCAGCGCGGCGGCCGCGCCGATCGACACCGCCTCCTCGCCCAGGCTCTTCATGTAGAAGCTGGTCTTGCCCTGGCGCTGGGCGCGGAACATGCGCTCGTCGAAGGCGCGGACCAAAGCCATGTTGCGGAGCATGCGGCGCATCGCGTCGGGCGACAATTTGGGGTCCCACGGCCCGACCGCGCGGTTATCCTCGTCGAGCACCCGGATCATCGTATAAGCGAGGTCGGTGAAGCTCTGCGCCTTGTCGGCAGTGTCGGGCCGCCGGACAGAACCGGCCGGAGGCACGTCGACCTCGCTGAAATCGACCGTGTCGCCGGGACGGAATTTGGGTTCCGGCACGTGCAGCGACAAAGGCTTCAAATTGGCGCGCGGATGCTCGCTGGCCATGCTCTCTCCAAGTTCGACTCAAGCGCCACAACGCTTCGGCGCGGCCTTTGCGCCGTTGTTATAAAATTTCAACAGACTTGGCGAGTCTTGCGTGGAGCGGGTCGGCATACCGCCCGGCAACCGGGCTGGGCAGAGCGGATATCAGGTGCAAAAAGGACGTCATCCCGGCGGAGGCCGGGATCGTTGGAGATAAAAGCGATACTGCCAGCGGCCCCGGCCTCCGCCGGGGCGACGATTCTATTCCACCGTCTGTTCGATCACCCCGAAGATCGGATGATGACGATCGTCTTCTGCCCAGATGCGGACCGTGTCACCTTTCCTGAGGAACGGCGTCTTGGCCTCCCCCGTCCGGATCGTCTCGACCGTGCGCAATTCGGCAAGGCACGAATAACCCACGCCGCCATCGGCGATCGGTTTGCCAGGGCCGCCATCCGCATCGCGGTTGGAGACGGTGCCCGAGCCGATGATCGTCCCCGCCCCGAGCTTCCGCGTCTTGGCTGCATGCGCGACGAGCGTCCCGAAATCGAAGGTCATGTCCTCCGCCGCTTCCGCGCGGCCGAACGGTTCGCCGTTCAGATCGACCATCAGCTTGCGATGGAGCTTGCCGTCCCGCCACCAGTCGCCGAGCGAATCGAGCGTGACGAACACCGGCGAGAAGGCGCTGGCCGGCTTGGAATGGAAGAAGCCGAATCCCTTGGCGAGCTCGCCCGGGATCAGGTTGCGCAGGCTGACGTCGTTGGTCAGGCCGACAAGCACGATCGCTTCGAGTGCTTGTTCGCGCGTCGCGCCCATCGGCACGTCGCCGGTCACCACGACGACTTCGCCCTCGAGATCGCAGCCCCAGCTTTCGTCGGCGAGCGGGATCGGGTCTCGCGGGCCGAGAAATCCGTCCGAGCCGCCCTGGTACATCAGCGGATCGTGCCAGAAACTTTCGGGCATTTCGGCGTTTCGTGCCTGCCGGACCAAGGCGACATGGTTCACATAGGCCGAGCCGTCGGCCCATTGATAGGCGCGCGGCAGTGGGGACGCCGCGTCATGCTCGTGGAAGCGCATGCGCGGAATCACCTCATGATCGAGGTCGGTCTGCAGATTGCGGAGATCGAGCGAGAGGCGATCCCAATCATCGAGCGCGGCTTGCAGTGTCGGCGCGATATGCCCGGCATCGGCATACCAGGCGAGGTCGGTCGACACGACGACGAGTTTGCCGTCACGGCCGTGCTTGAGGCTGGCGAGTTTCATGCGCTCTCCTGAAAACGTTGCGCCCGCCTTAGACCCATTTCGGGGCTGCGCGAAAGCCGGGACGGCGCGTTCGGGTTGACGGTTGCGTAAACTGCCCGCACCTTGGCCGAAAGGTTTCAATCAAGGACCTAAGGAGAGGATGATGACCCCCGACAGCGTTCCCGGCCGTTTCGCCTATAACGAGGATCATGAGGCGTTCCGTCAGACCGTCCGCTCTTTCCTGCAGAAGGAAGGCGTGCCGCACGTCAACGAATGGGAGCACAACCGGCTGGTCCCCAAGGAATTCTGGCGCAAGGCGGGCGAGATCGGGATGCTGTGCCCGACCGTGCCGGAAGAATATGGCGGGCTGGGGCTCGACTTCGGCTATAACGCCATCGTCGACGAGGAGATGTCCTATATCGGCGTTCCCGCCGGCTTCTCGCTGCAATCCGACATCGTGTGCGGCTATCTCGAAGCCTATGGCTCGGAAGAGCAGAAGAAGCAGTGGCTGCCGCGGCTCGTCTCGGGCGAGACGATCACCGCGATCGCGATGACCGAGCCGGGTACCGGCAGCGACCTCCAGGCGATCCGCACCTCGGCCAGGAAGGACGGCAATCATTATGTCGTCAACGGAAGCAAGACCTATATCACCAACGGCCAGAACGCCGACCTGGTGCTGGTCGTCGCCAAGACCGATCCCGACGCCAAGCCCGCCTATAAGGGCATGTCGATCATTCTGGTCGAGGCCGACCGCGAAGGCTTCAAGCGCGGCCGCAAGCTCGACAAGATCGGGCAAGACGCCGCCGACACGTCGGAACTGTTCTTCGAGGACGTCCGCGTGCCGATGACCAATTGCCTGGGCGAGGAAGGCAAGGGCTTCATCTATCTGATGAGCCAGTTGCCGCAGGAACGCCTGTCGATCGCGATCGGCACCCAATCATCGGCGCAAAAGGCGTTCGACGAGACGGTCGAGTTCACCAAGACGAGGAAGGCGTTCGCCGGGATGGTGTTCGATTTCCAGAATACGCGCTTCGTGCTCGCCGACCTCGCCACCAAGCTGCAGGTCGGCTGGGCGCATCTCGACTGGGCGATCCAACGGCACCTGAAGGGCGAGCTGACCCCGACCGAGGGCGCGGCGGCGAAGCTGTGGCACACCGAGCTGCAATGGGAGGTCATGGACAAATGCCTCCAGTTGCACGGCGGCGCTGGATACATGAACGAATATCCGATCGCGCGGATGTGGCGGGCGGCACGCGTGTCGCGAATCTACGGCGGGACGAACGAGATCATGAAGGAATTGATCGGGCGGTCGCTGTAAGGCGCCGTCCCACTTCCAAGGTCGCGGGGGCAGGCCCCGGTGCTCCCGCAATTCCTGTATCGACCGGAACGGCGATTATTTCGTTGCGGCCTCTTGACGCTCCATACCCGATCTTCCAATCGCGTTCCAAGAAGCCGTAGCGTCAGCAAAAGAATCGCGCGGCAACTGGGAGAGTCGGATGCCAGCCTTCCGTACCCGAGGTTCCGAGCGATGAGCGCCTGGGGCTATGCCAATGTCTGGGAATCGGTTGCCGCGGCGATTCCCGACGAACCCGCGATCGTCCAGGGCGACCGCGCCGTCAGCTTCGCCGACTTCGATGCCGCCGCCGACGCGCTTGCCGCGCACTTCCTTGCCGCCGGGCTGGGACATCAGGCCAAGGTCGCGATCTACACGACCAATTGCCCCGAATATCTCATCGCCTGTTTCGCCGCATTCAAGGCGGGGCTGGCGCCGTTCAACGTCAACTACCGCTACGGGCCGGAAGAAGTCCGCTACCTGCTCGACAATGGCGATGCCGAGGCCGTGATATTCGAAGCCGGGTTCGCGCCACTCCTCGACCGGGTGCGCCGGCAGATGCCGGGTGTGAAGAGCTGGATCGCAGTCGCGCCGGTCGGTGAGGCGGTGCCCGATTGGGCGCACGATTTCGCGACGCTCGCCGATGCCGTCCCTGACGATCGCCCGGTCTTCGCACCCTGGGGGCGCCATGACGAGGATCTGCTGCTGATCTTCACCGGCGGCACCACCGGCATGCCCAAGGCGGTGATGTGGCAGCAAGGCGACCTGTTCGCCAAAGGCGGGTACGGCGCCAATCCCTTGCTCGGCATCCCACCGCTCGATACGCCCGAGGATGCCGGGCCGCGTGCGCGCGCCACTCCGATCAAGCCGCGCTCGCTGATCGCGCCGCCGCTGATGCACGCGACCGGACTGATCGCCGCGTTCGGCGCGCTCGGCTTTGGCGGCACCGTGATCCTGCTGCCGCATGGCAAGTTCGATCCCGAGGCGATGTGGGACGCGGTCGAACACTGGCGCGCGACGCGGATCACGATCGTCGGCCAGCCCTTCGCGCAACCGTTGCTCGAAGCGCTCGATGCCAATCCCGGGCGCTGGAACCTCTCCTCGGTATTCGTGATCGGATCGTCGGGCGCGATGTGGAACCGCGAGAACAAGCTCGGCCTGATCCGTCACATGCCGCAGGTCCATCTGATGGATTCCTATTCGTCGTCCGAGGCGTTCGGCATGGGCATCTCGACCACCAATGCCAGCGGGGAGACCGCCACCGCGAGCTTCGCGCTCGGCCCCGATTGCGCGATCTTCACCGAAGACGGTCGGCGGGTCGAGCCGGGCTCGGGCGAAAGCGGCCGCCTCGCGGTCGGCGGGCATATCCCGCTCGGTTACTACAAGGACCCGGCCAAGACCGCGTCGACCTTTCCGACCTATGAAGGCAGACGCTGGTCGATGCCGGGCGACTGGGCGACGGTCGATGCCGACGGCATTGTCCGCATCCTCGGTCGCGGCTCGCAATGCATCAATACCGGCGGCGAGAAGGTGTTTCCGGAGGAAGTCGAGGAGGCGCTCAAGCGTCATCCCACGGTCCGGGACGCTGCCGTGACGGGCGTACCCGACCCGCGTTTCGGCGAGCGCATCGTCGCATTGGTCGAGCCGCATCCGGGAGCGGCGGCGGACGAGGCCGAATTGCGCGACCATGTGAAGGGGCAGCTGGCGGTCTACAAGGCGCCGCGCCACGTGCTGGTGGTCGACAGTGTCGCCCGGGCGCCGAACGGCAAACTCGATTACAAGGCGGTCAAGGACCGGGCGCTGGCGACATTTGGCGCGCCATCGGACGAAAGACAGGGGGCGGCGTGAGTATCAGGAACAAGGCCTATATTTCGGGCGCGTACGAACATCCCACCCGGCTCGCGCCCGACAAATCGACGCCGCAGCTCCACGCCGAATGCGCCGCCGGGGCGCTCGCCGATGCCGGGCTGAGCCTGAAGGATGTCGACGGTTATTTCTGCGCGGGCGACGCTCCGGGCTTTGGCGGCATGTCGATGGTCGATTATCTCGGCCTCAACGTCCGCCACATCGATTCGACCGAGACCGGCGGCTCGTCCTACATCCTGCACGTCAGCCACGCCGCCCAGGCGATCGCCGCCGGCAAATGTTCGGTCGCGCTGATCACGCTCGCCGGCCGGCCGCGCTCGGAGCCGTTCGCACGCCAGATGGGCAATGCGCCCGAGGCAGCGTTCGAGGGCTGGGTCGGGCAATCGACGCACAATAGCTATGGCATGTGTGCCGCCCGGCACATGTATGAATATGGCACCACATCCGAGCAGCTTGCCTGGATCAAGGTCGCGGCGTCGCATCATGCCCAATACAATCCGCACGCCATGCTACGCGACGTCGTCACGGTCGAGGATGTGATCAACTCGCCGATGATTTCCGACCCGCTGCATCGACTCGACTGCTGCGTGGTGTCGGACGGCGGCGGCGCCCTGCTGGTCGTGTCGCCGGAAGTGGCGAAGTCGCTCAAGCGCCCGCTCGTCGCGGTGCGCGGCGCGGGCGAGCATGTGGAGGGGCCGCGCGGCGGCATGAACCTGGATCTCACGACGTCGGCGGCGGCGGTGTCGGGGCCGGCGGCGTTCGCCGAAGCGGGCGCGACCCCGGCCGACATCCAATATGCCTCGATCTATGACAGCTTCACGATCACCGTGCTGATCCAGCTCGAGGATCTCGGCTTCTGCAAGAAAGGCGAAGGCGGCCGCTTCGTCGCCGATGGCAACCTCATCTCGGGATCGGGCAAGCTGCCGTTCAACACCGACGGCGGCGGCCTGTGCAACAACCATCCGACCAATCGCGGCGGCATCACCAAGGTGATCGAGGCGGTCCGGCAATTGCGCGGCGAGGCGCATCCCGCGGTGCAAGTGCCCGATTGCGGCCTCGCGGTCGCCACCGGCATCGGCGGCGCGCTCGGCGCGCGCCATGGTGCCGCCACCCTGATCCTGGAGCGGCAATGATGAGTGCAGAACCTCGCAAGATCCCGGCCCCGCAGCCCAATGTCGAGAACCAGCGCTTCTTCGATGCCGCCGCCGAGGGGAAATTGCTGATCGGCCAGTGCGACGCCTGCGGCCAGCCGCATTATTATCCGCGCGCGCTGTGTCCGTTCTGTCTTGCCGAGAGCCGCTGGGTCGAAAGTGCCGGCAAGGGCGCGATCTATTCGCTGTCGACGATGCGGCGCGGGGCCGGCGCGCCGTACACGCTGGCGTGGGTGACGCTCGACGAGGGACCGGCGGTGCTGACCAACATCGCTACCGAGGATCATGATAGCCTGAAGATCGGCCAGCGCGTGCGGGTGCAGTTCACGCCGACCGAAGGTGGTCCGCCCGTCCCGATGTTCGCGCCCGATTAACTAGTGCGGTCACCAACTTTCCTCCGTCATCCCGGCCTTGTGCCGGGATCCACCGTGCCGCAGGCGCGGTCTTCTCCCATGGGCCTTCGCGCATGCCGCCCGGTAGATGCCGGGACGAGCCCGGCATGACGGTTGGGGCGGAGGATACGGAAGCCAAAAGCCTCGCCCAACGCGAAGCCGAATACGCCGCGTTCGTCGAAGCCAATCTTCGCCGCAACTACACCGCGCATTTCATCCACGGCATGCTCGGCATGACCGGGTTCCGGCTGATCTACGCGCCGACCTTCATCCCGACCTATATCCACCGCCTGACCGGCTCGGACGCCTTGGTCGGGCTCGGTACGTCACTGCTCCAGTTCGGCGCGATCATCTCGCCGATCTTCGCCGCGTCGCGGTTCGAGACCAAGCAGCGCATCCTGCCCTATTCGATCCGCGCGGGCACGATGATGCGGGTGATGATCCTGGGCCTCGCGCTGGCCGGCTGGTTCCTCACCGGCGAGATACTGCTGCTCGTCACGCTCGGGCTGTTCTTCCTCTTGGGCGCGTTCAACGGCACCCAACGCGTCGCCTTCCAGATGCTGATGGCGAAAGTGATCCCTATCTACCGGCGCGGGCGATTGCAGGCCTATCGCAACATCACCGGCGGGCTGATCGCGGCGGCCTTGTCCTATGTCGCGGGACGCTGGCTGATCCAGAACGACGTGTTCGGCAATGGCTATGCCACCACGTTCTTCCTCGCTTTCGTGCTGACCAGCCTGGGGCTTACCGTGCTGCAGCTGCGCATGGTCGAGCCGATCCCGCCGGTAGTGCGCTCGCCGATGCGCTTCGTCGATCGCGTGAAGACCTTCCCGACCTTGCTCGAGGATCGCGGCTATCGCTGGTTCATCCTGGCCGAGGCGTGCTGCGTCTGCGCCCGGATCGGTGCGCCCTTCTACATCCTTTATGCCGGCAGCCAGCTCGGCCTGTCGGGTATCGTCATCGGCGAATTGTCGCTCGCCTATCTCGGCGCCGATACGGTGTCGAACCTCGCCTGGGGGCATCTCGGCGACCGCACCGGCTATCGCTCCACCTTCACCCTTGCCGCCGCATTATGGGCGGGCGGCATCGCCTTGCTGCTGACGGTCCATCACCCCTGGGCGGTGTTCGCCGCCTTCTGCTGCCTCGGTGCCGGCAATTGCGGCTATCAGATGAGCCAGCAGACGATGGTACTCGAATTCGGCGAGCGCGCCGATGTCGCGATGCGACTGGCGCTTTCGACCACGATCGAGGGCACGATCTCGGCGATCGGGCCACTGCTCGGTGGGCTGATGGCGTGGAAGCTCGGCTACCCGCCGGTCCTGTGGCTGTCGTTCGGCTTCCTGTGCCTCGCGATCCTGCTGCTCGTCTTTCGCGTGCGGGAGCCTCGTCAGCGCGTCGCCACGGCGATAGTGACCGACGACCTTCTCCTCCCCGAAAGCGAATCGGCATGACGCTCCCGACCCGACCGATTGGCCCCTTTCAAGTCTCGGCGATCGGCCTCGGCTGCATGAACCTCAGCCACGCTTATGGCACGCGGCCGAGCGACGAAGAGGGCGCGGCATTGCTCAACCGCGCGCTCGATCTCGGAGTCACCCTGCTCGATACCGCGGCGCTTTACGGTATGGGCGCCAACGAGCGGCTGGTCGGGCGCGCGGTGATGAACCGCCGCGCCGAATTCACGCTGGCATCGAAATGCGTGCTCGACGCGGTCGACGGCAAGCGCGTGCTCGATGGCCGTCCCGAATCGATTCGCCGCACGCTCGACGGCGCTTTGGAACGGCTCGGGACCGACCATATCGATCTCTATTACCTCCATCGGCTCGACGAGAAGGTGCCGATCGAGGAGTCGGTCGGCGAACTCAAGCGCGCGGTCGAAGCGGGCAAGATTGGCGCGATCGGCCTGTCGGAGATGGGTGGCGCGACGATCCGTCGCGCACATGCGGTGCATCCCATCGCCGCGGTGCAGAGCGAATATTCGCCGATGGTGCGCAATCCCGAGGTCGCGGTTCTCGACACCTGCCGCGAGTTGGGCATCGGCTTCGTCGCCTTCTCGCCGGTAGCGCGCGGGATGCTGGCGCGGGGCGTGCGCGACGACAATTATGTGGCGGGCGATATCCGTCTCCACATGCCGCGCTTCGTCGGCGACAATCTTCGCCACAATCTCGAAGTCGTCGCGCGGTTCGACGCGCTTGCTGCCGATGCCGGAATGACCTCGGCGCAACTCGCGCTCGGCTGGGTGCTTGCGCGCGGGCCGCATATCGTGGCCATTCCGGGCACACGCAGTCCCGTGCATCTCGAGGAGAATGTCGGTGCCGCGACGGTCACCGTTTCCGACGATCTGGTGAAGGCAGTCGACGCCGTGTTCGACGGCACGATCCGCGGCCCGCGCTATCTCGCGCCGATGCAGGCGCAGATCGATACCGAGATTCTGCCCGGCGAGGAATTGGCCGCCTGAGCGATCAGCCGATCAGCAGCACGACACCCAAAATAACCCCGGCCAGCACGAAGCTGACCAGATGCATCGCCAGACCATAGCTGCACTGGCTTTCCGATGCGTGGAAGCCATGCATCGCACCTCTCCCCAGGCGCGCCTTTGCTCTGTTTCCGGCATGGGGTCGCGCCGAGACGCTTATACGCCTTTTCGCGGTTTCGGGCTAGATTGCGGCTGCGCGCCGGGATTCAGGCTTCGTCGCGCAGCCGTTCGTGATGGCGGATCACTTCGTCGATTATGAAGCGCAGGAACTTCTCCGAGAATTCGGGATCGAGACGTGCTTCCTCGGCGAGCCGCCGCAACCGGGCGATCTGGCGTTCCTCGCGGCCGGGATCGGCCGGCGGCAGCCCCGCCTGCGCCTTGTATCGGCCGACCGCCTGGGTCACCTTGAATCGTTCGGCGAGCATGTGGATCAGCGCGGCATCGATATTGTCGATGCTGCTGCGATAGGCGTCCAGCACGTCGTCGCTCATCTGGCGGCTCCCCTCGATTCGTGGCGGCCTTCTGCGCATGCAGGGCGGGATGCGCAACCCGTGCTTGCCTTCCGCGTCCCTCTCGGCCAGAGCCGCGCCAAGATGAGCGCAACGATCCATCGCCTCGATCCGACCCGGCCGCAGCCCAGCCTCGAGCCGATGATGCAGCTGGTCGCATCGGACATGAACCTGGTCAACGCGGTGATCCTCGACCGCATGCAGTCGGACATCCCGCTGATTCCCGAGCTTGCCGGTCACCTGATCGCCGGCGGCGGCAAGCGCATGCGCCCGATGCTGACGCTCGCGAGCGCGCGGCTGCTCGGCTATACCGGCAACCGCCACCACCGCCTGGCCGCGACGGTCGAGTTCATCCACACCGCGACCCTGCTCCACGACGATGTCGTCGACGGCAGCGACTTGCGCCGCGGCAAGCGCACCGCGAATCTGATCTGGGGAAACCCCGCGTCCATCCTGGTCGGCGATTTCCTGTTCAGCCGCGCGTTCGAACTGATGGTCGAGGACGGCAGCCTGAAAGTGCTCAAGATCCTGAGCAACGCCAGCGCCGTGATCGCGGAAGGCGAGGTCGACCAATTGACCGCCGCGCGCCGCGTCGACTTGGGCGAGGAACGCTATCTCGATATCATCGGCGCCAAGACCGCCGCTCTGTTCGCCGCCGCCTGCCGCATCGCCGCGGTGGTCGCCGAACGGCCGGAGAGCGAGGAGCAGGCGCTCGACGCGTTCGGCCGCAATCTGGGCGTCGCATTCCAGCTGGTCGACGATGCGATCGACTACGTGTCCGACGCGGGCACGATGGGTAAGGATACCGGCGACGATTTCCGCGAAGGCAAGGTCACCCTGCCGGTGATCCTGGCCTATGCGCGCGGCAATGAGCAGGACCGGAAGTTCTGGAAGGACGCGATCCTGGGTCATCGCGCTTCGGACGAGGATTTCGCGCATGCGGTCGAACTGGTCCGCACCACGCGCGCGATCGACGACACGCTGGCGCGCGCACGGCATTACGGCCAGCGCGCGATCGATGCGATTGCCGGCTTTGCCCCGGGTCAGGCGCGCGACGCGATGACCGAAGCGGTCGAATTCGCGGTGGCGCGGGCGTATTAAACGAAAGCTCGTCCGCGCGAAGCGGCCGGGCTTGGTCAGGCGGCATCGAGATCGCTCGCGGCCCTGACCGCCTTGCACAAGGCGAGCAGGTCGCGCCGAATCGACGGTCCCGAGAGATGCGCTTGAACCGAGGCATATCGCTCAGCCGTCAACATACGCCGGATATCGTCGACCGTGCAGCAACCGCCGAACCGCGCCAGCTCATAGGCGCGCTCAACCGTCGACAACTGCTCCCCGGCTCGACCGCTCACGCGTCGGCACGGCCACGATCGGGTGACTCGCTCGGATCCAGATCGTCTGTCGGTGCGAGGTCGAAATTGCGGTGTGGGAAGGGTCCGGCGGCGAGCAGGGCGCCATAAGCCCGCGCAAGCCGGCGATGAGCATGACGCGCCGCGGAACAAGTCGCCTTGCGAGCCATCATCAGCGAGATCTGCTCGCGTTGCAAAATGTAATTGGTATCCAAAAGACGCACCTCGTCAGCAGGCGAAAGCGAAACGCTAACGGTCACAAGATGCCTGGGAAATCAATCTGGTGATAACTTCCGATAGCACAGTTTGCCGACGATGCGGCATCAATTCGGTTTTTCTATTCCGCCACGCGCGCCGTTGTGCCGAAATACATGGCTATTCCCTGAAATGCGGTCTAATGGGCCCTATCGCGCTTCCCGCCATCAGCATCGGCGCGACTGAGAGTGGTTGTGCTCCCGCTACTGCAAGGAGAACAAGCCCATGATGCCGACCATTCCCGCGACGAACGGCCACGATAGCTGGAGCAATCCGGGACCGGGCCGCGCGATCAACGTGTCGCTCGACCGCGCCGCGGTAGAAGCGCTGTGCACCAAGAACCAGACCAAGATCAGCGCGATCGAAGCGTTGCCCGACGGTGGCACCCGGGTGGTGATGATGAACGGCGAGGACGCCGTGAAGATGCGCCACGCGTTCGGCAACAAGATCCTGACC
The DNA here is from genome assembly GCF_024508665.1 of Sphingomonas sp. GTDB lineage: Bacteria > Pseudomonadota > Alphaproteobacteria > Sphingomonadales > Sphingomonadaceae > Sphingomonas. The sequence continues at coordinate 461,226 of NZ_JANINP010000002.1, forward strand.
GGTATCGTCGCGCGTCAGCATTGGGCACGCGTCGTCCGCTAGGACCTGCGGTTCGCTCACCGACCGATCAGTTCGATCGACAATCCTGCATCGTATTGTGCAGCCCTTCGAGGGGAAATGACGTGGCTAAAGGCCAACGCAAGAGCAACAAGGAAATTCGCAAGCCCAAGAAGCCGGAGCCTCCCAAGGTCAACGCTTCCAATCCCTCGACTAAAGGCACTCCGATCAAGCAGCCAGTCTGATCGCTACTCGGGATTTCGACGCCGGCCTTCGGATCAGCAATCGGTCCCGCAATCGGCGCCGTGCTCGATCTGGATCGTGGTGTGCGCGATGCCGAAGCGATCATGGAGCATCTTCGCCGCGTCCCCGAGGAATGCCGGCCCCCGTTCTTCCGTCATCACCAGATGCGCGGTCAGCACCGTCTCGGTGGTTGACATCGGCCAGATATGGAGGTCGTGGGTCGCGCTGACGCCGGGCATTGCCGCCAGGGCGGCCTTGACCTCGTCATAGTCGATCCCGCGCGGGACGGCGTTCAGCGACATTTCGATCGTTTCGCGCAGCAGGCCCCAGGTTTGCCAGAAGATGATCGCCGACACGATGATCGATACGACCGGGTCGATCCATTCCAGGCCGGTGAACCAGATCACCACGCCGGCCAGCATCACCCCCGCCGAGACCGTAGCGTCGGCTGCCATATGCAGATAGGCGCCGCGCAGGTTGATGTCCGATTTCTGCCCGCGCGCGAACAGCCAGGCCGAGGCCGCATTGACGAGGATGCCGGCAGCGGCGACCACAACGACCACCGCGCCCTTGACCGGAGCGGGATCGCCGATCCGCGTTACCGCCTCGAACACGATCGCGCCCATCGCCATCAGCAGCAGCAATGCGTTGATCAAGGCGGCCAGGATGGTCGAGGCCTTGAGCCCGTAGGTGAAGCGCTTCGACGGACCGCGCCGCGCCAGGGTGGCGCCGCCCCAGGCGACGCATAGCCCGAACACGTCGGACAGATTATGCCCGGCATCCGCCATCAGCGCGACCGAATGGGCAATGAAACCCAGGCCGAATTCGACGACGACGAAGAGAATGTTGAGCGTGATGCCGATCGCGAAGGCGCGATCGAAGGTCAGCGGCCCGTGACTATGGCCGCCATGGCCGTGACCATGACCATGACCATGACCATGACCATGACCATGACCATGCTTATGGCCATGGCCGTGCTTATGACCATGGTCGTGCTTATGGTCGTGGTCATCGCCGTGAGCGTGATTATGGTCGTGCGGCCCGTGCATGATGGCTGCCTAGCATCCCATGGGCAGGAGATACTAGGACGCCGGACTGTCATCGCCGGAAAGTTTCTGCCACAGCGTCACGATTGCCGATGCAGCCCATAAAGCTTCCTGTCGAAACGGTTCTCCCGCAGCTGCTCGCCGCGCTTGAATCCAGCGCCAATGCCGTGCTCGTCGCACCGCCCGGCGCGGGCAAGACGACCGCGGTCGCGCCCGCCTTGCTCGGCCAGAGTTGGTGCAGCGGGGAGATCCTGCTGCTCAGCCCCCGACGTATCGCGGCACGCGCGGCGGCCGAGCGGATGGCGGCGCTGGCGGGCGAGCCGGTCGGCAAGACGTTCGGTTATGCGACGCGGATGGACAGCAGGCGCTCGGCCGCGACGCGCGTGACGGTGGTCACCGAGGGCATCTTCGTCGCGCGGATTCAGGCGGACCCCGAGCTCGCCGGCATCTCGGCCGTGCTGTTCGACGAGGTCCACGAACGCAATCTCGACAGCGATTTCGGCCTCGCCTTGGCACTCGACGCGCAAAGTGCGCTACGCCCCGACCTCCGGCTCGTCGCCATGTCGGCGACGCTCGACGGCGCGCGCTTCGCGAAGCTGCTCGGCGACGCGCCGGTGATCGAGAGCGAAGGACGCAGCCATCCGCTCGACCTGCACTATCTCGGCCGGCGCGGCGAGGCGCGGATCGAGGATGAGGTCGCCGCCGCGATCCGGCTGGCGCTGCGCGAGGAGCAAGGCGGCGTGCTCGCCTTCCTTCCCGGCGTCGCCGAGATCGAGCGCACCGCCGATCGGCTCGGCGACTTGCCCGGTGTGCGCCTCCACCGCCTCCACGGCACGATCGCGCCGGCCGACCAGCGCGCCGCGATCGCCGCCGAGCCCGACGGGATGCGCAAGCTCGTGCTGGCGACGAGCATCGCCGAGACCAGCCTCACGCTCGACGGCATCCGCGTGGTGGTCGATTCCGGACTCGCCCGCCGCCCGCGCTACGATCGCGCCGCGGGGATGACGCGACTGGTCACCGAACGCGCCAGCCAGGCCGCCGCGACCCAGCGCACCGGCCGCGCCGCGCGGCAGGGGCCCGGCGTTGCCTATCGCTTGTGGGAAGAAGCGGCGACCGCCGGGCTGCCGCGGTTCGACCCGCCCGAAATCCTCGAAGCCGACCTGTCGGGTCTGGTGCTCGATTGCGCGATCTGGGGAGTCGCCGATCCGCGCGCCCTGGCCTGGCTCGACCCGCCGCCCGAAGCGGCGGTGGCGGAAGGGCGCGCTCGCCTCGCCATACTCGAGGCGCTCGATAGCGATGGCCGGCCTACGGCGCATGGTCGCGCGATCGCCAAACTGCCGATGCCGCCGCGGTTAGCGCACATGCTGGTACGCGCGGGGGAGATGGGGCTGGCGAACGAAGCGGCGGAGATTGCGGTCCTGCTGGGAGAACGCGGGCTAGGTGGCCCGGGGACCGATCTCGAAACGCGAGCCCGCAGGTTCCGAACGGAGCGAGGGCGGCGTGCGGAGAGTGCGCGTAAGTTGGCCGAACGGTGGGCCAACTCCATTCCCCTCCCTTCCAGGGAGGGGTTAGGGGTGGGTGGACGTATCCCGACACACGCCCCCCAAGTTTCAGCACCGCGTCCCGCCCGGACGCCACCCACCCCCGGCCCCTCCCTGGAAGGAAGGGGAGTTGCTGTAGCCATCGCCCTCGCCTTTCCCGACCGCGTCTCGCGTCGGCGCGATGCCTCGGGCGAGCGCTGGGCCTCGATCGGCGGGCGCGGGTTCAAGCTCGATGCGACCGATCCGCTCGCCACCGCGCAATGGCTCGCCGTCGCCGAGACGCAAGGGGTCGCCGCCGGGGCGCGCATTCTGTCGGCGGCGGCGATCGATCAGGCGACGGTCGAAACCTTATTCGCGGACAAGATTGAAACACGCCGCACCCTCGCGTTCGATCCCGCCACCGGCGGCGTCGAGGCAGTGCGCGAGCGCCGGCTGGGCGCGATCGCTTTGTCGCGCGGACCGGATAGCAATGCCGATCCGGCCGCGGTCGCCGCCGCCCTGGTCGAGGGGGTCCGCGAGCATGGTCTGCACCTGCTGCCCTGGGGCGAGGCATCGACCGCGCTTCGCGAGCGCGCGGCGTTCGCGGCCGGGCACGGCTGGGACGGGGCGCTGGACGACGAAATGCTCGCCGCCCGTCTCGACGACTGGCTTGCCCCCTTGCTCGACGGCAAGCGCCGCCTGTCGCAACTGGGCGACGCCGATCTTGCCGAGGCGTTACGCAATCTCGCCGGCTGGGACGCGATGCGCGCGCTCGATCGTATCGCGCCCGCGCGGCTCGAAACGCCTGCGGGATCGAGCCATGCGATCGATTATGCCGCCGAGGCCGGCCCGACCGTCGAGCTTCGCCCCCAGGCCTTGTTCGGGCTCGCCACGCACCCGATCGTGGCCAATGGCGTGCCGCTGGTGCTCAGCCTGACGTCGCCGGCCGGACGCCCGATCCAGACGACGCGCGATCTGCCCGGTTTCTGGGCGGGGAGTTGGGCCGCGGTCGCCAAGGAAATGCGCGGGCGCTATCCCAAACATCCCTGGCCCGACGATCCGGCCGCCGCCAACCCGACGCTGAGAACCAAAAAAGCCGATGCAAGGTTCGGAAAGTCAGGATAAGGGAAACGCCATGCCTACCGCCCGTATCTATCAGCGTCCCAAGAACGCGATGCAGTCCGGACGTTACCGGACCGATCGCTGGATTCTCGAATTCGAGCCTGCCGAGGCCAAGCGCCCCGATCCGCTCACCGGCTGGGCCGGATCGGGCGACACGCGCGAGCAGGTCCGGCTGACCTTTCCCACCGCCGAGGCCGCGCAGGCCTATGCCGAAAAGGTCGGGCTCGCCTTCCACGTAGTGCCGGCGCCGACGCGCACGCTCAAGCTTCAGAGCTACGCCGACAACTTCCGATGAGCCTTCCCATTGCTACGCCCAGGGGCGTGGTGCGGCGCTGGATCGCGGCCTTCAATGCCGCCGACCCCGATGCGCTCGCCGCGCTCTATCATGACGACGCCACCAATCATCAGGTCGCCCTGCATCCGGTCAAGGGTCGCGACGCGATCCACGCGATGTTCGTGAAGGAATTCGCAGGCACTCAAATGGAATGCCTGCCGGTCAACCTGTTCGAGGACGGCGAATGGGCGATCCTGGAATGGAAGGATCCGCAGGACCGGCTCGGCTGCGGGTTCTTCCACGTGATCGACGGCCGTATCGCGCTCCAGCGCGGCTATTGGGACAGCGCGACGTTCGCCGCGCCCAAGCGCCGGGCGCCGGTGAAGAAGACCGCCGCCAAGCCCAAGCCGAAGGCCTGACCCCGCGGCATTATCCGTTCATCGGTCCCCGAGCTCGATCCAGACGGGCGCATGGTCGCTCGTCTTCTCCCAGGCCCGCACGCGCTTCTCGACGCGCGCATCGACCAGCCGCGGCGCCAGGTCGGGACTGAGCAGGATGTGATCGATCCGCAGGCCGGCATCCCGTTCGAACGCACTGCGGAAATATTTCCAAAAGGTATAGATGTGCTCGCCGGGATGGCGTGACCGCAACGCGTCGGTCCAGCCCTGTTCCAGCAGAGCTGCATAAGCCTGCCTGACCTCGGGCGCGAACAACGCGTCGTCCAGCCATCGTTCGGGTTTGTAGACGTCGAGTTCGGTCGGCATGACGTTGAAGTCGCCGGCAACCACCACCGGCACGCCCGCATCGCGCAGGGACTGGGCATGCCGGGCGAGCCGCTCGAACCAGCGCAGCTTGAAATCGAATTTGGGTCCGGGCCGCGGATTGCCGTTGGGCAGATAGAGGCACGCGATGACGATGCCGTTGATCGCAGCTTCGAGATAGCGGCTCTGGTCGTCCGTGCGGTCGCCGGGCAATCCGCGCCGGGTTTCGTGGATCTCGCCTATCCGGCTGAGGATCGCGACGCCGTTCCAGCTTTTCTGGCCGTGCCAGATGGCATTGTAACCCAAGTCCTTCAGCGCCGCTTCCGGGAAGCGGTCGTCCGGCGCCTTCAATTCCTGAAGGCAAACCACGTCCGGCCGGTCCTCGGACAGCCAGCGCAGGAGGACGGGGAGGCGCCCATTGACCCCATTCACATTGTAGGTCGCGATCCGCATCAAGCGTCCGCCTTCGACTTCGGCACCACGCTTATCTTGCCGCCACGTTCGAAGGTCGCGAGTTCCACGTCTTCCACTCGCGCCGTCTGTTCCATCCGCAGCCCCTCGATCAGGTCATCCTCGCTGAGATGATTCCAGTGCAACGCCGCGCGATCGATCTTGCCGTCGCGAACCAATGCGACCGGACGTCCCTTGATGAAGCGAGCCAGCAGGTTCGAGTGCACCGTCGCCATGGCCAGCAGGCGATGCAGCACGACGAGCAGCAACGTCGCGGCCAGGGTCGGCACGAACGGCGCCTTGCCGGTCATCGCGCGGCTGATGTTCGATCCCACCACGATCGCCACGAAGATATCGAGCGGTGTGAGGTTCGAGAAGGTCCGCCGGCCGGCAATACGGATACAGAGGATGCCGTAGGGCAGCAGCAAGAGCGCGCGGGTGCAAAACTGCCATGTCGAGCCGCTGCCGTCATCGGGTCCGATCAACGCGGTCAACCAAGACGTCACTGTTGCCTCCCTAGCTTTACCTAGCTGGACGGCAGGACCACCATTCCGATGACCGCCGCCGCCATCACGGCGGTGCTCGCCCAGCCGAACAGCTTCAACGTTCTGGATGCCGTAAAGTCGCCCATGGTCGACCGTCGGGAGACGACCAGCATCGTTCCGATCAGGATCGGCACGGCAACGACGCCATTGATCACCGCGCTCCAGAACAGCGCCTTGATCGGGCTGATCGGCGACCAGTCGATGCCGACGCCCAGTGCCATCGCGACGCCGATCACGGCATAGAATAATTTGGCCTGGTGCGGCCGGAGCTCGAGACCCGTTTCGGAGCCGGCGGTCTCGCCGATCGCATAAGCGGCGGATCCGGCGAGCACCGGCACCGCGAGCATGCCCGTGCCGATGATGCCGAGGCTGAACAGCGCAAAGGCGAAGTGACCGGCGATCGGCTCGAGCGCCTTGGCCGCGTCGGCCGCGGTCTGGATGTCGGTCTTGCCCGAGGCATGGAGCGTGGCCGCGGTGCCCAGAATGATGGCGATGGCGACGAGATTCGAAATCGCCATCCCGGCGAACGTGTCGTAGCGCATGCGGATTTCGGCGTCCGCGGCCTGCTCCGGGGACTTTTTGAGCGGCTCGCGCTCATCGACGACGTCGATCTCCTCGACTTCCTGCGATGCTTGCCAAAAGAAGAGATAGGGGCTGATCGTCGTGCCGAAGATGGCGACGATCATGGTGATCGCCGCTGTTCCAGGGATGGTCGGGACGACCATGCCGTGCAGCGCCGCGGCCCAATCGACCTTCACGATGAAGATGAGCGCCACATAGGCGAGCAGCACCATCGTCAGCCATTTCAGGAAGGACGAATATTTGCGGTAGGGAATGAAGAGCTGAAGCAGCAGCGACACGATCGCGAAGCCGATCGTGAAGAAATGGCCGCCGCCGCCGGCGACCAATTGGGCGGCATCGCCCATCGCGGCGAGATCGGCGCCGATATTGATCGTATTGGCCACGAACAGCAGCCCGACCAGGATCATGACGACCCATCGCGGCATCACGCGGCGCAGATTCCAGGCGAGCCCGCGTCCCGTCACCCGACCGATACGCGCGCTGATCAATTGCACCGCGCTCATCAACGGATAGGTCAGCACCATCGTCCACAACAGCACCGGTCCGAAGGCGGCGCCGGCTTGCGAATAGGTGGCGATGCCGCTTGGATCGTCATCGGCCGCGCCGGTGACCAGTCCCGGACCGAGTTTTTCGAAGAATTTCTTGAGCGCCATGCCGTTCCCCTGATTTATATTAGCGGTACAGCATTTGACGGGCGCATCCGGTTCCACCGCGGCGATCGATCGACGTCCGCGGGTTTCGCAATGGTGGCGGTCGACCCGGGAAATCCGGCACTGCGATGCTTGCCGCAGCGCACAGAGCGGGACGAGGCACGGCATGACTGGTCTTGTACTTGGCTGGGCCGTACAAATTCTTCGAATGTCGAGTCATGGCGCCGCCCCCGCCAACCTGCTAGCGCTTCGCCATGCCGCTCACCGCCGCTGCCTCCGCACGAGAAATCCTGGTCCGCCTGCACGACGTGATGGCGGCGCGATCATCCGCGCAGGCGAAACTCGACGCGGTCGCGCGGATCATCGGCGAGGCGCTGGATAGCGAGGTCTGCTCGATCTACCTGCTGCGCGAGGGGCTGCTCGAACTCTATGCAACGCGCGGGCTCGACCAGGCGGCGGTGCACGTGACCAAGCTGGCGCTGGGCGAAGGCCTGGTCGGCACGATCGCCAAGAATGTCGAGACGCTGAACCTGGACGAGGCGGCGTCGCATCCCGATTTCGCCTATCGCCCCGAAACCGGAGAGGACGAATTCCACAGCTTCGCCGGCGTGCCGATCATTCGCCGCGAACGCGCGGTGGGCGTGCTGGCGGTGCAGCATGCCGAACCGCGCAAATATGACGATGTCGAGATCGAGGCGCTGCAGACGGTGGCGATGGTGCTCAGCGAGCTGATCGCCAATGCCGGGCTGATCGACCAGCGCGGGGACGGTGCGACGCGCCCGCAATCGACGGCGGCGACGCGGCTGGAGGGCCTCAAGCTGGTCGAGGGGATGGCGATCGGCCATGCCGTCTATCACCAGCCGCGCATCACCATCGAACATACAGTCGCCGAGGATATCGAGGCCGAGCGTCACCGCGTCTATGCCGCCTTCGACAAGATGCGCGAGCAGATCGACCGCATGGCGCAGCAGGCCGAATTCGGTCTGGACGGCGAGCATGAAGAGGTCCTCGAGACCTACAAGATGTTCGCCTATGACGAAGGCTGGTCGCGGCGGATCAACGAGGCGATCGATTCCGGACTGACCGCCGAGGCGGCGATCGAGCGCGTCCAGCAACGCACGCGGATGCGCATGCGCCAGATCGGCGACCCCCTGCTCCAGGACCGGATGCATGACCTGGAGGATCTGTCCAACCGCCTGCTCCGCATCGTGTCGGGGCAGATGGGCACCGCGGCGCAATTGGGCCTGAGGCAGGACACGATCCTGATCGCGCGCAATCTGGGTCCGGCCGAATTGCTCGAATATGACCGGCGACGGCTGAAAGGTGTTGTGCTCGAAGAAGGCTCGCTGACCGCGCATGTGACGATCGTCGCGCGCGCGATGGGCGTGCCGGTGCTCGGGCGCGTGCGCGGCGTCCGCCAGACGATTGCCGACGGCGACCTGTTGCTGCTCGACGTGACCGAGGCCGGGTCGGTGCTGGTCCGGCCGTCCGCCGCGATGGAAGAGGCGTTCGACGCCAAATTGCTCGTCCGCCAGAAGCGGCGCGCGGCGTTCGCTGCGCTGAAGTCGGAAGCGCCCGTCACACTCGACGGCGACCGCCTGACGGTGATGGTCAATGCCGGGCTGCGCGACGATGTCGCCGCGCTCGACGTGACCGGCGCCGACGGGATCGGCCTGTTCCGCACCGAATTCCAGTTCCTGGTCTCGGCGACCCTGCCGCAGCGCGAACGGCAATTGCGCCTGTACAAGGACGTGCTCGACGCGGCGGGCGACAAGCCGGTGGTGTTCCGCACGGTCGATATCGGCGGCGACAAGGCCCTGCCCTATCTCAACCATCATGACGAGGATGAGGAGAATCCGGCGATGGGCTGGCGCGCGCTTCGGCTCGCGCTCGAACGCGGCGGGTTGATGAAGGCGCAGGCGCGCGCGCTGATCGAGGCGGCGGCCGGCCGTACGCTCAACGTGATGTTCCCGATGGTCAGCGAAGCGTGGGAGCTGGACGAGGCCAAGGCCTTGTTCGAGGCGCAGCGCGAATGGCTGGGCAAGCGCGGCAAAAGGCTGCCGACCGAGATCCGCTATGGCGCAATGCTCGAAGTGCCCGCGCTGGCCGAGCAGCTCGATTTGTTGCTGCCCAACATCCAGTTCCTGTCGGTCGGCACCAACGACCTGACCCAGTTCCTGTTCGCCGCCGATCGCGCCAATCCCAAGCTCGCCGAGCGTTACGATTGGCTGTCGCCGTCGATCCTGCGCTTCCTGAGGCGCGTGGTGACGCCGTGCAACGAAGCGGGCGTAGCACTGACCGTGTGCGGCGAGATGGGCGGGCGGCCGCTCGAGGCGATGGCCTTGATCGCGCTGGGCATCGAGCGGCTGTCGATCACCCCGGCGGCGGTCGGGCCGATCAAGGCGATGGTGCGCAGCCTCGATCGTGGCAAGGCGATGCGCTTCATGGACGAGTTGCTGGCCAGGCCGCCGCGCGGCCTGCGCGCCGCGTTGGCCGGCTGGGCGGCCGAAAACCATGTCGAATTGGCCTGAGCCGGGGGCGAAACGCGCTAACGCGCCGTTGACAGTCTTACCCGCTTTGGCCGACAGCCGGTACCGGCGGGTGGCCATCCCCAGGTCGCAAACCCCTACCCGCCGGAGAAGGTGATGGACGAGGACGAAGCGGCGGGCGCTCCCGATCAGGCGTCGCTATTCCCCAAGACCGTAGGTGACAAGCTGCGCGAGGCGCGCGAGGCACAGGGACTGACCCTGGCCGACATCGCCAGCCGGACGCGCGTGCCGATGCGCCATCTGGAGGCGATCGAGAACAACCGGATGGAGGGTATGGCCTCGCCGGCTTACGCCATCGGTTTCACCAAGACCTATGCCCGTGCCGTCGGGCTCGACGATCGCGCGATCGCCGCCGAATTGCGCCAGAGTCCGCAGATGCCGCTGTCGCCGACGACCCGGTTCGAGGAATATGAGCCGACCGACCCGCGCCGCGTGCCGTCGAGCGGAATCGCCGGCATCGCCGCAATCATCGCCCTGCTGCTGCTGGTCGGCGTCGGCATCTGGTACGGAACGACGTGGCTGCGCGGCACCGGCGAGGAACCCGTGCCGCTCGCCACGCCCGAGCCGTCGCCCAGCATCGCCGCCGCACCCGAGGCGACTCCGGCGCCGGTCGCCGGCGGCCAGGTCGTGCTGACCGCGACCGATGCGGTCTGGCTGCGCGTCTATGACGCGACGGGCAAGACGCTTATCCAGAAGACGATGCAGCCGGGCGAGCAATATTCGGTGCCGACCGACGCCGCCAATCCGATGATCAATATCGGCCGGCCCGACAAATTGCAGGTGACGATCAACGGATCGGCCGTGCCCGCGCTGGGTGACGGCAAGCGCCCGATCAAGGACATGCCGATCAGTGCCGCGGCGCTGCAGGCGCGCGGGACTGCCGCCGCTCCGGCCGCTTCTGCGGCTGCGCCGACTCCGCCCGCCGCTGCTTCGACACCGAGCGCGACATCGACCAAGCGCCCCGGAGCGAACGACGTGCCCGACTTCTTCCGCAAGCCGAGCGACAAGCCGACCGCGTCGGCGACGCCGCGCCCGGTGGCGACGCCGGACCCGGTATCCTTGCCCGCCGCGGCACCAACATCGGCGCCTTAGGCCGGAGGGGCGAAACCCCGCGTGCGGGGAGTCAAATCGGGCAATGACGCCAACCACATATAGTGGCGCGGGCGCGCGTTCCGCGTTAGGTTAACCATAGCGGGTCATTCTGGGGACAAGTATGCGTAGTTTGTTGACGACGGTCATGATCGCGGCGGCCGGACTGGCGATCGCGGCACCGGCGCACGCGCAGGACCGGTCGGTCGATGCGCGGCTGGGCCAGCTGGAAAAGCGGATGAACACGGTCGAACGCGTCGTGTCGCGCACGTCCGGGCCGCTGATCCAGCCCGAAATCGGTCCCGACAACCAGCCGGTCACCGCCCCGGGCACCCCCGCCAGCGCGCCGCTCGCCGATCTCGAACAGCGCCTGACCTCGGTCGAATCCGAATTGTCGAGCTTCACCGGGCGGCTGGAGACGGACGAGCACAAAATGCAGCAGCTCGAAGCCGATTTCGCCGCGTACAAGCGCGCGACCGATGCGCGGCTGAAGGCGCTGGAGGATCGCGGCGCGGCCCCGGCCGGCGATGCCGATTCCGCCGCGGTCGCCGACGGCCCGGCGCCGGCTCCGGTCAAGTCGGGCCCTAAGCCCTCGGCCGGCTCCGCGCCCAAGCCCGCCCCTGCCGCCGGCGACCCCGATCGCGCCAAGGCGGTCGCCGCCGTGCCCAAGCCCGCCGGCAAGGACGCGGTCGACAAGGCAATGTACGCCTATAATTACGCCTATCGCTTGTGGCAGGCGCAATTCTATCCCGAGGCCGAGGCGCAATTGCAGGGTTTTGGGACCAAATATGCCGGTCATCGCCTGGTCAGCCGCGCGCAAAACCTGCTCGGCACGATCTATATGGACGACAACAAGCCCAATCTGGCCGCGCAAATCTATTACGAGAATTATTCCAAGCTGCCCGATGGCGAGCGCGCCGCCGACAGCCTGCTCAACCTGGCCAAGGCGCTGACCGTGCTCAAGAAGCCGCGGACCGACATCTGCCGCGTCTATACCGAGCTGAACGACGTCTATGGCTCCAAGCTGACCGCCGCGCAAAAGGCCGATGCGGAAAAGGGCCGTGCCGCCAACCGATGCGCCGCCTGAGCTGACGCGCGCGATCGACCCGGCGACGCTCGCGCGGTTCGCCGCCGATCTGTCGGCGCTGTGCGACCCGGCGCGCGACCGCGTGCTGGTCGCGGTATCGGGCGGGCCCGACAGCCTGGCGCTGCTGTTGTTGACTCACGCCTTGCTCGGCGATCGCTGCGTGGCGGCGACGGTCGATCATGGATTGCGCCCCGAAGCGGCGGACGAGGCGGCGTGGGTCGCCGATCTCTGTGCGGCGCGCGGCATCGACCATGCCGTGCTCAGCGGTCCCCTGCCCGAGCGGGCGGGGCACACGGCCAATCTGTCGGCGAGGGCGCGGGCGCTGCGCTACGAATTGCTCCAGGCCCATGCCGACGCGGTCGGAGCCACCCATATCGCCACCGCGCACCATGCCGACGACCAGGTCGAGACGCTGATCATGCGGCTCAACCGCGGCGCCGGGGTCGGCGGGCTGGCAGGGGTACGCGCGAGTGGTCAGAGGATGGGCGGACGCGTGATCCGGCCGCTGCTCGGCTGGCGTCGCACCGAGCTGGGCGCGATCGTCGCGGCGGCGGGGATCGTCGCGGTCGAGGATCCGAGCAATGTCAGCGACCGGTTCGACCGCGCGCGGCTGCGCAAGCAACTCGCCGCCATCGACTGGATCGACCCCTTGCGAGTCGCGGCGAGCGCCGCCGCCTTGGCCGATGCCGAGGACGCAATCGCCTGGATGGTGCGTCAGCTTGGGACGGATCGTATCGCGGCCGACGGTGATTCGCTGACGCTCGACCCCAGCGGCTTGCCGTTCGAGCTGGTCCGCCGGCTGGTCGAGCAATGCGTCCGCCAAATGGACGCCAGCGCGGAAATCCGCGGCTCCGCATTGGTACGGATGGTCAAGGCGCTGGAATCGGGCGACACTGCGATGCTGGGCGATGTGACGGCGGTGGCGCTGTCGCCCGCGGCGTGGCGCTTTCGCAAGGCTCCGCCGCGTCGATTGCTCTGATCGACGTTGTTCCATTGCCATTAAGGCTTGGTGCCTTATCTTTAAGGGCACGAAAGGTATCTCGCGACGATGAACGACAACGACAAGCAGCCCGGCCAGGACGGCGGCGGCAACAACTGGGCCCGGAACCTGTTGCTCTGGGTGGGTATCGCGGTTGCGCTGGCGGTGCTGGTGGCCATGCTCGGCGACCGCGCGACGACCCCGGCGGGCCAGCAATTGTCCTATTCGGGCTTCGTCGCCAAGGTGAAGGACGGATCGGTCAAGAAGGTCGAGATCGCCGGCACCGCGATCAAGGGCACGATGAAGGACAATTCGACCTTCACCACCAATGCCGGCGTGCCCGATCCGCAATTGGTCCAGCGCCTGATCGACAACAATGTCGAGGTCGTCGCCAAGCCCGAGGAAACGCCCTCGATCTGGCAATATCTGCTCGTCCAGTCGCTGCCGTTCGTGCTGATGCTGGCGATCGCGTTCTTCGTCATCCGCCAGATGCAGAAATCGTCGGGCTCCGGCGCGATGGGCTTCGGCAAGAGCCGTGCCCGCATGCTGACCGAGAAACAGGGCAAGGTGACGTTCGACGACGTCGCCGGCATCGATGAGGCGCGCGAGGAATTACAGGAGATCGTCGAGTTCCTGAAGGACCCGACCAAGTTCGCCCGCCTGGGCGGCAAGATCCCCAAGGGCGCGTTGCTGGTCGGATCGCCCGGCACCGGCAAGACGCTGCTGGCGCGCGCGATCGCGGGCGAGGCGGGCGTGCCGTTCTTCACCATCTCCGGCTCGGACTTCGTCGAGATGTTCGTCGGCGTCGGCGCCAGCCGCGTGCGCGACATGTTCGAACAGGCCAAGAAATCGGCGCCGTGCATCGTCTTCATCGACGAAATCGACGCGGTCGGCCGCCATCGCGGCGCCGGCCTGGGCAATGGTAACGACGAACGCGAACAGACGCTCAACCAGCTGCTGGTCGAGATGGACGGGTTCGAGGCGAACGAAGGCATCATCATCATCGCCGCGACCAACCGGCCGGACGTGCTCGACCCCGCGCTGCTGCGCCCGGGCCGGTTCGACCGCCGCGTGACGGTGCCGCTGCCCGATATCGAGGGGCGCGTGCAGATCCTCCAGGTCCATATGAAGAAGGTGCCGCTGGCCCCCGACGTCGATGCGCGCACGCTCGCGCGCGGCACGCCGGGCATGTCGGGCGCCGACCTCGCCAACCTGGTCAACGAAGCCGCTTTGATGGCGGCGCGATTGGGCAAGCGCTTGGTCGCGATGGCGCAGTTCGAGCTCGCCAAGGACCGCGTGATCATGGGCACCGAGTGGAAATCGCTCGTCATGACGCCCGAGGAAAAGAAGATGACCGCCTATCATGAGGCGGGGCATGCGCTGGTCCGCATCCATGAGCCGGCGTCGGATCCGATCCACAAGGCGACGATCATTCCGCGCGGCGGTGCACTGGGCATGGTCGTGTCGATGCCGGAGCGCGACAATTACTCCTATCATCGCGACAAGATGTACGCCGACCTCGCCACCGTGATGGGCGGGCGCGCGGCCGAGGAGATCATCTTCGGCTACGACAAGGTCTCGTCGGGCGCGAGCGGCGACATCAAGCAGGCGACCAAGCTCGCCCGCGCGATGGTGATGCGCTGGGGCATGTCCGACAAGCTCGGCCCGCTCGAGTACGAGGAAGAGCAGGGCGAGACGTTCCTGGGCTATTCGCAGACCCAGCGGCACAATATGTCGAACGAGACCGCGCTGATGATCGACAGCGAGATCAAGGCGCTGATCGACGGCGGCCACAAGCGCGCGACCCAGGTGCTGAGCGAGAATATCGACCAGCTCCACCGCGTGGCGGGCGCGCTGCTCGAATACGAAACGCTGACCGGCGACGAGATCAAGGCGATCGCCGCGGGCGAGGACATCAACCGGCCCGACGCGGGTGCTACGACCTCGACCCTGCCGAGCAGCGGGACGTCGATCCCGAAGACGCGGCGACCGTCGGGACCGTTCGGGAATCCGGCTCCGGCTGGGGCGTAAGGTTCAGCGATTGTAGTGATGCGAGAGGCCCTTCCCGCGCGAGCGGGGAGGGCTTTTTTTTTGTTTGCGAACTCGATATCGCAACTTGCCGGCTGTCGTAGTACGGATCCATATGGGATATGACTTCTTGAGCTGCACGTCGGAGGATCGCTAGGCGGACCAGACGTTGGCTGGGGCCTTGGTGATCCAGCAGTGCAGCCAACGTAATTGCACAGCTGCGTGCAATCCGCGGTGCCCTCAACGGCAGGTAAGCGCGCTAAAGGCGGTCGTTGGACGGCCTGGCCGCCGGTCCCGAAACCGGCCATTCGTTCAGGCTTGCGATTAACGTCGGCTACTGGGTGGTTAGCTGCCATTGACCCCGCGAGTGTCGGCGATACCGTGGCGAAATGCTGACAAAGCGTCTTTTCCGGTTTGGCTATGAAACTCCCGGCCAAGCTGAGAGAAACGCTAAGCATGGCTGGGACGACGAGGACAGCGCCGGTGTCTGGATCGCCAGCGTCTCAGAGAAGGAGGCAATGCAGTGGGGTCGCGCTATCGCAGAGCAGTTTGTTTCGTCATTGTTCGCGCAAGGCGGCAACGCATACTTGTGGACGGGTGATGGCTTCGCCCATTGGATAGAAGACGACCCCGCGATCTTAGCAGCCGCCGGCGATCTACCGGTTGTGACGGTCGGCGAGATGCCTGATTTCGACGCGATGCGGAGCAGTGTCTAGCATCCGCAAATGGGTCGGGAGCGGCCATTGTCGCCGATCCGGATTTGATTGACTGCTTCGCGCCCCATCGTCGGTCGTTCAGCGATCGGCTGCGTTCGCTGAACGCTGACCCTCGTGCCGCTGCCGCAGAGTGTCGGCCATTAGGTAGAAAGCGGTCGTTGGGCGGTCCCCCGAGGCGCTATCATCCCCCGATCGCGGGTGCGCGTGCGAAAACCCTGCCAGTCGCCAATTCAACCTCGGAGGTTTGACTTCTCAGCACCGCCGCCCGCAGCGCTTTGTCAGGGTGAAGGTGCTTTAACCGACAAATCACATTGGCAGCAATGGAACGGCGGCTTTGGGGATCGCATGACGGACGTGTGCGCTGTTTTTGCCATGAATCAAGCGGCGATGCGGGAGCCCGCCTTCTTCAAAAGGTCGGTGAAGTCCAGCATCAGAAATAGCTCCGCATCATCGCTCGTATTGGTGGTTCGACTGTTGCAATTGGTTATATTGCCAGCATGGCAAATCACGAGCATCCGACCATCAACGATTTCCTCGCCCGGCTCTACACGATCCGCGATGATGCCGGTGCCCGCGCGAAGGCGGAGGCGAACGCGATCTCGACGCGCAACGCCGCGCGGGGCTTGCTCCGATCAGGAGCTACGCTGAAGGCAATGGCCGAGCTGATCGAGAAGGAGTTCGATGCGGCCCTTAGCGAGATGCTGGCGGCGCTCCGCCATATGAAGTCGGTGCCGGACATCGACTATCAGGCCTGCCGGGATCAGGCATTCTTCCGGGCACGCGACCTTCTTCCCGTGCTGCGCGGCGCAGCCGAGCTGGATAAATGGATCAACATGATGGGGCGCGGCACGGCCGGAGACGTAATCAACAAGCGCGTGGAGGCTCTGCTTCCCAAGATCGATTACCGCTTCCGGCAATTTGATGTCGGCCTGGATCAGGTCCGGGTTGCGAAAGGTGAGCCGGAGTCACCGGCGGCGTCGGCAGAGTCACCCGTGCTACCGGCTGACCCGCCAGTTGCTGCACAGCTTGAACATGAGCCCCGCCCGTATCAGGTGGCGCTGTCGTTCGCGGGTGAGCAGCGCGAGTATGTGCGCGACGTTGCCCGCGCTCTCGCTGCCCGCCACGTCGCCGTCTTCTATGATGAGTTCGAGGCAAATACCCTCTGGGGCAAGGATGGCGCCGAGCACTTCCACCAGATCTACTCGCGCGGCACCCAGTATGTGGTGATGTTCATCTCGGCCGAGTACGTCGCAAAAGCATGGACTCGTCAGGAGCGGCGCTCGGCGATCAGCCGTCAGATAAAGGACGAGGCCGAATATATCCTTCCTGTCCGGTTCGACGACACGGCGGTGCCCGGGCTCCCCGATACAATCCAATACCTCTCGGCGGGACGCTACACACCGGCCGCGCTCGCGGTCGAAATTGCGAACAAGGTCGGGGTCGGACCGACGTCGGGCAAGGCGTCCGACGTGCCTCCGCCTACGTCCGGGGCCATGTCTGGCGAGGTGACGTTCGACTACGGCGCGTTCAACGGCCGGTACGTCATCGGCACCGGCGCAACGGCATTCGAGACCCAGTGGAGCAAGGGAAGCGACACCAGCATCCATCTCTACAACGACCCCCAATCGATCCATGGTATCGCCGTTGCGCGCGGGGCGACCGCCATCGAGCAGATCACCGATGCGTCCGCTTATGACTTCACCTCCCGCTCGCGCACCCTCCAGACCGGTGAAATTGCAGTCCTTCGCAATACCAACGGCTTCTTCGCGGCGGTCCAGATCCTTGGAGTCGATGACGGCGCGCGGGGGGCTCCAAGTGATGCGCTGACCATGCGGTATTTGATCCTTGCCCTAGGGGAGCATGATTTCAGTGCGCGGATTGGCGCGGCGACGATGGCCTGAGTGGATGAGCGGAGGATCACAGGTGTCGGCAACGCGCCCATCGCCTGCCGAAACCGTCGCCGGCATGACGACGAAAGCCGATAAGATCCGCGCGCTCGCGCTCGCAGGATATCTGCGGACCGAAATCGCGACCCACCTCGACATCCGATATCAGCATGTCCGTCAGGTTCTCGAGCGATCGGGGATCGATCTCGGCCGATCACGAGGCAACTCCGCTGGCGCTGCGCCGGCAGCACGAAAGGCGGTGGTAGAAGCTGTCGCATCGACGGCGAAGGCGGCTCTCCCCTATCCGGTGGAGCGGCTGATCGCGGCCGGCTTCTCGCGGCTCGGCCAATGGGCGCTGGTCGGCGATGGCGCCTTTGAGCTTGATTGCATCGTTCCGGCCGACCCTGGGGTCTATGTCTTCGTCGTCGACGGTGTCATCCGGTATATCGGCCTGACCCAGCGCGGCTTGCGCGGGCGCATGGGGCACTATGTCCGAGGTCACAGCCGTCAGCGCACAAGCGCGCGCGTGAAAGGCTTGATCCTTGCCGCCCTAGGCGCTGGCAGCCGCGTTGAAATCCTGATCGCAACCCCGGAAGCCACGGAATGGCGGGGGCTTCCAGTGTTGACGGCCCCCGGCCTTGAGGCCGGACTTATCCGAATGATCCAGCCCGACTGGAATATGCAAGGGATCCGGGCCCGATCCGGCGAACCGAAAACAGACTCGCTTGACGAGGAGTCTCAGGAACATAGCAGGAGTAAGTGAGTCTCTGTGACCGATGCCCACCAAGCCGTCTTTTTCTGACGGTCTGCGGAGCGATCCATAGGCAGCTTCTGTCAGGAGCTGACCACGGTAGCTGATTTGAACGACTGACGCCGGTCGCTAGCCGACACCGGCGCGCTGAGTGTGAGAACGGCAGTTATCCCGGTTCGATTGCCCGAAACCCGCCTGTCGGAAGACGGCCCAAAACGAGACATCCGAATTACGGTGACTGAATTACGGTCAATCCGTAACGCCTCCCCATCGGCCCGCACCCTCGCCCTTCCACGTCGCCACAAACACATCCCGATACGCCGGCCTCCTCGGGTCGATCGGCCGGATCGGCGTCACGCCGTGCAGCACGCGGTGATCGTCCAGCAGCACGGCGTCGCCCGGCGCCGCCAGGGTGAAGCGGTCGATCTGCGGCTGGCCGGCGATGCGGATCTCGGTCACGCCTTCGTCGGCGTTCACTCGATCGATCAGCATCACCAGCACCCAGTCGAC
The DNA here is from genome assembly GCF_024508665.1 of Sphingomonas sp. GTDB lineage: Bacteria > Pseudomonadota > Alphaproteobacteria > Sphingomonadales > Sphingomonadaceae > Sphingomonas. The sequence goes on from NZ_JANINP010000002.1 coordinate 480,011, forward strand.
GCCGTCGCGGTGCATTCCCTCCGGGGTTGGGCGGCCCGCTTCGTGCGCGGTCGCCTCTATCCGGAACTGGTGGAGCTCGACATGCCAAAGGCGGGCCGCGTCGCCGCCGCCGGCGCGCTCGAAGCAATCGGTCGCGCCGCGGAGCAGGTGCCGCATCATCGCGCTGTCGACGATGCCGTCTTCGATCGGTTCGAACCAGCGCTGAACGTCGCCGTTCAGCCGATTATAGTCGCGGCTCTGATAATGCGGCTGGTGCGGCTTTCGCGCGATCGCATCCGGCGTGATCGCCAAAGCGGCGTGGCGCCGCCGGCGATAGCGGCCGCCATCGGCCATATAGCGATCGAGCCCGAGCCGGTTCCACGATTGGGCGAAGTCCCGCCATTCCGGATCCGACGCCGCCGCCGGCAACCAGTCGATCGCGCCCGGCGCCGGGCGAACGAAGCCCTGTGCCGCCAGCTCGCCGGCCAGGCGCTGGTCGGTCTCGTTCCCGATCGTCTCCAATGGTCGAGGCACGGTGCGGTCCCCTATCGATGGCGCGCCCCGGTCATCGAGGCGCGCCGCCCGCCATATAATCCTTCGTGCGGCCAGATCATGGCGGACGCGGACCGGTGGCCGCATTCGGCCGCCCGATTGACCGCGGCGCGCCTCAGTGTATTAAATCATTATGGCACTACGAATTGACCGCGTCCCGGTGCCATTGCGGGACGCGGGTACGCCCGATTTCCACCGGCCGCGACAGGGGAGCCTGGCCGCCGATCGCCGCCGCGACACTATCTGCTGATGCCAGCCCGGAGGGTGAGATGGATCGTCGACAATTTCTGGCAAGCGCCGCAAGCATCGGGATCGTCGGCGTCTGGGCGACGCGATCGGCCGCCGCGCCGTCGCGCGTCGCGTGGCGCGAGGACCGCGCGCTCTATCCCCAGGGCGTCGCGTCGGGCGATCCCGACGACCATAGCGTGGTGCTGTGGACCCGGCGGCCGTTCGATCGGGGCGATCGCCACGCGCTGACCGTCGAAGTCGCGATGGATGCGGACTTTCGCCGCGTCGTCGCGACGGCGCGGGTGCCGGTGCTGGCGGCGGCCGACTGGACCGGCCGCGCGCTGGTCGGCGGCCTGTCCCCGGCGACGACCTATTGGTACCGGTTCACCGACGACAGCGGTGCGGGCAGCCGGGTCGGGCGCACGATCACCGCCCCGCGCGCGACCGATCCGCGCCCCGTCCGCTTTGCCTTCGTGTCGTGCAACAGCGTCAACGAGGGCGCGCAGAACGCCTATCGCCGGATGATCTGGGAGGATGAGCGCGCGCCCACCGACCGCAAGCTGGGCTTCGTGCTGCATCTGGGCGACTTCATCTACGAGGTCGTCGAATATCCCGACGAGGTGCCGCATCGCTATTCGCGCACCGTCTATGACCTTGGCCGCATTCCCGATGCGCGCAAGGTCAGCAACTTCCACGTGCCGACCAACCTGGCCGGCTATCGCCATGTCTATCGCGCGCATATCGACGATCCCGACATCCAGGACGCGCGGGCCCATTTCCCGTTCGTGTGCATCGGCGACAATCACGAATTCTCGTGGCAGGGCTGGCAGAGCTTCATCAAATATGGCGGCAAGATCGAACCCGCGCAGCCGCTGCGCGTCGCCGCCAATCAGGCGTGGTGGGAATATATCCCGTCGCGCGTCCGCAAGGCGTCCGGCGCCGGGCTCGACCAGTTCGGACCACCGGTGGTGGCGAAGGCGCCGATCGAGACGTTCGACGATCACGGCTTCGGCACCGAGCCCAATAACCGCATCGCGGTGGGCAGCATGACCGCCTATCGCGCGCTGCGTTACGGCCGGCACGTCGACCTGATCCTGACCGACTTCCACAGCTACAAGGCGGCCGACCCGACCGACCGGCCCGAAGCGGCGGCGCTCGATTCGGGCGATTATCCGGTCCTTCCGCAGGAATGGATGGAGATCGTCGACGGCGGGAGGGACTATGCCGGCGGCAAGCCCCCCGCGACGATCGCGATCGGCGACAAGACCATTCCCAATTTCCGCAAGGACGAGCCCGCCTATACCGTGCTCGGCCGCGAGCAGAAGGCGTGGCTCAAGGACCGGCTGACGCGATCGACCGCGACCTGGAAGATCTGGGGCGCGACCAACGGCACGCTCGACATGCGGACCGATCCGCAGAACCTGCCCGCCGGCCTAATCAAGGCGCCGTGGCCGGGCAAGGGGTATGGGACCTTCGGCAGCGGCGACTTCAGCGGCGCGTTCGCCGAGCGCGCGGAAATCTATGACATGGTGCGCGACCACAAAGTGTCGGGGTTCGTCACCGTGTCGGGCGACCGCCACAGCTTCTGGGCGGGCTATGCCGCGCCGGCCCTGCCGCCCGCGGGGTTCGCGCCGGTCGGGATCAGCTTCATCACCGGATCGATTTCGGCGCCCGGCCTGGGCGAGGCGGCCGAATATTTCAAGGACTCCCCCACCCTGCCGCTGTTCGTGCGCAAGCCGGCGGGCGGGGCGCCCGAACACACGATCAACCTGACGATCAAGCGCGGCGTGCGCAGCGCGCTGGAATATGCGGCGAGCGGCGACATCGCGAAGGCGCGCGCGCTGACCAATCCGGACGTCGCGCCGCACCTGGAGTTCGTCGACATGGCCGGGCATGGCTATGCCGTAGTCAGCGCCGGACCCGACGCGATCGACACCGAGTTCGTCTGCATCGTCCGCCCGATCGCGCGCGCCACCACGCCCGACGGCGGCCCGCTGCGATACCGCGTGTCGCACCAGGCGCGGCTGTGGCAGCCGGGCACTCCGCCGAAGCTCGAGCAGCGGGTGATCGAGGGAGACGCCAAATTGTCGATCTGACGGTATCGGCGGCGGGCAGTAAGACGATCAGGCGCCTGGCCGAACATCGGCGAACCTTATGGCCCGGATCGGTTATGGCCATCCAACCCCAAGCAACCGCGAGTCACGATTGGCCGGGTTATGCTCAGTCTGCCTTTGCCGCCAGCGGCGCTGCCCTGGTGCGCATCACCTTCATCGGTGGGGCGCCATCGATGAAGGTGAAGCTCGAAAAATCCGGTGCGAACTCGACCGTGACGCCCAACGATTCGGATCGGAAGCGCGTGGGAGAGAGCGCGACCAGACGTTCGGATGCCGAGGCGGGGGCCCCGACGAACCTTGCAAACAATCCGTCCGGACGGGCTTCGAGGTCGACGTTCAACCCACTACCTGCAAAACGCCCGGCAGCTTTGGAAAGCTGGGCGAACGATAACGTCCTTTCCTCGGTCGCCGGTACTACAATGTCCGGCCAACCATAGTCGGCCGCAACGGCCCGGACGACTTCATTCGTCAACCGCCGGCCGTCTCCGCCATTGGTCATCACAACGATGCCATCGCCCTTGCCGACATAGCAGACCATGAAGGATTCGAAACCCGGGTTTACGCCATCGTGGCCGAAGCGGGGGACGCCGTCCCCGTAAAGAGCAAGTCCGAGCCCCCAATTGTCCTTCACTGGCGTCATCATCACTCGCGTCATGGCGGGCGACAGGCGGTGACCCTTTTTGCCCGAGGCAGAGGCCTGCAAGTCGATCAGCAGGCGAGCGAGATCGCCCGCGGTTGTCCACAAGCCCGCCGGCGCGAGCTGGGGCATGACTTCATAATTGCCCGGCATGGGTTTGCCCCAGGCCGAACCGAATGCCATGTCGGCGCGGATCGCCGGCGAGGGCGGCATGGCGAAGGCGCTGCGCGTCATGCCAAGCGGACCCAGTATTTCGCGTTGCGCAAGGTCGGCGAAGGACATTCCGCTCACGTCCGTGAGCGCGAGTTGCGCCACCATGTAACCGCCGCCGGAATATTCGAACTGCGCGCCCGCTGGCAGTATGCTGCGAACGGGCGGGCCATCGGCACCTTCCAGGATCTGAACGGTGGTGGGGAGCGTCGCGCCGGGCCGATATCCGTGATCGAAACCGTGAACGTTCAGCCCGGCCGTGTGGCTCAGCAACTCGCGAAGAGTGACGCCGTTGGGGGCCAGTTTCTCGTCCTTCGGCAGTTGCCAGGACCGAAGCGATTCGTTGATGTTGCGATCAAGACCGATCTTGCCTTGCTCGACCAGCCGCAGCGCTATCACCGCCGTCACCACCTTGCTGATCGACGCGGCTTGAAAGGCGGTGTTGGGAGTGACCGGCGCGCAACTTGTAAGATCACGAACACCCCAGCCGCGCGCCCAGGCGATCTTGCCGGCGTGGAAGACCGCGACGCTGATCCCAGGCACATCGTACCGGCGCATCTCCTCCCTGAGAGTCAGCGGTTGGTCGCCGGGCTTGATGACCGGAGGGCGCAGGTTCGTTTCGACATTGCGGGTATGCGCATTGCTCGGTCCGCCGGCCGCGAGGGTAGGCGCGGCACACGGTGTTGGCGCGGACTGTGCCATCGCGGGGCTGCAAGCGGCCGTGCTCAGCAACAAGGCGCAGAAGATCATTCGTGCGTGTGGCATCGTCTGGGTCTCCAACAATCTGAGGGTTAGGCGAAGGAAGAGGCCGGGAAGCGCTTCGGCCCTGAAGTGCTAGCGGGTCATGACGGCGGCAAATTGAGGTCGGCGTGCCAACGCCCCAGGCCGGCGATCAACGTCAGTTCGATCCCCAGGACTCCGCCCAGCGTGACGGCTTGGCCGACGTCCAGAAACAAGCTGCCCATGAAGAGGATCTGTGTCGTGATCGCGGCGAGAATGGCGGCGCCAACCGATGTAGCTCGCCCCCAGTCGCGCTCGAGCATCAGCCATGCGAGACGCAATTGCGCGCCCCCCGATAGAAGCAACAACAGGGTCACCGAAGGTGCCGCCACGCGAAAGGCACCATCGACCAGGAGTTTCTGGCCGGAAGTCATGCTGGCGCCCAGGGCTCCTTGCTCCCCGAACAGATGAGGCAGCCCAAGAATCGCGGAGCTGATTTCGATTGCCGCTATCGGTACCATCACAGCCAGCGCCAGCGCGTAATTGGTCAGGACGAATCGCCCTTCCTCCCGCATCGGCATTTGGCGCAACGCAGCCGTCAAACATCCAATTGCGAACGTCAGCGGGCGACGGTCCTCGACGGCGGCATCGAACTCCGCCCGCATGGCTTGCGCCCACTCATGCCGGTCTTTCCCCAGACATCGGCATGCGAGCGTCATCAACGCACGGGATAGAGAGAGCATCATATCCGAACGGCTTTCGCCGATAGCGTGCGATCACTCAACGCGACGTCCTGACTCAGCGAATATCCCATGGCGGTCAGACGATAAGCATGACGCGCGGGGCGGCCGGGCTGGGCGGGCTCACGCCATTCCGCCTCTACCAGTCGCTGGTCCGTCATCCGCATCAACAGCGGATAGAGCGTGCCCGAAAGCAGTCCGGTCTCTTTCATCAGATCGTAGCCGTGGTGCCACTGTCGATCGGACAGAGCATCAAGGAGCGCGATCATTTGCTTCGACGGTCGCCGCTGTCGTGCCATTCCTCATTTTCAACATATGTAGATTTAATAGTCAAGCGCCGTCGCTTCGTGGCGGCGAGCGGTGTCAGAAACTCGCGATCGAGCTGAATGAAAGAGGGTGGGCGGAAGCGATCTTTGCAACGCCGTCTGGCTAGCGGCGCGACCAGCTTGACTTCCTTTCTCGAACTTACGTTAACGTAAGACAGTCCTCGCGGCGCCAACGCCGCGGGCAGAACATATCGGGGAGGATCGCCGACCATGCGGATCAAACACCGTCTCGCCTTCGCCTTGTGCTTCGCCGCTGCATTGGCCCCTGCCACCACCGCTTCCGCCTGGTCGAACCAGGGGCATATGGTGACCGGGGCCATCGCCTATGACGATCTGGCCAGGACCGATCCCGCGCTGATCGCGAAGATAGAGGCGATCATGGCGGACCATCCCGACAAGGCGCGGTTCGACCGGGCGCTGGCGGGGTTTTCGGGCGAGGCGCGGACCCGGCGCTTGTTCGAGCTGATGGCGCGCTGGCCGGACGATGCGCGCAAGGGGCCCTATGATCATCCCGGCTGGCATTATTGGCTGCGGCTGGTCCCGTCCCAGGCCGATCCCGCCAAGGTCCCGCCGGCGTTGCTGGCGATGAGCACCGGGGAAGCGGTCGAGGCCTATCGGCTCAACCTGGCGACCGTGCGCGATGCCTATGCGCCGGCGGCGGATCGCGCGGTGTCCTTGTGCTGGCTGTTCCACCTGGCGGGCGACATCCAGCAACCGCTGCATGGCGGGCACCTGATCTCCGCCCGCTTTCCGTTGAGCGACCGCGCGGGCGAAGCCGGCTTCGTGCGGCCGGCCGAGGGGGCGGCGGCGACCAATTTGCACGCTTATTGGGACGACACCGTCGGCGGGGACGGGGATGACGACGCCAATGTCGAGGCGGTGCGCGTGCGGCTAGACCGGGCCTGGCCGCGATCGGCGCTGAGCGAATTGAGCGGCAAGGCTGATGCCGATGCGTTCCGGTCCTGGGCGGACGAGAGTTTCGGGCTGGCGCGATCGGTCGTCTATAAGGGCGGCACCTATGAAGGCGCGGCGACGGCGGCCGCGGCCTTGCCGGTCCCGCCGGGCTATGGCGATGCGCGCCGCACCACCGGCGAACGCCGCGTCGCGCTGGGCGGCCATCGCATCGCCGATGCGGTGCGGGCGGCGTTGGGCAAATAGGGCAAGATCGTCCGTCCAAGCCCGCGCCAAGTCGATCATAAATCGGCGATTATTCCTTTCCCGACAGGAGCGGTTCAGGATCTGGAGCGTAGTGGACTCCCGAAGGATGGCCGATATGCGCGCTCGCTCCGTCTCCGTTCTGTTGTTCGGCGTGCTCGCCACGCCCGCTTTGGCTGCGCCGGCGGCGCAAGAGTCGGCGGCCTGGGTGAACCGCCTGACCTGGGGCGCGTCCGCGGCGGATACCGGGAGCGACAAGGCCGGTAGCGGCCATTGGCTCGACGCCCAGCTCAAGCATCTCGACGACAGCCTGCCGCCCGAGGCCGCCGCCCGGATCGCGGCGATGCGGATCAGCCGCGAACCGCTGGCGGCCTTGGTCGTCGAGCAGGATGCGGCGATCCGCTATGCCAACAAGCTGCCCGATCCCGCCCAGCGCGACGCCGCGCGCAAGGCCTATCAGCAGGGCATGAACGCGCTGGCCAATGAAGCGGCGACGCGGTCGTTGCTGCGCGACCTCTACGCGCCCGACCAATTGCGCGAGCAATTGACCTGGTTCTGGTTCAACCATTTCAACGTCCAGGCACAGAAGCGCGATATCCGCGCGATGGTCGGCGATTACGAGGACACGATCCGCAACCATTCGCTGGGCAAGTTCCGCGACCTGTTGGAAGCGACGCTGAAGCATCCGGCGATGCTGCGATACCTCGATAACGACCAGAACGCGGCCAACCATATCAACGAGAATTACGCGCGCGAGATCATGGAGCTCCACTCGATGGGCGTCGGGTCGGGCTACACGCAAAAGGACGTGCAGGAACTGGCGCGGATCCTGACGGGGGTCGGGGTCGACCTCAGCCCCAATGCGCCCAAGCTCAGCCCGCAGCGCCAGGCGCTCTATGTTCGCGCCGGATTGTTCGAGTTCAATCCCAACCGCCACGATTTCGGCGACAAGCAGTTCCTCGGTCATACAATCAAGGGCAGCGGCTTTGGCGAGGTAGAGGAAGCGCTCGACCTGATCGCGCGGTCGCCGGCCACCGCGCACCATGTCTCCGAGCAACTCGCGACCTATTTCATGGGCGACACGCCGCCCGCCGCGGTGGTCGATCGCATGACCGCGACCTGGCAAAGGAGTGACGGCGACATCGCGCAAGTGCTGCGCACGATGATCCGCGCGTCCGAGTTCCGGCAATCGCTCGGTACCGTGTTCAAGGACCCAGTCCATTATGCGATCTCGTCGGTGCGCCTGATGTACGGCGACAAGGTGATCGTGAACGCGCAGCCGATCATCGGCTGGCTCAACCGCATGGGCGAAGGCCTGTATGCGCGCGAAACGCCCGACGGCTATCCGATGACCTCTGCCGCCTGGACCGGACCCGGCCAGATGTCGGTTCGGTTCGAGATCGCGCGGCAGATCGGGGGAGGCGCGGCCGGGTTGTTCAAGCCCCCCGTTCCTCCCGCCGCCGTGGCCGCCGTCGGCATGGGAGAGGCGCCGACGATGATGGCGCCCGGGATGACATCCGCCACGCCGCCCGCCGCCACCGCGCCGCTCGCGCAGCCGCCCGTTCCCATACCGGCACTGCCCAGGCTGCAGACCGCCGCCTATTACAGCGCCGTCGCGCCGGCACTGGGCGGGCAGACCAGGACGGCGCTGACCCAGGCAAGCTCGCCGCAGGAATGGAATGCCCTGTTCCTGTCATCGCCCGAATTCATGCATCGCTGACGCAACGGAGAAGGCTCATGTTGCTCGATCGCCGTGACCTTATCGCCGGTGCCGCCGCATTGGCGCCGCTGATCGTCGCCGGGCGCGCCTTTGCCGCGCCGCAAGCGGGCAGCCGGATGCTCGTCGTGTTCCTGCGCGGGGCCTATGACGCCGCCAACATCATCGCGCCGACCGGAAGCGATTTCTATCACGCCTCACGCCCGACGATCGCGCTGGGCAAGCCCAATCCGGCCGACCCCAATGCGCCGATCGCGCTCGACGCCGACTGGAGCCTGCACCCGGCGCTCAAGGACTCGATCTATCCGCTGTGGCAAAAGAAGCAGATCGCCTTCGTGCCGTTCGTCGGCACCGACGATATGAGCCGCAGCCATTTCGAGACCCAGGACACGATCGAGCTCGGCCAGCCGATCGGCGGCCACCGCAACTACAATTCCGGCTTCATGGCGCGGCTCGCTTCGGCGCTGGGGCAGGACAAGCCGATCTCGTTCACCGACCAGCTTCCACTGTGCTTTCGCGGCGGGCCGGTGATCCCGAATATCGCGCTGGCGGCGGTCGGATCGAAGCCCGCCGTGCCGCCCAAGGACGCCGCGCTGATCACCGCGATGTACAAGGGGCAGCGCAGCGGCGCGAACGACCTGGGCAGCTCGGTCGCGGAAGGGTTCCAGGTGCGCGACACCGTGTTCAAGACGGTCGACGAGGAAATGAAGGAAGCCAGCCGCGGCGCGGTCAGCCCCAAGGGCTTCGAACTGTCGGCGCGGCGGATCGGGCGGCTGATGCGCGACCAGTTCAACCTCGCCTTCGTCGATGTCGGCGGGTGGGATACGCACGTCAACCAGGGCGGCGCGCAAGGCTATCTGGCGACGCATATCGGCGAGCTTGGACGCGGCCTCGCCGGCTTCGCCGATGAGATCGGCCCCGATGCCTGGCGGAACACTACCGTCGTCGTCGTCTCCGAATTCGGCCGCACGTTCCACGAGAATGGCGACAAGGGCACCGACCACGGCCATGGCAGCATCTATTGGGTGATGGGCGGCGGCGTGAATGGCGGGCGCATGGCCGGGCCTCAGGTCGCGCTGTCGCAAGCGACGCTCAACCAGGGCCGCGACCTGCCCGTCCTGACCGATTACCGGTCGATGATCGGCGGGATCGCTGCGCGGCAATTCGGCCTGGCCGGCGACCGGCTCGGCGCTGTGTTTCCCGCAGCCAAACCGGTCGACTTGCGCCTCATCTGATCAACTTCAGGGTCGGGAAGCGCGCTTCCCCACGCGCCGCCTCTCTCTCACTCGATGATCATGCCGACGACGTGCCAGGCACCGTCCTCGCGCTCGAGCGTGACGCTTTCCACCGCGTCAGGCTTGTTGGCGTAGTGGGCTCGGAACTTCACGACTTCATAGCCATAGGGTGGCGCGGGAAGGTTCTCCTCGCTGAGGAAGGTCCGCGAAATCACCGCGCCCAGCGAGGCGCGCATTTTTTCGGACACGTCAGTCCAGACTTGCGCAGTATTCAGCTTGCGGAACGCGCTTCCAGTCGCGCGATAACTGTCGTCCCAGCGATTCTGGTCGACCAGCGCCAGCCATTGTCGCGTGACGTCCATGACTTCAGCATTGGGTTTGGCGTCGACGGCGACGGGCGCCGATGGCGGCGCTGACGCGGCCTGGGGCAAGGCGACGAATGCCAATAGTCCGAGAGCAAAGGTCATGAGCAACACTCCGATGACGATCCAGGGATGGCGGGCAATCCGCCCTGCGCCGCTGACCGGCGCCCTTCCCTGATCCACGCCAACGCGGCTCGCGGCTTCCCCGATTCTTGCGTCCCCCAACAAATCGGGGGTCAGTGCGCCCGGCTCGCCACCTTCGGATTCGAACAGCAAGCGCGCGGCTTCGCGGCTGCTGGACACTGCCATCTTGCGGCGCGCGTCGCGCAATCGCTCGTTGATCGTGTGGACCGAGAGACCAAGGCTGCGCGCGACCGATTTGGCGTCGTGACCGCGGACGATCAGGCGCAGCGTCTGCTTTTCCTTCTCGGTCAGGGCGCCAAAGCCGTCTTTCACCGCCATGTTCATATCGCACCGGCCTAAGCCGGGCGCACGGTAGCAGCTACCCCAAAAAATTCGTACCTTCAGCAGCGTGGCTCGGGCAATCGCCTACGCCACCAGCACCTGTCCGTTCACCCGCACGCCATCCAGCCGCAGGTCGCGGGTGTGCGCTATCACGTTGCGCTCGCGGGCTTTCCCGACCGTCACGTTGCGGATCAGCACGTCCTGGACCGGCGCCGCCTCAACCCCGACGATGCGCAGCGCGCGGCCGGTATTGTGGCAGTCGACGCGCTCGACGGTGAATTGTTTGTAAGTAGGGGGCGCGTTGCCGCTGCGCGAGCGATGATAGGCGGTGGTGAAATCGATCAGTGTGTCGCTGTCGCGCACCTTCACGTCGCGCACGCGGACCTGGGCGATGGTGCCGCCGCGATCGAGATTGGCCTTGAAATACAAAGCCTGTTTGGCGTGGTGGACGTCGAGCCGCTCGGCGAAGATGTTGGAGGCGCCGCCCGACATCTCGCTGCCGATCGCGATCGCGCCGGCGATATGGGTCGACATCTGGCAATCGCGGATGACGACGTTGCGGGTCGGCAGCCCGACCCGCCAGCCGTCCTGGTCGCGGCCCGATTTGATCGCGATGCAATCGTCGGAGACATCGAAACGGCAATGTTCGATCAGCACGTCCTGGCACGAATCGGGATCGCAGCCGTCGGAATTTAGGTGGTGGCTGATCACCGTGACGTTCCGCACGATCACGTTGGTCGAATAGACCGGATGGATCGTCCAGAACGGCGAGTCGACGAATTTCGGTCCGTCGATCAGTACGTTGGTGCAGCGGAAGAACTGGACGAAGGGCGGGCGCAGGAAATGGCCGGGGCCGAAGCGGCGATCGGCGACGGGCGTCCCCGCCTCCCCCATGTCGCGCAGTGCCGCCTTGTCGCGATCCTGGCGAGGGCGCCATTGGAAGAAGCCCTGCCCGCCCTGGCCGTCGCACACGCCCGGTCCGGTGATCGCGACATTGGTGCAATCGCGCGCATAGATCAGCGGCGAGAAATTATAGACCTCGGTCCCTTCCCAGCGGGTGAGGACGACCGGCAGCGCGATCTCGCCCGGCTTGCCGAAGCGGAGCACGGCATCGCGTTCGAGATGGAGTTCGACATTCGAGCGGAGATGGATCGCGGCGTTGACCCGCCACAATCCGGCGGGCACGAGCACCCGGCCGCCGCCCGCCGTGGCGCAGGCGTCGATCGCGGCCTGGACGGCGAGGTGCGCCGGCGCGCCTTCCCTGGCGCCGTGATCGAGGATCGAGAAGATCGCGGCGGGGAAGACCGGCGGCCGCATCCGCGCGACGATCGCATCGGCAATGGCCCAGTCGGGATCGAGCGCAGGATCGGCGGCAGTGGCGGGAAAGCCGCCGGGAATGATGGCGGCATGCCCGATCCCCGCGCGTCCGGCAGCGGCAAATACGCACGAGCCCGCGACGAACGCGCGGCGATTGACCATCAAACCCCACCCTCTGCCCGGCATTCCACGACGACCCAGGCCGTCGCGGCCCATCCGGACCCAATAAGTGTCGGTCGGCGCGCCCGAATTGGCGACGCCCCAGAGCGACGGATGCGACCCCGCGCCGACCGATCTTGACCGGCCCGCCTCTCTCGCATGCCCCCACCGCCGCGAGTACCCAGGCAACTGACCGAACCTCGATATGCGCGACCTTACCAGCCCGGCACAGTCCGGAAAAGTCCGGAGGGGCGACGCGGCGCGACGAACTTGTTGCTTGCCGGCTCTTTTTGCACGCCCGGGCGCGCGATCAGAACTTCAGCCGCGCCGAAACCTGAAACGAGCGCGGCGGCAGATAGCTGAACTGGTCCGCCTGGCCATAGCCGCTCTGATAGGACTTGCCGTTGATCGTGACGGTCGGCGCCCCCGACGAACTGTTGGCGATCGCGGTCACCGCGCGGCTGTTGAACACATTGTTGACGGTGACGCCCAGGCGCAGGTTCTTGCCGATTTCCTGGCTGATCGCGAAGTCGCCGATGCTGTAGGGCCTGATGCGATAGAGGCGCAGGTCCGGATTGCCGCTGAATTCGGTGGCATATTGCGGTCCGGTATATTTCTGGTTGAACGACAGGCGGAAACCGCCGTTGCGATAGATGAAGCCGGCCGCGGCGGTGGTGAACGGCGCCTTGGCGATCTGCGCCCCGGTCGTCACGCTGCGCGCGTAATTGTACGATCCGTTGGCGAACAGGGTCAGCCCGGTCACAGGCATGTAGCTGACCTGGCCCTCCACGCCCTTGTAGCGAACCTGGCCGATATTCACGAGCAGGGTCGTGTCGCAGCCGGTGGTCGTGCACGTGCCGATCTTGTTGTTGACGTTGATGATATAGGCATCGGCATCGACCGAAATCTTGTTGCCGTGCCATACAGTGCCCACCTGGTAATTGGTCGTGGTCTGCGGCTTCAGGCTGTCGAGCGCACTCGAAAGCTGGCCTGAGGACGAATAGAAGCTCGACAGGTCGGGAACGTACATCCCTTGCGCATATTGGCCGTAGAACGACCAATTGCTCATCGCCTGCCAGTTGATCGTCAGGAACGGCAGCGTCTTGGTCCAGGTCGCCGAAGTGTCGAGCGGCAGGCGCGTCTTCTGGTTGACCGCGGCGTCGATCGAACGGTTGAAATGGACGTATTTGACGCCCGGCGTGATCGACAGGCTGTCGATCGGGCGGAACTCGAATTCGCCGAACAGCTGATATTGGTTCCACTTGGAATGCTGGAGGTAGTTGATGTTGGCCAACGTCGTCGGCGGCAGCGCATTCTGCGCCGTCGTGCCGTTGCCGTTGTTGAACTTCTCGTTGTAGCTCGGCTGGCCGGTCGTGAGATCGAAGTCGATATTGTGGCGATCCGTCACGGCATATTCGTACCAGCCGCCGACCCGGATCTTGCCCATCGAGAAATCGTAATCGACCTGGCCGATATAGCCCCAGACTCGATACTTGTTCATCTTGCTGTAGCCGAGAATGTCTGTGGCTGGCCCGGCCACCGCCTTGTACGGCGAGGCGGGCGTGCCCGCGCCGGAGAATCCACTGACGACGTTGCCGGTATTTCCCGACCAGGTGTTGTTGGTATAGCCGTACATATACGCACGGTTGTCCATCGAGAAGCCCGACCCGAGGTCGCTCTGCAGACGCAGATAGGAGAAATCGGTGGTCTTGTCGGTGCGGTTGTACTTCCAATAATCCTGCTGGGTCGGATCGTTGCCCAGGCCGTAATTGCGGCCATAGACGCCGACGTTCGAGCTCGCGGCGCAATTCTCACCCGACAATTGGGTCAGTGCCTTGCCGTCCGGCCCCAGCGCAGCGTTGGAAAAGCCCGCAATACCCTTGGTCGCGCTGCCGCAGGTCGCGCCCTTCAGCACGTCCGACTGGTAATAGTAATTGCGGTTCCATGTGCTCATCACGGTCAGCGTATTGGCGCTGCCGATCGGGATCACCGCCTTGCCATAGAGGTTCTTCGACCCGACCGGCGAATAGGTCAGCGCACCGTCCGACCGCATATACTGCCCAGTCAACACCACACGCGCGCCGCCCAGGCTGTCGATCTTGCCTGATTGAAGCTCGGCGCGCGCGACGAAGGTGTTCCAATTGCCCAGGATCGCCTCGACCTGCCCCCCCATCTCATCCTTCACGCCACGCGAATAGAGATTGATGTTGCCGCCGAAACTGGCCTGACCGAGCTGGCTGGCATTGCCGGGGCCGCGATCGACCACGACGGTCTCGATCGTGTTCGACGGGAAGAATGAGGTCGAATGGTGCGTGGGGTTGTTGGTGTCGGCGAACGGGATCGAATCGTAGGTGACGTTATATTCGCCGTCCTGGAAGCCGCGGATCGTCGCCTTGGTCTCGCTCAGGCCATAGCCGTTACCCGCGCCCGAGATCGAGACACCAGGCGTCAGCGCGATCAGCTCGTTGAAGTCTGAAGTCGCGGTGGCGTTATCGATATAATCGCGGCTGACCGCCGATTGCGGCTGCGTCGTGGTCAGCGACGCGGTGATCGGCGCGCTTTCGGCGGTGCGCGATCCGGTGACGATGATGTCGGACGAGGTCAGCGATTGCTTGTCGTTCGCCTGTCCCTTTTGATTGGCGCTGGTCGACTGGTCGTCGGTCGCGGGCACCGACGCATCCTTGGCCGTGCCGGCATCGGCATCCTTCGCGGCGACCGTCGTGGCGTCAGGCCCGGCGATCGCATGGGCGGGAAGCAGGAAGGCGCTGGTCGCGGCGGCGGCGAGCAAGGTGGCGCGGAAAGCAGTTCGGTTCATCATCATCCCCAGTTCGGCAAGTAGGTCGGTTACGGTCGAGCGAGTTCGCGGCGCGCGGCGGCGACCTGGTCGGCAAGGCGCGGATCGGCGAGCAGCCGGTCGGCGATCATCACCGCGACGCCATGGCTGGCTTCCAGATCGGACTGGAAATGGACACCGCAGATTTCGCGGCTGAGCGAATAGTCCTGCGCCCGCGCGATGATCGCCGGGGCGCGGTCGGGCATCAGCCGGGCGAGCGCCCAGCCGACCGACCAGGCCATGCCGCCATGGCCGCTGGGATAGCTGCGATCGGCGACCTTCCCCTTGCCGCAATGCGCCATCCGCGGATCGACGCCATAGGGCCGCGGCCGACGGAAATAGTCCTTGCCCGCGCTGACCACGCGGTTGGTCTCGCGTTGGATTCGCGTGAGCAATGCATAAGTGGCCGGAAGCTGAGCGAGGTCGCGGCCCGCCGCCTGATCGAACGCCGTCGGATTTTCGGTTTCGCCGTCGCGCTCGGCCTGGGCGAGGCGCTCGGGCGAAGCGGCGGCGCGCAGCGCCTTTACCTGCTGAAGCTCGAGCGTTTCGAGCGGCGAGTTGCGCTGCGGCGGCGGGGCGAAGGTGCGGGCAGGCGCGAATTCGGCTGGATCGAGCAACGGCGGCGCAGCATCCTTCGTCGCGGCGGCGCCGGCCGTATCAGCCATTTGCGGTGGCAACGGACTCGCCTGGACGCACGACAGGGCAAGGCCCGCCGCAAGCGCGGACGGCACCAGATATCTGGCGATCATAATGCTTCCCTTTTCACCCATGGGACCGCCAGCGCCCGGAGGCGCCGAGGTCATGTGGGGCCGCTAGGGGCGCGCGATGACGGTTCCGTGACTCCCCGGCTCCCGACCGGGCCGAAAATGCCAACATTGCAAACTTAGAATTTTGGCATCACCCGCTTGTCACATCCCCGGTGTCAAACCCGCCTGCCGCCCGATCCGGGCGCGGTCACCGTTCATGCTGGGAATCCAAAACGATGCGTCGCTGGCACAAGCTGCTTGCCCCCTGGTTCGCGCTCATCCTGTTCGTCATCGCCTTCACCGGAGCAGTGACCCAGGCCACCGCCATCCTCGACACGCCACCGGCAAAAGCCACCATTGCGGTTGGAGGCAAGGCCGATCGCGCCAAACCGGCCAAGGACGAAAAGCGCACGGCGCTGGGCGGCTGGAACCACTGGTTCAAGAAGCTGCATTCGGGCGAATCGCTCGGCCCCGTCGGCATCGCGCTCAACCTGGCTGGCGGATTGGCGGTGCTGTTCTTCGCCGGGTCGGGGGTCTGGATGTACCTGACGATGTGGCTCAAGCGGCGGCGGGCGCGGCGGTTGCGAGCAGGCTAGGCGGATCGTTCGCGGGAATGCGCACGCGCACCTCGAGCCCCGGCGCGGCATCGGCCAGGTCGATCCGCCCATGATGGAACCGCACGATCGCCTGCGCGATCGCCAGCCCCAGTCCACTGCCGCGCGTCGCCGACGCGCTCGCGCCACGCTCGAACGGGCGCGTCACCCGAGCCAAGTCGGCGGCGGCCAGGCCCGGCCCATCGTCGCGGATCGTGATCACGGCCCCGCCAGCGTCGCGTTCGAGCGACAAGCGCGCGCGTGTCCCGGCGGGCGTGTGCGTGGCAACATTTTCGAGCAGGTTGATCAGCAACTGGTTGATCAGGTCGGCATCACCGGTGATCGCGATGTCGTCGAGCCGCCCGACTTCGAGCGTGCCGCCGCGATCGGCGATCACCGGGTCCATCGTGTCGGCGACATCTTCGATCAGCGGGCGGAGCGACAGCGTGCCCATTGCCGACGGGTGTCGTCCGGTCTCGATCTCGGCGAGGCGCAACAGCGCGTCGAAGATTGCGATGATCGACGCGCATTCGCGTTCGGCGCGCTCGAACGTGCCCGACAAAGCGGGGTCGCCATCGGCGGCGCCTCGCGCAAGCGTGCCGCGCAAGCGGGTCAGCGGCGTGCGCAGATCGTGGGCGAGATTGCTCGAGAACAATCGTTGCGCGCGGACCAGTTCCTCCATCCGGTCGATCATGCGGTTGAGGCTGTCGGCCTGGACCGCGAACATGCCGTCGAGCCGGTCGGTCGGAATGCGCCGGCTGAGGTCACCGGCGGCGATGGCGTCGGCGGTGCCTTGCGTTTCGGCGAGCCGGCTGGCGGTCAGGCGCGCGAACAGGAAAGTCGCCGATACGCCCATCACCAGCGCGACCAGCGAGATCGCGAGTACCACGCCGGGAAGCAGCGCATGGAGGCTGGCGGCCGCCTCGCTATGCTGGACTATCACCAACAGGCTCCCGCTCGGCAGCCGCGTGGCGAGCGCGCGTCCCAGCTGATAGCTGCGGCCGCCGCCCAGGAAGCGCACGTCGGAAAAACCCGGGCGCGGCGGCGCGATGTCGAGCCGTCCCGCTGTCCGCGTGCCATCGCGCGAGAACAGCACATAGGTGCGCTCGCTGAGCACCTTGCGGCGTTGCCAGTCGAGGATCTTGGCCGCCACCACGGCGTCGTCGGCCCCGCGCCCGTCAGCCGGCGCGAGATATTTGGCGGCGTGATAGCGCAGGGACGTGTCGATGCGGCTCGATACCCAGGCGTCGGCGGCGCTGAAACCGATCATTCCGACCGCCAGCATCGCAATCGCGAACGCCGTACCGACCTGGATCGCGAGCCGGCCGACGCGCGGGGATCGCGACAATGCGTTGGGGATCAGGCGCACCGATCCGACCGCAAGATATAGCCGGCGCCGCGCTGGGTCTCGATCGGATCGCAGCCGAGGCCCAGCAACGCGGTGCGCAGCCTGCTCATGTTGCTTTCGACGATGTTGGTGGTCGGCGAAAAGGAATAGGCCCAGACGCTTTCGAGCAGCATCGACCGCGTGACGAGACGATCGGCATTGCCCATCAGATGCGCGAGCAACGAATATTGCTTGCGGTTGAGTGCCGCCGAGGCATCGCGATAGCGCGCGCAGTGACTGCTCGGGTCGAGCTCGAGCCGGCCGACCTGGAGCCGCGATCCTTCGGGCCGCGACACGTTGCGGCGCGCGATCGCGCTCAGCCGCGCGGCGAGCTCGTCCATGTCGAACGGCTTGGCGAGATAATCGTCGGCACCGACCTCGAGCCCCTCGATCCGGTCCTTGACCGAGCCCAGCGCGCTCAGCATCAAGACCGGCACGGCATTGCCCTGGCGCCGGACGTGATCGATCACCGACAGGCCGTTGATATCGGGCAGCAGCCGATCGAGCACGACCGCGTCATGCGGCCGCCGGTCGAGCATCAGGATCGCCTCGGACCCGGTCTGGGCGAGCGACGTCTCGTGGCCGTGCAGGCTCAGCCCGGCAGTGATATGCTCGGCGATCACCGGATCGTCTTCGACTATCAGGAAGCGCACGCCCGTCTCCACCGTCCGGATCGGTGGTTGCGGCGCGCATGTGACACGCTCATGTCATGGCCGTGACCGTTTCGGGTCGGTTATGCTCCGTCGGACGGCGGTTGGGGCGCGCCGAACCCGGCCCGCTCGTTGGAATCCTGTCGCAATAGCGCCCGCCCGCCCCAGAACAGACCGAAGCCGATCGCGAAGGGAATGCCGCCGACCAGCAGCGGCAGCATGATGATCGAGGGGTCGCGCATCGCCTCGCCGAACCCCATGAACACCACCACCAGCGAACACAGCCCGCTGCACGTCATGAGCAGGATACCGACGCCGAGCAGCAGGCCACCAAACAATTGCTTCATATGCCCGCCCTCGCTTTGGCCACCACCGCGGCACCCTCGGCGCCCGGTCGGTAGAAAGTGTTGTAGGTGTCGAACGGAATGATCTGTTTGTCCGGCGTGACGAAATGAACGCAGCTGCGCTTCACCGTCGCCAGGTCGAAATTATAGCGGTCGAGGAATTGCAGGATGACGACGCGGAAGCTGTTGGCGTAGCCGAGCTGCTCAGGCACCAGCGCCTGGGGCAGGCAGCATAGCACGCCGGCCAGTTTCTCCTCGGTATTGCATTGCGTGGTCGCCAGGCTGAGCAGGTCGAGCACCCCCTGGCGCAACGCCGGATAGGCCTCGTAGCTGATCGTGTTGGGACCGTTGAGGATCAGCTCGCGCGGCAGGAGCGAGGTGATCGGCGTCACGCTGCGGCCGGCGCGCAGGCCGTAGCCGATACAGATCTGGTCGGGATTGCACGGCAAGGGGATCATGTCTTCCGTCCCGAACACGCCTGCTTTCACCACTTCGCGGCGGATCTGCGAGAGCAGGATGCGGTTGGCCTTGGCGTCGAAACCTTCGTTGCGGCCGGCGTCCTGGACCGGCTGGAACGTGACGCCGCGCACGCACGACCAGTCGAGCGCATGGTCGACGATCGCGGCGACTTCGTGATCGTTGACCCCGCGCTTGACGACCGCGACGAGGGTAGTTGAGAGCCCAACGCGTTCGAGTTGTTCCAGTGCAGCCTGACGGATGCGCGAGAGGCGCGCGCCCCGCAGGTTCATCAGCGCCTCGTCGTCCATGCTGTCGAACTGGAGATAGACTTCGAGCCGCGGCGCGTAGCTGGCGAGACGATCGACGAATCCCGGCTCCTGCGCGATGCGCAGGCCGTTGGTGTTGATCATGACATGGCGGATCGGGCGGCGTTTCACCGCGTCGAGCACATCGAAGAAGCGCGGATGCAGCGTCGGCTCGCCACCCGATAGCTGGACGAGATCGGGTTCTCCTTCGCTCTCGACCAATGCGTCGAGCATGCCCTCGATCGCCTCGAGCGGCAGATGCCCGCCATGCATGTCCTCCGCATCGGCGAAGCACACGGGACAAGCGAGGTTGCACGCCGAGTTGATCTCGACGATCGCAAGGCAACTATGCTGCTCGTGATCGGGGCAGAGACCACAATCGAACGGGCAGCCCGCCTCGGTCCGGGTCTGGGTGCGCAAGGGGCGGTCGCCGGGCTTGAGCCAGTCCTTTTGCGAGCGCCAATAAGCGAGATCGTCGCTGATCAGCGTCTTCTGCACGCCGTGCGACCGGCAGCGCTTGAGGTACCAGACGCACTCGTCCTCGATGATGACCTTGGCGGGCACGATCTCCAGGCAAGTTTCGCACAGGCTCGTGGTCTGGCCGTGGAAGATATAGGGCGCGGCCTTACGATCGGGCGGGGAGTGGAGCGGCGCGTCCGCGAGCGATCCAGAGGAGTGCATAGGCGCTGAGTCCGATCATCACGAAGTGGAACACGTTGAACGGGCCGATCAGCGTTGGATAGGGCTTGAGGAACTCCCAGGCAAATCGCTGAACGGCATAGGCCAGGACGAAAGCGTGGAAGCCGTGCTCGACCGCCCAGCGCCGGCGGCGGACCAATGCGCGCCAATAGACCGCCAGGAACGCCGCCATCGCCAGCGATTCGTAGATCTCGACCGGATGACGCGAGACGCCGTCGCCAAGATCGACGCCCCAGGGAAGGCCGGTCGGCACGCCGTAGGTCTGGTCGCCCAAGCCGGCGAACAGGCAGCCCCAGCGCCCAACGATGATGCCGAGCGCCAAGGGGATGACGAACGGCCCGCCGGTCGATCCGCGCACGCCGCGCGCCCATTTCCACAGTTCGACCGCAATGATTGCTCCTGCCAGGGCGCCGGCGATCGAGTGCGACACGACCGGACGTGCATCACGCAAGGTATTGAGCGACCCGAGCAACCAGGCGCCGAGCGCACCGCCGACCGCGAGACTGACGAAATAACCGGGCTCGGTCTGGCGCGCGAGCCCGTCGACGCTGGTGCGGCGATGGCGATAGACCCAGCGCGCCCCGATGAACGCCGCGATCCAGGCGGCGAGATCGCCGACATAATGATACCAGGGCGCGGTCGGGACGTGGAGCACGCCGGTCGATACCATGGTTCGGCGCGATGTTCAGCGCATTCAGCCCGAACGGGCCCCGCGCCTTCCCGCCTTTCGCGGATTTCCTTGACCATGGTCAAGGAAACGACCGCCCGACGGACCGATCCTCCCGCTCTGTCGAGGAGCAAGGTTCATGTCGTTCTCAGGATCGCAAATGTTTCAGATGGCCGTCGTCGCGATGATGGTGCTGTTCATGATCGTGCTCGGCTATGAGACGATCGCGCAAGCGCTGGCCAATGTCAGGGAAAAGAATTCCCGGTAGGACTGCCCGTCCGGGGGAAGCCCTTGACGGCGGCCGGTGTTTCGCCGCGGAATAACGGTTACGAGGCGCGGTCGGGGCGAGGATGGGGCAACTCCCTGTCCCCTTGCGGGAGAGGGAAGCCCGCCGGCTTTGCCCGTTACTCCCAGCTGATCGCGTCGTTCGAAAATCCGTCGCGCTGCACGCGGACGACGCAAAAGCGCTGCCCACTCGGCGCGCGCATCACCACCCAGCGTTCCATTTGTGTGTCGATCGTCGCGCCGAGTTTCTGGAGGCGCGCGACCTCGGCGGGAATGTCGTCGGTTTCGATGTCGAGATGGATCCGGCTGTCATGCTCGACGCGCTGGATCTGCACGCTGATCTGCCCTTCAGGGGTTGCCAGCATCCGGTAATTGCCCCGCGTGCCGGGATGGTCGGGGTCGATCGGTCGACCGAGCGCTTCCGCCCAGAAATGCGCGGCGGCGTCGATATCATCCGTGTTGCAGTCGATAAGAATGCCATTGATGCGCGATCTATGCACGACACGACCTCCAGTGCGGGTAAGGGGACAGGCGGCGTCCGCCACATCATCGCAGGCAGTTTAGGCCCATTTGTCCGTGATTTACAAATCAACGTCGAGCGCGTGCGCATAAACGGAGCTTATCGATCTCCGCTCCCGCGGTCCTATCGCATGATCGCGCGCAGCTGGTCGGCGGCGGCCCTGAGCGCGCTGCTATCCTGTTCGGCCTTGGCGACGGTCATCCCGCCCGTGAACAAGGCGATCACGACATTGGCGAAAGCATCCGGATCGGGCGCGTAGGAGGCTCCGCCCAACTCCTGGTCGCGGCGGATGCGGTCGGCGATCGCCTCGCGCCAGACGCGATATTCGCGCGCCAGCGCGTTGCGGAGGTCGGCATCGGCCAGCGACAATTCGAGCACGAGGTTACCGAGCGGGCAGCCGGAGACCGCGCCTTGCGCATCCAGTGCAGCACCGACCGTGTCGAATGCCTGGAGGATACCGGCCGCCGCACTCGGCGCGTCGCGGACGGTAGCCACCCAGGTTTCGCCCAGTTCGGTGGCGACCCGCTCACCGATCACCGCCAGCGCGAGCGCTTTCTTGGTCGGGAAATGATGGTGGAGCGCACCGCCCGTGACCCCCGCCGCCCGTACCAGATCGTGCGTACTGGTCGCCGCGAAACCCGACGATTGGAACGATCGCGCCGCGGCGTCGAGCACGCGATTGCGCAAGCCGATCGGATCGTTGGTGCGGATTTTCGATCTGGCCATGCCGCCCTTCCTTTCCGCCCGCCATATCGCCCCAGTCGAAACCGGACAACCGGTTGGTTCCTGGGTCGGCCGCAATGCAACCTTTGCGAAGGATTAACCATGCGGGTCCATCATCATCCCGATAGGATGGATGAGGGCATGTTCGGCCGCACGACCACATTTTCGGAAAAGCCCAAAAGGCGCCCGGCCCTACCCAACGACGTGAGGCTGTCGCTTGACGATGTCGATCGCTACGTCGTCGCCGCGGCCCGGACGCGCGGCTATCCGGAGGATTTCCTGACCCACGCGGCGCGACAGGTGCGCTTCCTGGAGGCGCGCGGATTGCCGGGCTTTGCCTCGTTCCGGCGCGAAATGCTCGAGCATGGCACCGAGACACTGGCCCAGCGCGGACGAGTGGTCCGCCCGGATGGGCAGAGCGGCGGGCAATGTCCGATGATCGATGCGCTGCGGATCGCCGAACGGTTCGACCGGATCGTCGCGCTGCCCCCGGGCCGCGAGGCGGATTATCCGATGCCTTCCAATCCGTTGCTGGCGGTGCCGATGCTGGCCGAATGTGCCGGACGCCACTGCATCATCATGATGACGACCTTCTATATCCACGAGCGGTCAGGGGCGTATGTGTTCGTCGACGGAGATCGCGCAGCGCTGCACGGGTCGTACGGCGCGCTGTTCGAGGCGGATTCGTGGGGCATTGCGCGCTTTCCCGAGGAAACGCACGGCACGCCGCCGCTGCGCGAAGCGCATGTCGAGGCGATCGACTTTCCGGCGGACGCACTGCGCGACCTGATGACGCTGATCGAAAGCCAGCCGTAATCGGAGCTACACGCCGCTCCGCAAAAAGGGACGAACGGCGCCGGCGGTTGGCGCTCTCTATTCCATCAGCCCCAGGCCGAGCAGCAAAATCCCGAACAGGGTCAGCGTGATCGAAGCGAAGATCAGCAGCGCGAAGGTGCGCCACAACGCCGAGAACCAATTGAGCTGATAAGCGCCGCGCAGCTGGAAGAAGATGTGCACCGGCGGACCGAAAGCGATCATATTGCCATAGAGCCAGGCGGGCGCCCCGATCATCATCAACAGCGATATCGTGGTCGCGAGCAGCATCATGAAGGCCAGCGAATAGGTCACGAAAATTGCGTGGTCGTAGAGCTTGAAGCGGCGGCGCCACAGGAACAGCAGCGCCACGAACGGCACCGAGATCGGGATCAGTGCCCAGCTATATTTGTAGGCAGAGGATTGCAGCTTGTAGAGCGCGAGTTCGGGGTTCTTTTGCGCCTTTCTGATACCCTCGTCGAGCGAAGGCCAGCCGGTATCGATCTTGCCGATATTCTCCCGGACGGTCGCTTTCCCGCCCATCGCGAGCGCGGCGCGCGTTGTCTGCAGCGCCTTGAGCGAGGTCCGATAGCCGGTGATATCGTCCTGGTCATCCTCATCGGCCTTGCCCGCGGCGATGCGCTTCTCGATCCGGTCGATCTTGGCCTGCGTGCTTGCGATCTCGCCATCGAGCTTGGCCAGTTGCTCGCCGGTGGTCGCGGGCGGGGCGTCGAAGTTGAAGTCCTTGCCGCCTCCCAGTGAGTGGAAGGTCGCGAACATCAGGAAGACGAAGAACAGGAACATCGCCAGCGGCGAGACGAAGCGCGCGCGCTCGCCGTCGATATAGCGCCGCGTCAGCCCGCCCGGATGGGTGACCAGCATCGGCAGGGTGCGCCACACCTTGCCTTCGAAATGGAACACGCCATGGAGCAGGTCGTGCCCGATCGAGGTCAGGGTCTTGTGGACGTGTCCGTTCTGGCCGCAGGCATGGCAGAACGATCCGATCAACGCGGTGCTGCAATTGAGGCAGACGCCATGCGCATCTTGCCCGCCTCCATGTTCGCCCGCCTTCGGTTCGACCGCGCGCCCGATCAGCGCGCCGGTCGCGATATCGCTCGCTGCCGCAAATTCCCCGCTCATGGCGCGATGGATAGCATTGGCCGCACAAAAGGCGATAGCGCTTTGGCCACCGGTGTCGGCATGATAATTGAGCCGCCATGGAAACGACCGTCGACATCGAAATCGATCCCGTCGCGCTGATCGCGTCGATGGGTCGGCACGCGCGATCCGCGGCCCTGGTCCTCGCCGGACTGTCGAGCGCGGACAAGGCGCGCGCGCTGGAAGCGATGGCACAGGCGATTCGTGATGCGGAACCGGATATCCTGGCCGCGAACAAGATCGATATGGCCAATGGCAGCGCCGCCGGCCTGTCGGCGGCGTTGCTCGACCGGCTGAAGCTGACGCCCGAACGCGTCGCCGCGACGGCCGATGGGGTCGCCACCGTGGCGACGCTGAAGGATCCGGTCGGCGAAGTCATCGACGAGATCGAGCGCCCCAACGGCCTCAAGCTGGCGCGCGTGCGGGTGCCGATCGGGGTGATCGGCATCATCTACGAAAGCCGGCCCAACGTGACCGCCGATGCCGCCGCGCTCTGTATCGGATCGGGCAATGCGGTGATCCTGCGCGGCGGCTCCGAGGCGATCGAGAGCAACCGTGCAATCCACGCCGCATTGGTCCGCGGACTGGAAGCGGCAGGCTTGCCCGCCGAAGCCGTGCAATTGGTGCCGGTGACCGACCGCGCCGCGGTCGGCGCGATGCTGGCGGGCGAAGGCGTGATCGACATGATCGTGCCGCGCGGCGGCAAGGGCCTGGTCGCGCGCGTCCAGGCCGAGGCGCGGGTGCCGGTGCTCGCGCATCTCGACGGGATCAACCACATCTATGTCCACGCCTCGGCTGATCAGGCGATGGCCGAGGACATCGTCGTCAATGCCAAGATGCGGCGCACCGGCGTGTGCGGCGCGATGGAGACATTGCTGATCGACCGCGATTATCCGCATGCCGGACAGCTGATCCAGAAATTGCAGGCGGCGGGATGCGAGGTCCGCGGCGATCCCCTGCTCCAGCAACTGGTGCCCGGCGTCGTGCCCGCGGACCGCGAGGATTGGGACACCGAATATCTCGACGCGATCGCCTCGGCCCGTCTGGTAAGCGGGATCGAGGAGGCGCTGAGCTTCATCGCCGCGCACGGATCGCATCATACCGACGCGATCGTCGCCGAGGACGAACGCGTCGCCGAACGCTTCCTGTCCGCGGTCGACAGCGCGATCGTGCTGTGGAACGCCTCGACCCAATTCGCCGATGGCGGCGAGTTCGGCCTGGGCGCCGAGATCGGCATCGCGACGGGACGATTGCATGCGCGCGGCCCGGTCGCGCTCGAGGGGCTGACGACTTATAAATGGATCGGGCGGGGGACGGGCCAGATCCGGCCGTAACGCAGCGGTTGGCCGGACGAACCCGGCCGAGTCGTTACCTCAAGCGTAAGGCGGGCGGTGACGGCCCATCGGGCTGGTAGTGAAGATCTCGCAGCCGGTTTCGGTGATGCCGATCGAGTGTTCGAATTGCGCCGAGAGCGAACGGTCGCGCGTGACCGCGGTCCAGCCGTCGTCGAGCATCTTCACGTCGGGCCGTCCGGCATTGATCATCGGCTCGATGGTGAAGATCATTCCGGGCTTCAATTCGGGACCGGTGCCGGGCCGCCCGTAATGCAGGACGTCCGGGGCATCGTGATAGACGCGGCCGACGCCGTGGCCGACGAAATCCCTGACCACGCCATAGCGATGGCGTTCGGCGTGCTGCTGGATGGCATGGCCGATATCGCCCAACCGATTGCCCGGCCTGGCCTGCTCGATCCCGCGCATCAGGCATTCATAGGTTACGTCGACCAGCCGCCGGGCCTTCACCGACACGTCGCCGACCAGATACATGCGGCTGGAATCGCCGTGCCAGCCGTCGACGATCGAGGTCAGGTCGATATTGACGATATCGCCGTCCTTGAGCGTCCGCGGGCCGGGGATGCCGTGGCACACGACATGGTTGATCGAAATGCAGCTGGTATGGGCGTAGCCGCGATAGCCGATATTCGCAGGAATGGCCCCGGTGGCCACGATCGCGTCATGGGCGAAGACGTCGATCGCCTCGGTGCTGACGCCGGGTTGCACGACGTCCGCCAGGGCATCGAGCACCGAAGCGGTCACCTGTCCCGCCTCGTGCATCGCAGCGAAATCGCTGGCGTCGTGGAGCTTGATCGCGCCGGTGCGGCGATCGGCGCCTTTCGCCGCCGCGGCGACATAATGGGTCATTGAAGGTCTCTACTGTCCTAACCGGCGCCCGACGCGCGGTCGCCCGTGAACTATGCCCCTCGACGAGCGGGTGCAAGGTAACGGCATCGGGCGGCGCCGCGGCGACTACCGCATCCTGACCAATATCTTCGACTTGCAGAGGACGCGGCCGACCAGGCAGCCCGAACCCTTCAGCGTATTGCGGTCGACCAGCACGATAGTGCCGGAAAGCGTCTTGTTGAGGTCCGGGACGAACACCTTGCCGCGCCAATTGCCCGCCGAATCCTGCCTGAAATCGCGAAATACCTGAATGCCGATCAGGTCTTGCGTACCTCCACGCCGCGCGTCCGCGATCGCCTGATCGCTCGCCCAGACGACCTTGCCGCACAGCGAGTCGCCGCAATGGCGGATCTCGATATGCATCGTGTCGCGAACGTTACGCCACGTGCCGATCGCCGCTTCCTCATCGCTGGCGCTGGCTCCGGAAAAGGCCAGCAGGCTCAAGATGACAGCCAGGATCGCGCGCGGCATTCAGTTCCTCCAGATCGTGGGATAGCGGGTGCGATATAGCGTTGGCGCCTCCGACGGCCAGAGCAGGATATCTAGGATGATATCAAGTCATGGCATCGCATAGCTACGAATGGCTGCCGAAAGGTGCGTTGGGCGCCGTTTTGATCTACAGGCGAAGGATGGCAGACGACACGATCATCCAGACACCCGATGGCCCGATGACCTGGGCCGAGTGGAAGAAGAAGAATCCGATCCAAATTCCGTCGCGCCGCACCAAGGGCAAGGACCTGCCGAACAAGATCAAGCGCCGTACGGGCGACTGACACTGCATGCGTCCTGTCGAGACGTTCGAACTCGTCCTGGCCCTGCTGGTCGGCGTCGTCGCGCTGCATTGGGCGGCGCGGCGGCTGAAGTTGCCGCCATCGACCGCCTTGCTGGTCGGCGGCGGTGCGCTCGCGTTCATCCCGGGATTGTCGCCCGTCGCGCTCGATCCCGAACTGGCGCTGGTGCTGTTCCTGCCGCCGTTGTTGATGGACGGTGCCTATTTCACCGCGTTCGGCCGGTTCCGGCGGCATTTGCCGGGAATCCTCTCGCTCGCCATCGGCGCGATCGTGTTCACGACGCTGGCGGTCGGAGTCGTCGCGCACTGGCTGGTCCCCAGCCTGCCCTGGGCGGCGTGCTTCGCTCTCGGCGCGATCGTCTCGCCGCCCGACGCGGTGTCGGCCCGCGCGGTGCTGCAGAACGTGAAGCTCCCCCGCCGTCTGTCGGCACTGGTCGAGGGCGAAAGCCTGCTCAACGACGCGACCGGGCTGGTGCTGTTCCGTTTCGCCGTGGCGGCGACCTTGAGCGGCACGTTCAGCGCCGGCGCCGCGGTCGCCAGTTTCGCCCTGCTCGCGCTGGGCGGCGTGGTGGTCGGGCTGGCGGTGGCCGCAGCCTGGCTGTTCGTGGTCAAGCGCCTGAAGGACCAGACGCTGATCATCATGGCCAACACCCTGATGTGCTGGGTCGCCTACATCGCCGGCGAGCGGGCCCACGTCTCCGGAGTGATCGCGACCGTGGTCGCCGGACTGATGCTCGGCTGGTACCAGCATATCGTCTTTTCCGCGCCGGTGCGGCTGCGTGGCAGCGCGTTCTGGCAGACGATGGTGTTCATTCTCGAAGCGATTGTCTTCATCCTGATCGGCTCGTCGCTGCGTGGGGTGCTCGATCGCGTCGGCGGGTTCGAAGCGGTCACGGCGACGATGACGATCCCGATCCTCGGGGTCATCCTCACGATCGTCGCGGCGCGCTTCGCCTGGATCTTCACCAGTGACGGCCTGCTCTCCGCTCTCCGCGCGATGGGATTCGCACGCGCGCGACCGCTCGGCGTGCGTCAGGCGACGATATTGAGCTGGACCGGGATGCGGGGAGTGGTCACGCTGGCGGTCGCGCTCTCCCTGCCCGCGGCGATGCCCGGGCGCGACCTGATGCTGGTCACCGCCTTCGCGGTGATCTTCGCCACGGTCGTCGTGCAGGGCGCCAGCCTGGGCTGGCTGATCAGGTGGGTCGCACCCGAGGACAAGGACCCGCCGGCGAAGATGACGATGGCGGAAACCGAAGCGGCGATCGCCAGCGCGCGCAACGCGGCGGTCGAGGCCAATGCCTATGACGAGAACGGAACGCTGATCCACCCGCAATTGCTCAAGCAATCGCACAAGCGGCTGGAGGCGATCCAGCGCTACGCGGCGGATGCCGAGACGTTCATGGAGAATGTGCGCCCGCATTTCGACGTGATCCTCACCTCGATCGCCGCGGGCCGCGCCGAACTGATCCGCGTCCACCGCGCGGGGCAGATCGAGGACGAGGTATTGCAGGAGCTCGAACGCGATCTCGACGTCGAGGAGCTGGGGATCATCCTGCAACGCGGTGAGTAGCGGCGATATCAGCCCACTATTCCCGTATTTCTCCCCTCAGACCCCACTCACCACCAAGCTATAAACGATCTTGCCCAATGCCCCGAGCAGCAGCACTCCGCTGGCCGCGAACTGGATCAAGAAGCCGGTGCTGCGCTTGCCCGGATCGGCCATATAGCCGGCGGCGTAGACCAGCCGCCCGGCGATCCACACCAGGCCCAGCCCGGCAGCGACATATTCATTCCAATAGATCGCGAACAGCCACAGGCCTCCCAGGAACAGCGGCAGCCCTTCGAGCGTGTTGAGGTGCACTCTGACCGCGCGTTCGAGCAGCGGGTCGCCGGTCATTGCCGGCGCGGCGATGCCCGATTTGCCGCGCGCGCGGCCGACCTGCAGGCTCATGTAGAAATAGACCAATAGCGCCACGATCGTGACGATCGCGGTCCAGCGATGTTCCATCATCGAATGTCCCCCGGATACTGGGCAGCGCTTGTGCCGCCCTTCGTGCGTGATCCTTATCTCGGCATGCCGCTCAGCCCACTCGCCTGGCGCAGCGCGTTCCCGTCGAGGCGATAGCCGTCGAGGAACACCGTCCGGACGTGGCGGAGATTGGTGAGATCCTTCGACACGTCGCCATCGACCAGGATGATATCCGCGGTCTTGCCCGGCGCGATCGACCCGACGCCGCCATCCATCCCGGTCATGCGCGCCGGGATGATCGTCGCGGTCTGGAGCGATTCCGCATTGGTCAGGCCGGCCTGTTGATAGAGTTCGAGTTCGCGCACCAGCTCCAGGCCATAGCCATCGGTGCCCGCGACGATGCGGACGCCGGCCTGGTGAAGCCGCCCGACCAATTGGACCATCTTGACGAAGCTCTTGCGGAAATCGTCGCGCGTCAGCCCGCCGAACAGCGGATAGCCGGAAATCTTCCAGCCCCGCACGACCGCAGGCGGCGCGACGTCGGCGAACGGCGCATATTCGGGCGACAGCGCGCTGCCGTCCGAGGTCATCAGCGGCTCCCACACGGTCAGGGTCGGATCGATGATCGTCCCGCGCTTCGACAGTTCGGCGTAGAAGGCCTTCATCGCCGGCGAGTCGAGATCGACGTCCTTGCCGTATTTCGCCGGCCCTTCGAGCCGCGCGGCGGTATTGGCCTTGTCGACCACTTCCTGCGGCATCGCCTGCATCATGATGAAGTTGATGTGGGTGACCTCGTCATAGCCCGCGCGCACCGCGTCGAGCGGGCGCATCCCGGCCGGCACATGGCCATGGACATGCAAGCCGAGCTTGTGCGCCTCGCCCGCCGCCGGGGCGATCCAGGCCGGGTTCATCGAGGTGTAGAATTTGGCGCCCCACAGTCCCGCCGCCTTGATCTTGTCGACCGCGGCGACCGCCTCGGCCGCCGACGAGACGGTGAGCGCACCCTGGGCGGCGAGCGGGTCCTTGCGGTCGATGATCACCGAGATCTTGCCGTCGGGCGCGAGCAAGTCGCCCGCGGCACGGCGTTTATAGATGCTCAGCGCGTCCTCGATCAGCGACCCCGGACTGCGATAATTGGTCATGCCCGTCGCCACGTTCTGGAGCAGGCTCCAGTCGTCGCCGACATGCTGGTGCGAATCCCACAGGCCGGGCAGCAACGTCTTGCCCTTTCCGTCGATAATCGTCGTCCCCGCAGGCGCCTTGAGCGACCCCGCCGCGCCGACCGCGGCGACCTTGCCGTTCGCGATCAGCACCGCGCGGTCGGGCAGATATTTGCCCGCGACCGAATCGAACATCAGCACATTGTCGACCAAAGTCGCACTGCGGTTCGCCGGCTTCAGGAAATCATGCGCCACATCGCGGACCATCGCCGCGGTCGCCTTGTCCTGGAGGTCCTTGAGCTTGGGGCCGTTGCTCTCATAGCCTTCGGGCAATAGCGAGATCACACCGGCATTGCCGAAGAAATGGTTGTCGCTGTCCAGCCAGACCGGCGACGGACTGAAACCATAGCCGGTGATGAAGGCCAGCTTGATCGTCTTCTTGCCTTGCGGGCCATCGACCTCGACGGGCTGGCCGATCTTGATGCTGGCATGGCCGCTCGGCAGCAGGTCGATACCCTTGGCGCCGGCGGCGACGAGCGCGTTTACGTCCATCTCGCTCGCAAGCCAGGGGCCGCCATAGGTGCTGTAGCGCCTGTCGGCGAACGGCGCGGAGCCCGAATCGACGGCAGTCTTCCAATGCGCGACGCCACCCGCATCGACGTCGAAATTCTCGGTCGCGTCGCCCGAATCGGTGAAGCCGCGAATGGCGATCGCCGAGGGTCGTTTATCAGGTGCCAAGGTCACCAGCTCGTCCGTCTCGGTGACCCAGCCACGCAACGTCATCGACATGCGATACGCGACCTTGCCGTCGGGCGTCGTCCACGACCAGATGTCGCCATGCTTCCCGGCGATCGAACTGATCGTGAAGTGCCGAGCGCCCGCCGGCGCGACCATCAGCTCTTCCTTGGGTGTCGATGCGGCTCCGGCGATCGAGGCGGTGGCGACGAGCAGTGACGCGAGCAGAATCCGGCGCATGTTATTCCCCCTTGCAGGCGGGGTCGAGACTGACGCGGTCCGCCCGGCGAGGCAACCGGATATCTGCCGCGCCGTCTTCCGGTCCAATGGCGCCCCCCCGTTCGCCTCGGACTTGGCCGTAGGTCCGGCCTATGCCGATAGAAACACCACTCCGGGAATGGCGGTGCCATAGGCGGCAGCGCCGAGCCGTCCGTCCTTTTCCAGCCGGAGTCGAGCCACATTCCCCGAACGCTGGTTGGCGACCAGCATTTCTCCACGCTCCTCCAGCAGCAGGAACAGGCGTGGGCCACGCCCCCCGGATCCGGCGTGCTGCAGGAGCTTCAATCCGCCATCCGCGCCGATCGCGAACACAGCGATGCTGTCGTGACCGCGATTGGAGACGTACAGCCGTGTACCGCTCTTATTGACCGCAATGTGGGCGGCGGTCGAGGTTCCGGAGAACGCCGCCGGCAACGTCGAAAGGACCCCCTTGGCGGCAAAGCTGCCGTCCGGAAGGACCTCAAGGGTCGTCACGGTATTGGCCAATTCCGAAACCAGATAGGCGATCCGCAAGCGAGGGTGGCGCGCAAGATGGCGCGGACCCGACCCCGCCGGCGCCCGATAGGCGAGCGACGTTGATATGATCGCGCCCGACCGCGGATCCACCGCGTGCGCGAAGATGGCATCCGCGCCCAGGTCAACCGCGTGGAGCAGCTTCCCGCCCATCGCAAAACCCACCCAATGCGCATGGGCGCCCGCCTGGCGCGCGCGGTTGGGACCGCTGCCGGTATGTACCGCAAGCTGCGCTTCGCCCATCGGACGACCGGTGGTGCGATCGATCCGCCAAACGGCGACGCTTCCACTAGAATAATTGGCGACGGCCAACAGGCCGCCGTCCGGACTGAGGGCCGCATGGCAGGGATCGGCACCCTGCGTGGAGAAATCTCCCAGAAGCCGGAACCCACGATCGTAAACGCCGAGCCGGCCCTTTTCCTGTTCATCGAGCAAGTATCGAATGCCGGTCGCGCTCGCGCGCACGCCGAACGACGCGTTGCGGATCGTGTCCAGCGGATGCCCCGCTACCCAACCGCTCGGCCTCGCCATCAAAGGCACAAGGCCGGGCCCGCCTTCTTGAGCATAGGTGCCGGCGATCAGTTCGCCCGTCTTCTCTGCCAGCAGCCTGGAAGGGAGCGCGCCGAGCGCTATTGCGGTTCCGACGAGCGCGCGCCGGGAAAAGAGCAATGCGGAAGCAGGCATAGGTCGTACGGTCACGTTGGTTCCTCGGGTGAACTTGTCTGGACGATCATCGCATCGATCCTGACGATGGGGCCGCGCTATTCGTCGGCCGCATTCCTCTCCGTCCAGGCCGGGCATTCCTTTGCGAGCAAGAAGCCATAATTGGTCGGACAGGTTCAACCTAATTATCTACGGCGCTGACGATCGGAAGCCTCTTTTCGTAGCGGCAGAGCAAAATCTGTCATACAGAAATTTCGATCGAAGCTGGCGGTAAAGAATAGAATTCTGTGGGAGGGGAAGAGGCATGCCTCAGCACATTGCCTGCGCGAAAACGGGTCGCTCGCCGATCCGATACGGGCACCCTTAACCATGACGCCGGAAGATATTCGCCTGATCCTGTCGGCCGTCTCGGGGATCGGCCTGTCCGTCCTGCTGATCGTCAAGGGCCGGCTTCACCCCTTCATCGCGCTGCTATGCGGCGCGTTCGTCGCCGGCTTGGGCGCCGGCATGTCCCCGGTCGCCACGGCGGCGGCGGTGCAAAAGGGCGGCGGCGACATTCTCGGCGGAACGGGTCTGGTCGTAGCGCTGGGCCTGTCCTTGGGCGCGATGCTGCAACTGTCGGATGGCGCCGCGTCGCTGGCGCGGCGTGGCCTGAGGCTCGCGGGCAACGCCGGCGCGCCCTGGGCAAGCCTGTTGGTGGCATTGGTCATCGGATTGCCGCTGTTTTTCGAGACGGGGCTGGTGCTTCTGCTGCCCATCCTCGCAACCGCCGCCGCGAACCTTCCCGGCGACGCAAACGCCGACGCCGGCAAACTGCGGCTGATGCTTCCTGCCCTGGCCGGCCTTTCCGTCGTTCACGCCTTGGTGCCGCCGCACCCGGGGCCGCTTCTGGCCGTCACCGCGCTCAGTGCCGATCTCGGCCGGACGATTCTCTATGGCCTTGTCGTGGCGGTCCCGACCGCGATCATCGCCGGCCCGTTGCTGTCGCGATTGACCGCACGGGGGATCGCGCTGAGCGCCCCCTCGATCGAGCTGAGCGAGCCTCTGCAAGCCGCGCCGGCATTGGGCATATCGCTCGCGGTCATCCTGATGCCGGTCGTGCTGATCGCGGCCGGCCAGATACCGGCCGTGCTGCCGGCCAGCGCCGCCGCGTCGGTCGGTTGGCTCACCTTCGCGAGCAACCCGGTCTTTGCGCTGCTCCTGACCAATATCGTCGCATTGCCGCTCCTGTTCGGGCGCCGGGTAGGCGACGCCGCAGTGCAAAGGACGATCTGGACGGACGCGATGAAACCGGCGGGTACGATTCTGTTGTCGATCGGCGCCGGCGGCGCGCTCAAGCAAGTGCTGGTCAGCGCCGGACTGTCGGACTTGCTGGCGAAGGTGGCGGCGGGCGGCGCTTTATCGCCGATCGTGCTCGCCTGGCTCGTGGCGGTGGGCATTCGGCTGGCGACGGGCTCCGCCACCGTGGCGACGATCACGACTGCCGGCATCATGGGCGGAGTCGTCGCGAAGAGCGGCGCGTCGCCGGAATGGGTGGTGCTCGCCATCGGTGCCGGATCGGTGTTTTTCTCGCACGTCAACGATCCCGGCTTCTGGCTGGTAAAGGGATATCTCGGCACGAGCACGGCGGACACGTTCCGCACATGGTCGGTACTGGAGACGGTCGTGTCGGTCGTCGGACTGGCCTGTGTGCTGGGCGCGAGCTGCCTGCTGTGATCAGATTGGACCGACAATGACGCCGTCAAAAGCCCGAAGAGCCAAGGGATGAGCGAGGGCCGAGCAGCCGATCGCGCCTATACGGGTATCGTCGAGATCATCAATCGCGACCAGCTGGAGATCGGCGATCGTTTGCCGTCGGAAGCAAGGCTGGTCGAGATGTTCGGGATCTCGCGTACGATCGTCCGCGAAGCGCTGGTCCGGCTGGGCTCCGACGGCATCACCGAAGCGCGGCGAGGTGCTGGTTCGTTCGTCAAGCGGCGTCCGTCGGAGCGGCTGGTTGCGCACATGCCGATGGAGGAACTCTCCGCCACGCTGGGCAGCTATGAGGTGCGGTTCGTTCTGGAGGCGGAAGCCGCGCGGCTTGCCGCCGCACGCCGCTCCGCTGAACAGATGCGGGCCATCGACCAGGAGATGGCCCGGCTGGAAAAGGCGCTGTTGTCGAGCGGACCCGCGCATCTGGAGGACATGGCCCTCCACCGGGCAATCGTACTCGCTACCTCCAACCCCGCTTTCGTCTCGGCGTTCGACCATATGTTCGCGGACATGGATCGCGTGATGAAGGCGGGTATCGACATATCGCGGTCGCGACCTCCGGAGACGATCGATGCCATGCTGTCCGAACACCGGATGATCGTCGAAGCGATCCGGGTTCAGGACGCAGACGGAGCGGCGCTGGCCATGCGCTGGCATCTTTCGCAAGGCCGCAAGCGGCTGATGCCCTGACACCTGCCGAGCGCCGAAGACGGGGAGCTGCAGAATGGGTCCGAAGACAGCCGGTGGAGGCCGGCGACATCCGGCGCCGATCGACGGGAGAAATCTCCTTTCCTGACCAACCGCTCGCTCCAGGAAAGCCCGCTACATATCGGTATCGAAATGATATTTTTCCGTTTTCCATCGACATCCGGGAACGGAACCGTTCGGGAGGGGTTGGCGCCTAAAAGAAGATAACAAGCAAGGGTGGCCTATATGGGGAAGGCACTGAGCGTCGCTGCGGTCGCGCTCGCCTGCACCGCGACGAGCGGACAGGCGAAGAGCGGGCCGCAAACGTCCGGGACGTCCCGCTACGCGGTGGAGATCAGCGGCGTCGTTCCGGTGATCTGCCGTGCCGAAACCGACATCGCCGTCATTCCTACCGGACCGGGCGAGGTATCACTCGGCGCGCTCAAGGAATTCTGCAACAACCCCAATGGCTATGAGGTCTATGCCGATTATGCGCCGGCGTTGGCCAAGGCGAGCCTGTCGATCGACGGGCACAAGGTGCCGCTGAACGCATCGGGGACCACCCGGATCGACACATCGAACCGCGCCCGCGTCGTGACGCGCAACCTCTCGCTGACGCTACCCGAGGGCGTGCCATCGAGCACGATCGCATTTCGCATCGTCGCATTGCAGCGGTAGTTTATGGAATAAGCGCCGTGCGGGCATCGCACGAGAAATCGCTCGAATTGACATCCACTCGACTGTTGAGATGCCGCCGGTCACCTTCGCGCCGCCTCCTCCAATCGCCGCCGGCGATGGGGCGGTCTCAGCGATGCACGACAACGACAAGCGCAGGTTATTTCGGCGGATAACAATGGATGTTGAGCTTGCCGCCATCCGTGATGTCGATGCGAGGTTCGGGAACCCCGCCAGGGGATTGTGAATCGGTCTTCCAAACGCCGCTCCAACCCCATTGCGCATAGTTGCCGCTGGTGAAGACGAATTTACCGGTACCGGCGCTATACGAGTAAAATCCCGTCTTGCCGCTCGCGGTGTAGCTCGATCGCGATAGGACCAGATCTCCGATGCCTTGGCCCGACTGCATGCAGATATATTTGCCCATCGGGGGCTGAGAGGGGATCGCCGCTTTTGCCGACTGTCCGCCGATGGCGACGACATGACAGTTCTGGATATTGATGCGCTCGGCCCCCGCGATGTTTGCGTCGCCTTCCACGGTGACGGCGGCGCCATCGGGTACCGAGCGGAGTTCGCTCATGCGCTCGGGCTCGAACAGGCAAAGGACCGACGCCGTGTATCGCGACGGATCGGCATAGAGCCGCATGCTGTTGCCGCTGATCCCGATCCGTCCCGGCAGACTGGTCACGCGCACGAACTTCCCGTCATATCGCGCGACGGCAAGGTCGTGATCGCGGGAAGCAATACGAAGGACCTCCTCCGGCGTGGTCGTGACCATTGACGTGTTCGAACGCGAATCGGTCGCGCGCGTGCCGGGCGTCGTCGACACGGCGTTGCTCGCTGGCGAAGCGCGTCCGGGGACGTCGGGCATCCCCCTTTCCGGCGCGCCGTTGAAGACGCGAAGATCGGCGAAATCGATTTCGAGGTCCTGCATGAACGACCCGGTGTTCATGTTCGACGTGACCAAACATTGGTCGCCGCCATAGCTGTGACCCTTGACGACGCCTGGCCAGCGCCGATTCAGGTGCACGAACTCCACCTTCTGGCCGGCGACGCAGAGCTCCTCGCCTGCGGCGGCTTCCTGACCATCGCCTGCCGCGTTTACTGCAGCCGGTGCACCGGCATATCCCGGGTTCGCTGCGCTACTGGCGAAGAGCGCCGCGATCATCATCACATTCCAAATCCCCAACGGTCTTCCCCCCTAGGCCGACGCGCGGACGCGATAGCCAGGCCCCCGCCGAACCTTCCGCGCTCCGCATCGCGAAAGGTTCGTTATCTCCAGGAGGCGTCATTGCGATTGGCATTTTTTGACATTCTGCGGCTCGGTCGGGGCGCGGAACTGCACTCCTTGGGCCGGAGCATTCTGGCTTAGGGCGAAGAAGGGAGCGGCAGGGACGAGAGAAGTTGCGCAATGCGAGAAGAAAGGGCGCCGGATCGCTCCGACGCCCTTTTCGCTACGCTCTACTCACCTCTCCTCGAGCCCAAGCCCAGGGAGAAATTCCGATCAGGCGCTGGCGTGGGTCCGGCCACCGCCGCCTTGGCCACCACGTCCGCGGCGGCGATTGCCGCCCCGGCCACGTGGGGCATAGGGGTTGGCCGGCCGTGCTTCGTGCGTCTTGCGCGGCGGACGAACGCCACGCGGACCACGCGGACGCTCGTCGCGTTCCTGCTGCGCAGTGACCGATTGCTTCGAGCGGGTCGAGGCGATCTTCGCCGCCTCCGCCAGAAAATTCTCCGGCAGCGCCTTGAGCGGAATCTTCTGACGCGTCAGCTTTTCGATGTCGCGCAGATAGGGACGCTCGTCATCCGCCACGAAGCTGATCGCGATGCCGTCATTGCCGGCACGCGCGGTGCGGCCGATGCGGTGAACATATTGTTCGGGCACGTTGGGCAACTCGAAATTGATCACGTGGCTGACGCCCGACACGTCGATGCCGCGCGCGGCGATGTCGGTCGCGACCAGGACCGGCACCTCGCCCGACTTGAACGCGGCCAAAGCGCGCTCGCGATTGGCCTGGCTCTTGTTGCCGTGGATCGCGTTCGCCGCGATGCCGTTGCCGCCGAGCAGCCGTACGACGCGGTCGGCGCCGTGCTTGGTACGGGTGAAGACCAGCACGCGGTCGATCGCCGGATCGCGCAGGGTCATCGTCAACAGCGCCTGCTTCTCCGCCTGATTGACCAGGGTAGCATATTGATCGACGCGCTCGGCGGTGGTCGCCGCCGGCTTGATCGAAACCAGCGCCGGATCCTTGATAAACTGGTCGGCCAGTTCGCGGATCGACTGCGGCATGGTCGCCGAGAAGAATAGAGTCTGACGCTGGCGCGGGACCAGCTTCACGATCTTCCTGAGCGCGTGGATGAAGCCGAGGTCGAGCATCTGGTCGGCCTCGTCGAGCACCAGGGTCTCGATCAAATTGAGGCTGACGAAACGCTGCTCGATCAGGTCGAGCAGACGGCCCGGCGTGGCGACCAGGATGTCGACGCCGCGCGCCATGTCCTGGCGGTTCTTGTTGATGCTGGTGCCGCCGAACACGGTCGCGACCGACATGCGGCTGAACTTGCCGTAAGCGCGGGCGCTCTCGGCGATCTGGCTGGCGAGCTCGCGGGTCGGGGCGAGCACGAGCATGCGGCAATGCGTCGGCAGGACGCGCTTGCCGCTTTCAACCAGGCGCTGGATCGACGGCAGCACGAACGCGGCAGTCTTGCCGGTGCCGGTCTGCGCGATGCCGAGCAGGTCGCGCCCTTCGAGCACATGGGGAATGGCCTGCGCCTGGATCGGCGTCGGCGTGGAATAACCTTTGGCCTCGAGCGCACGGACGAGCGGCTCGGCAAGGCCGAGATCGGTGAAATTGGTCATGGAAACCTTATGCAAAAATGCCTCTCGCACGTCCGGTGGACGCACGGGCGGCGGGGTTGAATTGACACCCCGCGTGACTTGGGAAGCCTGTCGCTTGAACGACCGAGGCGGAGCCTGAACCCTAGCCGTGAAGCATAGGTTCGATCACGCTGCGTAACGCCTCGATGGCCGCGATGTATTTGCTGCAGCGCAAAAAGTCAAGATTGGGGGCGTTTGGGTCTGTTTCAGCTCTGCTGAAACAGTTGCGGTGCCGGCCCGCAGCGAAGCTGCAAAGACTCTAAGCCGCCTCGAGTTCCTCGAGAAAGCTCGTCAGATGCGTTTCGAGCGAGCGCGCCCGGTTGCCCAGCGCATCGGCCATGTCGCGCATCCGGGTCGCGTCGTCGCCGGTCGCGCTGGCGACATCGAGGATCGCACGCACGCTCTGATCGATATGGTCGGTCGCGAGGCTCGCTTCGGCGATGTTGGTCGAAATATGCAGCGTGGCGGCACCCTGGTCGTGGACCGCGGCGGCAACGGTGTCCGACAGGGTATCGACCGCGCCCACCGCCGCGACCATGCCCCCCTGCGCGAGCGAGACCTGGTCGACGGCATGGCGGATATGGGTGATATATTTGCCGATATTGCCCGCCGCGACGCGGGTCTGGGTGGCGAGCGATTTAACCTCTCCGGCGACGACCGCGAAGCCGCGTCCCGCTTCGCCGGCGCGCGCCGCCTCGATCGTGGCGTTGAGCGCGAGCATCGTGGTGCGCTGCGCGATATCGACGATCAGCGCGGTGACCGACCCGATCTGGTCCGCCGCCCCGGCCAATTGGCCGACTTGGCGCGTACCGTCGGAGACCAGGCCGACCGCCGCGCGCGTGGCGCGCTTGGCCTCCGCCATCTGCCGTTCGACGCCGTGGAGCGAATCCGCCAGCGCACCGCCGCGATCGGCAATCTCGGCCATGTGGATCGCCGCCTGTGACGCCGCGGCCGCGGCATTCGCCGTCGCGCCACCGATCTGGTCCGCGCGCTCGGCCATACGACCCGACGTGCTTACCACCAGAGTCGAAGCGCCGGCCAGGTCGGTGGCGAGGTCGCGCGCCGCGGCCTTGAAGCGTTCTCCCGCTGCCTGGATGCGGTCGGCGCGCGCCGCCCGTCTGGCGACTGCGGCGGCGTTACGCTCGGCCGCCATGCGCAACAGGCTGGGCTGGTCGAGGACGCCATCGAACCGGCCGGCATGGGTCAGGATCACGCCTTCACCACCACCGTCGCGATGCCAGGCGCGCAGGATGGCGGTGATCCCCGCCGCGCGGTCAACCGTCGGGCAGGACCGGACATGTTGGGCCAGATTACCGCCATAACTGGGGTTGGAGAGCAAAGCGAAGCCGAACGGGCTGAACAGCAACCGGCGGATGTCGCGATCGAGCAGCGCCCCGATGGGCGCCCCCGCGGCATCGACCACTGCCAATATCCTGAGCTCGGGTGCGTGGCGGAATACCTCGACCGCAGCGAGCAACGTCGAATCCGCGCCGATCGACCGCCGATCCGCGACGCGGCCGGCGCCCGATTGTTCGCCGTCGTCGTTCCACAACACCCCGCGACCCATTTCACCCCTTTCGTTACGGGGGCGACCTAGGGCGATCGAGGTTAAGCGGGGGTTAGGCTAAAGTGACAGTCCCATGACATGGAACGATTTTTATAGCTTAGCGGCCAAGATCCCGGTTGCGCAGCATCGCCACGACCATGAAGCCGATCACGGCGAGCCAAGCGAGGCCGGCGATAGACGCGATGATCGTGCTGCCGCCATGGAACAGGCGCCACAACACGACGCCCGACACGATCGCCAGCCCGCCGATCCGGCCCCATAACCGCGCCCTGCCGTGAAGCAGGATCTCGATCGCCGCGAGGATCGCGAGCAAGATCGCGACGATTGCCAAGGTCAGCAGCGATTCCTTGAGCGCGGCGAGGAGCGCTTCGCGGTGCCAATTGTTGAATACCGATCCGGCGATCACCAGCACGACCGCGATCGCGATCAGTCCGGGCGGGATGCGGCGATTGGCACCGGGCTCCGCCATCTCAATAGGCGCAGACCGAGAAGTCCTCGCCGACCCAGCAGGCGCTGTCCCGGCGCGAGCGGATCGCACGGCCCCAGCGCGAATTGATGCCGTCGCGCGTCAGTCCGCGAACGTCCGCCACGCCGCGCTGGGTAACGTAGACGGTGACGCTCACCACGCCCTCGCCGAACGACCGGCCATGGGCGGGGCTCAAGGTGAAGGTACCGCCGCGCGCAACGACATATTGGCAGGGTCCGCGATAGCTGGTTCCTTCGGAATCGATGACGCAGCGCGCGATCCGGGCCTGGGCGGGCGCGGCAGCGATTGCGGCGGCGACCAGGAGCGAGGCGAAAGCGAGCTTGCGGGTGATCATTGGACGACTCCCTGTATCGGACGGGCTGGAGGAAATACCCAACCCGCCGCACCGTCAATGGACCGCGGGTTTGCGCGCGCCTTCAACCATCCCTATGTGACGCTTCCAAGACGGGCACGCACGCCCGCCAGCGAAGGAGACTGACCTTGGACAAGACCGCGATCGCCCGATCCGTTTCTCTTGCCCAGGTGCCCTATGTCTTCGTTCGCAACCGTGGATTCGCTGTCGCTCTCGACGCCTGACGGCCGTCCGCTCTTTTCCGATCTGACCCTTTCCTTCGGCCGCCAGCGCACCGCGTTGGTCGGGCGCAACGGCTGCGGCAAATCGACCCTGCTCCGCGCGTTGGCGGGCGAGGTTGTACCGACTTCGGGAAACATCGCACGCGCCGGCAGCGTCGCCTTGCTGCGTCAGGACTGGCCGGACGATACGATCTCCATCGCGGCCGCACTGGAGGTCGCCGGACCACTCGCCTTGCTCCGCCGGATCGAAGCCGGCGGCGGCGACGCCGATGATTTCGCCGCCGCCGATTGGACACTCGAGGAGCGGATCAGCGACGCGCTAACCGGGCTCGGCTTGTCCGGGCTCGATCTCGATCGCCCGCTTGCCACCCTGAGCGGCGGACAGCGGACGCGGATCGCCATCGCCCGTGCCGTGATCGCGGCGCCCGATCTGCTGTTGCTCGACGAGCCGACCAACAATCTCGATGCCGATGGCCGCGCGGCGATCGCGACTCTGATCGCCGGGTGGAAAGGCGGCGTGGTGCTGGCGAGCCACGACCGCGCACTGCTCGAGACGATGGATCGTATCGTCGAGCTGACGCCGATCGGCTGCCGGTCGGTTACGGGCGGCTGGTCCGATTTCGTCGCGCTGCGCGATGCCGATCGCGAGCGCGCCGCACAGGCGCTCGACCGCGCCGAGGCCGGACTGCGCCAAGCCGAACGGGGCGCGCAGGAACAGCGAGAGAAGAAGGCACGCCGCGACAAGGCCGGCCGCGCCTTCGGTGCCTCGGGCAGCGTGCCGCGAATCGTCGCGGGAATGATGAAGGAACGCGCCGAGGGCAGTGGTGCGCGCGAGGGAGAGACGGCGCGACGACTGATCGGCGAGGCGGAGGCGGCCCGATCGACCGCCCGCGAGCGGGTGGAGGTCGTGACGCCGCTCCGTATCGACCTGCCGCCGAGCGGCCTCTCCTCTTCGCGCGAATTGCTCCGGATCGAGGACGCGGTGATCGCGCGCGGCGACCGGCGGATCGGTCCGCTCAGCCTGACCATCCGTGGCCCCGAACGCGTCGCGCTGACCGGACCGAACGGCACGGGCAAAACGAGTATGTTGCTGCTCGCGGCAGGTGCGATCGCGCCGGTCGACGGGACGGTGACGCGGTCCGACCGCATCGCCTTGCTCGACCAGCATGTCGGGTTGCTCGACCGCGACGCGACGATCCTCGCCAATCTCCGCGCGCTCAATCCCGAGCTCGGCGAGAATCAGGCTTATGCCGCGCTCGCCCGCTTTGCCTTTCGCAATCAGGCGGCGTTGCGCGTCGTCGGGACCTTGTCCGGCGGCGAGCGCCTCCGCGCCGGGCTCGCCTGCGTCCTGTCCGCCGCCCGGCCGCCGCAATTACTGCTGTTGGACGAGCCGACCAACCATCTCGATCTCGACTCGATCGAGATGCTCGAAGCGGCGCTGCGCGGTTATGACGGCGCGCTGCTGGTAGTCAGCCACGACCCCGCCTTTCTCGAGGCGATCTGGATCGAACGAGAAGTTGCGCTGACTTAGAGCATAATAATGGAATCGGCTGGATCCATCTTAATTACCCTCACCCTTCCGGCGCTTCGCGCCTCCCTCCCGTGTTGGGTCGGCCATGCCCCCGGCATGGCCTAAACAGCGCGGGGCGCTGTTTACCCAACGCGCCCGATGGGAGAGGGAAGGGGCCCACCGCCGCAGGCGGTGGGAAGGGTGAGGGTGAACGAATCAGGTCAAAATTCACTCCGCTCTACGCAAGTCCGAGTCGAGACTCAGATCATTTCCTTGAGCGGTACCGCCGCATCCGCAAGCCGCTCCGGATCGATCACCGCGCCGATTTCGACCAGCTTGCGGCCCTGGACGTAATCCTTGGTCGCGTTGACGCAGTCGAGCGCGATCACCTTGCCCTGTTTCAGGTGCACGACCGAGAAGCTGCGCGTCGCCGGGTCGCCACGCACCACCGCCTGATCGTAGCCGATCGAGAGGCCGATGGTCTGAAGCTTGAGATCATATTGGTTCGACCAGAACCACGGCGTCGCTTCATAGGCGACATCCTCACCCATGATCGTCTTGGCCGCGACCGTCGCCTGATCGGTGGCGTTCTGGACGGACTCGAGGCGCACCTCCGCTCCACCGGCGAAGCGGTTGGCATGGAGCGCGCAGTCGCCGACCGCGAAGATATCCGGCAGCGAGGTGCGGCATTGCGCGTCGACGCGCACGCCGTTGCCGCCCTCGGCACCGGCGGCGATCAGCGGCTCGACCGCGGGCACGATGCCGATCCCGACCACGACCAGATCGGCCGGAACCACGCCACCGTCGGCAAGGCGCACGCCGGCAACCTTGCCATCGCCTTCGATCGCGGTGACCGCGACACCCAGGCGAACGTCGACGCCGTGCGCGCGATGCTCGGCCTCGTAGAAATGCGAGAGATCCGGACCGGCGACGCGTGCCATCACGCGGTCGAGCGCTTCGAGCAGAGTCACTTTCTTGCCGAACTTGGCAAGCACCGCCGCCGCTTCGAGCCCGATGAAGCCGCCGCCGATCACCACCGCGTTCCGCACATCGGGCAGTTCGGCGATCATGCGATCGGCATCGGCACGGGTGCGCACGGTATGGACACCGGCCAGATCATGAC
Organism: Sphingomonas sp.; assembly: GCF_024508665.1. Taxonomy (GTDB): domain Bacteria; phylum Pseudomonadota; class Alphaproteobacteria; order Sphingomonadales; family Sphingomonadaceae; genus Sphingomonas. Next base: position 523,710 of record NZ_JANINP010000002.1, read on the forward strand.
CCTGACAACTCAACCGCCGGGCGTGGCCGCCCGCCGCCCAGACCAGCTTGCCATAGCCGATCTCCGCGCCATCGGCGGTGGTGACGCGATGTGCGACCGGGTCGACCGCGACGACGCGGCGGCCGGGCAGCATCGTCACCTGCCGTTCCTCCCAGAAAGCCGGCTGGCGGATCAGGATGCGCTCAAAGCTCTTGTCGCCGGCGAGATATTCCTTGCTGAGCGGCGGGCGCTCATAGGGCAATTCGGGCTCGTCGCCGAGGAGCGCGATCGACCCATCGAACTTGCTTTGCCTGAGCGCGATCGCCGCCTGCGCACCGCCGTGGCCCGCGCCGACGATAAGGACGTCAAACTGTTCCATCGGAATCCGTTAGGCACAAACACCGGGTCGCGCCAGCGCGGCGATGTATCGCTTGCCCTAGCTCCGCTATAGGCGGCGCGGCAGTCACCGGACCGCCGCGCCGGCCTTCACTAGAACTTCGACCCGATCCGGACCCCGACGGTCTGCGGCCGGATCGGAACGATATACGGCCGCTGTCCGCAGCTGCCGCACTCCTGGAAGCGGGAGAGCTGGCCGCGGGTGTCGAAGGCATTTTCGATGAAGACTTCGAGGTTGAAGTTCTTGAATTCCGCCCCGAGCGCGAAGTCCGCGGTAGTGAATGCTTTCAGTCGGCCGAGCAATGCCGCCGGATTAATGATGTTACCGGTTCCCGCTTCGTAGATCGCTGTACGAATGTCGGACGACGCCGAGCTCTGGTACGATACGACGGCCTGGCCGTAGATCTTCGCGTCACCAACCGGAGCGGTATAGCGCGCCGTCCCGTTGAGCTTGACCTTGGGCGTGATCGGCAGGCGCGTGCCCTTCCGCGCCGAGATGATGTTGCCGTTGCCGGTGTCAGCGCACGTGAAGGTGGGGTCGTCGAACAGGCACAGATTCTTGGTAGTCTTGGCATCGGTATAGGACCCCGACGCGGTCAGGCTGAGCCCGCCCAAGGTCAGCGCGCTGTCGAATTCCGCACCCCAGATTCGCGCATTGGGGCCGTTATGGATCTCGGTGAAGCTGTTCTGGCCGAGGAACGAGAATTGGAACTTGTCCCAGTCCTGGCGATAGAAAGCCGCATTGAAGCGGAGCTTGCCGCCCAGCCAAGTGGTCTTCGCGCCGAGCTCGTAATTGGTCAGGAAGTCCGCGGCATAGGGCGCTACGTCGACGCGACGATTGATGCCCCCTGGGCGGAAGCCGCGCGACACCGTGCCGTAGAACAGCAGGCCGGGCTTCGGCTTCCAGCCCAGGTTGAAGCGATAGGTCACGCCCTGGCCGGATGCTTCGACGGGGATGACACCCCCATTGGTATAAACGCCAAGGTTGGTACACGGTGCTCCCGCCACCGCTGGCGGTAACAGGGTCGTCGCTCCGCCGGTGGCGAGTGCATCGCGCAGACGTTGTCCGCCGGTGGTGAAACACTGGATGAAACCGGTCCTCGAGCTTCCCGCGCCATTATAGGGTGAATCGGTATAGCCGCTGCCCGGATTGCGGCCGAAACCGAAGAAGCCGATCAGCGTGTTGTCGTAGATGAACGCGCGCCCGCCGGCGGTGAACGTCAGCGTCGGCGTGATGTCGTAGCTCGCTTCCCCGAACATCGCGTAATCCTTGTCGACGCGATGCTGCTGGGTCAGCCACAAGGTGCCCGGCCAGCCGTTGACCGAAAGATCGGTAGCGAGACCCGGAATCTGATAATCCTGATGGATGAAGTTGCTCTGGCGCTGATAGAAGGCGCCGGCGACGATACGGAACCGGTCGGTCGAGGGCGAGGCGACGCGGAATTCCTGGCTCATCTTCTTGAAGTGATCGGTACCCACGACGCGCTGACGCGGATCGATCGTGTTGCCGTTATGATCCTGATAATAGAAATAGCCGGCTAGGCCGCCAACCGACGAATAGAGATTGTCATAGGCTTCCGCGTAATCGGTATAGTCGCTCGACTGCAGGTCCTTGCGATCGAGATAGGCCGCGGCATAGGTCACGTCCCAATTGCCGACCTTGCCCTCGATCGTCAGCCCGGCCTGCCAGAATTTGTCGCGGCGATATTCCGGATAGAAATGCTGGACCTGGAGGTCGCCGACCTTGGGATCGAAGCCGTACGATCCATGGCTGCGCGTGTCCTGGTAGAGGAAGCTCGGCGTGATCGTCCAATTGCTATCGAGATCGACCTTGAGCGCGGCGCGGCCACCCCAAATCTCGGTGTCGTTATAGTCCTTCTTGACGAAGGCGTTGTTGTTGACCGTGATACCGCCATCCGGCCGGATCGTATCGTTGGGCTGGGACGCGACTGCAGGAGAGGCGCCGGCGAGGAAGCTGCGCGTGCCCGGCACGTTGTCGATAAAGCCGGCGTCCTTCTCGTAATAACCGACCGCACGGAACGCGATGTTGGGCGACAGCGGCAGGTTGATCATCCCCTCCGCCTTGCCGCCCCAGCCGCCCTTGCTGACCTTGTTGCCCTCGAGGTCGACGCGGCCATAGGTGCCGGACGTGTCGGGCTTGTTGGTGATGATGCGGATCGTACCGGCTTCGGACGAGGCGCCGTACAATGTGCCCTGCGGGCCCGACAGGCTCTCGATGCGCGCAATGTCGTAGATATGGACGTCGAGATTGCCGCCGATCGTCGTCACCGGCTGTTCGTCGAGATAGACGCCGACCGAGGGCAACGAGCCCGAATGGTTGCCGTCGCCGCCCGACGCGACGCCGCGCATATAGACGACGTTGGTGCCCGGCGTGCCGCCCAGTGCCTGGAACGACACCGACGGCAGCGACGCGACGTAATCCTGGAAATTCGAGATATTGAGCTCGTCGAGCTTCTTGGTGCTCAGCGCCTGGACGCTGATCGGCACGTTCTGGAGGGTCTCCGACCGCTTCAGCGCGGTGATGACGATGTCGCCGTTCTCAGCCTGATTGCTGGCCTGGCCGTCGGGCGCCGGCGGGGCGTCCTGTGCCAGGGCCGGAGTGGCGGCGAGTGCTGCCGAGGCGAGCAACGCACTGACGACAAGACGACGGCGAAGGAGTGACATGGAAAGCCCCTTTTGCGTTTTTGTTACGGCAGCGTGTTAGCGGGCGCAGCATTCGTCAAGCGAAGAGCAGGGGGCACGATATTTACATGCCGACGCGTTGCGTTTTTACAACGCGGCCGGAGCGGCCGGATAAGCGTCGAGCACGTCGCCCAATGCGGATTTGAGCGGATCCAGCCACGCGTCGAATGGCTTCCAGGCCTCTGTACCTTCACGGAAAATAGGCTGCCGGACCTGTTCCGAACTGGCCGTCCGCACCGCTCGCTCGGTTTCGTGGAACGCCAGACAGGCCGGTTCGAACTCCAGCCCGCAATAATCGAGCAACCGGCGCACTTCGCGCTCGGTATGGTCGACCATATCCTCGTAGATCACGCGATGGACGCGGCCCGGCAGCACGCGATCGACATACGCCATCAGCCGCACATAGTCGCGGTAATAGCGCCCCATATCCTCCAGTGCGTAGCTGAACGCCTGGCCGCGCGCGAAATGCTGCTTGAAATTGGAGAAGCAGCAGCCGAGCGGGTGACGCCGCGCATCGATGATCTTCGCCTTGGGCAGGATCAGGTGGATGAACGGCAGATGCGCCCAGTTGTTGGGCAATTTGTCGATGAAGAACGGCCGGTCGGTGCGGCGCTGAATGCGCGTGCGCTTGAGATATTCCTCGCCCAGCGCACGCAGCTTTTCGGGAGGGAAATCGGCCATGCCTTCGGGGTAATTCTGGTCGCGCCGCGCCAAAGCGGGGATGTCGGGTAGCTCCGACGTGCCCTCGACCAGGCTGTGGCTCGACAATATCTGTTCGATCAGCGTCGACCCGGCGCGCGGCATGCCGAGGATGAAGATCGGGTCGGGCGCGTCGCACCCTTGCCCGGCGCGCTCGGCCAGGAAACCGGGCGTGAACAGCGCGATCGAGCGGTCGACGAAGCGTTCGGTCTCGTCGGCCTCATAGACCAGCTTCGTCCGCCGCAGCGCGTTGCCCGCCTCATAGTGACGGAAGGCGGCCTCGGCCTGACGGCGATCCTCGAACGCCTTGCCCAACGCAAAGTCGAGGTGGAAACGGTCCTCGTCCGAGATTTCCGGATCGGCGAGCGCGCTTTCCATCGCCGCGATATCCGCATCGTCGAACTTGACCGTCTTGAGATTGGCGAGGCTCCACCAGGCCTCTCCCAAGGCCGGCATCAGCGCGAGCGCGCGGCGATAGGCCGCAATCCCGTCCTGCTGGCGCCCGACCGTCTTGAGGATATGCCCATAGGTCATCCACACGCGCGGCTGGTTGGGCGCGTCCTTGAGCACCCGGTCGTACAGTGCGATCGCGCCGTCGAAATCGCCGATCCGCCCGAAGGCCGCCGCCTGAAGATTGGCGTGACCGGGATTGTCCGGATCCTCGGCGACCACGCGCTCGAGTTCGTCGATCGCCTCGCCTGGACGGTTAAGGCGGTAGAGGACCAGCGCGAGGTTGGCGCGCGCCGCGGTGAACGCCGGCGACAGTTCGATCGCACGGCGCAGCAATGCCTCGGAATCGCGATAGCGCCCGATCCGCCCGGCAAGCTCCGCCAGCATGCGCATCGCCGCGACGTCGAACGGATCGTCCTTGAGATGCTGTTTGAGCAAAGGTTCGGCGACGTGCAGTGCATTGTCGTTGAGCGCCATCGCCGCCTCGACCAGCCGCGGATGATAGCGCCCGGCCATCGCCATATTGCCCGTTCTGCCTGGTGCCTCGTTTGTCATGCAGGGGTACCCTAAGGCGCACATTCGAGGCCCGCAACGTGCCCAATAAAGCCCCTCCCCTTCAGGGGAGGGGTTGGGGGTGGGGCAGTGCCTCAAGCAAGTCGCCAAGAGGATCAGCCCCACCCCAACCCCTCTCCTCAAGGGGAGGGGCTAAAGCAGTTCTCCTAGCGTAGCCCGTTCCAACGTGCTTTGCTGCGCACGAGGGGAGCCGCGATGGACACCAGCGACAAAAGGCCTTTCGGATTCTGGACCGCAACGGCGCTCGTCGTCGGCGGGATGATCGGGTCCGGCATCTTCATGATGCCGGCCGCGCTCGCGCCGTTCGGCTGGACCGGATCGATCGCCTGGATCGTCAGCATCGCCGGTGCGCTCGCCATCGCCTATACGATCGGCCGCATGGCGCAGGCCATGCCGGAGGCGACCGGCGCGGTCGCCATCACTGGTGCAGCATTGGGCGAACTGGCGGGCGTGCTCGTCGGCTGGAGCTATTGGGTATCGGTATGGTGCGCCAATGCCGCCATCGCCACGGCCGCGACGTCCTATCTCGCCGCTATCGTCCCACCGCTCGATGCGACGCCATGGGCCGGCGCGCTGACCTCGGTCGCGCTGCTGTGGTTGCTGACCTTGCTCAACCTCGCCGGCGCGCGGGCGGCGGGACGGTTTCAGGTGGTGACGACGATCCTCAAGATCACGCCGTTGATCGCGGTCATCGTCATCGCGCTGTCGCTGGGTGTGCGCGGAGAGGTCCATCTGCCCGCATTTCCCGCGGAGCAGGCAGTGATTGCCAGCATCGCCACCGCCGTCACGCTGACCCTGTTTCCTCTGGTCGGCTTCGAATCCGCCGGGGTCGCCGCCGAGCGCGTGCGCGATCCCGAGCGCAACATCATGCGCGCGAGCATGGCGGGCACGATAGGCACGGGCTTGCTCTACATCCTGGTCTGCTCGGCGATAGTGCTGATCCTGTCGCCGGACGCAGTGACCAAATCTTCCGCGCCGTTCGCCTTGTTCGTCGGCCAGTTCTGGGGATCCGGCGCGTCGCAAACGATCGCCCTGTTCGCCGCCATCGCCGCGATCGGCGCGCTCAACGGCTGGGTCCTGATCCAGGGCGAGGTGCCGCTGGGCATGGCGCGGGCGGGCTTGCTGCCCGGCTGGTTCTCCAAGGTGTCGGCGCGGGACGTGCCGGTGCGGGTGCTGCTGCTGTCCTCGACGCTCGGAACGGTGCTGCTGCTCTTTACCGCCAGTCCCACCCTCGGCGGCGTGTTCCAGTTCATGGCGATCCTGGCGTCGTGCGCGACCCTCTGGCTCTATCTCGCCATTTGCGTGGCCGCACTGGTCCGCCGCATCGCGATGCCGACCGCGGCGATCGGCGTGGCATTCTCGCTGTTCGCCTTCTGGGGCGCCGGATGGGAAGCGGCCGGACTCAGCGTGATACTGATGCTGACCGCGATCCCGCTCTATTTCCTGCGGCCCAAGGCAACTCTGGGTGATGGTATTGACTTGGTCCATTGACCCTCACCCTTCCCACCGCCTGCGGCGGCGGGCCCCTTCCCTCTCCCGTTGGGCGTGTTGGGTAAACAGCGCCCCGCGCTGTTTAGGCCATGCCGGGGGCATGGCCGACCCAACACGGGAGGGAGGCGCGAAGCGCCGGAAGGGTGAGGGTGAATAAAGATCGATAAGCAGATCTCAGCATGTCCTAGCCGAACAGCCGGCCTAGCACCGACCGGTCGCGCAATATCTCGTGCGCCGCATTGTGCCCCGGCGCGCCGGTGACGCCACCGCCCGGATGCGTGCCCGCCCCGCACATATAGAGGCCTTTGATCGGGCTGCGGTAATCGCCGTGGCCGAGCACCGGGCGCGCCGCCCAGAGCTGATCGAGCGACATGTTGCCATGCATGATGTCGCCGCCGATCAGCCCGAACTTGCGTTCGAGGTCGAGCGGCGAGTGGATCTGGCGCGCGATGATCGACGCCTTGAAATTCGGCGCATGGTCGTTGACCGTGTCAATGATCAGATCGGCCGCCGCCTCGCGCTCGTCGTCCCAGGAACGACCGTCCGGAAGCGTCGGCGCGAATTGCTGGCAGAACAGGCTGGCGATGTGCATCCCCGGCGGCGCCAGGCTGTCGTCGACCGAGGTCGGGAGCTTCATCTCGACGATCGGCTTCTTGGACCAGCCGTGAGCCTTCGCATCGGTGAACGCCTGGTCCATATAATCGAGCGTCGGCGAGATGATGATGCCGCAGGTGTGATGCTCGGCCTTTTCCTTGCCCGGAAGCACGGTGAAATCGGGCAATTCGCTGAGCGCGACGTTCATCCGGAAGGTGCCCGATCCGGCCTTGAAGCGGTCCATGCGATGCGCGAATTCGGGCGGCAGATCGGCGCGGTCGACCAATTGGCGGAAGAGCAAGGCCGGGCCGGCGTTCGACGCGACGATCGATGCGGCGATCTCCTCGCCGCTTTCGAGCACGACGCCGGCGACCTTGCCGCCATCGACGAGCACGCGCGTGACCGGCGCTTCCAGGCTGATCTCGACGCCTGCCTCCTCGCAGGCTTCGGCCATGTATCTGGTGATCGCGCCCATGCCGCCGACCGAATGGCCCCACATGCCCTTCTTGCCATTGATCTCGCCGAACACGTGATGGAGCAGGACATAGGCCGATCCCGGCGTGTCCGGGCTGGCATAATTGCCGACCACCGCGTCGAAGCCGAACGCGGCCTTGATATATTCGTTCTCGTACCAGCCATCGAGGAAATCTCGCGCCGACTTGACGAACAGGTCCATCACGTCGCGCTGCGCCTCGATCGGCATGCCGGCGAGCTTCTTGCCCTGTGCGGCGGCGGCGATCAGCGCGCGCAGGCCGCCGCCGGCATTGGGCGGCGTCTTGAGCGAGAGGTCGCGCAGCACATCGGCGACGCGCTCGAGCGCTTCCTCATATTTCGGGAAGGTATCGGCATCCTTCTGGCTGTAGCGCGCGAATTCGGCCCGCGTCCGATCCTCGCCGCCGCCGAGTTTGAGATAGCCGCCTTCGTGCGGGAAGAAGTTGCTGATCGTGCGTTCGATGATCCGCCAGCCGCGTTCGTGCAGGCGCATGTCCTTGATCACCTTGGGCCGCAGCAGGCTGACCGTATAACTCGCGGTCGAGTTGCGGAAACCGGGATGGAACTCCTCGGTGACCGCGGCGCCGCCGACGATGTTCCGCCGTTCGAGCACGCGCACCTTGAGCCCGGCGCGCGCGAGGTAGAAAGCGCAGACCAGGCCGTTATGGCCACCGCCGATGATCAGTGCGTCGTATTTCTTGGTCACTACAAGCCCTCTCCCTTTGGGAGAGGGTTGGGTGAGGGCAGCTACTGCCTCACCGAACTGCCCTCACCCTTCCGCCGGCTACGCCGGCTCCCTCCCTCTCCCAAGGGGAGAGGGATTAATTTCTAAACTTGTCGCGGCCTTCGCGACCATCCCCGTGCCGGCGCGCGGTGCAGCCGTGCTTCCGGGATGATGTGGCGGATCTTCCTGGCGAAGCTGCGCAGGCACACTTCGCTCGCACCGATCGGGCCCGCCGCATAGCTTTGCGAGGCCATGCCTTGCTGGACGCGCTCGATCAGCCATGTATCCTCGGCATTGACCACGCGATTGATCCGCCAATTGGCATAGCGCACCAGCTTCATCTCACGCCGGCCGTCAGGCAACGCGAACGCCATCTCGCGCAATAGGCTGGTGGTCGGCGTCAGCGGCAGCCATTGCATGAAGTCGATCTGATCGGCGTAGAGGTCGAACGCCATGTTCGGCCACAGCTTGTAATACAGCCACAACCGCTGGTTCGCTTCCGGCAGGTTATCCACGCGCGGCAGATACTTCTGATAGAAGCGCTCCCAGACGTTGTCGGACACGCGATCGACAATCTGGCCCGACATCTTGTCGACCCAGGGCTGCGCCTCGATCGCATAGCTCTTGCCGAACAGGCGGGTCAGCCCGTCATGCGCGACCGGGATGTGGAGGTTGTCCGAATAATTATCTCCGACATTCTTCCAATTGACCTGGCGCTCGCGCAACCGGACCGGGCTGATGCAGCGCATGTCCTCGAAACGATAAGGCGCGATTTCGTGGTCGTAGGGCGCCATCATCGCCGCGACTGACGGGCCGCCATCGTCCTGCAACCGCACGAAGACGAAACCACGCCAGATCTCGACATCGACCGCGGCGAGCCCGTTGTCCTCCAGCCGCAACGCGGGATAATCGCCTTTCATCGGTACGCCCGACAGTCGCCCGTCGGTTTCATAGACCCAGGCGTGATAGGGGCAGACCAGCTTCTTGGCGCACCCAGTCGGCCCTTCGACCAGCCGCATCGCGCGGTGGCGGCAGACGTTTGTGAAGGCGCGAACCTCACCGTCCTGACCGCGCATCGCGATCACGCTTTCGCCGAGATAGTCGAGCGTGTGAAAGGCGCCGGGCCGGGCGATATCGCTCTCATGACAGACGATCTGCCAGGACGGGCGCAGCACCCGCGCCATCTCGACCTCGAAATATTCGGGATCGGTATAGAGCCAGCCGGGCAGGCTCCAATCGGCGTCGGGATCATGGTCCTCGATGTCGGCGTAGCGATGCGCCATGACTAATCCCCGATTGCTTGTTGTACGATCGTATAATAAGGAACCCGCTATTGCAACTACCGTCATGCCAGGCTTGTCCCGGCATCCACTGTGCATCATGCAGCGGCGGAGAGATGGAGGAGTGGACCCGGCACAAGGCCGGGTGAGGAACGATGACCAAACCCGCTTTCTCCCGCGCCGAACCCGATGCACGACGCCAGAGCCTGATCGAGGCGACCGCGCGCGTGCTGGCGCGCGACGGTGCGACCGGGGCATCGGTGCGGCCAATCGCGGTAGAGGCGGGAGTCTCGCCCGGCCTGATCAATCACTATTTCGCCGGGATCGACGCGCTGATCGCCGCGACCTATTCCTGGGTCGGCGAGCAGGTCGGCAACGCGCTCGCCGCCGCGGTCGCCGCCGCGGGGAGCGATCCGCGCGCGCGCCTGACCGCCTATGTCACCGCGAGTTTCGCGCCTCCGATCGCCGACCGCGCGCTGCTCGCGACCTGGATCGCGTTCTGGAGTCTGACCGGCAAGCCGCAGATCGCCGAGCGCCACGATGCGATCTACGCACGCTATCGCGAGGATCTGGAGGCGTTGCTGGCCGAATGCGGGATCGCGCCCGCCGACCGCCGCCTGACCGCGATCGCGATCACCGCATTGGTCGACGGGCTATGGCTAGAACTCTGCCTGTCACCCGACAGCTTCACAGCCGACGAGGCGCGCAGCCTCGCCGAACGGCAACTGGGGTCTGCACTCAGTTGCCGTGAGGATCGTGATTGCCCGCAGGAGCCCGCCGACGAGGAGCGCAGCGCGGACGCGTAGCTGAAGCTACGCGCAAGCAAGCGACGACGCTCGGCGAACTCCTGCGGGCAACCGCGAAGCGGCGGGCCGATTTTGCCGCCCGGACGTCGTCGCGCGTCGGTCCCGATGCTACAGGCATCGCTCCCTCCTTGCTCCTCGCCGGACACCAAAATCGGCTCCGTCACGACCTCGCGGTAACTGAGTGCAGACCCTGACAAGCTATTTCGTCAGATCGGCAAACAGCGATAGATAGTAATCGATCCCCGGCGTGATGTTGCTGATCGGGGTGCGTTCGTTCAGCCCATGGCTGAAATCTTCCGATTCCTTGATGAAGGTTGGGCTGGCGCCATAGCTCGGCACATTGTGGTACCGGAACCACATGCTGTCCGACGCGCCCGACGACATGGCCGGGAAGACCGGCACACCCGGATAGACCTTGCCCATCGCGCGATTGACCGCGGCGATGAAATCGGTGCGCATCGGCGAGGCGTCGTTCGCGACCGAGCCTTCGGTCACGTCCTTGAACGCGATCGCAGGATCGCCAGCGACTTTCTGCAGCTCGGCCATGATGTCGGCGGGCTTATGGCCGGGGAAGATGCGGCAATTGATGTTGGCCGTCGCCTTTTGCGGCAGCGCGTTCAAGGCATGACCGCCATTGACCATCGTCGGCACGCAGGTCGTGCCGATCCGCCCGACCGTGCTCGGGTTGTTGCGCAGCACCGCCAGCGCTTTCTCGTCGTTGGGATTGGCGACGAACGCCTTGAGCGCGGCGCCGACCTCGGGCTCCTCATAGGGCGCCGCCTTGCTCAGCGCCTCGCGCGTCAGGTCGCTCAGCTCGGGCTTGAAATGATAGGCGCCGATCTTCTCGAGCGCGGCGGATAATTGAACGATCGCATTGACCGGGCGTGGCGCCGAGGAATGGCCGCCGGGGTTGGTCACCGTCAGCTCGAAATCGGCATAGGTCTTTTCGGCACCCTGCCAGGTCCAGTATTTGGGCTTGGCGGTCGCCTCGTCGAGAATGCCGCCGCCGCCATCGATATTGAGCACGAGATCGGCATTCTTCAGCTTGTCGGCGATGATCGCCGAGGTCTTCATCCGCGTTTCCTCGTCGCCCGAAAATTCGATGATGATCGTACGCTTGGGCTTGTAGCCTTCGCGCCGCAGTTCGTTGAGCGCGGCGATCGCCATCGTGCCGTCGAGCTTCATGTCGGTGGCGCCGCGGCCGAACAGATAGCCGTTCTCGACCACCGGGGTGAAGGGATCGCGCTGCCAGTCGGACGGCTTGGCCTCGACCACGTCCATATGGCCCGAAATGACCAGCGGCTTGAGTTTGGGGTCACTGCCCGGCCATGTCGCGATCAGATAGGCGGTGTCGTCGACCGCGGTGATCTCGACATCTTTGTCGGCGAACCCGCCGGCGACCAAAGCGGCCTTGTAGAGCGCCGCCACTTGCGGCGTCTGGTTGTTCGGACCGGCGACCGAGCGCAACGCGATGGCCTTCTTGGCGAGCTCGAGCGCTTCGCTGTCAGCCTGAGGATGCCCGGCGGTCTTTGGCGCCGCCGCGCCCGCCGTTGCCATCAACGCCGCCGCCATCGCGGCCAGTCCGAACTTGTTCATCAACGACCCCTTTGTTGTACGATTGGACTGTCGACCATCCGCCGCCGCGGAGCAAGCGTAACAATCGTGCGCGGGAAATCACCAATTCGGATGTTTTTCACCATAATCGCGGTGACTTGCGGCCCGCCGTCAGTACTTCATTAACGAACGTTCTTCAGAATGGGCTGCGGCGGATTGCGGTGAGCGGGGGTTTCCCGCGAAGGGCACCGCCAGCCGGCAGCGTACCGGGCAGGACGAAGCTGGAGCGACCGCCGAATGTGGGCGATCGCCGATACCGTGGGGATGACGCTCGAAGTGGAGGGCCGCATGTTCGAATCGCATGACGATGCGCCTCTGGCCAATGCGCGGTCGAGCACATCCGTGCCTGATGAAGAACGTCGTCATGGCACCCGCCACATCGCGGTCATGCGTGTCGCCAAACTGCATACGCGCCACGGCGAGGAACTGTGCCTCGTCCGCAACATCTCGCCCGGCGGGCTGATGGCCAATATCTGGTCGGACCTGGCGATCGCCGATCTGCTGACCGCCGAGTTCAAATCCGGGCACCGCGCCTCGGGCCATGTCGTATGGCGGCGCGAGAATCGCATCGGTGTGCAGTTCGACGAGGAAATCGACGTGACCATGGTGCTCGGCGGGGACGAAGACCCCGCGCCGGGCTTCCACGCACGCGCACCGCGCATCAACATCGCGGCGCGAGGCCGGCTGCGCTGCGGCGCGCATTATTATGCCGTCGACCTGCGCGATATCTCGCAAGGCGGCGCGCGCATCACCTCCGCCGATCCCAATGTCTGGGAAAAGATCGACGGGCCGATCGTGTTGTCGGTTACAGGCCTGCCGCCGATCGAAGGCACCGCGCGCTGGCACGATTCGAGCAATGCCGGACTCGCCTTCAACAGCCCGATCCCGCTCGACGCGATCGCCCGCTGGATCGCGGCGAACCGCGGTTGATGATCTAGGGTGCGGGATCGGGCTTGAACCCGATCTTGTCGAGCGCCGGCTGAATTTCGGGGTTGGACATGAACAACCTCCACAACAAGCCGGTCCGGTAATTCTCGATCATCGCCACGGTCTGAGCCTGATCGAGCGCCATATAGGCTTCGTCATAAAAGCCCTGGCTCTCGTTGAACGAATCCGAAAAGCCGTAGGTGCCGTAGATGCGTGACCCAAGGTCGCGATAATAATGGCGTAGCGCCTTCAGCGACTCCTCGGGCGTGTAGGGCATCGAGCCGAGCGCGGCATGGACCGTGATCGTGCCGTTATCGTCGCGCGGCTGGGCACGGCCGCCGCCGGTATTGACGCCCGCCGACTGGCCCCATGCGTCGTCGCCATAGCCGGCCCATTTACGCGGATTGTCGATCGCATAGGCGTGGCTGATCAGCGCGATATCACGGTTGTTCTTGAAATAGTTGGTATAGGCGTCGCGCTTGCCCCGCGGATCGAAGCCCAGGAACGAGAATTGGGTGAAGAACAGTTCGGCGCCGTTTCCTTCGCCGACCTCCAGCTTATAGCCGTAATAATTGTGGCCGTTGACGAAATGGTCGCCGTCAGTGGTCCGGCTCCAACCCTGGCGATACTTGAGCGCCAGTGGCGAAGTGCCGGCCCAGCCGGTGTGCCACAGGCTCGCCGGCACGGGGTGCGTCGGCGACGCGATGCCGAGCAGATAAGCGATCGCCGATTCATTCCAGCCGATCAGCGGGTGGTTGATGTGGAAGCCGTAATCGGGCGACCAGTGCCAATAGAGAAAATCGCTGTCGGGACGCTGACGGTACCAGTCCCATTCGATCCCCTTCCACAGGGTCGTGATAGTGTCGCGAATCTCACGCTCGGCGGCGGTGTTGCGGGCAAAATATTGCCGGGCGGTCAGCAGGCCCTGCATCATGAACGCGGTTTCGATCAGGTCGCCGCCATCGTCATATTTGCCGAAGGCGGGCATCACCTTGCCGGTATTGCCGTTGAGGAAGTGCGGCCACACGCCGTGGAAGCGGTCGGCGCCCTTCAGGAAGCGAACGATCTTGAGCATCCGCTCGGTGCCCTGATCGCGTGTGACGAAGCCGCGATCGATGCCGACGATCAACGCCATCACGCCAAAGCCCGACCCACCCATCGCGACCTGGTCGGGATTGCCTGGGGTGATCTCCAGCCCCAATCCCGCCTTGGGATGCGCGCCATCCCAATAATAGCGAAATTGCGCCTGCTGGATCATCGACATCAATTGATCGTCGGTCATCGCATGCGTCTGCGCCGCGGCGGTCGGCGTGGCCGGGCTCTCGTTGCCGGCAGCGTCGACCGCGGTGATGCGGTAGATTGCCTTGACCCCCACCGGACCGACGAAGTCCTGATAGCGGTTCCAGCCGACCCGCTGGCTCGCCACCCATTCGAACGGCTTGCCGCCGACCGACCGGTAGATGCGATAGCTTTCGGTGTCGGGCGACGGGCTGGGCATCCACGCCAGTTCGACATGGCGTTCGAATCCGCGCGCGGTGAGCGCGGCCGGAGCGGTCGGCGGGCTGCTATCGCCGCTTACAGCATTCTCGATCCGGATATCGTCGATCACCATCGAATGCGGGCGACCGTCGTCCAGCCCCTGGACGATGGTCAGCCGTGCGAACTGACGCGGATCGAACGTCTCGTCGCTGGTACCCCGCGTCGTACCTTTGAAATCGGCGAAGGGCAGGACGAGTTTGGTCCAGGTCTTCGCCGCGATCTTGGGCAGTGAGCCGATCAGGTCGATCGCCGGGTTGCCCGCGCCCTGCAGATCGCCGAGCATGATGCGCGGACTCGATCCCGCGTCGATCTCGCTGTCCGAATATACCCAGAAGGTCAGCGCATTGCCGCTGAAATCGGTCTGTGTTCCCCAGATTCGCGCGGTCTCGATTGACGCCCACCAATTGCCGCCCTGCTTCGACGTCCAACTCAGCCGGATCGCATTGGGCGGAGAATGCGTCAGCTTGGTCTCGAGCGGCAGCTTGCCGTTGACCAGATCGATCCGACTCGGCGCCACCGCCTCCCCAGCCGAGTAGAGGTACCATCCGGTCCCGCGCGTATTGTCGAACACGACGTGGCGCTCGTAAACCGAGTTGGCGAGTGCGGCACCCCCGAGCGACAAGGCGGCGGCGCCGGCGACCAGGCGGGCAAGTCTCATATTATCCTCTGCGACCCTTGATGAAGATGTTGGCGGTCAGTCTGCCCAGCCGCGGATCGGCGCTGAACGCCATGTCCGGCGGGATGATTCCCGAATGGAGCATCGACCCGCGATAGATGGCGAGGCGATCGCGCACGCCCTCGACCTGGCCGATCTGCTCGTAATGCTGGTTGGATCCGGCCGTATAGCCGGACAGGTCGGCATTCACCCGGCGTGCGGTGGCCACGAAGCGGTCGACATTGCGGTCGTCGACCAATTCGATGCCGGTCGCGCGCTGGCGGAAGAACGCCGTGCCGGGCGTGTCGCTGAGATAATGGAGCACCGCGAGATAATCGGGATCGGTCGAATCGAAATGCGGCGCGCGCTGCGCTGGATCGAGCGTGTTCGGTGCGGTCGTCACCATCGAAAAGCTCGCCCCGAGCAATTCGAACGTATCGACGTCGAAGCCTCCGCCGATGAACGGCCCTGCTGCCTCAAGCAACCGCTCGACATAGCCATAGGCCTTGTCCCCGACCGCGATCGGCTGTCGTAGTCCGGGATAATAGGTCCCGACACTTGACGGGAACGGCGCCATAGCCGCAGCCAACTCGACCACCTCGTCCACCGCGCCGGTGAAGTCGTCCACCACGACCACCGGGCTCCGGGCCTCGCCCAAGCGGCGCAGCTGGGGGTTCACGGTTGGATCGCGATCCGCGCTCCCCTGGGAAGGTCGGGAAGCGAGAAGCGCAGCGTGCCGTCGGCAACCCGCGCGGCGATCTTCTTCGACCCCATCCTGACCGTCGGTACGCCGCCCTTCCAGCCGTGGATCACCACGTCGAACCCGATCCACCAGGGTTTGTAGCTGCCGATCCGCGGATCGAAACTAAGCGCGCCCGCATCGCAGCGGATCGCCTGGCGCAGGAAGCCGCCACGCTGATAGGCGAAGCTGACCCCGTCATCGAGATAGAGCGATCCGGCGCAATCGCTGCCCGGATAGACGTTGATCTCCATCGCGCCCTTTGGCGTCTCGGCGGTCGACTGGACCAGCGGCTGTTTCGGGATGATCGCGCCCGGGCGGACGAACACCGGCAGCCGATCGAGCCGCGGTGTTTCCTTGACCGAGGCGCCCTGGACCTGCTCGCCGGTCCAGTAATCGTACCAACCGACACCGGGAAGGCCGATATCGTAGGGTGCGGCCGATTCCCAGGTCGGCGGCTGCGCGATCAGCAGGTCGCGGCCGAGCATGAACTGGTCCTCGGTGCCGCCGACGCGGTCGCCGCCCTTCACCACCGCCGGGTATTCGAGCACGACCGGGCGCATCAGCGGCAGCCCGGTGCGGCTATTCTCCTCGGCCAAGCCGTAGAGATAGGGCATCAACCGATAGCGTTCCTCGATATAGCGCCGACGGATATTCTCCTGCTGCGCGCCGTGCACCCACACTTCCTGCTCGGGTTTCCCCTTCTGGTAATGGTCGCGCATGATCGGGTTGAACGCACCGACCTCGATCCAGCGGGTGAGCAATTCAGGGGACGGCGCGTTGCCGGCGAAGCCACCGATATCCGCGCCCGAATAAGCAAAGCCCGATAGGCCGAGGCTGACCAATTGCGTGGTCGACAACGAGAGATGCGCCCAGCTCGACGTGTTGTCGCCGGTCCAGGTCGCCGAGCAGCGCTGGCCGCCGGCGTACGAGGCGCGCGTCATCACGAACGGCCGGCGGTCGGGCGCAAGCTTCTTCACCCCTTCATAGGTGGCGCACGAATTGAGCATGCCGGTAATGTTGTGCGTCTCCGCCTGGGTCGCCTTGCGCGTCCTGAAGCCCGGCGAGTCGATCGTGTTGACCACGTCGATCGGCATCGTCTTGGTCGGCGAGTTGAACACCGCCGGCTCGTTCATGTCGTTCCAGAAGCCGGCGACACCCATGCCGACGAACTCGGCGTAATTGCGGCCCCACCAATCACGTGCCTTGGCCTGGGTGAAGTCGGGGAACACCGCCGGGCCCGGCCAGACCGGGCCGACGAACGGCGTGCCGTCGGGGCTCTTCATGAACACGTCCGCCGCCATCCCGCTGTCATAGGGCGCATAGCCCTGGTTCGGCGCATTCGCGATGTGGAGATCGGTGATCACCACCAATTTCATCTTCATCGCGTCGAGCTTCGAGACCAGCCCGGGCAAATCAGGATAGGCCTTCTTGTCGACCGTGAACGGGCGGTTGCGGTCCTGATAATCGATGTCCAGCCACAGCACGTCGGCCGGAATCTTGTCGTTGCGCAATCGGTCCGCGATCCCCTGCGCCTGGACCTGGGTCATGTAGCTCCAGCGCGATTGCTGGAAGCCCAGCGCCCATTTCGGCGTAAGCGGCGCCGGGCCGGTCAGATAGGCATAATCCTGGACGACGTCCTTGGGCGTGGCCCCGGTCATCACATAATAATCGACCCCGCCGCCCTCCGCGCCGAACGAAAAGGCCGCGCGCTCGGACTTGCCGAGGTCGATGAAGCCGCGCCAGGTGTTGTCCATGAACAGGCCGTAGGTGCCGCCCGCCTCGTTCAAGCCGATGACGAACGGGATCGACTTGTAGATCGGGTCGGTCGCCGGCGTGTAACCGAACTGATCGGTGTTCCAGAAGGTATAGGCGCCGCCGCGCCGGTCAAGCGGCCCGGTCTTGTCGCCCAGGCCGAAGAAATGTTCGTCATTGGGCATCGCCTTGCGGATGCGGAAACCGCCATTGTCGAAGCGGATCGGGGTGCCGGGCGCATCGGCCAGGATCGTCTTGCCGGCGAGGTCGGTGATGGTGATGGCCAGCGTCTTGTCATCGACGCGGACGATCAGTTGCGACGTCCGGATCTCGGTTGTGTCGCCCTTGTCGCTGATCTGCAGCGGCACGCGCGTTTCGCGCGATTGCGGCAGGACCGCCCAGGACGCGTCCTCCGGCAGGCTCCCCTCGCCCGCACGGACACGGATGATGTCGGCGCGCGGCGCGCTGATTTCGATTTTGATGCCGTTGGCCGAGGCGGTGTAATGGTCGACGGACTTCGCCGCCGCCATGCCCGGCAGGGCCAGTGCGGCGGTGGCGAGGATCAGGTGCCTTAGACGCAATTTATGCTCCAGCCTTGAGGACGAAGGTGGCGGGGGTGCCCGCCGTCGCATTGGGCGCGATCCATACATCGAACGCGCCGGGCTCGGCATAGCTCTTCTTGTCGGGATGGACGAAGCCAAGATCGGCGCGGCTGAGCGTGAAGCTCACGGTCGCGCTTTGCCCGGGCGCGAGATCGAGATGCTTGATGCCCTTGAGCGAGCGCACCGGCTGGGTCAGGCTCGCAACCTTGTCGTTGATATAGAGCTGCGCGACCTCGTGCATCGGCCGCGTGCCGGTGTTGGTCACAGTCGCTGTGACGGTGACGGAACCGGCCCAGGGGATGCCCGCCGCGCTGACACTCGTCGCCGAATAGCTCGCCGCCGAATAGGTCAGGCCGTAACCGAACGGATAGAGCGGCTCGTCGGTCACTTCGCGGTAGCGCGCCTTGTAGGCCTTGTCGTCGGTCAGCTGCGGACGCCCGGTGCGGCGGTGGTTATAGTAGAAGGGCTCCTGTCCCGAGGCTTGCGGGAAGCTCACCGGCAGGCGCCCCTGGGGCGCATAATCGCCGAACACGACATCGGCGATCGCATTGCCGGTTTCCGACCCCAGGAACCAGGTCGCCATGATCGCCGGCGCGTTCTTCACCGCGCCGGTCAGCGCCAGCGCGCGGCCGTGGCGGAGCAGCACGACGATCGGCTTGCCGGTCGCGGCGACCGCCTCGGCCAGCGCCAGTTGCGGCGCGGGAATGCCGATATCGACACGCGCCTGCGCCTCGCCCGACATACTGGCGCTCTCGCCGAGCAAAAGCACGACGACATCGGCGTCCTTCGCCAGCCGTACCGCTTTGTCGATCTCGCCATCGATCGGCGCCTCATAGTCCGAGCCGCGCGTCACGCTGAGCTTCGCCTTGCCATCCAGCGCGGCGCGGAACCCTTCCTCGACCGTCACGCAGCTCTCGTAATCGGGGAAATTGGCCCAGGGGCCGGGATAATCGCCTTTCTGGCTCACCGCCGGGCCGATCAGCGCAATCTTGCCCTGCTTCTTGAGCGGCAGCAGATTGCCCTCGTTCTTGAGCAGCACCATCGATTTGCGTCCCGCCTCGCGTGCCAGCGCGATCGCGTCGGGGCGGCGGACGTCGCGCGCCTCGCGCACCAGGTCGAGCGAACGATAGGGGTTGGCGAACAGCCCCATCGCCTTCTTGACGTAGAGCACGCGGCGAACCGCTGTATCGACCACCGACATCGGGATGCGGCCGGTCTTCACCAGATCGGGCAAGTGCTTCCAATAGAGGCCCGATTGCATCGAGATGTCGCATCCCGCGGTCAGCGCCTTGACCACCGCGTCGGGGCCATCGGCGGCATAACCGTGCAGGATCAGCTCCTCTTCCGATGTGTAGTCGCTGACCACCAGCCCCTTGAAACCCCATTCGCCGCGCAAAATGTCGGTCAGCAGGTAATGGTTAGCGGTCGACGGCACCCCGGCAATGTCGTTGAAACTCGACATGGTGGTGATCGCGCCGGCATCGAACGCCGCCTTGAAGCCCGGCAAATGGATTTCGCGCAGCGTCGTCTCGGGGATGTCGGCGGTGTTATACTCCATCCCGCCCTGCACTGCGCCATAGGCGGCGAAATGCTTGGGACAGGCGAGCATCGAATCGTCGCCGCGAATGTCCGGACCCTGGAAGCCGCGGACGCGCGCGCGGGCGAATTGGACACCGAGCCAGGTATCCTCGCCCGAGCCTTCGACCACGCGCCCCCAACGCTGGTCGCGTGCGACGTCGACCATCGGCGCAAAGGTCCATTGGATGCCCTTGGCCGACGCCTCGACCGCCGCCGCACGCGCGGTGCGCTCCGCCAGGCCGGGGTCGAAGCTCGCCGCTTCCCCCAGCGGCACCGGGAAGGTGGTCTTCATCCCATGGATGACGTCGCCGGCGAAGATGAGCGGGATCTTGCTCGGGCTTTCCTCGATCGCGACCTTCTGCAACTCGCGGCCGATCCTCGTGCCGATGCCGTTGAACAGCCCGACGATCTCGCCGCGGCGGATACGGGCCTTGAGTTCCTCCAGGCCCTGCTGGGCGATGCCGGGATTGAGCACCGGTCCCTCGGTCCGCGCCGCCAGCGGGTCGGAATAGATCGACAGCTGCCCCGCCTTGTCCTGAATGCTCATTCTGGCGATCAGCCGCTCGATGAACGGATCGGTCGCCGGGACCGACTTGGCGAGCGCGGGGACCGCCGCCGACACCATGGCGACCGCTGACGCGCCCTTCAGGAGATCGCGGCGGGAAGGGTGAACGTTCACATCTTGCTCCTGTGTCGCGCCCGGCTTCGGGCAAAAAAGGGGGAGGCAGCCCGGCCGGACTCCCTCCCCTCATTGTAACCGCAAGGTCCCCCGACCTCGCGAAATCAGAACTTGTACTTGATGCCGGCCTGGAACTGTCGTCCATCGTTGCCGACCTGACCGTTCTCGATCAGCGGCGCCGGGTTGCCGCTACCGGCGCCCCAGGTCGAATAGGTGCGGTTGAGCCAGTTGAAGGCGTTGAACACCTCGAAATCGACGGTCACTTCCTGGCCGCTGCCCGGCGGCAGTTCGAACTTCTTGGCAATGCGCAGGTCGAGCCGTTTGTAGCCGATAAACGGCTTCGGATAGTAGACGCCGCCGAAATTGCCCTGGCAGCACGCCCCGTCAGGTGGATTGTCGAATGTGATGTGACCGAAGGACGGTCCCGACTCGAGGTCCAAAGTGCCCGACAGAATGAACCCGAACGGCGCGCGATACGAACCCGTCGTGATGAACTTCCACTTCGGCACGCCATTGACGTAGTTCCAGCCGAACGCATTCTGCGACGTCGCGTTGAACACCTCGTCGCCGTTCAATTCCATCGCATCATTGCTGCGCGCCGATTGCACGGTCAGCGAGGTCTGGAAACCCCACACGCTCTTGTCGGTAAACGGTTTTTCGAGCGTCAGGTAGATCGCGTTGTAATCGGCAGAGCCGTTCGACTGGCCGATGTCCAGCTTGCCGTTAAACCCGGGAAGCTGGGCGTTCTGCGCGGCGCAAATGCCGGTAGGTACCGCCGACCCGTCCGCGTTTTTAAGCGAGCCCGGGCTATTATCCTGAATCCAGGCGTTGCCGCCGTTGGTGCACCCAGTGACAAAGCCGTTCGCGTCGCGGGTCACGTAACGCGAATACCAGCCATTTTCGAAGTAATTGGCGCGCACGAACTGGAAGATGTTGTGCGAGCGAATGTGCGAGAAGGTCAGCGAGGCCTGGATTGCGCCGAACCGCTTGCGGACGCCGAAATCGATCTGGTCCGAGAACGGCATCGGCGTCTTGTTGTTGAGCAGGAAGACGCTGCCGCCGGTCGCGCCCGAATTGAGGTTCGTTGCAAGCGCGCGGAGAGCGCTCGGGTCGCGATAGCTGTTATTCCACGCGACGCAGCCGCCTGGCGGAGTCGGACCGGTGCAGAATGGCACCGTGGCAATGAAGTTCGAATTGGTCAGCGACTCAATCACCCCTTCGATGAACAGGCTGCGATCGAAATACCGGCCAACGCCGCCGAAGATGACGAGGTCACGGTCGCCCTTGACGTCGTAGGAGAAGCCGAGGCGCGGCTGGATCATGCCCCATTCGGTCTTCCGGTTGTGGCCATTCGAAATATAGTCCTCGGGGTTGATCCCGGCCGCTTTCCAGCCCTGATAGCTACGTAGCGCGTTCGCGATCTTGTCCGGCGTGACGTAATCGTTGTTGAGCGGGTTGGTCTCGTAATCCCAGCGCACGCCGGCATTGAAGGTCCAGTGCGCGTCAGGCCGCCACTCGTCCTGTACGTACACGCCGAATTGCGAATCCTTACCTTTCAGTGTCGGAGTCGGCGCGATGTTAATGCGCGCGCCATACGGCACAGCGGTCGCAGGGTCGAAATTCCCGCCCGGACCCGGGTTATAAAAGAAATACGTGCCGTTGAAATGGTCATTGACCGTACGCGCCATGTCGTAGCTGACGAACTGTCCCCCGGCTCGGATCGTATGCTGACCGGCGCGATAAGTCAGATCGTCCTTGACCGTCCAAGATTTGGTGCTGTCCCCTTGGACGAACGAATTGGTGCCGAGTTGCGCGTATGTCGAGAAGTCAGGATTGGTGGCGAAGTTGGAGACGATGAACTCAGGCCCGGTGCCGACCGACGGGGTCGACTGGGTCGATTTGTCGTAAGCGACATTGAACTGATTAAGCAGATTGTCGCCTGAGTATTTCCAGTTGAACTGATAGCGGTCCTGATGCGTCAGGATCGTGCGACCGTGGCTCGACGTGGCGTTGGCGTCGATGTCGCTCAGATTGTTCTCGCGGCGAATGAACGCTTCGATGTTGAACGTGTTGCGATCGTCGGCGAGCAGGGTGAGCTTTCCGAAATAAAGCCCCTGCTTGAAATCCTTGTTGTGCGAGATGTTGATCTGCGATCCGAGGTTCGCCGGCGGGTTGATAAGGGTGCCTGTCGCGGCCGGGAGGTTCTCGATCGTTCCTTCGCCGGCGAGGTAGAAAAACAGTTTGTCCTTGATGATCGGACCGCTGAACTCGCCACCGAACTGCTTGCGATTATATTCGGGCTTCGGAACCTTGTTCTTCTTGTCGAAATAGGGCTGCGTAATGAACGAGTTCGGCTGGACCTCTAGGAAGAACGAGCCATGGAACTCATTGCCACCCGTCTTGGTAATCGCAGTGACCAGCGCCGATCCGACCTGGCCGTTCGACGCATCGAAATTCTGCGTCTCGATCTTGTATTCCTGGATCGCCGACTGCGGGAACGGGTTACCGATGCCGAAATTCTGACCGAAAATGCCACCGTGATTGATCGGGTTTTTAAGGCTCATCCCGTCGATCAGCACGTTGGTATTCGACGCGCTGGTCGCGCCGGCCTGGATCTGTGCAGTGCCGCCCGGCGCGACGTTGATGCCTGGCGCGAGCGCAGCGAAGCTCAGGAAGTTGCGCTGGTTCTGCGGAATATTCTCGATCTGGGCGGGCGTGATGTTGGTCGAGACGGTAGGGGTGCGCACCTCGCGGCGGGTGATGCCGGTGACGATGATGTCTTTCCCAGCGCTTTCGCTTGCCGGCGGGGCGAAATCGGCGACGGCAGTCTGCCCGATCAATACCTGCACCTGTTGCGGCTCGCGGCCATCGACCGAAACGGTCCAGGTCGACGGCCGAATGCCGATGATCTGGTAATTGCCACCCGCATCGGTTTTGCCGCTCAGTTTCTGCCCGGTATTGGCGTCGGTCGCGGTGACCACCGTACCCGCAGCAACACCCTCGACATGACCTTCGATCGTGCCGATGTCCGACTGCGCTTGGGCAGGACAGGCCAATACGACCGCGACGGCCAGCGCCGACACCGACATGGCGCCGCGACCGAACAGAACAGAATTACGGAACATGCCCTTCTCCCTCCCAATATGCCGGCTCTTACGGCCGGATCACGCTTAGCGTTCGCGCCGAGCGGCACGAATCGATGACCATCCTGGCTCTACGTCGAACTGTAACCGGTTACAACATCCAATGTAACTGGTTACATCCCGGCAACGACATCAATTCACGCCTGTGGCAAAAAAGCCCCAGTCAGCTGAAGCGCACGCCGACCTTGACGGCGGGGGATGCCCCGCGCAGCCGGGCGATGAACTCGGCATGTGGCAGCAGGCGCTGCGCGGTGTCAGCGATCACTTCCTCGATATCACGCAGGTGCGCGAGCGCCTGGTCGTCGGGGATCAGGTCGACCATCGGATCGGGGCGCGCGGCAATCCCTTGACCGATCAGCACCTGAACCCAGCTTTCCTCGCGAAACAGTTCCGCCTTGCCGTGGGTGAAGAACCGTCCCGACGAGGCGAACAAGTCGAGCCGTGCCGCCAGGCTGTCCGGTATGTCCATCGTCCGCAGATAATCCCAATAGGGTGAATCCGACCGCTGCGTGACCTTGTAGTGCGCGATGATGAAGTCGCGGATATCGGCATATTCGAGATCGGTCTGAAGATTGTATTCGGCGATGTCGGCGGCGTCGAACTTGGTGCCGGGAAACAGAGCGATCAGACGATAAATCGCGGTCTGGATCATGTGGATGCTGGTCGATTCGAGCGGCTCGAGGAATCCGCTCGACAAACCGATCGCGACGACATTCTTTTCCCAGGCGCGGATCCGCTTCCCCGGTCTGAAACGAATCTGCATCGGGTCGCGCTGGGGCGCGCCGTCGAGATTGGCGAGCAGGATCGACGCAGCCTCATCGTCGGAGATGTGGTTGCTCGAATAGACGTGGCCGTTGCCGATCCGATGCTGGAGCGGAATACGCCATTGCCAGCCGCTTTGGCGCGCAGTGACACGCGTATACGGCGTCATCGGCGACACGCTTTCGCACGGTACCGCCAGCGCGCGGTCGTTGAGCAGCCACTGGTTCCAGTCCTCATACCCGATGCCGAGTGCCTGGCCGATCAGCAGGCCGCGCATCCCCGAGCAATCGACGTACAGGTCGCCATCCACCTCGCGGCCATCCTCCAGCCGGACATGGGTGACGAATCCAGTTTCGGGATGAAGCGAGACGTCGACGATGCGCCCCTCTATCCGCTCGACGCCGTCCTTTTCTGCGCGCTTGCGCAGATAGGCCGCGAACAGCGAGGCGTCAAAATGATAGGCGTAATCGATGTCCGCGAGCGGCGAGTTGGGGTTGCTCGTATCCGGCTGGGCGAAACGGTTGAGATAGGCCGCGACGGTGTTGATGGCGTAATGGTCGAGCGACTTCACTCCAGGGCGCCCCGCCATCTTGAGCCAGAATTGATGCGTGTGCAGCCACAGCAGGTCGGAACCGATCGCGCCGAAGCCGTGGAAGTAGCGGTCGTTACCGTTCTTCCAGTTGACGAAGTCGATGCCGAGCTTGAACGCCGCCTGGGTCTCGCGGATCATCTCCGCCTCGTCGATGCCGGCAAGCTGGATATAGGTACGCAGCGCCGGGATCGTCGCCTCGCCGACCCCGATCGTGCCGATCTGCTCGGATTCGATCAGCCGGATCCTGTAGCCAGTGAATAGTCGCCCCAATAACGCGGCGGTCATCCACCCGGCGGTGCCGCCGCCGACGATGGTGATGGTCTTGAGCGGCGCATTGGGCGCGGTCATGCGGGTGATCCTCCGGGCGGCGCTCGGTAACGGCACCTTGCTGCCTGTATTAGCCCAGTCATCCTGCCCCGGTAAACGGTTACATCAGCGGCCGGCCTGCGCCCTAGCCTTCGCTGCGCATCGAATAGCGCAACTGGTCGAGGAGCGGCTTGATCAGGAACGACAGGATCGACCGGTTGCCGGTCTCGACGAACGTTTCTGCCGGCATCCCCGCCTTGAGCGCGATCTGCGGCGCCCGGGCCAGCGCGTCGGCGTCGAGCCGCACCTTGATCCGGTAATAGCTCTGTCCGCTGCGCTGGTCGGCGGTCAGATCGGGAGAGACGAAGATCAGCTTGCCGGGGATGTCGGGCGTGGTCTGGCGGTTGAAGCCCGAGAAAGTGACGCGCGCCGCCTGGCCGACGCGGACCTGGTCGACATCCTGCGGGCGGATCCGCGCCTCGACGATCATGGCGTCACGGTCGGGCACGATCTGGAGCAAAGGCTGGGTGGCGGGCACCGCGCTGCCGATCGTGGTAAAAGCGATCTTGTCGACCACGCCCGATTGCGGCGCGCGGATCTCGCTGCGGTCGCGCGTGTCGCTCGTGGTGGCGACGCGCACCTGCTGGTCGTTGAGCTGACCGACCACCTCGGCAAGCTGGGTGCCCGCGTCGCTGCGGATCTGCTTGTCGACGTTGAGAATCTGTTCGTTCGCCTCGGAGATATGCGCGCGCGCCTCGGCGATGTTCGATTCGAGCGCGGCCTTGCTGCCCTTCATCTGGACCGCGGTGCGTTCCATCTCGTTGAGGCGATTGATCGTCACCAGCTGGCGGTCGTGGAGCTTGCGCAGCCCCGCCAGTTCGGGCTCGATCAGCGTCATCTGGCTTTCGATCGCCGCGATCTGCGCCTGATAGCTGGCGATCTGTTCGTCATATTGGCGCACGCGCTGGTTGAGCAAAGCGATCGAACCGTCGCGCTCGCGCCGGCGCAAGGCGAACAATTGCCGCTCGCGCCCCATCGCTTCCCTGGCGCGCGCGTCGGCCTTGGTGGTGAGGTCGGGCGGGAACTGGATCGAAGAGGCGCCGTCGCGCTCCGCTTCCAGCCGCGCGCGCCGCGCCAGCAATTGCTCGAGACCCAGCGCCGCGGACTCGGCACCGACGGACGACACGCCTTGGTCGAGCCGCATCAGCAGCTGCCCTTTGACGACGTGATCGCCGTCGCGGACCATCAATGCCTTGAGGATGCCGCCGGTCGGATGGATCAGCGTCTTCACGTTCGATTCGACCGCGACCTCGCCCGAGCCGACCACCGCGCCGCCGACCTGGAGGATCGCCGACAGACCGAAGAAGCCGAGCAGCAGGGCGGCGATCAGGATATAGGCCCGCCGTGTGCGGAGACGCAGCCGCTCGGCACCCGGATCGGGCTCGGCATCGGGCCAGAACGCGTGGAGCGGAACCTGCGCAGTCATTGTCCCGCCTTCTTGCTGACGACCAATCCGCCGGGTCCCTTGCCGCCATTCCCACCGCGCGCGACCGGATCGGACCGTGGCGTCTGCTGTGGCGGCGGCGCGAGCTTGGCCAGCACCTCGTCGCGCGGCCCGAACGCCTGCGCGGTGCCGCCACGCATCACAAGCAACAGGTCGACCACGCTCAATATCTCGCGGCGATGGGCGACCAGCAGGACGATGCCGCCGCGCGCCTTCACGCCCGCGACCGCACGCGCCAGCGCGACCTCGCCATCGGGATCGAGGTTCGAATTGGGTTCGTCGAGCACGACCAGGAACGGATCGCGATAAAGCGCCCTGGCGAGCGCGATACGCTGGCGCTGGCCGGCCGACAATTGCAGGCCGTCCTCGCCGACCTGAAGGTCGTATCCGCCCGACAATTGCACGATCATCTCGTGCACGCCTGCTGCCTTGGCCGCCGCGATCACCACGTCGGACGGCGCCCCGACCTCGAACCGGGCGATATTCTCGGCGATCGTTCCGGCGAACAGTTCGACCGATTGCGGAACATAGCCGATCGAGCGACCCAGGGTCTCGCTATCCCATTGCTGGATCGCCGCCGAGTCGAGCCGGACCGAACCCTTGGCCGCTTTCCACACGCCGAGCACGCCGCGCACCAGCGACGACTTGCCAGACGCGCTGGGGCCAATGATCCCGACGACTTGTCCGGCCTGCGCCTGGAAACTGACTCCGGCAACATTGGTGACCTGACTGCCCGGCGGCGTCAGCGAGAGATTCTCGACGGTCAGCGACTTGGCCGGCGGCGGCAATTCGGTGCGCTCGCCGACCGGCGGCGGGACTTGCCCGAACAAGGTGTCGAGCCGCGCCCAGGCCTGGCGCGCGCCGACGAAATGCTTCCAATTGGCGATCGCCGCATCGACCGGCGCCAGCGCGCGGCCCGACAGGATCGAGCTGGCGAAGATGATCCCCGCGGTCGCCTTGCCGTCGATCACCAGCATCGCTCCGACCGTCAGCACGACCGACTGCAGCACCATCCGTGCCACCTTGCTGATCCCCGACAAAGTCGCGGTGGCGTCGGTCAGCGTCGCCTGCTGGTCGAGATAGTCGTGATGGATCCGCCGCCATTGCAGCATCAGCCGGTCGCGCATGCCGAGCGCGGTGATGATCTCGGCATGGCGCCACTGGCGATCGGCGAGCAGGCGCCGCTTCGCCGCCGCGCGCGCCACCGCCGCGACATGACGGCCGCTGACACGCTCGGCCACCAGGGTCAGCGCGGCCAGGCCCAGCATGCCGACCAGGGTCACCACGCCGAGCCAGTAATGCACCGCGGTCAGGATGATCAGGAACAGCAGGATCCAGGGCAGGTCGATCAGCGCCGGCGGCCCCGCGCTGGCGATGAACGCGCGCAATTGATCAAGGTCACGCACCGGGCTGACCTGTTCCTTGGCCTCGGGCCGTTCGAGCGCGATCCGCGCCTCGATCGCCTGGACTCGTCCCGACAGCGAGCGGTCGAGCGATGCGGCAACGTCGGCCAGCATCTTAGACCGCATCACGTCGAACACGCCGTAAAAGGCATAAGCGATTAGGATCATCGCGAAGACGCTGAACAGGGTCGGCAGGCTCTGCGCCGGCAACACGCGGTCATAGACCAGCATCAGGTATAGCGAGCCGGTAATCGTCAGCAGGTTGATGAACGCGCTGAGCGCGACGATCGCACCGAACCCACCGCGCAGCTTCGCCAGCGCGGCGCGGATTTCTGATTCCTTACTGCCCCCCGGCCGCAACATCGCACGCTTTCTACAGATCGGCCACGTCAATAGACGTAGAGCTGAACGAATCCAATGGGATCGTTACGCTGCCAGAGTCGGAGGAGACGATTCCACCTCACGCGATTGCGCCGCGGCAATGCCGCGCGTGGCGATGGAGTCGGTCGCGCCAACATCATCGCCGTGACGCGCCTTATCGCTCACCCGTGGAGCATCGAGACCGCGGCGCCGCCGCCATGCCATGTGGCATCGGTGCCGAGGTCGG
>NZ_JANINP010000003.1 GCF_024508665.1 Sphingomonas sp.
GGCCGGCGCCGATCGCGCCGCCGAGGCGGTCCGCGTATGCGTCACCGTCCGCGTGGTCCGCGTCGCGGTGCGCGTCGTAGTGGCGGCACGCGGCGCCGGCGCCGCGGCAGGTTCGTCGGTCGTCGACGCTGCCGCCGTACCATCGGGCACGGTACGAACGACCGGTGGGATCGGCACGGTCGCCGATGCCGGCGGCGTGACGATCACCGGCTGTGCGGGTGCCGTCTGCGGCGTCGTATCCTGCGCGAATACGGGGGTTGAGACGAGCGCGGTAGCGACCAGCAGGGGCGCCAGTGCGCGGGCTTTGCGGGGGGCGAATTGCTGTTTCATGACGCTGTCAAAATGAGTGGAACCCGCCACCGGTTCCTCGTTTCGTCGCCGTCCGGCCGAGGTCATTTTTGCGATGAGCCGAGCAACCCGTTGAGCAACTTCGACAAAATTGGGTCATTCTTGACGAATGGAGGCTCATACGGAACGCCGGCACCGGCGACTTTCGCAAATATCCGATCTTCACAGGCTGGAGCAGGAAGAGGTTTTGGTGACGCCTGACGATCGCGGTGTGAGTCGGGCGCCGGATCAGGCGGCGCCGTCGAGCCCCGCCGACGGATGGATTTCACGCCGCTCGCGTCGTGGGGCAAAGCGGCGCGCGAGCCAACGGCGCGCCGGCAGATCATAATAGCGCTCGGCCACCGCCGCGATTGCGATTGTCACGGCGATATACAACGCGACGCCCGGCACGCCGAGCCTGGTCACCGACAAACCGAACCGGTGCAGCGTGAAATTGAGCGCGAGCAGGATGGGGAAATTGAGAATGTAGATTCCATAAGCGCTGCGCCCGGCGAAATTGCACAACGGCGCCAGCCAGCGAGGCGCTGGACCAGCCGATGCGAATACCAGCGCCGGCATCGCCAGGACCGCGATCAGGTCGAACGCCGGGCTGCCGTGGGCCGGCCGCATGCTCATGAAGGCGAGCATAGCGAGGATCGACGCCCACCAGGGCAGGCGCACCCAACGGAACTTGCCTGCCGCCCATAGCCGATAGGCCGCGACGCCCGCGAAAAAGCCGTAGACGACGCGCAACGCCCCGACGTGGAAGGTCTCAAACGCTCCCCCGCCTTCGAGCTTGGTGGGCAATGACAGCCCTAGGCCGAGCAGGGCGATCCCGATCACCACGAATACGGCAAGCAGCCGGTTGGTGAGCCGCGGCCCCAGCGTCGACCAGACTACGTTGATCACCAATTCCCACCACAAGGTCCAGGTCGTGCCGTTGAACGGATACGGATGGTGACCATGCCAGCTGAGCCGCGGGATGATCGGAAGCAGAAGCGCGGATGCGACCAGAGACGCGGCGAACTGGAGCGGCTCGGATATCCCGGAGCGGCCCATCATCGCCAATAGCGCGCCGACCGCGATCGCCAACGACAACAGGTATAGCGGATAGACGCGGATCAAGCGTAGCCGCATGAATCCCCCGCCGCCCAGTCCACGCCGCAACTCGCCCTCATAGGCGTAGCTGAGCACGAACCCGCTGATGGCATAGAACATGTCGACGACGAAATAGACGCCCGGCAGTATCCTCAGCACGTGCTCGCCCAGGCAATGATAGAGCAGGATCGCCAGCACGGCCACGCCGCGCAGCCCGTCGATCGTATGGAACAATGGCGGCTGCGAGGGAGAGGGCGCGAGCGATTTGCCGCTCGATAGCGCGATGGCGTCTGTCACGCCCTCACGCGGCCGGCGGGAGCAGCGGCGGCCAGGTCGCCAGCGCGACATGCCGCGCGCGGTCCGCTTCGACCCATGGCCCCCGTGCCCATCCGGTGAAGCTGGTGCGGGGCCCGCCCGCGGTCACCGCCGCCACCTGATGCTGCAAGTCGAGGCCGAGGCGGAACACGGCCAGCGAGCCAAGCACCCCGGCATGATAGGCGAACATCGGCTCCCGGGTCGATCTGCGTCGCAACTCGAACCGGCCGCCTTCATATGGCTCGGTCGTCAGGTTGACGACCATCGCCAGTCGCCGAATGCCGAGCCCGGCGTCGCGGTGCCAGCCGAGATTGTTCCCCGCCAGCATCTGAACCAAATGACCCTCGATATGCATGACCGGATCGCAGCCGGTTAATTGCTCGAGCCAACGCATGAACACGGGGCGGCCCAGCGCGAGGCAAAAGGGCAGACCGGACGGCACCGACAGATCGTTGCCGCGCAGACCGAATTCCTGCAGATTCACTTGCCGGAACGGCGCCTTAGCCGCGACGTCCATCAGCGAGTGGAGCAAGTCGGGAGCGAACACGTCGTGGAACACCGCTCCGCCCTGTCTGGCAATGGCATCGGCAATCGCGGCATTGGTCGCGGCATCGGCGAGCATTGTGGTTTCCTTGACGCCAATGCGTATCGGTGACCGGAACACCCTCGCCTCGGGATAGGGCACCTCGCCGGCTGGCCTCGCTTGTGCCGTCATCCCCGGTTGCCCCCGCCCCACCTCGAATCGCGCTGGTTCGCCCGACTCTATCGCGAAAATGGGTTATAGACTGCTCCGACAAGCGTAAACCCGTCGCGCCCACGGTAAATCTGCGGGCGGCGGTTTGACACTTTCCAACACGCTACCTATATCGCGCTCCTCACCACAGCTTTCGGGAAATGACACGGAGTCGCGCACCGGGTCGATCGAATTGAAAGCTGACGGTTCATACGACGCTGGAAGCTGCCCGTCCACGGCCGGAAACGGAAGTTGGATGCGCGGCTTTTTTGCGTCGCGATGCGTGCCCGCCTCGGGGATCCGGGGCACGAATTTTAAGCTGACGAGGCAAACACCCACATGGCGACCAAAGCGATCGAAGGCACCGCGAAGCGGCGCATCCGCAAGGTTTTCGGCAACATCCACGAAGTGGTGCAGATGCCGAACCTGATCGAGGTTCAGCGCGAATCCTACGAACAGTTCCTGCGCAGCGATCCGTCGATCGGCTACGTCTCCGGTCTCGAAAAGACCCTGCGCTCGGTCTTCCCGATCCGCGACTTCGCCGGCACCGCCGAGCTCGACTTCGTCAATTACGAGCTCGAGCCGCCGAAGTTCGACACCGACGAATGCCGTCAGCGCGGCATCACTTATGCGGCGCCGATGCGCGTCACGCTGCGCCTGATCGTGTTCGAGGTGGATCCGGATACGGAAGCCCGCTCGGTGCTCGATATCAAGGAGCAGGACGTCTACATGGGCGACATGCCGCTCATGACCGAGAACGGCACCTTCATCGTCAATGGTACCGAACGCGTCATTGTCAGCCAGATGCACCGCTCGCCGGGCGTGCTGTTCGACCATGACCGCGGTAAGACCCACGCCTCGGGCAAGTATCTGTTCGCGGCGCGCGTGATCCCCTATCGCGGCTCGTGGCTCGACTTCGAGTTCGATGCCAAGGACATCGTCAACGTCCGTATCGACCGCAAGCGCAAGCTGCCGGTCACGGCGCTGCTCTATGCGCTGGGCCTGACGTCCGAGGACATCCTCAACTATTTCTACAACCGCGTGACCTTCGTCCGCGGCCCGAACGGCTGGCAGATCCCGTTCCAGCCGGAGAATTGGCGCGGCGCCAAGCCGATGTTCGACATCGTCGACGCCAAGTCCGGCGAGGTCATCTTCCCGGCCGGCCAGAAGATCAGCCCGCGTGCCGCCAACAAGGCGCAGAAGGACGGTCTCGAGACCCTGCTGATCCCGACCGAGGAAATCTTCGGCCGCTATTCGGCCTACGACCTGATCAACGAGCAGACCGGCGAGATCTATATCGAAGCCGGCGACGAATTCTCGGCCGAGAATCTCGAGAAGCTCGACAAGGCCGGGATCGATCGCGTCGAATTGCTCGACATCGACCACGTCTCGACCGGTCCGTGGATCCGCAACACCCTCAAGGCCGACAAGGCCGAGGAACGCGAGCAGGCGCTGAGCGACATCTATCGCGTCATGCGTCCTGGCGAGCCGCCGACGCTGGAGACCGCCGAGGCGCTGTTCGCCGGCCTGTTCTTCGATCCGGAGCGCTACGACCTGTCGGCCGTCGGCCGCGTCAAGCTCAACATGCGCCTCGACTTGGATGCCGAGGACACGGTCACGACGCTCCGCACCGAGGACATCCTCGCGGTGGTCAAGACCCTGGTCGACCTCAAGGACGGCAAGGGCGAGATCGACGATATCGACAATCTCGGCAACCGCCGCGTCCGCTCGGTCGGCGAGCTGCTCGAGAACCAGTATCGCGTCGGCCTGCTGCGCATGGAGCGTGCGGTCAAGGAGCGCATGTCGTCGGTCGACGTGTCGACCGTCATGCCGAACGACCTGATCAACGCCAAGCCCGCGGTCGCCGCGGTGCGCGAGTTCTTCGGTTCGTCGCAGCTGTCGCAGTTCATGGACCAAACCAACCCGCTCTCCGAAGTGACGCACAAGCGTCGCGTCTCGGCGCTCGGGCCGGGCGGCCTCACCCGCGAGCGTGCGGGCTTCGAGGTCCGCGACGTCCATCCGACGCATTATGGCCGCATCTGCCCGATCGAGACGCCGGAAGGCCCGAACATCGGTCTGATCAACAGCCTCGCGTCGTTCAGCCGCGTCAACAAATACGGCTTCATCGAGACGCCGTACCGCAAGGTCGTCGACAACAAGGTGACCAGCGAGGTCGTATATCTGTCGGCGATGGAAGAGGCCAAGCACACGATCGCGCAGGCCAATGCCGAGACCGATGCCGACGGCAGGCTGACTGAGGAGCTCGTCTCCGCGCGTCAGGCCGGCGAATTCCTGATGGCGCTGCCCGAGAACATCACTTTGATGGACGTGAGCCCCAAGCAGCTCGTGTCGGTCGCGGCGTCGCTCATTCCGTTCCTGGAAAACGACGACGCCAACCGCGCGCTGATGGGATCGAACATGCAGCGCCAGGCGGTGCCGCTGGTCCGTGCCGAGGCGCCGTTCGTCGGCACCGGCATGGAAGAAACGGTGGCGCGGGACTCGGGTGCGGCGATCGCCGCCAAGCGTGCGGGCATCGTCGACCAGGTCGATGCTACCCGTATCGTGATCCGTGCGACCGGTGAGGTCGAGGCCGGCAAGTCGGGCGTCGACATCTACACGCTGATGAAGTTCCAACGCTCTAACCAGAACACCTGCATCAACCAGCGTCCGCTGGTGAAGGTGGGCGATGTGGTCAATGCCGGCGACGTGATCGCCGACGGCCCGTCGACCGAGTTTGGCGAGCTGGCGCTCGGCCGGAATGCGCTCGTCGCGTTCATGCCGTGGAACGGCTACAATTATGAGGACTCGATCCTCATCAGCGAGCGTATCGTCAAGGACGACGTCTTCACCTCGATCCATATCGAGGAATTCGAAGTCATGGCGCGCGACACCAAGCTCGGGCCGGAAGACATCACCCGCGACATCCCGAACGTCGGCGAGGAAGCTTTGCGCAACCTCGACGAGGCGGGCATCGTCTATATCGGTGCCGAGGTCGAGCCGGGCGACATCCTGGTCGGCAAGATCACGCCGAAGGGCGAAAGCCCGATGACGCCGGAAGAAAAGCTTCTGCGCGCCATCTTCGGCGAGAAGGCCTCCGACGTTCGCGATACCTCGCTGCGCGTGCCTCCGGGCGTGCAGGGGACCATCGTGGAAGTCCGCGTGTTCAACCGCCACGGCGTCGACAAGGATGAGCGTGCGCTGGCGATCGAGCGCGAGGAGATCGAGCGTCTCGCCAAGGACCGCGACGACGAGCAGGCGATCCTCGACCGCAACGTCTACAGCCGTCTTGCTGATCTGCTTGAAAACCGTCAGGGTATTTCCGGCCCGAAGGGCTTCAAGAAGGACACCAAGATCACCCGCGCGGTGCTCGACGAGTATCCGAAGTCGCAGTGGTGGATGTTCGCGTCGCCGAACGACAAGCTGATGGCCGAGATCGAGGCCATGCGGAAGCAGTACGACGAATCGAAGAAGGGGCTCGAGCAGCGCTTCCTCGATAAGGTCGAGAAGCTGCAACGCGGTGACGAATTGCCGCCCGGCGTGATGAAGATGGTCAAGGTCTTCGTCGCGGTGAAGCGCAAGATTCAGCCCGGCGACAAGATGGCCGGCCGTCACGGCAACAAGGGCGTGGTGTCGAAGATCGTTCCGATTGAGGACATGCCGTTCCTTGAAGACGGCACTCACGCCGACATCGTGCTCAATCCGTTGGGCGTGCCGTCGCGCATGAATGTCGGTCAGATTCTCGAGACGCATCTCGGCTGGGCGTGCGCCGGTCTCGGCAAGCGCATCGGCCAGACGGTGGATGCCTATCTGTCGAAGCAGGACGTCAAGCCGCTCAAGGAGACCTTGAAGAAGGTCTACGGCGAGAACGAAACCATCAAGTCGCTCAACGACAACGAATTGGTGGAGCTTGGCAGCAATCTGCGCAAGGGCGTGCCGATCGCGACGCCGGTGTTCGACGGCGCCAAGGAAGCCGACATCGAGGAGATGCTGGAGCTTGCTGGCGTCGACAAGTCGGGTCAGTCGGTGGTGTACGACGGCCGCACCGGCGATCAGTTCGATCGCAAGGTGACGGTGGGCTACATCTACATGCTCAAGCTGCACCACCTGGTCGACGACAAGATCCATGCGCGTTCGATCGGCCCGTACTCGCTCGTCACCCAGCAGCCGCTGGGCGGCAAGGCGCAGTTCGGCGGCCAGCGCTTCGG
The DNA here is from genome assembly GCF_024508665.1 of Sphingomonas sp. Taxonomy (GTDB): domain Bacteria; phylum Pseudomonadota; class Alphaproteobacteria; order Sphingomonadales; family Sphingomonadaceae; genus Sphingomonas. The sequence goes on from NZ_JANINP010000003.1 coordinate 6,679, forward strand.
CGAAATGGAGGTCTGGGCGCTGCAGGCGTATGGCGCTGCCTATACGCTGCAGGAGATGCTGACGGTGAAGTCGGACGACGTGGTCGGCCGCACCAAGGTCTATGAGGCGATCGTCAAGGGCGACGACACGTTCGAGGCCGGCATCCCGGAGAGCTTCAACGTGCTCGTCAAGGAAATGCGCTCGCTGGGTCTGAACGTCGAACTCAAGAACGACGAAGCCGACCCGAACGCGCTGCCCGAGGCGGCGGAGTAAGCCACTCTAGCCCTCTCCCGCTTGCGGGAGAGGGTTGGGTGAGGGTCTTCTTTCTTCTTCTTTCTCATTGCGCCGATCGAAGAAGGAAGAAGGCCCTCACCTTCCCACCGCCTGAGGGCGGCGGGCCCCTCCCTCTCCCGCAAGCGGGAGAGGGGAAAGAATTTCAAGGAAGGGTTCATTCCCATGAACGAACTGACCAATTTCGCGAACCCGGTCGCCAAGCCGGAGACCTTCGACCAGATCCAGATCGGGATCGCGTCGCCGGATCGTATCCGCTCGTGGAGCTTCGGCGAGATCAAGAAGCCTGAGACGATCAACTATCGCACGTTCAAGCCCGAGCGTGACGGCCTGTTCTGCGCGCGCATCTTCGGTCCGATCAAGGACTATGAATGCCTGTGCGGCAAGTACAAGCGCATGAAGTACAAGGGCATCGTCTGCGAGAAGTGCGGCGTCGAAGTTACCGTCTCGAAGGTCCGCCGCGAGCGCATGGGCCATATCGAGCTGGCCGCCCCGGTCGCGCACATCTGGTTCCTGAAGTCGCTGCCGTCGCGTATCGGCCTGCTGCTCGACATGCAGCTCAAGCAGCTCGAGCGCGTGCTGTACTTCGAGGCCTATATCGTGATCGAGCCCGGCGTGACGCCGCTCGAGCGCTTCCAGCTGCTGACCGAGGACGAGCTCCTCGAAGCGCAGGACGAATATGGTGAGGACGCCTTCACCGCCGGCATCGGCGCCGAAGCGGTCCGCATCATGCTCGAGCAGCTCGACCTCGAAGGCGAGCGTGAACAACTTCTCCAGGAGCTGGCGACGACCAAGTCGGAGCTGAAGCCCAAGAAGATCATCAAGCGCCTGAAGGTCGTCGAGAGCTTCATCGAGTCGGGCAACCGTCCGGAATGGATGATCCTCGAAGTCGTACCGGTCATTCCGCCCGAACTGCGCCCGCTGGTGCCGCTCGACGGCGGCCGCTTCGCGACGTCGGATCTGAACGACCTGTATCGCCGCGTGATCAACCGCAACAACCGCCTCAAGCGCCTGATGGAGCTGCGCGCGCCGGACATCATCGTCCGCAACGAAAAGCGCATGCTGCAGGAAGCGGTCGACGCGTTGTTCGATAACGGCCGTCGCGGCCGCACGATCACCGGCGCCAACAAGCGTCCGCTGAAGTCGCTCAGCGACATGCTCAAGGGCAAGCAGGGCCGCTTCCGCCAGAACCTGCTCGGCAAGCGCGTCGACTATTCGGGCCGTTCGGTCATCGTGACCGGTCCGGAGCTCAAGCTGCACCAGTGCGGCCTGCCCAAGAAGATGGCGCTCGAGCTGTTCAAGCCGTTCATCTACGCCCGCCTCGATGCCAAGGGTCTGTCGATGACCCTGAAGCAGGCGAAGAAGTGGGTCGAGAAGGAGCGCAAGGAAGTCTGGGACATCCTGGACGAAGTGATCCGCGAGCATCCGGTTCTGCTGAACCGCGCGCCGACGCTCCATCGCCTGGGCATCCAGGCGTTCGAGCCGGTGCTGATCGAGGGCAAGGCAATCCAGCTTCACCCGCTGGTCTGCTCGGCGTTCAACGCCGACTTCGACGGCGACCAGATGGCCGTGCACGTCCCGCTGAGCCTCGAGGCGCAGCTGGAAGCGCGCGTCCTGATGATGTCGACCAACAACATCCTGTCGCCGGCCAACGGCAAGCCGATCATCGTGCCGTCGCAGGACATGGTGCTGGGTCTCTATTACCTGTCGATGCTCAAGGAGAACGAGCCCGGCGAAGGCATGCTGCTGGCCGACATGGCCGAAGTGCACCAGGCCCTCGAAGCCGGCGCCGTGACCCTGCACACCAAGGTGATCAGCCGCGTCCCGCAGACCGATGAGGAAGGCAAGACCTACCTCAAGCGCTACGAGACGACCCCGGGCCGCATGCTGCTCGGCGAGTGCCTGCCCAAGTCGCACAAGGTGCCGTTCGACACCGTCAACCGCCTTCTCACCAAGAAGGACGTCGGCGACGTGATTGACGAGGTCTATCGTCACACCGGCCAGAAGGAGACCGTGCTGTTCGCCGACGCGATCATGGCGCTCGGTTTCCGTCACGCGTTCAAGGCGGGCATCTCGTTCGGCAAGGACGACATGATCATCGCGCCGGACAAGGACAAACTGGTCGACGAGACGCGCGAGCAGGTGAAGGACTTCGAGCAGCAGTATCAGGACGGCCTGATCACGCAGCAGGAGAAGTACAACAAGGTGATCGACGCCTGGTCGCGTTGCGGTGACCAGGTCGCCAACTCGATGATGAACGAGATCAAGGCGGTGAAGAAGGATCCGGAGACGGGTCGTGAAATGCCGATCAACTCGATCTACATGATGGCGCATTCGGGTGCCCGCGGTTCGCAGGCGCAGATCAAGCAGCTCGCCGGTATGCGCGGCCTGATGGCCAAGCCGTCGGGCGAGATCATCGAGACCCCGATCATCTCGAACTTCAAGGAAGGCCTGACCGTCCTTGAGTATTTCAACTCGACCCACGGCGCCCGCAAGGGCCTCGCGGACACCGCGTTGAAGACCGCCAATTCGGGCTACCTCACTCGCCGCCTGGTCGACGTGTCGCAGGACTGCGTCGTCATGGAGGAGGATTGCGGTACCGAGCGCGCGCTCGAGATGCGCGCGATCCTGCAGGGCGGCTCGACCATCGCGTCGCTCGGCGAGCGCATCCTGGGCCGCACCACGGCCGAGGACGTGGTCGACAAGGACGGCACGGTCATCATCCCTTCGGGCACGTTGCTCGACGAGGCGGCAGTCGCGAAGATCGAGGCCACCGGCATCCAGGGGATGAAGATCCGCTCGCCGCTGGTCTGCGAAGCCAAGATCGGCGTCTGCGGCAAGTGCTATGGGCGTGACCTCGCCCGCGGTACGCCGGTGAATATCGGCGAAGCGGTCGGCGTCATCGCGGCGCAGTCGATCGGCGAGCCGGGCACCCAGCTGACCATGCGTACGTTCCACATCGGTGGCGCGGCGCAGCTCAACGAAACGTCCAACCTGGAGGCGCATGCCGACGGTACGGTCGAGTTCCGCGACCTGCGTCTGATCGTCGATCAGCGTGGCCGCCGCGTGGTGCTGAGCCGCTCGGGCGAGATCGCGATCAAGGACATGGACGGCCGCGAGCTCTCGGTCGATCGCATCCCCTACGGTGCGTACGTCATGTTCGACGATGGCCACATCGTCAGCAAGGGCGACCGCATGGCCGAGTGGGATCCGTTCACCATGCCGGTGATCACCGAGACCGGCGGCACGGTGAAGTATCAGGACCTGCTGGAAGGCAAGACCCTGACCGAACAGGCCGACGAAGCGACGGGCATCACCCAGCGCGTCGTCACCGAGTATCGCGCCTCGACCAAGTCGAAGGAGGATCTGCGTCCGCGCATGACCCTGACCGGTGCCGATGCCAACGAAGCCGCACGCTACATGCTGGCGCCGGGCGCGGTGCTGTCGGTCGACGACGGCGCCACCGTCCAGGCCGGTGACGTGCTTGCCCGTGTCGCTCGCGAGTCCGCCAAGACCCGCGACATCACCGGCGGTCTGCCGCGCGTCGCCGAACTGTTCGAAGCCCGCAAGCCCAAGGAAAACGCGATCATCGCGAAGGTCTCGGGCCGCGTCGTGTTCGGCAAGGACTACAAGGCCAAGCGCAAGATCGGGATCCAGCCCGAGGATGGCGGCGAGGTCGTGGAGTATCTGATCCCGAAGTCGAAGGTGATCGACGTCCAGGAAGGCGACTACGTCAAGCGTGGCGACAATTTGATCGGCGGTTCGCCCGATCCGCACGATATTCTCGAGGTGCTCGGCATCGAGCCGCTCGCGGAATATCTCGTGTCGGAAATCCAGGAAGTCTATCGACTCCAGGGCGTGAAGATCAACGACAAGCACATCGAGGTGATCGTTCGCCAGATGCTGCAGAAGGTCGAGATCACCGACGGCGGCGACACCACGCTGCTCGCCGGCGAACAGGTCGATCGCACCGAGATGGACGAGACCAACGAGAAGCTCGCCCCCGGCCAGCAGCCCGCCCAGGGCAAGCCGGTCCTGCTCGGCATCACCAAGGCGTCGCTGCAGACCCGCAGCTTCATCTCGGCGGCGTCGTTCCAGGAGACCACCCGCGTCCTCACCGAGGCGGCGGTCCAGGGCAAGCAGGACACGCTGATCGGCCTCAAGGAGAACGTCATCGTCGGCCGTCTCATCCCCGCCGGTACCGGTGCGGGCATGAACCGCCTGCGCGTGGCGGCCTCCAGCCGCGACGCCGCGCTCCGCGTCCAGCAGCGTGCGCTGCAGGAAGCGCTGATCGCGCCGAACTCGGCGGCCGAGGAGCGCGCCGCAGAGCTGGCGCGTGACGTGCGCGACGACACCGGCAGCGATGCGCTGGCCCGTGTCGCCCCGAGCGGCCACGGCACCGACGCCGATGCCGGCGAGTATCTGAACGAAGGCGAGTGATCGCCCGGTTCAGCACTTAGGCTGGCAGTGAAATACCGCCGTCCGGGAGACCGGGCGGCGGTTTTCTTTTGCCCGGGCGATATTGTTGCATGGTGGCATCAGGCCTTCGCTATTCGTGAGCCTTTCCACTTTCTTGCCCTGGGTTAGTCTTTTGGGGCCATGACGGCCATGTTACGACTTTGTGCAAGATCCGGGACACACGGATTCGATCGTGGCGGGGAATGCCGACCTTCGACTCCAAGGGGATTTCATGACCTCAAAGCCCAACCGAGCGCTTACGCGCCTCTTGCTCGCCGGCACGGCGCCCGCCCTGTTCCTGATCGCCGTCACGCCCGCCGCCGCGAAGATCGACGAGCCCAAGCCCGCCGCCACCCCCGACGCCGCGCCGCAGGACGACGCCGCCACGTCCGCGGACAAGGGCCTGGGCGATATCGTCGTCACCGCGACGCGCGTGTCGGAATCGTCGAAGAACGTGCCCGTCGCGGTCACAGCGATCACCGGCGAGAAGCTCGCCGTGATCAACTCGGGCGGGCTCGACATCCGCTTCCTGTCGTCGCGCACGCCCAGCCTTCAGGCGGAATCGTCGTTCGGCCGCACTTTCCCACGCTTCTACATCCGCGGCCTCGGCAATACCGATTTCGATCCCAACGCCGCGCAGCCGGTGTCGGTGGTCTATGACGACGTCGCGCTCGAAAACGCGATGCTCAAGTCGTTCCCGGTATTCGATCTCAAGTCGGTCGAAGTGCTGCGCGGGCCGCAGGGCACCCTGTTCGGCCGCAACACGCCCGCCGGCGTGATCAAGCTCGATTCCGCCAAGCCGACCGACGACAAGGTCGGCGGCTATGCCAGCGCGAGCTGGGGCACGTTCAACACGGTCAATGCCGAAGCGGCGCTCAACCTGCCGCTGGGCGGCGGTTTCGCCTTCCGCGCCTCTGGCCTGCTCCAGCGGCGTGACGATTGGGTGACCAACACGTCTACCACCGGCTTTGCCGACAAGAAGCTGGAGGGGTATCGCGACCTCGCCGGCCGGTTCCAGCTCGGTTATTCAAGCGGCAATTTCAACGCGCTGGTCAATTTCCACATCCGCGATCTCGACGGCACGCCGCGCGTGTTCCGCGCCGGTCTGTTCAAGCAGGGCAGCAACGATTTCTCGCCCGGCTTCGACCCCGCCAAGGTCGCGCTCGACGGCTATACCAGTCAGAGCATGACGCAATGGGGTACCAACCTCCGGCTCGATTATCATTTCGACGGCGTGGGCACGCTCTATTCGGTCACCGCCTATGAGAAGGCCAAGGTCGAAAGCACCGGCGATATCGACGGCGGCAACAATTACGTTTTCCCCGCGCTCGGGCTGAACAACGCGCTGTTCCCGTCGAACACCGGTGGGATCACCCGCCCGGCGGAGTTCAGCCAGGAACTGCGCTTCGTCAGCGACCGGTTCGACGGCTTCCAGCTGCAAGGCGGGCTCTATTATTTCCACCAAACGCTCAAATACCACGAATATGACTATAAATTCCCGGCCACGGGCAGCCGCGCGGCCGACCTCGACCAGGATCTTTTCCACGATAACAAGAACGAGAATTGGGGCGTGTTCGCTTCGGTCGAATACAAGCCCGTCGACAAACTCACGTTGCGCGCGGGCGGGCGCTATTCGCACGACCATAAAGACGACCTGATCACCGGCTATTCGCCCAATCTGTTCGGCGTCGTGCTGCCGAGCCGCGCCAAGGTGAGCGGCGGCGACTTCACCTGGGACGTCAGCGCGACATACGCCGTGTCGCCGCAGGTCAATCTCTATGCACGCGCCGCGACCGGCTATCTCGGCCCGGCGATCCAGGACCGCGTGACCTTCGGCAGCAGCCAAACCACGGCGGGCAAGCAGACCACCCTGTCGGGCGAAGCGGGCATCAAGGGCGAGACCGCGGATCGCACCGTGCGGTTCTCGTTCGACGGTTATTGGTGGCGTACCAACGATCTGCAGATCACCGCGGTCGGCGGCCTCTCCAATTCGGCGCATCTGCTCAACGCCAAGCGCGCGATCGGCTATGGCGTCGAGGCCGAACTCGACATGCGCCCAATCCCGCAATTGTTGCTGACCGCGAGCGGGAGCTACAATTTCACCGAGATCCAGGACCCGTCGATCACCGTCGGCGTGTGCGGATCTTTGTGCACCGTGACCGATCCGCTGGCGAGCCCGGGCCAGGCGATCATCGACGGCAATCGCCTGCCCCAGGCGCCGCGCTGGGTGGCGAACTGGACCGCACGCTATTCGATCCCGCTCGGCGACGGCCGCGAAATCTATGCCTATACCGACTGGGCCTATCGCAGCAGCATCAACTACTTCCTCTATGAAGCGAAGGAGTTCCGCGGGCGGCCGATGCTCGAAGGCGGGTTGAAGATCGCATATTCGACGCCGCGTTACGAAGTCAGCGCGTTCGCTCGGAACATCACCAACCAGTTCCGCGCGGTCAGTGCGATCGACTTCAATAACCTGACCGGCATGATCAGCGAGCCGCGGATCATCGGCGGCGCGTTCCGGGTAAAGTTCTGAAAGAAAGAGACATGAAAGACCCGGCCGCCAGAAGCGATTCCGGCGGCCGGGTCTCTTATTTGTCCGGCGATCTTACTTGTCGCCCTTCTTGTCGTCCTTGTCGTCCTTCTTACCGGCCCATAGGGTGAGGCCCTTGGCCTTCTTGGCGAAGGTTGCCTGATCCGACGGCGACAAGTTGGCGCGGCCCGCCATGATGCCCGCACCGATATTGCAGCGGACGAAATAGGTTTCGCCGGTTTCGACCTCGAGGTTCAGCTTGTCGGTCGCCTCACCCTTGGTGAAATAGAGATGCTTGCCGGGCGTCGCGCTGACGACGTGATATTTCCCTGAGCCAAGCCGCGCGATTTCCTTGTCGTCCTCATGCACGGTGCAGCCCAAGGCGGCGCCCATGATCGATCCGGGACGGAAGAAAACGACCTGGCCCATACCGGCGGCCGGCTGGCCCAGCGTGCCCGACTTGGTGGTGATCGCCGGACCGTCGGCGGCAATCGCCACACCCGTCCCGATTGTGACAGCGCCCGCTGCCAGCGCGATCGCGATAATCTTCTTGTTCATTGGCTCCCCTTTTCTGCCGTTGGAATGATGGTTGCGGGCGGCGTCCCACCGCATTGGGCAGTCACCGATTCCGGAATCGCGACATCGGCCGTGATCTTGGCATCTGCATGCGCTCCGTTGGGTACGTTCACTTCGCCACCGCTCATAAAAGCGAGAAACGGTCCCGCGACAGCCATGGCGACCGCAGCATTGGTGCTGTTATCCTTGCCGCGCACCGCAAATTTGAAATGGCCCAGCGGAATCCGCGTATCGCCGCATTGCAGGTAACGCGCTGCCAGGATCATCTCTCCGGCCTTGCCCATTCCCCGCGCCTTCGCGGCGTGGATCACTTCGCCCTGCCCCAGGGTTCCCGAAGGCAAAATGATTCTACCATTGCCGTCCAGCACGGGCGAGAGGAGCCGGATCGGAAAGGTTTCGCCGATTCGGCTAGTCTTCGAATTAAGCGGCGCGGCTACCTCGATCTCGACAGGCGTCATCGCCGCCACCCCACGCACTGGCGGCGCGGCCGTCGCAGGCAGCGGGACTGATGCCGGATTGGCCGGCGTGGCGGCCGGTGCGCTTTGCGGCGTAGTCTGCGCCACACCCTGAACCGCCGCCGTGGCGAACACCACGGCACACAGCACCACTCCGATTTTCATGCGCCCCCCCTGTACGCGCCATCTTGTCGCCGCAGCGCGCGCTGCGCAAGCGACAACCGGCACAAATTTCGCAGCGCGATGAAAGATTTCGATCGCCGCGGGAATAACCGTCCACCCACTGCCGTCTTGGCCATCGATCCCATTCGAAAGGCACCAGGGCATGACCGATGATCCACGCTTCCCCGACCGCCGCGAGGCGTTGAAATGCATGGCCTGGGCGGGCACCGGCGCGCTCTACGCGCTGAACGCCGGCATCGCTCGCAGCGCGATCCTGGACGGCGCCGGCGCGGGTGATGCACCGGCGGCGGACTTCACGTTCCTCCAGCTCAGCGACAGCCATATCGGCTTCGACAAGGCGGCCAATCCCGATGCGCGCGCGACCTATCGCGAGGCGATCGCCAAGGTGAAGGCACTGGCGGTCAAGCCCGACTTCATCATCCATACCGGCGACATCACCCAATTGTCGCGCGACGTCGAATTCGACGACGCGGACCAGATCCTGCGCGAGACCGGCATCCCCGCTTTCTTCGTCCCCGGCGAGCACGACATGGTCGACGAAGGCGGCGGCAAGGCGTTTCTCGATCGCCACGGTAAAGGCAGCAAGGGCGCCGGCTGGTTCAGCTTCGACCATCAGGGCGTGCATTTCGTCGGGCTGGTCAACGTTGCCGACCTCAAGCCCGGCGGCATGGGCAATCTCGGCGCGGCACAGCTGGCCTGGCTCAAGGCCGACCTGGCGGGCCGTAGTGCGTCCACGCCGATTGTGGTGTTCGCACATATCCCGCTCTGGACGGTCTATGAGCAATGGGGCTGGGGCACCGGCGACGCGCAAGCCGCTTTGACGCTGCTCAAGCGCTTCGGGTCGGTGACGATCCTCAACGGCCATATCCACCAGATCGTGCAGAAGGTCGAAGGCCAGATGACCTTCCACACCGCCCGCTCGACTGCTTTCCCGCAACCGGCGCCGGGCACCGCCCCCTCGCCCGGCCCGCAAGTCGTGCCGCCGGGCCAGCTCCGTTCGATGCTTGGCATCACCGACGTGACTTTCCGTCGCGGCGACCAGCGCATCGCGCTGATCGATTCCACTCTTGCCTGAACCTTTGGAGACTAGAGATGCACTCCCGTATGATGATCGCCGTACTCATTCCTGTCGCGGCGGTCATGACCTCGCTTGCCTCGGGCCGCGCCAATCCCCCTGTCGCGGCATCGGCCCGGGGCAAGACCTTGTCGGCTGTGCCCGCCAAGTCCGCCGGTCCGCTAGCGGTCCATATCTCCAACTTCACCTTCGGGCCGAAAATGGTGACGGTGAAGGTCGGCCAGACCGTCATCTGGACCAATGACGACGATATCCCGCATACCGTGGTGGCGACCGACAAGAGCTTCCGTTCGAAGGTGCTCGACACCGGCCAGTCGTTCAGCTTCACCTTCACCAAGCCGGGCCAGGTCGCCTATTTCTGCTCGCTCCATCCGATGATGACGGGCAAAGTGACCGTAACGGCGCGGTGAGACGGGGAGCGTAGAGGTGATCGGCGGCTTTCGCCCAAGACTGGTCGGCGGTCGGGACATGAAGCCCGGTCCCGAGCTGCGCTTTCGCGAGTTGATGCTGCCGCACCTCGACGCGGCCTATAACCTGGCGCGCTACCTGACCAACGACGCCGGCGTCGCCGAGGACGTGGCGCAGGAAGCCTTCCTACGCGCGTTCCGGTCGTTCGACACCTATCGCGGCGGCCCGCCCCGCGCCTGGCTGTTCGCCATCCTGCGCAATTGCTGGCGCGACAGGGTCGGCGAGCAGATCAAGCGCGAGCGCGTCGTCGTGTCCGATGCGAGCCTGTCCGAAGCGCAATCGGAGGCAATCGCCGCTGTTCCGGCTGACGGCGACACCCCGGAGGAATCGCTGGCCCGCGCGCGCGAGGTCGATACGGTACGGGGTGTGATCGCCGCTTTGCCCGAACCTTTTCGCGAAACCCTGATCCTGCGCGAGATGGAAGACATGTCGTATCGCGAGATAGCCTCGGTGACCGGCGTTCCGATCGGCACGGTGATGTCGCGGTTGGCGCGCGCCCGCGAGATGCTGGTGAAACTGTTGCTTCCGGCACGCGCTGCCTCGCAGCAGGAGCGCAAGGCATGACCTGTCCCGACCCGATGCTGCTCCACGCCTTGCTCGACGACGAGCTCGACGCCGCCAATGTCGCGGCGGTCGAGGCGCATCTGCGCACCTGCCCAGCTTGCGCGGCCGAATTCGAGCAATTGAAAGACCTCCACCAGATTATGGCCGACCCGGCATTGCGGCAGCCTGCACCTTCGAGCCTGCGCGACCGTATCGACGCCGCGCTGCCCGCCGCGCCGCATACGGCCAATCCGTGGCCCGCACGGCTCGGCTGGGGTGCTGGCGGCGCGATTGCCGCGGGGCTGGCGCTGACATTGGCCATCCCGCAGCAATCGGCAACGAGCGGGCTCGAGCAGCAGATGGTCGCAAGCCACGTCCGCTCGCTGCTCGCCGACCATCTGGTCGACATCCCGACCTCGAACCGCCACGTCGTCAAACCGTGGTTCAACGGCAAGATCGACTTCTCGCCGCCTACGCCGGACCTCAAGGCCGCGGGCTTCCCATTGGTCGGCGGGCGGCTCGATTATATCGGCGGCCGCGTCGTTCCGGCGATCGTCTATCGCCGCAACCTCCACACGATCAACGTCTTTGCCTGGCCTGCGGGCAAGGCACCGGCGGGCGAGACGATGGCGACGGACGGCTATACGCTCGTCCATTGGCGCCAGGGCGACCTCGATTTCTGGGCGGTGTCGGACGTCGCGGCGGGGGACCTCGACCAGTTCCGCGCGGCGTTCGTTGCCGCCACGCGCTGAATTTTTGGCGAAACGGTAAAAAACCGGCCGAGACGGGTTTTCATTTGCAACTGAGGTCTTATGTCCTCCCGCGGACGCCGATCGGCCGTCCGTTTCTCTAGGGGAGAATCCAGTGGCTACCGAACTTTACGCCCTCACCGCGCCTGTTTTCGTGCGCGCGCTGACCAATCTCGACAAGATCATCGACAAGGCCCGCGCCTTCGCCGCCGACAAGGGAATCGACGAGCAAGACCTGCTCGAAGCACGGCTGATCGAAGACATGGGCAATTTCATTTCGCAGATCCAGCGCGCGAGCGATTCGGCCAAGGGTTGCATGGTCCGGCTGGGCGGCGTCGAGAATGTCGTGATGGAGGACAATGAGGCGAGCTTCGACGACGTCAAGGCGCGTATCGCCAAGACGATCGACTTCGTGAAGTCGGTGCCCGCCGAGGCGATCAACGGCAAGGAAGATGCCGAGGTCGTGCTCAAATTCCCCAATGGCGAGTTCAAGTTTCCCGGGCGCGATTTCCTGATCGGGTTCGTTCACCCGAATTTCTATTTCCACGTCACGACCGCTTATGCGTTGTTGCGCATGAAGGGCGTGCCGATCGGCAAGATGGACTTCCTGGGCGGCTGATCGTCGCGGAGGCGGCCGGTGCCCGCTCGGCGCCGGCCGTCAGTGCCCGAACAGCAGCCGATCGCGCAGATACTGGCTGTCGGCCCGGTAATAGCGTTCGAACCAGGCCGGCTTACCGCTCAGCGCGGTCGGCTTGGCGAGCGTGAGCGGTGTCGCCTCGCCGGCCTTGGCGCCCTTCGGTTTGACCTTCGCATCCTTCATCTTCGAGCGGAAATGCAGGTGATCGAACAGGCGCACAGCCTCGATCGCATAGGCCGTGGCGACGATCGGATCCTGGATCATTACCAAATGATCGCCATTACCGCCCTCCCCGCTCGGCGAGAGGTTGGACGATCCGGTGAAGACCTTGGCGGTCGGCAGGCCGAAATCGGTGACGACGAACTTGTTGTGCAGGTTGATGCCTTTGCGGCCCTGCCACTCGGCCCCGAACGGCGGCGGCGCGTTCTTGGCGAGATAGCCGAAATCGACCACGCCGATCGTGCCGTCGGGCTTGTACACGTCGAGCCTGCTCGGTTTGGCCTCTGCTCCGGGCTTGGGCTCCGCGCTCGCCTTGTCGACCACGCCGTAGCTGAACACCGGCCGCTTCGCGAGACGATCGATCGCCGTCCGCACCGAGCCGCTCTTGGTCTGGTTGAGAAAGGCGATCGAGAAGAACACCGACGACGTGGCCTGATCGATCGCCGCGCCGACCGGCGACAGCCCTATTTCCTTGTCGGCATGCGGCGACAGCGCGATCTGGACGACTGGCTTGTCGGGCGTGGTGAAGGCGTACCATTTGCGGGCCATGTCCGATCCCGAGAACGTCTCCGGCTGATGGAACGCGGCATCGAAATAGTCGCCAAACAGTCCGGCGATGGCGGGATCGCTGAACAGCAGCGCATTGTTCGCCTGAATGTAGAAGCCGCGATAGCTGAAGTTGGTTGAGCCGAGCAGCACGCGTTGGGCCACGCCGTTGCGTCGCACGATGATCACCTTGTTGTGCTGCAGCCCATTGAAATGCATCCGAACGACCTGACCACCAGTGCTTGTCGACAGCCGCGCGGATGCCTTTCCTTCGGCGCCCGCTGGCTGGTTGTGGTCCTTGGGGCTATCGTCGATCACCGCGCGCAGCCGCGGCCCGAGCTTCTCGAGACGGTCGACCAGCCAGCCCAGATTCAAGTCATAGGCAAAGAAATCCACCGTCAGCGTCGTGTCCGCGACAGCCTCGTCGACCAAGGACTGCACGATCGCCGCCGCTTCGAAACCGAGCCAGGTATAGGGATTGTCGTCGCTCGGACTTGCCGGATCGAACGGGGGCGCGAAATCGAGGCCGGCGGCATTGGTCGCCGGCAGGATGTCGTCGCGATTCCCGAACTTGTCGCGATAGGCTTGGGACGATGCGAACGCCCGGGTGAAGCCGATATCGAGAAAACCCGGATGGGTGATGGGATTGAGGTTGATGTTGGCGACGAGTTGCGTGCCCGCAACCAACGACCCATCCGCCGGCATGTGCATCTTGGTCACGCGATAGGAATAGAGCCCGTCGATCGGATCATAGGGGAAATGGACCCAGCGAAACTTCTGAAAGGGCGCCTCGGTCGACGGGAATTGGACGTCGCCATTGATCTTGCTGCCTTCCGGATAGGAGAAGGCTAGGCGATTGCGCAACGGCGCGAACTCGGTCCCGCCTGGATGGAGGACCTCGATCGCGAAGCCGACGAAATCGGGTTCCGGCGCGTCGACGTCCATACCGATCAGGCACATGCGTTCGCCGCGCCACAATTTCAGGTGAAATCCGTCCTTGCTGGCGCTGTCCATCGCGTCGCCCCCCTGCCAGGTGAGATACGGGCCACTTTATCGCATCACACCATGACAGACCCGCGAATTCATGTCCGCATCGGATCGATCTCGACCATCGTCGTCGCCAGCCGCTCCGCCTGGGCTCGGTCATGGGTCACCATCAGGATCGGCAGGCGCAGCCGGTCGCGAATGTCGAGGATCGCGCGCTCCACCTCCTGCGCACGGTCGCGATCGAGCGAGGCGGTCGGCTCGTCGAGCAGCAGGAAAGCGGGGTCGCTGAGCAAGGCGCGACCGATCGCGACACGCTTCGCCTCTCCCCCCGATAGCGTCCGCGGCCAGCGATCGAGCAAATGGGCGATGTCGAGCAATTGGACGACATCCTCGATCGCTGCGGTCCGACCTGCGCCGTAGCCCAGGTTTGCCGCGACCCTCAGGTGCGGGAACAGCCGCGAGTCCTGAAAGACGTACCCCGCGCGCCGACGTTCGGGTGCGACATCGACGCCGGCGCCGAACAGCGCCACGCCACCGACCCGGATATGGCCGCGATCGGGCCGAAGCAGTCCCGCCACCATGTGGAGCACGCTGGTCTTGCCGGCGCCCGACGGGCCGAACAGCACGGTCAGGCCCTCACCGGTCTCCAGCCGCAGCGCGATCTCGGCATCGCCGAGCCGCTTCGAGATATCGAGGTCAAACGCCATGGACCATCGCCGCGCGCATCCGTCGCGCGAGCAATTCCGAGGCGACCAACGCCGCCAGCGCCACCGCGACCGACAATGCCGACAGCCGGAGCGCGATCGCATCGCCGTCGGGACGTTGCAGTGCGGCGTAGATCGCCAGCGGCAAGGTCTGGGTCTGCCCCGGCACGTTGGAGACGAAAGTGATCGTCGCGCCGAATTCGCCGAGCGACCGCGCGAAGCCGAGCACGGTCCCGGCCAGCACGCCCGGCAGGCTGAGTGGCAAGGTGATCGTCCGGAACACGCGCCACGGCCCCGCCCCCAACGTCCGCGCCGCGCCTTCGAGCCGGCGATCGACCGCCTCGATCGATAACCGGATCGCCCGCACCATGAGCGGCAACGCCATCACTCCGGCAGCGATCGCCGCACCGGTCCAGCGGAACAGCACACCGTTGCTCAAGAAACCGAATGGTCCACCAGGCGCGAAGGCGACCAGCAAAAACCAGCCCGTGACCACCGGCGGCACGACCAGCGGCAGGTAGACGATCGCTTCGATCAGGATCTTGCCCGGAAAGCGACCACGCGCGAGCAGCCAGGCGATCGCGAAAGCGATGGGAAGCGCCGCCAGCGTCGCGACCAGCCCGACCCGTAGCGACAGCGCGACGATGACCCATTCCTCGGAGGTCAAACCGCGCATTCCATTTCATCGTCACCCCGGACTTGTTCCGTGTTCGAGCTTCGGCTTGCCCCCGGCAAGCCAAGATCGTGTCCGGGGGACACGATCTCGCTCGAACACCAATCCTCCACAACGGAATCCAGCCGTTGTTGCACGTTGGATGCCGGGACAAGCCCGGCATGACGGCGTGGGGCCATCACTTTGCAGGCACCCCAAAACCAAACCGCGCGAAGATCGCACGGCCGCGCGGCGACAGCAGGAAGCGGCGGAAACCCTCGGCGTCCGGGTTGGTCGATCGCGCCAGCCGGGCGACCGGATACAGGATCGGCGGATGGCTGGTTGGCGGGAACACGCCAGCAACGCGTACTTTCGATGACGCCTTGGCGTCGGTCAGGTAGACGATCCCGAACGGCGCCGCGCCGCGTTCGACCAGCGCCAGCGCCGCGCGAACATTCTCCGCACGTACTATGTTGGGGGCGACCGCGGTCCAGGCGCCGAGCTTCTCCAGCGCCGTCTTACCGTATTTGCCTGCCGGTACGCTGTCGGGATCTGCCATCGCCAGCGGGCCGGCACCCAGCACCCGCGCGAGACGGGGGCCGCTCGTCGGAATCGAAGAATGCCGTCCTGCAGGCTCGACCACGACCAGCCGGTTGCCAACCAGATCGGCGCGCGTTCCCGGCGCGAGCAATCCCTTGGCCGCCAGCGCGTCCATCCACTCCTCATCGGCGGAGACGAACAGATCGCCCGGCGCCCCCGCCTCGATTTGACGTGCCAGGGTGGAGGATGCGGCAAATGAGATTACCGGCCGAGGGTGGCCCGCCCTCGCCCAGACATCCGCCGCGGCGGTCAGCGATTCCTGCAGACTGGCCGCGGCGAGAATGACCGGCGCTCGCGGAGATGGCCCGGCGCCGATCGACAGCGCGGCCAATCCGGCGAGGACGAGACGGCGCGTGAACGGCTGGATCATGCCGCCGCGCATACACCGCGCGGCGGACGCCTCAAAGCACGCGATAGGTGGCGATGTCGGCGCGGATTCCGTGCTTGGCGAAAAAGGCATTGCGATCGAAGCGCCGCTTCGCCTGATGGCGAGCGATCGCGGCGGCGACGATCGGAATAACTTCATCGCTTTCCCATTCGGCCACGGTCACGAAATTATACTCGCCGGGACCGCCGACCTGCTCGAGCAGGTCATGACGGACGAAGCCGGGCTGGGTACGCATCACGGCATCGGTTTCGTCGACCGCGTCGATGAACGCCTGACGCGCGGCATCCGGCACGATGAATTTATCGACGCGATAGAAGGGAGCGGTAGCCATGGACGATGTCTCCTGAGGATCGTGAACCCGGCGCCGAAGCGATTGCCGACGCCGCGAGACGCTCCTATGCAACCTCAAGTTTGGTTCAGGTCAAGGGGCTTTTCGCATGCAGGACATCCCGGCAATGCTGTCGGTCGGAGAGGTCGCGCGGCGCAGCGGCGTGGCGGTGTCGACGCTCCATTTCTACGAAGCCAAGGGCCTGATCAGCGCCGAGCGGTCGGGCGGCAACCAGCGCCGGTTCCGCCGCGGCGTGCTGCGCCGGGTCGCGGTGATCAAGATTGCGCAACGCACCGGCATCCCGCTCGGCGCGATCAAGGCCGCGCTCGACACGCTGCCCGCCGACCGCCCGGTCTCGGGAGAGGACTGGCGGCGCATGTCGGCGGCCTGGCGCGACGATCTCGACCATCGCATCGCCCAGCTCACCGCGCTGCGCGATCAGCTCGGCAGCTGTATCGGCTGCGGCTGCTTGTCGATGGAGGACTGTCCGTTGCGCAATCCGGCCGACCGCCTCGGCAAGCATGCCAGCGGTGCACGCCTGATCGAGTAGACGTCTAGCCCGCCGCCTGCACGCGCCCGGTGCGCTGCAGCTTGCCCCAGCCGACACGCGGACCGCGCAGCGCCTGGGTGATCGCTTTCAGCACGACATAGTACATCACCTGGCGGTAGCCGATCCGCTGCGGGATCAGCAGCCAGAGCAGCGACCATCTCTCGCGCCGTTCGAGCGCGAAGGCGACGATGGCCGAGAGCAGGTCGATCGCGGTGAAGATGAGCCAATAGGCCAGCATCTTCTCGATACTGTGCTGGGTCTGATCCCAGCCATGCTGTTCGACCGCGAGCCAGGTCAGCGCGAAGCTGACGATCAGCGCGAGGTCGATGATCGGGCTGATCGCGGCGAGCACGATCTGGAACAGGATCGCCTGGGGCAGGCCGATCCACGCCAGTCCGCGCGGGCGCCCGCGCCCGATGATCGAGCCGTGCTTCCACAAGCACTGCAGCGTGCCGTAGGCCCAGCGGAAGCGCTGTTTGGCAAGGCCCTTGAAACTCTCGGGGCTTTCCGTCCAGGCGACGGCGAATTGGTCGTAACGGACTTTCCATCCGGCACGCTGGATCGCGATCGTCAGGTCCTGGTCCTCGGCCAAAGTGTCGTCGGGATAGCCGCCGACCGACCGGATCGCCTCGAGCCGCCACGCCCCGACCGCGCCCGGCACCACGGTCATCGCGTCGAGGCTGGCAAGCGCGCGGCGCTCCAGATTCTGCGCGGTGATATATTCGAGCGCCTGCCATTTGGTGACCAGATTGACCCGGTTGCCGACCTTGGCATTGCCCGCCACCGCACCGAGCTTCGGATCGCCGAACCAGCGCGCCAGTCGTGCGATGGTGGTCGGCTCGAACTGGGTGTCGGCGTCGAGCGCAATGACGATCTCGCCGGTGGCCAGCTCAAGCCCCTGGTTGAGCGCGCGCGCCTTGCCGCCGTTTTCTAGCGTCAACAGGCGTACTCTCGGATCGTCGGCGAAAGCGTCGCGCACGATCGCGCTGGTGCGGTCCTTCGATCCGTCGTCGATCACGATGACTTCGATCCTGACATCGGTCGAGGCAAGCACCGTCCGGATCGACCGCTCGATCACCGCTTCTTCGTTATAGGCGGGGATCATTACCGTCACGAAGCGTTCGGGATCGATCGCGGGGAATATCGTACGCCCCTCGCGCCGCGCCTGGATCAGCGCGAGCGCCGAGAGGATCACGGCCCGCAGGATGCCGATCGAGATCGCGAAGAGAAATATCCAACCGAGCGCGGTGACGACGGCGCCGATCGTGCCGAACAGGAATAGATCGACTTGGGCCGCGGCTCGGTCGCCTGGCGAAATCGGCGGCATCGCCTGATCGCGCGACAGGCCGGCGAGCTCGGACACCGGCACCAAGGTGAAGCCCATGGCGCGCAGCTTTTCGATGATCGTCGGCAGCGCCTCGATCGTCTGCTGACGGTCGCCGCCTGCGTCGTGGAGCAGGACGATATTGTGGCTGCATTGCGAATCGTCGCCCGACGCACAGCCGGTGCCGCGCTTGGCGACTCCATCGACGACATTGTCGATGATCGCCTGGACGCCCGGCCGCTGCCAGTCCTCGGCGTCGACATGTAGGCCGACCGAGATATAGCCGCGCTGCTGCGCGGCGTAGACAGGACCAAGCTCGTCCGCCGTGGTCGGCTCCGCGTCGCCGAAATAGGGGGCGCGGAACAGGCGCAGCGAGCGCCCGGTGAAGGCCTGGAACAACCGCTGGTTGGCGTTGAGCTCGATATCGGTGTCTGTCGCGGAGGCGCCGGCGAGATTGGGATGGGTGTAGGTGTGGCTGCCGACTTCATGCCCCTCGCGCACGATGCGTTCGAGCAGCCCGCGTTCGGTCAGGCCATTCTCTCCGACCATGAAGAACGTCGCCGGCGCATTGTAACGCTTCAGGATGTCGAGAATCTTCGGCGTCCATTGCGGATCGGGTCCGTCGTCGAAGGTCAGCGCGATCTTGTTCGGACTATAGCCGGTCCGCTGGATCATATATTGGCTGGGCAGCTGCAGGAAATCGACTGCGGTGATGTAGCCGTCACGCAGGGTCGTTACCTTGCGCTGTCCGGCGGCCGGCGTCGCCGCGACCTTCAGAATTTCGCCGCGGCCCTCGATGTCGACATCGGTGCCGTTCGGGATCGCCTCTATTACATTGGCCGGCGGCAGCGTCGGATGCGATCGGCCAAAGATCGACCAGATGCCGGGATCTTCAGACCCCAGCCGCCACAAGGCGATGCCGCCCAGGCCTGCGCGCCGCAAGAAGCCGATCTGGTTGTAGGCCGATGCCGCGTCGAGGAACCAGACGACATGCTTCTTGCCGTCCTCCTCATAGGAGAAGCCCGAATTGCCGCTGGCGGGATCGAAGCTCGGCATGGCGTCCGATTCGCGCGCTATCTGCCACGCTTCTTCGACCGTGACCGGATCGGCACCGCCGGGATACCAATTATAACCGTAATTGCCGATTGTTACGACCAGCTTCGACGCCGAGACACCGCGCGCCGCATCGGCGACGGCACGCGCGAACCAGGCCTGCGACGCGACCGGCCCGGGATCGCCCGAATTTTCGTGCTCGTCATACGACATCAGGAAGATGCGATCGACGATCTTGGCATAGGCCGGCAGGTTCCACGACCTGTCTCCGACAGGCACCGCGATCGTTATCAGCCAGCCGTGCCGGTCGAACCGGGTGTTCGCCTCGTCGAGGAACGCCAGATAGTCGCGTTGCGCCGAAGGCGGCAGCTGCTCGAAATCGAACATCGCGCCGGCCGCATGGTTGCCCAGCAGCCAGGGCTCCAGCTTGTCGAGGAACGCCTTGCGCAGCTTCGGATCGTGCAGCATCGCCGCCATACCGCGCCCATCGAACTCGCCCTGGATGGCGTTCTGGATCATCGGCAGTACCAGCGGGCGGCGCGCGGCGCCGTTGATCACGGCACGCCCGGCGGTGTCGCTGAACACGGTGATCGTATGCTTCGGCCCGGTCACCGACACCCAGCCGGGAATCACCCAATCGAGATCGTTGATGTGCCGCCGCAGCGATTCGGCGCTCTGTCCGTCCCACGGCACGTGAAAGGCGATCGCCAGCGGCACGTTGCCGGCGGTCTTGGCTTCCTTCGACCGCGTCTCGCCCGTCAGCTTGCGGCCATACCAGTCGATGGTGCGGCCCGTGCGCTTGAGCAACGTATCGTGCGGGGGCGCCAGCCGGTGCAACGGTCGCTCGGTGTTGATCGGAAGCAACGGTTGCGTCGGAACGATCCCGATCGACGCTCCGAACACCGCCGCGGACAGTACCAGCAGCATGATGAAGGCAGCGACGCCGAGCGCGAAGCGCCGCCGCCGCCGGCCCGAGGGATCATAGAAGATTGGGGCGCCGGTCGCGGTCATCGGATGCGTGTCGTGGCACTGCCCGCGCCTGCCATCAAGTGGGTGCGTTCGATCGGCTCGATCGGCCGCGGATCACGCCGCCGCACGGGCGACCGATCGCTTGTACACCGCAAACAGATCGCTGAAATGCGCGTCCATCAATCGGACTTGCGGCGCCAACGCCGCCGCACGCCGACGCTCCGCCAGGAGATCTTCGCCAAGATAGGCCGTCAGCCGCTCGCCGAGATCGCGCGCATCGCACGCGGCGTAGCGAATGCCGCATCCTGGCCGGTGGTGGTCGGCGGCACCACCGCGATCGGGCAGGATGAGCGGCAGGCCGCTTGCCGCACCTTCGGCCGCGACCATGCAGAACGTCTCAGCCTCGCAGCCGTGGATCAATGCATCAGCACTGGCCAACATCCGCGCCAGCCGGGCGCGATCGGTGATCGCCGGGGCGACGATGATGTGCGGCGAGCCTCGCGTGGCGCGAATGACGCGCGCGCGGTCGCGCCCGGAGCCGAACAGGACCAGGCCGACGGCGTGGTGCGATCCCGCCGCGAGCACGGCCTCGCAGATCATCGGCCAGCGCTTCTCGGGCGCCATACGGCCGAGCCCGACCAGCAAGGTCGCCTCGGGCGGCAGGTCGCATTGTTCCAGCATCTCGCGGCGCAACTGTTCGTCGCGCAGATCTGGTGAGAAGATTCCGGGCTGCACCCCCATCGGGATGGTCTGGGCCTTGGCCACGCCGCCGGTGCGCAATCGCTGCGTCAAATCGTCGCTGGCACTGACCACGAAATCGAACTGACGGTCGAGCTTGCGCAGATGGCGCCAATACCAGTCGAGCCGGCGGTCGATCGTCTCGATCGAAAACAGCCCCTGCAGCCAGCGATACGGATAGGCCGACAGGAAGTCGCAATGCATGATCAGCGCGCGCGGCGCAGCGCCACGCCAGCGGCCGACCATGGATGCACTCGTCCAGGGCGAGGCAACCTCGACCAGATCGGGGCGCCACTGATCGAGCGCGGCGTGCAGCCGGCCCTCATCGTCGAAATAATGGTAATTGCGGTCGAGCGGGAACGGCGCGGCGGCGATCGTCGCGATGACCGCACCGGGCGCGACTTCCTCGATCTTGTCTTCCGGGCCGGGCGCCAGGATGACGATCTCATGCCCGGCGGGCGGCCCTGCCTGCAGCTTGCGCTCGACATAGGTCTTCACCCCGCCGCCGGCGGGCGTGTAGAAGGCGCAGACGTCGACGATGCGCATCAGCGTTGCTCGATGTTCAGGGCTTCACGCGCGAGGTCGGTGACGGCAAGCGCCGCGCCGATCACGACCTGGCCCGCAAACACCACGCCCGCGACCACCGCAACCGTATCGGCGATGTTGGGCACGTCGTGCAGCATGCCAGCGGCGAGCCCGGCGAACACAAGATCCTTGTTCGGCAGGAACGGCAGTCGCGTGACGAATTGGCGCGCGGCCGACAGCAGCAGCCACCAGCCGAGCGACACGCCGGGCATGACCATGGCCCATAGCAATCCGAACATCATCGTCACGGCGATCGACCGCGCCGTATGGATCGCCGCGATCCGCCAGAATTGCGCGCGCGACACCGCGAACAGGCGGTGGCGGAACAGCATCACGACCATCGACGAGGCGACCAGGAACACGCCCGACCACAGAATGTGCACGTTCATCGCGCCGAATTCGAGCGGCCCGGGCACCGCGATCGCCGCCAGCAGCAAGGCCAACGTGACGATATTGCCGGCCAGTGCCGACAGCACCGCGACGTCGCGCACCGCTCCGAACGGCGATCCCGGAATTGACGCGTTGCGGCGCGCCCAGAGATAGAATTGCAACTCGCCCGAATAGCCGAACAGCAATTCGTTCGAGGCAGATTTGCGGAGCAAGGCGACGAGCCCGCCGCCCAACGGCAACGGCCAGAGCCCGCGGAAGATGACATAGTCGGCGATCGGTTGGATCGCGAGCAGCAACGCCATGCCGATCCAGAAGGCGATCGATGTCGGCAGCAACTGGCCGAGCGCCGCTAGGTCCGCCCGGCCCAGGAAGCGTGCAACGACGAAAATGATCGCGATCGAGAGGATGGGCCCCGTCCAGCGGAGCCAGGGAGCAGTAGCGCGATCCCCCGCGCTGCGTGCCCAATCGGCAACCGTGGCGGCCTCCATTCCGCGTACGGCCCGTGACATGTCGTTCATTCGATCGCTACCTTACCCGTCCCTTTCCCGTGTTTGTCTCTGGCCGCTCACGCCCCCGCGGCCGGCAGGAATTCTCGGTATCGGGCAAAACGCGCGCCGCGCGACAAAGCGGCAATCGTTCGCGCAATACTGTCGGTCAGTGCCGGTACATTGGTGTCTCCAGGATGAACGGCAACCCTCATCCACGGTTTTCGCGGCAAAGCGGCGCGGGCCAACGTCGCCACGGCCAGCGACGAAGCGATGCGCCAGCGGCTGCGGCTGGCCCAGGTGATGACCGGTCCCTTCGCGACGACCTCGCCGGTCGTGGGGCGCCACACTTTCATGTGATCCTCGGCGAGCGCGAAGCCTTCCTCGCCCAGCGCCCGCATCGCGCCTTCGCCATAGAGCCAGGCCGGCGCGATGAATCCGGCCGCCGGTCGGCCGATGATGTCCTCGATCAGCTTGCGCCCATCCGCCATTCGCGCGCGCGCGATATCGCGGTCTAGCCCCAGGAACTCCCCCTCGCCCGCGGTCATCCGCTTGGCCTTGAACCTGGCCAGCGCGCCATCATGCTCGCTGCGATCGAGGTGGAACCAGCCATGAACGAACATGTCGACCCCCGTGTCCGACCAGGCGCGCAGTCGCGAGGCGAAGGGCGTGCCTGCGCGAATGGGGGAATCGCCCCAGTGATCGGGCACGACCAGCATCGCATAACGCGGCGCCGGCATGTCGCGCGAGACGAGGTCGGCGAGCCGATCGATCTTCCCCTCGAACTTGGGGGAGACGTCGTGGATCGAAACCAGCAGAGAGGGTTCAGGACGAGCCATCGGGCAGACAATCAGCGAAATATGGGGTGCGGGCGCCGCTAGGCCCGTTTCGGACGGACCGCAAGTGCAGGAATGTCGCAGTCTGTCGCCGTTTTTTGCATGCGAACAGCTAGTCGGCGCTGCGCGTCCCGAACCAGAGCACGTGCCGCGGACCCTTGCCGTTGCTGCGGGCGCGAGTCACGATCTCGTCCACCGCGAAGCCGCACGACGCGAATTTGCGGGCGAAGCGCGGGTCGGGCGCCGCCGACCAGATCGCGAGGATGCCGCCGGGGCGCAGCGCTCGCCAGGCATTCTCCAGCCCGCGTTCGGAATAGAGCCGGCCGTTGCTCGCGCGGGTCAGGCCGTCGGGACCGTTGTCGACGTCGAGCAGGATCGCGTCATACTGCGCCTGGCCGTTGTCGATGAGCGCCGCAACGTCGTCGCCGACGACGCTGACGCGCGGATCGTCGAGGCAGCCGGCGGCGAGCTCGGCCATCGGGCCGCGCGCCCAGGCGATGATCTCGGGCACCAGTTCGGCCACGGTCAGCTTGGCGTCGGCGCCCAACGAGCGCAGCGCGGCGCGCAAGGTGAAGCCCATGCCGTAGCCGCCGATCAGCAGATGCGGCGCCTTGCGTCCCTTGAGCCGCTGGCAGGTCTCGGTCGCCAGCACTTCCTCCGACCCGCTCATCCGGCTGTTCATCAGCTCGTTGCGGTCGAGCACGATCATGAAGTCCGCGCCGCGCCGAAACAGGCGCAGTTCGTCATTGGTGCCGGGAATGCGCGCGACGTCGATGAGTTCGCGGGGAATCATGATTGTCTATCTCCAGGCCGGAACGCCCGTTCGTCACCCCGGACTTGTTCCGGGGTCCAAGGTGCCGCGAGGGAAGCCCCCGAACCTCTTGCCCTCAGCCTGCCGCCCGTTGGACCCCGGCACAAGGCCGGGGTGACGGTTATCAGACTACGACCCAGGTCTAATTCTCGTCGCCCATCCTGAGCGCGGCGATGAAGGCCTCCTGCGGAATCTGCACCGAACCATATTCGCGCATGCGCTTCTTGCCTTCCTTCTGTTTTTCCAGAAGCTTGCGCTTGCGGGTTATATCGCCACCGTAACATTTGGCGGTAACATCCTTGCGCATCGCAGCAATCGTCTCGCGGGCGATGACCTTGCCGCCGATCGCGGCCTGGATCGGAATCTTGAACAAGTGGCGCGGGATCAGGTCCTTGAGGCGCTCGCACATGCCGCGACCGCGGCTTTCGGCGGTGCCGCGATGGACGATCATGCTGAGCGCGTCGACCGGCTCGTTATTGACCAGGATCGACATCTTGACGAGGTCGCCCTCACGATAGCCGATCTGGTGATAGTCGAAGCTGGCATAACCGCGGCTGATCGACTTGAGACGATCATAGAAATCGAACACCACTTCGTTGAGCGGCAGTTCGTAGGTCACCTGCGCGCGGCCGCCCACATAGGTCAGGTTCTTCTGGATTCCGCGGCGGTCCTGGCAGAGCTTGAGGATCGAGCCGAGATATTCGTCGGGGCAATAGATCGTCGCTTCGATCCACGGCTCGCTGATCAGCGCGATCTTGTTGGGATCGGGCATGTCGGCCGGGTTATGCAGCTCGATATGGCCCTGCCCGTGGGTCAGCTCGATCTGATAGACCACTGACGGCGCGGTGGTGATCAGGTCGAGATCATATTCGCGGGTCAGTCGCTCCTGGATGATCTCCAGATGCAACAGGCCGAGAAAGCCGCAGCGGAAGCCGAAGCCGAGCGCGGCGGAAGTTTCCATCTCGAACGAAAAGCTGGCATCGTTGAGACGCAGTTTCGAAATGCTCTCACGAAGCTTTTCGAAGTCGTTGGCGTCGACCGGGAAAAGCCCGCAGAACACCACGGGCTGGACTTCCTTGAACCCCGGCAACGGTTCGGCGGCGGGCCGCTTGGTGTCGGTCAGCGTGTCGCCGACGCGCGCCTGGGCCACGTCCTTGATCTGCGCGGTGATGAAGCCGATCTCGCCCGGGCCGAGATCGGTCAGTTGCTCGATCTTGGGCCGGAAGCAACCGACGCGGTCGACCAGATGCTGGGTGCCGGCTTGCATGAAGGTGACCTGTTGGCCCTTCTTGAGCACGCCATCGATCACGCGGACCAGGATGACGACGCCGAGATAGGGGTCGTACCAGCTGTCGACCAGCATCGCCTTGAGCGGCGCCGCCGGATCGCCCTTGGGCGGCGGGATGCGCTGGACCACCGCTTCGAGCACCTCGCCGATACCGATTCCCGATTTGGCCGAAGTCAGCACCGCATTCGACGCGTCGAGCCCGATCACTTCCTCGATCTCGAGCTTGACCTTCTCCGGCTCGGCGGCGGGCAAGTCGATCTTGTTGATTACCGGCACGATCTCATGGTCGTGCTCGATCGACTGATAGACGTTGGCGAGCGTCTGCGCCTCGACCCCCTGGGCGGCGTCGACCACCAGCAAGGCGCCCTCGCAGGCGGCCAGGCTGCGCGAGACCTCATAGGCGAAGTCGACGTGACCGGGCGTGTCCATCAGGTTGAGCGTGTAGGTCTCGCCGTCCTGCGCCTTGTAGGAGAGGCGCACGGTCTGCGCCTTGATGGTGATGCCGCGTTCGCGCTCGATGTCCATATTGTCGAGCACCTGTTCGGACATCTCGCGGTCGGACAGGCCGCCGGTCGCCTGGATCAGGCGATCGGCGAGCGTCGACTTGCCATGGTCGATATGCGCGATGATCGAGAAATTGCGGATTTTGTCGAGCGGCGTGGACACGGGAATCTTTGCATTGAAGAGGGATTTGCCGCGCCGATAGCAGGCATGCGGCCAAACGCCAAAACCCTGGATAGATCAGGCGCCCGACAGCGACTTCTCTGTGCCGAGGATCGCCCGGAGCGCGGTCAGGTAGCGCTGATCCCCCTCTCCGCTCACCATCGTCCAGCGCACGCCGCGGCGTTCGAGCACTTCCATCGACAATTCGTAGAAGCGCTGGCGCTTTTCCGGCGTGCCGAACATCCGCGTGCCGTCGTCGACCCAGGGCAGGTCGATATCGAACAACAGATAGAGATCGGCAAAGCCGTTCCACGAATCGAACCATGGATCGTGGCGGCCGAACAGCATCTCCGCCCAAACCTCGGTCATCAGCGGATCGGTGTCGAGGATAACCGGCGTCCGCCCGCTGGCGATCGCTTGCCGCGTCTGGGCGTCGTGCGCCTGTGCGATCGCGACCAGGTCGGCCATCGTCCAGTTGGTGCCGAACGCCTCGGTATAGGTGCGGCCATATTCGGCCACGCAAGCCGAGCCGAAATGGCGCGCCAGTTCGGCCGCGATGGTGGACTTGCCCGTGCTTTCCGGACCGTGGAGGCAGATCGAGCGAAGCTTCATGCCTCCGCCCCTTGCCGCGCGGCTCGCCAACGCGCCAGCCCCAGTACCGCAATTCCCAGCAACAGGACGTAGAGGCCGGTGGTGATCCACAGCGCCTTTGCCGCGTACAGGCCGATCGAGACCAGATTGGCGAGGATCCATAGCCACCAATTTTCGAGCTTGCGCACCGACATCAGATATTGCGCGGCAACACTGATCATCGCGACCGAGGCGTCCCACCAGGGAAAGGATGCGTCGGTGAAGCGGTGCATCAGCCAGCCCCAGCCCAGGATGGCGAGGACGATGCCGGCGGCCCAGGCTAGCCGCACCGTCCTGGTCAGCCGCTCGACCACGACCTCGCCCGCCTCGCGCTGCGACCGCCGCCACTGCCACAGACCGTAGAATTGCACGATCAGGAAGAAGACCTGGAGCAGGGTGTCGCTGTAGAGCTTGGCGCGGAAGAACACGACGCCATAGATCGCGACGCCGGCGATCCCGAAAGCGTAATTCCAGATGCTCCTGCGTGCCACCAGCCAGACGTTGATCAGGATGAGCAGCGCGGCGACGCCCTCGACCGGCGACATCTCGCTCAGGAATTCGCGCACGATGCCGAGCGATGCCATGAGGCTCGACGATAGCGCCGCGCCCGCCATCGGCAAGGTTTTCGCTGCACCGCCGCTATCGCAACGGGCTCAAACGCATGACGGAAAACGCCTATTTCGTGGCGTACCGCTCTGCTAGGAACCGCGGCAGGATGCAGGGCGGGTCGCATCTCCGGCATCGTAACGCGTTGCGCCACGGCAAGGGCCGGGCCGCGCAACTTGGGTCATCCGCGCCGACCGATCGAGCATCGTCGGCGCATGGGGAGGATTAGATGCGTAAGGTGACATTGGTGGCCGCTGCGGCGGCGATGGTGCTTTCGATTTCGCCGGCAATGGCCCAGCGCGACAGGTCCTCCGGCCGCAAGGATCAGGATCGCGGCATGCGCGAAATGCCGCATTGCGCCAAGCCTCTC
Organism: Sphingomonas sp.; assembly: GCF_024508665.1. Classification (GTDB taxonomy): domain Bacteria; phylum Pseudomonadota; class Alphaproteobacteria; order Sphingomonadales; family Sphingomonadaceae; genus Sphingomonas. The sequence goes on from NZ_JANINP010000003.1 coordinate 34,346, forward strand.
GGCACGATCGCGATGGTCGAGCCGGAAAACCAGTGGTGGCGGCAGTACAACCTGGGCAGCCCCGAGGCGATCCTGAAGGTGTTCGTCCAGGAATCGCGTTGCTTCACGCTCGTCAATCGTGGCCGTTCGATGCAGAGCCGTGCGATGGAGCGCGCCCTGGCCGACAATGGCGAGCTGCAGGCTGGATCGAACATGGGCAAGGGCCAGGTCCGCGCGGCGGACTTCCTGCTCGAACCGAACATCGTCACCACGAACGACAATTCGGGCGGCAGCAATGTCGGCGGTGCGATCGGCGGCGTGCTCAGCCGCTTCGGCGGCGGCGGCGCGAACGTGATCGGCTCGCTCGCCGGCGGCATCAACATCAAGAAAGGTGAAGCCAACGTCACGCTATCGGTGGTCGACTCGCGTACTACCGAGGAAAGCGTCGTCGAGGGCTATTATCGCAAGACGGATGTCGGTTTCAGCGCGGCAACCGGCGCCAGCTGGTGGGGTGGCTTCGCCTCGGCCGGCGGCGGCGGCTATCAGAACACGCAAATCGGCCAGGTGATCGTGCTCGCCTATCTGGATGCGTACATCAAGCTGGTCGACCAGCTGGGCGGCCGGTAGCCCGTAGGCGGGTTGCCAAGGGATTGCGACACGCTAGGTTCCCCCTCCTGAACCACAGGAGGGGACATGCGTCACGTTGCGATCGTCGGTTCGGGTCCCGCCGGTTACTACACCGCCGAAGCGTGCCAGAAGCAGTTCGGCGATGAGGTCAGGATCGACATCATCGATCGCTTGCCTGTCCCCTATGGCCTGATCCGCACCGGCGTCGCACCCGACCATCAGTCGATCAAGGGCGTTTCGCGCCGGTACGAGGCCACCGCGCTGTCGGACAATGTCCGCTTCGTCGGCAACGTGACCGTGGGCAAGGAGGTTTCGATCGCCGAATTGCTCGAGCTCTACGATGCCGTCGTATTGGCGACCGGCGCGCCCGCCGATCGCGCCTTGGGCATTCCCGGCGACGACCTGCCCGGCGTGGTCGGGTCGGCCGCCTTTGTCGGCTGGTATAACGGCCATCCCGATTTTGCCGACCTCGCGCCCGTACTCGACGGCCCCGGCGCGGTGATCGTCGGCGCCGGCAATGTCGCGCTCGATGTGGCGAGGGTGCTCGCCAAGACCGGAGCCGAATTCTCCGGCTCGGACATCGTCGGTCATGCGCTCGACTCGCTCGAGCGCGCCAGGCACGAGCGCATCACCATCCTCGCGCGGCGCGGCCCGCACCAGATCGCGATGACGCCCAAGGAACTCGGCGAACTGGGGCACCTCGAACGCGCCGCTCCACGCGTCGATGCCGCCGACCTGCCGCCGGAAGCGGAGGATGCCGCGCTGGAGCCGGGCTTGCGCAAGTCGGTCGGGCATCTGCGCAGCTTCGCCGCGGCTCAGGTCGAAAAGCCGATCACGATCGAGTTCGATTTCTATGCGATGCCGATCGCGATCGAAGGCCACGGCAAGGTCGAGCGGGTAATCGTCGAACGCACCGCGATCGATGCCGAGGGCCGCGCCAATGGAACCGGCGAGACGTACGCAATACCCGCCGCGCTGGTAGTCAGCTGCATCGGCTATCGCACCCCACCCATCGAGGGCGTGCCCTATGACGCGAAGCTTGGACGCTTCGCCAATGACGAAGGACGGATCGCGCCGGGTCTGTACGCGGTCGGCTGGGCACGGCGCGGCCCGACCGGCACGATCGGGACCAACCGTCCCGACGGCTTCATGATCGCAGAACAGATCGCGGACGACACGGCGGAGGATTATGGCAAGAACGGCCGCGCAGGGCTCGACCTGCTGCTGCGCGATCGCAATGTCGACGTCGTCACTTTTCGCGACTGGCAGAAGATCGAAGCCGCGGAGATTTCGGCGGCGCGCGACGGATCCCCGCGCGAGAAGTTCACCAGCATCGATGCCATGCTCGCGGCGCGCGCGGAGTGACACAGCCGAGTGATACAAGCGCTTGCGCGACTCCACCCGCATGGTTATAGGCGCCCCCTCGCAAGCCCGGGTTCGCCCGGAGATGCGCCGGTCGGGGAATAGCTCAGCCTGGTAGAGCACTGCCTTCGGGAGGCAGGGGCCGGAGGTTCGAATCCTCTTTCCCCGACCAATTTCCCGGTAAGAGCGAACGTTCGGGGGACGTTCGCCCAGGAAATTCCCGAGCGACAGCGAGGGCAGTTAGCCCAACGCGATCCCAAAACAAAAAAACGCCGGGACGTCTCCGCCCCGGCGCCAAGTTATCCAGGCCCTCCCCTGAACCCTATTCGTAACGCAACGCCTTGATCGGGCTTGCCTGCGCCACGCGCACGGCATGTCCCGCGATCGTCCCCGCCGCGATCACCACTGCCAGCAAGCCCGCCTCGACGAAGGGCAGCGGCGTTAGCGTCACCCGCGTGTCGAAGCCGTTGAGCCAGCCGCGCATCAACCACCAGGCGACCGGCCAGGCGACAAGGTTGGCGATCAGCACCGGCCGGCTGAATTGCCACACCAGCAGCCGGACGATGTCGCGGGTGCGCGCGCCCAGCACCTTGCGGATACCGATCTCCTTGGTGCGCCGTTCGGCGGTGAATGCGGCCAGCCCGAACAAGCCGAGGCAACCGATTACCACCGCCAGGATCGCGAACATGCCGAACAATTGCGCGCTCTTCTCGTCGATATTGTAGAGATCGTGGATGATGTCCTCGACGAAGCGCGAATTGAGCGACAGGCCGGGCACCGAGCGCTTCCACACCCGCTCGACCGTCGCCTGCGCCGTCCGCGGATCGCCGTTGAAGCGAACCATCAGCTGATTGAAGGCGCCGTTGGTGATGTAATAATAAATGATCGGCTGCACCGGATCGCGCGCCGAACGATAGCGGACGTCGCTCACCACGCCGACGACATTGGCCGTGACCGGGCCCGCTTCGTTGCTGGCGATGATATATTGGACCTGCTTGCCGACGGCCGCCGCGGGCGACGGGAAGCCCAGCCTCCGGGCGGCCGATTCGGACAGCACCACGTTGACGCCGCGCGCCGTGAGCGCCTTTTCGGCATTGAGATCGGGCGGGTTCGGCAGGGTCGAATCGTCCATCGCCACCGTTTCCGAGAAATTGCGCCCGGCAAGCACGCGCACGCCCAACGTGTCGAAGGCGTGCGTGTCGACGCCATAGACGCCGAGCGTTACCGGCTTGCCGCCCGGCACGTTGACGTCGGTTGTCGAATTGTTGCCCGACGCGATGCCGAGCGACACGCGCGCCGCGTCGACGATACCAGGTTGCTTGCGCAATTCCTGGAGCAATGTCGGCGCCGCTGCCTCGACCGGCGCGCGGGCGATGCCGTTGAGCTGGAGCAACCCGTCGCGCTTGTAGCCCGCGTCGAGGTTGCGGGCATATTCGGTCTGTGCGTAGATCACTGAGGTGCAGATGATCAGCCCGATCGATACCGCGAACTGGGTGATGACGAGCAGGCTGCGCAGCCGCCCGCTACCTTCCGCATCGGCCGCCGACTTGTTCGCCTTGAGAATCCGCGCCGGCTCGAACCGCGACAGATAGAAAGCGGGGTACAGCCCGCCCGCCAGCCCGACCAGCACGGTCAGCGCGATCACCGGCAAGAGGATGCCCGATAGTCCGAAATAGCTGAACTGCATGTCGGCATTGAGGAAGGCGTTGAGCGGCCGGATGGCGAGTTCGGCCAGCGCCAGCGCGATCAGCATCGCGATCGACGAGACCAGCATCGATTCGCCGACAAATTGCGTGATGAGTTGCTGCCGGTTCGCGCCCAGTACCTTGCGCAGCGCGACTTCGCGGGCGCGCTGTGAAGCACGGGCGGTGGCGAGATTGGTGAAGTTCATGCAGGCCATCGCCAGGATCAGCAACGCGACGACGCCGAAGGTCAGCACAGATTGGCGATTGCCGTTGGGCCGGCCTTGCCCCTGCCCTTTGCTCAGATGTAGATCGCGCACGTTGATGAGGTGGAAATCCTCGAACTGGCCGGGATTGGTCACGGGGTTGCTGCCGACGTCATCGGGGATGTTGCGCTTTTTCCAGGTGGCCAATTGCGCCTGGATCGTCTGGGGGTCGGTACCCGGCTTGAGCCGGACGTAGATTTCTCCGTTCGACCACGTCCACGACGTCACCACATCGGGCGTCTTGCGGAAATACTCGAGCGGATCGATCCGCAAGACCGTGGTCATATCGAAATGGCTGTTCTTGGGCAGGTCCTTGAACACGCCCGTCACGCGGTAATCGGCGGTCATGTCGCCGCTGGAGACGGTGACCGTCTTGCCCAGCGGATCGCTGTCGCCGAACCGCGCTTCGGCCTCGCTCTCGCTCAGCACCATCGAATGCGGATCGTCGAGCGCGGTCGCGCGGTTGCCGCGCACGAAGGGTACGCGCACGACGTCGAACAGCGGACCGTCGGTAACGAACGCCTTCTTGGCAGCGGTCGGCGTACCGTCCTGAAGGAAGGTGACGTTCTGCGACGACGCCCACACTACCCGCCCGACCTGAGGGAAATCCTTCTTGAGCGCGCCGCCCGCGACATAGGCGGTTGTCAGCGAGGTACCCGGCTGCTGCCCGCCCGGAGAGGGCAGATATTCGGTCGCCAGCTCGTAGGTGTTCTCGGCCTCGGGCAGCCAATTGTCATAGCTGAACTCATAGCGGACATAGGTCAGGATGAGCAGGCACGCGGCCAGGCCGATCGCCAGTCCGGCAATGTTGATAACGGCATAGACGCGGTTCTTGAGCAGGGCACGGATGCCGACGGTCAGGTAGTTACGCCACATCGGGCCTCTCCTATTCGTAGCGCAGAGCGTTGATCGGGTTGGTGCGGGCGATGCGGATCGCATGCCCGGCGACGGTTGCCAGGGCGATGCCGAGCGTCAGCGCACCGGCGAGGGCGAAGGGAGTCGGCCCGAGCGCGATCCGGGTGTCGAAGCCGTTGAGCCAGTCGCGCATCAGCCACCAGGCGACCGGCCAGGCGATCAGATTGGCGATCAGCACCGGCCGGCTGAATTGCCAGACCAGCAGTCGCACGATGTCGAGCGTACGCGCGCCCAGTACCTTGCGGATGCCGATCTCCTTGGTCCGCCGCGCCGCGGTGAAGGCAGCCAGCCCGAACAGGCCGAGACAGCCGATCACCACGGCGAGGATCGCGAACGCGGCGAACAATTGGCCGCGCGCGGTTTCGCGATCATATTGCTCGCGAACCAGATCGTCGGCGAAGCTCGCCTTGAAGGGCACGTTCGGGATCAGGCGGCGCCAAAGCTGCTCGATCGAGTCGCGCATCGTACCGGGGGCGACGCCGGCGTACCGCACCGCGACCTGGTTGAAGCCGTTGCGCTGCATGACGAACGCGATGGGCTGCAACGGCTCGCGCAGCGAGCGGAACCGCGCATCCGATACCACGCCGACGATGGTGCACGGCACCAGTCCGAACTGGGGAAGCGTGAAGGCGCCGGACAATTGTTTGCCGATCGCGCTGCGGGCATCGGCGAAGCCCAGCCGCCGCGCGGCACTTTCGGTGGCGACGATGTTGAGGCCGCGCGCGACCAGCGCGCGTTCGGCATCCGGATTCATCGGATGCGGCGTGGTCGCGTCGTCGCGCCCATAGGTTTGCGAAAAATCGCGGCCGGCCAGGATCCGCATCCCCATTGCCGGGAAGAAGCCGGTCTGGACCGCATACAGGCCTAGCGACACCGCATTCGCGTTCCCCGGCAGGTAGAAACTGGAGATTGAATTGTTGCCCGGGGCGACCGCGATCTGTGTACCCGCCGCCGCGCGCACGCCGGGCAGCCGACGGATCTGATCGACCAGCGACAGCGCCTGATCGTCGGACACGCCGCGGAACGTCAGATTTTCGACCTGGAGCAGGCCGTCGCGCCGATAGCCCGCGTCGACCGTGCGGGCATAAACCGTCTGGGCGTAGATCACACTGGTGCAGACGATCAGCGCGATCGACACGGCGAACTGGCCGATCACCAGCACGTTGCGCAGCCGCCCGGAGCCCTGCGCGTCGGCCGCCGACTTGTTCGCCTTGAGGATCTTCGCCGGTTCGAACCGCGAGAGATAGATCGCCGGATAGAGACCGCCGATCACGCCGACGATCAGCACGAGCACGATGCCGGGCAACAACACGCCGTCCGATCCCAGATAATGGAGCTGGATGCCGGCATCGAGGAAGCGGTTGAAGAAGGGCAGGATCAGTTCGACCGCGGTGAAGGCCACCAGCAACGCGATCAGCGTTACGAGCACCGATTCCCCGACGAACTGAACGATCAGCTGACGCGGGCTGGCGCCAAGCACCTTGCGCAGCGCCACTTCCCGGGCCCGCTGCGAAGCGCGCGCCGTGGCGAGGTTGACGAAGTTGACGCACGCCATGCCCAGCACCAGCAACGCGATGACGGCGAAAGTGGTGACCGTGGCGTTGTCGTTGCCGGGGGTCATTGCCCCATTCTGCGCCTTGCCGAGATGCACATCGCGCAGATTGACCAGCTTATAATCCTGCGCGTCGCCCGGATTGTAGCGCTGGCCATCGGCCACAGTGTCGGGGATATTGCGCTTCTTCCACGCCGGGAACTGGGCCATGATCGCCGCCGCGTCGGCACCGGGACGAAGCTTGACGTAATGCCAGCCTTCCTGATCGTCCCAATTGGTCAGGACCTGGGTGCGATCGGCGAACTGGACGTCCATGTCGAACCGCGCGACCATCGTCGCGCTGAAGCTGCTGTTCTTGGGGATGTCCTGGAAGACGCCGGCGACGCGGTAATCGACATTGCCGGTATTATCGACGACCGTCAGCGTCTTGCCGATCGGATCGGCGTTGCCGAACCGCCGCCGCGCTTCGCTTTCGCTCAGCACCATCGAATGGGCGTCGTTGAGCGCGGAGCGCGCGTCGCCCTTCACGAACGGGACCTGGAGAATGTCGAAGATGTTGCCGTCGACCATTCTGAGCGTGCTTTGCGACGGCTCGCCGTCCTGGATCACGATCGGCGAGAAGGCGCGGACGAACACGATTTTCTCGATCTGCGGAAAGTCCTTCGCCAGCGCGCGGCCTGCCGCCAACGAGCTCATCTGGAGGTACATTTCCTCCCCGCCCTGCGGCGTGGCGTGATAATAGGTCTGGAGCTGATACGCGCGGCTGGCGCCCTTCATCCACCCGTCGTAGCTCTCCTCATACCGGACATAGAGCAGGATCAGGACGCAAGCGGCGAGCCCGATCGCGAGACCGAGAATATTGATCACCGCATAGACGCGGCTCTTGAGCAGCGAGCGGATGCCGACGGTCAGATAGTTGCGCCACATCGGGCTTCTCCAGACGAGATGAGGATCAGGCCGCGCGCCGGCGTTCCTGGAGGATGCGGCCGTCGAGCATGTTGACCACGCGGCTGGCGTAATCGGCATGCGAGGGCGAGTGCGTGACCATGACGATGGTCGAGCCCTGCGCATTCAGAGTCTGGAGCATCTTCATCACCTCCTCGCCGTGATTGGTGTCGAGGTTGCCGGTCGGTTCGTCGGCCAGGATCAATTTGGGCTCGGCGACGAGCGCACGGGCGACCGCCACGCGCTGCTGCTGGCCGCCCGACAGCTGGCTGGGGAAATGGCGGGCGCGGTGGGCGATGCCGACACGGTCCATCACTTCTTCGGTGCGGCGGCGGCGCTCGGCGGCGGGCACGGCATGATAGAGCAAGGCGAGCTCGACATTCTCGCGCACCGACAATTCGTCGACCAGGTTGAAGCTCTGGAAGATGAAGCCGATCGATTCCTTGCGGACATCGGCGAGCTTGGCTTCCGACAGGCCGGCGACTTCCTTGCCGTCGAACACATAGCTGCCGCTGGTCGGACTATCGAGCATACCCATCAGGTTGAGCAGGGTCGACTTGCCGCAGCCCGACGGGCCCATGATCGCGACGAATTCGCCCGGCATGATGTCGAGATCGATCGCGTCGAGCGCGGTGGTTTCCACGGTGTCGGTGCGGTAGGTCCGCGACAAGGCACGCATATGCAGCATCAGATTCACTCCTTCGCGTTCGAGAGGTCGAGCCGATCCTTGTCGGCGAAACCGGTATAGGGGCTGGTGATCACGCGCTCGCCGGCATCGAGCCCGTCGAGCACTTCGATGAAATCGGGATTGCGGCGGCCAAGCCGGACCTGGCGCTTGACCGCGCTGTTCCCGTCCGGGGCGACGACGAAGACATAGGCGCCACCACTTTCGTTGTAGAAAGCGCCGTTGGGGATCAGCTTGGCCGGCGCAGGGTCGCCCAGGGTCAGCTTCGCCTGCAGCGTCTGGCCGCGCTGTACGCCCTGCGGCTCATCACCGAGGAATTGCAGGTCGACCTGGAACTGGCCGTTCTGGACCTGCGGATAGATTTTCATCACTCTCGCGCGGAACGTCTTGCCGTTCCAGTCGACGCTCGCCGACTGGCCGACCTGAACGCGACCGAGATAGAATTCGTCGACCCCGGCCTGGAGCTTGTTGCGGCCCGGCGAGTCGATCTGACCGATCCGCTCGCCGCGCTGGAGCGATTGACCGATCTGGATCGAGAAGCCCGACAATTTGCCGGTGACCGGCGCCTTGAGGTTGAGCGCGTCGAGATTGGTGCGCGCGATGCCCAGGCCCGCCGACATCGACTTCATCGACGCCTTCTGCTGCTCGAGCTGACCCGACTGTAGCCGTTCATCGCTTGCCTGACTGCGCTGGAGCACGGCGAGGCGGCGCTGTTGATATTGGTAATTGTCGGTCGTGTCGTTGAACTGCTTGCCCGACACATAACCCTTGGCGGCCAGCGGCGCCTCGCGCTCGTACTGACGGCGCGCCGTGGTGAGCGCGAGCTGCGCATCGAGGATCGCGCGTTCGTTGGCGAGGCGAGTCTGCGACAGCGCGAGCTCCTGGCTGCGCATATTGTTGATCTGCTGCTCGACCTCGGTCTGGCGCGCGAGGGTCGAGAGCTGAAGCTCGGCATTGGAAAGCATCGCGATCGGCTGGCCGGCGACGACGTCGGTGCCGTCCTCGACCAGGACCTTGTCGACCCGCCCGCCCTCGATCGAGTCGATATAAACGGTGAGCAAAGGCGTGACCTTGGCGCGCAGCGGGATGAAATCCTCGAACCGCCCCGTCTGCACGGTCGAGATCGTCAGCCGGTTCTTGGTCACCGTCTGCGATCCAGCGCCTGGCATGAACCACCAAAACAGAAACGCGAGGATCAGCACGACGCCCGCGCCGATCCCGATCTTCGCATTGCGCGACAGGCCACGGCGTTCGACCACCTTGTCCATCTGGCTGCCGCTGACCGCCCGGTCAGTGGTCGCGGACGCCGCCGTCTTCAAAGAGGCGATATTCACGAACGCTCGCTCCCGATCTGCAGCAGGAATAAAGAGTGTCCGTTTCCGGACACGGGTGTCCGGAAACGGACAGTGTCGCTCTGGAGCGAGAAGGCGATCCGGACCGAGGAAATCTGGATCGCGGCGCTCCAGTGCGACGCCGGTTGAAAGAACAGCACCCAGCTCGCGCCGAGTAACACGAGCACCGTGAGGAGTTTGCGGTTGGCTGCCGTGTCTTTCATCGGATTTGTCCACCTTGTTGGTCTGCCGGGTACTCAGCAGGAAGCGTGCCAATTGGGGTTTTGGGGTGTTGGACAACCACAATCCTCCCCATCGCAGATGGGGAGGGGGATCAAGACGCGGAGCGGCTTGGTGGAGGGGAAAATGTCGAGCGTCATCCTCGCGGCTGCGCCGCTTCGGCCCCTCCACCCCTCGGCTCCGCCGAGCGGTCCCCCTCCCCACGCTACGCGTAGGGAGGATTGGGAGCTTTCACCTCTGGCACGGATTTTGATTGTCCGGTTCCGGACACCAGCTGTACGGAAGCGGGCAATGGCGACACCGGAATTCGATCTTTGCATCATCGTCGATGACGACGAGGACATCCTGGTGGCGGCTCGGCTCGCGCTGCGCGGGCTGTTTCGCGAGCTGATCACGGTATCCTCGCCGGAGCGCGCGATTGCCGCCACCGCGGGGCGCCAGCCCGACGTCATCCTGCTCGACGCCAATTTCGCGCGTGGCGCGACCGATGCGCGCGAAGGACTCGCCCTGCTCGACCGGCTGTTGACCAACGATCCTGACGCGATCGTGGTGATGATCACCGCGCATGCCGGGGTGAATGTCGCGGTCGAGGCGATGAAGCGCGGCGCGACCGATTTCGTGTCGAAGCCGTGGGAAAATGAGCGCCTGGTCCAGACCGTGCGCACCGCCGCCGCGCTGCGCCGATCCCGCGCGGCCGCCGACGCGCCCGCGCCGGCGCCGGCATCGTCGGGCACGGCTCGAGGGCCGTCGCCGCTGATCGGCAGCGCTCCATCGATGGCGCGCGTCCATTCGCTGATCGCCCGTGCGGCGCCGACCGAGGCGAACGTCCTGGTGCTCGGCGAGAACGGCACCGGCAAGGAACTGGTCGCGCGCGCGCTGCATCAGCAGTCGCACCGCGCCAACCGCGAGATGGTCACGGTCGACCTCGGCGCCATCGCCACCGAGCTGATCGACTCCGAATTGTTCGGTCACGTCAAAGGCGCGTTCACCGACGCGCGCACCGATCGCGTCGGCCGCATCCAGGCGGCCGATGGCGGCACCCTGTTCCTCGACGAGATCGGCAACCTGCCGCTCCATTTGCAGCCCAAGCTGCTGACCGTGCTCGAACAGCGCAAGGTCACTCCGGTCGGCGCGAACCAGCCGATACCGGTCGACATCCGGGTGATCGCCGCGACCAACATGACCCCGGCGATGCTGCGCGACGAGCGCCAGTTCCGCCAGGACCTGCTGTTCCGGCTCAACACGGTGGAGATCGACCTGCCGCCGCTTCGCGATCGCCGCGAGGACGTGCCGGCGCTGATCGACCATTATCTCACTCTCTATGCCGAGCGGTACAAGCGCCCGCGTCCCGAACTATCACCCCAAGCACTGGGAGCACTGGTGGCGCATGACTGGCCCGGCAACGTCCGCGCGCTGCGTCATGCCGTGGAGCGCGCGGTGATCCTGGCGGGCGATGGCCCGCTTGAGGCTGATGCCTTCGCCCTCGCCCCGACGTCGACGCCGCGGGTTACCGCGGAGCCGGCGGTGTCGGACCTCAATCTCGATCGGGTCGAGCGGCGGCTGGTCGAGGAAGCGCTGAAGAAGCACGGCTACAACATCTCGTCCGCCGCGCACGAATTGGGCCTGTCGCGGGCCGCGCTCTATCGCCGGATGGAGAAGCATGGGCTTTGATCGCCGCTTCGCGCTGATCCTGGTTGGCTGGCTGGTCGCCTGCCTGCTCGCATTGATCGCGCTGACGGTGGCGATCGCGACCCCGGGACTTGCCGCGGTCAGGATCGTCGCCGGGCTGTTGGTGCTCGCCATGGTGGCTGGCCTGCTTCACCATATCGACCGCACCAATCGCACCGTCGCGCGGTTTGTCGAGGCCTTGCGCTATGGCGATTTCTCGACCCGGTTCGACGGCCGCGGCGGCGCCGGGTTCGACACGTTGGGCGGAGCGCTCGACGCGGCGATGCGCGGGCTGCAAGCGCAGCGCGACCGAACGGTAGAGGAATTGCGCTTCCTCGAAGCCCTGACCGACGACGTTCCGGTGGCGCTGTTGACGGTGGATGCCGATCATGGCGTGACCTTGGTCAACAAGGCGGCGCGGCGTCTGTTCGCCGCGCACCAGGGCACCCGGCCGGAGGATTTCACCGTTTACGGGGAAACCTTCGCGGCGCGCCTGGCCGATGGCGCCGCGCCCGCCGCCGAATTGCTGTTGCTGCGATCGGCGGCAGGGCCGCAGCGTGCGATCGTCCGCAACGCTTCGCTCGAGCGGCTGGGACTGATGACGCGGGCGATCACGGTCGAGCCCGTGCAGGGGACGCTCGACGCGATCGAGATGGCGGCGCAGACCGACCTGGTCCGCGTGCTGACGCATGAGATCCTAAATTCGCTAACGCCGGTGACGTCGCTGGCATCCAGCACCGCGGAAGTGCTCGCCGAACCCGAGCCCGATCTCGATCTCGCGCGCACCGCCGCGGGGACGCTCGCGCGGCGCGCCGAAGGGCTGGAATATTTCATCCGCTCCTATCGCGCGGTCGCGCACGTTCCCGATCCCCGCCGGCAGCGGTTCAAGGCGGCGGCGTTCGTCCGCGACCTCGAACGCCTGTTCGCTGCCGAATGGCCCGACATCGCGCTCGAAACGGAGGTGACTCCCGATCTGGAGCTCGACGCCGATCCCGATCTGCTGGCCCAGGCTTTGATCAACCTGTTGCGCAACGCGGCCCAGGCGACGCGCGAACGCGACGCGCATCTGTTGGTCGAATTGAGGTTGCTTGGCGACAGCGCAGGGACGCGGATCCTGGTGTCCGACCGTGGGCCAGGTGTGCCGGAGGCAATGCGCAGCGAAATCTTCCTGCCGTTCTTCACGACGAGGGCCAAGGGAACCGGCGTCGGGCTCAACCTGGTACGGCAAATCGTCATCGCCCATGGCTGGACGATAGAGGTCGGCGAAGGTCCAGAGGGCGGCGCGGAGTTCAGGGTGTTCGTACGCTGAATAGAGCCCGCACCGAGTTCACGCTTAAATCAGCCTTCGGGCAAAAGATTTAGCTCCGGCTCCCCTGCCCCCTCTTTCTCCAATGTCGCCAGGGTCACGCCGACGAGCCTGATCCCGGCGCGCAGCGGAAACAAGGTCGCCACCAGACGCTCGGCCACCGCGATCAGGTCGGCATGGCTGGTAATCGCACCGCTCAGCGTCTTGCTCCGCGTGACGATGCGGAAATCGGCATAGCGCACCTTGACCACCACGGTCTTGCCCGTCGTCCGCGTGCGCTCGCACCATGCCCAGACCTGATCGGCCATCCGCCGAACCTGTTCAAGCACCTGATCCGGCGTGGTCAGATCGCGTTCGAAGGTGGTTTCCGACCCCGACGATTTGCGTGGCCGGTCGGGCGTGACCGCACGATCGTCCTCGCCATGCGCGATCTTGTGATACCACAGACCCGATTTGCCGAAATGCGCCTGGAGGAATGCCGGATCGCGCTCGCGCAGATCGGCGCCGGTGACGATCCCCAGCCGGTTGAGCTTCTCCGCGGTGCGTGGTCCGATGCCATGGAACCGTCCGACTTCCAGTCCCGCAACGAAATCAGCGCCGGTCCCGGGCGGGATGACGAACTGGCCGTTGGGCTTGTTGTGATCCGAGGCCAGCTTGGCGAGGAACTTGTTGTACGAGATGCCCGCCGAGGCGGTCAGCGCGGTCGCCTCGAAGATGCGCGCGCGAATCTCCCGCGCGGTGGCGGTCGCCGAGGGCAATTCGCGTAGGTTGGCGGTCACGTCGAGATAGGCCTCATCGAGCGACAGCGGCTCGACCAAAGGAGTATATTCCTCGAATATGTCGCGGATCTGGCGCGACACGCTGCGATAGACGTCGAAGCGATGCGGAACGAAAATCAGATCGGGGCATCGCCGCAACGCGACGACCGAGGGCATCGCCGATCGCACGCCGAACGTCCGCGCCTCATAACTCGCCGCCGCGACGACGCCTCGCCCGGTTGCCGATCCCACCGCCACCGGCCGGCCGCGCAGCGCCGGATCGTCGCGCTGTTCGACCGACGCGAAAAAGGCATCCATGTCGATATGGATGATCTTGCGTACCACAATGGATGAAATGACGCGGGCTCAGGCCCTTGGCAACCGTCGACGACCGGAGCAGGATGGCGCCGGCGCTCGCAGGGCGCGCCCAGTTGAGAGGGGTCGTATGAGAAATAGTCGTTTCGGCAGGGGCTTGAGCGCGGTCGCGGCGCTCGCGATGGTTTCGAGTTGCGGCGGCGGTGGCGGCAGCGGACCCGCCAGCGGCACCGGCGGCACCCCGACCCCCACGCCCACCCCGACTCCGACTGCGACTCCCACTCCGACCGCCGCGGGCTGCACGTTGCGCGAGCGCCAGGATTGGGCCTTCGCGCAGCTCAAGGAATGGTATCTGTTCCCCGACACGCTGCCGGCGAGCCTGGACCCCACGCCCTATACGTCGGTCGAGGATTATATCGACGCGCTGACCGCGACCGCACGCGCGCAGCACAAGGATCGTTATTTCACGTATCTGACCTCGATCGCCCAGGAGGACGCCTATTACAATTCAGGATCGAGCGCGGGCTTCGGCATCCGGCTGGGGCTGACCAGCACCAACCGCCTGTTCGTGACCGAGGCGTTCGAGGGTGGGCCGGCGCTGGCGGCCGGGATCGACCGCGGGACGGAGATCACGGCGATCGGTACCAGCAGTTCAAACCTGCGCTCCGTCAGCGACATCATGACCACATCCGGATCCGCGGGACTGAGCGACGCGCTGGGTCCAGACACCGTCGGCACGTCGCGTGTGCTTCGGATAGTGTCGTTGACCGGCGCGACCAGCACCGTCACGATAACCAAGACCGAATTCGCGCTCGATCCGGTGTCGAGCCGCTATGGCGCCAAGATCATCTCCGATGGCGGGCAGCAATTCGGCTACATCAACCTCAGGACCTTCATCAATCCGGCCGAGCAACCGTTGAAGGACGCCTTCCTGCGGTTCAGGACCAACGGCATCACCAACATCATCATCGATTTGCGCTACAATGGCGGCGGGTTGATCTCGGTCGCCGATTTGATGGGCGACCTGATGGGGGCCAATCGCGCACCGACCGACGTATGGGAATATATGACGTTCCGCCCGGAGAAATCGGCGAATAACAGCAACCACACCTTCACGCCGATGTCGCAGTCGATCGCGCCGACCAAGATCGCGTTCATCGGCGGCGGCGGCACCGCGTCGGCGAGCGAGCTCGTGATCAACGGTATGGTGCCCTATCTCCACGCCAATGCCGCGCTGATCGGCAGCAACACCTATGGCAAGCCGGTCGGCCAGATCGCGATCGACAAGACCGCGTGCGATGATCGCTTCCGCGTCATCGCCTTCGCGATCCAGAACGCGGCGCATAACGGCGCTTATTATGACGGGCTCGCCAGCTTCATGGAGGCGAGCTGCCAGGCGGGCGACGACATTTCCTATCAGTTGGGCGACCCCAACGAACAATCGACGCGCCGCGCGCTCGACTATCTCGAGGGCAAGAGCTGCACGCCGGTGACGGCGAGCGCCAGCGCGCCCGGGACGTCACCGCAAGTGAGCAAGGCTCAGCTGCCGGTGACCCAGCAATCGCGGCAATTGCTGACGCCCGATCGGCCCTCGACCCCGCAACGCGAAGTACCGGGACTTTTCTAGGATTCGGTAGCAGGCGGAGCTATCGCGCGGGCCAGCGTCCGCGGGGAAGGGTCGGCTAAAGGTTGCGGCAGGCTGGCTACGGGCTAAGTTGGCCGCAATGCCCGAAAGCCAGTCACCCATCCCCGCCGCGACCCTGGTCCTGATGCGCGATCGCGGCGGCATGGCGCCGGAGATCCTGATGGTCGAGCGTGCCAAGGCGATGGTGTTCGCCGGCGGCGCGCTGGTCTTTCCCGGCGGGCGAGTCGATCCGGGCGACCGGGCGCTGGCGGCCGAACTCAGTCGCGACGCCGAGGACGCGCCTGCGCGCATCGCCGCGATCCGCGAAACGATCGAGGAAGCGGGGCTCCCGGTCGGGCTCAGCCCCGCGCCCGATGCCGCGACACTGGCCGCGCTGCGCGAAGGCCTTCATGCCGGCGAAGCATTCGGATTGCTGCTCGATCGGCATGGCCTGTCGATCGATCTCGAGGCCCTGACCTGGTTCGCGCGCTGGTTGCCCGCGCACGCCCATATGCGGATCTTCGACACGCGCTTCTATCTCGCGCGCGCGCCCGAAAACGCCGCTGCGGCCACGGTCGACGCGACCGAGAATGTGCGCCTGTTCTGGGCGAGCGCGGCCGAGGTGCTGGCGGAGTGCGATGCCGGCCGCGCTACAGTGATCTTCCCGACGCGCCGCAACCTCGAACGGCTGGCGCAATATGGCAGCTTCGGGGAAGCGGTCGCCGCCGCGCACGCCTTTCCGCCGCGCACGATCACGCCATGGAGCGAAGAGCGCGAGGGCGTGCCGCATCTCTGCATTCCCGACGATCTCGGCTATCCGGTCACGAGCGAAATCCTGCATTCGGCGATGCGGGGATGACACGTCGCCGCAGGCGCCGTGCGCGCCGTACGCGCCGTGCCCGGGGGCGCGGCTGGATCACGCTCGCCGTTTTCGCCGCTGCGTTCGTGCTGGCGCTTGCCGTGCTTCATTTTCGTAACCGGCCGCAGGACCTGCCCTGGACGCCGCTCGACCTCGGCCAGCCGATCGGCCTGTTCACCGGGAGCAAGCTCGCCGCGCTCGACGGCGATTACCCGCAATGCCGGATGTTGCTCGAGCGCGCGGGCGTGCACTTCGCCGAACTCGAACCGATCGAGAAAGGGCAATGCGGCTATGCCGATGCCGTGCGCCTAGACCCCGGCGGCGCGCGGGCGATCGGGTTCGATCCGGCCAAGCCGGGCATGGCGTGCTCGGTCGCGGCGGCGCTGTCGATGTGGGAGTGGAACGTCGTCCAGCCCGCCGCCCTGCGCCATTTCGGCAGCCGGGTCGCGTCGTTCGAGCATTTCGGAACGTACAATTGCCGCCCGATCGCGGGCAGCACGCATCTGAGCCAGCATTCCTATGCGCGGGCGATCGACATTGCCGGGTTCGTGCTGGCGGATGGGCGGCGGATCACGGTCGCGCGCGACTGGCGGGGTGAGGACCAGAAAGCGGCATTCCTGCGCGAGGTTCGCGATGGGGCATGCGGGCTGTTTTCGACCACCTTGTCGCCCGACTATAACGCCGCGCATCACGATCACCTGCATCTCGACGAGCAGCCGCGCGGCGGGTGGCGGGCCTGTCGCTGAGCAGCATCAGGCCCGCCTGAGGACGTTCAGTTCGGCAAGGCCGCCGAGGTGTCGACCTTTTCGACCCAGGCCGGGAAGAAGCTCGGCTGACGGTTCGACCAGCCCGACGCGGTCGCCGCGGCCTCGCTGATCGACTGCAGCAGCTTGCGGCGCAGATCTGGATGCAGGTGCGGCAGCGCCGCCGCCGCGCAGAAGGCGCCGGGGAGCCATGGCCGGACTTCTGCACCGATCAGCCGCTCATAGAGAAAGCGATAGGCCGAGAAGGTGGTCAGCCGCCCCTGCCCCAGGTCGAACGCGGTGACCGTGATCAGCGGCGCCATGAAGATCTCGACCGAGTCGAGCCCGCTATCGTCGGGCACGATCGTGCGGATTTCGTCGAGCCGATCATAGACCCGCGCCTGGGCGCGAATCGACGCCGCCTCCACGGTATCGCGCGACCAACGCGACAGCGCGTCCTCTCGCTCCAGCCCGATATCCAGGCTGCGGCGCACGTAACGCTGCGTCGCTGCGGAGAAGCCCGCGAACTCCTTAATCTCGGCCAATGTCATCGCGCCGTCGGCCGGTTTCTTGCTGGCACTCATCTCGAACACCCCACCCGCTTACCAATGGAAGGGCATGATGCGCTCAGATGGTTAACGCCATGCTTAACGCGTCGTCGCCCTGCGTTCAGCATGGAATCATAGACCGTGTTGCGGCGCAACAAAGTTTGCGACGAAGCGAGGCCGACGCGCATATCTGTCGGCAAGTGAGGGTTTTGAGCAACGCTTTGTTACGTCGCCGGTATTCCCTGCCCACAATGGGCAGCGCTTCAGCTGTCCTGCTGGCGCTCCGCCTCCGCCGCTTGGTCGAAGCCCGAGGATTTGGGCGGCTCGCCCTTGTCGCCGGGCTGCGTCGCCGAGGGCGGGTCCGATGCGTCCATCGATTCATCGAGGCCGCGGTCGAGTTGTGCGTCCTCGTTTTCGGGATTCTTTTGCAGCCGCTTTTCGATCGACTTGTCCTGCCCGGCGTCCTGGCGAGGGTCTTGCGCGACGTGCTCGGCGCTATCCGCCTGTCGATCGCGATCGGTCGCTGGAATGTCGGTCACGTCACCCTCCTACTCGGTCCCGCATGGGGCCTGATGTTACGCAAACAAAACGTATCGACCGCGGATCGTGTTCCAACAAAAAGGCCCGGCGGATCGCTCCGCCGGGCCCATTTTCCGTTTCGCTGTCGCTTGCCGTTTAGTTGCGGTTCGAGCCGAACAGACGGAGGATGAACAGGAACATGTTGATGAAGTCGAGGTACAGGTTGAGCGCGGCCATGATCTTGACCCGCCCTTCATCCGACGTACCCGCGACATAGCTGTACATCGCCTTCGTCTTCTGCGTGTCCCAGGCGGTCAGGCCGGCGAAGATCAGCACGCCGAGCACGCTGATCACGAGGCCGAGCGGACCCGAATGCAGGAACATGTTGACCAGGCTGGCGACAATGATGCCGACCAGACCGATGATCAGGAAGGTACCGAACGCCGACAGATCACGCTTCGTGGTGTAGCCGTAGAGGCTCAGACCCGCGAAGCCGGCCGCGGTCGCAAAGAACGCGCCCGCGATCGACGAGGCGGTATAGGCGAGGAAGATCGTCGAGAGCGACGCGCCCAGCAAGCCGGCATAGGCCCAGAACAAAGCCTGAAGCGTGCCCGTCGCCATCCGCATCTGGCCGAAGCTCATCGCGAAGACGATACCGAGCGGCGCCAGCGTGACGATCCAGCCCAGCGCAGACAATCCGCCGGTCTGGAAATTGACCAGCGCGCCAATCGCGCCGGATGCATAGACGCCCATTGCGACGATGCCGGTCAGCAACACCGCCGAGGCCATGTAATTATAGACCGACAGCATGTACGACCGCAGCCCCTCGTCATACGCGGCGCCGCGCGCGTCGACCGCCGCGCCGAAGGGCGCCATGCCGGAACGAGGATCAGACCAATTGGCCATCGAAAACTCCTTTGCCCGGCCACAACGGCCGGATGCGGCCAATATCGTTGGTCCTGGTGCGCTATTCAAGCGAAACACGACACCCAGCAACATTCGGAAACAATCGAGGAATGGGGTAAGAGCCGTTTTCAGCTTTGCTGTGACGGCACCGGCCCGCTCCCCCACCCGACCTCCCATAGAATAAACTGGTTGGGTGGTCGGGTGGGGGAGCGGGCGCAGAAGCCCAAGGTTCCGGCGATGCGTAGCGTCGTTGGAATGGCTGCGGAGGGCGGCACCGCAATTGTTTCAGCTTTGCTGAAACAATTCTAAGCAGCTTGACCATGCATCGCCTGTTCGTCGCGCTCCGTCCGCCGCCCGATATTCGCCGCCGCCTGAGCGAGCCGATGGGCGGCGTCCCGCATGCGCGCTGGCAGGATGACGAGCAGCTTCACCTGACCGTCCGTTATATCGGCGAGGTCGACCGCCCGATGGCGGAGGACGTCGCGCTGGCGCTGGGCCAGGTCCATGCGGCGTCGCCGCGCGTGGCGATCCAGGGCGTCGGCGCGTTCGACAAGAAGGGCCGAGTCGATGCCTTATGGGCAGGCATCGCGCCGCAGGACGATCTGGCGCGGCTGCACAAGAAGGTCGACCAGGCGCTGGTCCGCCTGGGCCTGGCGCCCGAGGGACGTGCTTACCTGCCCCATATTACGCTCGCGCGCTTGCCGCGTGGTGCCGGCATGAGCCCGGCGATCGATCGCTGGCTGGCCGATCACGCCGCGTTTTCGAGCGAGCCGTTCGCGTTCACCCACCTGATCCTCTACGAAAGCCATCTGGCCGGCGAAGGCGCGCGCTACGAGCCGGTCGCGCGCTGGGCGCTGGGTTGAGCATCACCGTCATTCCCCAACGTCATCCCAGCGAAAGCTGGGATCTTGTCGGTCTGGGCGTGCGCTTGCGGCACAAGATCCCAGCTTGCGCTGGGATGACGGCTATAATTGCCCGATGACGCCTTAAATTCTGGCGATAGCCTACCCCTTCCCCAGCACCCCGCACGCCAGCCGCGCCCCGCTATTGCCCGACGGATCGGTCTTGAGGTCGTCGGCGGCCGCGTGGATCACCATCGCGGCGCCGTCGGCATCCATCAGCGCGTCGAAGCTGCCGCCCGCCAGCCGCGCGGTCAGCGTGCCGCGGCCGTCGGCGCCGATCATCAGATTGGGCATGTCGCCTTCGTGCGGCCCCTGCGGGTTCATCGATCCGTGCTTCATGCCGGTCGGGTTCCAATGCCCGCCCGCGCTCGCGAAATCGGGTGCTTCGCATTTGCCGACCGTATGCAGATGCGCGCCGTGCATCCCGGGCGGCAGGTCCTGTGCGTCGACCGAGACGCTGAGGCCACCATCGACTTCGCGCACCGTCACCTTGCCGACTTGCTTGCCCGCCGCGGTCATCAGCGTCGCGGTCGCGATCCGGCCCGCCGCCACGGATGGCGCTTCGGTGCTCGTCGCGTCGGTCGCGCATCCCGCCAGCACCATCGGTGCGAGCGCCATCATCGCCGCCAGTCCGCGCATCCCGTTTCTCCCTGTTGTCCGATCCCACAAGTATCGCGACGGCGCGATTGTTCCGCAAGCGCCGCACGCTGCGATTTTGCTCGAAGCTCGTCAGACCCATGCTATCGGAGCAGCCGACAGGGAGAACCAACAATGCGCGGCAAGTGGTTGCTGTTGCTGATGATCGCGTTGGCGGCCTGCGGCCGCGAGCGCAACGATCCGCGGCCGCCGCGGGTCGATACCGCGGCGGTCATGCCGAAGCTCGCCTCCACCCTGGTGGTGCCGGTCGACGTGCGCCTCGCCGACCTCGAAAGCGAACTCAACCGCGCCACGCCGCAGACCCTGTGGTCGATCGACCAGCGCGAGGAGAAATGCGTGCCGGCGCAACGGCTGACCGCCTGCGCGATCAAGCGCAAGGACGGCAGCTGCCGCATCGGCATCAAGAAACTGAAGGTCACGCCCGATCTGTCGTGCCGCATCGTCGGCCAGGTGACGCGCGGCCCGATCGCGCTGGGCGGGAGCGGCAGCACTATCGCCATCACCATGCCGGTCCGCGCCACGGTCAGCGCGCGCGACGTCGGCGGCATCATCAAGCGCGAGACCGCCACCGGCGCCGCCAGCGTCCGCGCAGTGGCGAAATTGGGGATGTCCCGGGCCTGGCAGCCGACCGCGACCGTGCGTATCGCCTATGACTGGACCAACCCGCCGGGCGTCACGATCCTGGGCAAGCGCATCACCTTCGTCAGCAAGGCGGATGCGAAACTGGCGGGCGTGATTGCCAGTCTCGAACGCAGCCTGCCGCAACAGCTGGCGAAAGTGCATGTGCGCGACCAGGTGGCGGCGGCGTGGCGTGGCGCCTTCAGCACGATCGAGCTCAATCACGACAAGCCGCCGGTATGGATGCGCATCACGCCGCAGCGTCTGGGAGTGCAGGGCTATAGCGTGCAGGGGCGCAACCTGTTGCTGACCGTCGCGGCCGAAGCCAATGCGGAAACTTTCGTCGGGATCAAGCCGGACGCGCCCAAACCGACGCCGCTGCCCCCCGCCTCTCCGCGGATCGGGCAACGCGGCCTCAGGTTCAACATCCCGGTCCTGGCCGATTATGGCGAGCTGGAACCGGTGGTCGAACGCGCGCTGGCCAAGCGCGCCGCGCGCGGCATCACCTTGCCCAAGCTCGGCGCGGTCGACGTCACCTTCGGCGACGTCACCATCTACGCGACCGAGAATGGCCGCCTGGCGGTCGGCGTGCCGGTCAAGGCGAAGCTGCGCAGCGGCTATCTCGGCGAACGCCATGGCGAGGTCTGGCTGACCGGCGTGCCGTTCAACGAGCCCGATTCCGAAGTCATCCGGGTCGACGGGCTGAAGATCGCGACACGCAGCGACAGCAAGGCGGTCGACCTGCTGGTCGCCTTGTTCACCGATCCGGAGACGGTCGGCGCGATCCAGGCCGCGCTGACCGAGAATTTCGCCAAGGATTACGATCATGTCCTGAGCGCCGCGCGCGGCGCGCTGGCCGAACGCCGCCAGGGCGATTTCCAGCTGAGCGCCAGGATCGATGAGGTCCATCACGGGCGGATCATGGTGACCGGCCGCGGCCTGTTCCTGGCGGTCGAGGCGCGCGGGGCGGCGAGCGTGCTGTATCGGCCGCGGCGGTGAGTGTGGAGAAACGGCTGGGGATGCTATCCGACCGTCACCCCGGACGCGTTCCGGGGTCCAACGGGAGGCCAGCGAGAAGCTCAAGGCTCATCGCATGCGCGCGCGGCACGTTGGATCCCGGCACAAGGCCGGGATGACGATGGAGTGAGGCACCTCTCGCGGCGCGCCAACATCGTCATCCCCGCGAAAGCGGGGACCCAGCTCCCAAGGCCGCGCCATGCGGCGCCGGCGCGTTTTCAGGCAGGTCCAGGAGATGGGCCCCCGCTTTCGCGGGGGTGACGGGAATTGGCCGAGATGAGGACGGGGTAAACCGCCTCCGCGCGAACCAACCTCTTAGCGCCTTAGCGACTTCGTGCGAGAAACTCAGGCGTCCTCACTCCCCCACCCGACACGCCCCGTCCCGCACGCCGCTGACGCTCCCCACCCCCAGCACGATCTTCGCCCGCCGCTCGAACGCCAGCGCCTGCCACCGGCCGCTATTCCCGACAGCCGTGCGGCTGCGCAGGAAGGTCAGGCTCATCAGCTCATATTGCTCGGGGTCGATCCGCCCGGCATCGATCAGGCAATTCCACGCCGCGACGTTCCACGGCCAGTCGTGCGCGATGCCGTCCGCGTCGATCGTCCGCGCCAGTGCGCCGTACCAGTCGATAATCGCGCGCAGCCGCGGCCAGCGCTCGGCCGGCGGCATCGCCGCCAGCTTGGCGCGGAGCCGCGCGATATCCTCATCGGCGGGAAAGCCGCCCTGCTGAACGCGCGTGTCGATCGCCCAGCGCACCTTGCGCATCGTGATCGGCTCGCCGGCAAAGATCCGCAACAGGTCGAGCCGCACCTGATCGAGCAAGGCGATATAGGCGTCGGCCTGGACCTGAAGCATCGCGTCATTCTCGAACAAGGCGGTCAGTTCGGCGGCGAGCGCGGGCGAGAGCGTGCCCCTGGCATCCTCCGCCGCCAGGATCGCGTCGCGGCATTTCTGCGCCACGGGCACCGCGCGGCAATCCTTCGAAAACAGCAACTTGCCGTATGTCGGCGCCAGTGCCTTGCGCGTGCGCTTGAAGTCGCGGCGATGCCGGAACTGCTTGCGCCACGCCACAAGCACGGGCTGCAGGCTGCCCGTCCCGAAATTCCACTGCGCCATCCCGACCGAGATCAGCTGACTGTCGAAATTGCCGGTCGGCGTCGCCCAGCAGCCGGAGGTCTCCGGGATCGACGTCTCATGCATCCGCGCGAAGATCGCCGCGCGGTCGAGCCCGATCTCGGCAAGGCGCGCGGCCGCGGCGGGATCGATGCGGATGGAGGGCGTGTCGGCAACAGGGCGACAGGGCGGCTGTTCCTGCGGCGGAGCCAACGCCACCGGCGGCTCGGTAGCGGCGGCCGGTTGTGTCTGCCCAAGCGCGGGCGAAGCCAAAGCAATCGACGCCGCTATCGCCGCCGATGCCCATGCTGGCACGCGTTTCTCCCGGGGTTCAGTCAAATGCAAATCCCGCCGGCCCGCTCATAGCCCGCTGGCAGTTGATCAGGCAGTGTCGTAAAGTGACGAAATGAGGCTGTTGCTTGCTTCGCTGCTGTTGCCGCTGATCGCGGTGCCGCATCCGTCGACGGGTAGTCCCCGAGGCGAAGCTTACGGCACCCGCGACGTGATCGTGATCGGCCGGATCGAGAATCTCGATTATCAGCTGGTTTACGATCCGGAGGATCTGTTGGGCCACGGCTGGATCACAGCACGCCTGCATGTAGCCCGCGTTTTGCGCGGGCATGTGCCGTCTTCCGTCCTGTCGGTGCGCTATTTCGCGCACTCGTACCGCTATGGCGAAGGCGACGTTCGGCTTCACCTGCGCAGGCGGAGCAAGGGCACCTACTTCATCTGCGCCGATGGCGGAGAGGGCGTCCGCTGTCGGTGAGTGGAGTTCCGTGGCAATCCCTGGCGACCGACAGGTCGTGCGAAATGCCATATAGCGCGGCGCATCTTTAGCCGGGCAATGCCTCCTGACCGCCGGCTTCACGGCTTAGCATCCGCCATTTCGCCGGCTCCTTGCGCCATCGCCGCCCGGCGCGCCTCCCCGCGGCGTCTCGCGCGCTGGGCGTAGAGAAAGGTCCATAGCGTCAGCGCGCCCATCGTCGCGTAGCCGACGATCGGGCCGACGATCAGGTACGTGCGAATGCTCAGCGCGAAGACCAAGACCACCGACACCGCGACATTGGCGAGCAGGCCCAGGCCCCAGACCAGGGTCATCACCGTCATCGTGCGGCGGAAACCGGCATGGACCCGGAGCGCCTCGAACGCCTGTGCCTCGTCGGCCGATTTGCGCATCATGCTCGCCCGCGCGAGCTGGTAGATCAGCGGCTTGCCGATCGCCGCCGAGCCGAGAAAGACGAGGGCGATCACTCCGGTGACGAGGTTCTCGCGCAGCTGCAGGAATTTGGGTCCGCCGCCGCCGATCATCGCCAGCAGCGACAGCACGATGCCGGCCACCACCAGCACCGACAGCGCGTCGACCCGGCGATGGCGCGCGAACTCGATCAGGCTCCACGCGATCGGCGGCGCCGACGAGAGGAGCAACGCCCGCACGTCGCCGAGCGGCCCCTCCGCATAGGTGTAGATCACGAACGGCAGGATGAAATTGACCAGTGCCTCGACGAGGATGTGGCCGCCGCTTGTGCGGAGCCAGGCCAGGATCCGCGCCCTCAACCCGATAGTCTCGTCCACTCGCGGCTTCCCTCGCTGTCGGCCGCCAAGGATAAGGCTGCGGGCGGAAGCTGCAAGATCGCGTGCTTCCGGCCGCATGGGCTCGGGCCCAGGGATCGGGTGTAAGGGTCGCGCGGCGCACCTTGCGGCGGGCGGACCGATGCGCGTAGTAACGGCCGTAGAAATCGGGGGATTTGGGAAAATGCGGCGTCTTATCCTGTGCTTGCCAGCGGCCATGTTGCTACTTGCGGCGGACAAGACGCCCGCACCCGACCCAGGACCGGATCCGACCTGGGAACGCGCGGTCCCGCTCGCCGAGGCGGCGATCAAAAGCGAGCTGATCGACCCGTCCTCGGCCCAGTTCGAATGGCCCTATAATTTCAGCAGCGGTTCGCTGAAGGGCCTGCTGACCAAAAGGCGCGCGGGCTGGATAACCTGCGGCTGGGTCAACGCCAAAAATCGCATGGGCGGCTATACCGGCAGGGTCTGGTTTATCGTGGTGATCAATAACGGTGTGGTTACCGACAGTGCGGTCGGCACCCCGGACGGCATCGACTATGCAAGTGCGACGTGCCCGAACCTGCTCAAGCAGGGTTTCCTGAAGCCGGCGCCGGGGCCAGTGCCGATGGCCGGAGCAACGCCGGCGCCCAGCCCCGAAGCCTTTGCCGCCGCCGCCGATGCGGGTGCGCGCGGCGCGGCGGCGCGCGGTGGGGTCGGCATTTCCTTCGTCCCGACGCCTTACGGGGCGATGATTGCCGCCGTCGCGCCCGGATCACCGGCGGAGACCGCGCAGCTGAAAGCCGGCGAAATGATCGAGAGCATCAACGGCATTTCGATCAAGGGTTTCGACAGCGGCACGATCATGAAGATGCTGTCCGGCTCGTCGGGCGACGTGGTGTTCGGCGTCGTGGGCGTCGGCCCCGTTACCATAAAGCGGCCCGCGAAATAGCGCCACGTCATGCCATCGCAACAAGCGCGGCATCCGGACATGGGCTTGCAAGCCTCCGCGAACAGGGTCAGCCTGTATGCCGGGAGGATCGTCCGATGATCGGCAAATATAGCCTGTTGCAGATTGCCCTGTTCGGGTTCGGGCTCGTGTCGTGCCTGCTCTATCCGCTGTCGATCGTCTGGCCGTCGGGCTGGTCGTGGCATGCTGGGCCGCCAATGGCGTCGCACTATTTCATGATGATCGTCGGCGTGTACGTGACGCTCGGCGTGTTCCTGATGCTCGCCGCGCGCAATCCCGCCGCCAACGCCTCGCTGATCTGGTTCGCCGTGGTGTCGAGCGTGGTGCACGCGCTGATCATGGCGGTGCAGGCAGCCGGCGATCCGATGCAGCACGGGCACTTGGTTGGCGACGTGCCGGCGTTGTTGGTGGGGGCGGTGGTGCTTGGGGGGTTGATGATGGCGCAGGGGCAGCGGCCCAGCGTTTAGGTTACGGGCAAAATTCAAGGCCGAGGGGAGTTATCGCCTTCCGCAGTAAATTTTGCGTCTATTGAATTTTCCCCGCAACCGCGGCGCACGCATTCAAGAGTTATGACACGTGCCACCGTAGTTCGCACCACAAATGCGCACTAATGAATGCATCGGACGCTCGTCACCGCGGTTCAAACGGGTATTTGCTATTACCGGGTGAAGCGGACGTCGCCAATCCGGATGCACTTCCATTGGACAGATCGATCTTCTCAGGAATAATGAGCAGGAACTAACGGGGGCAGAGCATTTGTCTGAATTATTCCAGTCCGAGCTAGGTGTTCATCTCAGCCGAGGGGTTAAACTTTCGGCAGGCTGGCGGGAGTTTGCAGCCAACGTTACCAGCGCCGCGATAGACTACGTAATCAAAGGCCCGGCGGACGCTGTATCCGGCGGTCTATCCGCCCTCGTAAAGCTCGCGACCTCGTTGGAACTCAGCTCAAATCCTGGCGAGAAAGCGTGGACGCTCGCAATTCTGGCATTCGCTTGGTCGATAGACCAAGTCAAGGATTCCGCCAATATCAATGCCGAAGACCTAAGAAATAGCCTTAACGAATCAATATCAACCTGCAAAGATGAATTTGATTCCGAAAGCATTTTTCTACCTAAATCCTTTCTTGAACGGCCTACCACTATACCAATTTATCAAATACTTCTGAGAGGTTTCTTGTCCTCCCTCGCATACAGCCCGAGCTCAACGGATGCCACCGAACTATCTTTTAAGATCGACGCCGCCTTTAACAGAGCCGTGTACGAAATGTGGTCAAGAAGGCCCGAGTTGTATACCCCAATAGCTGACGCCCTCAATGCTCCAGCCAGCGCCTCCGCGGAACTGTCATTAAACTGGACGGCCTACAGATCGCGATTAATATACGAGTTTGAAATACGGCCTATATTTGGTCAAGAAGAAACACGAATTTCTCTTTCCCAGCTCTATGTCCCTTTAAGGTGCACATGGAAAAAGGACGATGACGACGACAAAGACAATGATAGCGACGAAATTCACGATTCACCCATAGGAATTCTTGACGAAAAACTAAAGGATTGGCTGAACAACGATGATGCGTCGGACTGGATCAGATTAATAGGCGGTGGACCTGGCAGCGGAAAATCGACCACCTTAAAGTCCCTAGCTCGATACGCCGCGGACTTTGAGCGCTGGCGGCCATTATTCATACCATTGCAGCATATAAACCTTCAACGAGATTTGCGGGACGCAATCAATTCGTATTTCGTCGAAACTAGCGACAGCGCTTTTAATCAGCCACCTTTGACTAGGGCCTCTGCGGAAGACGGTCCGCCGCTACTCCTGCTATTCGACGGGCTGGACGAGCTCGCAGCGCCAAATGAATCGGCTAAGGATGTTGTAGGAGATTTCGCCAATCGCTTGAGCAGTTTAGTTGCAACGCTCGATGGCGGGGGGAAAAGGGTAGTGCGTGTCGTGGTAACAGGTCGCATGCCCGCATTTCAGGCCGCCCAGCGATATCTAATGCCGAGAAGCGATGGCGCTTTTGAAACCTACGGCTTCCTTCCAGCAGAGGAGATTTATGGCCAGAATCAAGAATTAAGAACATTAGATCAACGCCCGATATGGTGGGAGCAGTACGCCAAAGCGACCAATCAATCGACGGACATTCCGGAGGCCTTTAGGACGCCTAGACTAGCAGCAATTACCAGCGAGCCGCTGCTCTGTTACCTTCTCGTCCTCGCTGGTTATGCTACCGAGCAATGGGAACTAGCTGCCGACAACCGCAATCGTATTTATGCTGCATTGGTAAATTCAATCTACGAACGAGGCTGGGGTGATGGCGCGCAAAAGCGCCAGGGCGCAGGAAAAAGCCTCACCAAACACGATTTTAACCAGCTTATGGAAACAATTGCCTTAGCAGCGTGGCTAGGAGGAGATGCGCGGGTCGCGAGCGAAGAAATGTTTGACGCCGCCGTTTCGATAACCGGCACGGAAAAAGCTTGGGAAACATTCACAGCAGACAATGGTCACGATGTTACCAATTTAGCAATGAACTTCTATTTGAAGTCATCAGAAAAAAAGCAGAGAGGGTTTGAGTTTACCCATAAGAGTTTTGGTGAGTATCTAGCCTCTAGGGCAATAATCGGGATAGCCCGGGAGGTTTCCGATTTCTATCGAAAGAAACCGGATCACGCAGCTCGAGATTGGATGAATTCAACCAAATCTGGCGTTTTCAATGACGAAATACTAGCGTTCTGCATCGACGAAATGCGCCTAGCCATTTCGGATAAATCCGAAATTATATCGGTTTCAATAATAAAATCACTGAAGAATTCTTTTCAGGATTTAGCAGCAACGGTTTCTATCGACGGTTTTCCGGTTGAGTCTGATAGATCGAATTGGCGCCTGCGGGAAAAAGAACAGCGAACCGCAGAATGCGGGCTCTGGATAATTATAAACTCATGTGCAAGGGCTCTCGCCCAATCTACAGAACCCGAATCTGCATACGTCAGCATGAAGTGGCTGGAGGATGACGGATGGTCAAAATTGCTTCGTAGGTTGGGTCACGACCATGGCACAGGAGTGATATTCAGATGCATGAGTTACGTTGATCTGGAAGGGGACGCATTGTCGGAAATTTCTGCGACAGGATTGAACCTTGACGGAGCAAAGTTGAAAAATAGTGTTATATCTCGTTCCTATCTTTCCAACTCGTCTTTTGTTGATGCGGATATGGTCGATTTTCGTTTCTACAGGACGACGGTGTCAGGGGCAAATCTTTCGGGCGCGAATATTAAAGGCATTATAATTCATCAATCGATGGTTACTAGATTGACTATCTTACCGGATGAGATGTCACCTATTACTTTCTCGCCAGCTAGCTATTTTGCAATGGGTCGCGGTATGGACGAGCAACTGGATAGCAATCTCGCTCTCATGTGTAGTTCTTATTTTACTCGTGAATCTACGATCGATTTTGCTACACGTCGGCTAAATCGCTTGGAAAGCATTGGCGTTAGGGAAATTGAGGATTTAGTGGAAGACTGGAGAATTTACTCGGGCGAAGACTAGTGCTCGTTAAATTGTCGTCCGTTATAGCTAAAGCATCTAGGACACCCGGTACCTTTAACCGTACTGGTGACGTGGTTGCCGCGCCTATTTAACAGGGCGCAGGATGGGGCGCGGCAGACCAGCGATCGAAATCATCCTTACCCCACCCTTCCCCCACCCCCCTCCCCCTGCTATCGGCCCTCGCGACTCTCGCATTCGCCCGTCCGGGCGCGCCCGCGCGGGACGCTCGCCTTTTCAGGCTACAGCGCCCGCCTCCCCGCCGCGCCCGCGACCGGCCCTACAGGGAAAGGACCCTTTGAATGACCGCTATCGGCCAGGACACGCTCGGCACTCGCGACACGCTCTCAGCGGGCGGCAAGAGCTACGATTATTTCTCCCTGGCCAAGGCGAGCGCCAAGCTCGGCGACATTTCCCGCCTGCCTTTCTCGATGAAGGTGTTGCTCGAGAATCTGCTGCGCTTCGAGGACGGCGTGACCGTCACGCCGGAGGATTGCCAGGCGATCGTCGATTGGCAGAAGAACCCGGTCGCCCCGGATCGCGAGATCCAGTACCGCCCGGCGCGCGTGCTGATGCAGGACTTCACCGGCGTGCCCTGCGTGGTCGACCTGGCGGCGATGCGCGACGCGATCACCAAGCTGGGCGGCGACGCGGCCAAGATCAATCCGCAGGTTCCCGTCCACCTGGTCATCGACCACTCCGTCATGGTCGACGAGTTCGGCACGCCCAAGGCGTTCGCCGATAACGTCGACCTGGAATATGCCCGCAACTTCGAACGCTACGAGTTCCTGAAATGGGGATCGAAGGCGCTCGACAATTTCTCGGTGGTGCCGCCGGGCACCGGCATCTGCCACCAGGTCAATCTGGAATATGTGGCGCGCGGCATCTGGTCGTCGACCGAGAGCGGCGAGCATGCCAAGGGCAATGCGGCGATCGCCTATCCCGATACGCTCGTCGGCACCGACAGCCACACGACGATGGTCAATGGCCTGGGCGTGCTCGGCTGGGGCGTCGGCGGGATCGAGGCTGAGGCGGCGATGCTCGGCCAGCCGGTGTCGATGCTGATCCCCGAAGTGGTCGGCTTCAAGCTGACCGGTGCGCTTAAGGAAGGGATCACCGCGACCGACCTGGTGCTGACCGTCACCCAGATGCTGCGGCAAAAGGGCGTGGTCGGGCGCTTCGTCGAATTCTACGGCCCGGGCCTGGACAGCATGACGCTGGCCGACCGCGCGACGATCGCCAACATGGCGCCGGAATATGGCGCGACCTGCGGCTTCTTCCCGATCGACGACAAGACGCTCGATTACATGCGCCTGACCGGCCGCCCGGCCAAGACGATCGCGCTGACCGAGGCCTATGCCAAGGCGCAGGGCTTCTGGCGCGAGGCGGGGGCGCCCGATCCGATCTTCACCGACACGCTCGAGCTCGACATGGGCGAGGTCGTCGCGTCGCTCGCCGGGCCGAAGCGCCCGCAGGACCGCGTCAGCCTGAACAAGGTCGACGAGGTGTTCAACGGCGACCTCAGCAAGCTCTATCACAAGGAGCGCCCGGCGCGCGTCGCGGTCGAGGGCAAGGATCATGACGTGGGCGACGGCGACGTCGTCATCGCCGCGATCACCAGCTGCACCAACACCTCCAACCCGTCGGTGCTGGTCGCCGCAGGTCTCGTCGCGCGCAAGGCGCACGAAAAGGGCCTGAAGCCCAAGCCCTGGGTCAAGACCAGCCTTGCGCCCGGATCGCAGGTGGTCACCGACTATCTGGTCAAGTCGGGGCTGCAGGCCGATCTCGACGCGATCGGCTTCAACCTGGTCGGCTATGGCTGCACCACCTGCATCGGCAATTCGGGCCCGCTGGCAGCACCCATCTCTGCCGCGATCAACGAGAACGACCTGGTCGCCGCCTCGGTCCTGTCGGGCAACCGCAATTTCGAAGGCCGCGTGTCGCCCGACGTGCGCGCCAACTTCCTGGCCTCGCCGCCGCTCGTCGTCGCCTATGCGCTGAAGGGCACGGTGACCGAGGACATGGTCGAGACCCCGATCGGCCAGGGCAGCGACGGCAACGACGTGTTCCTGAAGGACATCTGGCCGACCAACCAGGAAGTCGCCGAGACGATGGCCGCGAATATCGACCGCGACATGTTCGAGAGCCGTTACGGCGCGGTCTATGAGGGCGACGAGAAGTGGCGCGCGATCGACGTGCTCGGATCGGACACCTACACCTGGCGCGCGGGATCGACCTATATCCACAACCCGCCCTATTTCGAGGGCATGGGGATGACCCCGGCACCGGTCGCCGACATCATCGAGGCGCGGCCGCTCGCCATCCTGGGCGATTCGATCACCACCGACCACATCTCCCCGGCCGGATCGATCAAGGCCGACAGCCCGGCGGGCACCTTCCTGCAGGAGCATCAGGTCAGCCGCGCCGACTTTAACTCCTATGGCGCCCGCCGCGGCAATGACGAAGTGATGGTGCGCGGCACCTTCGCCAACATCCGCATCAAGAACGAGATGGTCCCCGGCGTCGAGGGCGGGATGAGCCGCTATGACGGCGAGGTCATGCCGATCTACGACGTGGCGATGAAGTTCAAGGCCGAGGGCGTGCCGATGGTCATCGTCGCGGGCAAGGAATATGGCACCGGATCGTCGCGCGACTGGGCGGCGAAGGGCACCAATTTGCTCGGCGTTCGCGCGGTCATCACCGAGAGCTTCGAGCGCATCCATCGCTCGAACCTGGTCGGCATGGGCGTGCTGCCGCTGCAATTCGCCGACGGCGTGACGCGCCAGACCCTGGGCCTGACCGGGGACGAGACCTTCACCATCCGCAACGTCGCCGGCCTGCGCCCGCGCCAGGATGTCGAGGTCGAGCTGACGCGTGCGGATGGGTCGAAGGAAACATTCCTGACCCGCTGCCGGATCGATACGGTCAACGAGCTCGAATATTTCCTCAACGGCGGCATCCTGCAGTTCGTGCTGCGGAAGCTGGCGGCGTAAGCGAACCAAATCCTCCCCAAGCTTGCTTGGGGAGGGGGACCAAGACGCAAAGCGGCTTGGTGGAGGGGCCGCAGCCGCGCAGCGGCGAGGACGGGATTTGCCCCTCCACCACGACGCTGACGCGTCGCGGTCCCCCTCCCCCAGACAAGCTGGGGGAGGAGTTAGGGTGTACTGCGCCGTCGCCCGCGCGGCAGTAACGGGCCCCGCCCCCTTAGTTCGTCATGCCGGACTTGTTCCGGCATCCAACGAGCCGCGGAGCTTCGGCCTGTGGCGCTTTGGACCCCGGCACAAGGCCGGGGTGACGGTGGAAGTTGGGGATGGCTTTGGGAGTCGCCGCAGTCGCTGGCGACCGGCGACACGCCCTCCCTAGCCCCTCCCTTGCAGGGAGGGGAATGAGGTCACCGTACCGACACCACCGCTTTGCCGCGAGGACCGGTAGCGTTGCGCGACCACGCCAGGAACGCCTGCTCGTCCATGGGCTGCGCGACGGCATAGCCCTGGATGACGTCGCAGCCGATCACGCGCAGCATTTCCGCCTGGTCGTCCTGTTCGATCCCTTCGGCGACCGCCTCGCAGCCCAGGCCGTGGATCAGGCCGATCACCGATTGCGCGATCAGTCGGGCCTCGCGGCGCGTGGCGACATGTTCGACCAGGCTGCGGTCGAGCTTGATGCGGTCGATCGGCAATTGGCGCAGGCGCGACAGGCTGGAATGGCCGGTGCCGTAATCGTCGATCGCGATCGTCGCCCCGTCGGCGCGCAGCGCCGCGATCGCCTCGATAACGTCTTCCGAGCAATGCATCGCCAACGTCTCGGTGATCTCGAGTTCGAGCAGGCGGGCGGGTGCGTCCGCCGCCAGCATCGCCTCGCGCAAGCGGCGAAAGAACATCGCATGATCGAGCTGGCGCTGGCTGATGTTGATCGCCAGCCGCTGTTCGACGCCCAGATCGGCCCAGCGGCGGATCGTCTCGGTCACGCGGGCGGCAACCCATTCGCCGATCTCGACGATCAGCCCGGTCTCTTCGGCGCGGGGCAGGAAGCTACCGGGCAGCTTGACGCCGTCGGTCGGGTGTTGCCAGCGCAGCAATGCCTCGGCGGCCACGATGCGGCCATCGGTCAGCGACACCTGCGGCTGGTAGACCAAAGTGAATTGATCGCGGTCGACCGCGGTGCGCAGGTCGATTTCGAGCTGGGCGCGATCGGCGAGTTCGGCGGCCAGTTCCTCGGAGAAATGCTCGGCACGGCCGCGGCCGGTCGCCTTGGCATGGTACATCGCGGCGTCGGCGGCGCGCATCAGGTCGTGCAACGTGGTGCCGTGACCCGGCCGCATCGCGATGCCGATCGACGCGCCGATCTCGATCTCGGCTCCCGCAATGTCGAACGGCTCGGTCAGCGCGAACAGCACCCCGCGCCCGATCCGCGTGGCTTCGCGCGCGTCGTCGAGGCGCGGGAAGAACATGGTGAATTCGTCGCCGGCCAGACGGCCGATCAGTGGCTTGTCGCTAACCTCATCGATCGAAACGCTGTCGGCGACCGCGCGCAGGCGATTGGCGACCATGCCCAACAGCATGTCGCCGGTGGCATGACCCATCGTGTCGTTGACTGCCTTGAAGCGATCGAGATCGATGAACAGCAAGGCGGCGATCTGGCCGATCGGCATCTCGGCGAGCTGACGCTCGGCCGATCGCCGGAAATGGGTGCGGTTGGGCAAGGCGGTGACGGGATCGAACATCGCCAGCCGGTGGACGCTGTCCAGGTTCGCCGCGACTTGCTGGAACAGGCCGTGCATCGCCTCCGCGAGATGCGGGACGGCGGCGCCGATATCCTCCGGGATCGGGCTGTCGAGATCGCCATGCGCCGCCTTGGCGATGCGGGCTATGGCGGAGTCGATCGCCGCGGCGGTCGACGCGACCGAGCGCTCGGCGGCGGCCCAGGAAAGAACCGAACAGACGATCGCCGGGATCAGCGCGCGGCCCATCGTGTCGGCGCTGAGCTGGCCGTGCGAGGTCGCCAGCAAAGCGAGGATGAACACCACCGCGCCGGCGCACAGTGCGAATACGATCGCCCGGCCTTTCAGCGATGCTGATTCCATTGCGCCCGAACAATCCCTGTCTGGTGGGCTGTCGAAGCGCCCCCGTTTGAAGACAGCAATGTGACCGAAAAGGGTTAAGAAATTCGCCCCCCACGGGGTCTGCGCAGCACGATATAGAGTGCGCCCGACCCGCCATGACGCGGGTTGGCACCCCTGACGGCGGCGATCGAGTCGGCATGGCGCGACGAATGCAGCCAGTCGCCGACCGCCGCGCGGATTGCGCCGCGCGCGTGCGGCCGCTCGCTCTCGGGCCGTGGCGGCTTGCCGGTGATCAGCAGGATGACGCGGTCGCCGCGGGCGATCGAGCGGCCGAGCGCGTCGTCGAGCATGGCGTAAGCGGAGTTGAGCGTGTGGCCGTGGAGATCCACCGTCGCATCGGGCTGAACCATGCCGCGCGACAGGCGCTTGTCCCAGCTGCCGTCGAGGGTCGTGCCGGGGGTTGGCGCCACCAGAACGGCCTTGGTTTTCTTAAGCCCCTCCCCTTCAGGGGAGGGGTTAGGGGTGGGGCGGGACCTCGTAGAGGGCGTCGCCTGCGACTCCCCCACCCCAACCCCTCCCCTGAAGGGGGGGGGCTTTTCTGCCTTTTCCTGCTTCCCTGGCTTCGCCGCCTCTCGCCCCGGCATCGGCTTCACCGTCGCCATCACCCGCGCCCACAGCGCGCGTTCCTCAGCGCTGAGGCGTCGTTCCACTCCCGCCTCCCTGCAGGCGGGCGAGCGTGCCGACCGGGACGAGCAGGAAGGCGGTGCCATGGCCGGACATGCCGCCGGCGATCGCCTCGGCTTCCTTGCCCGCGCCCCAGAAGGTGTCGACGCGGTTGGCGCCCTTGATTGCGCCGCCGGTATCCTGCGCGATCCACAAACCGGTCGCGTCGGTGCGGTCCATCGACAGGAAGATCGGCGCACCAAGCGGAATGAACTTGGGATCGCTGGCGACCGTCACGCCGCCGGTCACCGGCAAGCCCATCGCGCCGAGCGGCGGGCCGTCGAGCAGGCGGAAAAAGACGTAGCTCTTGTTGGCGCGCATCACTTCGCGGCCTTCGTCGGGATGCGCGCGCAGCCAGGCGACGATGTCCTGCATCGTCGCGTGCCCCGGCTGGAGCATGCCGCGGTCGCGCATCAGCGCGCCGATGCCGGTATAATCGCGGCCATTCTGGCTGTCGTAACCGATGCGGAAGGTCGATCCGTCGGGCTGGCGCACTTCGCCCGATCCCTGGACCTGAAGAAAGAAGAGCGCGACCGGATCGGCCGCCCAGGCGATGATCGGTGCCTGGGTCATCGCGCCCGTCTCGATCTGGGTGCGGTCGTAATAGGGAACGAGGTTCTTGCCGTCGACGCGGCCGCGGATCGACTTGCCCTTGAGCGCGTCGGAGAATTTGCCGAGATCGACGTCGATCAGGTCGGCCGGGCGGCCATAGATCGGCACTTCGTAGCCACGACGACGTTCGCGCGACCCTGCGATTTCGGGGATGTAATAGCCGGTCGCGAACGCCTTGCCGTCGCCGACCTGGACGGTTTCGAAATTGGTGGCGAAGAAGTCCAGGGCGTCACGGTCGCTGGCCGATTGCGCGGCGTTGCAGGCCGGGGCCCAGTCGGCGCCGCGCGTCAACCCCGATTGGTCGGTGCGACGGACGAGTTCGCGGCAGCTCAGGCGAAAGGCGGCGAGCGCGCGGGCGGCGCGCGTTTGGCCGATCTCCAGGCTCGACACCGCCGGTCCCGCGACGACGCCCGCTCCTGCCGCATTCGCGCCGGCCGGGACAATGGTCGGATTGGCCACGGGCGGAAGCGGCTTGGCCGGGGTTGGCTTGCGCACCGGTGCCGGCGCCCCGGCGGTAGTCGACGGCGGCACGATCCGCCCACCGCACGCCGACAACAGCAGCGCCAGGCTCGTCATTACGATCAGCTTGCGCGTGCTATCCATTTCGAAACCCCCGTACCGACCCGATCCGTTGCTGAACCATTTCGGGTAATGGCGGGACTAGGCGCGCGAAACAAGCTCGCGGCGATCACGAAAATCCGATCTCCCCTCCCTGCAAGGGAGTGGATTAAGGGGTGGGTGCAGCGTCGGGCGAGGCTCGATGCCTTGTCCGATGCTGTTTTGCGAAACCGCCGATGAGTCTTTGAGCGCGCAGACGCGCGCACCCACCCCCAGCCCCTCCCTTGCAGGGAGGGGAGCAGGAAACGCTCACGCCTCGTCGGTGTCGGCCAGCTTCCAGTCGGGATCGCCGCTCCTGAGCGGGCGCGAGAAGGTCCAGACGTCGTGCGTCTCGACCGCGTCGGTCAGCGATCCGGCGACGACATTGCCCTCGGCATCGCGCGTCACCGCGGCGATATCGGCGTCGAATGCCACCGTCACGCGCGCGACCTTGTTGTCGACCGATGCGTCGGTGATGACCGCGCGCTCGATCGTCACCAGCCGGTTGTCGAGCACGTGACCGGCTTCCTTGCGCGCCTGGATCGCCTCGACAAAGGCGTCGCGGACATGGTCTTCGGTCAGCCAGCCGAGCGTTTCCTCGTCACCCTTCCAGAAGGCTTCGAGCACCATGCGATAGGCGTTCTTGGCGCCGTCCAGGAAGCCGGCGACGTCGAACGAGGGATCGGCATGGATCACCGCGCGCAGTCCGGTTTGCGCCGCGCTTTCGATCGTGCGCGGACCGGCATCGCGGAAATCGGGGCGCGGCTCGGCATTGCGGGCCAGGGTCAGCGGCGGGCCGGGGCGTTCCTCGGCGGGATTGCGCAGCACGGGCTCGTGCCCGGTCCGTTTGCCGAGCACGGCATACAGACGCAGGCCCAGGAACAGGGCAACCATGGCAAGGATAACGATATAAACCACCGGGCCTCCAGTTTGACCGCCTTGCAACATAGGCACAAGAAACGCGCTATTCAAATGTTCCCGTATGCGACCCGCCGTTGAACTGCCACGATCCCCCTGCTAGTCGCCGCTCACTTCGCGCGAGCCCAGGGGCCTCACCCCACGCGAAATACCCATTCAAGACGAGAAAGCAGCTACTCATGGACGAACAGGACATCACCGGCGCGACCGACGCCACGCTCCCCAACGGCGCCGACAACGGCCCGGCCATCGGCATGATTTCGCAATATGTGAAGGACCTGTCGTTCGAGAGCCCGACCGCGCCGGCGGTCTTCAGCTCGGAGAATCAGCAGCAGACGCCGCAGATGGACGTCGAATTCGGCATCGGCACAAGCCAGGTCGGCGACGAATTCCACGAAGTCACGCTGAAGATCGAGGTCCGGGCCAAAATGGGTGACCAGACCGCGTTCATCGTCGACCTGACCTATGCCGGCCTGTTCGGCGCGCGCAACGTGCCCGAAGAGCATCTGCGCCCGTTCCTGCTCGCCCAGGCCCCTACCCTGCTGTTCCCGTTCGCGCGCCGCATCGTCGCCGACGTGACCCGCGACGGCAATTTCACCCCGCTGCTGCTCGATCCGATCGACTTCGGTACCTTGTACCAGCAGCAGCTCGAAGCGCAGGAACAGCAGGCCGAAGGCGTCGTAGGCAACGCCTGACGCTCGCCGGTCCGGCGGGGACAAAAAGATGAATCTGGCGAAATCGCTGGGATCGGTCGGCGGGCTGACGCTCGTCAGCCGCGTCCTGGCACTCGTCCGCGATACGTTGCAGGCGACCTATGTCGGCGCGACCTTCGCGTCGGACGCCTTCTTCGTCGCTTTCCGCCTGCCCAACATGTTCCGTGCCTTGTTCGCGGAAGGCGCGTTCTCGGCCGCGTTCATCCCGATGTTCAACCGCAAGGTGGCGGAAAAGGGTGAACTGGCCGCCGGAATCGCTTTTGCCGAAGCGGCTTTGTCGGTTCTTTTTCCGATATTGGCGGTGCTGACGGTGGTCATGCTGATCGCGGCATGGCCGATCACCATGGGCCTGTCGGGCGGCTTCACCCATCAGCATCCGACCCACGACCAATTGGCCTTTGCGGTCGAATTGTCGCGCTGGACGATCCCGTATCTGATGCTGATCTCGCTGGTCTCGCTGTTGGGGGGAATTCTCAATTCGCTCAACCGCTTCTGGGTCAATGCGGCGGCGCCGATCCTGCTCAACATCTCGATGGTCGCGGCCTTGTGGTTCTTCCACGGCAAGGGGGCGGAAGCGACGCTCGAGACCGCCCGCGCGCAGGCGATCTCCGTCACCGTCGGCGGTGCGCTCCAGCTCGCCTGGCTGATGTTCGCCTGCCGCCAAGCCGGTGTCAGCCTGCGAATCCGCAAGCCCGTCATCAGCGACGACATGCGGCAATTGCTGAAACTGATCCTGCCGGCCGCGATGGGCGCCGGCGCGGTGCAGGTCAATCTGGCGATTTCGAGCTCGCTGGCCGGCGGTCTGCTCGACCAGGGGTCGATCTCATATATCTATTATGCCGACCGACTGAACCAGCTGCCGCTGGGGCTGATCGGCATCGGCCTCGGCACCATTCTACTCCCCACCGTCTCGCGCCTGCTCTCGACGGGCAAATATGACGAGGCGATGGAGACGCAGAATCGCGGCATCGAGCTCGCGCTGTTCCTGACCTTGCCGGCGACGGTCGCGTTCATGGTCAGCGCGCAACCGATCATCCGCGGGCTGTTCCAGCACGGCGCCTTTACCGCACAGGCGACCAGCGCCAGCGCCTGGGCACTGGCCGCTTTCTCGGTCGGCCTGCCCTCCTACGTCCTGGTGAAGGTACTCACTCCGGGCTTCTATGCCCGGGAGGATACCAAGACGCCGGTCCGCTATGCGATGATCTCGGTCGCGGTGAATCTGGTCGGCAATCTCATCCTGATCCCGACGATCCACCATGTCGGGCCGCCGCTCGCGACGGCGATCTCGTCCACGGTCAATGTCGGCATGCTCTATTGGACGCTGAGGAAGCGCGGACATTTCGTCACCGATGCCCGGCTGCGCCGCCGCGTCCCGCGCCTGCTGCTCGCCGCGATCCTGATGGGCCTGGCGCTCTGGGCGGCCGAACGTTTCGTCGACCCCTACCTGACCGGAAGCCTGATCCGTCGTGCCCTTGGCCTCACCGCGCTGGTATCGGCAGGCGGCGCGGTGTACGCGGTCGCCTGCTTCGTCACCGGGGCCTATCGGCTCAGCGACCTCAAGGCATTGCTCGGCCGCCGGCGTCCGGCCAAGGCGACGGGCCAGGAACAACTTTAAGGGATTCACATGCGCGTCGTTTCCGGCATCCAGACCACCGGTCGCCTTCACCTCGGCAATTACCTGGGGGCGATTAAGCAGTGGGTGGCGATGCAGGACCAGGTCGCCGAAGCCGGCGGCGAGTCGATGTACTTCATGGCCGATCTGCACGCGCTGACCGACCGCGTCGCGCCCAGGGAACTGGCCGACAACACGATCGAGATGACCGCGACGGTCCTCGCCGCCGGGCTCGATCCCGACAGGTCGATCATCTGGAACCAGGCGCGCGTGCCGGCGCATAGCGAGCTGACGTGGCTGCTCAACAACGTCGCGCGTGTCGGCTGGCTCAATCGCATGACCCAGTTCAAGGACAAGGCCGGCAAGGACCGCGAAGGCGCCAGCGTCGGGCTGTACGATTATCCCGTGCTGATGGCGGCGGATATCCTGCTCTACAAGGCGACGCACGTGCCGGTGGGCGACGACCAGAAGCAGCATCTGGAACTCACGCGCGACATCGCGACCAAGTTCAACAGCGACTACGGAGTGGAAGTTTTCCCGCTGCCCGAGCCGATGATCAGTGTCGCCGCGCCGCGCATCATGAGCCTGCGCGATGCGACCGCCAAGATGTCCAAGTCGAATCCGTCGGACATGACGCGCATCAATCTCAACGATTCGGACGACGAGATCGCGCAGAAATTCCGCAAGGCGAAGTCGGATGCGGAACCGCTCCCCGAGGCGGTCGAGGGGCTGGAAGAGCGGCCAGAGGCGCGCAACCTGGTGACGATCTATGCCGCGCTGGCCGACATCGCGCCGGCCGAGGTGCTCGCCCAATATGGCGGCCAGGGCTTCGGCCAGTTCAAGCCGGCGCTCGCCGATCTGGCGGTGGCGAAGCTCGGGCCGATCCGCGATCGGCTGATCCGCCTGCTCGACGATCGCGGCGAGGTCGTGCGGGTCCTTGAGCGGGGCGCCGAGCGCGCGCGGGCGATCGCAGGGCCGGTGCTGCGCGAAGCCCAGGACGCGATGGGGTTGCAGCTGTAACTTGCTACTCTCCCTCTCCCCTTGTGGGCGCATCAGGTCGGTCATGCCCCCGGCGTGACCTAAACAGCGCGGGGCGCTGTTTACCTGATGCGGGAGGGAGCCGCGAAGCGGCGGAAGGGTGAGGGGGAGTGACGAGCGATGTCGCCTGTGACGCCCCCTCACCCTTCCCACGCCTTCGGCGCGGGCCCCTTCCCTCTCCCACAAGGGGAGAGGGAAATTGATCAAACCGTGCTCTTGTCGCCCTGATACTTGATCTCGAGATAGCGCCCGCGCGTCGACAGCGCGTCGAGATCGCCTTGCGCCAGCTGCGCCGCCATCTCGTCGATCTCGCGGCCGATCACGCTCAAGCCTTCGACCAATTGCTGGTCGGGACTCTTGCCGTTGCGCTCGACGCCGCGCAGCGCCGAGGGGACGCGTTCATAGCCCTTGATGAACTCGGGCAATTGCTCGCCGACCAGCTTGCGGATTTCCGCCGCTGCGGGCTCATTCTCGTCGAGCCCGGCCAGCTGCGGGGTCAGCGCGTCGAGCTTGATCCCGATCTGGTCGACCAGGTTGATCGCCGGCGCCGGTAGAGCCGGACGCTGTGCATCGAGCCAGCGCCCGGTCTGCGCCGGCAGCGCCTTCAGATCGACCTGGCGCAATTTCTCGAAGGTGGGCGCGCGCCGCGCCGGGGTTGCGAGCAGCACCATCGTCGCGACGACCATCGCCACGATCATCAGCAGGAAGCCAAACATGCCGATCGGCCCGACCACGAGGCCGAACACTACGGCCAATCCGACGATCGCCG
This sequence comes from Sphingomonas sp., assembly GCF_024508665.1. Classification (GTDB taxonomy): domain Bacteria; phylum Pseudomonadota; class Alphaproteobacteria; order Sphingomonadales; family Sphingomonadaceae; genus Sphingomonas. Next base: position 75,589 of record NZ_JANINP010000003.1, read on the forward strand.
CATCGGCGATCGCCGCCCGCGTCAGCCGCTGGCCGACGTCATTGACCCGCGCGCTCCGCCCGGGGCCGGCGCGATAGCGTTCCGAGGTCCGGTCGAGCGTCTCGCGCGCCCGTGCGATCACATCGTCGGTAGAGGACATTTACACCGCCTCGAGCTTGAAGCTGTCGGCCTGCGGACCCTGCAGCGCCGCCTGCGACTGGCCCTCGGCGCGGGCAATATAGCCCTTCGACTTCTCGACCTCGGTGGACAGCGTGTTGACCGTCGTCTTCATCGAATCGAGCGCCTTCATCTTGAAGGCGTCGATCGCGTCCATCGTGTCGTAGATATTCTGGAACGCGCGCTGCAACGTCTCGACCGGAATGGTCGACGCGGCCGCCTGCTCATGGATTTGCGCGGTCTGCGACTTGAGCAACTGGCCGGTCGAATCGATGATGTTGGCCGTCGTCGTGTTGAGCTGCGTGATCTGCTCAAGCACCAGTTTCTGGCTGGTCAGCGCCTGCGCCACGGTGACCGCGGTGCGCAGCGCCGAGACGGTGGTCGTCGACGCACGGTCGACGCCCTTGATCAACTCGACATTGTTCTTCTTGACCAGATCGAGCGCCAGATAGCCCTGTACGGTCACCGCCATCTGGGTGAGCAGATCCTGCGTCCGCTGCCGCGCATAGAAGAGAGCGCTTTCGCGCAACGCCTTGGCCTTGGCCGGATCGGTCGCGTCGAGATCGTTGGCCTTGTCCTCCAGCTTCTGATCCATCGTCTTGGCGAGATGGATCATCTGTTCGAGCCGGCCCATCGCCGCCCACAGATTGGCGCGTTCGGTCTCGATCGCGGCATTGTCCATCAGCAATTCGTCCTTGCCCGAGGCAAGGCTCTTGAGGATCGCCGAAATGTGCGTCTGCGACGATTTATACTTGTCGAAATAGGTGTTGAGGCCACCGCCGAAAATCTTGTCGAGCAGCCCGCGCCCACCCGTCAGCAGCTTGCCGTTATTGCCCGGATCGAGTTTTTCGATCGTCTGGCGCAACTGGATCAAGTCGGCGCCGACGCCGGTGTCCTTGTCCATCGCGCGCACCGGGCGATCGAGGAAGCGGTTCGATTGCGACGCCGCCTCGCGGATTTCCTTTTGCCCCATGCTGGTAATCGCATCGACGCGCTTGCCGAATTCGGGCGAGTCGACGTCCTGCGCCACGAGATCGTCGACGAAGGCGTCGACGCGGCGCTCGAGTTCGCTCCGCTTGGCGTCGTCGACCGGCACCAGCCCCGCCGCCTTGGTCGCGGATACCGCGGCAACCGGCTCGGGAGGCGTCAGCACCAGGTCCGGTTCGGCCGTGACGGTTTCGGTCGGAGTCGTCGCCATTCTCAATCCCTCTTCGCGATGGTCCGTGGAGTCTGGCCACGAATGGTCGCGCGTTCAAGTGTGTTGCTTATGTAACACGCATCCGTCGAAAGACAAGGGTCGCTTGGTGCCCGCGATCCGGCGCTATTTGACGGCTTCGACGGCCGGCACGGCGCTGGTTGCAAGCCAATAGACCACATTCCGGATGAAACGCTTGTTCCCCTCGGCGCCCGGCGCGTTGAAGCCGATCGGGTGTTTCTTGGGCCCTGCCAGTTGCGCCGACCACGCACCGGCCTCGGCCAACAGGACGACACGTCCCTTCCCTACCGCCAGCGTCGCCCCGCGCAGGTCGCTCCCCGTCATCGGCCGTGGCGGCTTGTCGGTGACCAGCATCGTCCAGCTCTTGTCGAAGCGCAGCAGCGGCGTGGCGGCAGAGGGCGCAGTGAAGGCCGCGCCGTAAAAGGTCTGAATTTGCGGCAGCCCGTGCGTCAGCGGGCCGTCGACCAGCCCGCCATTCGCCAAGCTGAAATATTCTTCCCTGGGAACATGTTGCGCAGCGTACATCTCAATATCGAAACCGAACGACGCCGCCAAAGGACGCAGGCTGCCGGCATAGGGCGGGTGATCGGCAACCATCAGCAGCGCACCGCCGGCTTTTACCCAATCGGTGATCGTCGCGATCTCCTGCGACGTGAAGGCGGAGGTCGACTGGTATTTGGGGCGGTTGGGGGGATCGTTCGGGTTGAGCGGCTCGGCGATCACCAACACCCCGGCCCCGGCCAGATTGGCCGCCGAGATCGGCTTCGCGAAGTCGCGCACAACGTAACCGTCATGTGCCAGCAGCGCCCCGAACGGCGCATAGTTTCCGGCAAGCGTCTGATTCTCGGCGTGGCCGGCATCGATCAGCACGACCGGTCCCTTGCCGGCAGCGAATGCCGGATCGCTGACATTGGTATTGGCATCGGGGTCGACAACCTGCTGAGCGAACCCCGGCGCGGCGACGGCGAACAGCAGAAATAGCGCCGCGGTCGTGATCCTGGACATCAATTCCCTCCACGGGCGGCCTTTAGCGCCCGGCCCCACCATAACAGCTCGTCGAACAATGCCGACAGGCGTCTGTCTTCTATTTCACCCGCATTGAACCGATCGCCCTCGCGCAACTTTGCCGCGCCCTGCAGATGGACCGCGGCGCTCAGCGGTGCCATCTCCATCGCCGCGGTTACTTGCCGCAGCTGTTCGACCGATCGCGCGCCGCCCATACCGCCATGGGCGACAAACGCGACGGGCTTGCGGCCCCATTCGGCATAGACGGTGTCAAGCGCGTTCTTGAGCACCGCGCTTATGCCGTGATTATATTCGGGCGCGACCAGGATATAGCCGTCGGTGGCACCGATCCTTTCCGCCCAGGCCCGCTGTTTCTCGCCGGTATAGCGCCCGGTCGCGGGCGGATTGGGCGCGGCGAACATCGGCAGGTTCCATTCGGCCAGGTCGAGCAACTCGGCATCGAACTCGACGCGTGAGGCGATCCGCTCCATCACCCACTTGGCGATCGGCAGCGAGATGCGTCCTTCGCGCACGCTGCCTACGATGACCGAAATGCTGAGCTGCGCCATAACTGCCTTTCCCAAATCACCGGCCCGTCATTGCCGGGCGCCGCGCATGGATCAAGCGCTAGGCTCAGTATGGCTTTGGTCATTGCGCCGTCTCGAATGACGGCATGTGTACCCACGCCCCTTCCCGCACCGCACAAATTACGCTATGCGCGCCCCCGAACCCGCCTTCGGGCGCCCCAATCAGGATATCTCATGAGCCTCCGCAACGTGGCGATCATCGCCCACGTCGACCACGGTAAGACCACGCTTGTCGACCAGTTGTTCCGTCAGTCCGGCACGTTCCGCGACAACCAGCGCGTCGAGGAACGCGCGATGGATTCGAACGACCTCGAGAAAGAGCGCGGGATCACCATCCTGGCGAAGCCGACTTCGATCGTGTGGAAGGACCCGAAGAGCGGCGTCGATACGCGGATCAATATCGTCGACACCCCCGGCCACGCCGATTTCGGCGGCGAGGTCGAGCGCATCCTGTCGATGGTCGACGGCGTCATCCTGCTGGTCGATTCGTCCGAGGGCGCGATGCCGCAGACCAAGTTCGTGACCGGCAAGGCGCTGGCGCTGGGCCTCCGCCCGATCGTCGTCGTCAACAAGATCGACCGCGCCGACGAGCGCACCCAGGAAGTGCTCGACGAGGTGTTCGACCTGTTCGTCAGCCTCGACGCGACCGACGAGCAGCTCGACTTCCCGGTCCTGTTCGCTTCGGGCCGTAACGGCTATGCCAGCGAGGATCCGCTGGCGCGCTCGGGCACGCTGACCCCGCTGTTCGAGAAGATCGTCGAGCACGTCCCGCCGCCAAGCGTCGATGTCGACGCGCCGTTCACCTTCCTGGTCACCCTGCTCGATCGCGACAATTTCCTCGGCCGCATCCTGACCGGCCGGGTGAATTCGGGCGTGGTCAAGCTCAACCAGCCGATCCATGCGCTGGACGATGCCGGCAACATCATCGAGACCGGCCGTGCGTCGAAGCTGATGTCGTTCCACGGGCTCGAGCGCGTTCCCGTCGAGGAAGCGCGCGCGGGCGACATCATCAGCCTCGCCGGCCTGGCGGTCGCGACCGTCGCCAACACGATCGCCGATACCAGCGTGACGGAGGCGCTGCATGCGCAGCCGATCGATCCGCCGACTTTGTCGATGCGCTTCGCCGTCAACGACAGCCCGATGGCCGGCCGCGAGGGCAGCAAGGTCACCAGCCGCATGATCCGCGACCGCCTGGAGCGCGAGGCCGAGTCCAACGTCGCGATCAAGATCACCGAGAGCGAGGACCGCGACAGTTTCGAGGTCGCCGGCCGCGGCGAACTTCAGCTCGGCGTGCTGATCGAGACGATGCGCCGCGAGGGCTTCGAACTCGGCATCAGCCGTCCCCGCGTGCTGTTCCGCGAGGACGAGAACGGCAAGCGCACCGAGCCGTACGAAACGGTCGTGATCGACGTCGATGACGAATATTCGGGCACGGTCGTCGACAAGATGAACCAGCGCAAGGGCGAGCTGGTCGACATGCGTCCGTCGGGCGGCGGCAAGACCCGCATCACCTTCTCGGCGCCGTCGCGCGGCCTGATCGGCTATCATGGCGAGTTCCTGTCGGACACGCGGGGCACCGGCATCATGAACCGGCTGTTCGAGAAATACGGCCCGCACAAAGGCAATATCGAGGGCCGCAAGAATGGCGTGCTGATCTCCAATGGCGCCGGCGAAGCGAACAGCTATGCGCTCGGCCCGCTCGAGGAACGCGGTATTCTGTTCGTGGGCCATGGCGAGACGCTGTACGAAGGCATGATCGTTGGCGAGAACGCCAAGACGGATGACCTCGAGGTCAATCCGATGAAGGCGAAGCAGCTGACCAACTTCCGCGCCTCGGGCGGCAAGGACGACGCCATCCGCCTGACCCCGCCGAAGAAGATGACGCTGGAACAGGCGATCGCCTATATCGACGACGACGAGATGGTCGAAGTCACGCCAAAGTCGATCCGGTTGCGCAAGCGCTATCTCGATCCGCACGAGCGCAAGCGGGCAAGCCGGGCAAAGCAGGCAGCGTAAGGCTGACCCTTCGATCCGACCAGTCGGTCAGCAAGGCCCCGCGCGGTTAAGCATCGCGCGGGGCTTTTGCTGTCACTTCATCCCGGCGAACAATTCCCACACTTTCGCGCGCCCGGTCGGCTTGGGCGTGCCGTCGAGCCGTTGCGCACGGATGATCGTCACCGGCTTCACCAGCATCTGGCCCTTCATCGCGCCTTCGCCGCCGGGGCTGGTCGGCATCGCCAGGATTTTCTTGACCACGTCCATGCCGCCGACGATGCGGCCGAATACGGCGTAGCCGGGCGAACCGGGCCGGGCGTCCATGTTGGGGCTCGCACCGACCATCAGCGAGAAATTCGCGGTTCCGGAATTGGGATTGTCGTAGCGGGCCATCGAGACCGCGCCGTCGACATGATGCAGTCCGGTCTTGCTGGTCGGCTCGAGCGGCACCGGCTCGAGCCGGCGGCGAGCGTCCGTGTCGATCCCACCCTGGACGAAGCCGAGATTGGGCGCGCCCTTGCGCCGCGCCGCGCGGTAGAAGCGCGTGCCGTCGAGCCGGCCGTCATCGACATACATCAGGAAATTGGCGCCGGTCTTCGGCGCGTGCCGGACATCGATGGCGAGCGTGATCACGCCGGCCGAGGTGATCATCCGGACCCGGACGATCGGCGGCTCCTTCGGCGCGGCGGCCTTTTGCGGCGCGGCCGCGGACACGCTCGCGCCCAGCGCCAGAGCCAGGACCGTCAGCTTCGCGAAGCGCACATCACGTCTCCCAAATACGCAGGAGCCGCCCGATACCCGATCTCGCGCCGCCGGAAACCCCCAATCGGTCGCTAAACCAGCGCGTTGCGCCTGATCAATTCGCGATACCAGGCAGCACTCAGCTTGGGGATACGCTGCTGCGTCTTGAAGTCGACATAGTGCAGCCCGAACCTCTTGCCGTAGCCGTCGGCCCATTCGAAATTGTCCATCAGGCTCCACAGGAAATAGCCGGCCAGCGGTAGTCCCTCCGCCGTGGCACGCTGCGCCTGTCCGATATAGTTGCGCAGGTACATCACGCGGTCGGCATCGTCGATCCGTCCATCCGTCACCGGGTCGTCCGCCGAACAGCCGTTTTCGGTGATGTAGATCGCTTTCGGCTTCCACAGTTCGGTCGCATTACGCACCGCCCAATAAGCGGATTCGGGCCCGACGCGGAGCCAGGGCGAGGCCATATGTGGCGAAGACGCCAGCATCGGCAGGACGGTATAGCCCTGCGCATTGGCGTCTGCCCGAACGAATTGCGGCGCGTAGACGTTGATCCCAACGAAATCGAGGCGGCTGCCGATCGCCTTCATGTCGCCGTCCTCGACCTTGGGCGCCGCCGCGCCCTGCGCCGTCAAATAACTGTCGAGATAGCGTCCCTCCATCACCGCGGTCAGCGCGGCGGCATTGACCTCGCGCATCGCCTTGCGCGCCGCGTCGATATGCTCGGGGGTCTCGATGACCGGCACGGTGATTGAGGGGTTGTCGGCGAGCCCGACCTTGGTCCCCGCCTTCGCGCTCGCGCGGATTGCCTGGACGCCGAGCCCATGCGCCAGCACGCCGTGATGACGCACCTGGTTGACGCCGGCGGGGTCGAGCTTGAGTCCGGGCGCGTGGATACCTTCCTTGTGGCCGAGATCGGTGAAGCAGGCGAATTCGTTGGTCGTCATGAAATGCTTGACGCGGTCGCTGAGCTTGCCCGCCATGAAGCCGGCATAATCGGCAAAGGCCTTGGCGGTGTCGCGCGACTGCCACCCGCCGGGCAATGCCGCGGGCAGATCCCAGTGGAACAAGGTGACGTAGGGCGTGATGTCGTTGGCCAACAGGTCGTCGATCACGCGGTTATAATGGTCGACCCCCGCCTGGTTGGGCTGGCCACGTCCTTCCGGGAAGATGCGCGACCAGGCCAGCGACATGCGGTAGGTCGAGACGCCGAGCGCCTTGAGCAATTGATGATCCTCGCGATAGCGATGATAGCTGTCGCAGGCGATGTCGCCGGTATCGCCATTCGCGACCTTGCCCGGCGTATGCGAGAAGATGTCCCAATTGGTTTCGCCGCGGCCGTCTTCCTTGACGGCGCCCTCGACCTGATAGGCTGCGGTCGCGCAGCCCCATTTGAAGCCCTTGGGAAAGCGGCGCTCGGCGAGCGATCCGGCGGCCAGTGCGGGGCTTGCCGCCGCCATCGTTGAGAACGTTCCCAATATCGCGCCGACCTCACGCCGGGAAAATTCTGCCATGCGCCTCTCCTGTTCTTGGAATGGCGCGCAGCCTAATCACGGCCGGCAGCAAATGCCAGTGCCGGCGGGGCGCCCGGCGAGCGGGCGCCCAGGCGGTTCAGGCCAACGCGGTCTCGCGATAACGGTCGGCAACCGCGCGGTTGCTGAGCTTGCCGCCCAATGCGGCGCGCGATGCCTGCATCGCTTCCCATTGCGGCAGATCGGCGTCCGGAAGCGGCGGGATCGTCACGGTCTCGCGGCGGTCGAACCCGGTCAGCGCCGCATCGACGAGATCATCGACCTCCATCACCCATTCGGGCGGAATCGCGTTGACGTCCTTACCCGACCGTTCCCAGATCTCGGTCCGCGTCGCGCCGGGCAGGACCGCCTGCACATAGAGGCCCTTGGCGCCATATTGGGCCGCGAGGCTCTGGCTCAAATTGAGCAGAAAAGCCTTGGACCCGGAATAAACGCCGTCGAACATCTCCGGGATCAAGGCGAGGACCGAGGCGAGATTGATGATCGCTCCCTCTCCGCGCGCGACGAACGCCTTGCCGGCGGCGCCCGCCAATACGGTGGGTGCGGTAATATTCAGCGCGACGAGCCGCTCAATCTCGATCGGATCGACCGAGATCGCGTCCCCGGTCATCGACAGGCCGGCATTGTTGACCAGCAAGGTGATTGCCGGATCGCTGGCAAACCGTTCCGCCACGCGCGCCAGATCGGCGCGATCGGTGAGGTCGGCGCGAACCACCTCGATCGTGCGGCCGGTTTCGCCGCGCAGCCGTTCGGCCAGCGCCTCCATCCGTGCCTGATCGCGGGCCACCAGGATCAGGTCATAGCCGCGATGGGCGAGGCGATCGGCATAAACCGCGCCGATGCCGGTCGACCCGCCGGTGATCAGCGCAGTCTGGTTGAGAGCTTGAGTCATCGAATTTCTCCTTTTTGCCCGGCACTGAGTCGAGCGACTTGCATTTTGATAGTTCCGTGACTATCATTTTGCAATGGACATCGAGAAATTATCCTTTGGCATCTGCCCGGTCGGTCGTGGACTGGCGCGAGCGGGTGATGCCTGGAGCATGCTGATCCTGCGCGACGCGGGGCTTGGCAAAACCCGGTTCGACGATTTTCAGAAGAGCCTGGGGATCGCGCCCAACATCCTGACGCGGCGGCTGGCCGCCCTGGTCGACGCGGGAATGCTCGAGCGCCGGCGCTACAGCGAACGCCCGCCACGGGACGAATATGTGCTGACCGAGGCAGGCCGCGATTATATGCCGGTGCTGCAAGTTCTGGCCGGCTGGGCGCGCAAGCATTTCGGCGAAGGCGCGATCAGCGAGTTGGTCGAGGCGAGCAGCGGGCGGACGATCACCCCACTGGTGGTCGATGCCGAGACCGGCATACCTCTGTCCGAGATCGCAGTGTCGCTGCGCCAGCCGGGCGCCGCCTGAAGACGCCTTATTCAGGCGGGCGACGGAACTGCCGAAATTGGAGGAAGACAGCCCCGTCTAGGCCCTCAACGATCGGGCGCGCTCTGCCCTTCGTCGTGCGCGTTCGATGGCAATGGCTGGCCCGACTGCAACCGCCACCGCTGTAATCGCTCGGCGCGGCGCTGCATCCACAACTGACGGCGCGCCTGACGCCGCTCGAATCGCTCCTGCGGCGTGAGCGCGTTGCCCATCGCAGCGTCAGGCACAGTGCCGCCGGGACGCGCGGCGCCCGGCTTGACCGGATCGCCCGCAGACGCAGCCAATGCGGATCTCGCCTCAAGCCGCTTTTCCACCTGAGCGGCGACGCGCGGATGGGTAGCGAGATAATCGGCTTTGAGCTTGGCGATCTCCGCCCTGCGCTCGGACGGCGGCAGCGCCCTGATCCGGCGCCATTCGGCCACTGCTGCCTGACGCTGCGCCGCGGGCATGGCGCGGAACCGGGCCATCAGCGCACGGCGCACCAACGGCCGATTTACCGGCAGCCCCGCCGCGATCCGTGCCTGGCGCTGCGCGCGCCATCGGTCGAGCGGTGCCGGATCCGGCGACACCGTCGGTTGAGGCTCGGGAACCGTCGCCAGCGCCTGTGCTTGCCCGACCTTCGGCTTCGGCCTTTCCGCACGCACCACATGCTTCGGCTTTGTCACCTCCGGCTCGGCGACGGTGCGGGTAATGCCGGGGATCGCGATCGGCAGCTTGCCGAACCAGCCGGTCGCCGCTGCCGTCGCGCTGGCCAGGACCAGCGCACCGGCGCCGAACAAGACGCGGCCATGCGCCCGCCAGCCCACGCGCGAGGTTCGCCGCGGCGGCACGCGAGCGCCGACAGTCGCCGCCGAGACGATATCGGCGGCAAGACCGGATCGCATCGCCGGTACCGTGAAGCGATCGAGCGCGGCGCGTTCGGCGGCGGTGAAATCCATCTCGTTCGCGCTCATGACGCGATCTCCCCGGTCAGCGAGGTCAGCCCTCGTGCCGCCAATGAAGCGCGCATCGCGCCGCGCGCGCGCAACAACAGCGACTCGAACGCCTTCAGGTTGAGCTCCAGCGCCTCGGCCGCCATCGAATTGGGTAACTCCTCATAATAAGTCAGCACGATCGCAGCGCGATGCCGCTCGCTGAGGTCGCCGAGCGCGGCACGCGCCGCGCGGCGCAAGTGTTCTTCCTCGACCTGGGCGTCCGCCCCCGGCGCTTCGTCGGCGCGTTCCGGCTGCTCTTCGTCGCTGGCGAAGCGCCGCCGCCTGAGCCGGTCGAGGCATTGATTGACCGCAACCCGCGTCAACCACGCCGCAATCCCCGCCTGCCCCGGCCGCCAGCGTTCGGCCGACGCCCACAACCGCAGCAGAGCCTCCTGCGCGATATCCTCGGCCTCCGCCGCGTCGCCGATCATGCGATAGGCGATGCGATGGAGCATCGCGGCATGGGCGTCCACCACGCGGCCGAACGCCACGGCATCGCGCCCGGCGATACGCGTCATCAACGCATCGTCGTTATCGGCCGGCGCGGCGTCCCGCACGGCGCTGGTGAACCGCATCAACACGTATCCAGTCTGGCTCCTGCCAGCTTAACGCGCGATGGCGCCGAACCCTTCGACAAATTCGGCAAGATCAGAATCGTCATGCCGGGCTCGTCCGGCATCCAACGCGCCACAACGGACGGAGTCCATTGTGGAGGGTTGGACCCCGGAACAAGTCCGGGGTGACGAAAGGGTTACCTACGAAGCCTCATGCCGGATGATCGCAAAGCCTTCATCGGCCTGCGGCGGCACGAAGTGCGCGGTGAACTGGTCGAACTCGGCATCGCTTGCCTGATAAGCATGCGTGCCCGCCGCGTTGCGCGCATGAAGGCGTTGCCGGCACAGCTCATCGGGCAGATCGAGGAAATGCAGCGTCGCGGTGATTCCCGCCGCATCAGCCAGTCCGCGCATCCACGTCCGACTGGCAATTGTGTTGGCCGGAAAATCGAGAATGATCGTCAGGCCGCGCTTCAACAGGTCGACGATCAACGGCGCGATCGCTGTCCGCAGCCGATCGCTTTCGCGCCGATAGTCGTCGAGCGAGGTGATCTGCGCCGGATAGAGCGTCGCCAGCCACTGATCCTCGGCCAAGACGAGCCCGCCCGTCTCGACCGCCAGCTTCGCGGAAAGCGTCGACTTTCCAGCGGCGATCTTGCCCGTGATCAGTTGGAGGGCACCCGCGCTCATCCCTGCGCCATTTCCATCAGCACCGCCCATTCATCGTCGCGGACCGGCGTCACCGACAGCCGCGACTGCCGCAGCACCTCGATTTTCGCGAGGCGCGGTTCCGCCTTCATCTCGGCGAGCGTGACGTGATGCTTCAACGGCCTGACCGGCTTGACCGCGACCGATGCCCAGTCGCCTTTCTCGCCATCGGGTTTCCAGGTGCGCGTGATCTCCATGATCCCGGCACAGGCCTTTTCGGTGTTCGAATGATAGAGGATCGCCTGGTCGCCTACCTGCATGTCCTTGAGGAAATTGCGCGCGGTGTAATTGCGGATGCCGTCCCATTCGGTGCCGCCGTCGCGGACCAGCTGATCCCAGCCATAGACTTCGGGCTCCGACCGCAGGAACCAGTACGCCATCCGCTATCTCCCTACCTAAATCCCAAGTGAATGCCCGTCTCAGCGGCCATTCAGACCGACTCGCATAGAAGGATGCAACAGGCTCGGACAGTCTGCGTTTAGTCTGTCGGAACCGAGTGATGATTGGAGGTTCGAAATGAACAAGCTTCTGACCAAGGCCGTCCTGGGCGCAACGCTCGCAGCCACCGCGCTGACCGCGGCAGCCCCTGCAGATGCGCAGCGTTATTATCATCGCTGGCACCGTGGCGGCGACAGCACCGGCGCAGCGATCGCGGGCGGCGTTGTCGGTCTGGCGCTGGGTGCGGCGATCGCGTCGTCGGCGAATGACCGTTACGACCGCGATTATTATTATCGCAGCCGCGGCTATCGCCCTGATTACGATGACTATTATTATCGCCAGCGCGGCTATTATCCGACCGACGGCTATTATGCCTATCGCTATCGCGACTATCGCCACTGCTGGGTCGAACGTCGCTACGACCCGTATTGGGATCGCAGCGTCCGGGTCCGCGTCTGCAACTAAGCAGCCGCTGAACTGAGCGGAACGGCGCGGGAAGCCACGGCTTTCCCGCGCCGTTTGCTTTTTGCAGCAGGTCACGGCAATAGCCCGCGCCATGACCGATACGCCCCCCGATCACTTGTCGAGCAATCCGCGCAGCCCCTTCTTCGACCAGGAGGCATTGCAGCGCGGCGTCGGCATCCGTTTCAAGGGTTCCGAGCGCACCGATGTCGAGGAATATTCGATCTCGGAAGGCTGGGTCCGCGTCGCGCTCGGCAAGAAGGTCGATCGCCACGGCAATCCGCTGACCATCAAGCTGACGGGTCCGGTAGAGGCCTATTTCCACACCGCGGCGGAATCGGACGAGGGCGCCGACGGGGCCGAATAAGACCCGTCATCGAAGCGTAGCAACCGCGTCCTATCCGCCCCGGATGAAGGGGAGACGATGATGAGGATGCGCGCGTTAATCGGACTGGTCGCCGGGCTCGGCGCCGCGGCATCGGCGCAGCAACTGCCGACCGGCCAGTCGCTCTCCCCGCTCGCCGCGCCCGGGGCGGTGTTCCGTCCGCTGGTCTCGCGGGTCGGCCCGCACCCCGATTATATCGCCGATGGCGCCGCCGCGATCGCGGTCAGTCCCGATCGCCGCGAGATGCTGGTGCTGACCAGCGGGTTCAACCGCTTCAACGGCCCTGACGGGCAGGTCGTCGCCGCGCAATCGGGCCAATATGTCTTCGCCTATCGCATCGACCGCGCCGGCGCGCGGCTCGAGCAGACGCTGGTCGTACCCAATGCCTATTCGGGCATCGCCTGGACGCCCGACGGACGCGGCTTCGCGGTTGGTGGCGGCGTGGACGACGTCGTCCACCTGTTCCGCCGCGGCAAGACGGGGTTCGCGCCAGCCGGCACTCCGATCAAGCTCGGTCACGCGACGGGCAATGGCGTCGACGTCAAGCCGCAAGCGGCGGGTGTCGCGATCAGCCCCGACGGCAAGCGCCTGCTGGTCGCCAATTACTATAACGATTCGGTCACGTTGATCGACCTCGCCAGCCGCGCGATAATCACCGAACAGGATTTGCGGCCGGGCAAGATCGATCCCGCCGCGTCCGGCCAGCCCGGCGGCGAATTCCCCTTCGCGATCATTTGGCGCGACAATGGACGCGCCTATGTCTCGGCGCCGCGCGACCGCCAGATCGTCGCGCTCGATATCGCCGGTCGCGCGATCCGCGTCGCCAAGCGTATCGCCACGATCGGCGAGCCGACCGCGATGCTGATCGCCCCGCGCACGCACCGCCTCTACGCGACCGAGGACAATGCCGATCGTCTGGCAATGGTGGATATGACCACCGACACCTTGACCGGCGAGCCGCGGCTCGGCTTGCCGGACAGCCTGTCGGCGGGGCCGCTCGGCAAGGGGATCAATCCCAACGGCCTGGCGCTCACGCCAGCCGGCACCTTGCTGGTGACTTATGGCGGGATCAATGCGGTGGCGATGGTCACGCCGGGCGCGACGGCGGCCGAGGTGGTCGGCGTCGTGCCGACGGGCTGGTATCCCAGCGCGGTCGCGACCAGCGCCGACGGCGCGCGCGTCTTCGTCGTCAACCGCAAGAGCCCGCCCGGCCCCAACCCGCGCGGCTGCGCGCCCAAACTCGCGGTCGAGAAGGCGCAGCCGAGTGCCTGCGGCGCGGCCAACCAATATATCTTCCAGTTGGAAAAGGCAGGACTGCTGCAGTTCCCGATGCCCGACGGCCGGGCATTGGCGAAGACCACGCTGCAGGTCGCCGAAAATATCGGCCTGTCCAACGCCACGGCGCGCCGCGCGGCGGAGGCGCGGATGGCCGAGGTCGCCAAGCGCATCAAGCATGTTGTCTTCATCGTGAAGGAAAACCGCACCTATGATCAGGTGCTCGGTGACCTGGAGATCGGCAATGGCGACCCGAGCCTGGCGATCCTGGGCGAGGCGCTGAGCCCCAATCACCACGCCATGGCCCGCAATTTCGTGACGCTCGACAATTTCTACGATTCGGGCGAGCAATCGAGCACCGGCTGGACCTGGACCACCGCGGCGCGCGTGCCCGATTTGCTCGAAAAGACCGCGCCGGTGAATTACGCGGCACGCGGCCTGGCCTATGAATCGGAGGAAGCGGACCGCAACGTCGCGACCAGCCTGAGCCTCGCCGAGCGCCGCAAGGCCGATCCACGCCATCCAAACGATCCCGATTTGATGCCCGGCCCGGCCCTGCTCAACGCGCCCGATGCCGATGACGACAAGCTGCCCGGCCAGGGCTATTTATGGAACGCCGCGATCCGCGCCGGGCTGACCGTGCGCAATTACGGGTTCTCCGACGCGTCGGTCTATGACAGCGAATCCCCCGGTTTCGTCCCCTTGTTGCGCGAGCCGTTCAAGGACAAGCACACGATCTGGACGCCCGCCGACCGTGATCTCGCCAGCCGCAGCGACCCGTATTTCCGCGGCTTCGACCAGAAACTGCCCGATTATTGGCGCATGCTCGAATGGCGGCGCGAATTCGACCAGCAGGACAAGGCGGGGACGATGCCCGCGCTCACCCTGCTGCGCCTTAGCCACGATCATTTCGGCGACTTCAAGGAAGCGGTCGACGGCGTGAATACGGTCGAGACCGAGATGGCCGATAACGATTATTCGGTCGGTATGGTGTTGGAACGCATCGCCAATAGCTCGTTCAAGGATTCGACCCTGGTGTTCGTGATCGAGGACGATGCGCAGAATGGCGGCGACCATGTCGACGCGCGACGCAGCATTGCCTTCGTCGTCGGGCCGTATGTGAAGCAACGCGCCCTGGTCTCGACGCGCTACACCACGGTCAGCATGTTGCGCACGATCGAGGCGGTGCTCGGGCTGCCGCCGCTCGGGCTCAACGATGCGCTGGCGGCACCGATGGCGGATGTGTTCGACCTCAATCAGAAGGACTGGAGCTTCCGTGCGAAGGCCGCCGACGTGCTGCGCGGGACCAAGCTGCCGATCCCGGCCGACCGCTTCGTCGCCGCGAAGACAGCCGCGAATGCCTGCCCCCCGCGCGATGCCGGCTGGTGGGCGGCGGCGATGCAGGGGCAGGATTTCACCAGCGAGGACCGGCTCGACACGTCGCGGTTCAACGCGGCGTTGTGGAAGGGGCTGGCGGATGGGCCGGAGCCGCTGGCGCGCAGTGGTACGGATTTGCGGGCCAATCGGGCAAGCCTGCTGCAACGAGCGGCGGCCGGGCGAGTGTGTCGGGCATCTTAACGAGCCGCCGACTTCCTACGCATCCCCGGCGAATAACCGACGCGATTCAATAACAGCCGTCACCCCAGCGAAAGCTGAGGTCTCGTGCAGTATATCAATCGCCTGAGATCCCAGCTTTCGCTGGGATGACGGGACGAACGTCCGAGAGGCGGTCTACTCTTTACCTTCGGCCTCGATCGGATTGACCAAAAACGTGACATACCCCCGAAACCACGGGTTGGCCTCCAGCCCTGGGGTAGGCTGCCATTCGCCCCCCTGCAGCAGGCCGATGCGGAACGGCAGCTTCAGCCGATCCAGCTTGGCCAGATACGCCTGATACCCCGGAATGACATGCCGCCCCTGATAGATTTGCAGTACCGCCTCATCGACGACGCCCGCGAGCGCATCGAGGCCCTTGGGATCGCCGTTCGCGCTCCAGTCGAGCAGTCCGGTGATCCCCAGCCGGCAATCCTTGGGGAGCCGTGTCCGAAGCCCGCGCAGAAACGCGGCGTAATCCTGCAAATGCCGCGTCCGCGCGTCGAAATCGATCTGCACGCCGACAACCCGGTTGCCGCCCGCTCGCCACCGCGCCAGCGCCGCGAGCAATTGGTCGTAAATGGCGGGCGACCAGGCGAGCGTCTCGACCCGCACCACCATCCAGACGTCGCGATTGCCAAGGTGCGGAACCGCCGCGCGCTGCACCGCGTAGCGGACCGGGTCGGTCGCCTCGATCTGGCCCTGCAACAGATACAGCCGTTTAGCCCTCGCCAGCGCCGGCTGCGCCCGCACCCCCGCCCATAGCCACACGGCATCGTAAGCTGGCGCCACCGCCCGATCGCGCGCGATCGGTACCGGCAGCAGGGCGATCCCCAATGCCGCGACGGCGAGGACGGCGCGGATCACCGCCTACCAATAATAACGCAGCTCGCGCGCCCAACGCGACTTGGGGTAATCGCTCTTCAGCCGGGCGAACCACGCCTTGCGCACCGCCTTGTCGACGTCGGTTCCGCCGCACGAATTGTTACCAGACGGCGCGTAGCAATTGACCGCCCGGAACAAGGCATAGGCCTTGTCGTCTGCCGGTGCCTTGGCGTCGGCGGCGATCGATTTGTAGACCTCCAGCCGGGAATAGACCGGTCCGGCGAACAGCGTCTTCGTCCCGCCGAGATCCTGCTTGGGCGGCTGGCTGTCGAGCACGAACTGGTCGAACCCATTGGCGCGGAAGAAGTCGGCCAGGCAGAGCCGCGCATGCGGGCTGCCGGGCGCTGCCGCGAGATCGGCGGCGGTGCGCCTGAGCGTCGGGCAGTCGATATCGGTCGGCTGGGTCGGCCTTAGGAACAGCCCGAGCGGCAAGGCTTCCGATCCCAGCAGATCGTAGAAATTGGTGTCGCTGGCAGCACCCGCCGGCACCAGCGCGAGGTCGGTGCCGAAATCGCGATACGCGCCTCGGCTCAATTCCTTGTAGAGCAGGGTGAACAGCGCCAGTTGGCGTTCGTGCGCCGCCTTCGCTCCGGTCGCCTGTTTGCGCAGCAGCCCGGCATCGGCGACGTTGGTCAACAGGATCCCACGCAGCATCGCGTCGTCGACGGGCGAGTCGGGCGCGAATACCCGCGCCAGCCCGCCGGTCCGCTCGTCATGCCAGGCGAGCGCGAGTTCGAGCGCGGAATGCTGCGCGTCGAGCTTCGCGCCGGGCAGCATCTCCAGCCAGAAGCCGCGCGCATTGCGATCGCCGACGGCCTCCAGCGCCATGCCGCGTAACATCTGGCGGCTGAACTGCACCTCGTTGAAGCTCGATTGGCGCGCGGCGTCGGGGATCAGCTTGAGCACCTCGGCCGGTTTCTTGCCGATATAATATTGATGCGCGGCGACCAGATAGTCGAACAGCGCCTGATTGCCGGCGAACGCCGCGCGCTGGCCGTTGATCTCGGCCAGCGTGATCGGATCGGTGCAGCAGCCGGCGCTGACCTCGTCGTCCGCCATCCGCATCCGCTTGAGGTCGAGCACGGCGAGCAGGGTCGGATCGCGCGTGTCGCCGATCGTCAGATCGGGCAGCAGCTTGGTGTCCATTTCCTCGGCGAGATCGACGTCGTTGAATCCGCGCACCGCCGCCGGCTGCGCGAACAAGGCGACATATTGCTGGGCGAGCAGGTCGCGTTTGCTGCCGAACCAATAGACGCGCCGCAACAGGCCGCGCGCCGACCCCGCATAGAGCCCGTTGGGATAGTCCTTGAGATAGGCGCGCAGGCCGGCGTCCGCGGCGGCGACGACTTTCTGGTCGACCGTCTTGAAATCCTTCGGGATGCCATATTCGTCGAACAGGCCGACCTGGATGCGGTTCACCTCGACCCGCGCCGCCATGTAGCGGGCGGTCTCGCGCAGCCAGCCGTCACGCGCGCCGCCCAGGCTGGCGAAGCGTGTCCCCGCCGCATCGAAATCGCCGTCGTAAAAGGCCTGCGCGCCGGCCAGATAGGTGGCGAACGCCTTGCCCGCGGGCGACTTCACTTGCCCGTCGAGCGCCGCGCTGACGCTCGCGCCGGGCTTGGCGCAATCGGGATTGAGCGACTTGCGTGCGGCGATCAGCGCCGCGCCCTCGCCCCCCGGCAATCTGGCGGCGTTGACCGCCGCCTCGAACGCCTCCGCGCCGCTACCGTTGGACCGGCAACGCGACCCTTCGCCCGAGGAATAGTCGCTGTCGCTATTGTCCGGCCGCACCGCCAGCCAGCCCGACAAGGTGCGCCAGTCGAACAAGGCGCCGAGCGGCTGCGGCGGCGCCCCCTCGCCCGGCCTGGGCAGCGACCCGCGCCGATCGAACAGCAGCATCGTGAGGTTGGTCCGCGTATCGTTGCCCGGCCCGAGCATCGCCATGTCGTCGCAGCCGGTGAGGTTGGCGTGGTTCAGCCGCCAGGACGGCGAACAGCCGAAATCGCCGCTGGCATCGGCGGGAAGCGGGATGGCGAAGCAGGCAGCGGCAGCGGCAAGCGAAACGCAGAGACGGCGCATGGCAAAGACCCCCGGTGAACGACGAAGATTAAAAATGCCATGCCGCCAACATCTTGCCTAGGAAGATTGCGTCATCGCCGGCGATTTCGCGCGGACAGCTTGCCCTTGCCGGTCGGGGCGCTCATCGCCATATCCTCGAGCGTTCCCCGCCCGCCCCGGCAGGGCAGCTTCCCTTTTCGTCCCCCATCCGCTAAGGGCGCGCGTCACGCGGCGCTGCCCGCATACTCATGAGGCATTGTTTGGCTAAAGAAGAACTTCTCGAAATGCGTGGCCAGGTAGTCGAACTGCTGCCCAACGCCATGTTCCGCGTCCGGCTGGAAAACGACCATGAGATCCTGGGTCACACCGCCGGCAAGATGCGCAAGAACCGCATCCGCGTGCTGGTCGGCGACGAAGTGCTTGTCGAGCTGACTCCGTACGACCTGACCAAGGGTCGCATCACCTATCGCTTCATGCCGGGCCGCGGCGGACCGGGGCCGCAATAATGCCCCGCCGCCCCAGCGAAAGCTGGGGTTCTATGCGGCTTGAGATGCCAGCTTTCGCTGGCATGACGCCCCAACAATGAAACTCGTCCTCGCCTCCACGTCTCCCCGCCGGCAGGAATTGCTAGCGCGGATCGGGATCGTGCCCGCGCGCCTCGCGGCGCCCGATATCGACGAGACTCCGCTGAAGGCCGAGGCGCCGCGTGCTTATGTCGCGCGGCTGGCCGAGAACAAGGCGCTGGCGGTCGAGCGCGCGCCGGACGAGGTCGTGCTGGCCGGCGACACCACCGTCGCGGTCGGGCGCCGCATCCTGGAAAAGCCGGTCGACGAGGCCGATCTGCGCCGCATGCTCGGGCTGCTGTCGGGGCGGCGGCACCATGTTTATTCGGGCGTGTGCGTGATCGGCGCCGATGGCCGGCCGCGCGTTCGCGTCGCCGACACGATCGTCGCGTTCAAGGCGCTCTCCCCGGCCGAGATCGACTGGTATGTCGCGAGCGGCGAAGGCATGGGCAAGGCTGGCGGCTATGCCATCCAGGGCAAGGCCGAGGCGTTCGTCCGCTATCTGGCCGGCAGCCATTCCAACGTGGTCGGCCTCCCGGTGTTCGAGACGCGCTCGTTGTTGACCTCGGCGGGCCTGCCGCTGGATCAGTCAGAGGCCGACTGACTTGGAACGGCATCCATCTCGGGGGCAGCTTGAAGGAATGGCTCCAATCGAGATGACGGCACTGCCACGCCTCACTCCCAACCGTCACCCCGGGCTTGTCCCGGGGTCCACCGCGCCGCAGGCCCGGTTCGCAGTTGGTTGCGCGGTGGATGCCGGGACGGGCCCGGCATGACGAAGTTGACGATCGATCGTCTCCCGAAAGCACGGCGTGACTGAGTGGCTGTATGAGGCCGGGATCGGCGAAGCGCGCGCCGCTCTGGTCGAGGACGGCACCATCCTGAAAGCGCGGATCGAACGGCCGGGCGGGCTCAAGCTCGGCGCAGTGCTCGACGGCCAGTTGATCGAACGCGTCGCCGCCGGGCTGAGCCGCGTCGAAACCGCCGAGGGCGCGGCGGTGATCGAGCGCTTGCCGCCTGGCATTACCTTGGGCGCGCGGCTGACAGTCGAGGTCGTGCGCGAAGCTATTCCTGAACCGGGCCGCCCAAAGCTCGCCAAGGTCGCGGCGAGCGACGCCGAACCGCGCGCGGCCGACGATTTGCTCGCTCGGTGCCGGGCGAGCGGCTTTCCCGTCCGTATGCTCCGCGCCCATGAGCTGGACGCGCTCGAAGCCGCAGGCTGGTCCGAAGTGCTCGACGAGGCCGAGACCGGGGAGATCGCCTTTCCCGGTGGCGCGCTGCGCATGTCGCCCACGCCCGCGATGACCCTGTTCGATGTCGACGGGCCTGGCGCCCCTGCCCCACTGGCGCTCGCCGCGGCGCGTGCGGCGGCGATGGCGATCATGCGGCTCGATATTGGCGGATCGATCGGGATCGACTTCCCGACCCTGGGCAACAAGGCCGAGCGTCAGGCGGCAGCGGAGATGATCGATGCCGTCCTGCCCCAGCCGTTCGAACGCACCGCGATCAACGGCTTCGGATTCCTCCAGATCGTCCGCCCGCGCCGCCGGGCGTCGCTTCCCGAGCTGCTCCGCGCCGACCCTGTCGCCTCCGCGGCGCTGGCGCTGTTGAGGGCGATCGAACGCACGCCGCCGCCGGTGCCGCCGGTCCAGTCCGCCGGACCGCGCGTCGCCGGCTGGCTGGCCGCGCATCCCGACCTGGCCGATGAGTTGTCGCGGCGGACCGGCGCCCCCATCTCCTTCACGTCATGACCAAGGCCAATACCTGCCCGCTCTGCGGCAAGACCACCGACCCGGCATACAAGCCGTTCTGCAGCCGTGGCTGCAAGGACCGCGACCTGCTGAAATGGCTGGGTGAAGGATATCGCATTCCGGCGGGACCCGCCGGTCCGGAAGCACTGGACAGCGAGGTTTCGAGCGATTAGAGCGCCCGCTTCCGCGCTTCGCCGGATATGCCCAAGTAGCTCAGTTGGTAGAGCATGCGACTGAAAATCGCAGTGTCGGTGGTTCGATTCCGCCCTTGGGCACCATTCCTTAACAGCTTCGAGGCATGGTCCCGCAACTATCTAGCCGGAACTAGGTAGAATTCCGGAGCCCGGAAGGCCCGGCGGCGGGACGAATATTAACCGCGACCGTGGAACATGCCGCTTCGGAAAGGAGCGGCGCGCGTGGACGGAAGCAGGGCAAGGGTGCCGGACGGCACCTATATCAAATTGGTTGCCAGCCTGTTCTCGACCCTGTTGCCGACGGCGATCATGGCGATGTCGTTCCTGGGGGTCGCCGCGCTGATCACCAGCCAGACGCCGGACACCACGCTGACCCTTTTGATGGTTGCCGGATCGGTGGCCGCCGCTGCACGGCTCACCGTCGTGCTGCTCTATCGCCGGCGCGTCGCCGACCCGGCGCTCGGCGTCGAGACCGCGCGGCATTTCGAGCGCCACTTCGCCACGGCGTATCTCGCCTTCGCGCTCATATTCGGCCTGTTCGGGGCGCGCGCCTTCATGATCGCCGCCCCGGCGAGCCGCATGGCAATCGTGGGGCTCTTGTTCGGTTATGGCGCCGGCGTCGCGGCCGGCCTGTCGATGCGGCCCTGGATCAGTGTGCCGAGCATGCTGGTCGCGATCGTGCCGACCATCGTCGTCGCCTGGTCTTTCCCGGACATCACTTTTTGGGCGACCGGGGCTTTGCTCGCGGTTTTTCTCGCCGGCGGGATCCAGAGCGTGTTCGCCCGTTACCGTCAGGCCGCGGCAGATATTACCCGGCGCCAGTTGTTCGCGACGCTGGCGCGCTCCGACCACCTCACCAACCTGCCCAACCGCCTGAGCCTGCGCGAGCGTTTCGACATCTCTGTCGCCAACAGCGGCCCGCGCGACACGATCGCGGCCCACTGTCTGGATCTCGACCGGTTCAAGCCGGTCAACGATCGTTACGGCCACCCGACCGGCGACGCGTTGCTGAAGGCGGTATCGGGCCGGCTGCAGGGATTGTTGCGCAAGAGCGATTTCGCCTCGCGGATCGGCGGAGACGAATTCGTCGTGGTGCAAGCCCAAATGGCGCATGCCGGAGAGGCGCAGCTTCTGGCGCGCCGGATCGCCAAAGCGATCGCCCAGCCTTATTCGATCGACGGCCATGATATCTCGATCGGCACGAGCATCGGTTATGCCGAGACGATGGCAGCCGACGCGGATCTCGATCGCCTGATCGCCCAGGCCGATGCGGCGCTTTGCGGCATCAAGAGCAAGGGCGGCGGCATTGCCCGGTTCGAACCGGCCAGCGTCGAAGCCGATCTTCGTCTCAGCGCCTGAATATCCCCGGCACGATCGATCGACTTGCCGCGGCACACGTCACGGCTTTGGGCCGAAATTATCGGCCAACATCGCAAGACCATTGATCGGCGCTTCGAGATTATTCCGCCGCGCGGTGAAATACCTAACCGGTTGGTACCCGAGCGGTAACCGCGGACGCGCAAAGATGACCTCATAGAGGCGCTGCTACGTAGGTTTACCTAGCCGACTAATCGGCACGGGCGGATTAGCCTGCCGCAGCCCCGTTGCATCTGGATGTCGCACCTTGCCCTTCGATCTGATCGTCCTGCTGATCTCCGAAAGCGACCTGCGCAGCGCGTTGACTGCGCGGCTGACGATGATCGGCATCAATGTCGTCACGATCGGAGCGGACCAACTGGTGCGAGGCTTGCACGGCCTGGCGGTCACGACCGCCGTGCTCGTCACCGACGATGGTCCTATCGGCCAGGCTGCCGCCGAAGTGTCCCCGCCATGGCTGCAGGTCATTATCCTCAACGGATCGTCCGGCGAACTCGACGATCGCCCGGTGCGACTGCCCCGGCGCGGTGCCACGCGCCGGCTGGTCGAGATATTGGACGGCTGGCGGGCGTCTAGCCCGTCGCGATGAGGCCGGCGGCGAACGCGACCCGGAGCGCCTCGGACAAACTGCGCACGCCCATCTTGGTCATCAGGTTGGCGCGATAGATTTCGACCGTGCGGGGACTGATCGCGAGATCATAGGCGATGATCTTGTTCGATCTCCCCTCGATCAATCCGGTCAGGACGTCGCGTTCCCTGGGCGACAGCACCGCCACCTTGGCGCGCGCGGTTTCGACCTGCGCCGACCCGGTGCTGTCGTGCTCCAGGCGGTCGAAGGCCTTGTCGATCGCCTCCATCAGGGCGTCGGCCTTATAGGGCTTTTCGAGGAAATCGAACGCTCCGGCCTTCATCGCCTGCACGGCAATATCGATATTGCCCTCCCCGGTCAGGATGATGGTCAGGAATCGCGCGGGAGGAGACGCGGCCAGTTCCTGCAGGACCTCGATCCCGTTTTTTCCGGGCATGTGATAATCGAGCAGCAGCACGCCCGATTCCAGTTCGGCAACGCGCTCCAGAAACTGATCGCCCGAGCGGAAATTGCGCACGACGAGGTCGGAACGCAGCGAGAGGAGGCCGTGCAGCGACGCCCGCACGGCATCGTCGTCATCAATCAGGTAGATGTTCCGGATCATCTTCCAGCTCCTTGAACACCGGCAGGGTGAAGCGGAACACCGCCCCTCCGTCCGGCTGGTTCTCCGCCGTCAGGACGCCGCCATGCGCCTCGACGATACGTCTCGAAATGGACAGGCCGATTCCCATTGCCGTGCCCGACTTGGTGGTTGAGAAACGCCCGTAGACTTGCTCGCTCAGCGCTTCGGGAATGCCGGGGCCCGTATCCATGATCGCCAATTCGACCAGGTCGTCGGGTTTCGATTGCGACTGGATCACGATCCGTCGCGGACCGCCGGTGTCGAGCGAACGCAACGCTTCGACCGCATTGCGCAACAGATTGACCAGCACCTGCTGGATCTGAACGCGGTCGGCGAAGATCCTGTCGCAGGCCGGATCGAGTTCGTAGACGAGCTCGATCTCTTCGCGCCGAGTGCCGAAGAAGACCAGAGCGACCGCATCCCTGACGACCTCGTCGAGCGATTCGGAGCGCATTTCGATGTCGCGCTTGGCCAGGAAGTCGCGCAACCGCCGGATGATGTCACCCGACCGTTGGGTTTGCTCTTCGGCCATGTGCAGCAGATCGGCGACGCGCTCGCCGCCTCCGCCCTGCTCGATCAGCATCCGAGCCGCCGCGATGAAATTGCCCGTCGCGCTGAGCGGCTGATTGAGTTCATGCGCTAGGTCGGCCGCCAGCTCGCTCATGCCGCGTTGGCGCGAGATATGCGCCAGTTCCGCGCTGAGCTCGGACAAGCGCTGTTCCTCGAACAGGCGCCGGGAAACGTCGCGGACGATTCCAGTGAAGATCCGCTCCTCTCCGATGCGCGCCTCTCCGACATTGAGTTCGATCGGAAACTGCGCACCGTCCGCACGCCGCGCGGTCAATTCGCGAGTCACGCCGATGACCTTGCGCTCCCCGGTCTTGAGGTAGCGAGCGATCGCCGCGTCGTGACCCGACGCGAACATATCGGGCATCAGGATCTTGACGTTGCACCCGATCATCGACGCTGCCGAATAGCCGAACATTGCTTCTGCGGCCGGGCTGAAACTCTTGATGATGCCATGGTCGTCGATGACGATCGTCGCGTCCGGTACCGTCCTGATGATCGATTCGAGCTGCATCTCGGTCTCACGCCGGTTGCGGTGCGTGACGTCGACCAGCGAGCCGATCGTTCGGATCAGATTGCCGCGCTCGTCGAACAGACAGCGCGACGTTCCTTCGAGAATCCGCGGCGGCCCGTCCGGCGAGAGGAAGTGATATTGGAAAGCAAAGCGATCCAGCCGATCGGCGACGACGCGATCGATCGACGCCATTACATCGACCAAATCCGCGGGATCGACATGGTCGCGCCACGCGTCGAAACTGTCGATCGTACCCTGGGCCAGACCCAATCGCTGCTCGGACCCTGGCGACCAGCTGATCCGGCCGGTCGCGACGTCCCACTCGAACACGCCGATCTCATTCACCTCCGCGGCGATTGCGAGGCGATGCTCGCTGGCGCGCAATTCTTCCTCCGCCCGGACCCGCGATGTCAGGTCGAGCATCTTGAGTACGACGACGTCGTCGCCGTCTGAGCGTCGCAGGTATCGCCGTCGCTCCAGAATATTGAGCTCGGTCCCGTCGCGGCTGCGCTCGACGAATTCTGCATCGCCGTCGGCGAGCGGCAATTCGGCACCGACGCTGCGGCGCGGACGTGATTGCAACAGTTCGTGCTTGTTCCGCCCCACCGCTTCGCTGTCGGTCCAGCCGTAAAGTTCGGCGCAGCCCCGCGTCCAATGGAGGATCGTCCCGTCCGGCCGGACCAGCGCGATGGCAGCGCTGTCGAGCGCGGCGCTGAGGTCGCCCAGCGCCAACCGCTGACGGGTCAGCCGGTCGGACACCAGCAACAGGATCGTGCCGATGATCAGCATGTTGACCAGGATCGCGATCAAGGCGGCACCTTCGGGCGGTGCGCTGCCGGTCCTGATCGACCATTGTTCAAGGACGACGGGGACAGCGGGCAGAACGAACAGAATCGGCAGGACCAACCAGCCCAGTGGCTGACGCATCCGGTCGCCCGACAAGAGGCCGGTCCACCCCGCCTCATGTTTCCACCACAGGAAAGAGCAAGCAATCGCCAGCGACGCCAGACCGGCCGGTAACGGTGCGACGAAGAACTGGTTGAGGAGAGCAGCGTGATGGATCCACATCAGCGCGGTGGTCGAATAGAGACCAAGGCAAAGCGCCAGCGCCGCCAGTACGTTCGCGACCCGGTCGAGCAGCGGCGATTGCCGCCGCGCAATCAATATGGCCGCGGCCAGCGACACGAAGGACAGGAGCGAATTGGATCCCGGACGGCCCGGATTGGCAGCGGTCGAGCGCGCGAGTTGTTCGGGAAAGAGCAACCGGTCGACGCCGGGCCGGATCCCCAATCCGGATTCGGCGACGATCATCGCGACGAGGACCAAAACGGCAACCGCAGCGACCATAGCGCCGCGCCGGCCAAGGATCGCCATCACTATCGCGAAGGAAAGCAGCAAATAACCCGTAGTCGTCAGCGGCCAGGCCGGCGCGTAGCTCGCTCCGAACGAGGCAAGCGTTGGTGCTTCGAACAACCAGCCCAATAACGATAGAGATGCGGCCAGCGCGGCAATTCCGGCCAACGCCAGTGCTACTTTGTCATGTCTCGATGCGTCGTTCGCACGACGCATTCGACCAGGCATTCGTCCCCATCCTTATGCCACCCGCCAGGCGGGGCGGCCTCTATTATTTTCGCCGCTGTTCAGCATCCCGGAATATTGGTGGAATTACAATAAGCTTGGCGAAATATTTTAGACTAAATAGTTCATTATGACCCGATCACACCGCTAGCGAAGGCCGGCCGCCACGATAGGCGATCATCGAGTGGCGACCGAAACCCAGCCGCAAGGTCATCGCGCGGAACAAGGCCTTCACCGCGCTGGCGATCTGCTCGACCAGACTGGCGCGCCGGGGATCTTCCAGTTCGAAGTCGCCGAGCCAGAGTTCGTCCATCGTGCAGGCCTTGAGGTTGACCGTGACGGGCGGCTCGTCGCGCCGTTTGTCGGGGGTATCTGGCTGCGTCGACGACGGCAGCCGATCGATCAGGTCGAGCAACGGCGTGTCACTTACGACAGGTTCGACGAGCGCAGCGGTGAGATCGCCAGGGCTGCTCACCGCCGCCGCGCCGAGCGGCAGCGCAGGCTTTGGCGCTGCAGCCGGGGGCGCGACGATGTCGGCCTCAGGCGTCGCGATGAAGAGAGGCTTCGCCAAAGCCACGGCCGCCGCGATCGGTGGCGAAACGTCTGCCGGCAGCTCGATCGATTTAGCCGTTCCGGACATGGAAACGGCCGGTTGAGACTCGGCGACCGGCGCGTAGATAGCGGCAACCGGCCCTACGGCGGATCGGACCAACGCAGCCTGCGAGCGCGCCTGGGGCCGATGACCTTGTGCAATCAGGGCGACGCGAACGATGCCGTCGAGCGACTCCGACACCGATGCTCCCCAGGCGAGCTCGACGTCCGGCGACGCCTGATCGGCGATCGTCGCGACGATCGCGTCGAGCTCCATCAGCGACATGTCGGTACCGCCGCTGATCGAGATCATCAGCTTTCCAGCCCCGGCGATCTCGTCGTCGATCAACGGGCAGGCCATCGCGCGTTCCGCCGCGAGGACCGCGCGGTCGGTGCGGTCGGTGCGCTCGGTCGCCTCGCCGAACCCGATCACCGCCCGGCCCATCTCGGCGACCACGTTGCGCATTTCGGCGAAACCGATCTGCTTGAGCCCCGGCGTCACCAGCAGGTGCGCGATCCCGCCGACCACATCGGCAAGCACCGCGTTCGACTCCAGCATGGCCGCTTTGAAAGTCATCTCGAGATCGCCGATGCCCAGCAGCCGCTGGTTGGGAACGACGATGATCGCGTCGACCAAGGGCTCGAGCGTGGCGATGCCCTGATCCGCCCGGCTCGCCCGCCGCAATCCTTCAAACTCGAACGGCCGCGTCACCACCGCGATGGTCGGAATGCCGCGTAGCCGGGCGCGCTCGGCGAAGATCGGCGCCGCGCCGGTGCCGGTGCCCCCGCCCATTCCGGCAGCGATGAAACAGAAGTCGACATTCTCGAGTGCGGCGTCGATTTCATCCGCGACTTCCTGCGCGGCGGCACGACCGACCTCTGGCCACGCGCCCGCGCCCAGCCCCTGTGTCGCCATCGGGCCGAGTTGCAGTTGCTGGCGGACGCCCAATGTGCGCAGCGCCTGAGCGTCGGTATTGGCGGCGATCAGCTCCACATTCGGCAGGTTTTCGTCGACCAGACCGGCAACGCCGTTCCCGCCCGCGCCGCCGACGCCGAAAACGGCGATGCGCGGCATCACAGCCTCGATAGTGTCCATAAAACTCATGACCGTTCCCCGACTCGCTGCACTGTCGGGACTCGTATCGCGGCATCTATGGTTAACGCGCCACGCTGGGAATCTACTATCGTAGAATCCCGCAACGCATTGGTACGGTGAGCAGCGACATTGCCCGGAGAAATCCGCCGCCCTAGATCAGGCGTGGGGCCGAAAGGATCGCATGCGCAAGGGCTGGACCATCGCAAGCGGCGCCGCGCTCGCACTGTTCGCGCTGGCTTATGGCGCGTCGCCTTATGTCGCGGTGCGCGGTTTCGTCGCCGCGGCGAGACAAGGCGACGCCGAAAAGCTGCGGGGCGCGGTCGACTTTCCGGCGGTGCGCGCCGACCTGAAGCCGCAAGTGGCGGCGGCGGTGACCACACGGATGCAGCGCGATCCCCAGATGCGGGGCAATCCGTTCGCCGGGCTCGGCGCGATATTGATGCCGTCGATCCTCGACCGGATGATCGACAGCGTCGTGACGCCCGAGGGGATCGCGGCGTTGGTCCGCGCGGGGAAGGTGGGCCACGCCGAAACGGAGTCCGCGGCGCCACGGCGGGTCGACTACGACTTTCATTACATCGCGCTCAACCGTTTCGATGTCGCTTTGCGGCGCCAGGGCGCGGCCGGTGATCCGGTTACTTTGGTCTTCCAGCGACGCGGCCTGTTCGCATGGAAACTCGTCCGCATCGCCCTGCCGCAGAGCAGCCTGATCGGTCCCGCGGAAGCGCCACCGGCCTCCTGATCCTATTCGCCCGGTCGGTAGCGCCGTTCGACATGGCCCTTGAGGTCTTCCGGGTAGAAATAGACCGGGCGCAGCCGCCCCTCGGCATAGCGGCCGATCTGGTCGGCAAAGTGGCGCGAGGCGGGGTCGCCGCTCTGGCCGCCGGCCATCACCGCCATCGCTTTTACGCGCGGGCCGAATTCCACCACCGCGACGAAGCTGTTGCCGCTGGTGCCGTAATAGCGCTTGGTCCCTGGCCAGGTCCTGGCGCCGAACGAGGCGAGGCTGCCCCATTGCGCGGAGGTGAAGGGCACCGGCGTCGAATCCCCGGCATCGTCGAAATGCGGGGCGATCGAATCGTCGAGCCGCTGGAAGCGATTGATCTGGCGCCACGGCACGCGCCAGTCGCCGAAATCGCGCTTGAGCCGGTCGGCGGCCGCCGCCAAGGCGTCGAGCTTGTCGCCCGGTTTGACGCGCGTGGCGATATAATCGGGCACGTTCATCCGCTCGGCCTGGGCGAAGCTGCCGACTTCTCGCCATAGATGGTCGCCCCAGAATACCGCCAGGCTGGTCGCGGTAGAATCATAGCCCCAGCGATAGTCCCAGCTGCGTAGCAGCGCGACCGGATCGGCCAGCCTGGCGCGGCGCGGATCGTCGGCGGGGAGTGCATCCCATGCCTTGACCAGTCCGGGGATCAGTTCGGCGAAGGCGGGCAGATAGCTGTCGAACGCCGCAACCCGCAGTTTTTCCGGCGTCCAGCCACTCTTGCCCTGGAGCAACAGGTCGGCATGCGTACCGCGCGCATTGGATCCAATCTGGTCCATGTAGCGCGGATAATTCGCCGCCTTCGGGCTATCCGGCCCCGCCGCGTCCCATGGCCAGTCGTTGGTATTGTGTACCCAGCCGACCCGCGGGTTGAGCACGCTCGGCAAGCTGGGCAGCGTGTGCAAACCCTTCCAGTCGGTCGCGGGATCGCTGCCGTCGACCGGGCGGGTATAATCGAAGCGATTGTCGCGCAGCGGCATGAATTGCGGCATCAGGAACGCGATCTCGCCCTTGCTGTCGGCGAACAAGGTGTCGTTCGACGAGTTCGCTCGCCGCGAGGCGACCTGGAGGAAGCTCTTGAGGTCGCTGGTCTTGGTCCGCAGCCAGCTCTGTTCGAGCGCGGGCACCGGCTTCCACATCAAGGCCTCGGCGATCCAGCGGCCGCTCTTGATCGCGACGATCGGGCCGTGATGGGTTCGCCATGTGGTAAAGCTACGCTCACCCAAGGATCCGTCGGATTTGCGATAGCGCAGGGTCACCGTCTTGCCTGTCACCGGCCGCTCAGCACTGCCGTAGCGATAGACGTAACCGCTGCCGCGCTTCGTCACGCGCTCGGCGAATTCGTCGACATTGTCGACGGTGGACGAGGTGTGCATCCAGCCCGCCTTGGCGTTGAACCCCTGGTAGATGAAGAATTGTCCCCAGGTCGACGCGCCATAAGCGTCGAGGCCCTGCGCGCTCGACATCTGTGCTTCGGAGCGGAAGTAGAAACTGGTGTGCGGGTTGATCAGCAGCAGCGCCTTGCCGTCCGAGGTCAGCTTGGGTGCGATGGCGATGCCGTTCGATCCGGAAGGTTCGCGCGGTACCATGCCGAGTTCTTCGGGCGTCGGCGGCGTCGGCTTGCCGTAGAAGGTCTTGAGATCGCTGAGCGAAATACGCTCGATATCGCCGCCGATACTGCCTTCGGTAAAGCTGAGCGCCATCCAGGGTTCGAAGTGGGTGAGCACCTTGGGCTTGGTGCCGGGATGCGTCGCCAGGTAGAAATTGAGCCCGTCAGCCCAGGCATTCATCAGCGACTTCAGCCAGGGCGCGCTGGCGGCATATTGCGCCTTCAACTCGGCGGGCTCGACATAGAGGCGCTGACGCAGGTCGCTCCAGATCGCGTCGTCATCGGCGTCCGGCGCCTCCGCGGTGCGGCCGAGCGCGGTGAGGTAATTGGCCTCGACGCGCGAGAAATCGTCCTCGGCCTGGGCGTAGATCAGCCCGAATACCGCATCGGCGTCGCTCTGCCCGCGGACGTGCGGGATGCCCCAATCGTCGCGGGTGATGGTGACGCGCGCGGCCTCGGCTCGCCATCGCGCCATGTCGGCGGAAGCGGGGTCGGGCGCGGTCGGCGCCATGGTCAGGACAGCGGCCATTAGTACGGGGGCTAGGAGCGGGAAGCGGAGGGCTCTATCCATGCCGGCAGCGTAACGCGACACCGGGGAGAAAACCATGCGCTGGCTGGCTCTTATATTGGCGATGCTGCTTGGGCCTGCAGCCGCCCTCCCCGCGGCCGAGGCGCCGAGGCAAATGGTCCTGCTGAAGCCCGCGCGCGTGTTCGACGCGATCGACGGCAAGACGCATGCCGGCTGGCAAGTTCTGGTCGAAGGCGACCGTATCGCCGCGGTCGGACCCAACCTGTCGGCGCCCGCCGACGCCAAGGTGATCGAGCTGCCCAGCGAGACCTTGATGCCCGGGATGATCGAGGGGCACGGGCACCTGTTCCTCCACCCCTATAACGAGACGAGCTGGGACGATCAGGTGCTGCACGAGCCGCTTGCGCTGCGCACCGCGCGCGCGGTGGCGAGCGCCAAGGCGACATTGCTCGCCGGCTTCACCAGCGAACGCGACCTCGGCACCGAAGGCGCGGGCTATGCCGATGTCGGGCTGAAAGCGGCGATCGATCAGGGAATCGTGCCCGGCCCCCGCCTCAACGTCGCGACGCGCGCGATCGTCGCGCTGGGCGCGTACGGCCCCAAGGGGTTCGAGCCCGGCGTCGCCATCCCGCAAGGCGCCGAGGAAGTGTCGGGCGTCGAGTCGATCGTCGCTGCGGTGCGCCGCCAGATCGCCGGCGGCGCCGATTGGGTGAAGCTCTATGCCGATTATCGCTGGCGTCCGGGCGAGGACAGCCGCCCCACCCTCAGCCTGGAGGAAATGAAGGCCGCGGTCGCCGCCGCGCACGATGCCGGCCGCCCGGTCGCGGTCCATTCCGCGACAGCCGAAGGGATGCGCCGCGCGATCGCCGCGGGAGTCGATACGATCGAGCATGGCTATGGCGGCACGCCCGAGATTTTCGCGGAGATGGCCAAGAAAGGCATCGCGCTTTGCCCGACGCTCGCCGCATCGGACGCCACGTCGCGCTATCGCGGCTGGACCGGGGCCGAGCCGGCGCCCGAAGCCGTACGGATCAACCGCAAGAGCTTCCAGATGGCGATGAAGGCCGGCGTCCATATCTGCATGGGCGGCGATGTCGGCGTGTTCGCGCACGGCACGAATGCGCGGGAAATGGAGCTGATGGCGGCGGGCGGGATGAGTCCCGCCGACGTGCTGATCGCCGCGACCTGGGGCAATGCGCGCTGGTTCCACCTCGACTCCAAGCTCGGCGCGGTCAAACCGGGGCTGCTCGCCGATTTGATCGCGGTCGACGGCGACCCGACCGCCGACATCGCCGCGGTCCGCCATGTGCGGATGGTCATGAAGGGCGGCATGGTGGTAACGGGTTGAACACAATGGACATGTCGAAACCCACGCGCATTCGCGACGAACCGCTCGACGCGCTGCGCGGCTTCGCGATCTTCGGGATGGTGCTTGCCAACCTGCAGGGGTCGGAGGAGCACGCTTTCTGGTGGATCAATCACGCGGAATGGAACGGCCTGACTTTCGCCGACCTGGTGTTCCCGATGTTCCTGCTCGCGGTCGGCCTCGCCTTGCCGCTGACGATGGACGGGCGGATGCCGCGGCCGTCGATCGCGAAGATCGTGCGGCGATCGGCGCTGTTGTGGCTGATCGGTTTCGGGATCGGCATGATCGTCCATTTCAGCCTTAGGCTGGAGGATATCCGCTTCACCGGCGTGCTGGAGAGGATCGGCGTGGTCTATCTGATCTGCGCGATCACGTGTCGCCAGACGACGAGCTGGAAAGCGGCCGCCATCGCTGCCGGCGTGCTGATGCTGGTCCATGGCGTGCTGCTCCATTTGCCCGCCCCGGGCGACCTGATCGCCAGCATGGCGCCGGGCGAAGGGATGAGCGGCTGGCTCGACCGCGCGATCCTGGGCGGCACGCGGCTCTATGGCCATCCCGATAACGGCCCGCCCTTCGATCCCGAGGGGCCGCTGTCCACCCTGTCGGCAATCGCCACGACGATGATCGGCATGGCGGTGCAGCGCATGTCGGTGCGCCGCAAGAAGCCGGTGATCATGATCATCGCCGTCGCGGTTTTGTGCCTGGGCCTGACGCTTGCCGCCGCCTGGTTCTGGCCGATCAACAAGAATTTGTGGACGCCGACCTTCACGCTGATCAACGCCGCGATCGGGCTGGGCTTGCTGGCATTGCTCAAGATCGTCTGGCCGCGGATCGGCGCGTCGCGGGTCGCGCAGACGGTGGCGGCGCTCGGCGCGGTGTCGCTGACGCTGTATGTCGTCCATGACGCGGTGGCGATAGTGATGATGAAGGTGCCGGCGGGTGGCGCGCATCTGGGGGCGAGGTTGCTGGCGGTGATCGCGGCGACCGGCCTGCCGCTCGATTGGGTGTCGATGCTGTATGCGGTGATTCTGGGCGGGGTCTCGATCGCTATCGCGCTGGCGCTGCGGGCGCGGGGGTGGGTTTTGCGGGTTTAAAGTTACCTCAGCGTCCCCTCCCGTCACCCCAGTGAAAGCTGGGGTCTCTGGCGGTGACGCGATGCGGCTTGAGATCCCGGCTTTCGCTGGGATGACGAGTTATGGAAATGGATCGCTTTACGACGACGGCTTATTTGGGTTCTCCGCCCCGCACCCAAATCGTCATCCCCGCGCAAGCGGGGACCCATCTCCTACGCGCGCGTCTGAATTATGACCGTCGTGGAATGGGATAGTCCGGGAGATGGGTCCCCGCTTGCGCGGGGATGACGGTAGATAGTTCAGCCCCTCCCCTTCAGGGGAGGGGTTGGGGTGGGGGCTCTCCACAGGCGATTGGCTTGGGGCACTCCCCCACCCCCAACCCCTCCCCTGAAGGGGAGTTTCTAGCTGCCCCTCACCCCACCCGCTCCACCTTCACGCTCTGCGACAAACACTCCGCTTCGCCGAAGATGGTCATGAAGCTGATATCGGTGGCATCGCGCCCCACCCCGATCCGCACCAGCCCCTCAACCGGCGCCAGGCCGGTGGGGTCGATCAGCCGCCAGGCGCCGTCCAGCCACACTTCGACCACC
Source organism: Sphingomonas sp. (assembly GCF_024508665.1). Taxonomy (GTDB): domain Bacteria; phylum Pseudomonadota; class Alphaproteobacteria; order Sphingomonadales; family Sphingomonadaceae; genus Sphingomonas. Next base: position 108,961 of record NZ_JANINP010000003.1, read on the forward strand.
GCATGGAAATCGGGCGGGTCGAGGCGCCAGGCATAGGCCGCGACCATGCGCGCGGGGAGGTCGGCGGCACGGGCGAAGGCGATCAGCAGGTGCGCGAAATCGCGGCACACGCCGCGATGCGCGACATAGGTGTCGGCGGCGGTCGTGGTCACGCTGCTCGACCCGACGACATAATCGAGATGCCCGCGGATCCATTCCGCCATCGCCTCGACTCGGTCGCCGCCGGCCACCGCATCGAACTCGCGCCGGACGAGCGCGTCGAACCGGTCGGATTCGCAATAGCGGCTGGGGAACAGGAACGGCACGACCTCCGCCGGCAACAGCTTGACGTCGTCGGCGGCCAGGCCGTGGAGCGTCGCCCCGGTGCGATCGACCTCCACCGTCGCGGTGTAATGCGCGGTCACCCGCCCCTCCCCCCGCGTCCAGGTGCGCCGCCCCAGCCCGTTGTCCGCCGCGATCGGACGCAACGCCTCCACCCCGCCGATGCGCAACAGGTCGGTGACCAGGCGCTGATCGGGCGTCTGCGCCACTTCCAGCGCGAACAGCAGGTCGGCGGGCGCGGCAAGCCAATAGTCGAGCCGGGCGTCGATGGAGAGGCGCATGGAGTCTTTCTGGAAAGGAGTCGCTTCGTTCCTATCCGATAACCGCCCCGCCCGGCTATGCTCGGGATCAGTGGAGGAGAGGAGGCGCGCATGCCATCCCATGACCCGATACCGGCCCGGATGACGGCCGATACGCGGTTCAGTTACCGCTGCACGCGCTGCAACAGCTGCTGCGTCGACAAGCGCATCCAGGTCAATCCGTATGAGATCGCGCGGCTCGCGCGCAATCGCGGCGTCTCGACCGCCGAGGCGCGGCAGACCTTTACCACCGCCGACAGCGCCTTGCGCCAGCGGGAGGACGGGCGCTGCATCTTCCTGGGCGATCAGGGCTGTACGGTCCATGTCGACCGGCCGCTGGTCTGTCGCCTGTTCCCGCTGGGCCGCGTGATCGATGCGGCGGGCAAGGTGCATTTCGTGCCCTATCCCGATCCCCTGGCCGCGCACGGCGAGTTCGGAAAGGCGGGCGTGGTCGCCGATTATCTGGAGGCACAGGGCGCGACCGCGTTCATCGCCGCGGCCGACGCCTATTTCGCCTTTTTCTGCCGCGCCAATGAGCGGATGGGCGCGGCCACGCCCGCCGCCGCGGACCCCGATCGCGACCTGCTCGACATCGACAGCGAGCTCGCCGCCGCCTGCGCCGCGGCCGGGATCGCGGAGCCCGACGATCTGCTCGAACGGATGTGGCTGCACATCAGCCTGCTCGACGAAATGCTCGGTGATTGAGCATCGCGCGGAAAAGTGGGCACCGGTTTTCCGCGAAAGCGATGCGACCACGAATAACGCCCAGTCGGACAGCGACCGCCGCGCCGCTGCCCCGGACAAAACAAAGGCCGCGCGATCCCATCGGACCGCGCGGCCTGTTTGTTTCGGTGGCGGGTCGCCCCGCCGCCGCGCCGATTACTCGGCGACGTTGCTGCCGTTGGCAGTGACGTCGCTGACGTTCTCGTCGGTGATGTTGGTGGTGTCGGTCAGGTTCACGTCGTCGGTGTTGGTGACGACGACGGCGTTGTCGGCCGTCTTGTTGCCGCCGCAAGCCGCGAGGCCGAGCACGACAGGAGCAATCACCGAAAGAACTACGAGCTTCTTCATGGACAAACCTCCGTAATATCCAGGCCGCGCCCCCGCTCGGCACAGCGCCTCGCGAATTGGTCCTGGGTAAGTCCGGCGGTGCCTATGGCGCAATTCCCATCGGATTGGTAGGGGAAAATGCACCGTTCGTCGCAAGAGAGGGGGAGCGGGTTGTGGCTGCGGCCTGGTCGTTAGGTGCATTACGCTTTGTTTGGGGCGCGATTTAGCACGTTGAATAGGCCCGCATAGTAACCCACGGCCGATCCGCCCCAGGATTGTAAGTTGAAGGTCTGTAATGCTCTAGGTTCGGACGTTCGACCTCTTCACGGCTCGTCGCAGCAGCCGAGTTTGGTTCACATGACGAGGATGACGGAGACTGATGAGCCACGGTATGGGGAGAATGAAAAGGTGTTGCAATCTCAGATTATTTAGACCCGTTCGCCATTGGGCGCTTCCGGCTTTGGCAGGAACAGCGCAGTGACTGGCATATAACGAATGCCGCCCCTGGGCCGCCGCATTTCAACCATCCGACAATCGAGACCGGCATATCGCTGCGCCGCACAATCCCCTGGCATCGAATATGCCGTTGAGGTAATATTCTAAGAAGATATTGAAAGAGGCACGTGGCGCGAATGAAGGTAGTCGGCAAAGTCTTCGAGGCCAAGGCCGGTGATGCGCCGGAAAGCGACACTCATATTGGTCAGCGCCTTCGGGAAATTCGGAAGCTCGCTGGTCTGACCCAGGAGCAATTGGCGGCACGCCTCAACATCGGGCAGGCTGCGCTGTCGCGGGTGGAGGGCCGTCGCGATATTCTTGTCTCAACTCTTCGCGATTATCTCTCGGCACTCGGCGCGACCGTTCGCATCGATGCTCGCTTCGACGATGCCTCGGCGCTTGTTACCAGCATGCGCGAAGCGGATTTTCGCTTCGAAGCAGTCGACGAAAATCAGTTGGTATTGCCGATCGTCGGCGAGGAGCGGTTACCACCGCGCCGGGATGTCGTTTTCAGCATCAAGCCCGATTATTGCGACAAGATTGTCAGCGGCGTAAAGACCATAGAACTCCGGCGGCGGTTTCCCATGTCGGTTCCGGCTGGAACAACCGCTTTGATCTACGCCACAAGTCCGACGCGCGCGCTGCTCGGCATCGCTGAAATTGGGCAGGTTCATCGTTGCGCGCCCAAGGAGATCTGGGATAGTTTTTCCGATCGCGCCTGTATCGCGCGTAAAGATTTTGACACTTATTTTGAGGGGGTTGAGCGCGGATACGCGATCGAACTGAAGCGCGCTAGACCGCTTCGCCGCGCGCTCGAACTTAGCGAATTACGCGATCGATTTAATTTTGAACCCCCGCAGTCCTTCCTCTACGCGACGCAACAGATGCGGGAAGCTCTCCACTATGAGTGTTCCGAAATATCTCATTGATACAAACGTCTTCATCGGCCTCGAAGATCATGCCGAGGTTTCACCCAATTTCGTGTCGCTTCTTCAACTGACGGCGCGTTTTGGCGTCGGCGTTTACGTCCATGCGGCTGCGATCGACGATATCAAGCGCGATCGTAATGACGATCGGCGCCGGGTCTCACTCAGCAAGATCCAGAAATTTCCCGTTATCGAAAAAGTCATCGGCCTCGAAGAGGCAGCCCTTGCGACAAGATTTGGTCCGCTCCGCAAACCGAACGACGTCGTCGATGCGACTCTGCTTCACGCGCTAGATCTAGGTGTCGCCGACTTTTTGGTCACCGAGGACCAAGGTCTGCACGAACGCGCCCGTCGGGTATCGGCAACCTTGGGCGATCGGGTCCTGTACGTCGCGGATGCTGTTTCGCTCCTCCGTACGACCTACGAGCCGATCAAGGTTTCGCTGCCCGCGATCAAAGAGATCGATGCGCACACGATCCCTATGAGCGATCCCATTTTCGCGAGCCTGCGCGCTGACTATCCGCCGTTTGACGACTGGTGGCGAGAAAAGTGCGTCAAGGCCATGCGTAAATGCTGGGTTGTCATTGACGAAGGCACGCTTGCAGGTCTGATCGTTCGCAAGGACGAGAGACCCGGTGACACCGATGCGATCCTGCCGGGCGATAAAATCTTGAAGGTCTGCACCTTTAAGGTCCGGCCCGAGAGCCGCGGGGTGAAGCTTGGCGAACTGCTGCTCAAACAGGTGCTCTGGTATGCTCAATCGAACCGACACGACGTCGTCTATCTGACCACCTTTCCCGGCCAAGCCACGCTCATCGACCTCTTGGAATATTATGGGTTCATACATACCCACGACAATCCGAACGGCGAGCGAGTCTATGAGAAGGCGCTGCTTCGCGAAAGGTTACTTCCGGAACCGGGAAAATCCCTGTTCGATCTCGCGCGTCGCAACTATCCGCGTTTCGCGACCGGGAACGGCGTGAGCGCATATGCCATTCCGATCCAGGAAGGCTATCACGAAATACTATTTCCTGAGCTGGTAACGCGAAGACAGTACAGCCTGTTTCAATCGCCAGCCGAGACCGGGATGCAGACCCCAGGCAACACGATCCGAAAGGTCTATCTATGTCGTGCACAGCAGCAGATCTCACAGCCTGGCGCGTTGTTGTTTTTCTACAAAGGCAAATCAGTCGGCACGCCATCGCAAGCGATAACGACCGTCGGCATCTTCGAGGAAATGGCGCTGGCGCGGTCGCCGGAGGAACTGCGACGGATCGCCGGCGGTCGCTCCGTCTATAGCGACAGCCAACTCACGCAAATGGCACCTTCTGGGTCTCGCCCGGTTAAGGTGATCAATTTCCTGCTGGCCGGGCACATCGCGCCAGCCGTTTCTCTCACCACGCTACAGAACGAAAACGTGTTTGCGGATCACCCGCCGCAATCGATCAAACACCTCGAGCCAGCGCAGTTGCGGTCGGTCCTGAGCCACATAGATTTCGGGTTTTCGGTCTAATGCGCAGGATCGGGTTACTCGGCTTGTCCGGCGTTGGAAAATCGACGTTGCTCAAAGCCATCGCGAGTCACGTCGATTTCATGCACCTCCAGGCGAGCGACCTGATTAAGGCAGAGCTGCAGTTCCGCGCTGATCAGCCGCAGAGTTCAGAAGATCTGAGAACAGGAGCGGTAGTTGAAAATCAGGCTTTGCTGATTTCGGGTTTCAATCGTGCAGTCGAACATGCCACTGTCCCGATCGTTTTTGACGGTCATAGTATTATCGACGGACGCGATGGTTTGATCGAGATACCAAGCGAGGTATTCGCGGCGTTAGGCCTCGCGGCAATTTGCTTTCTTGAAGCAGAGCCCTCCGTCATCGCTACCCGCCGCTGCAACGACGCTCGACGTCAGCGACCTAACCGGAACGTCGATGTTCTTCGTGGCCACCAAGCCATCGCGCAAGCCGCTGCCCGACGCATCGCTTATGAGATTGGATGTCCCTTTCGTGTGATTTCCGACGACGAACACGATCTTCTTAGACAGCTGATAAGTCAGGACTGAAGAGGTCAGCACGCAGCTCTCCGATTGCTTCGTTAAATCCATGCCGCCTACCATCGCGCTTAACTTCTGTGCGGGAATACGGTTCTACCTGCATAGATCGCCTGCACCTGTTACCGTAATGCCGAATCAAATTTGCTATTTGATGCGACACCAGTAAGCGTCGACGAAGCTTCCATCGGGGGGAACTGAACTAAGTTTTGGCGCTGCGGACGCTTCAGTGACCTGCGTCGGCGAACGGCCTTCGATCGTCAGGACGAGTAATCCTGCCTTAGCAATCATGTCCTTCTGATCGTCTCTCGACAATATAAGCGAAGGAAGCGCGCTTGCTCGCCCGTCCGGCGATAAAAATTCAGCATTGTCCTGGTCCGCCGCTTGTCCATTGGGTCGAAATCGGCTTGCCCACTCGAAAGATGGTGTTGTGAAAATAGCTGTCCCATCGGGCCGAAGAAGTCGTTTGATCTCGTCCCAAAGCTTCCGATCGTTATAGGGGTCGGCGAGGCTGGCAACTACCAAGCCAGCTGTCGCGGTTGGGAGGCCAGTCTGTCGTGCATCCGCGTTCACGAGTGTGACGGAAGCGGATGCAAGATGGTTGCTATATGCCAGCATCGCTGGGGATTCATCCACAAGAACCAGAGGGCGAACATTCCACCAGGCTACCGATTCCGGGATCGAAGATCTGCCGGCGCCGAGCTCAACGATGATCCCGTTTGTCGGCTTTTCCGGTGCGAGACTACGAATGAGCTGGATGCTTGCGGCTCTGAAGGCCGCGCAAGTTGGATGGAGCTCGGCGTTATAATAATGATCGGCTACCGCATCATACACGCCTTTGGAGAGGTCGCTATTAAGATTTGATCGCTGCAGAGTACTTGTTGAGCTCTTCACGTAACACCTTCAACCTAGCCCGCAGGCCGCATTCAAATGCTGCTTTCGCAATCGCTGCCGCAAGGGCCGTGGCGGATTTAGCATCTCCAAAGGCGCCTATCGAATCACAATCCGCGAAAAACAGACCAACCGGGAGGCCGTCGGGGCTGTCGGTGCCATCTTGCGCGGGAGCGCGAAGAACGGAACATAAATAGGAGGGGCGTTGTCGTGTGAGCCGACTGGCCTCCTCTCGAGTCATGCCCCAGTCGCACATCAAGGATTCGCGATCAGTTCGAACGTCCCCCTCCGCCAGGTGGGTTTCAGTGCGCCACGATCTGCCAACGATACCGAAGCGCTTCGAGAAAGTTCGACCAGCTGACGACTTACCGTCCCACGGGTAATATTCGGTAAGTTGGTACAGCCGATCTTCAAAAAGGATATCCTCTACATATAGGGTACAACGCACGCTCGCGATATCGGAAATCGGCTTTCCGTCCTTGAGCGCGTTCGCGTTGCGGAGCATCATTTCTAGACTCTGCCTTATGTCTAGCGCCGCTACCTGGCGACGAAACTCGCGGTCGGCCTTTTCGCGAAAGGAGTCGAACGCCTCTTCCGTAGTTTGCGCGAGCCGCTTTGCTGCCTCTGGGGTAAACTCTAGCTCGACCTCCCCAACTTTGACCTTCTGAGCTCTCCTAGCCAACCACATCGCTCCCCCATCAAGCCGCCGGGTAAGAAGGACTAAGGCTACGATTACGAGAACGACGGCAGGCCAGGTAAAACGGATCAATTCTCCAATACTGGCGTGGGCTATACGCCCGATCCCGGCGACCGTCTCGTGTAGGCCCTTAGCCAGTATTCCGGGCGGCAAGTCTATCCAGCCTACGATCACGAGACCGAAGACGATTATGCTAAGAGTCGCAATGAACGTCGACACCGCGCCGAACATATTCTTAGTCAGAAAACGACCAAAATCTCCGGCGTGTCGCTTCATGATCATCCGGAAAGTTTCGCGAACCTCTGGGATGCCTCTCGCCTTTGGGGTACCGTTCACGGGCTCATTACTCCGTTGGGAATGGCACTAAAAAATCGCAATTGCGGCTAATGAAGCGCTGGGATCAATGTCGCCCGCTGCCCTCTGCTGTCAACTGCTTGAGGTTTATTGGAGGCTCCGACCAGATCCCGGCGAGTAGCTGGTTGGAAAGACAGCTCCAGCACAGCCGCCCTTATTTACTTCTAGCCCCCCAAACACCCTTTACGCTTCATTTACCACGCCCGGGGCAAAACACGCTCTGTACGGGGCGATGTGCGCCCAGGGGACGTTTATGGATTCGCAGCGCGGCTACGAAGAGGACCGGTCGGATACCGATCGCGTCGTCGCGGATGATGGGATCGACGACACGACGGCGCCATCGGCGATCGGCACCGACGAGCGCCGAATGCACGTGCGCGCGTACAACCATTGGGTGTCGTTGCTGCGCGGGCGGGCCTATCCCTCTATCGAGGATCTGGACCCCGCCAATATCGCCGATTTCGGTCCGCATTCGGTGCTGCTCGATTTCACCGCCGGGATCGAGGATCCGGCGATCGCCTTTCTGGGCCGCGCGCTGCGCGACGAGACCGCGCTCGACCAGTCGATCACGCATATCTCTCAGGTGCCCAGCCGGTCGCTGCTGTCGCGGCTGACCGATCATTATCTTCAGATCATCGCCAACCGCGCCCCTATCGGGTTCGAGGCCGAGTTCGTCGGCACGCGCGGGCACAATACGATGTATCGCGGCATCCTGATGCCCTTTTCGTCCAACGACGACACGATCGATTTCATCTATGGCGTGATCAACTGGAAGGAACTGGTCGACGCCGAGACGCAAAAGAAGCTCGACGCCGAGGTCGATAGCGCGCTGCGCGCCGCGCCCAAGCCGCAAGCCGCCGCCCCGGTCTGGGCCGATGGACCCGCCGCCGACACGGCGCTGGTGCCCGAGCCGGAAGATCTGGCCGGCAAGCTGGAACAGGCGCGCCAGACCGCGCAGGCCGCGACCAATGCCGATACGCGCAGCCGCGCCGCGCTGTATCGCGCTTTGGGCCGTGCGCACGATTTCGGACTCGCCGCCGAACAGGATAACGAGACCTATGAACGCCTGCTCGCCGATGCCGGGGTGACCGTGCAGGAGCGCGCGCCGATGACCGCGGTGGCGAAGCTCGTGTTCGGCGCCGATTACGACAAGGCGCGACTGACCGAATTCGCCGCGGTGCTGGCGCATGCCCGCCGCCATGCCATCCCCGCCGGCCAGCTGACGCCGTTGCTGGAAACGGTCGAGGGCGGGATCAAGGCGGTGGTCGCGGCCGAACGCGCGGCACGCAACCCGGAGAAGGACGAGGCGCGCGATCCGCTGGCCGATATCGCCGAGCGGCTGGTGCTGGCCAGCATCGAGTTCGCGACTGGGCTGGAGCCTGGGGAACTGGTCGTGCTGCTGGGGCGGGCGACGGGGGAAGGCACGGTGGATATCGTTGCTTCGGTGGCGAACGACCGGCCGCTGGCGGCCCGGACGTTGAAGGCGGCGAAGTAGGTTACTTCGACGTCGTAGGTCTCTCTACCGTCACCCCGGACTTGTTCCGGGGTCCAAGGTACCGCGAGCGCCGGACTTGAGCCTCTTGCTTCTCACCCAGCCTCCCGTTGGTGCTCGAGCGAGATCGTGTCCCCCGGACACGATCTTGGCTTGCCGGGGGCAAGCCAAAGCTCGAACACGGCACAAGGCCGGGATGACGGAGGAAAGGGGCAAGGCCTCACCTCCTCGTCACGCCAGCGAAAGCTGGGGTCTCGTGCAGTATATCGATCGCCTGAGACCCCAGCTTTCGCTGGGGTGACGGCTATTGGCAGGATGACGACGTTTTGCGTGTCAGGTCAGCACCCCGCTAACCCACAAACCAAGTTTCACTCGAAACTATCCTTGAGCCCGCCGCTTCACGGGAGCATAGGGCGGCGATGGCCAAGACCACGCTGAAATCGCTGTCGGACGCGCTTGCGGACCGGCTGACCAAGGGCGCCTTGCCGGGAGAGCTGCAGGGATTCGGAAAGGCGGAGCGCGCGGAAGCGGCGAACTTCGTCGCCACCGCTGCCTATAGCCGGCCGCCGGGCGGACCGACGATCGTGATCGAGCCGATCGCCGCTAACGATCCGCGCCGCCGCATGCGCGTGGCGATCGTCAATGACGACATGCCGTTCCTGGTTGATTCGGTCGCGGCGACGATCGCGGCGCAGGGCATTGCGGTCGATCGCATCATCCACCCGGTCATTCCGGTCACGCGCGACCAATCGGGCGGGCTGATGAGCGTGGGCGACGGCAATCCCGAATCGATGATCTATATCGAGATGGAACGGGCCGACGCGCGCGAGCGCCGCGCCTTGGTCACCGCGCTGGAAGACAATCTGAAGGACGTGCGCGCCGCGGTGTCCGATTGGGTACCGCTGCAGGATGCGATGGCCGCCGACGCCGGGACTTTGGGTGGCGCGGGCGCGGAATTGCTCAACTGGTTCCTCGACCGCCACTTCACCTTGCTCGGCCACGGCAAGTTCGGCCGCGACGGCGGCGCCCGCGATCCGCTGGGCATTTGCCGCAACAAGAACGAAACGCCGATCCTGGCCGAAGCGTCGCGCGCGCTGGCGATCGAATGGTTCGAAAAGGGCAACGAAGCGCCGTTGCTGCTCAAGTCCAACCGCATTTCGAGCGTGCATCGCCACATCCCGCTCGACCTGGTCGTGGTGCCGATCCGCGAGGGCAAGACAGTCGCCGGCCTGTCGATCCATGCCGGTTTGTGGACGTCGTCCGCGCTCAATTCGCCGCCGGACGACGTGCCCACGTTGCGCACCCGCCTGGCCGACCTGCAGAAGAAATTCGGGTTCGATCCCAAGGGCCATGCCGGCAAGGCGCTGGAACATGCGCTGACCACCCTGCCCCACGACCTATTGATCGCCTTCACGCCCGAAGCGCTGGAGGAAGTAGCACTGACGGCGATGAGCCTGGCCGACCGGCCGCGGCCGAAACTGGTGATGGCGCGGTCGATCCTGGGCCGGCATCTGTTCTGTTTCGTCTGGTTGCCGCGCGACGAATTGACCACCGCGCGCCGCATCGCGATCGGCGAGATGTTGTCCGAGGCGGCCGGCGGCGCCCTGCTCAACTGGGCGATCGCGATGGACGATCTGGTCGCATTGATCCGCTATACGGTCGACGTGCGCGGCGAGGGCCGCATGCCCGACGTGGCGGCGCTCGATACCCGCTTGGCGCGGATGATGCGCGGCTGGGCGCCGGCGGTCGAAGCGGCGCTGGCGGAAAGCGACGCGGCGCGGTCGACCCGGCTGGCGCTGCGCTGGGCCAATTGCTTCCCGCAAGGCTATCGCACCGTCAACACCGCCGACGAAGCCGCGCGCGACATCTTCAGCCTGGCGACGCTCGACACGCCCGATCAACGCGCGGTGCGCCTCTATCGCGACGCGCGCGGCGAAGCGCGGCTGAAACTCTATCGCCTGGGCGGCGCGATCGCGCTGTCGGACGCGGTGCCGGTGCTGGAGAATTTCGGCTTCCGCGTGATCGAGGAAGTGCCGACCGCGCTGAGCGACGAGAGCCAGGGCTTCATCCACGAATTCCTGATCGAGGCGGCCGGCGGCGTCCGCAACGTGTTCGACGGCAATACCAGCGTGCTGGAAAATGCGGTCGCGGCGGTGCTGGAAGGCAATGCGGAGAACGATGCGTTCAACCGCCTGATCGTCGACCTCAACATGGCGCCGAGCTCGGCGGTGCTGTTCCGCGCCTGGTTCCGCTATCTGCGCCAGGGCGGGCTGACCTATGGCCTGACCACGGTGGTCGACGCGCTGCGTCGCGCGCCGGCGGTGACCGCCGCTTTGATCGAGCGGTTCGATGCCGCGCACGCGCCCGGCGGCAAGCGCGAGGCCGGCGTCATTGCCGCCGACGAAGCGATCAAGGCGGGGCTCAACAATGTCTCGGCGATCGACGACGACCGCATCCTGCGCGCGATCCATGGCGTGATCGCCGCGACCCTGCGCACCAACGCCTTCACGCCCGCGGCGGACGAGGCGCTGGCGTTCAAGCTCGACAGCCACAAGGTGCCGGGCCTCCCCGCGCCGCTGCCCTGGCGCGAAATCTGGGTGTACAGCCCGCGAGTGGAGGGCATCCATTTGCGCGCCGGCCCGGTCGCGCGCGGCGGGCTGCGCTGGTCCGACCGACGCGACGACTTCCGCACCGAGATCCTCGGCCTGATGAAGGCGCAGCGCGTGAAGAACGCGGTGATCGTGCCGACCGGCGCCAAGGGCGGCTTCTATCCCAAGCAGCTGCCCAGCCCCGCGGTCGACCGCGATGCCTGGTTTGCGGAAGGAACGGAGAGCTATCGCATCTTCATCCGCACGCTCCTGTCCGTCACCGACAATATCGTCGAGGGCAAGGTCGTCCATCCCAAGGGCGTGGCGATCCATGACGGCGACGACCCCTATTTCGTCGTCGCCGCCGACAAGGGCACCGCGACCTTCTCCGACGTCGCCAATGCGATCGCGATCGAGCGTGGCTTCTGGCTGGGCGACGCCTTCGCCTCGGGCGGCAGCTACGGTTACGACCACAAGGCGATGGCGATCACCGCCAAGGGCGCCTGGGTCTCGGTCCAGCGCCACTTCGCCGAGCGCGGGGTCGACGTGCAGACGCAATCGATCCGCGTGGTCGGCTGCGGCGACATGTCGGGCGACGTGTTCGGTAACGGCATGCTGCTGAGCAAGGCGATCAAATTGATCGCGGCGTTCGACCATCGCCACATCTTCCTCGACCCCGATCCCGATCCGGCCGCGAGCTGGGCCGAGCGCGAGCGGATGTTCAACCTGCCGCGGTCGAGCTGGGCCGATTACGACCCCAAGCTGATCTCCAAGGGCGGCGGCGTGTATCCGCGCACCGCCAAGACGATCCCGCTGTCGAAGCAGGTGAAAGCCGCGCTCGACATCCAGGCCGACGAACTCGAGCCCGCGGCGTTGATCTCGGCGATCCTCAAGTCGCCGTCCGACCTGATCTGGTTCGGCGGCATCGGCACCTATGTGAAGGCGGCAGCCGAGAACCATATCGAGGTCGGCGACCCGGCCAATGACCGCCTGCGCGTCAATGCCGAGGATATCCGCGCCACCGCAATCGGCGAAGGCGCCAATCTGGGCGTGACCCAGGCGGGACGCATCGCCTTCGCGTCGAAGGGCGGGCGGATCAACACCGACTTCATCGACAATTCGGCGGGCGTCGATTGTTCGGACAACGAGGTCAACATCAAGATCGCGCTCAACCGCGAGATGATCGAGGGCCGGCTGCAATTCGAGGCGCGCAACAAATTGCTCGTCCAGATGACCGACGACGTCGCGCACCTGGTGCTCGAGGACAACCGGCTGCAGACGCTGGCGCTGTCGATCATGGAGCAGGACGGCGCCCAGGCACTGCCGAGCTTCGTCCGCCTGATCGAGATTTTCGAAAGCGCCGGCCGGCTCGACCGCGTGGTCGAGGGACTGGCCGATAACGGCACCCTGCTCCGCCGTGCGCCCGAAGGTCGCGGCCTGACGCGGCCCGAACTGGCGGTGTTGCTCGCCACCGCCAAGCTCGCGCTGCAGGACGCGATCGAGCATTCCAACCTGGGCAGTGACGACGAATTGCTCACCGACTTGCACGCCGCTTTCCCGCCGGCGATGCGCAAGAAGTTCGCCGACGCGATCGACCATCACCGCCTGCGCGGCGAGATCATCGCGACCAAGCTGGCCAATCGCCTCGTCAACCGGCTGGGCGTGCTGCACCCGTTCGAGCTCGCCGAGGAGGAAGGTGCCGCGATGGCCGACATCGCGGCGATGTTCGTCGTGGTCGAGCGGCTCTACGATCTCGACAAATTATGGGCGGAGATCGAGCGGGCGCCGATGCCCGAAACCGGCCGCCTGGCGCTGTTCGACGAAGTGGCGGCCGCGGTGCGCAGCCAGATCGCCGATCTGCTGCGCGTGACCGCGCCCGGCACCACGCCATCGGCGGTGATCGCGCGACTGGCCAAGGGCGTGTCGGCGCTCGACCGCAAGACGAAGGAATTGCTGCTCGAGGAAGCGAGCGCGCAATCGGTGCGGATCTCGACCAGCCTGGAAGCGGCGGGCGCGCCGGCCGCGCTGGCGAAGAAGGTCGTGCGGCTGTTCGAGCTCGACGGCGCGGTCGGCCTCGCCGATCTCGGTGCCGAACTCGGGATGGACGAAACGGTGCTGACGAAGGCTTTCACCCATCTGGGGCAAGCGCTCGGGCTCGACTGGGCGCAGGCCACCGCGGCGCGCATCGTGTCGAGCGATCCCTGGGAACGCCTGCTGATCGCAGGGCTCGCGCGCGACTTCCAGCAGCTCCGCCTCGAATTCCTCGCGCGGCACGCCGGCAAGGACCCCGAGGGCGCGGTGGAGATGTGGCTGGGCGCCAATGCCGGCCGCGTCGCGCAATTCAAGGGCGTGGTCGACCGCGCCCGGACGGCGGCAACACCGAACGCCGCGATGCTCGCGCAGATTGCGGGGCAAGCGCGGGTGTTGTTGGGGCGGTAGGTCGTCTTCCTCAAGCCCCTCCCCTTTAGGGGAGGGGTTGGGGGTGGGGCGGTGCCCCAAGCGCATCGTCTGCGGATAGGCCCCACCCCAACCCCTCCCCTGAAGGGGAGGGGCTAGGAAATTGTCGCCTTCGCCCGCTGCCGCGCCTTCAGCTCGGCCTTCCACCCCCGCGCACGCCACCACATGATGACTCCGGTGACCGCCAGGATCGCCGGCAGCAGGCCGCCCAGAAAAATCACCACCTGCCACAGCAAGCCCATCCGCGTGCCGTCATGGATGCGGCGCATCAGGCGGGCGGTGTCCTCCTTGGGTAGGGGTGATACCGTCGCCGCGCCGGTCGCATCGTCGACCTTAACCTGACGCCCCGCGCCCTCGCCGATCGTGACGGTCCATTCCGGTTTGAGGTCGGTCGGCCAGGCAATCATTGCGATCTCGCCGGGCAGCGCCTTTCGCGCATTGACGATCGCGCTATCGAGGCCGGTCTTCGGCGCTTCCAGCGGTTTCGCCCTCGCGAGCGCGGCGCGGTCGGGCCCCTTTTGCGGCTGCGCGCCCGACATCGCGCCGAAGAATTGCGGGAAGCTGATCCACGCGCCGGTCAGCGACAGCACGAACAGGGGTAAGGCGATCCAGAAGCCGAACAGATGATGCAGATTGGTGTCGAGATTGCGGTGCCGGCGCCAGCGCAGGCCCCTCACCCATTTGCCGACCGTGGGCCACCACAGCCAGATGCCGGTGAAGCAGGAAAACAGCATCGCGACGCCCAACCAGCCGACGATCGAGCGGCCCCAGACGGGGATCATCATGCTGCCATGGATCATATGCATCGCGCGGATCAGGCCGGAGTTGCTGCTCGCACGATCGAGCACCCGCGCGGTCGGCGGATCGAGCCAGACATTGGTGCGCGTCGGTGGACCCGCTTGCGGCCTGGCGCCGCCGGGTATCGCCGCGACGATCACCGGGCCGTCGCCATTGGATAACGTGATAGACTGGATGCGATCGCCCGGCTTGAGCGCCGCACGCGCGGCGTGGACATAGAGTTGCGGATCAAGCGTCTGTTGGCCGCTGACCGCATAGCGCTGCGGATTGAGGCCATGGTCGAGCGCCTCGTCCCAGACGAGCGCCGCGCCGGTCACGCACAAAGGAATGATCAGGATCGCCAGGATCAGGCCGATCCATTTGTGCACCTGGAACCAGAAATTGCGCAGCCCGATCTTGGTCATCGTCGTCCTAAGCCTCGGCCCAGCGGCGGAGGAGATTGTGGTAGGTGCCGGTCAGCCGCACGACCGCCGGATCGTCCTGGCCGAGCCGCGCTGCGACGTCTTGTACCGACTGGTCGAGCTCGAACAGGATGCGGCGCGCGCTGTCGTCGCGGATCATCGACTGGATCCAGAAGAAGGACGCGACGCGCGCGCCGCGGGTGACCGGTTCGACGCGATGCACGCTGGAGGCGGGATAGAGCACCATATGTCCGGCCGGCAGTTTGACCCGTTGTTCGCCGAACTGGTCCTCGATCACCAGTTCGCCGCCGTCATAGCTGTCGGGATCGGACAGGAAGAGCGTCGCCGACAAGTCGCTTCGGATGCGGAAGTCGCTGCCGCGCCGGATGCGAATCGCACTGTCGACATGCGCGCCGAACGCGTCGCCGCCGGCATAGCGGTTGAACAGCGGCGGATAGACTTTGAGCGGCAGGGCAGCGGCGACGAACACCGCCGCGCTCGACAAGGCGTCGAGCACCATCGTCCCCGCCTCTCGCGCCGCCGCCGACTCTTCGGGCAATTGCGCGTTCTTCTTGGCAAGCGCCGATTGGTGACCCGAAGTCGCGTTGCCGTCGATCCACTCGGCCGCGTCGATGATCGCGCGCATCCTGGCGACGCCCGCTGCGTCGAGTACATCGGGAATTGCGATCAGCATCGGCCCGCCCCGCGCTCGATCGCGGCGCGGCCGCGCGCGCGAAAGGCGGGCACCGGCGAAGCGTCTAGAAACGCGGCGGCCTTGGCGACGAAGGCCGGGGTTGCCCGCTCTCCTGCGCGTTCGATCCAGCGAAGCGCTTCCTCGCCGCGTCCCTTGGCGCCGAGCATGCGCGCATGGTTGAACATGCCGCGAAAATCGCCGCCCTCGGCTGCCTGCTCGTAGAGTCGCGCCGCCTTGGTCAGGTTGCGCGCGACCACCCAGCCGTCCTCGTGGAAGCTGCCGACGAAGTTGATCGCCTTGGCATTACCCAATTTCGCCGCCTTCTCGAACCAGGCGAGCGCCGCCGCTTTGTCCTCGGCGACGCCGTGCCCCAGCGCGAGCAACGTCGCGTAATTGTACATCGCCCAGTCGAGCCCGCGTTCGGCGGCGATGCGATAGCAGTCCGCCGCGCGGGTCTTGTCGACCGCGACGCTCCAGCCAAGATCGTAGCAGCGCCCGACCATGTTGAGCGCCATCAGATGACCCTGCGCCGCGGCACGGTTGAACCAGGCGAAGCCGGCCGCTTCGTCCTTGGCGACGCCATTCCCGTCGAGCAGCAGCTGGCCGTAAAGCGCCTGCGCCTCTGCCTCTCCGCTTTCGGCGCGTTGGCGAAGAGACGCCGCGCGCTCCACCGGATCATCGGGCAAGCGCGCGGCGTCGACGACGGACGGTTCTGCCGTCATCAGAACTTGAACTCCACCGACCCGAACACCGTCCGCCCGGTAGCGATCGACGCGTAATGGCTGGTATAGACCTGGTTGAAATAGACCTTGTCGGTCAGGTTCTGCGCGTTGACGCTGAGTTGGATGTTCCTGGTCAGCTTGTACGACGCGCGCGCATCGAACCGCCAATAAGACGGGATCATGCGATAGAGGACCTTGGTCGCCGGCGTCACAGTGATCGCCCCAGTATTGGTCTGCGACGCGGCGCGATTGTCGGCATAACCGCCGAACTGCCGGTCCATGTAGAGCGCCCCGCCGCTGACCGAGAAGCGCTTGGTCACATCGACCGTGGTCCAGGCAGTAAACGAATTCTTCGCCGTTTGCGGTACTTGTTTGCCGTTATTGACCGACGGCACGAGGACAGTGGTCGCCTTGGCCGCTCCATTGGCCGCCACCGCGAGCGAGGTGAAACCGCCATCGATGATCTTGGGGTCGAGATAGGTATAACCGCCGAACACCGTCCAGCCGGGCATGATCGTGCCGTTGACGGTCAATTCCAGCCCGCGGATGCGGGTCTTGCCCAGGAACGAGGGCAGGCCGTCGTCACCCGTCACGCGCGCATTGGCGATGTCGGTCTGGAAAATCGCGAGACCCAATCCCAGGCGCTCGTCGAACAGGCTCGCCTTGGCGCCGACCTCATAGGACTTGGTCTTCTGTACCTTCAGCGAGTCGAGGATCGCGAGGTTCTGATTGGTGACACTGGTCGGCAACGCATTGTCCTCGCGCCCTTCGCCCAACAACGTGTTGGGAGGCGTCGCGGCCGTCGCGTAGCTTGCGTAAATGCTGGTCTCGGGCGTCGGTTTGAATACCAGGCCCGCCTGCCAGTTGAACAATTCGTCGGTGCGGCCGAGCCGGAAGGTCTGGGTCGCGGCATAGGTCTGGCCGGGCGTGGTCACCGATTTGAAGCGGTCGAACCGCGCGCCGAGGTTGAGGATCAGCTGTGGCGTCAAGGTGATCGAGTCGAAGCCGTAGACGCTGATTGTGTTGGCGTCGTTCTGCGTCTCCTCGAGCGGCAGGGACTTCACGATCGGCGATAGCGTGGACGACGTGTCGCTCGCGTAATTGACCCAGGGATCATAAGGATTGGGGTTGAACAGGCTGGTGCAATAATAACGGGAGACCGTCGCCGTGTTGCAGCGCGGGCTCCCCGTCGAGCCGGTCGACAGCGTTTCGACGCCGGAGGAATTGAGGAAGCCGCGCGTGACGAACGTGCCGCGACGCGCCTTTTCCCAGGAGAATTCCGCGCCCACCGCGATGCTGTGCTTGATACCGCCGGTATCGAACGTCCCGTAGAGATCGATCTGATCGGTCAGCGCGTCCGAATAGCTGTAGCGCGTATTGGCGCGGCGCCAGACATAACCGCCGCTGAGAAGGTCGCCGCGCGTACCCGCCGCCCCGGTCGTCGGGTTGGTCGGCGCCGTGCCGTATACGTTGCCGGTGCTATCGTCAGGCAGCAGGAAAATATAGGCTTGCGTCGAGTGCGACCAGCGCGCGGTGTTGCGGATGGTGAGCGTCGGCGTCAGGTCGTGTTCGAAGCGGAGCGTCGCCTGATCGGCGGTCGCGTCGCGGAAATCGCGGTCGACCAGCCCGTAATAGGTACTGCGGTCGACATAGCCGGTCTGGCCGCCTGCGGTGGTGATCCGGCCGAGCGCTGGTTGGGTATAGATGTTGCCCGAGCCCGGGGCGTTGGCGATCGTGTAGAGATAGGGGATGCCGCTGTCGGGCAATTCGTGGCTTTCCAGCCGGTAATAGCTCGCGGTCAATCGCGTCGCGGTGCCGAGGCCAATCGTCAGCGACGGCGCGAAACCCCAACGCCTTGCCCAGATCGCGTCGCGCCCGGCGAAATCCTGATCGTGCCACAGGCCCTGGATGCGGAACGCGACGGTCGGCGTGATCGCGATATTGAGGTCGCCGGTGATGCGCTTGTAATCGGCTTGGCCATAGCTTGCCGAGATGCTGCCGAAGGTGCCCGCCTTGGGCAATTTGGAGATGATATTGATCGTCCCGCCCGCCGATCCGCGCCCGCCCAGCGTCGAATCCGAGCCGCGAACGATCTGCACCGCATCGATCGCGAAGGTCTCGCGGGTCTGCGACGACAGATCGCGGACGCCGTCGACATAGATCGACCCCTGGCTGTCGAAGCCGCGAATGAAGGGACGATCACCGATCGGATTACCCCCCTCGGCCGCGCCGAAAGTGATGCCGGGCACGGTGCGCAATGCGTCCTGGAGCGAGGCCGATCCGGTTTCCTCGATCACCTTGCTCGGGATCACGACGATCGACTTGGGCGTGTCGACCAAGCGGGCCACGTCCTTGGGACCATTGGGTTCCGCCTCCGCTTTGATCAGCTGGCCATTGATGATGATGTCGTGGCGGCGATCCTGATCGTCGCCGTCGTCATTGGCCGGCGTCGGATCGGGTCCGTCGGCGGCAAACGCCGGATGCGCGGCAAAGGCGCCGACACAGGACAAGGCAAGGAAAGCCGGCTGCGCGACACGGCGCGCGGAGTTGTTGCGAGTCACTCTTATCTCCCTTGGGAGACGCGCTATTGAGAGTCGTTCGCAGTGTCAACGCTATTGAGAAATATTCTCAACTACGACTGTCGTTCGCTTGGCTAAATGCCCATGTCCGCAACGCGCTGGCGAGGTTTGGCGGATCGGCGGCGAGGATGCGCAACGCGTCGATCTCGGCGACCAAAGCGGATAGTGGCAAGGCACGAGCCTTCGCCGCCTCTTCGAGTGCTCGCCAGAAGATGGGTTCGAGCGTGATCGAGGTTTCATGCCCCGCGATGGTGATCGAGCGTTTTACCGGGCCTGCGAAGCCGCCGGGGGGTGGGTCGATATTCAAGAAAGCCCCTCCCCTTCAGGGGAGGGGTCGGGGTGGGGAATGTCTCGCAGAGCGTATCGCCCGTGACTGCCCCACCCCCAACCCCTCCCCCGAAGGGGAGGGGCTTGATGGAGCCCCATGTTCAAGGCTTGTCGAACAGCGCCGCGAGCTGCTCGATGATCGCGCCACCCAATTGTTCGGCATCCATGATCGTCACCGCGCGCTCGTAATAGCGGGTCACGTCGTGGCCGATGCCGATCGCGACGAGCTCGACCGGCGAGCGGTTCTCGAGCCAGTGGATCACCTGGCGCAAATGACGTTCGAGATAGGAGCCGCTATTTACCGACAAGGTGGAATCGTCGACCGGCGCGCCATCGGAGATCACCATCAGGATCTTGCGCTCCTCGGGACGGCCGATCAGTCGATTGTGCGCCCAGAGCAAAGCCTCCCCGTCGATATTCTCCTTGAGCAGCCCTTCCCGCATCATCAGGCCCAGGCTGGGCTTGGCGCGGCGCCAGTGTTCGTCGGCCTGCTTGTAGACGATGTGGCGGATGTCGTTGAGGCGGCCGGGCTGCGGCGGGCGGCCCGCGGCGAGCCAGCTCTCGCGCGCCTGCCCGCCTTTCCACGCGCGCGTGGTAAAGCCGAGAATCTCGGTCTTCACGCCGCAGCGTTCGAGCGTGCGCGCCAGGATATCGGCGCTGATCGCGGCGATCGAGATCGGCCGCCCGCGCATCGACCCCGAATTGTCGATCAGCAGGGTGACGACCGTATCCTTGAACTCGGTATCGCGCTCGATCTTGTAGCTCAGCGACTGCATCGGGTTGATCACCACGCGCGCCAGCCGTGCGGCGTCGAGCAATCCTTCTTCCTGATCGAAATCCCACGACCGGCTCTGCTGCGCCATCAGCCGGCGCTGCAGCCGGTTGGCGAGCTTGGTCACCGCACCTTGCAGATGAACGAGCTGCTGGTCGAGATACGAACGCAGCCGCGCGAGTTCCTCGGCATCGCACAGCTCGGTCGCCGCGATCACCTCGTCATATTGCGTGGTCCAGGCCCTATAGTCGAATTGCGGCGACAGGTCCGAAAACGGGCGGTTGGGCCGGACGGGAAGCATCCCCTCCTCGCCTTCGTCGCCGGCTTCGCCCTCGGCATCTTCGAACGATTCGTCGCCGGCCTCGGCACCTTCGCCCTCATCGCTCTCGGCTTCGGATTGCTCGCCGCGCGCCTCGACTTCGCCCTGGCCCTGCTCG
The DNA here is from genome assembly GCF_024508665.1 of Sphingomonas sp. Taxonomy (GTDB): domain Bacteria; phylum Pseudomonadota; class Alphaproteobacteria; order Sphingomonadales; family Sphingomonadaceae; genus Sphingomonas. Next base: position 129,304 of record NZ_JANINP010000003.1, read on the forward strand.
CCCTGGTCGTCGCCTTCCTCGCCCTGATCCTGTTCCTCGTCGGTGCCTGCGTCGTCCGAGCCGCCGTCGTCGCTGTCCTCGGGAATCTGATCGCCCTCGACCAGGTCGAGGTCTTCGAGCATTTTGGTCGCCAGGCTGGCGAAGGCGCGCTGGTCGTCGAGCGCGAGGCGTAACGCGTCGAGATCGCCGCCCGCTTTCTCCTCGATCCAGTCGCGGACCAGATCGAGCCCCTCGCGCGCCACTTCGGGCGCCGGCTGGCCGGTCAGCCGCTCGCGCACCAGCAGCTGGATCGCGGTCGACAGCGGCACTTCGTCGCGGCTGCGCGCGCGCGTGATCGGGTCCGAGCGCAAGCGCATGTCGAGCGCATGGTTGAGGTTGGCCGAGATACCCGCATAGCCGCGCGACCCCAATGCCTCGACCCGCGCCGTCTCGGCCGCATCGAATACCGCGCGCGCCACCGCGTCGTGCGGCGCGTTCTTGAGGTGAAGCGCCGCATTGTGGAGCTTCAGCCGGAGTGCAAACGAGTCCGCGAAACCACGCGCCTCGGCGACCTGATCGGCCGGCAGCGTCCGCGCCGGCATCGGCACCTTGATATGCTTGCCCGACTGCGCCGGCGCATCGGCGGTGAACGCCAGTTCAACCTCGGCCTCTTCCGACAGCGCGCGCGACGCACCGCCGAGCACGGCCTTGAAGCGATCGAGGGGAGTATCCTGCGCCACGCGCCTGCTGTTACGCCTTTCCGACCACGCTCTCGGGCAGGTCCTTGCCGAACACGCGCTGATAATATTCCGCCACCAGCGCCCGCTCCGCGTCGTCACACTTGTTGAGGAACGACAGGCGGAAGGCGAAGCCGACGTCGCCGAAGATCAGCGCGTTCTGCGCCCAGGTGATGACCGTACGCGGGCTCATCACGGTCGAGATGTCGCCGTTGATGAAGCCCTTGCGGGTCAGGTCGGCGACGCGGACCATGTTGTCGACGACCTGTTTGCCGTCGGGCTTGTCGTACTCGCCCGACTTGGCGAGCACGATCTGCGCCTCGACCGCGGCGGGCAGATAGTTGAGCGTCACGACGATGTTCCAGCGGTCCATCTGACCCTGGTTGATCTGCTGCGTGCCGTGATAGAGGCCGCTCGTGTCGCCCAGGCCGACCGTGTTGGCGGTCGCGAACAGCCGGAAATACGGGTTCGGGCGGATCACGCGATTCTGATCGAGCAGCGTCAGCTTGCCCTCGGTCTCGAGCACGCGCTGGATCACGAACATCACGTCGGGGCGGCCGGCGTCATATTCGTCGAACACCAGAGCGGTCGGCGTCTGCAGCGCCCAGGGCAGCAGGCCTTCGCGGAATTCGGTGACCTGCTGGCCGTCCTTGAGCACGATCGCGTCGCGGCCGATCAGGTCGATGCGGCTGATATGCGCGTCGAGGTTGATGCGGATGCACGGCCAATTGAGGCGCGCCGCGACCTGCTCGATATGCGTCGACTTGCCGGTGCCGTGATAGCCCTGGACCATCACGCGGCGATTGTGCGCGAAGCCCGCCAGGATCGCCAGCGTGGTGTCGGGATCGAACACATAGGCGGGGTCGAGATCCGGCACGCGCTCGTCGGCCTCGCTGAACGCGGGCACTTCCATATCGCTGTCGATGCCGAACAGGTCGCGCACCTTTTTCATCTGGTCGGGCGCGTCGAGCAGCGTCGTCTCACGGCTATCTGGCTGGATGTTTGGGATGTCGGTCATCGTCTATTCCTTCACGCGCCTCCTAGGGTGTGTATTCGCGGTGGGCAATGCCCTGGACGGAGCGGATTTTGGTGCAGGGCTAGAAGCGAGGAAGGAGCGATGTCGATGCATCGTGACCGACGAGCGTCGCCGCCATGCGCCAAAATCCGCCCGCCGCTTCGCGGTTGGGCAGGGAGGCGCGCTGGGCGTCGTCGCTTGCTTGCGCGTAGCTCAAGCTACGCGACCGCGCTGCGCTCCTCGCCAGCGCGCCTCCCTGCCCAATCCAGGGCATTGCCCACCGCGAATACACACCCACGACGCGGCCATGGCGCGAAGTCGAGACGCGAATTGCAGACCCGATGTTCGAAAATTCGGCCCCGCCGTTCGTCGTAACGCGCTCTATTCGAGAAAATCAGCGAGGTTGGCGAGGGTGGAGGCGAGTCCCCGGGCGTGATCCTCGGCGGAGATTCCCGACGGAACATCGCGCGCCGTGATCGTCACTTCCGTGCCCTCCGGAACGGCTTGAAGCGTCCATGTCATCGTCATCGTGCCCGCATAGGCAGGATCGTCCGACTCGAAGCCGGCGGTCTGGACGACACGCTCGCCGGGGACAAGCTCGACCAGCCGCCCCTCGACCGTGTCCGCATCGGTGGACGTCTTGCCGGCCATGGCGTGCGCGCCGGTGAACGTCAGCGTCATGCGATAGCGGCCGCCCGGCCATGGCTCAAACACATCGAATTTCGCCGTCATGCCTTCCGGCGGTAGCCAACGCGCCTGTATCTTGGGGTCGATGAAGGCGTCGTAGATCGCCTGCGGGCTGGCGCGAATGATCCGGCTGCCGGTGTCCGTCCGTCCGGTCACTCTTCGGTCCATTTGGGCGGCAAGGGAAACAGCGTCACGAACCGCTCGGCAAGCGCCCGGTCCCCCTCAATCGCGACCAGTCCCAGCCGTTCGCCTTCCGCGATCGGCACGCCGCCATAGGTCAGCGCGGCAAATCCGCGCGGAGTCGAGGTGAAGACGACATCGGCATCGACCGGCTCGGCGCGTATGACCTGAAAGCTGCTATTGGCGAGTTCGGTCGTGAATACCTCGTCGCCCAGGCGGAAGCCGATCCTGGCGACCATGCCCGCCGAGCGTTCGGCCGACAACATGGTCCGGAACGACAGCATCAGCGACGCCGCCGACAGCGGCAGCGAGGGATCGTGCGCGGGCGATCGCGTCGCCCAGCGGCCGAGTTCCTGAATCGCTGTCTCGCTCTCATAGCCCCAGCGAGTCAGCTCATAGATCTGGACCGAAGCCGGCGGCGGGAGCTTGCGCTTCTTGAGGATGCCGGCCGCCTCCATTCCCTCAAGCCGTTGCGTCAGGACGTTGGCGCTGATGCCGTTCAATGCCGCCTTGAGCTCACCGAAGCGGCGCCCGCCGAACATCAGCTCGCGGACGATCAACAGCGACCAGCGCTCCCCTACCAGTTCGAGCGCCATCGCGGTGCCGCATGCATCGTCATACCACCGTTTTTCTGACGTTTTTTCCTGCTTAGTCATTTTTTCTAACTTCATGGTTGCTTTTTGTAACTATCGAGGTCATAAAAGTCAAGTCAGTTGATTCGCCAGTCCATGGCGGCACCGTCTTTAGGGAGAGATCAGATGACCAAGATGATTTTCGTGAACCTGCCCGTCGCCGATGTCGCCAAGGCGACCGCATTTTACGAAGCGATCGGGTTCGACAAGAATCCGCAATTCAGCAATGGACAGGCTTCCTGCATGGTCTGGTCGGACGCGATCCATGTGATGCTGCTCGACCACGGTTTCTACCGGACCTTCACGTCCAAGCAGATCGCCGACACGCACAAGACCAGCGCCGCGCTGATCGCCTTGTCGCGCGACAGCCGCGAACAGGTCGATGCGATCGCCGACGCCGCGATCGCCGCCGGCGGACGCCAGACGCGCGACACCGAGGATGGGGGCTTCATGTACGCTCGCCCGTTCGAGGACCTCGACGGCCATACGTTCGAGCCGATCTACATGGACATGAAAGCGTTCTCCGCCGCGATGTCCGATCAACAAGAGAGCGTCGCGGCCTGAGCGCCGCGCCCTCCTCCCCAAGGAGATTTACGATGCCCGAACGTTTCCGCCCCTGGATTGCCGGCCTTTTCTGGTTCGCCGTGACCGGCATCGTCATCCTCGACTATCCGGCGCTTGCCGGCATGCCGATCACCGCCTGATCACCACCGCTTCCAGGAGAGAAAGCATGGCGAGCACCTATCGAGCCGCTTCGGCGGCGACGCCTCCGCGCGCCCTTGAGCTATGGGGCGGCCGCATCCTGACTGCCCTGATCATCCTGTTCCTCGGTGCCGATGCCGCGGGCAAGCTGATCGCCCCGATAACGATGATCGCGCACAGCCCGCCGCTGGGACTCCCCGCCACGTCCGGCTTCTACCGGCTGCTGGGGGCAATATTGGGCCTCGCGACCGCGCTTTACGCCTGGCAGCGCACGGCATTGCTCGGCGCGATCTTGCTGACCGGCTATCTGGGCGGCGCTGTGGCGACCCATTTGCGCGTCGGAAGCCCGCTGATCGGCTACACGCTGTTCGGCGTCTATCTCGGGATCATGCTATGGGCAGGCCTGTGGCTGCGCGACTCCCGCATCCGCGCATTGCTGCCCCTGAACCGTTGACCAAAACAACAGAAGGAGAGGCATCATGACCTATGTGCAGGGCTTCATCATTCCGGTGAAGGAAGGCGATAAGCAGCGCTATCTCGACTTGGCGAAAAAGGCCGCGCCCGTCTTCGCCGAATATGGTGCGATGGCGACGGTCGAATGCTGGGGCGACGACGTCCCCGACGGCAAGCGCACCGACATGAAGCGCGCGGTGAAAGCCGAGCCCGACGAGAAGATCGTCTTCTCCTGGGTGTGGTGGCCCGACAAGGCGACCTGCGACGCGGCGGCCGAGAAACTGATGGCCGATGAGCGGATGCAGCCCGACGGCGAGATGCCGTTCAATCCGCAGCGGATGATCTATGGCGGGTACGAGCCCGCCTATGAAGGCGGCGAGGGCGGCAAGTTCGGCTTTGTCGACGGGATCGTCGCGCCGACCGCCTCCGACAAGGCCGCCTTCGTCGACCATGCCCGAACGATCTCGGCCTATTTCCTGAAGAAGGGCGCGACGCGCATCGTCGATGGCTGGGGCGTCGACGTGCCCGACGGCAAGGTCACCGACTTCAAGCGCGCGGTCGCGGCCGAGGAAGGCGAGACGGTAATCTTCGGCTGGGTCGAGTGGCCCGACAAGGCGACCCGCGATGCCGCCTTTGCCGGGATGATGGACGATCCCGACATCCAGGCCGCGCCGCCAGCGTTCGACATGCAGCGCGCGATCTTCGGCGGCTTCGTGCCGATCCTCGATACCGATCACCAATAACGACCATCAACAGGAGAGAGATGATGGCTACCCGAACCGGAATGCCGATCTGGTATGAATTGCTGACCAGTGACGTCGATGCCGCCAAGAGATTCTATGGCGACATCGTCGGCTGGACCACGACCGCGTTCCCGTCGCCCGACGGCGGAATGCAATACAATATCTTCAACGTCGGCGAGACCGGCGTCGGCGGTCTGGCAGGATTGCCGGCAGGCGCGCCCACCGGCGGCCCGGCATGGCTCTCTTATTTCTACGTCGCCAACGTCGATGCGAGCGTGGCGGAGGTCGAGAAAGCCGGGGGCAAGACCCATATGCCGCCGACCGACCTGCCCGGCGTCGGCCGGATCGCGCTCGTCAACGATCCGCAGGGCGTGCTGTTCTACGTCATGACGCCCGATCCCTCGATGCCGGATCAGGAGAGCACGGCCTTCTCGGCCAACCTGCCCGGCCGCTGCAGCTGGAACGAACTGGTCACCAGCGACCAGAAGGCGGCATTGCCTTTCTATTCCTCGTTGCTCGGCTGGACCTCCAAGGAGGCGATGCCGATGGGCGAGATGGGCGATTACACCTTCATCGATTGCGGCGACGTTCGGCTCGGCGCGATGATGGATCGGGCGAGCCCCGAACAGCCGCTCAAATGGACTTTCTACTTCGCCATCCCCGACGTCGACGCCGCGGTCAACAAGGTCAAAGCGCATGGCGGTACCGTGATCATGGGGCCGATGGACGTCCCCGGCGGCCAGCGCATCATTCTCGCCGTCGACCCGCAAGGCGCGTCGGTCGGCTTCGTCTCAGGAGAACGGCAATGAACAAGATGGCAACCTGTCTGTGGTTCGATCGCGGCGAAGCCCGCAAGGCAGCGGAATTCTATGCCGCGACCTTCCCCGACAGCCATGTCGGAAGCCCGCATGAAGCGGCGTCCGACTATCCGGGCGGCAAGGCCGGCGACGAACTCACGGTGGAATTCACTGTGCTCGGCCAGGCGTTCCTGGGATTGAACGGCGGTCCCAATTTCAAGCCGAACGAAGCGGTCAGCTTCCAGGTCTATACCGACGATCAGGAGGAAACCGATCGCTATTGGAATGCGATCGTCGGCAATGGCGGCGCGGAAAGCGCGTGCGGCTGGTGCAAGGACCGCTGGGGCTTTTCGTGGCAGATCACGCCGCGCGTGCTGATCGATGCGGTGAGCGGTTCCGACCGCGCCGCCGCCAAGCGTGCGATGGACGCGATGATGACCATGAAGAAGATCGACATCGCGACGATCGAGCGCGCCCGCGCCGGGGAGCAGATCGATGCGTAAGGTGACCGGCGGCGTGTTCCTCTCGCTCGACGGCGTGATGCAGGCGCCCGGCGGTCCGACCGAGGACTATACCGGTGGCTTCGACCAGGGCGGCTGGCTGTTCCGGTTCGGCGACGAAGGCATATTCGATACCGTCGGCTCGCTCTTCGCCGGCGAGTACGACCTGCTGCTCGGCCGGCGTACTTACGACATCTTCGCCTCCTATTGGCCCTATGTCGAAGGTCCCGAAGCGGCGATGGGCCAGGCGTTCGCGCGCGCCGGCAAACATGTGCTGACGCGCGGCGATCGGCCGCTCGAATGGCAGAATAGCCATCGTCTGAAAGGGGTGGACGACGTCGCTGCGCTCAAACGGAGCGAAGGCCCCGACCTTATCATCCAGGGATCGAGCACGATCTATCCAGACCTGCTCGCCGCCGGGCTGATCGATCGTCTGGTGCTGATGATCTTCCCGGTGACGCTCGGCAAGGGCAAAAGGCTGTTTGGCGAGGGGACGCCGGCAGGCAAGCTGCGGATGACGGACCACAAGGTCACGGCCAAGGGCACGGTCATCGCGACCTACGAACCGGACGGCGCTATCCCTGCGGACGCGTCGTTCCCCGAGCCCAGCACGAGCCAACGCGAGCAGGAGCGCCAGGCACGGATGCGGGAGGAGAAGTGGTAGGCGTGTCCAAGGGTCTCTCCCAAAACCGGTATCCACTTTTCAACACGATAGGCTAAGCGGGCGGGGATGCATGGTCGTCCCCGCCCGTTTCTCGTCGCGATCCTGATCGGGCTGGCCGCGGAGGCGCTGTTCCTGTGGGGCGTCACGATTCCGTCGAAGATCGTGTTCGACGAGATTCACTACGTTCCCGCCGCCCGCGCGCTGCTCGCGCTGTCTGGGCCGGTGAATACAGAACATCCCCTGCTCGCCAAGGAATTCATCGCCGCGGGGATCGCGCTGTTCGGCGATAACGCCTTGGGCTGGCGATTCTTCTCGACCATCGCCGGCGCGGCGACGGTGATGGGCGTGTTCGCGATCCTGTGGTTGCTTTACGGGCGGATGCGGCCGGCGGTGATGGGCGCGATCTTCGCGCTGCTCAACTTCACCATCTATATCGAAGCGCGGATCGCGATGATCGATCCGTTCCTCGCCGTTTTCACCATCTGGGCGATCGCCGCCATGCTGTGGGCGATGCGCGCGTCGCCGGGCAAGGTCTGGTTGCGCTGGATCGTCGCGGCGATCCTGTTCGGGTTGGCGGTCGCGGCGAAATGGGCCGCCGTGCCCTATGTCGCTGGGGCCGGTATCGCCTTCCTCGCGATGCGCTGGCGCGACGCGACGCGGGCGAAGCGTCCCCTCGCGACGCTGTGGTCCGCTCGCGACCAGCCGCATTGGCCGGGCCTTGCCGCCTTCCCCGCGCTGCTCGCCTTCGGGCTGGTCGCGATCGCGGCCTATTTCCTGACCTTCGCACCCGCCTTCTTCTATCACGACCAGCCGCTGACCCTCGCCGAGCTGCTGCCGTTCCAGATGACGATGTATGCCGAGCAGACGCAGGTCCTGCCGCACCACACCTACGAATCGTCCTGGTGGACCTGGCCGCTGATCATTCGCCCGATCTGGTATTTCTACGAGCCCTCCGACGGCGCGATGCGCGGCATCCTGATGATCGGCAATCCGGTGATCATGTGGGGCGGGCTGGTCGCTGTGCTCGCCTGTGTGTGGGGCTGGCTCCGCGTGCGAGACCCCAGGCTGCTGTTCGCCGCGGGACTATGGATAGCGAGTTATCTGATCTGGGTGATCATCCCCAAGTCGCTGGGCTTCTATTATTACTATTACCTGCCATCGATCTTCCTGTGCATCGCGCTGGCCGCCGCGTTCGACCATTTCGGCAAGGACAGGTTCGAGCATTGGGACGAGGGATTCGCGATCCTGGCGTTCGGAATCGCGGTCTATTTCTTCCCGATCATCTCCGCCGCGGCGCTGCCGGGGGAGCAATCCTTCATGCACTGGATGTGGTTCTCGAGCTGGCCTTAGCGGAATAGCGAAACTCCCCTCCCGCTTGCGGGAGGGGTGGGGGGGGGTCTGTTATGCCCGACAATCGCTAGCGGACATGCCCTCCCCTAACCCCTCCCGCAGGCGGGAGGGGAATAATGTAGCTATTTCAGGTCGCTCGCCCTCGCGAATATCGGGACTAAGCCTCCATCGCACCCGCCGGACGAGTAAGTACCTGGAGGAAATGACGACAGGGCAGCGTCAGGTCGGAAACGTGATGGACCAGCCACAGCATCATCGTCACGTCGGTCAGCGGCCGATAGGCCAAGGCAGCCGATTGCAAATTGCATAGCGATTCCGCCAACACCATCACGCCGATCCCGGCGGCGGTCAGCCCGAATAGCGTCGACACGTCGCTCACCACTTGCGCGACATTGGGCTCGACACCGCGTTCGCGCATCAACGCCATCAGCTCGCCGGTGAACAGGCTGCGTTCGGTCGAGTAGAAGACCATGGGTTCGCCGGTCAGATCGAGGAGGTCGACCGTGTCCTGCGCCGCCAGCCGGTGATCGGGTGGCACGCCGACGAACAATCGTTCGCGAAGGAAAGGCTGTGCGATCAGGTCGCGCGGCAGGACGGGCCTTGCGCGGCTGCGCATGAAGCCGATGTCGAGCAAGCGGTCGTCGATATCCTCGACCTGGGCGCGGCCCGACGCCTCGCGCAGGACGAGCTTCACGTCGGGGTAGAGACGGCGGAATTCGGCGATCGCCCGCGCGATCTCGGGAATGAATGGGGCCGAGGCGTTGAACCCGATCGCCAGTTCGCCACGTTCGCCCCGCGCCGCGCCGCGCGCGACCGCCATGGCATGCTCGGCCTGGCGCAACGTCGCCCGCGCAGCATCGAGAAACAGCTTGCCGGCGGGAGTCAGCGTGACGCTGCGGCTGGTGCGATCGAGCAAGCGCACCTGCAATTCGTCTTCCAATGCCCGAATTTGCTGGCTGAGAGGCGGTTGCGATATGCCGAGATGCTTTGCCGCGCGTGCGAAGTGCAGATCCTCCGCGACACGAACGAAATAGCGCAGGTGGCGTAACTCCATTATCAAGACGTAATAAATATCAATCATGCCGTAAACAATATTGGACAGGCGCGGTTGTCGCGCCCACTTCGCCGCGACGCAGCATCGGCTTGCCACCGGTGCCATCACAAAGATCGCCGACGGTGCTCCCCCGCCCCGCCACCGGCAATCGAACACGGGAATCGCCGATGATCGGAATCGTCCGCATAGCGCTGACGCGACCGCTGACCTTCGTGGTCATGGCCATTCTGATCGCGCTGATCGGCGTGCTGACGGCCGTCCGGACTCCGGTCGACATCTTTCCCAATATCCGCGTGCCGGTGATCGCGGTGGCCTGGCAATATAGCGGCCTGCCGCCCGATCAGATGTCGGGGCGCATCATCACGCCCTTCGAGCGCGTGCTGACGACCACCGTCAACGACATCGACCATATCGAGAGCCAGTCGATGCCCGGCATCGGCGTGACCAAGATCTATTTCCAGCCCGGCGCCGATATCCGCACCGCCACCGCGCAGGTGACCAGCGTGTCGCAGACCGTGCTCAAGCAGCTGCCGCCGGGTGTCACCCCGCCGCTGATCCTCAACTACAACGCCTCGACCGTGCCGATCCTGCAGCTCGCTTTGTCGGGCAAGGGTCTGTCCGAGGGCAAGATGTTCGACCTGGCGCAGAACCAGGTCCGCCCCGGCCTGGTGACCGTACCCGGCGCGGCGATCCCCTATCCTTCGGGCGGGCGTCAGCGCCAGATCCAGGTCGATCTCGACCCGGCCGCGCTTCAGTCCAAGGGGCTGTCGGCGCAGGATGTCGGCAACGCCATCGCCGCGCAGAACCAGATCAATCCGGTCGGCTTCGCCAAGATCGGCAGCTTCCAGTATAGCGTCGCGCTCAACAACGCGCCCAGCTCGGTCGAGCAACTCAACAACTTGCCGGTCAAGGTGGTGAACGGCGCCACCATCTATATGCGCGATGTCGCCCATGTCCGCGACGGATCGGCGCCGCAGACCAATGTCGTCCATGTCGACGGGTCGCGATCGGTGCTGATCACCGTGCTCAAGAACGGCGCCACGTCGACGCTGGCGATCGTCCAGGGAATCAAGGACGCGCTGCCCAACATCCAGGCGACCTTGCCCAGCGCGCTCAAGATCGTGCCGATCGGGGACCAGTCGCTGTTCGTCAAGGCGGCGGTCGAGGGCGTCATCAAGGAAGGCGCGATCGCCGCCGCGCTCACGTCTTTGATGATCATGCTGTTCCTGGGCTCGTGGCGATCGACGGTGATCATCGCGATCTCGATCCCGCTGGCGATCCTGGGCGCGATCATCGCCCTGTCCGCGACCGGCAACACGCTCAACATCATGACGCTGGGCGGCTTGAGCCTCGCGGTCGGCATCCTGGTCGACGATGCGACGGTGACGATCGAGAATATCAACTGGCACCTCGAACAGGGCAAGCCGGTGTTCACCGCGATCATGGACGGCGCGGCGCAGATCGTGACCCCGGCGTTCGTGTCGCTGCTGTGCATCTGCATCGTGTTCGTGCCGATGTTCTTCCTGCCCGGCGTCGCCGGCTTCCTGTTCGTGCCGATGGCGCTCGCCGTGGTGTTCGCGATGATCATGTCGTTCGTCCTGTCGCGCACCCTGGTGCCGACCATGGCCAACTATCTGCTCAAGCCGCATGCCGGCGACATGCACGCAGCCGGGACGCCGTCCTCGCGCAACCCGCTGGTTCGTTTCCAGCGCGGCTTCGAGCAGCGGTTCGAACGGTTTCGCAAAAGCTATGGGGCGTTGCTCGAACGCGCGCTGGCGACGCCGCGGCCGTTTGTCATCGGCTTCCTGGCATGCGTCGCGCTGTCTTTCCTGCTGGTGCCGTTCCTGGGCGAGAATTTCTTCCCGTCGGTCGATGCCGGGCAGATGGCGCTGCATGTCCGTGCGCCGGTCGGATCGCGGATCGAGGATACGTCGGCGCAGTTCGACCGTATCGAACAGCGCATCCGCCAGATCATCCCGGCGGACGAACTGGTGTCCGTGGTCGACAATATCGGCCTGCCGGTCAGCTCCATCAACACGACCTACAACAATTCGGGCACGGTGGGGCCGCAGGACGGCGACGTCCTGATCCAGCTGACCAAGGATCACCGGCCGACCGACGATTATGTCCGGATGCTGCGCGAGCAATTGCCGCGCGATTTCCCCGGCTCCACCTTCTCGTTCCTGCCCGCCGACATCACCAGCCAGATCCTGAACTTCGGCGCGCCCGCGCCGATCGATGTCGCGATCTCTGGCAAGGACGGCGAAGGCAATGCTGCTTTCGCGCGCGAAGTGCTGCGTCGGATCAAGGCGATCCCCGGCTTGGCCGACGCCCGCATCCAGCAATCGGCGCGCTACCCGCAGCTCAATGTCGATGTCGACCGCAGCCGGATCGGCCAATACGGCCTGACCGAGCGCGATGTGACCGCCAGCCTGGGCAACTCGCTCGCCGGCTCGTCGCAGACCGCACCAGTCTATTTCCTCGATCCTGCCAGCGGCGTGTCCTACCCGGTGGTGGCGCAGACGCCCGAATATCAGGTCGGGTCGATCAGCGACCTCGCCAATGTCCCGGTCACCGGCTCGGCCGGCGCCAGCCAGATCGTCGGCGGCATTGCCACGATCGGCCGTTCCTATGCGCCGACCGTGGTGTCGCACTATAATATCGCGCCGGTCGTCAATGTATTCGCGACCACCAACGGGCGCGATCTCGGCGCGGTCGCCGGAGACATCAACCGCGTGCTCAAGGACATGAAGGCGAAGGCACCGAAGGGCACGACCGTCACGCTGCGCGGCCAATATGCGACGATGAATGCGGCATTTTCCGGCCTCGCCTTCGGCCTGCTGGGTGCGATCGTGCTGATCTACCTGTTGATCGTCGTGAACTTCCAGTCGTGGCTCGACCCATTCGTGATCATCACCGCTTTGCCCGGCGCGCTGGCCGGCATCGTCTGGATGCTGTTCGCGACCGGCACGACCTTGTCGGTCCCGGCGCTGACCGGCGCGATCATGTGCATGGGCGTCGCCACCGCGAATTCGATCCTGGTGGTCAGCTTCGCGCGCGAGCGGTTGGCCGAACTGGGTGACGCGACCGCGGCAGCGCTCGACGCCGGTCTGGTCCGCTTCCGTCCGGTGTTGATGACCGCGCTGGCGATGATCATCGGCATGTTGCCGATGGCGCTGGGTCTGGGCGAAGGCGGCGAGCAGAACGCGCCGCTCGGCCGCGCGGTGATCGGCGGCCTGATGGTCGCGACCTTCGCCACCCTGATGTTCGTTCCCGTAATCTTCAGCCTCGTCCACCGGCGCAAAGCCGGCGATGCGGACGCGGCGCCAAAGCAGCTGGAGGAAGCCTATGCCTGACGGCGACGGCCCCAATCTGAAACGCACCGGCATCATCGCCGCGGTCGCCGCGATCGCAGTGGTCGGCATCGGCATCGGCACCCGCGTCCATTCGCAGGCGCAGCTCGCGACCTGGACGCACGACCAGTCGACCCCGACGGTCAATGTGATCCACGCCAAGCCGAGCGCCGCCACCACCGCGCTGACGCTTCCGGCGACGCTGCAGGCGTTGCAAAGCGCGCCGATCTACGCCCGGACCAGCGGCTATATCCGCAAATGGTTCGTCGATATCGGCGACACTGTCGGGCGCGGCCAATTGCTGGCGGTGATCGACGCGCCGGAGGTCGACCAGCAGTTGGCCGCCGCGCGCGCCGACCTGCAGACGGCGCGCGCCAATCAGCAGCTCGCCGCGACCACTGCGACACGCTGGCAGACGATGCTAGGCAAGGACGCGGTGTCGAAGCAGGAAACCGACGAGAAGGTCGGCGACCTCGCCGCCAAATCCGCCGTCGCCAATGCCGCGCGCGCCAATGTCAGCCGCCTGCAATATCAACAGGGCTTCACCCGGCTGACCGCGCCGTTCGCCGGCGTGGTAACGACGCGGTCGACCGATATCGGCGCGCTCGTGACCGCGGGCAGTGCCGCCAGCGCACCTTTGTTCACCGTGTCGGACGTCAGCAAGATCCGGGCCTTCGTGAAGGTTCCCCAGGCCTATTCGGCGCAGGTCCATCCGGGCATGGAAGTTCAGCTCACGCTGCCGGAATATCCCGGCCGGACGTTCAAGGCGGTGATGACGCGATCCGCCGACGCGGTGGATACGAGCTCGGGTACGGTGCTGGTCGAATTGCTCGCCGACAATGGCGACCGCGCACTCAAGCCGGGCGCCTATTCGCAGGCGACCTTCCCGATCGGCGGCGCCCGCACTGCCGTCGAGCTCCCTGCCAGCGCGATGATCATCGGCAAGAATGGTACCCAGGTCGCGGTGCTGGATGCCGGCGGCAAGGTCCGGCTCAAGACGGTGACGATCGGCCGCGATCTGGGCGACCGCGTCCAGATCAGCGCGGGGCTGACGCCGGCCGATCAGGTGATCGACAACCCGCCCGATTCGATCCAGTCGGGTGACAAGGTGCAGGTCGCGCGCGGTGGCAAATAAGCGCCTCCTCGCTTTGTCCTTGGCATTGCTTGGCGGGTGTTCGCTGGCGCCGGCCTATCAGCGCCCTGCGATCAGCACCCCTGAAGCGTTCAAGGAAGCGCCGTGGCAGCCGGCCGGCAGCGATGTCGCTCCATCCGGCAAATGGTGGGAGGCCTTCGGCGACCCCGCGCTGACCGCGCTCGAAGAGCGGATCGACAAAGGCAATTTCGATCTCGCTGCCGCGTCGGCACGCTATCAGCAGGCACTGGGTGCGGCGCGCCAGGCGCGTGGCGACCTGTTCCCGCAGGTCGGCGCGTCAACCAGCATCGAGCGCCAGCGCCAGTCGGCCAACCGCCCCAACAGTCCGGGCCGGCCCAGCACGTTCACGGACAAAGCGATCGGCGCGTCCCTCTCCTATGAGCTCGATTTGTTCGGCCAGGTGCGCAATCGCGTCGCCGCGGGTGACGCCTCGGCTAAGGCCGCGGCGTTCGACGTCGACGGCATCCGGCTGGGCCTGCAGACCCAGCTCGCCTCGACCTATTTCGATCTGCGCGGGCTCGACGCGCGGATCACGTTGCTCAAGCAGACAGTCGCGTCCTATCAGCGCGCCTTCGACCTCACCGATACGCGCCATTCGGGCGGGATCGCCTCGGGGATCGATGTCAGCCGCGCGCAAACGCAATTGTCGAGCGCCAAGTCCGAACTGTCTGCCGTCGAAATCGACCGCGCGCAGGACGAGCACGCCATCGCCGTGCTGGTCGGCGAAGCGCCGGAGACTTTCACCATCGCTATCGCGGACCAGCAGTCGCGGCCGCCCGTCATCGCCGCAGGCCTGCCCTCGACGCTGCTCGAACGCCGGCCCGACATCGCCGCGGCGGAACGCCGCGTCGCCGCCGCCAATGCCGAAATCGGCGTCGCAAAGGCCGCGTTGTTCCCCAACATCACCTTGGGCGGCGCGGTCGGTTACGAAGCGGCGGGCGGCAGCTGGCTGAGCGCGCCGAGCACCTTCTGGGCGCTGGGGCCGTTGCAGGCGGTGCTGTCGATCTTCGACGGCGGCAAGCGACGCGCCGGCGTTAAGATCGCGCGGGCGCAATATGACGAGGCCGCCGCCAATTACCGCCAGACCGTGCTCACCGCGTTCCGCGAAGTCGAGGACGATCTCGCCGCGCAGCGTCTGTTGATCGCGAGCGAAGCCGATCAGGCCGAAGCGACGCGCGCGGCCGAACGGACGCGCGACCTGGCCCTGACCCGCTATCATGACGGGGCGTCGGATTATCTCGAAGTGGTGCTCGCGCAGACGGCGGCCTTGGACGCCGAGCGTAGCCTGTTACAGCTGCGCGCGCGGCAATTGCAGGTGGCTAGCGATACGTTCCGGGCGTTGGGTGGGGGTTACGGGGTCACGTCCTGATCTCCGACGCCTCCCCGGCGAAGGCCGGGGCCTAGTTTCGTGATATAGCGACGGCGTCCCGCCAACTTTGAATGTATCGCGACTGGGCCCCGGCCTTCGCCGGGGAGGCGTGACTTTGACGGAGCCAAGTAACGAAGTGCGCCCGGCGCGAAGTGAATTCGCGCCGTCGGTCGGCGCTTTGCGCCGCCGGCCGGGCTCGCCATGGCGCGCGGAATAGCGTGCGCTATTCCACTATGGCGAGCCTAGTACCTCCCCCAAACGAACTTGCTCGACAGCGCGTAATTCCACACCGCGCCGACCAGCACGCCGACCATCGCCGACGCCGCCCAGCTGCCGTCGCGGAAATCGTACAGGAACCCGGCGACGCCGACATTGGCGACCAGCCCCACCGCGCACACCGCGCAAAACGAAATCCAGCCGTCGACCAGTTGGCGCACGCCCTTCAGCCGGCGGTCGCGATAGGTCAGCGCATTGTTGAGGAAGAAATTGCCCGTCATCGCGGCGAGGGCGGCGATGATCTGGCTGGTCAGGAAATGCACGTTGAGCACGAACATCGCAAAGGTCAGCACCGCCATGTGCACGCCGACGCCGATCGCGCCGATCGCCGAAAACATCGCGAAGCGCACCGGAATCACATTACCGAACATGCGATCGTAGAGCGCGATCAGATATTCCATCGCGACGACGTGATCGAGCTTGCTCTCGCCTTCGGTGCGGACGCGGAACGTGTAGGGCAGCTCGCGGAAACGGAGCGGACGCGGCGATCCGGTCATGATGTCGAGCAGGATCTTGAACCCGATCGCGGCTAGGCGCGGCGCGAGATTGCGCACGATCTCGGTCCGGATCATGAAGAAGCCGCTCATCGGATCGCTGAGATCGGCCTTGAGCACATGCCGCGCCAGCTTGGTCGCCAGCGCCGATTTGGCGACGCGATCCTTGTCCCACTCGCCCGTCCCGCCGCCCGCGACGAAGCGCGACCCGATCACCACGTCGAGCGTCGGGTCGTCGTGCAAGGCCTTGGCCATCGCCGGCAGGATCGTCTCGTCATGCTGCAGATCGCCGTCGATCACCGCGACGAGCGGCGCAGCGGTCGCCAGCATCCCTTCGATACAGGCCGAGGATAGGCCGCGCCGTCCGATCCGCTGGATAACCCGCACGCGGCGATCGACCCGCGCCAATTCGCGCGCCGCGTCGGCGGTGCCGTCGGGGCTGTCGTCGTCGACGAAGATCGCTTCCCAGGCGACATGTTTCAGCGCCTCGTCGAGCTTGGCGACCAGCACGGGCACATTGCGACGCTCATTGAACGTCGGAATGACGACCGCGAGGTCGAGCAGGTCGCTCACAGCGCAGTGAGGATCGCGTCGCCCATCGCCGAGGTCGACAGCGTGCCGCCCAGATCCGCGGTGCGCGCGCCGCCCGCTATTGCCTTGGCGACTGCCGCCTCGACCCGGTCTGCCGAGTCCGCCAGATCGAGCGAATGCCGCAACATCATCGCCGCCGACAGGATCGTCGCGCACGGATTGGCTTTCCCTTGCCCGGCAATATCCGGCGCGGAGCCGTGGATCGGCTCGTACATGCCGAGGCTGGATCGCCAGCTGGATAGCGAGGCCGATGGCAGCATGCCGATCGACCCCGCGCACATGCTCGCCTGGTCTGACAGGATGTCGCCGAACAAATTGCCGGTGACGATCACGTCGAATTGCCCAGGATTGCGCACCAGCTGCATCGCGGCGTTGTCGACATACATATGGGTCAGCTCGATATCGTCATAATCGCCGGCGACCTCGTTGACGATGTCGCGCCACAATTGCGAGGTTTCGAGCACGTTCGCCTTGTCGACCGAGCACAATTTGCCGCGGCGGCGGCGCGCGGTCTCGAACCCGACCCGGGCAATGCGTTCGACCTCGGTTTCGTCATAGCGCATCAAGTCATGACCCTCGCGCACGCCGCCGGGTCCGACGCGACGGCCCTTTTCGCCGAAATAGACGTCACCGGTCAGCTCGCGGACGATGACCATATCGATGGCCCCCGCGATCTCGGGCTTGAGCGGTGAGGCATCCTCCAAGCCCGGCGTCAGCGTGGCCGGACGCAGATTGGCGAACAGGCCGAGTTCGCGGCGCAGGCCCAGGATCGCGGCTTCGGGGCGCAGCCGGCGCTCGAGGCCGTCGAACTGCGGATCGCCGACCGCGCCGAACAGGATCGCGTCGGCGCGCTTGGCGAGGTCGAGCGTCGTCGCGGGAAGCGGGTTGCCCGCCCGCATATAGGCCTGGCCGCCGACCGGCGCCTCTTCGAACGTCAGGTCGAGCGCCAGCGCGTCAAGCACGCGGCGCGCTTCGGCAATGACTTCGGGTCCGATCCCGTCTCCGGGCAGCAAGGCGATCAACGGCACGCGGCTTCCTTTCTCTCGTCCCGCCGCCTTTGCCGAGCGAAACGCGCTCACGCAACCGCGCGCTTGAGCCTTTCGATCAGGCGCGCGCGCGCCGCCAGCGCTTCGGCGCGGCGATCGGTCAGCAGATGCGCTTCGATCTCGCGCCCCGTCAGCGTCAGCGCGGCGATGATTTCGGGCCAGCCGGACTCCCCGGCCAGCGCCGGCGATTGGCGAAAACCATAGCCGAGTTCGGCCAGCAACAATTGCTCATAGCGCGCCAGCGCCACCGCCCAGCCGCGTGCCGCGGGCGCCGCCTCGATCGCGCCGATCATGCCGTCGAGCGCTTCGTAGAGGCGCGGATAGGGCTGGCTCTCGGGCAGCGCGATCGCGGTCAGCGCCGTCACCCATTCGAGCGCCGCGCTCGCCAATGGCTCGGAATACAGCGGGGCGCGGCTGTGGGTCAGCTCGACGGTCAGGCCGGCAAGCTGGTCGTAGGTTCGCGCGCGCCATTCGCCCATCACCAGATTGGCCGGTTGCAGCACGGGCCGCAAGGCGCGCGACCGCCCGCCGCGGATGTAACCCGCGATCATTCCCGCCTCGCGGGTCAGGCAGCGCACCACCGCATTGTGCTCGCCATGCTGGCGGACCGACAGGATCAGGGCTTGCGCGCGAAGATGCATGCCGCCGAGGTAGAGCGCCGGGCGAGGCGGCGCCACCTACAAAGCCCCTCCCCTTCAGGGGAGGGGTTGGGGTGGGGCCTGACCACCATCGACCCGCTTGAGGCACTGCCCCACCCCCAACCCCTCCCCTGAAGGGGAGGGGCCAGAATAAACTTAATCCGCCGCCGGCCGCAGCACCGGGCCGGTCGCGCGACGGCCGATTTCGTTCACGTCGTCCAGCGCTTCGACCAAGTCGCGATAGCGCGGATTGCTGCGGCTTTGCTGCGTCAGCATCACGGTATGAATACGCCCGTTCTGCCGCCGGGTCAGCGCGCAGTCGATACCGTCCATCACATACGGCTTTTCGGGCCGTACGGTGCGGCGTTCGAACCGCGCGATGTCGAGCTCGCGCCAAATCTTCATGACCTCCATCCGGGTCGCCCGCGCGTGGAGCACGCCGCCGGACCGGCGAGTCACTTTCGACACCTGGCCGTTCGTCAGAATCCGCGTCTGTTCGTAGCGGCCGTCAAAGCCCCCGGTGCAGACGCTCTCGACATAATCGACGCCGCGGGGCGCGAAGGGCAGTACCGGTTGCACGCGCTGCGCCATTGCCGGGGCTGCAATGGCGACGATCAGAGCGGGAAACAGCAAGCGACGCATCATCATCTCCTTTGCCGGTGCTGCTAACCGGCGGTCCCTGAACCGAAGCTTGCGACAAAGCGAATCGGAGCGGCGACGAGCTGCCTTGCACCCGCGAGTCGCGAGGGCGTATTCTGCCGATGCAAGGCAGTTCGTCGCATTCTGGTGAATCGTTAACCACCTTTCTTGGTAAAGCCGCTTTTCATCACGCTCCGCTCGATTCATAGTGTGTTCCCAGAGGCCGGATGGACCGGCGTCGAAGGGGACCTAATCGTCGGTGACCGCGCCATTTCGCTTTCCGCGCTTTTTCGTGACGTCACCGTCGCCGTGCCCGTATCTGCCGGGCCGGCAGGAGCGGAAGGTGTTCACCGAACTCAACGGTCCGCACGCCAGCGAACTGAATGACGCGCTCGGCCGGATTGGCTTCCGCCGCAGCCAATCGGTCGCCTATCGTCCCAGCTGCGCGGGATGTTCGGCCTGCGTCTCCGTCCGCGTCGTGGCGCCCGAGTTCAAACCCAATGCGAGCCAGCGCAAATTGTTGCGCCGCCATGCCGATCTCGAGATCACTGCCTGTAATCCCTGGGCAACCGACGAACAGTTTCAACTGCTCCGCCGCTATCTCAGCGCGCGTCATCCCGGCGGCGGGATGACGATGATGGACGACGGCGATTATGCCGGCATGGTCGAGCAATCGCCGGTCAACTCCGTCGTCGTCGAATATCGCGAGCCGAGCCTGCATGGCGAGCGCGGGCGGCTGGTCGGCGCGTGCCTGACCGACCAGCAGGCCGATGGCCTGTCGATGATCTACAGCTTCTTCCTGGCCGATGATGAAAGCCGCCCGGGGCTCGGCAATTTCATCATCATGGACCATATCCTGCGGTCGCGTGCCGCCGGCCTGCCCTATGTCTATCTCGGCTATTGGGTGAAGGGATCGGCGCGGATGGCCTACAAGACGCGCTACCGCCCGATCGAAGTGCTCGGCCCGTCGGGCTGGTCGTTGCTCGAGGACGAGGACGCGAACTACACGCCGCCGACGCACCCGGCCGAGCACGCACTGGCGGTTACCGGCCAGTTCGCCTGAAATTTCAGCACGGCGTCATTCCCGCGAACGCGGGAACTCATCTCTCCGACTTATCACAAACTTCACGGGCGTCGCTTGTCGAACGCTCGGGTGCTGGGTGCCCGCTTTCGCGGGGATGACGATCAGCTTACCGACCTGACCCGTCCTCCGACCACCGCCGCCACGCCATTCAGGTCGATCGCGCTCGCGACGCGCGCGTGATCCTCGCCCGCGGATAGTCCGATCGCCGGATCAAATCCGATCCAACCGACATCGACGACATAAGCCTCGGCCCAGAAATGCGGCATCGCGCCTTCATCGCGGGCGAGATAGCCCGAGACGTATCGCGCCGGGTAGCTCAGGCGTCGGGCCGCGGCGACGAACATCCCGGCCAGCACGTCCGGACCGGAATCGCCCGCACGGCGATGGAGCGCTACGTTGAGCAGATGCAGGCGATCGATATCGCCATCCGTTTCCTCGATCGCGTCGATCGCCAGCGGAGCCAGGTCGGGCGCATCCGACTGGCCCGGCGATTGCCGCAGGAACAGCGACGGCGGCAGCGGCTCGGGGTGCGCTGCGCTGAGGATGCCGGAGGATGGACCGGTGAATATCTCGCCGCCAAGATGAATTTCGATCCGGTCGAGCGGGCCGTCGGCATAGAGCATCGTCAGGACGTTGCCATAGCCGTCGCGACCGGCGCTGAGGCGAGCGTCGCAATCGAGACCGATCCGCCAGCCGACGACCGTCTGGTCGTGATTATCCTCGGGCGTGACGCGCAGCGCCAAGGTTACGCGGGATAATGAAGCAGTAAAATCGACAGTGATCGTATGATCGACCGAGATCCGCATCAGGCGAACTTGAACTGCCGGCCGATCGCGAAATGCAATTCGGCATTCTCTTCGATGAACGATTCGAGATATTGGTGCAGCCCGCCCAGGATCACGTCGGCCGATCGGGTCTTCATCATCCGCGCGTGGCGTCCGCGCGCCATCCGGTCGGCCTCGCCATGATGTCCGGTGCGTTTGGCGAGCAGGGACAGCAGTTCGACCGTTTCCTCGACCGATGCGGCCAGGCTGCGCGGCAGTTCGGAGCGCGCGATCAGCAGATCGATGACGTTCGCCGGCGACAGCCCGTCCGAATAAAGCCAGCGATACGCGGTCACCGCCGACACCGTCTGCAGGATCGTGGTCCATTGGTCGCGGTCGACGACCCCACCCACCATCTCACCTTCAGGCAACAGGATATGATATTTGACGTCGAGCAGGCGCGCGGTGTTGTCGGCACGCTCGATCGCCTGGCCGAGCCGGATGAACCAGGTCGTCTGGTTGCGCAGCATGCGATGGATCGCGCCTTCGAACCCGCGCGTCTCCGCCTTGACGGCTTCGGCCAGGTTCAAGGTCGCTGTGGCGCCGCCGGGCGACGAGCGGCTGTCGAACAACAGCCAGGCGCGATTGATCCCGGTCCAGGCGTCGCGGGTCAGCGCAGTGCGCACCGCACGCGCATTGGTCCGCGCCTTGTCGAGGCATTGTATGATCGACCCCGGATGGCTGGTGTCCAGCGTCAGGAAGCGCGCAACCGCCTGCTGCCCGAGCGTCGCGCCGGAGGCTTCGAACGCTTCCTGCGCGTCGATCACCGCGAGCGCGCTCGCCCAGGCGATCTCACCGGCCGGGCGCGGCGAGAGGACGTCGAGGCGGACGGTCGCTTCGACGAGGCGCGCGATGAAGTCCGCGCGCTCGACGTAACGGCCGAGCCAGTAGAGCGACGATGCCGTGCGCGAGAGCATTACAATTCCTCCCCGGCACGGGGAGGGGGACCGAGGCGCGCAGCGGCTCGGTGGAGGGGGCTTGCGACACACGGGCAGCAGCCGAGGAGGTAGCCGAAAGATGGGCCCCCTCCACCACTCGCTCCGCGAGCGGTCCCCCTCCCCGTTCCGGGGAGGATTTGGGACTCAACCCTCATGCTTGCACCTGGAAATGCGCGGGGCCGTTGTCCAGCAGCACGAAACTGTCCTTGGTCCCGCCCCCTTGCGACGAATTGACCACCAGCGAGCCTTCGCGCAGCGCCACGCGGGTCAGGCCGCCGGGCACCACTTGGATGCCCTTTGACCCGGTCAGCACGAACGGACGGAAATCGACATGGCGGGGAGCAAGCCCTTGCTCGACCAGCGTTGGAACCGTGGACAAGGCGAGCGTCGGTTGCGCGATGTAACGCTGCGGCTCCGCGACCAATGCGGCGCGGAAACGTTCGATCTCGTCCCGTGAAGCGGTCGGCCCGACCAGCATGCCGTAACCGCCCGACCCGTCGACCAACTTCACCACCAGTTCGTCGAGATGGTCGAGCACATATTGCAGCGCCTCTGGCTCGCGGCAGCGGAATGTCTGGACGTTGGGCAGCTTGGCTTCGGCGCCGGTATAATAGCGCACGATTTCGGGCATGTAGGAATAGATCGCCTTGTCGTCCGCGATGCCGTTGCCTGGCGCGTTGAGTAAAGCGACATTGCCCGCCGCATAGGCCGCAATCAGGCCGGGCACGCCAAGCATCGAGTCCGGACGGAACACCAGCGGATCGAGATAATCGTCGTCGATCCGGCGATAGATGACGTCGACCTTCACCCGCCCGGCGATCGTCCGCATCCACACGATATTGTCGTCGACCACCAGATCCGCGGCCTCGACCAGCTCGATACCCATCGAATCGGCGAGGAAGCTGTGCTCGTAATAGGCCGAATTATAATGGCCGGGCGTAAGTACGACGCAGACCGGATTGCTTCCCGTGCCGGGCGGGGCGACCGACTTCATCGTCTGGAGCAGGAGATCCGGATAGGAATCGACCGCCGCGACGCGGAACTGGCGGAACAGCTCGGGGCACAAGCGCAGCATCGCCTCGCGATTTTCGAGCATGTAGCTGACGCCCGACGGCGTTCGGGCATTGTCTTCCAGTACGAAGAAATCGTCGGGCCCGGTGCGGACCAGATCGATCCCGCAGATATGCGCCCAGATGCCGTGCGGCGGTCGCATCCCGGCGATCTCCGGCCGGAATTGCGGATTGCCGAAGATCAGATCCTCGGGCAGCACGCCGTCCTTCAGGATGCGGCGCGCGCCGTATATGTCGTCGAGGAAAGCGTTGATCGCCTCGACCCGCTGCACCAGCCCGGCGGAGAGCCGCGCCCATTCGTCGGCCAGGAACACGCGCGGCACGATATCGAACGGAATGATCCGTTCGCTCGCATCCTCATCGCCATAGACCGCGAAAGTGATGCCGAGCTGACGGAAGGTAACCTCGGCCGATTGCTGGCGGCGCCTCAATTCGGCGGGGTCGGTGACATCCAGCCATTCGCCGAGCGCGGTCAATTCGGGACGAACGAGCCCAGCACCCGAAGTGCCCATGATCTCGTCAAACGCCGGCCCAATTCCCACCAAATGCCAAAGCCCCGCTAGGTGTCAGAGTTCCATGCTGCAACGGAATGCTGCGGTGCACAAGCACCGCCGGAAATAAATGCGTTCGGGGCCTGCATTCCGGGGGCACAGGGACCGCGTGGAGCTGCGAGCGAACTGAGCCGAGCCCGCCTCCGGCTAAGCCGAAGCCTTGTGAAGGACCGCTTTTGGAAGGGACCGTGAACGACCAGGAACGGGTGGGAAGCGGACCTAATCGTATGCCGGGGTAGGCGAGACCACCCACGGCGAGTCTCGGTCATTTCGTTCAGCCTCGAACCCGAAATCCACTGTTGGCAACAATAGCAAATCCGGCTGCGATTCTAGGACGTGCGCCGCATGTAAGAACCGGCACTGCTCATCAAAATCATGATCGGGCGCGCCGCACAGGAACTGTAAGTCTCCATCGGCTTCATGAACGAAAAGAAGAACCGGCGCACCATCCATGACATGCTGACAGGTGAAGCAACCCTTGTCGCAGTCAAATGTATAACCCGCAAAACTGATCGTTGAAGTTGCCATACGCCCTTTGGCACAGAGACAGAAACGTCCGCAATCGCGGCCTAAGTCGACAGACAGCTTATAACCCCAACCCGGGTGGTCGCTATTTCGCAATCGCTTGCTGCTTGAGCAGTTCCTTGTCGAACGCCGCCTTGGACTCCGCCACCATCTTCGGCAGCAGGTCGGGCGTCAGCCACTTTCCGCTCGCCTTGCGTCCCATCACGTCGGACAATTCGGGGTGCGCGGTCAGCACGATGTCCGCCTTCATCGCGCCGAGGCGTTTGAAGCTGGCCCGGTAATCGGCGACGATGCCGGGATAGGTCTTGTTGCCGTAGAGCTTGTTGCCGGCGACCGACAAGCTGCACGGGAACACCACGCTCTTCACCCCCGCCTTCAGCTTCACTGTCGTCGTCCAGGTCGTGCAGCCGCTCGTGTGCCCGGCGGTCAGCAATGCGGTCATCGTCACGCCCCCAAGCGTCACCTTGTCACCGTCCTTCAAGCGGCGGTCGACCTTCACCGGCGGGAAAGTGCCGACATAATTCTGATCGCCGAAATGCTTGCCGTTCTCGAGCGCCCAGACATCCTGTTCCATCGCGTCGAGCTTCGCGCCGGTGTCGCGCTTCATCGCCGCGAACCCGCCGGCGTGATCGAAATGCGCGTGGCTGTTGAGCAGGATCTTGACGTCGGACAGCTTGAAGCCGAGCGCCTTGATGTTCGCCTCGATCGCCGGGACATTCTCCTCCATCGTGGCGTCGAGCAGGATCAGGCCCTTGGGCGTGACGATCAGATAGGATGCCAGTCCGGCGGTTCCGACATAATAGATGTTGCCGGCGATGCGGAACGGCGCCGTCGGCTGGGTCCAGGCCGGCGGATCGTCGGACGGCGCCGCGGCGACGAGCGATAGCCCGGCGATGGCCATGCCCAGCATCCTAACGATCATCACAATTCCTCCAGCAGCGACGGGCTCAACACCTGCGGCAATATACGCGGCTCGCCGCCGCCGGCGGGATAATAAATATAGAGCGGCACGCCCGCCCGATTATGCGCTTCGATGAAGCGGCCCAGCGCCGGATCGCCGTTTGTCCAGTCGCCGACCAGCACCGCGATGTTCTTCGTCTTGAACGAGGCGCGGACGGCATCGGTGTCGATCGCGACCCGCTCGTTGACCTTGCAGGTCAGGCACCAATCGGCGGTGAAATAGGCGAACACGGGGCGCCCCTGCGCGCGAAGCTGGGCGAGCCGTGCTTCGCTGAAACTTTCCTCGCCGGCAGACGTCACCTTTGCTTCGGCCGGTTGCACACGGATCAGCCACGCACTCGCGCCAGCAACGACGATCAGCAGGACCACAGCCACGGCCCCGAAGCTCAGCCCCCGCGCCTGACGCCGGCCGGCTACCCAGAAGACAATCGCCGCCCCGAGCGACGCGAGCAGACCCAAGGCCATGGCATTGACGCCTGCCTCCTTGCCGAGCACCCAGGCGAGCGCGACGGCGGTCAGCCACATCGGAATCGACAAGATACGCCGTAGCGTATCCATCCAGGCTCCCGGCCGGGGCAATCGTTTCCGCAACGCCGGCAAATAGCCGAGCAACAGAAACGGCAATGCCAGACCGAAACCGAGTCCGATGAAGATCGCCAGAGCCGCCGGCCAGGGCAGGATCAGTGCCGCACCGAGTGAGGTCGCCATGAACGGCCCGGCGCAGGGCGTCGCAACGAAGGCGGCAAGCGCGCCGGTGACGAAGGCACCGCCGGCACCGGCCGCACGGTTGACGAAACCGGGGACCGGCACCTCGAACACACCGGCAAGGTTGAGCGCGATCGCGACCGTGAGCAGCAACAGCAAGATGACGACATGCGGGTTCTGGAGCTGGAATGCCCAACCGACAGCGCTGCCGCCGGCCCGCAACGTCAGGATGACCACGCCCAGCGCGAAACACACCGCGATGGCGCCAGCCGCATAGGCCAAGGCCTCGTGCCGCGCGGCGCGCTCGTCGCCACCCGCCCGCGCCAGGCTCAACGCCTTCAGGCTCAGGATCGGGAACACGCAGGGCATGACGTTGAGGATCAGCCCGCCGAGGACTGCCCCGAGAAATGCTAGCAAGGCGGTCGACCAACCGCCGCCGCCGACCGAGGCAGCCGGAGCCGGTACCACACCACGATCGGCCGTCAGCGCGAGGGCATGGCCATCGACGCCCAGCACGCCCTGGATCGGTCCGGGAGCGCCCTTGCCCTTGGTGGTGATGACCAGCCGATCGCCGTCACGCGCAATCTTTTGCGGCTCGGCATAATCGATCGCGTCGGCAGTGATCGGATAGAAATAGGCGCCCTTCCCCGCCGCGCCCGCGGGATAGGGGATTGCGATCCGCAATGCGCCGCCTTGCGCCTGATAGGTCGCTTGAGAGCCGAGCGGCTGCGGCAGCACGCGCATCCATTGCGCGAATTGCGCGGCGCGCGCCGGATCGGGCCGCCCGTCGCCGACGGTCAGAACGGCCGAGAGATCGGCCTGTTCGGGAACGCACAAGGTCTTGGTGCAGACGAGATATTGCAGATGCAGCTTGATCGGCAGCGAGCTTCCGGCCGCCAGACCCTCGGGCACGGTCAGCGGCACGATCACCGCATAAGGCTGCTCGAACACATAGTTCATCAGGCCCGCGACGACGAGTTGCTGCGGCGCCGGATAGCGCGGGGCGCCCGCGCCAACGCCGTTGGGCAGCGTCCAGGCGAATTTCGCCGGAAAGCCCGCGTCTCCCGGATTTTGCCAATAACCGTGCCAGCCCGGCTGCGGCCGGGTGTCGAGCGCGAGATTGATCGTGCTGCCCGCTTTGGGCGTGGTCGTTTCGGCGACGAGCTCGATCTTCAGATGCGGCGGCGGGTCGTTTGCCGGGTCACCTTGCGCGGACGCCGGCACCACCCAGGCGAACATCGCCAGCAGGATCATCAGGATCATTGTCATCGGAACGAAACCGAACGCGCGCATGCGACCTCTTGTACCTGACACCCCAGCCCCTTAGCGGTCCTTCATCGCCTCGCCCAGCCCGCCAGCGGAGTTTTCCCCGATGCGCCTTCTCAAATTCGTCCCGCTTGCCCTCGCGGTTACGGCCGCCCCGCTCGCTGCGCAGGATGCGCCGCCGGTTGCCGCCTCCGCCACCACCAAGGCGCCGGCGCCGAAACTGGTCGTGGTGATTTCGGTCGATCAATTCTCCGCCGATTTGTTCGCCGAATATCGCAACCGGTTCACCGGCGGGTTCAAGCGGCTGCTCGACGGCGCGGTATTCCCCGCGGGCTATCAGAGCCATGCCGCGACCGAAACCTGCCCGGGCCATTCGACGATCATGACCGGCGACCGCCCCGCGCGCACCGGGATCATCGCGAACGACTGGTATGAATGGTCCGGGCCGCGGCCGGGATCGGTCTATTGCGCCGAGGATCCGTCGAAGGGTCCGGCCGGTAATTATGTCGCCTCCGACATCCACCTCCGCGTGCCGACATTGGGCGAACGGATGAAGGACGCAGATCCCGACGTCCGTACCGTGTCGATCGCGGGCAAGGACCGGGCGGCGATCATGATGGGCGGACACAAGGTCGACCAACTCTGGTTCTGGCGCGACGGCAAGGGCTTCATTTCCTATGCAGGCCGCACCGAGCCCGCCGCAGTGACCGCCGCCAACACTGCCGCCAAGGCCGAGATCGCCAAGCCGGGTGCCGCATTTGCCGAACCGGATTGGTGCAAGCCGGTCGACCGCGCCTTGGTGGCCAACGGCCAGACGGTCGGCGCCGGCAAGTTCGAGCGCCCGGCCAATGTCGAGGCGAAATGGAAGGCTTCCCCCGCCTTCGACAGCGCGATCGTCGGGCTGGCGACGGCGATGGTGCGGGACATGAAGCTCGGCCACGGCAGGTCGACCGATATCCTGACGATCGGCGCCTCGGCGAGCGACTATGTCGGCCACACCTATGGCACCGAAGGGTCGGAGATGTGCATCCAGCTCGCCAATCTCGATCAGACGCTTGGCAAGCTGTTCGCCGCGCTCGACAAGACCGGCGTCGATTATGTCGTCGCTCTGACCGCCGATCATGGCGGCAACGACATTCCCGAGCGCGAGCGCGAGCGCGCGATTCCGATGGCCGCCCGGGTTGCCGCTGCGCTGTCGCCCAAGGCTGTCGGCGATGCGATTGCCAAGGACATGGGGCTGACCGGCCGCATCCTGTACGGAGTCACCAACGGCGATGTCTGGATCGACCCCAAGCTGACCGGCGATCAACGCACCAAGGTGCTCGCCGCAGCGGTCGCGCATTATCGCGCCGATCCCCAGGTCGCCGCCGTCTATACCCAGGCCGATATCACCGCCGCGCCGCTGCCCGAAGGGCCGCCCGAGGGGTGGACATTGCTGCAGCGCGAACGGGCCTCGTTCGATCCGGCGCGCTCCGGCGACTTCGTGGTGTTCCTGAAACCGCGGATCACCGCGATCCCGCCCGGTGACTATCCGGGCGCAGTGGCGACGCACGGCTCGCCCTGGGACTATGACCGCCGCGTGCCGATCCTGTTCTGGCGCAAGGGGATGAAGGGGTTCGAGCAGCCGCTGTCGATCGAGACGGTCGACATCATGCCCAGCCTCGCCGGCGTGCTTGGCTTCGCGCTGAAGCCCGGCGATGTCGATGGCCGGTGCCTCGATCTCGACGGCGGCACCGCAAGCACTTGCCCATGAGCTACGAGATGCGCCGCGTGATTATCTTCACGCACAATTTCGCCGCGATGCGCGATTTCTATCGCGACATGTTCGGGCTGCAGGTCGTCGAGGAGGATGACGGCTGGGCGGACATGGCCGCGGGCGGCTGCCACATCGCGATCCATGCGGCGGGCAAAGGCGCGCCCAGCGCGGATGGCACAGGGCCGCACAAGATCGTGTTCCATGCGGACGACGTTGCCGCGGCGTGCGAGGATCTGGTGTCGCGCGCGGCGAAGATGGGGCCCGTCAAGGTGTTCGGCGACCTCCATCTGTGCGACGGCGATGATCCTGGCGGGAACAGGTTTCAGCTGTCGAACCGGCCGTAGGAACTCCCCTCCCTGCAAGGGAGGGAGCATTCAGGTCGGACAAGCCCCCGGCTTGACCTGAACAGCGCGGGGCGCTGTTCACCCGATGCTGGGTGGGTGCGCGCGTCTGCGCGCCCAAAAAGCTCCAAAGCGGATCGGCAAAATAGCGACGGGCGAGGCATCGAGCCTCGCCCGCGCTTACCCACCCCTAACCCCTCCCTTAAAGGGAGGGGAATTAGATATCGAACCGTTCAGCGCTCCTCGTACTTGCGGATCCCCGCCGCCAGTTGATTCTCGCCTACGTCCAGCCGATCGCGGCCGACATTGGCCACGAAGGCCGGGCTCTTGCTGAAATTGGGGGCGAGGGTGGCGACGTTGTCGACCACCTTCAGGCCCGCCGACGAATAGGTCCGCCCCTCCGCCGCGACGACGATGAAGCCGGTCCAATTCTCCTTGTTCGGTCCGTCGGCGAAGGTGTTGCGCGCGATCAGGCCGGTGCCGCCCTCCGACAGATCGATCATATAATTGGTCTTGCGCCCCTGGCTGTCGTCGAAGCTGTTGTCGGTGATCGTCAGGTTGGGCACGCGCAATTTGACGTAATGACCGCCGGTGCCGCGTTCGAAGCGCGACCGCGTGATCGTCACCGACCCCTTGTTGGCGAGATAGATGGAGTGCGAGCAGTCGACCGTCTCGTCGCATTGGCCGAGGCCGGCGAAGGTCGAGCGGTCGATCACGATCTGCTGGCCCGCCGGTTGGCCGCCAAGAATGCCCTCCTGGCTGTCGAGGAACATCGAGTTGCGCACCGTCAAATTGCCCATCTCGGTGCGGATGCCGGCCCCGTTGCCGTCCGACACGCGCATGTTGCGGAAGATGATCCCGTCGACCGTCGACGACAGGCCGCGCAGCACGAACGCCGCCTTGCCCTCGCAGGTCTCGCCGTCGAAGATCACCTTGCCCGGTTCCGCGGCCTTGAAGGTGATGTTGCCGCCCGCTTGGACGGTGCATTGGTGATAGACACCCGGCGCGATCACGATCGTAGCCGTGCCCATGCGGATCGACTGCACCGCATCGTCGAGATTGGCGAAGCCCTGCCCGGTTTCCTGCACGGTGAAGGGCGCGACAGCGGGTTCGGCGCGCAAAGGTGCGGTGGCTAGCAGCGGAAGCAGGGCGATAAAGGCACGGCGCATGAAGGGACTCCTTTGCGCTGGGCTATCGGACGCGGAATGCGGCTGGGGTAGCTGGAATGACGGTTAATACCCGCGTCGCACGACAAGCGGCGGCCATAGATATGAACACGCCTAGAGTTTGCCCCAAGGAGAGACAAACGGGAGGAGTCGTGACGAAGACGTGCACCCCTTCTCCCCTTGGGGGAGACGGATAGCGTAGCTTGGTGCCCCCGGCCTTTGCCGAGGCGCCTAGCGAAGCTTGGATGAGGAGTATGCGGCGCGAAGCGCCGCGCGAGCCTGCGGCTCGCACCCTCACCCTCCCACTCGGCTGCGCCGAGCGGGTCCCTCCCTCTCCCCCGGAGGGAGAGGGGAAATAAGACCTCAATCCAGATTCGGCCGCAGCCAACGCTCGGCCTGCGGCAGCTCGACCCCGCGCCGCTTGGCGTAATCCTCGACCTGATCCTTGCCGATCCGCGCGACGCCGAAATACTCGGCCTGGGGGTGACCGAAATAGAAGCCGCTGACCGCGGCGGTCGGCAGCATCGCGAAGCTCTCGGTCAGGCTGATCCCGGTCGCATGATGCGCGTCGAGCAGCTTGAACAATGTCGGCTTCAAGCTGTGGTCGGGGCATGCGGGATACCCCGGGGCCGGCCGGATACCGCGATATTCTTCCTTGATCAGCGCTTCGTTGGTCAGCTGTTCGCCCTCGGCATAACCCCAGAGCGTGGTGCGGACATGCTGGTGCAGCCGCTCGGCCAGTGCTTCGGCGAAGCGATCGGCCAGCGCCTTGAGCAGGATGTCCGAATAATCGTCGATCGCCGCCTTGAACCGCGCCAGATGCGGCTCGATGCCGTGGATCGACACCGCGAAGCCGCCGATCCAGTCACCCGCGGGGTCGATGAAATCGGCCAGGCACATGTTCGGACGGCCTTCGCGCTTGACGATCTGCTGGCGCAGCATCGGCAGGCGCTCGAGATCGCTATTCTCGGAAAGCCCGAGATATTCGAAGCCGCCGAGCTCGTCGGGGCTCCAGACATTCTCCGGGTCGACGAACACGTCGTCGCCGTGCCGGACGCACGGCCACAGCCCGACCACCGCACGCGCGGTCAGCCATTTCTCGGCGATGATGCGGTCGAGCATCTTGTTGGCATCGGCGAACAGTGATCGCGCGCTATCGCCGACGATCTCGTCGTCGAGGATCTTGGGATAGGTGCCGGCAAGTTCCCAAGCGCGGAAGAACGGCGTCCAGTCGATGCATTCGCGCAGGTCGCTCAAATCCCAATCGGCATAAACGTGCCTGCCCGGCTGTTTGGGCGCGGGCGGCTTGAGCGCCATGTCGGCCTGAAAGCCGTTCTTGCGCGCCTCTCCGATCGGCAGCAGTTCGTTCTGCCCCTTGCCCTCGCGCGCCTTGCGCACGGCTTCATATTCGTCCGCGACCTTGGTCACGTAATCGTCGCGCTGCGTATCCGACACGAGCGTCGTCGCGACGCCGACCGCGCGGCTGGCGTCGAGCACGTGCACCACCGGGCCGTCATAGGCCGGCGCGATGCGGAGCGCGGTGTGGACCTTCGAGGTGGTCGCGCCGCCGATCAGCAGCGGCATCGACATCTTGGCGCGCTTCATCTCCTCGGCGACGGTGACCATCTCGTCGAGGCTCGGCGTGATCAGGCCCGACAGGCCGATCATGTCGGCGTCATTCTCGTTCGCCGCTTCGAGGATCTTCGACCAAGGCACCATCACGCCGAGATCGACCACCTCGAACCCGTTGCACTGGAGCACGACGCCGACGATGTTCTTGCCGATATCGTGGACGTCGCCCTTGACGGTCGCCATCACGACCTTGCCCTTGCCCTTGGCGCCGGGCTCCTTCGCCGCCTCGATGAAGGGCAGCAGGTGCGCCACCGCCTTCTTCATCACGCGCGCCGATTTGACCACTTGCGGCAGGAACATCTTACCCGACCCGAACAGGTCGCCGACGACGTTCATGCCGTCCATCAGCGGACCCTCGATCACCTCGATCGGGCGGGCGGCCTGAAGGCGCGCTTCCTCGGTATCCTCGACGACATATTGGTCGAGGCCCTTGACCAAAGCATGTTCGAGACGCTTCTCCACCGCCCAGCCGCGCCATTCCTCGGCCGCCTTCTCGGCCGCGGCGTCGGTGCCGCGGAACTTCTCCGCGAGCGCGACCAGCCGCTCGCCGGCTTCCGGATCACGGTTGAGGATGACGTCCTCGCACGCCTGGCGCAGTTCGGGGTCTATCGTGTCGTAGACGTCGAGTTGGCCGGCGTTGACGATCGCCATGTCCATGCCCGCGGGGATGGCATAGTACAGGAACACCGAGTGCATCGCGCGGCGCACCGGCTCGTTGCCGCGGAACGAGAAGCTCAGGTTCGACAGGCCGCCCGAGATATGGACATGAGGGCAGCGCTGCTTGATCTCGCGCGTCGCCTCGATGAAATCGACGCCGTAATTGTTATGCTCCTCGATGCCCGTCGCGATCGCGAAGACATTGGGGTCGAAGATAATATCCTCGGGTGGGAAGCCGATCCCCATCAGCAATTTATAGGCGCGCTCGCAAATCTCGACCTTGCGCTCCTTGGTATCGGCCTGACCGGTTTCGTCGAACGCCATGATCACCGCCGCCGCGCCATAGGCCATGCACTTGCGCGCATGTTCCAGGAACTGCTGCTCGCCTTCCTTCATGCTGATCGAATTGACGATCGGCTTGCCCGACACGCATTTCAGCCCCGCCTCGATCACTGCCCATTTGGAGCTGTCGATCATCACCGGCACGCGCGCGATATCCGGCTCGGCGGCGATCAACTTGAGGAACGTGGTCATGGCGTGGACCGCGTCGAGCAGCCCTTCGTCCATGTTGACGTCGACCACCTGCGCGCCATTCTCGACCTGCTGACGCGCGACCTCGACCGCCTTGGCGTAATCGCCGGCCATGATCATCTTCTTGAACGCCGCGGAGCCCGTGACGTTGGTGCGCTCGCCGACATTGACGAAATTGGCGGAGGAGGATGTGGTCATTACTTTTCTTTCTCCCTCTCCCCATCGGGGAGAGGGTCGGGGAGAGGGGCAGTAATCTCGCGAATGACAGGCCCCTCTCCCGCCTTCGCTTCGCTCGGCACCCTCTCCCCAAAGGGGAGAGGGAGAATATTCACGCCGCCATCGTCATCGGTTCGAGCCCGGCCAATCGCGTCCGAACCTCCGGCGTCACGATCTTGCGCGGAGCAAGTCCCCTCACCCCGTCCGCGATCGCCTTGATATGCGCCGGCGTCGAGCCGCAGCAGCCGCCCAGGATGTTGACCTGTCCGGCCTCTGCCCATTCGCCGACGAGTCCGGCGGTCGTCGCCGGCTCCTCGTCATACGCGCCGAGCTCGTTGGGCAGGCCCGCATTCGGGTACACCATGATCAGCGTGTCGGCGATCTCGGCGAGCGTCTTGACGTGGGGGCGCAGCTGCTCCGCGCCGAACGAGCAATTGAGCCCGATCGTCACTGGCCTGGCGTGGCGCACGGCGTGCCAGAAGGCCTCGACCGTATGGCCCGACAGGTTGCGGCCCGAAAGATCGGTCAAGGTCATCGACAGCATGATCGGCAAGTCGCGGCCGAGCGCATGTCCCGCCTCGATCGCCGCCATGATCCCGGCCTTGGCGTTGAGCGTATCGAACACCGTCTCGATCAGGACGAAATCAATCCCGCCTTCGACCAGGGCGTCGATCTGCTCGCGATACACGTCCTTCAGGTAATCGAAGTCGATCTCGCGATAGCCCGGGTCGTTGACGTCGGGCGACAGCGACAGGGTCTTGTTGGTCGGCCCGATGGCGCCGGCGACAAACCTGGGACGGCCATCCTTGGCCTCGAACTCATCAGCGATCGCGCGCGCCATCTTCGCGCTTTCGAGATTGATTTCGCGGACCAGATGTTCGGCGCCGTAATCGGCCTGGCTGATCCGGTTGGCCGAGAAAGTGTTGGTCTCGGCGATATCGGCGCCGGCCTCGAAATAGGCGCGATGGATCGACGCCGGCACCTCGGGCTTGGTCAGCGCGAGGATGTCGTTATTGCCCTTCTGATCATGGCTCAGGCCGCGATTGCCGGCATAATCGGCCTCGACGAGTTTCCAGTTCTGGATCTCGGTGCCGAACGCGCCGTCGGTGATCAGGATGCGCTTTTGCGCTTCCGCGAGCAGTTTTTCACGTGGTGTCATCTTTTTTTCCCGTCGCCCCGGCGCAGGCCGGGGCCGTTACGTATTTCTCGCCAGCCAACCCGGCGGCCCCGGCCTCCGCCGGGGCGACGACTCAAGCCGCTTCCGCCTTCGCCGCGCCCTTGGGCCGGATCCCCAGCAAATGGCAGATCGCGTAGCTAAGCTCGGCGCGGTTGAGCGTGTAGAAGTGGAAATTGCGCACGCCGCCCGCATAGAGGCGCCGGCACAATTCCGCGGCGATCGTCGCCGATACCAATTGCCGCGCCGCGGGATGATCGTCGAGCCCCTCGAACAGGCGGCCCATCCAGCTCGGCACCGCGGTACCGCACATCGCCGACATGCGCTGGACGCTGGCGAAGTTCATCACCGGCATGATGCCGGGCACGATTTCCGCGTCGATACCCGCCGCGGCGATCGCATCGCGATAGCGGAAGAAGGTTTCCGCCTCGTGGAAGAACTGGGTGATTGCCCGCGTCGCGCCGGCATCGAGCTTGCGCTTGAGGTTGTCGATGTCCGCGGCCGCATTGGGTGAATCCGGATGGCATTCGGGGTAGGCCGCGACCGAGATCTCGAACGGGTGCAGCTTGCGCAACCCCGCGACCAGATCGGCGGCATTCTCATAGCCACCCGGATGCGACGCATATTTCTCGCCCGCGCGCGGCGGGTCGCCACGCAGCGCGACGATGTGCCGCACGCCGGCATTCCAATAGTCGTCGGCGACCTGGTCGATCTCCTCCCTGGTCGCCTCGACACAGGTCAGGTGCGCGGCGGCCGGGATATGGGTCTCGCGCGCGATCCGCTCGACCGTCGCATGGGTCCGCTCGCGGGTCGAACCGCCGGCGCCATAGGTCACCGAGACGAAGCGCGGGCCGAGCGGGCTGAGCGTCTGGATCGACTCCCACAAAGTCTCTTCCATCTTCTCGGTCTTGGGCGGGAAGAATTCGAAGCTGACCCGAGCGTCGCCCGCGAGGTCCGCGAACAGCGGACTCCCCAGCGCGCGGCGCGCTTCTGCCATCTCCTTGACCGAAACCATTACGCTGCCTCCGCTATACGCGCCGACGCGCCTGCCTTGCGCGCCAGCCACAATTTCACCGTCAGTTCGCCGCCCTCGAGCGTCTCCGTCCGCACCGGCACGAGTCCCGAATGCTCGAACCAGCCGAGCATCTGTTCGTCCGAAAAGCCGAGGCGCGCATGCGCGTCGCGAATCCGCAATTCCTCGCGTCCGTGCGACGCGAAATCGACGATCAGCAACCGGCCGCCCGGTCCAAGCACACGCGCCGCCTCGGCAATAGCCGCATCGGGCGTCTGCGCGAAGTGCAGCACGTGATGCAGGATCGCGAGATCCGCCGTCCCATTGTCGAGCGGCAGCGCGTAGAGATCGGCCTGGCGCAATTCGGTATTGTCGAGGCCGCGCTCAGTCAGCTTGGCGCGCGCCAGCCGCAACATCTCGGAACTGCGGTCGATGCCGAGCGCATGATCCGCCTGGCCCGCGAACAATTCGAGCATGCGCCCTGTGCCGGTACCGATATCGACCAGCCGTTCGACCCGCGCATCGCCGAGTACCTCTGCCATCGCGGCTTCGACCTGTTCCTCGGCGACGTGGAGCGAGCGAATCGCGTCCCATTGACCGGCATTGCTCTCGAACCAGCCCGCGGCATGCGCGGCGCGATCGGCACGAACCGCCGCCAGCCGTGCCGCATCCGCCTCGGCACGCGCCTGGGCACGATCACCTTCCCAGGCATCGAGCGCGGCGCAGAGCGGCCCGACCACGTCGCGCGCGCCCATCGCCACGAATACCCAGCTGCCTTCCTTGCGGCGTTCGACGATGCCGGCGTCCGACAGTATCTTGACGTGGCGGCTGACACGCGGTTGGCTCTGGCCGAGTACCTGGGCGAGTTCGCTTACCGACAATTCCATCGAGCGCACGAGCGCGACGATCCTGAGGCGCG
Organism: Sphingomonas sp.; assembly: GCF_024508665.1. Taxonomy (GTDB): domain Bacteria; phylum Pseudomonadota; class Alphaproteobacteria; order Sphingomonadales; family Sphingomonadaceae; genus Sphingomonas. The sequence continues at coordinate 165,683 of NZ_JANINP010000003.1, forward strand.
TCGAATCGGCAAGCGCGCGAAAGATGTCGAGAGCGTTCGGCATGTCGATTAGAGATATAAAGATATCTTTATATGCCGTCAACGCGTTGCACGCGGAACGAGGCGGCGGTAGCGAAGTTCTCGACCCATTTCGCAGGAGATTTCCGGATGACCAAGGCTCCCAAGACACTGGCCGTGTCGCTCGCGATCGTCGCTTCACTCGGCATTGCCGCCTGCAGCCAGAAGGCACAGAACGAAGCGGCCGAAGCCGCCAACACGATGGCCGGCGACGCCAATGCGACCATGGCACGCGCGGTCAACACCACCGACGCGGCCGTCGATTCCGCGCTGGGCGCAGCCGAGAACAAGATGGACGCCGCGTCGAACAAAATGGACAAGGCGACCAGCGACGCGAAGAAGGACGCCGGCCAGGCACTGAAGGATGCCGGCAACGAGATCGAGGATTGATGCGCGCGCGCGTGACGCTGGCCGGTCTCGCCTTGCTGGCGGGACTGACGGCGTGCTCGAGCCATGACGATACCGGCGGCGTATCGGCCGACGAGCAGCGCGCGCTGAACGATGCCGCCGCGATGCTCGACGCCAATAATGCCGTGCCTGCCCAGCCCTCCGACCAGGGAAATAGCCAGTGACCGAACTCCGCCGCCTCGGTGCCAGCCATCTGCACACGCCCAAGCTTTGCCTCGGCGGCAACGTGTTCGGCTGGACTGCCGACAAGGCGACCAGCTTCGCCGTGCTCGACGCGTTCGTCGATGCCGGAGGCACGCTGGTCGACACCGCCGACGTCTATTCGGCCTGGGTGCCCGGTCACAAAGGCGGCGAGTCGGAGACGGTAATCGGCGAGTGGCTCAAGTCGAGCGGCAAGACGGTCGGCGTCGCGACCAAGGTTGGCATGATACCCAGCGCAGCGGGCGAGAAGCTGGCGCCGGCGCGGATCGCCGAGGCGTGCGACGCATCGTTGCAGCGGCTCGGGGTCGAGCAGATCGCACTTTATTACGCGCATCAGGACGACGAGGCGACGCCGCAGGACGCCTATATGGAGGCGTTCGCGAAGCTGGTCGCGGCCGGCAAGGTCGCGGTGCTGGGCGCGTCCAATTTCCACGCGGGGCGATTGAAGTCGGCCAACGACATCGCGCGCGCCGCCGGCCTGCCGCATTTTCAGGTGCTGCAGCCCGAATATAACCTCGTCAGCCGCCACAAGTTCGAGGGCGAGCTGCAGGATTATTGCGTCGAGCATAATATCGGCGTGCTGCCTTATTACGGGCTCGCCTCGGGCTTTCTGACCGGCAAGTACCGCTCGGCCGACGATCTCGGCAAGAGCGTGCGCGGCGGCCGGATGACCGAGTTGCTCGAGGGCAAGGGCGCGGCAGTGCTCAAGGCGATGGACGAGGTCGCCGCGGAAACCGGCGCAACCCTCGCCCAGATCGCGCTTGCCTGGCTCGCGGCGCAACCCGGCGTCACCGCGCCGATCGCCAGCGCGACCAGCGTCAAGCAGCTCGAGGAGTTGCTGCCGGCGATGGACCTGACGCTCAGCGCGGCGCAGCTCGACAAACTCGACGCAGCGGGCGCCTGACCCTCTCTTGAAACGGAGGGGCACATGCACCTCGACGTGATCCAGTCGCTCTCGATCGCGGGCGACAGTTCGAAGGCGAATGACGACCGCACCGGCGCGGGCCACGCCCATGCCTGGGTGATCGACGGCGCGACAGACCTGGGCGAACCCGGATTGCTCGGCAATCGCGGGGGCGCGGCCTGGATCGCGGCCGAAGCCGACCGCGCTTTCGCCGCCGCTCCGGAGGATGGATCGATCGAACAGACTTGCCGGATTGTATTCGAACAGGTCGCGACGCGTTTCGCCGAACAACGCACCCGCGAGCCCGAGAGCTGGGAAGTCCCCTCGGCCTCGTTCCTGGCGGTCGCGGTCGCCGACAATGTCGTCGATTGCGCGTGGCTCGGCGACTGCGCCGCGTTACTGATCCGCGACGGCGAGGCGACGCGAATCGGCCCGCAGCGCGACATTCGCGACGACGAGACCGACCTCGCGCGCAGCGTCGCACATCACGGCCTGGGCTCGGTCAAGCGCGCGGCGCCAGTACTCGACGTGCTGCGGCAAGCGCGTAGCCGGCCGGGACGCCAGGTGCTCGGCATCGACCCTGCCGGTGCCGAACAGATCTATTATTCCAGCCAGCCCTGCGTCGCCGGCGACGAATTGCTGCTGATGACCGACGGCTTCGTCGCGGTGACCGATCTCTATCGCCTGATCGATCAAGCTTCGCTGCCCGGCCTGCTCTCAATTGACGGCCTGTCGGGCATCGCCGCTCGACTGCGTGCTGCCGAGGCCGACGATGCCGAATGCATGCGCTGGCCGCGCTTCAAACAGGGCGACGACGCCACCGCGATCTGGCTCCGCGTGGTCGCCTGAACCACGAACGCGGGGCTAGCCTCCCGGTGGATGCCGGGACGGGCCCGGCATGACGAAGGTGGTTAATCCCACCCCCGTCCTCCAATGCGCGTAAGCCAGCCCTTGTCGCTCCCCTGCCCTGCTTCATAAGCTGCCGGGAAGCCCGCTCAGAAAACGCGGGTCGCCAGGAGAGTGACAATGCCCAACCGCGACCCGTTGGCCGCCCCGCACGCGCCGTTCTGGCCGTCGGGACCCAAGCCGCCGGCGGGCGCGCCGAATATCGTCGCCATCCTGTTCGACGATGTCGGCCTGTCGGATTTCGGCTGCTACGGGTCGCCTATCGCGACGCCGGCGATCGACGCCATTGCCGCTCGCGGGCTGCGCTATTCGAGCTTTCACACGACCGCGATGTGCTCGACCACCCGCGCGGCGTTGATGACGGGGCGCAATCATCATTCGGTCGGCATGGGGTGTCTGGCCAATTTCGACAGCGGCTATCCGGGCTATCGCGGCAAGATCGCGCGCGAGGCGGGCACCTTGCCCGAGATGCTGCGGCCGCACGGCTATAACAGCTATATGGTCGGCAAGTGGCATGTGACGCCGCTCGACGAAACCGGTCCGACCGGGCCGCATGACGGCTGGCCGCTGGGGCGCGGGTTCGACCATTTCTACGGCTTCATGGACGCCGAAACCGACCAATACGCACCCGAACTGGTGCGCGACAATACGCCGGTTCGGGCGCCGGGAACCTATGAGACCGGCTATCACCTGACCGAGGACCTCACCGACGAGGCGATCCGCTACGTCGCCGATCACGTCGCCGCGCGCCCCGACAAGCCGTTCCTGCTATGGCTGGCCTATGGCGCCTGCCACGCCCCACACCAGGCGCCGCGCGACCTGATCCTGAACTATGACGAGATGTTCCGCGACGGCTGGGATGCCGAGCGCGAGCGGCGGCTGGCGCGGATGATCGACATGGGACTGGTTCCGGCGGGCACGACGCTGCCCCCGCGCAACGATTTCGTGCAGCCCTGGGACAGCTTGGATGCCGACGCGAAGCGGCTCTTCACGCGGCTGCAGGGTGCCTATGCGGCGATGCTCGACCATGCCGACCGGAACATCGCGCGATTAACCTCTTTCCTGGATACCGCCGGGCTGAGCGACGACACGCTAATCCTCGTCCTGTCGGACAATGGCGCCAGCCAGGAAGGGCTCGGCTATGGCTTCATTAACGCGATGGGGCCGTACAATATGCGGCCCGAGACGATCGAGGAGAAGATCGCGCGGATCGACGATATCGGCGGGCCCGACACGCATTCGAACTTCCCGCTCGGCTGGGCGATGGCGTCGAACACGCCGGTCCGGCGCTACAAGCAGAACACCCATGGCGGCGGCATCCGCGATCCGCTGGTGGTCAGCTGGCCCAACCGCCTTTCCGCGCGCGGCGAAGTGCGGCACCAATTCGCCCATGCGGTCGATCTGGTCCCTACCCTGCTCGACCTGATCGGGATCGATGCCCCCGCCAGCATCGCCGGAGTCGAGCAAATGCCGATCGAGGGCGTCAGCTTCGCCGCCTCTTTGACCGACGCCGCCGCGCCCGAACGCGAGACGCCGCAATATTTCGAGATGTTCGGGCATCGCGGGATCATCCATCGCGGTTGGAAGGCGGTCGCGTTCCATCCACCGGGCACACCATACGAGTCCGACAAATGGGAATTGTTCGACCTGTCCCGTGACTTCGCCGAGACGCATGACCTTTCCGCGGAGCGACCCGACAAGCTCGCCGAGCTGATCGACCTGTGGTGGCAGCAGGCGGAGGCGCATCAGGTGCTGCCGCTCGACGACCGCTTCGGCCCGCGCTTCGCCGAGAATGCCGCGCGGCGGCTAGGCGACCGCCGCGTCTTCACCTTCCATAAGGGCATGGGCCATATCCCGACCGATATCGCACCAGATCTGCGTGCGCGGTCGTACCGCATCGAAGCGTATGTGACGGTGCAATCGGGCGACGAAGGTGTGCTGATCGCACACGGCGACGCGACTTGCGGCTACAGCCTGTATTTGAAGGACGGTCGGCTGCACTTCGACGTCAATGTCGGCGAGCACCAGATCGTCTCGTCCGATGCGTCGGTTTCGGCGGGTGAGCATGTATTTTCGGTCCATGTCGCGCATGGCGCGCCGGTGCAGGCCGAATTACGCTGCGACGGCACATCGATCGGCAGCGGCACGATCCGCTTCGGCTTCGTCAACTTCATTAGCTGGTCGGGGCTCGACATCGGCCATGACCGGTCGAGCCCGGTGTCGCGCTACGAAGCGCCGTTCGCCTTCACCGGCCAGCTGGCGAAGGTCGTGGTTACGATCGAGGACGAGCAAGGCGATGCGGAAGGCGCGGCGCAGGCGCTGCTGGCGCGAGAGTGAAGTTATCAAATTCTCTCTCCCCTTGTGGGAGAGGGAAATGACGCCAAAACGAAACGGCCCGGAGGGGCTACTTACCTCCGGGCCGTCCATGGTCCGCCGCAAGGGGGATGGAGCGGCGGACATTGCTCGCCTGGTTCAGGCGGCGAACTCTTTCGGCCGGTAACGCGGCGGCGGAGCCACGTCGTCGGTCGGGCGTGATCGCGGGCGCGGGATAGCCGGAGCTATCCCGCTCGATCACGCCGCGAACTGGTTCATCGTATTGTGCACCCCGCCCGCCTTGAGCGCCGCTTCACCGGCGAAATATTCCTTGTGATCGTCGCCGATGTCGCTGCCCGACATGTTCTGGTGCTTCACCGCGGCGATGCCCTGGCGGATTTCCTGGCGCTGGACGTTCTTGACGTAACCCAGCATCCCCGCCTCGCCGAAATATTCCTTGGCGAGATTGTCCGTCGACAGCGCCGCCGTGTGATAGGTCGGCAAGGTGATCAGGTGGTGGAAGATCCCCGCCCGCTTCGCGGCGTCCGCCTGGAAGGTGCGGATGCGCTCGTCGGCCTCGGCCGCCAAATCGGTGGCATCGTAATCCACGCTCATCAGCTTGGCGCGATCATAGGCCGACACGTCGCGGCCCGCTTCCGCCCAGGCGTCATAGACCTGCTGGCGGAAATTGAGCGTCCAGTTGAAGCTGGGCGAGTTGTTGTAGACCAGCTTGGCGTTGGGCACGACTTCGCGGATGCGATCGACCATCGAGGCGATCTGCTCGATATGCGGCTTCTCGGTCTCGATCCACAACAGGTCGGCACCGTTCTGCAGCGAGGCGATGCAGTCCATCACGCACCGATCCGCCCCCGTCCCTTCGCGGAACTGGTAGAGGTTGGACTTGAGCCGCTTCGGACGCACCAGCTTGCCGTCGCGCTCGATCACGACGTCGCCGGCCTTGAGGTCGCCGACCGCGATTTCCTCGCAATCGAGGAACGAATTATATTGGTCGCCCAGATCCCCGGGCGTGTGGCTGATCGCGATCTGCTTGGTCAGGCCGGCGCCGAGCGAGTCGGTGCGGGTGACGATGATGCCGTCCTCGACGCCGAGTTCGAGGAAGGCGTAGCGGCAGGCGCGGACCTTCGCCAGGAAGTCCTCATGCGGCACCGTGACCTTGCCGTCCTGATGCCCGCATTGTTTTTCGTCGGACACCTGGTTCTCGATCTGCAGCGCGCAGGCGCCCGCCTCGATCATTTTCTTAGCGAGCAGATAGGTCGCCTCGGCGTTGCCGAAGCCGGCGTCGATATCGGCGATGATCGGCACGACGTGCGTCTGGTGATTGTCGATCGCCTGGACCAAGCGCTGCGCCTCGACTTCGTTGCCAGCTTCGCGCGCCTTGTCGAGGTCACGGAACATCATCCCCAGTTCGCGCGCATCGGCCTGGCGAAGGAAGGTGTAGAGTTCCTCGATCAGCGCAGGAACGCTGGTCTTCTCGTGCATCGACTGGTCGGGCAGCGGCCCGAATTCGGAGCGCAGCGCGGCGACCATCCAGCCCGACAGGTAAAGGTAGCGGCGCTCGGTCGAACCGAAATGCTTCTTGATGCTGATCATCTTCTGCTGGCCGATGAAACCATGCCAGCAGCCGAGCGACTGGGTGTAGTTGGCCGGATCGGCATCATAGGCCGCCATGTCGCGGCGCATGATCGCCGCGGTGTAGCGGGCGATGTCGAGCCCCGTGCGAAAGCGGTTCTGGATCTGCATCCGCGCCACCGCCTCGGCGCCGATCCCGTCCCAGGTGCCGTTATGGCTCTTGATGAGCTGAGCGGTAGCAGCAATCGAATCTTGGTAGGTCACGATACGTCCTCGCTTGTAGTGATGCGAGGTTATGTACATCGATTTACACGCCTCAGCGCACCTGCACGAGGAAGATATCGGTCATGATGTGACCAGAGATGCAGAATCGATTGACAATATGTAACTTAATTTACAACTAGTCGATCTTGTGCCAGACCGAGATGGGGATGTCGCCGTTGGGGCGGGCGGCGACCGCGTAGCGCAACACCTTGCCCTTCAATTGGTACTGCCTGACCTGCCTCGTCCCGTTCCAGTTTGCGAAGCTCGCCTGCTCGATCGCGAAGGTCAATGTGCGGGCCTTCGTGTCCGCACTTAACGCCCCATAATGTACGCTCATCCCCAACGCGGTCTCGCGATATTCCTCCGGAGTGCCGCTGGAACGGTCGCCCGAAGCAAAGCGCGGCCGTTCGCTCTTGAAGATCATCAGCGTGTAGCGACCGGCAGTATCGACCATCATGCTCCCGCGCGGCGCTTGGCCGTAATCGTGGCTGATACTGCCGTCGGGATGCTGGACATCGGCGGCGACCAGCGACCAGGTCCCGACCAGTTCGCGCGGCAACCACGGGCGCTCGGTCGCGGCGGATACTGCGCCGAGCGAACCGCCGATCAGGACGGCAGCGGCAGCTATTTCGATCGTACGTGGTGGGGGCAACAGTCTGAACATCGCGAGTCTCCTTCGCGACGCGCGCTACCTGAACCATCTCATCGGCAAAAACGAATAGTTTTTATTCATCACTTCGGTTATACTGAAGTATGCAATTGTCCAATCTCGACATGGACGTTCTCCGGACTTTGGTCCTGGCCGATCAATTGGGCGGTTTCGGCCGGGCCGCGGAACGGGTCGGACGATCGCAATCGGCGGTCAGCCAGCAGATCCGCAAGATCGAAGACCAGGTCGGAGAGCCGTTGTTCGCGAAGCAAGGCCGCGGCCTGGCGCCGACGCCGGCCGGCGAAATTCTGCTGGCCTATGCGCGGCGCATCCTCGACCTCAACGATGAAGCGCTGATCGCGGTTCGCGGTACCGCCGCGCAAGGTCAGGTGCGCTTCGGATTACCGCCTGATCTCGCCGAAACCTGGCTTCCCGACGTGCTTGGGCGATTCAATCGCGCGCATCCGGGCGTTCGTCTGGAAACGATCGTCGACCGCAATCGTGCGCTGATCGACCGACTGGACCGCGGCGAGCTCGATGTCGCGCTCGCCATGAACCAGATCGACCGCGCCGATGCCCGGCCGCTGGCTGCGCTCAAGGCAATCTGGATTGGACCATCGCCCCGCCGCTTGCACTGGGACCCGGCGGGCGGCGAGCCGCTGCCGCTCGTCCTGACCGAAGCACCCTGCTTCTTTCGCCAGCGCGCTCTTGCCTTGCTCGAAGCCGCCGGCGTCCCCTGGCGGATCGTGATGACCAGCGCGAGCGCGCGGGGTCTGTGGGCCGCGGTCGAAGCCGGGCTCGGCGTGACTTTGCGCATTCCGGTCGGCGTCCCCGCCGATCTGCACGTTCTCGGCATCGAGGAGGGACTTCCCGATCCATCCGGCGAGCCGTTTGTCCTGTCGATCCATGATGGCGGCCGCGTCCTCGAACCGGCCGCACGACAGCTTTACGATATCCTGGCAGCCGCGATGACCGACATCCCTGGCGGGTAGAGGTTGGTTCAGCAAAGCTGAAACATTAGCGGAGCCGATACAGCGGAGCTGAAAGCGGCTCGGGGCCTTCAATCGCGGCCGAAGGTGAACGGGCTGACCCCGCGCTCGCGCTCGTTGACCAGCAAGGCGCGGCCTGCCGGCGCGGCGCTGCGTTGCGGGCAAGACGGGCGCGCACAGGCGCGGCATCCCAGACCGATCGGCGTTGCCTCGCCCTTCAGGTCGAGTCCCCGTGCCACCGCAAGGCCTCCCGCGACGTCCGCCGAGACGCCCAGCCCGACCGCGAATTCGGCCTGCACCGCGCCATAACGGCGCCCTTGCGGCGTGACCGTGCGCGAAAGCGTCAGCCAGCGCGCGCCGTCCTCCAGCGCGACCAGTTGAACCACGAGGTCGCCGGGCCGGTCGAATGCGGAATGCACTCGCCAGAGCGGACACCGCCGGTCGCTTTCGACCAGCGGCGAACCGCTGGCGCCCGAAAAGCGCTTTGAGACCTGACCGGCGCGGTCGACCCGCACCATGAAAAACGGCAGTCCGCGCGCGCCCACGCGCTGCAGCGTGGTCAGTCGGTGCGCGACCTGCTCGAACCCGGCGCCGAAGCGCCGCTGCAGCAACTCGAGATCGTATCCCGTGGCCTCGCACGCGCGCAGGAAACGGGCATAGGGCATCATCACCGCCGCCGCGAAATAGCTGGTAAGGTAGCGGCGATAGAGACGTTCGCCGGCACGATCGGCGAAACCGGCGCCCTGAACCAGCGCCTCCACCATCGATCGCGCTTCGATCTGCCCGAGCTGATAGGCGGCCGCAAAAGTCCGGCTTGCGGCATCGAGCATCTCGGACACTTGCAATTGGCGGGCATGGAGATCGGTGCGCCGAAGCAGGTCGGGCATCACGTCGACCGGCAGGATCCGAATGGTGAGCTGGTGCTTGACCCGCAGCCGCTCGGCGATCGCGCCATAGAGATCGCCGGCACCCATCCGCAATTCGTCGGCCAGTGCCTCCGCCGCGGCATCTAGATCGGCATAATGCCCGCGCCAGCGCTCGATCTCCTTGCGCAATTCGGCGATCACGTCGCCGGGCCCGCCGGTCTCTCCGGTCGCCGTACCCTGCCCCAGCCGATCGAACACGCGGGCAAAAGCTTCGGCCCCACCGGGCGCCCCCGCCAGCCACTCCTCCACCTCGTTACGGTCGATCTCAAGGTCGGCGAACATCGGATCGGCCAGCCGCCGCCGGATCGCCGCCGCCCCGCCGCCCGGCTCACCCGCCGCCAGCGCGCGCGGATCGAAATCGAATGTCTCGGCGAGCTTGACCAGCAACGCGGCGGAGAGCGGACGCTGGTTCTTTTCGACTAAATTGAGATAGCTGGGCGAGATCGCCAGCATCTCCGCCATGGCCGCTTGAGTCAGGCCAGCGCGCCGACGCAATCGCCGAACCGCGTGTCCCGCCAGCAACTTGCGATCCGCCATCCCGATCCCCGAATAGACTGCTAGGCCGTAGCGATCCGGCGACGACAGCAATTTGTCAATCCTTTACACATCGACGGGCCATATCGCCCAATCGGTCGACAGCCTGACCTCGGGACGGACACGTGCGATATCGCCCGGGGCACGAAATTCGGCCAGTTGCCCGGCCAGAGACGAGCGTCAGCGCTGCGGTCTTGTAAGGTTTCCGACTTTCCTGGGGAGGAAAGGATGCCCGCCGGGTTCATCTCGGCGGGCATTTTCTATTCCGGCAGATTAATCCTCCCCGTTTACGGGGAGGGGGACCAAGACGCGCAGCGGCTTGGTGGAGGGGGCTGGCCACAAGCGATTCCGAGGAGGATATCCCCCTCCACCACGCGACTTCGTCGCGTGGTCCCCCTCCCCACCTTGTGGGGAGGATTTATCTCCCCTTGCCACGCGGCGCTTGTTAAAGCCCTGCCATGCATCTCCGTCTTCGTACCGCGTTCGCGCTCCTGCTCGTTTGGCTAGCGTTCGCCGCCCAGCCCGCGGCCGCCAAGGTCCGCATTACCTTCTGGTCGCGCGAAGAGGGGCAGATGTTTCCCCACGCCTTCTTTACGCTCGACGGCACGCCCGATCGCGGTGGGCGGCCGGTCGACATCTCCTATGGTTTCACCGCCAAGGTGATTTCCCCCGCGATCCTGTTCGGCGACGTGCCGGGCAAGATCGACATCACGCCGCGCAGCTACATCATGGGCAGTTTCGCGCATTTCTCGGTGCTGTTGACCGATGCGCAATATGATTCGGTGCTGCATCTGACCGAGGAATGGGGCGAAAAGGGCGACCATCATTACAGCGCGAGCAAGCGCAACTGCGTTCATTTCGTCGCCGAAGCCGCACGCCGCTCCGGCCTGCGCGCGGTGATCCAGCCGAAATTCGTCAAGAAGCCACACGCCTTTCTCGAATCCGTGCTGGCGATGAACCCTCAGGTCACCCGGGTCGAAGCCAACGCCAAGATCTTCTACGGAACCGCACGTGCCGGCGCGCGCTGAGCCTCAGCCGATCGGTACCAGTTCGACGACGTCGAGCAAGGATTCGAAGTGCGGATAGGGCAGCACCAGCCGCCAGCGCCGCGGTCCGATCCGCTCGACGATTCCCGCCATATCGCGATTGGCGTCGCGGCCATAATCCATCGGGAGTTCTTCGTCGCCGAGTGACAGCGTGCCCAGGAAGATCTGTCGAGAACGGCCATCGTCGAATATCAGTCCGACCGGGCGCTGCGACCCGCCGATCTTGTAGAAACTCAGCATCTCGCCTTCGGGATCGATGCGGCAGCGGAATGCGGGATAGGCAGTGAAGTCGCGATTGCCCGGGCGTTGCCCGCCCAGCTTGAAGACTCGGCAGCGATAATCGCCGGCGGGCGGCTTGGCGCCAGCAAGGGCGCGGTCCGGATCGAACAACACGCCTTGCGCGGCAGTCGCCTTGCCCTGGCCCGCCGCCCGCACCTTGGCGAGCGCATCGAGCCAGGCCTGGCGCGTGTTGCGCAGGCGCACACGGTCGTCCGGCGTCGCCACGCGCCGCCAGTCCGCGGGCATGTCTCTCGCCACAGCCGGTACGATCCCGACAACCAACAGGGCACCTATTAGCGCCCCCAAATGCGCCCTTTTCATGCCGGGACAACCAACCACCGAAGGGTTGGTTGCGCAGGCGATATGTCAGGCCGCGGTCCAGCCGCCGTCGACGGTCATATTGGCGCCGGTGATCGACTTCGCTTCGTCGCGGCACAGGAATACAGCGAGCGCCGCCACCTGTTCCGGCGTGACGAATTCCTTGGTCGGCTGGGCGGCGAGCAGCACGTCGTTCATCACCTGCTCGCGAGTCAGGCCGCGCGCCTTCATCGTGTCGGGTATCTGGTTCTCGACCAGCGGCGTCCAGACATAACCGGGCGAGATCGCATTGACGGTGATGCCATGGGTCGCGACCTCCAGCGCCGCGGTTTTGGTCAGGCCGGCGATGCCGTGCTTGGCGGCGACATAGGCCGATTTGTTGGGGCTCGCGACCAGGCTGTGCGCCGAGGCGGTCGAGATGATCCGCCCCCATTTCGCCGCCTTCATGTACGGGATCGCGGCATGCATCATGTGGAAAGCGCTGGTCAGGTTGATGGCGATGATCGCATCCCATTTGTCGGCCGGGAATTCGTCGATCGGCGCGACATGCTGGATGCCGGCATTGTTGACGATGATATCGGGCCCGCCGAGTTCGTCATGGCAGCGCTTGACCATCGCCTCGATCGCCTCGGCCTTGGTCATGTCGGCGGCGTCGTAGAGCGCCTTGGCGCCGCTCGTCGCCTCGAGCGCGGCGCGTTCCTTTTCGATTGCCGCAGCATCGCCGAAGCCGTTGATCATCACGCTCGCGCCCTCGGCAGCGAACGCCTTGGCATAAGCGAGGCCGATGCCCGAGGTCGAACCGGTGACGATGGCGCTCTTGCCCTTGAGGAACATTGGGTCTTCTCCTTAGCGGCGGGTGAGGTCGAAGGCGGCGGTCTTGCCGTCGATGATGTTCTCGGCGACCAATTCGGCATTGGCCATGGTCGCGGCGACGTCTTCGTTGCCGGCCTGCCAATGTTCGCGCATGGTGCGCGCCGAGAATTCGAAGTCGCGCGCGCCGCCTTCCCAGGCATTGGCGCGGTAGATCAGATGGACGAGGTTGACCGGATATTCCGCCGACCGCTCGGCGAGCGCGCGGACGTCCGGATCATTCCCCATTTCAGGCGGCAGTTTGGCGAGCACGCGGCGAGCGATTTCGCGATCCTTGCGCAGCCGCATCAATTGCGTCGAGATTTCGCGCGACCGGCTGGAGAAGCGAATTTCCTTCTCGCGCGCCATCACGTCCATGATGGTCCGCGGTCGCACCGCGATCGACGGGAACAGGTCGACCTGGAACACCAGCAATCCTTCGGTCTGGTGATCGAGCACATGGCTGAGCGGGGTGTTGGAGACCAGCCCGCCGTCCCACCACAGCCTGCCTTCGATCTCGACCGGAGGAAGGCCGGGCGGCAACGCGCCCGAGGCCATGATGTGACGCGCGTCGATCCGCTCGAAACGATTGTCGAAATAGCGGAAGTTACCGCTCTCGACATCGACCGCCCCGACCGACAGCCGAACCGGGCCATGGTTGAGGAGATCCCAGTCGACCAGTTCGTTCAGCGTGTCCTCCAGCGGCGCGCTGTCATAGAAACTGAGCGCGGCGACAGTTCCCGGTGCGGCCATTACCGGCGGCAATCCACGTGGCGTAAAGAACCCCGGAACGCCTGCCAGCATGACAAATCCGGCCGACCATTCGTGGAGCGTCTCACGCACCATGTCGTCGGGAAAGATCGGGAAGCTGGGCAGCGCGCTCGTCACCTTGTCCCAGAATGCCGTTAGCCGCTGAACGCGCCGGTCGGGCGGGTTGCCCGCGACGATCGCGGCATTGACCGCGCCGATCGAAATGCCCGCGACCCAGTCGAGTTCGATGCCGTTGGCCTCCAGCCCGTCGATGACGCCGGCCTGATAGCTCCCGAGCGCGCCTCCTCCCTGAAGCACCAGCGCCACCTGTTCGGGCAAGGGCAGCATCTTGGTGCGGCGGCGGGCGGCGGGATCGACCATCGCCCAGCCGCATGGGCCAAGTGCCCGAGTCGATCAATCGGGCGATTGCAACCATGGGCGTTGGCGCGCATTTTGATACGCGACGAAAACGACAAAAGGGGCAACCGATGCGGCTCGACGACTTCGATCCCAACATCAATGTCGAGGATCAGCGCGGCCAAGGAAGCGGGTTCGGCGGCTTCGGTGGAGGTGGCGGCGGGGGCGGACTGCTGTTCGCCTTCCTGCCGTTCATCTTCAACCGATTCGGCTGCCTGGGCGTCGCCGTGGTCGTCGGGCTGTTCTTCGTGTTCAGCGGCGGCCTTCACTTCGCCGATACCGGAAGCACCGGCGGCAGCCTGGCGCCGACCGAGAGAAGCCGGACCGCCGGCGGCACCGATGCGCGATCGAGCTGTACGGTCGATGCGTCGTCCAAGGTGGCCTGCAACGCCTTCAGCTCGGCCGACAAGACCTGGGCGGCGATCTTCCAGCAGCAAGGACAGCGGTTCGCCGCACCGAAATTGGTATTCTATTCGGGTGAAGGTCAATCGGGCTGCGGCGCCGCACAATCGGCGATGGGGCCGTTCTATTGCCCAACCGACCAGGGCATCTATCTCGATACCAGCTTCTTCCAGGAATTGTCGCAGCGCTTCGGCGCGCCGGGCGACTTCGCGCAGGATTATGTCATCGCGCACGAATTCGGCCATCACATCCAGTATCTGATGGGCATTTCGGATCGTGTGAATTCGGCGCAACGCCGCGCCAGCGAAGCAGAGGGCAATCGCCTGTCGGTGATGCTCGAGCTGCAAGCGGATTGCTTCGCCGGCGTCTGGGCCGCGCAGAATCGCGACCGGATGGATCCCGACGATCTGCAGGAAGGCATGACCGCGGCCAAGGCGATCGGCGACGACACGCTGCAGCGCGAGTCGCAGGGCCGCGTGGTTCCCGACAGCTTCACCCACGGCACGTCCGAGCAGCGCATGACCTGGCTAAAGCGCGGCATCGACACCGGCGATTATCGCCGGTGCGATACCTTTGCGGGGGCGATCTAGCATTAATCTTCAGCCGTCACCCCGGACGCGTTCCGCAGTCCAACGGGCGGCAACGGAATAGCTTCAGCCTCTTGCCTGTCGCTAGCGGCACGTTGGATGCCGGGACGAGCCCGGCATGACGATTAGATCGGATGATCCTCCACTCGCGCCACCCCATCATTGACGCGGATGAGCGTGTCGCACAGCCGCAAGCTCGAATCGCGGTGCGCGACGATCAGGATCGTGGGGCGCGGATCGAGCGCGGCAAGGCGCGTCAGCAATTCGCCTTCGCTGGCCTGATCGATCGCATTGGTCGCCTCATCGAGGACCAGCAGGCGTGGCTTGCGCAACAAGGCGCGGGCGATGGCCAGGCGCTGGCGCTCGCCGCCCGACAGCAGCGCGCCGCGCTCGCCCACGACGCTGTCGACTCCTCTCGGCATGCGCGCGACGATCGCGGTCGCGCCGACCATCTCGATCGCCGCGTGCATCAGGTCCTCGCTGATCGTCTCATCGCCCCAATCCAAGTTGCGGCGCACGCTGTCGTGGAACAGGAAGCCGTCTTGCGGGACATAGGCGATCGCCCCGCCCCAGCCGCCGCCGAGCGCGCGTCCGCCGATGGTGATCCTGCCCTGTTGCGGTTCGAGTAGCCCGGTGATGATGTCGACCAACGTGGTCTTGCCACCCCCGCTCGCGCCAGTCAGCCCGGTGATCGATCCTTCGGCGATCGTCAGCGTCGCATCGCTCACGCCGCCGCCGCCGTGATGCCGATACGTGACGTGCGAGAGCTCGATCGGTCCGGCTGGCGGAACCTCCGCGCTGGTCTGAGCGAAGGCCCCGAAATGCCGCTCCGCATCGCGCACCGCTTCGAACGCCGGGACGCCATAGGCGACTTGCTGGATCGATTGCTGGATCGCCTGGGCCGGGCCCGCCATCCGGCCGAAGACCAGGACGACGATGATCAGCCGCGCCGGCGGCACGCCCAAGAGGTTGATGCCCGCGAGCACGACGCCGGCCAATGCCACCGCCGCTCCCAGGGTGAACCACAAGCGCGCCCGCGCCTGGTCGCGCTGGAACCCTAATTGCCGGCGCCGCGCGACCGATTGCGACGCCGCGAATTCGTCGACGAAACGATCGCGCATCTGTTGCGCGGCCGCGATCTTCAGTCCGCCCAGAAAGCTGCTGGCATTGCTCATCATGTTCTGACCCGCGCGCAAGGCCTGTTCGCCGCTGTTGCGATTGCGGGCCTGGCCGAGCGCGATCAGCATCGCACCGATCACCATCGCCACACCGGCCACCAGCGCCAGAACCGGGGCAAGCGCCGCGATCACGGCGAGCTGCACCAAAGTGGAAATCAAGGCGACCGTCATCTGGATCAATTGCTGAGCGGTGGTACCGATCCGGATCACGTCGATCCCGATCAACGTCGTCGTTCGCGAATGATCGAGCGCGGCGATTTCGCGCCACGGGGCCACCGCCAGCGCGCGCAGGATGCGCAGGCGCTGCGCATCGACGAACCGTGCCTGAAGCGACTGCATTGAAAGGTCGCGCGCATAGAGCACCATCCCGCGCACCACCATCATCGCCATGAACGCGATCATCATCCAAGCGATCAACTGGGACGTGCCGACAATACCCCATTTCTCGGCATAATTCCGTACCCAGCCGGGGCCACCGCCGGTCGCCACGGTCAGGATCGGCACGAGCAGCAGCAGCCCGGCGCCTTCGACCGCGGCGCCGCCGAGCGCGAGGGCCAGGGCGATTGCCGTGTGCCGCGGGCTCATCGCCGCCAGGGCGCGCGTGATCGCCAGCATCATGCGCAATGTTCTTGTGGCGTCGCCCCCGGTCACTCCGCCTTGTTAAGGACGAAGCGCACCGCTGTCACCGCGTACCGTGTCTTAATCGACCAGCGCGAGTAGCCGCTCCGGATCAGCGCGTTCGGGTATTGGTCGTGCGAACGCGTCGCTGCCCAAAGTCGCGAGCAGGTCGACCAACCGCTCCTCGGCATGCGTGCCGATCGCGCTGCGATTGGTCGGATGATCGGGGGTCAGGCTGCCCAGATCGACGAAGCGACTTCCCCAGCTATCGGCCAGCGCCAGGACCTGTTCGACCGCAGGCGTGGGATCGCAGGCCACGATCGACGGAAAGGGCAGCTTGGTCGCCGGGCTTAGCCGGACATTGCGCGCGATTGCCGATTGGCCGAAGCCATAGCTGAGCGGTGACAACAGCACCGCGCCGCGGATGTTGCGGAGGTAGGAACGCGGTGAAAGCTGTGCCCACCAAGCCACCGCCAGACACGCCACGCCTTGCGCCAGGATGACGGCGGGCTCGGCGCGATTGGCCATCGCGGCATCGAGCTGCAAGGCCCAGCGCCCGCTATGGAAACGGGAAAGATCGAGTTCGACGCGCTGCAATCGTGCCGCGATCTGGGTATCGCCCTTGACCGAGACGATGATCGGAACAGGCTTGTCGAACGACGTATCGAAGTCGCGATCCATGACAGCTCTCCCAAGCGGGCGCGTCGCCTCTGTTCTTGCAAGCGCCTCCGACTCGGCGGCGCCTGACTCAAAGCTATTCCGATCGATTTGATGTACAAACAGCTTGCGACGAATCGAGGTCCGGCAGAGCCGGACCGGAGGATTCGGTCACACGGCGAAGGCGAGCGAGAATTCGGCCCCACCGTCGGGATGATTGCGCGCGCTGATGCCGACCTGCATCGCCTCGGCGAATCCCTTGGCGATGGCGAGGCCGAGGCCACTGCCCCCGCTGCGATCGCTCCCGCGCCCCTGCGCGAACGTATCGAACACGCGCTTTTCCGAGCCCGGCTCCAGCCCCGGGCCATGGTCGCGCACCGACAGCAGCACGGTGTCGGGCGTCCTCTTGCCGATGATCGCGACGCGCCCGTCGCCACCATGGATCGCCGCATTGGCGAGCAGGTTGATCAGCACGTGATGGAGCAGGGTCGGGTCGGCCCGGACCAGCGGCAGGTCGACCGGAACCTGCAAGTCGATGTGCACGCCGCGCAACAAGTCCTTGAGATCGTGTACCGCGCTCGCCACCGCGTCGGTCAGGTCGATCGCCTCGGGCGAGATCGCCAGCGCACCCGTATCGAGCCGCACCATGTCGAGCAGATTGTCGAGGAAGCGCCGCAGCCGGGCGATGTCGGCGCGGGCCAACGGTACCGCCGCGGCGTCGGGATATTGCCGCGCCAATGCGTCGACCGAGGCGGCGACCGATGTCAGCGGCGTGCGCAGATCGTGCCCGATAGACGACAACAATGCCGCACGCAGACGATCGCGTTCGCGCAGTACCGATACGTCGCGCAGCTGGTCCTCGAGCTTCAGCCGCTCCTGCGCGAGCGCGGCCTGGCCGAGCAAGGTCGTCAGCAACACCGCGCGATCCGCACCCACCGGATTGCCGCCATCTTCCGCAAGCAACCCGACCACGCCGAGCACGCCAAGCGAGGTCTTGAGAGGCTGAAACTGCCAGTCCGCCGAAACCAGGGTCGCGGTACCGACCCCGGTCGCCTCGCCCCTGTTCCATGCCCAGTCGGCGGCGGCACGGTCGACCGTGCCGAGCTCGGGTATCGATCCCGGGGCCGAAGCGATGCATTCGAGTTCGCCGTCGCGTTGATCGAGCAGGATCACGGTCACGCCGAGCAGGCGGGCCGCTTCGCTGCAGATCGTCTGGCTGGTGCTCCGCCAGTCCGACGCGCGCGCCAGCGCCTGGCCGAACCCGGCGACCGCCGCATTCTCCTGCGCGCTGCGCGCACCGATCGTCGCGCGTATCTTCAACCGGCCGGTCAGGTTCGCGGTAAAGGTCGCGATGCCGATCAGGACGAACATCGTCAGCAGGCTCTGCGGATCGGCGATGGTGAAGGTGTAAAGCGGCGGCAGGAAAAAGAAGTTATAAGCCAGTCCCGACAGGATCCCCGTCGCTACGCCCGGCCACAGCCCGAGCCGCGCCGACGCGACGATCACGGGCAATAGGTAGATGAGGTCGATGCCGCCCGGTCCGATCCACGGCTCGACGGTCCGGGTCAGCACCGTTGTGAGCGCCACCAACAGCACCGGCACGAATGCATCGATCGCAAGGCTCCAGTCACCGCGCGGAACGCTGGTTCTGGTCTGCGCCGGTGCACCCCCGGCGGGAATGACGTGAACCGCCAGGCCCTCGCCCGTCGCCAGCATCGCGTCGACCACGGATCCGTGACGCAAGGCGAACCACCAGCTGCGGCTCGACTTGCCGATCACCAATTGCGTGATCCGCGCCTCGGCGATCTGGTCGCGTAAGCCCGCGGTGACGCTCTCCGCGGGAATGGTCGCGATCGTCGCGCCCAGGCTCGAGGCGAGGCCCAGCATGTCGGCGACCTGACGCCGTTGCTCTTCGCCAAACCCGGCGGCGCGCGGCGTTTCGATGAACACCGCCTGCCATGGCGCTTTCAAGGCGTCGGCCAGGCGCTTGGCGGCACGCACCAATGTGTCCGCGCCCGGCAATTCGCTGACCGCGACGAGCACGCGCTCGCCGCCGGCAAAGGTGCCCGTCACGGCATGAGTATCGAGATGCTCGGTCAGCGCCTGGTCGACGCTTTGCGCGGCGCGGCGCAGCGCCATTTCGCGCAGCGCCGACAGATTGGCCTTGGAAAAGAAGCGATCGAGCGCCCGGGTCGCTTCGGCAGGAATATAGACCTTGCCCGCCTTCAACCGCTCGATCAGTTCATCGGGCGGCAAGTCGACCACTTCGACCTCGGCGCCGTCGAACACGCTGTCGGGAACGGTTTCGCGGACACGCACGCGTGTGAAGCTGGCGACGACGTCGTTGAGGCTGTCGACATGCTGGACGTTGAGCGTGGTATAGACGTCGATCCCGGCGTCGAGCAGTTCCATCACGTCCTGCCAGCGCTTGGGGTGGCGGCTGCCGGGTGCATTGGTGTGGGCGAATTCGTCGACCAGAACGAGCCGCGGGCGACGCTCCAGCACCGCGTCCAGGTCCATTTCTTCGAGCCGGTGCCCCTGATAGTCGATCGAACGGCGCGCGATGACCTCGAGCGGTTCGACCAGCGCCTGAGTCTCGGCGCGACCGTGTGTTTCGACCACCGCGACCACGACGTCGGTTCCGGCGCGCTGCCGCTCGGCGCCTTGGCGCAGCATCTCGAACGTCTTGCCGACTCCCGGCGCGGCGCCGAGGAAGATCTTAAGCCGCCCGCGCTCCTCGGCTTTCGCCGCACGCAGCAGCGCGTCCGGTGAAGGGCGGTTATCGTCGAGCAACTGTGCCAAACTCCCGTGTAGCGGCGAAATCAGGCGCAGGGGATCGGCACGAACTGCGGATAAGGCAAGTCTCGACGGTGCGATTCTAATGGCTTCTTAATGCCGCCGGGCCGCTTTCGCCCTCGCACCTTAATGCCATCCCCTCCTATCTCGCCGGCCGATCCAACAGGAGGCCGATCATGCCCGACATCACCTGGCTCGCCGTGCTCGGCGGGCTGTTCCTGGCGACACTCGCCTTCGTGCGGCTGTGCGACGAGGCCTGAGATGAATCTGCACCTCGCGCTCGCCGGGCTGACCGCATTCGGCCTGCTCATCTACCTCGTCGCCGTCCTCGTGCGGCCCGAACGGTTCTGAGGATATCGCCATGACACTCCAGGGATGGGCGCTGATCGCGCTCTTCGTCGCCATCCTGGCGGCACTGGCCAAGCCGATCGGGCTCTGGCTGTTCGCGCTCTACGAAGGACGTCGCACGCCGCTGCACGCCGTACTCGGCCCGGTCGAGCGCGGCTTCTACCGACTGTCGGGAATCGATCCGGATACCGACCAGAGCTGGCGCCGTTATGCGGTCCACATGCTGGTGTTCCAGCTGATCACGGTGCTGCTCACCTATCTGATCCTGCGCGCGCAGGGTTTCCTGCCGTTCAACCAGGGCAAGCTGCCCGGGGTGGGCGCGGATGGCTCGATGAACACCGCCATCGCCTTCGTCACCAACACCAACTGGCAATGGTATGTCGGGGAATCCACCATGTCGAACCTCAGCCAGATGATGGCGTTGACGATCCACAACTTCCTCAGCGCGGCGACCGGCATCGCCATCGCCTTCGCGCTGTTCCGCGGGTTCGCCCGGCGCCCTTCCCCCAATGCGGCGCCGGGCGGCACCGCATCGCCGGGGATCGGCAATTTCTGGGCCGATATCACGCGCATCACGCTCTATCTGCTGCTGCCGATCAGCGTCGTCTATGCGCTCTATCTGCTGCTGAGCGGCGTTCCGCAGACCTTTGCCATGTCGGTCGACGCGACCACATTGGAAGGCGTCAAGCAGATCATCTCGCTCGGTCCGGTCGCCAGCCAGGAAGCGATCAAGATGCTCGGCACCAATGGTGGCGGCTTCTTCAACGCCAATTCGGCGCATCCGTTCGAGAACCCCTCGGCAGTGACCAACCTAGTCCAGATGTTGTCGGTCTTCTCGATCGGCGTCGGCCTGACCTATACGTTCGGCAAGGCGGTCGGCGACACGCGCCAGGGCTGGGCGATCCTGGGGGCGATGACCATCCTGTTCCTGGCGGGTGTCACCGTCGCCTATTCGCAGGAAGCCGCCGGCAACCCGATCCTTCACCATCTCGGCGTCGCGGGCGCCAATATGGAAGGCAAGGAAGTCCGCTTCGGCACTGCCGCCAGCGCCTTGTTCGCCGCGGTCACCACTGCCGCTTCGTGCGGCGCGGTCAACGCGATGCACGACAGCATGACAGCGCTCGGCGGGCTGATCCCGCTGTTCAACATGCAGCTCGGAGAGATCGTCATCGGCGGGGTCGGCGCCGGCATGTACGGGTTCCTGCTGTTCGCCATCCTGGCGGTGTTCGTCGCCGGGCTGATGGTCGGCCGCACGCCCGAATATGTCGGCAAGAAGATCGAGGCGCGCGAGGTCAAGCTCGCCGTGCTGGCGATCGCTGTGCTGCCGCTGTCGATCCTGGGCTTCACGGCATTGTCCGCGGTGATGCCCGATGGTCTCGCCGGGCCGCTCAACAAGGGCCCCCACGGCTTTACCGAGATACTCTACGCGTTCAGCTCGGCGACCGCGAACAACGGTTCCGCCTTTGCCGGCCTCAGCGCGGGGACCCCCTGGTATAACGGCCTGCTGGCGGTGGCGATGTGGATCGGCCGATTCTTCATGATCGTCCCGGTGCTGGCCATTGCCGGCAGCCTGGCGGCCAAGAAGTACACGCCGGCCAGTGCGGGGTCGTTTCCGACCACCGGCGGCTTGTGGATCGGTCTGCTGGTGGGGATCATCCTGATCCTGGGCGGCCTCACCTTCCTGCCGAGCCTCGCGCTCGGGCCGATCGCCGATCATCTCGCGATGATCCACGGCCAGCTCTTCTGATGGTCTGGCGCGAAACACTGCCCCTCTCCCGTTGGGAGAGGGGAGGAGCCGCGAAGCGGCGGGCGGGTGAGGGTGTCCCCTCCGCGCCGCGCCCCTCGTCACCCTCACCTTCCCACTCGGCTGCGCCGAGCGGGCCCCTCCCTCTCCCAATGGGAGAGGGGACACAGCGAGACGTCCAATGACAACCGCATCCTCCATGTTCTCGGCGAAGCTGGTCGTTCCGGCGATCGGCGACTCGTTCAAGAAGCTCGATCCGCGTCAGCTGATCAAGAATCCGGTGCTGTTCACCACCGCGGTGATCGCGCTGCTGCTGACCATCCTTCTCGCGCTTGGCGGTGAGAAGCTGCCCATCGGTTTCCAGCTTCAGCTGATCATCTGGCTGTGGCTGACGGTGCTGTTCGGCACGTTCGCCGAGGCGCTCGCCGAAGGGCGGGGGCGCGCCCAGGCTGCGAGTTTGCGCGCCACCAAGTCCGAGCTCCAAGCGAAGCGGCTAACCGGGGTCGGCGACACCTGGGGCAAAGTCGAAGCCTGGCGGTTGCAGAAGGGAGAAATGGTGCTGGTGGAGACCGGCGACCTGATCCCCGCCGACGGCGAAGTCGTCGAAGGCGTCGCGAGCGTGAACGAAGCCGCGGTCACCGGCGAGTCCGCACCGGTCATCCGTGAGGCAGGCGGCGACCGCTCGGCCGTGACCGCGGGCACCCGCGTCATCTCCGACCGGATCAAGGTCCGCGTGACGCAGGAGCCGGGCCAAGGCTTCCTCGACCGCATGATCGCTTTGGTCGAAGGCGCCGAACGGCAGAAGACGCCGAACGAAATCGCCCTCACCATTCTGCTCGTCGGGCTGACGATCATCTTCCTGATCGCGGTCGGCACGATCCCGGGCTTCGCCAGCTATGCCGGCGGCAGCGTACCCGTCGCGATCCTAGCGGCGTTGCTGATCACGCTCATCCCGACCACCATTGCCGCGTTGCTGTCGGCGATCGGTATCGCGGGAATGGACCGCCTGATCCGCTTCAACGTGCTGGCCAAATCGGGACGCGCGGTGGAAGCCGCCGGCGACGTCGACACGCTGTTGCTTGACAAGACCGGCACAATCACGATCGGCGACCGCCAGGCGAGCGAATTCCGCCCGCTGACCGGGGTAAGCGCGAATACGCTCGCCGAAGCTGCGATGATCGCCAGCCTGGCCGACGAGACTCCCGAGGGCCGCTCGATCGTCACGCTGGCCCGCGAGAAATTTGCGCTCGCCACCACTCTGCCCGCCGATGCCGAGATCATTCCGTTCACGGCGCAGACGCGCAGTTCCGGCGTCCGCGTCGGCGACACCAAGGTGCTGAAGGGCGCCGTCGACTCGATCCTCAAGACGATCGGCGCCGACGCGCCGGGAGCCGCGGAGCTCAAGCGCATTACCGATGAGATCGCACGCGGTGGCATGACCCCGCTCGCGGTCGAGCGAAACGGCCGGTTGCTTGGCGCCGTGGCGCTCAAGGACGTGGTCAAGGCAGGCGTACGCGACCGCTTCGCCGAACTGCGGCGGATGGGAATCCGCACTGTGATGATCACCGGCGACAATCCGCTGACCGCGGCCGCGATCGCCGCCGAGGCAGGAGTCGACGACTTCCTGGCCGAGGCGACGCCGGAAGACAAATTGGCGCTGATCCGCACCGAACAGACCGGCGGCAAATTGGTCGCGATGTGCGGCGACGGCACCAACGACGCCCCTGCCCTCGCCCAGGCCGATGTCGGCGTGGCGATGAACACGGGCACGCAGGCGGCGCGTGAGGCCGGCAACATGGTCGACCTCGACAGCGACCCGACCAAGCTGATCGAGATCGTGGGTTTGGGCAAACAATTGCTGATGACGCGCGGCGCGCTGACCACCTTCTCGGTCGCCAACGACGTCGCCAAATATTTCGCGATCATCCCGGCGATGTTCGTGGTGCTCTATCCAGGGCTGGGCGTGCTCAACGTGATGGGACTGACCAGCCCACGATCGGCGATCCTGTCGGCGATCATCTTCAACGCGCTGATCATCCCCTGCCTGGTCCCGCTGGCGCTCAAGGGCGTGACCTATCGCGCGATCGGCGCCGGACCGCTGCTGGCGCGCAACCTGGCGATCTACGGCCTGGGTGGACTGATCGCGCCGTTCGTCGGGATCAAGCTGATCGATCTGGCGGTGGGTGGGCTCGGACTAGCCTGAGTTCAGAAAGCCCCCCCCTGAAGGGGAGGGGCTAGAAAGGAAGAAAAGATGCTCAAGGATTTCACCACTGCCGTCCGCCCGGCCCTCGTGCTGACGGTGCTATTCGCCGCTCTGCTCGGCCTCGCCTACCCCGCCGCGATCACCGGCATCGGCCAGGTGATCGCGCCCGGCGCCGCCAACGGCAGCCTGATCCGGGACGCCAAGGGCAACGTCATCGGCTCGTCGCTGATCGGCCAGGGATTCGCCTCGCCCCGCTATTTCCACGGTCGCCCCTCGGCCGCGGGCAAGAACGGCTATGATGCAACCGCCTCATCGGGCTCCAATCTCGCCCCGACCAGCCAGGCGCTGGTCGACCGCGTCAAGACCGACCTCGCATCGGCCAGGGCATCCACTCCCGCACCAGGTTCCAACGTACCCGCCGATCTGGTGACGGCCTCCGCCTCGGGGCTCGATCCCGATATCAGCCCCGAGGCGGCTTTGTTCCAGGTGCCGCGCGTCGCCAAGGCGCGCGCGATCGACCCCGAAAAATTGCGGCGGGTCGTCGCCGACAACACCGCCTATCCCCTGCTCGGCTTTCTGGGCGAGCCGCGCGTCAATGTCCTCGCGCTCAATCTTGCCCTCGACCGGATCGCACCGCAGCCGTAACGTTGCCCTGATGGCCGCTCAGCCCCGCATCCTGATCGTCGAGGACGATACGCATATCCGCCGCCTGCTCCGTGTAGCGGTCGAGCGCGCCGGCTATGCGGCGACAGAGGCGGCGACGGCGCGCGAAGCGCTGTCGGCGGCCGATATCGACAAGCCCGAGCTCGTTCTGCTCGACCTCGGCTTGCCCGATCGCGACGGGCTCGAGCTGATCCAGTTGTTTCGCGGCCGCGCCGGCGCGACGGTCATCGTCGTGTCGGCGCGCGAGGACGTTTCGGAAAAGGTCGCCGCGCTCGATCTCGGCGCCGACGATTATCTGACCAAGCCGTTCGATACCGAGGAATTGCTGGCACGCGTTCGCACCGCGCTTCGCCACCGCATCGCCGGCGAGACGGGGCAGACGGTCGTCGCAGCGGGCAAGGTCGAGATCGATCTCGAGCGCCGTCGCGTGCGCCGTGACGGCGAGGAGGTCCATCTCTCGCCCAAGGAATATGAGGTGCTGGCCGAACTGGCCAAACGCCCCGACCGCGTGATCGGCCATCGCCAGCTGCTGCGCACAGTCTGGGGACCGGCCCATGAGGACCATGTCGATTATCTCCGCATCGTCGTCCGCAATCTGCGCCAGAAGCTCGAAGCCGACCCGGCGCGTCCGCGGCTGATTACAAACGAGCCTGGCGTGGGCTACCGGCTGACCGGCGTCCGTTAGGATGCGGCTTCCCGGCGCTCCCCTTGCCACCATCGCTTGCGCATCTGATCGCGCCGAGGTCGAATTTTAGAGACAGGACAGCCGGCAACGTCGATAATCGCAGTCCGATGCAGACCGAATTCGACGAGGAGAGGACCAGCGAGCGGGCGCATCGACCCACCTCGTTCGACGTCGCGTCGCTGGCCCAGGTATCGCAATCGACGGTCTCGCGCGCGCTGCGCGGCGATCCCTCGATCACACCCGAGACGCGCGACCGCGTCGCCCGCGCGGCGGCGGAACTCGGCTATCGTCCCGACAGCCGGGCAGTCAGGCTCCGCGGTGGTGCGGTCGGGACGGTGGCGGTGGTATTGTTGACGTCATCGGAACTCGAGCGGCGCGCGCTCAACCCTTTCTATTTCGACATATTGGGCGCGGTCGAGGCCGCGGCGGCGCGGCGCGGCATGGGCATCCTGCTATCGTATCAGAGCAGGCCAGAGTCCCTGCGCAGCGATTTCGAACAACGGCGCGAAGCCGACGGATTGATCGTGATCGGTACCGCGGCGAACCGCTTTGCCTGGGACTATTTCGCCCGCGCCCGACAGGCCGGGAGCAATCTCGTCGCCTGGGGAGCGCCGGATGACTCGCTACCGATCGTCCGCGCCGACAATCATGCGGCGGGCGTGCTGGCGGTCGAGCATTTAATAGGTGCCGGCCGTCGGCGGATCGCCTTCGTGGGGCCCGGCTGGGAAGCACATCAGGCATTTCGCTTGCGGCGGCAGGGGTATCTCGACGTGCTGGCGAAACACGGCCTGACCCCGATAGAGGTGGCGGCACCCCCGATCGACGATCGCCACGCCCAAGGCGAAGCCGCGGCCGCGCAATTGCTGGTAATCAGCCCCGCGGTCGACGCTGTGTTCGCGGCATCCGATACGCTCGCGTCGGGTATCATGCGCGGCCTGCAGGAAGCGGGCATCCGCATTCCCGCCGACGTCGCGATCGTCGGCTTCGACGGCGGTTTCGGCGCGCGGCAGTCCACACCGGCGCTGACGACGATCGAACAGGATGTGGCAAGCGCCGGCGAGATGCTGGTCGAAGCGCTATTCGGCCCGGCGGAACCGATGGACGGGCCAGGAAAGACGTTCGTTCCCGTGCAATTGGTAGTGCGGGGAAGCAGTTAGAGCGTCATCGCGCGCCAAAGCCCAAGCCGGCGAGTGATACCGCCCCTGCCGCCAAAGATTCGCGCGGCGCGTCAGAAACTCCAGCTCGCGCCCGCGGTCAGCGCGACTTTGCCGTGGAAGCTGCCCGAATAATAATCCCTGGCCGGCCCGCCGCCCGACAGAGCGGCATGGAGGTCGAGACTGCCCAGTTGGCGCGCCACGCCGAGCCGCCAGTCATAACGGGCAGCATAGCCGGGCTGATATCGCGCGGGTGTCGTCAGATAGACCTGCGATCCGAGATGGCCGTTTACCCGCCAGTTCCTCGCCGGCCGGACGGTGGCTTCGACTTCCGTGTAGAGCGACGATGCATCGGCGCGGAAATAATCGGGCGAGTAATAGACCCGCGCCGAAAACGGACCGGAAGCGAGGCCGAGATAGATTTCGGTATAATTGTGCGACCGGCTTCCCGGGTCGGCGGAGCGATATTGGCTGCGGGCTAGACCGCCATCGATCGATAACGTCGCATTCAGTCGGCGGACATAACCGATATTGCCCTGAACCCCCAGGAACAGCGGATCGTCGCGGCCGAGTTCCCCGGTCGCGGACAGGTTGAGATAGACGCCGCTATCGTCGTCATAGCCGATCTGCGCGGTCGCGACGGGACGCCCCGCGCTCAACGAATAGCCGCGCAGGCGATAGTCGCTCTCTACATCGATGCCGCCGCTGACCTGGGCGTTCGCCGGAGCCGCGGCGAAGCAAAGGATCAAGGGCGCGGCGAACGCACCCATAAGCCGCAGGTCAGCGCGGCCTCGCCGCCAGCCTCCGGCCGATAGCGCACGAACAATCACAGCCGGGCGACGTGCCGACAAGAGTCGCGCAAGCATCGATCTCGCCGCCCGACATGCGGTCCAGGATTATGTGCGTGGCGTGGCCGCCGGTCTGGCGCATCAGCGCGATCAACCCGGTGACATGCGCGACCGCGTAGGAACTGCCGTTGACGAGGTACCATTTACCCCCCGGTTGTGTGGTCGGCACGTCGCGGCCGGGCGCAATGTACACGCGCGCTGGTAAGGACCGCAAAGATTCGTCGGCGACGGCAACGACGCCGGGCATGGAGGCGGGAAATCCGCCCTGAGGCAAAGACGGGTCGAATGCCGCGACCACCGAGAGATTGCGCGCAACGGCAAGGCCGATCAGCCGCGCGAGCAGCGGATCGGCCGGGCCGGCGAGACTGAGGTTAATCACCTCGGCCTTATGCTCGATCGCGAATTGCAGCGCTCGCGCCAGACTGAGACTGTTACACAAGGTCGGGCCGGCTTCGGTCTGCCAGCACGCCCGCAACGCCATCATCCGCGCGTCGGGCGCGATTCCGGCGATACCGATACCGTTCCCCGCCTTGGCGCCGACGATGCCGGCAACGCCCGTGCCATGCGCTTCACCCGATGCCGGGCGGCGATTGAGACCGGAATCGGCGACGAAATCGAGATTGGCGGTGAACTGCCCGGCCAGATCGGGGTGTCCGACGTCAACCTTGCTGTCGATAATGGCGATGGAAACGTTGCGACCGGTGGCGATGCGGTGGAGATCGGCGAGCCGCCAGGCCATGGCAGACGGCTGTGCTCGAAAGAGCGGGTCGTTGGGCACGGCCCCCACGGGCGAGCCGCGCGCCTGATATGTTTGCAGCGGCTGCGACCAGGCGACTCCCGATTCTTTCGACACATGGGCGATCGCCGCCTCCATCGCCATGCCGTCCGGCACGCGCATGACGTAGCAATCGACCCCTATGAGCGGCATCGGCCAGCCGTCGACCAGCTGCAGCCGGTTGCGCCGTGCGATTCCCGCCGCCAACCGCCGCCGCGCGGCCATCGCAGCGCCATCACCATAGCTGCCGCCATAGGCCGCGCCGGGACGATAATGCGGCGGCGCCATCTTGAGCATCACCAGTATCTGGCGATCGGCGCCGGGCGCCGACCGTTCCTGAGCGCATGCCGGACTCCCGACGGCCAACGCGGCGAAGCCACACGAAGCCAAGCAGAACCGGAACCACCGGCGCCAGATCATGGCTGCGATCCAGGGTCAATTGGCTCGGCCAGCACGATCTGGGGCGTCGAGCGCAAGCCGTCGAGCGCCTGCGCCCGGCTGGCTGGCGCGATCCGTACGACGTAAGCCCCGCTCGCGGTTGGGCCGTCGACGATGCGCGCGCCCGCTTTGGTCAGAGCGGCACGAAGATCGCTATCACGCGCATCGGGCCGAAACATCACCAGCGCATTGCCCGGCGCCGCCGTCGGTGCCGACCCAAGCGCGCGATACGTTTCTCCGGCCGGCGATGGCGCGCCGGGGACAATGACAACCGCCAACGCTACCGCTACCGCCGCGGCGAGCGGCCCGCCCAGGGCCCAGCCGATCGCGACCTTGCGGCGGAGGAACGGCACGGGCTCGGCCAGCCGGCGAGGCAGTGGCGCGGCGTCGATCCGGTCGTTCAATGTTGACCAAGCATGCTCGACATCGAGCGGCAATGCCGCGACCTCCCGCGCTAGGACTTGTTCCACCGCCAAATCGGCGCGGCATCCGGGGCACTCGGCGAGATGGGCTTCGACCATGGCCGCTTCATCGGCCTCCAGCGTGCCGTTGACATACCAGGGCAGCAATTGCTGCGCCTGTTCATGAGGGCCGCCGCGCAGCCGGATGATCTCAGCCATCGAAACGTCTTCCTAAATCCAGTCGCTAAGCGCACCCGACAAACGTCGCCGCAAATGCCGGCGGGCGTGGAACATGCGAGTCTTCACCGTGTCGACCGGGCATTCGAGAATCGTCGCGATCTCGCGATAGCCTAGGTCGTGAAAATAGGTCAGGTCGACCACCGCGCGATGCGCCGGCGACAATTCGTCCATCGCGCGCATCAGCAATGCATTGATGCGCTGGCGGGCCGATACGTCCTCGGGGCTCGCCGCGTCGCTGACCCGGTTCTCGGCGTCCTTGTCCTCGACCGCCTCGTCCTGCCGCTTCAGGCCCTTCATCGCCTTGCGATAGGCGATGGCGAAGACCCAGGTCGACAGCTTGCTTGCGCCATTGAAGCTGTCGGCGCGGTTCCAAACGACCATCATCGTGTCGTCGAGCACTTCCTCGACCAATGTCGGACGCCGGATCAGGTTGAGCAGGAACCGTGTCAGCCGAGGATGATAGAGGCCGTACAATTCCTCGAACGCCGCGCGGTCGCCGCCCACAACGCGAGCGAACAGCACCATCTCCGTGTCCGATCCGCCGCCGCGCCCGCGCTCGCGCACCGCTATCAAACCGACCTTACCTTTCATCACCCGCCGCCGCTTCAACGATACCGCGTTTGTGCCGGGGCCGCATCGGATAGTTCATCGCACCGCGTTCGCCCTGGCGTAACGGCACGATTAGACACTAGATCGCCGCTACGACCGAGCGCGGCTGGAGAGGCAGGAATGGTGAGCGACAAGCGGGTGTGTTTCGATTTCGAGGTCGATTTTTCGAACGGGGGCGGCGTCCAGGGGCAGGATTTCCGCCTCGATATCGACGGCGACGACATCACCGACGACATGCTCGCCGCCCATATCATAGCCGATCTGCGTCTACTCATGGTTGGCGAGGTGAGGATTCTCAACAAGCGGATCATCGAAGAGCGCCACAAACGCGCCGCCGCGGCCGTTCGACCGGTAATGTCCGACGCGAGCCGACGCATCGACCTCAGCCACACGATCGAAGACGGAATGATAACCTATAAGGGATTGCCCGCTCCCCTGATGTGCGATCATCTATCGCGCGAGCAATCGCGCGCGACCTATGCCGAAGGCACCGAGTTCCAGATCGGCAAGATCGAAATGGTCGGGAATACCGGCACCTATCTCGACACGCCGTTCCACCGTTACGCCGACGGCTACGACCTGTCCGGGCTCGATCTCGACCGCATCAGCGGTGTGCCGGCGGTCGTGGTGCGGGTCGCGGGGCAAGCCGGGCGCGCGATCGACTGGACCGCCTTTGCCGCGACCGACGTCGGCGGCCGCGCGGTGCTGGTGCACACCGGATGGGATCGCCATTGGCAGACCGATCAATATTTCGAGGATCACCCATTCCTTACCGCCGATGCGGCCAGCTATCTGCGCGATCATGGCGCGCTGGTGGTCGGCATCGATTCCTACAATATCGACGACGTTTCCGGCGGAGAGCGACCGGTGCATACGATCCTGCTCGGCGCGGGGATTCCGATCTGCGAGCATATGACCAATCTGGATGCGCTCCCGATCGACGGATTCCGCTTCTGGGCAGTGCCGCCCAAGGTCAGCAAGATGGGCACATTCCCGGTGCGCGCCCATGCAATATTGGAGGGATGACGATCCTGCGATCGATTGCCGTTGCGGGCACGTCTTCAAGCTGGCGAAACCCGGTCGGGCTTCCTAGCTAGCCACGGCGCGGCCGGGCCGTTCCGGGCGCGAAACCGTGGAGCTGCATCGATGAGCGAGCCGACCGACTACACCCCGCCGAAAATCTGGACCTGGGACAAGGAAAACGGCGGCGCGTTCGCCAATATCAACCGGCCGATCGCCGGGCCGACCCATGACAAGGAGCTCCCGGTCGGCAAGCACCCGCTGCAGCTCTATTCGCTCGCCACGCCCAACGGCGTGAAAGTGACGGTGATGCTCGAGGAGTTGCTCGCGCTCGGCCACAGCGGCGCCGAATATGACGCCTGGCTGATCCGCATCAACCAGGGCGATCAGTTCGGCAGCGGCTTTGTCGCCGCCAACCCCAATTCCAAGATTCCCGCGCTGATGGATCACACCGACCCGGCCGCCCCGGTGCGCGTGTTCGAATCCGGCGCGATCCTGATCTATCTCGCCGAGAAGTTCGGCGAATTCCTGCCGAAGGCCTATCCCGCCCGCGCCGAAGTCCTGTCCTGGCTGATGTGGCAGATGGGCAGCACGCCGTTCCTCGGCGGCGGGTTCGGGCATTTCTACGCCTATGCGCCGTTCAAGCAGGAATATCCGATCAACCGCTATGCGATGGAAGTGAAACGCCAGCTCGACGTGCTCGACCGCCGACTGAGCGAGAGCGAATATCTCGGCGGCAAGGACTATTCGATCGCGGACATGGCGACCGCGCCCTGGTACGGGGCCCTGGTCAAGGGGCTGGCCTATGACGCCGGCGAGTTCCTGCAGGTGCAGGAGTACAAGAACGTGATCCGCTGGACCGACCAGATCTTCGACCGCCCCGCTGTGAAGCGCGGCCGTATGGTCAACAAGGTGACCGGCGAGCCGTCCGAGCAACTCCACGAACGCCACGACGCCAGCGATTTCGAGTTGCGCACCGCCGACAAGCTGGAGGCGGCGGACTGAGGCTCGCTTTTTGCGCTCCCGCCTCGGCCGACGGCCGGACGGGAGTTGCAAAGTCTGGGCCGGCCGGAGGCCGTACCAACTTTCGAATGCCTGCCGTATTTCAATTCAGATTGACGATAGCTACTCCGCGTCTGCTTGCTCGATCGCTGAATTATGCGGGTTGCGGATATATTCCACCGCAAGATCAGGCGTGATCGCATCGTTGAACAATGCAGCCCGTGATGGGCGCCGTTGTCCCCGATCCCGCAGTCGGACCGGGGACAGCGACGCAGCAGGAGCCCTCCTCCGATCCTCGGGTCTCTGCGCTTTTTAATGCTAGCTCCGCGCGAGGTCTGGGAGCTGTAACCAAAGTGTTGGCACAACCGTAATCCATCGGGGGGCCAGGTCTTCCCGACGGGGAGGTTGGGCGTTGGATATCCAGTTTGGCTGCACGCAATACGGCAAACGCCGTCACGACCTGCTGTTACTGCAGAGCGACGAAGAAGCGCTGGTCAAGACGAGGCGCGGCCATCAAGTGAACTTCGGCAAGGCCTCGCCGAAACCGGATGAGGGTCGGCCACCCGAATGCCCGAGCGGGACATCGTGTCGAGCGATCTTTCGACGCGCGCTCGCCGCCGCTGCCAGGCAAATCCCGCGACCGAACCGATCGACCGCGATACGCCCACTATCTGATGCAGATAAGCGAAGCCTCCTCTTGCCGGCATCGGGACTCGTCGAGGTGCTTCTTTGTTTACCGCGGCGAACGTGCGCACGAACCGTTCGCACTAGTGAAACGCTTGGATTCTTGAGGGGGAACAGATGCAGGATATCGAGGCGGCGCATCGGCTGATCGTCGGGTCGATCCGCCGCAACCGCGACATTGCGGCGGCCGGGATCGACGGCGAGACCTTCTTGATGAGCATCGAGCGTGGCCGCTACTATGCGCTGGATGCAGCGGCGACGGCCGTCTGGCAGCGGTTGGATTTGGAACCGACCGGCGAAGCGCTGATTGCTGGGCTGATCGCCGATTTTCAAGGCGATCCAGTCGGCATCCACGGCGACGTGCTGGCGCTGCTGCACCAATGGTTGGAAGAAGGCCTGGTCAGCATCGATGCTTGACCGGAAGCCCGCACCAGCCGCTCGCGGCGCTGCCAGGCGCTATCGCATCTTCGGTTGGCAGCTCGAAAGTGAATTGAATCTGCCCGATTTGCCGATCGGTGACGCGGCGGATCCTGTCGACGTGACTTTCCGCCTGGGCGAGGCGCCACCGCTGGAGGATGCGATTCCGCTTAGCACGCTGGTTTCGTACAACCGCCACGGTTGCGCCCGCATCGAAATTCCGGGTGTTGCCGCTTTTGTGGTGCGCGACGGGCGCGAGGTCGTAATCGCGCCGCATATGGCGCCCGATGCGCCGGACATCCGCGTGTTTCTGCTAGGCAGCGTCATCGGCGCCCTGTGCCATCAGCGCGGCGAACTGCCGCTGCACGCTAGCTGCGTGGTGATCGACGGGCGGGCAGTGGTATTCTCTGGTCAGTCGGGCGCCGGAAAATCGACGTTGGCGGCCGCGATGGTCGCGCGAGGATCACAGCTCCTTGCCGATGATGTCGCGGTCGCCAGACGCGTCGACGATGGTTTTCATATCATGCCCGCGTTCCCGGGCCAGAAGCTGTGGCGCGATGCGCTTGCGTCGCTGAGCCTGCCTGCGGGGCGCAAACTGCGCAGCTCCGGCGACGCCGAGAAATTCGAGCACCTGATGAGGGACGGCTTCTGCCCAGAGCCGCGCCCGCTGGCGCTGATATGCCACCTACGCCGCGAGCACTACGCTGCTGCGCTCCCGATTTTGTACTCCAACCGATTCCAGGCGCTGCAGGCAGCAAACGAAGCCGTCTATCGGTTGGGAATCGGCCAGGCACTCAACAGGCAGCGCATGTTCGGCACGGTTGCGGCGTTGGCCACGTCGGTGCCGCAGTTGTCGCTGCCGGTGCCGGACGATCTGGACGCCTTGTCGTCGTTCGCGGCGCGCCTTCCCGCGCTGATCGGCCGCTACTGGGAGGGTTGACGTGGCGGACCGAACGGCAGCGCGACTTTATTGGATCGCCTCCTATCCCAAATCCGGCAACACCTGGATGCGCGCGGCGCTCACCAGCCTGCGCCACGGTGGCGGCGTGGTCGACATCAATCGATTGGACGGTGAGCGAATCGCCTCGTCGCGGGCGCTGTTCGACCATTATACGAGCGTCGAGGCGTCCAGCTTGACCGACGCGGAGATTCTGCGGCTGCGCCCGGCTGTCTACCGCGGACTGGCGCAGGCTCAGCGGGAACCATTATTGTGCAAGGCCCACGACGCCTATGTCCACGCGGGCGACGAGCCGCTGTTCCCCGCCGACGCGACGCTAGGCGCCGTCTATATCGTTCGCGATCCGCGCGACATTGCGGTATCGCTGGCGCATCATCGGCAATGGCCGCTACCGCGCGCTGTCGAATTCCTGTGCGCGCCGGACGTCGACATGGCGGCGTCGCGCAGTCGGATGAATCAGCAGCTGCGACAGCCCCTCGGGTCGTGGAGTCAGCATGTCCAGAGTTGGGTCGCGCCGGACGGAGCGGCAGGTGCGTTCCCTGTACGCGTCGTACGCTATGAGGCGATGCATGGCGACTTGTCGGCCATTCTTGGCGATATCGCATCGGCGCTGGGTTGGGGCGCTGACGCGACGCAGCTAGCCGGGGCTGTTGCGGCCAGCCGCATCGACCGGTTGCAACACCAGGAGGCTGTCGAGGGATTCTGTGAACGCCCCGCGAAGATGCAGGCGTTCTTCCGCAAGGGGCTTGTAGGCGGCTGGCGCGAGACGCTGTCCCCGGCGCAAGCTGCGCGGATCGAGGATTGCCACGCGGAATGGATGGAACGGCTCGGCTATCGTTGAGGCAGGCCGTCGTCAGAGCGTCGCGCCAAGGCGATCCAGATAGTCGAGGAAGCGCGCATGTTGTAGCGCGCGGTGCAGATGCTGGACACGACCGATCTCATCCGGCGTCGCATCGCTGACCCGGGCCAGCTGCGCGCGGACTTTCGCCACGTCCAGACAATGCCGCACAAGCGGAGACGCAGCATGCACGTCCAACTCGGCTTGAAGGCGGGGTAGCTGCGCCACGACACG
Organism: Sphingomonas sp.; assembly: GCF_024508665.1. Taxonomy (GTDB): domain Bacteria; phylum Pseudomonadota; class Alphaproteobacteria; order Sphingomonadales; family Sphingomonadaceae; genus Sphingomonas. The sequence goes on from NZ_JANINP010000003.1 coordinate 200,582, forward strand.
CTGCACGGCCTCGGGGCATTGTCGGCCGCGCAGCCGGTTTTGAACGATCGCCGCGGGCAGCCGATCCGACAGCACGCGCCGGGCGAGATACCGCGCCTCGCCATTTCGCAGAAACTGCTCCGGAGGGGTCGCCATGCAGAATTCGATCAGGCGGCGGTCGGCGAGTGGCTGCGAGAATTCGACGCGCCAATACCGTTGCAATGGACCATGCAGGTGCCGTTGGCGCTGGCTGCGGGCGATGTGCCAGGCGCGATGATCGGCGCTGCCAGCGGGGATAGGCGCATCGCTGTCGAGTCGATAGCGCAGCCAACCCGAGGCTTCCGCGAAGCCGTCGCTTAGAAATGCGCGCCCGAGGAGCTGGACGAACCACGAACTTGGGTCGTGTCGCTTCTTGCGATAGCGGCTGAAGTAGCGGCTGTTGGCGATGGAGCTGCTCGCGATGGCGCGGTAGGAATGGGTGCTGCGGCGGGCAAGGGCGGCGAACTCCGCGGCAAACCGGATCAACCTGGCCTGGTCGAGCAATGCGGGAAGCAATGTGGCGCCGTCATAGCTGAGCGTGATGTTGCCGAAACCACCGGTCAGCATGCTGTGTACACCGTGCAGACCGGCTGCCGCATAGGCCGGGCTGAGCCACGCCGCGTTCAGGCTGTTGTTCAGCGGCATGCCGCCAAGCTGGATGATTGCCGCGTTGATATGGTCTTCGGCGTCCGGCGCACTCGACGCGCGCATTAGTTTGAGGGACGGAAGCTGCTCGCACAACGACCGAACATAGGGCGTTTCGTCATTATATTGATGCGCCGTGTGTGGCAGAACGGCGCCGGGTGCGGGAACGCCGGTAAAGCCGAATAACGCGGCGCCTGGCGCAGCCGCGGCCGCATATGCCGCCATGCCGGCGCTGTCGAGGCCGCCGCTGAGCGCGATGCCGACCGGGCTTTGCTTCGGCAGGCGGCAGCGCACCGCGTCATCTAGTAGCGCCCGGGCGGCGTCGACATAGTCCTCGTCTCGGGCATAGCGGATGCTGGTTTGCGGTAGCTGCCAATAGCGTCGCGTGTCGCCGTGGCCGCGCGCGAAGCGGGCGATGCTCGCGGGGGCGACCGCGCGCACGTCGCGCCAGACAGTCAGATCAACTGGAGGCAGACCGTCGACCAGCACATCGGCCAGCACCTTGGGATCGAGTCTCCGCGCATCGGGGGCCAGCGCCAGCAGCACCGGAAGCGAGTCCGCGAAAAACACGCGATCCGACTGCCGCAGATAATACAGGATCTGCCAGCCGCCGACATCGCGCGCCAGGTACAGGCGGCGGTTGTCCCCATCCCATACCGTATAGGCGAAATCGCCCAGCAGCTGCTCCGGCGCTTGGTCGCTCCAGCGTTGATGGGCGGCGGCGACGATCGCCGCCGGGTCCGCATCCGGCGATTGGTCAAGCGTGGCGGCCAGTATTCCGGCATTGTCCAGACGCCCCACGAAGCCGACCAGCCGGACGCCGTCGTGTGCCAGCGTGGCCGATTTGCGGCAATTCATCGCCCATGTGTCGCGCGCGACCGCCAGCGTCGCGCCCGCGTGAGTGCGGGCTTCGATGCTGGGATAGCCGGACGCCGACAGGGCGCGGCGCAGGGCATCGACATCGCTTTCGCCGCCAGCGACGGCACCCGGATCAAGGTGGACGATGCCCGCGATTGCGTACACGGTGACTCCCTATCCGCGTGCAGGGCGCGCCACCCAACGACCGACTGCCCGGATTTGCGGACGACCGCTGAAATCAGACCCGTTCGAGGGGCACCGAAACGCGCGCAGGCGATGCGGCGTACACGTCGCCGTCGGACATGCCGATTTGTCGGTGAATGTGCTGGCTACAGACTATGAGCCGAAGGACGTGGGGGCATCGAAGTTCGTAAACCCAGCGGTACGAGTGAGGGTGTTGATTTCGGCAATCGATACCGTCGGCGTTTTCCAGACTGGCCGGGTGTCGACCGAGGGTTCGCGATCCAAGTCCTTCGATTTGAAATCCGGCATTCTTTCGCTCCAACGTTGGGCAATTTGCATAGGTTGAGACCCTTGGCGGCGCTACCGATTTCGCAGCCGCGTGCTTCAATATTGAGTAATCCAAGACGCCGCACCGCGCCCGATTGGGCAGGGTAGCAGGCTTATCCCTGGGATCGGGCCTCATTGATCATAGCAAGATGATCGGCGACCGCGATGACGCACCACGGAACCGGCAACGTCGGTTCCGTCGGCGCGGGGCAGCCGGCGATCGGCGGCTATAGTTCAGCTCAGCGAGCCCCCTGCCCCGATGGCAACCAACCGCCTGTTCACGCGCGATAACGAGCTCGGACGGATTCGAGGGCGCAACGAAGAGCACTCGATCTTCAGGGAACCAGCACCAGCTTTCCGTGGGTCCGGCGCCCTTCCAGCGCGCGATGCGCCTCGCTCGCCTGATCGAGTGGAAAGACGCCACCGATCGTCACCTTAAGTTCCTTCGCAGCGGCCAGCGCAAATATCTGCGCCTGGCTTCGCTGCAGCGATGCCGCCGTCATGAGCGGGACGGTCGCGAACCCAGTGACCGACTGATTCTGGAAAATCAGGCCGAGCAGTTCCGGAACACCCATATTGAATTCGAGAATGTTGAGCGATCCATAAAGGACGAGCTGTCCCAACGGCGCAAGCGCCTTGAGACTCTCCGCGACCACGGTGCCGCCGACCGACTCAAAGACAATATCCGCGCCCTGTCCGTCCGTCAGCGCGCGAACCCCGGCCGACCAGCCAGACGCAGTATAGTCGACCGCGACATCTGCCCCGATCGACAGGGCGAAATTGCGTTTGTCGTCGGTGCTCGCAGCGGCGACGATCAGCGCTGCGTCGGCCCGTTTCGCCAACTGGACGAGCAGGTTGCCAACACCGCCGGCAGCGGCCGATATGAGGACGCGCTTGCCGGCGGCTGGTGCGCGATCGAGGAGGTGCCAAGCGGTCAGCCCCTGCACCATCAGCGCGACCGCTTCCTCGAACGTCAACGCATCCGGAATCGGCGTAACATAGGCCGCGGGACACGTCATGAGTTCGGCGTATCCCCCGAAAAGCTGGCCTGCGGCGTAAGCCGATCCGGCGACACGCTGGCCGATCGCGATACCGGCCACGTTGGCCCCAATGCGTTCCACGACGCCGGCAACTTCGCTTCCCGGGATGGACGGCACGGGCGGCGTTATCGCGTAGCGATCTGCGCGCATCGCGGTCTCGGCGAAATTGACTCCGCACGTCTTTACGCGGATCAGAACTTCGTCAGGGCCTGGCTCGGGTGCGGGCACCTCCGCGAGTTCGAGCATATCCGGCCCACCGAATCCGATCAGTTGTACCGCTTTCATCCGACTTCTCCGCAGCTGCGCAATGCTGGAGATCAGCATTGCTCGTCGCTGGCAGCTCGCATAAGTGTAAGATTGGTGACTACGGAGAAATTGGTCATATACCGACCATTTGGTAAGTATGGTGAGACCGCTAAAAGACCTTCCCTCTTTGCCCGCCGAACGCGCGTTGCGGGTGATTTCAGGGCGATGGAAGCCGATCATCCTCTATCATCTGATGGCAGAGCCTAGGCGCCTGTCCGAGCTGACCAGGTTGATGCCGGCGATCAGCCAGAAAGTCCTGATTCAGCAACTGAGGGAAATGGAAGCCCATGGCGTCGTCCGGCGAACCGTCTTCGCCCAGGTTCCGCCACGCGTCGACTATGAGGCGACCGAACTCGGCACCAGCCTGCAGCCAGTACTGCTTGCGTTGTGCGAATGGGGACGACGCCACGCAGCGGAGCTGAATGACCTCGACAGCCTGGGAGATTGCGCGAAGGTATCGTTGCCGGATTGATCGACGCAGGGCGAATGCCCTCGCCCCCTTCAGCTAATCCTCCGGAAAGGACGTGGGCACTTGCAATCGGTCCCGCACGAGCAACGGGCGTCGGCGGTGCGGCAGGGGCAGGTCAGCCCGCAGGTGCAGGGCTGGCATTCCCACTGGTCTTTCATCTTTCGCTACTTTTCACGCCGGAAGACCCGGCGGGCTGGGAGCTAGTCGATGGCAGCAGAGGAATCTTGAACGGAAGGCCTACGAGATTCGAAGCGCGGTCGGGGAGATTCCGGACATGCGTTTGAATGTTCTTCTGAAGTGGGCCGAATCTACGAAGCCGGCCTCCAGACGTTGACTATTCGCTACCCAAAGTGCGCCACAACCACTGCTCTCTAGGGGGCTGTGCGCCTTCCCGGATCCAGCGGCTGACGAAACTAAGCCCATTCAAGAGCTTGGTGAAAAGACTGGCTGGGGCGGCAGGATTCGAACCTGCGAATGGCGGCACCAAAAGCCGCTGCCTTACCACTTGGCGACGCCCCAATATTCCCGACGAAGATGTCCGGCGGGAGCGCGCGCTTATAGCCGCGCGCGCGCTCCTGCAAAGCCCCGAAAAAAGCCCTTATGCGATCCGGTCCAGCCAGCCGTAAGGGTCGGGAGCGGCGCTTGTCTGAATTGCGACCAGGGATTCGCGTAACGACATAGTGAGCTGGCCGGGGCCGCCCGACCCAATCGTGAAGTCGCCCGAGCTCGCCTTGACCTGACCGATCGGCGTGACCACCGCCGCGGTCCCGCAGGCGAAGGCCTCGACCAGCCTGCCGCTCGCCGCGTCGGCGCGCCACTGATCGAGCGCATATTTTTCTTCACGGACGGTGATGCCGCGGTCGCGCGCCAGGGTAATCAGCGAATCGCGCGTGATCCCGGCCAGGATCGTGTCGCTGAGCGGCGGCGTCGCGAGCGACCCGTCGTCGAACACGAAAAACACGTTCATCCCGCCCAGTTCCTCGACATAGCGGCGCTCGACCGCGTCGAGGAACACGACCTGGTCGCAGCCCAGCTTGATCGCCTCGGCCTGCGCTATCAAACTGGCGGCGTAATTGCCGCCGCACTTTGCCGCGCCGGTACCACCGGGAGCCGCGCGCGTGTAAGTCTCGGACGCCCAGATCGACACCGCCGGCGCGCCGCCCTTGAAATAGGAGCCGACCGACGAGGCGATCACCATATAGATATAATCGGACGACGGCTTGACGCCGAGGAAGGTCTCGCTGGCGATCATGAACGGGCGCAGATAGAGCGACCCGCCTTCACTTGTCGGAATCCAGTCGCGCTCCGCGCTAACCAAAGCGCGGCACGATTCGACGAACAATTCCTCGGGCAATAGCGGCATCGCCAGCCGTTCGGCCGACTTGCGGAACCGGCGGGCATTGGCTTCGGGGCGGAACATGGTGATGCTGCCGTCCGCGCCCCGATACGCCTTCAGCCCCTCGAATATCTCTTGCGCATAATGCAGTACGGCACAGGCGGGGTCTACCGTCAGCGGCTGGCGCGGCGCGATGGCGAGATCGTGCCAGCCCTGCGCATCGCTATAATGCGCGATCGCCATATGATCGGTGAACACGCGGCCAAAACCCGGATTGACGAGTTTTTCGGCGCGGACCTCATGGGGGGTGGGCGACGCGGTGGCGTTGAGCGGAAAATGGGCGGCGATATTCATGGCAGTCGTGCCATAGCGCCACAAATCGTGCGCGTCCAAGGCTTGCCGTAGATTAATCCCGGTGGCAAAACCGGTCAACATGACTGCCCCAACACCAGCCGCTTCGGCCCAATTCCTCCGCGAGTCCGAAATTCGCCGAGGATCCGAAATGCTCTTTTTCGCCTATAGCCGGCTGACCAAGGCGGTTGACCAGAATCTGGGCGAGCGCGGAATCGGGCGCGCGCATCATCGCGCGCTCTATTTCATCGGCCGGCATCCCGACATTTCGGTCAGCGAATTGCTGTCGATCCTGGGCGTCACCAAGCAATCGCTCGGACGCGTGCTGACCGAGCTCGAAGAGCGTCGGTTGGTCGAGACACGGATCGGCGATCGCGATCGGCGGCAGCGACTGCTGCGGTTGACCGATTCGGGCTACGATCTCGACAGCGAGTTGTTCAACCATGCCCGCGATATCATCGCGCGCGCCTATAGCGCGGCGGGACAGCAGGCGGTGACCGGCTTCTGGGCGGTGCTAGAAGGACTGATTCCGCCGGCGGAGCGTGAACGGGTACATGGCTGGCGCGAGAATTCGGTGCCGCCAGGGCAACGCCGCTAGAGTCGTTCGCTTAATCGTAAGATCAGCGCTTGGCGGCGGCGGCCATCTCTCGACCGCGGCGCTCGGCAGCTTGCAGCGTCTCGGTCATCAGCTTGATCAACGCGTCGTCGCGGTCGAGCACGTTCAATCCCTGGCGCGTCGAGCCGCCCGGACTGGCGACGCGGTCGGCTAGGATCGCGGGAGTCGCATCCGAGCGGGACGCCATCGATGCCGCTCCATCGACCGTCGCCAGCGCCAGCCGCGCGGCCTGATCGGCGGGCATGCCAAGCTCTTCCCCCGCCTTTGCCAGCGCGTCGATGAAGCGGAACAGGAAAGCCGGCCCGCAACCTTCGAGCGTGCCGATCGCGCCGAACATCGCCTCATCCCGGGTCCATTCGACGAGCCCGAGCGGTGCCATCAAACCCGCGACCGCGTCCCTGGCGGATTGCGGCGCGCCGTCGGCATAAAGCGCGACCACGCCTTTGCCGATCGCGACGGGGAGGTTCGGCATCGCGCGAATAATGGCCGGGCCGGGAAAACGCTCGGCGAGCGTCGATTCCTCCACCCCCGCAAGGATCGAGATAAGCACCGGCGCCTGACGAATACGCTCCCCATAGGCAGCGACGATCTCGTCAAGCTGCTGCGGCTTCATCGCCAGCATCACCGCGTCGGGCGGCGGGCCATCGGGCAAGGCGCGCGCCTGGCGCACGCCGTCCGGAAGTTCGCGGTCATGCCGGTTGATCACGTCGACCGCATCACCGCGAACCACGCCGCTCTCGATCCAGCGCGACAGCATCGCGCCGCCCATATTGCCGCAACCGATCAGCCACAGCCGCTGAGGGACCGCGACCGCCACGCTCACGCCTCGCCCTGCGTCTCCGTCAGCGACGCGGCCAGCGCCTCCTTCGGGGTCTTGCCGCCCCACAGGACGAACTGGAACACGGGGTAGAAACGCTCGCACTCGTCGATCGCCGATTCGATCAGCAATTCGGCGCCTTCCAGGGTCAGCGTCCCGCCATCGGTGCCGTCGATCATCGCTGCGTGGCGATAGAGCACGATCCCGCTCGACGACCACAATTCGAAATGACCGATCCACAATTGCTCGTTGATCAACCCGATCGCTTCGTAGATTGCGATGCGGCGGTCGTCGGGCACGCGGATATCGGGAAAAGCGAGGAATTGCAGCACGCAATCCTCTTCGCGCCACAGCGCGCGCAATTCATATTCGGTCCAGCTGCCCTTGACCGTCGCGACCACCTCATCGTCATGGCGCTGATGCTCCCAGCCATGCGCGGCGTAATAGCTCTCGATCATGTCGATCGGCGCCGCGTCCTCGCGCTGGAAATCGCTCTCATCGAGCATCGTGGGTCTCGCTGGTCATCTCACGCGAATCTGCCCGTTGCGGCCGGGGCGCGCAACGGGATCGTGGAGAAAGCTGTGGAAAATCGGTTCAGGGCTTTGTGGGTTTCGGCTTTGCGCTCTTCGCTTCCAGCGCATCGAGCCGCGCCTTCAGCGCATCGGCCTCGTCGCGCGCGGCGGCGGCCATCGCCTTCACCGCCTCGAACTCGTCGCGGCTGACGAAGTCGAGCCCGCCGATCCATTCCTTGGCGCGCTCGCGCGTCGCGGCTTCGGCCTCGCGGCCCATGCCCGCCAGCGTGCCGGCGGCGCCGTTCACGAACTTGACGAGGTCGTCGAACAGCCGGTTCTCGGATTGCATGTCTGGTATCCCGTAATCTTGATCAGATACTCATCTGGGCGCTCGCCGACGACGGCACAAGCGTCGATGCGTTGGGATTGAGCTTCCCGACCTGCAAATTGAGCAGGCCGGCGAAGCACAACCAGGCCAGATAGGGCACCATCAGCCACGCGGCGGCGGTACGAATCCGACCGAACGCCAACGTCGTCATCAGCGCGGCAACGAACATCCCGACCAGCAGCATCAGCGCGGGCCAGACTTGGTGCATCCCGAAGAACAGTGGCGACCAAGCGAGGTTGAGCACCAATTGGAGCACGAACAACGTGATCGCGAGGGCCCGCAAACGCGATCCGCGCGCATTGATGATCATTGCCAGCGCCAACCCCATCATGACGTAAAGTGCGCTCCACGCGACCGGAAATACCCAATCCGGCGGTGTAATTGCGGGGCGGACGAGTGTCGCATACCAGCGATTCTGCGCTCCAGCCGGCGCGATCCGGCTGGAGGCGAAGCCCAGCAACAGGATCAGCGGCACCGTCACCACCGCCCAGCGCAGGAAGGCCCCGCGCAATTGTTCCTTGGTCGCGATTTCCATCAGCAATCCTCTTGCGCGCTCGACATGCGCATTCGCTTAGTGTTGCCGCGACGCAGCATGATGACAAGCCGCGATGTAGCGGATGGCCCGTCTTCGAAAGGGACGGAGCCAAGCGGCGGGTCTGCCATCGGGAAGAAACGAGGATCACGCCAAAACGAACAGACCCTCACCCTTCCCTCTCCCGCATGCGGGAGAGGGAAGGGAAGCGCGAATGCGCCGGAAGGGTGAGGCTCTGTCATCATTCCGGCAGATGCGCCAGAATCACGAACTCCACATTCCCCTCCGGCCCGGTGATCGGACTCTGGACGATATCCTCGACCATCCAGCCGCTCGCGGTCAGCCATGCCGCGACCTCGTCGCAGACCCGTTGATGGACTGCAGGATCGCGAACCACCCCGCCCTTGCCGACTTCCCCTCGCCCAGCCTCGAACTGCGGCTTGATCAGAGCCGCCAACCGCGCGCCCGGCCTGGCGAAGGACAAGGGCACCTCCAGCACCTTGGCCAGGCCAATGAAGCTCGCATCGCAGACGATCAGGTCGACCGACTCGGGAATATGCGCCTCGGTCAGGATACGCGCACTCGTCTGTTCGTGGACGATGACGCGATCGTCCTGCCGGAGTTTCCAGGCAAGCTGGTTGGTCCCGCTGTCGACCGCATAGACGCGCGCCGCGCCTTTCGACAGCAGGACGTCGGTGAACCCACCGGTCGACGAACCGACGTCGATCGCTATCGCATTGGTGACGTCCCATCGGGCATGGTCGAGCGCGTGCGCCAGCTTGATCCCGCCGCGCGACACCCAGGGGTGATCGCGCCCCTTGATCTCGATCACGATGTCCTCAGCGATCATCTGCCCCGGCTTGTCGATTCGCTTGTCGCCGGCGAACGCTAGTCCTGCCATGATCAGCGCCTGCGCGCGCGTTCGGCTTTCCGCGAGCCCGCGATCGGTGATGAGTTGGTCGGCGCGAACCTTTGCCATTGCGCTTCCATGACCGCGATTTCCGTCCGTCGCAATCCGGCGGCATTTGGGCGCAGACTTATTCCCATCAAGAAACTAGGAATTAAGTTAGCCGTTGGGAAGAAGGCGAGGAAAGCAGCGCGGTCGTCCCCCTAGAGCGCCCACGCCGCCTTCTTCCCACCCTTTCTGGGAGAGAAATGATGGGACTGTTCACGCATCCCGACGGCACGCTTCCGACTATCCTCACGGTTCCCGGGCTGGGCGGCTCGGGCCCCTCGCACTGGCAGAGTCTGTGGGAGACCTCCCGCCCCGACACGCATCGCATCGAACTCGGCATGTGGGATCAGCCGCATCGCAATGCCTGGGTGACCAAGATCGACCAGGCCGCGCGCGCGGCGAAGGCGCCGGTGATTTTTGCAGCGCATTCGCTGGGCTGTCTCGCGGTTGCCTGGTGGGCGGAGATGAGTCCGCAACCTTATGGCTGGCCGGTTGCCGGCGCGCTGCTCGTCGCCCCAGCCGATCCCGACCGGCCCGACACCGCACAAGAACTCAAGGGTTTCGCGCCGACACCGCGCAAGGCGCTTCCTTTCCCCTCGATCCTGGTCGCCTCGACCGACGATCCGTGGATCGACATCGGTCGCGCCCGCGGCATGGCCTCGTTCTGGGGCAGCCATTTCGTCGACGCCGGAGCGCAGGGACATCTCAACGCGGCCAGCGGAATCGGCTGGTGGGAAGAAGGGCGCCGCCTGCTTGATCGCGTGATCGCCGCCTCGGCCGACCGCTCGGGTCATCCGCTCAATCCGGGCGAGGCGCGATCGATCCTGGCGATCAACGCGACCGACGCGGCGCAGGAGCATTATCTCCACAAGTGACCCATCCCCCGCTTTTGGCGGGGCAATCAGCGATACCGATCGTAGAACCGAGCGCCGCTTGTCGGCGCTCGTTTGCTTATGCCGAAACTCGGACCCGGCTCGCGCCGATTGCCGTACATATCCTTAATTAATCGGCAAGCACGATAGATCCAATCCGGTATATATTTACCGTTGTCGAATCATTGACTTCTAACACGCCTAACGCTTCAATACTGAGGCGAATCGTATCGATGACCGCCGGTAAATTACTTGTAAATCCTATTATTATCTGCCGGAACTATCCGGCGGGTTACTGTTACTCGTGCCCATATTTGCTCAATAATGGGGAACATTATGTCTTCTATTGCAAGAAATACACTGCAGTTTGTCGACAACTCGCGAACATTGATCGGCGTGACTTATATTTCCGGCTCGGCCGTGGTCACATCGGGGGAGAGCTACACCGATTCCGCTGCGATTGGCGTCAGCGGCAACGTCTGGACGATCACGTTCGCCGCCGATCGCAAGGGTTCGACCGATGTCGCGACGTCGTTCAACAACGCCAGCGGTGGGGCTGCCTATGTCTTTGCCGCCTCGGGCGGCGGCGGCACGCCGGGCAAGTTGAACTTCTATTTCACGCTCCAGCTGATCTTCTCCACCGCACAAGGCAATGCGACCGTCTCGCTGAACGCTGGTCAGGGCCATTTCGCGCTCCGCAACAATTGGTGGCTCGGCGGATCGATCGTGACCAGCAGCGTGCCTTGTCTCACCATCCCGATCGACGGCACGGCCCTGACGCTTGACCTGCCGCTGTCGGGATCGATCAGCAGCTTCACGTTCGGACCGGGCACGATCGCCTGAACCGGCGCGCACCGCCACTCGAACAGTTCCCCAGCCAGACAAAGGAATTCGTATGTCGATTTCCATCAACGTCCTCACGATCACCGACAATTCGGGAACGATCACCTCGATGGCCTATGTCGCCAACTCGGCGAACGTCACATCGGGACAAGACAGTTCGCCCCCGCCGACCGTCCAGAAGACCGGCAACGTTTTCACGATCACCTTCGCCTGCGACCGCAAGAAGTCCGCCCCGGTGGCGACCGCCTTCAACAAAAATTGCAACAATAACAGCCTCAACGCCTACGCCGCGTCAGGCGGCGGGGGCCTGCCCAAGGAGCTCAATTTCTTCTTCCAGCTGGAACTTCAGGTCACCACCGCCAGCGGATCGGGCAGCGCGATCCTCAACGTCGGTCAGGGCAGCTATGGGCTGAACAACAATTGGTGGCTCGGCGGATCCATCGTCAGCAGCAGCCAGCCCGGCCTCAATATACCGGTCAACAACGGTGCGTCGAAACTGAACCTGCCGCTCTCGGGCACCAAGAGCAGCTTCGTGGTCGCGGCAGGGACGGTGAAGCCCTCTTATCCGATCAGCCGCATCTTCGTGCTAATGCTGGAAAACCATTCGTTCGACAACATGTTCGCTTTGTCCGGGATTCCCGGAATTATCGCAGCGACGACCAGCAACAGCAACAGCTATAACGGCACGACCTATTATGTGGGCGGCGGCGCGCCATCAAGCATGCCGACCGATCCGGGGCACGAATTCCCCGACGTGGTCGAGCAATTGGGCGGCGCCGGCGCCACGTATCCGGTCAATGGGCCCTACCCTACCATCAACAATTCGGGTTTCGCCGCGAACTATGCCACCACCAAAAGCGAGGGGCCGACCCCATCCTCGCACGACATCGGCGACATCATGCTGTGTTTCGATACCGCGACCGATTTGCCGGTGGCCTATCAGCTCGCGACCAATTTCGTGCTGTGCGACCAATGGTTTTCGTCGCTGCCGGGACCGACCTGGCCGAACCGCTTCTTTCTCCATGGCGCATCGTCCAACGGCCTCGATCACAGCCCGACCGACGGCGAGCTTGCCAAATGGGAGAGCGTCGACGGCTTCACCTATCCGCACGGATCGATTTTCGACGCGCTGAACAATGACGGCGTTTCCTACCGGCTCTATCACGATACCAACGGACCGCTTTCCGGGGACATCCCGCAGGTCGCCTCGCTGAAGCACATCCGCCTGACGCAGATGCATTCGGTGAAGAACCTGGCGAAGGACCTAGCCGGCGATTATCCATACCAATATACTTTCATCGAGCCCAATTACGGCAACATCGTCAACGGCTCGTACGAAGGCGGATCGTCGCAGCACCCGATGGATGGCGTCACCGGCGGCGAGGCTCTGATCAAGACCGTCTACGAAGCGATCCGCAACTCGCCATTATGGTATGAGAGCCTGTTGATCATCACTTATGACGAGCATGGCGGGTTTTATGACTCGGTGGCGCCCGGCACCGCCCCGCCCCCGAACGACGGCAGTTCGAACACACCCGGAGCGAAGGATAGCCTGAGCGATTTCGGCTTCACCTTCGACAAATATGGCGTGCGGGTGCCGGCGATCATCGTCTCGCCCTGGGTGCAAGCCGGTGGCGTCGACCACACGCTCTACGATCACGGTTCCGCGCTCGCCACGATCGAAAAGGTGTTCGGCGTTCTTCCGCTGACCGCGCGCGACAAGGCCGCCAACAGCGTCCTGGGGCTGCTACAGAGCAGCCCGCGGACCGATTGCCCGACCAAGCTCGACGACCCTGCGCAGCCTCCCGCCCGCGCTGCCGCAGACTTGGCGGCCGGCGCGGAAGCTCTCGACGCCACGGCGCTGATCCCCCAGCGCGACAATCTGCACGGGGTGCTGGCGATCATGCTCAAGACCAAATACGAACTGTCCGACAGGTCCGAAGCGACCAAGGCGGCGCTCTACGCGGAATTCCGGGCGATCAAGACCCGCGGACGCGCCGCCGCCTATATCGAGGAAGTGATGACGGAGGTCGAAGCGATCAGGGCCGCACGCGACGCCGCACCGTCGGACATGAACTGAACCGGCAATGCCCCCTCTCCGCCGGGAGGGGGCTGCCTAACGTCAGGCTCTCGCGCCGTCCGCTAAATTCGCGTCATTATAACGCAGTGCCTTGAGCACGGTGTCGACGATGGCGTCGGCATCGAGCCCGGCCTGGGCATATTGGACTTCGGGCTTGTCCTGGTCCTGGAAGATGTCGGGCAGGCGCATCGTCCTGAGCTTCAGCCCGGCATCGATCAGTCCGGTGTCGCTGGCAAGCGTCAGGACATGCGCGCCCAGCCCGCCGACCGCGCCTTCCTCGATCGTCACCGCGACCTCGTGGGTGGTGAGCAGGCGGCGGATCAGTTCCTCGTCGAGCGGCTTGGCGAAGCGCAGGTCGGCGACCGTCGCCGACAGCCCCTTGGCATCGAGCGCATCGGCGGCCTTGAGTGCTTCCTGAAGGCGCGTGCCGAGCGACAGGATCGCGACCTTCTTGCCTTCGCGCACGATCCGGCCCCTACCGATCTCGAGCCGCTGGGGCGTCTCGGGCAGCGCCACCCCAACCCCGTTGCCGCGCGGATAGCGCACGGCGATCGGTCCACTGTCGTGAAGTGCTGCGGTATGCGTCATATGCACCAGCTCGGCCTCGTCGGCCGCTGCCATCACCACGAAATTGGGGAGCGTCGCGAGATAGGTGACGTCGAAGCTGCCGGCATGGGTCGCGCCGTCGGCACCGACCAGGCCGGCACGGTCGATCGCGAAGCGCACCGGCAGGTTCTGGATCGCGACGTCGTGGACGACCTGGTCATAGGCGCGCTGCAGGAAGGTCGAATAGATCGCGCAGAATGGCCGCATGCCTTGCGCGGCGAGCCCCGCGGCGAACGTCACCGCATGCTGCTCGGCAATCCCGACATCGAACGTCCGCTCGGGGAACGCCTTGGCGAAGCGGTCGACGCCGGTGCCAGAGGGCATGGCGGCAGTGATCGCGACGATGGTCGGATCGCGCTGCGCATCCTTGATCAGCTGGTCGGCGAACACGTTCTGATAGGCAGGCGGCCCCGGCGGCGCCTTGGCCTGCGCGCCGGTGATGACGTCGAACTTCTGCACGCCATGATATTTGTCCGCGGCCGCTTCCGCCGGACCATAGCCCTTGCCCTTCTTGGTCACGACATGGACCAGGATCGGACCGTGCTCGCTGTCGCGGACATTCTCCAGGACCGGAATCAGATGGTCGAGATTGTGGCCGTCGATCGGCCCGACATAATAGAAGCCCAGTTCCTCGAACAACGTGCCTCCGGTCACCCAGCCGCGGGTCAGCTCCTCGGCCTTTTGCGCGGCATCGTGCACCCGGCGCGAGACCTTGGCAGTGATCCGCTTGGCAAGGCTCCTCAGGCCCAAATACTCGCTCGAACTGACCATCCGTGCGAGATAAGCTGAAAGCCCGCCGACCGGCGGCGCGATCGACATATCATTGTCGTTGAGGATGACCACCAGCCGGTTACCGGCGGCTTCGGCATTGTTCATCGCCTCATAGGCCATGCCCGCCGACATCGCGCCGTCGCCGATCACCGCGATCGCCTTGCCGGGCCTCCCCGCCAACTTGTTGGCAATGGCAAAGCCCAGCGCCGCCGAGATCGAGGTCGAGCTATGCGCAGCGCCGAACGGATCGTACTCGCTCTCCGAGCGCTTGGTGAAACCCGATAGCCCTCCCCCCTGGCGCAAAGTGCGGATGCGGTCGCGCCGCCCGGTCAGGATCTTGTGCGGATAGCATTGATGCCCGACGTCCCAGATCAGCCGGTCATGAGGCGTGTCGAACACATAATGGATCGCCGTCGTCAGCTCGACCACCCCCAGCCCCGAGCCCAAATGGCCCCCGGTCGTCCCCACCGCGGATATCGTCTCCGCCCGCAACTCGTCCGCCAACTGCCGCAATTGCTCCGGCGCAAGTCCGCGAAGATCCGCCGGCGTCGAAACGGTGTCGAGCAACGGGGTCGAAGGTAAATCAGCCATCCGACCGCTTTACCGCAGCGCCATGCGGCTGTCGATTGATCGGGTTACCTCAGCCATTTGATCATCGCGGGATATTGCTCGCCGTCCTCGCCGCTCCGCCGCGCCAGCCCGTAATATTGCAGTATTGGCAGGCCAATATAATTGCCTCCGGCGAAGGTTTCCTGAAGCCATTCGCCCTCTCCGCGATAGGCGTCGGGATGGAAGGCTATGCGCGGATCGAGTCCGGCGGCGATAGCCGCCGCCCAGGACCATGCGATTGCTCCCATCTCGTCACCCTGCGCCATCGGCGCAACGCCAAAATCGCTGACCGTCGAGCGAAGCGCTGGATCGGTCATCGCGATATGCCCCGCCTCGTGGAGCAGGTCGCCCGGCCGCTCAAGCCGCGCCGGATCGTAGATGATCGTCCCGTCACGCACGGTCATAGCCGGCAGCACCGTATTCCCGGCCAACGCCTCTTCTGCGGTCGGGATTCCGATACTGTCCAGGAACGCGACGATCGTTACGATCTGTGCGGCAACGATCGGTGATCCCGCCTCCCCGTTCAGCGTAGCCATTTGATCATCGCCGGATAGGGTTCGCCTTCATCGCGCGAGAAGCGTGCCAGCCCATAATATTGCAGCATCGGCACGCCGATATACCCTCCGGTCGCAAAGGTTTCGGCAAGCCATTGGCCGTCGCCGCGATAGCCGTGATCATGGAATACGACGCGGGGATCGACGCCTGCTGCCAGCGCCGCTGCGTAGGACCAAGCGATCGCCGCCATCTCGTCGCCGCCGTCGCTGGCGAACTCGCTGACCGTTGCCCGAATCGCGGCATCGGTGACCGCGATATGTCCCGCTTCATGAAGCAGGTCGCCCGGCCATCGCAGGCGGTCGGGGTCATAGAGCAGCCGTCCATCGCGCACCTCGATAGCAGGCAAAAAACCGTCCGCCGAAAGCGGAGCGGCGTCGACCGGAATCCCGATGTTCTGGAGAAAAGCGAGTATCGGCGTGAGGGATTCGGCATCATCCATATCGCCGGACGATAATCAGCCCGACAGTTGACGCCAACCCGTTTTTGTCACATATTTCTGTCATGACAGAAATTACCGATGAGTCGGACCAACTTCCACCTGCAGTGCTCCAGTTCGTGCTGCATTGGGGAGAAATGGGCGGGCAATGGGGCGTCAACCGCTCGGTCGCGCAAATCCACGCTCTGCTCTACCTGAGCGAACGGCCGCTGCACGCAGAAGAGATCAGCGACATGCTGCGCATCGCGCGATCCAACACCTCCAACTCGCTCAAGGAATTGATGGGCTGGAAGCTGATCCGCCGCGTGCCGGTGATGGGCGACCGCCGCGATCATTACGAGGCGGAAGTCGATCTGTGGCAGATGCTGACCCGCATCGCCCAGGGCCGCAAGGAGCGCGAGATCGACCCGGCGGTCGCGGCGCTCAAAACCTGCGCCGACACGGCGGCGCGAGACCCCAGGATCGGCCGCATCGCCCGCCAGCGGATCGACGACATGCGCGACTTCGTGATGACGATCGACGATTGGTACCAGCAGATGATCGAGGTCCCGCCGAGCCGGCTGATGATGCTGATCGGCATGGGCAAGCGCGTCCTAGCTTTCCTGCCCAAGGTGAAAGCCAAGAACACCTGACAGCGGGAGACGAATGATGGCCACGCTGGCGAACGAGTTCACCGGAACACGATATGCCGGATGGCGGCGCAGCATCGCCGCGCCGCAACCCGTCGGAACCAGCCAATTCGCCGCCCTCCTGCCGGCGGGACAATGGGCAAGACTACCCGTCACGGTGCGCCACCGGTTCGAACGCAAGGCGTTGGCCGGTGCCGCGATCACCTATGCCGGGGAAGTCGTCGAATGCCGGATAGCCATAACCGGCTGGCTATTGGCGCAAGCTGCGCGCCTGATCGGCGCGCCGCTGCCGCTGGGGCGCGATACCGGCGTTCCCGCGACCGTATGCATCACCGAGGATCGCGCCGGTCAGGGCCAATATTGGAGCCGCATTTACGGCCGTGCGCAGGGGTTTCCTCAGGTCATCCAGAGCGCCAAGCGTTTCTCCGGTCCGACCGGGCTGGAAGAGTATCTTGGTCACGGTATCGGCATCGCGTTGCGGCTCACGACCGACGACAACGCACTGCTGTTCGTCGGCGATCATTATTTCCTGCGCCTGTTCGGCGTGCGGCTGCGCTGGCCGCGTTGGCTGGCGCCGGGACAATTGGTGATCCGGCATCAGGATATCGGCGGCGGACGGTTCGTGTTCGCGCTCGACCTCGTCCATCCGTGGTTCGGCGAACTGCTCCATCAGGTCGCGTTGTTCACGGATCCGGTCGAGCCGTGAGCGAGGTTCGCCCGATCATCGTGTTCGACGCCGAATGCCTGCTATGCTCGGCCAACGCGCAATTCGTGCTCGACCACGACCGGCAAGGCCGCTTCCTGCTCGCCTCGATGCAGGGCGAAGCGGGCAGCGCGCTCTATCGCCGGTTCGGGATCGATCAGGCCAATCCCGACACACTGATCGTCGTCGAGGGCAACCGCGCCCGGCGCGACAGCGATGCGATACTGGCGATCTGGGCAGGACTCGGCTGGCCGTGGCGCGCGGCGACGGCGTTCCGCCTGGTGCCACGCGCATTGCTCGACCCCGTCTATCGCTGGGTTGCGCGCCATCGTTACTGGCTGTTCGGCCCCCGCGACACCTGCTGGCTACCCGGCCCCGCCTTCCGGGACCGTTTGCTGTGAGCCGCCCTCCCGTCACCGGGCCCGGGCCGGGCATGGGCCTGCTTGCGTCGGGAGTGATCGCCGCGGTGACCGGCGGCGTAGTCGCCGCGACGCTGGTTTGCTGGGGCGACAGCCGGGTCGATATCACCACTTATGCGGGGATGGTGTTCTTTTCGGTCCTGATCGCGCTCTTCCTTGGCGGTCTTGCAGCCCCTCCGCTCGCCAAATGGACTATTGGCGGCGGATCGGTGAGCTGGGTAAATTCGGCAATTACGTCGACACTCACTGCCGCGCTCCCGGCGACGCTATTTGTCTTGGTCCGCGCACCCTTCATCAACTGGGGCGATGAGTCTTTCCCCATCGCCGACACGCTGAACGGGCTATCGATGCTCGCACTGTCCGGCGCGGGGGCAGGCCTGGTTTTCCGCGCCCTATACGGGGCGCGCCCGATCGAACCGCGATGAGCCGAATCCTCGTCATCGGCGGCTATGGAGGGTTCGGCGCTCGGTTGACCCGACGGCTGCTCGCCGCAGGGCACGAGATACTCGTCGCCGGGCGCAATGGCGACAAGGCCGCCGCTTTCTGCAACGGCCTGGACCATGCCGAGCCGGTCGTCGCCGATCGCGACCACGGTATCGGGCTGGTCATGGCGCGCCACCGCCCCGATCTCGTGATCGACGCCGCCGGACCGTTCCAAGGCAGCGGATATATCGTCCCCGAGGCGTGCGTGGCGATGAGCATCCCCTATCTCGACCTCGCCGACGCGCGCGATTTCGTGTGCGGGATCGACGCGCTCGACCAGCAGGCTCGCGCCGCGCGAGTCGCCATTATTTCGGGCGCCTCGAGCGTGCCTGCGCTTTCCGGCGCCATCGTACGGAGACTCGCCGCCGACCTCAGCCAGGTCGACAGTATCGAGATGGCGCTGAGCGCCTCGAACCGTGCGAGCGCCGGCAAGTCTATTGCCGAAGCGATGCTGAGCTATATCGGCCAACCCGTACGCTTGTGGCGCGGCAAGCGTTGGGAGACGGTGCACGGCTGGCAGGAACTGCGCCGCGAGACGATGCTGGTGGAGGGCATCGGCCTTGCCGGCCGCCTTGTGGGCATTGCCGACGTGCCCGATCACGCGATCGCCCCCGAGGCGCTGCCCGGCCGCCCTGCGGTGACCTTTCGTGCAGGCACCGAACTCGATTTCCAGATGGCGTCATTATGGCTGCTCAGTTGGCCGGTGCGCTGGGGCTGGCTTCGTTCGCTGCTGCCGTTGAGACGCGCGCTGATGGTGCTCTATCGCGCCTCCGCCAGGCTGGGAGGCGACCGTTCGGGCATGACGATCACGCTCGAGGGCCGGCGCGGCGACGCCGGCGTCGAGCGACGGTGGACGATCGTCGCGACCAATGGCGAGGGTCCCGAAATCCCTACGCTTGCGGCGGAGATCCTCGCCGGGCGGATCCTCGCCGGGCGCGTCACACCCGGGGCGCGCCATGCCTGGTACGAAATGGAGCCGGAGGATTTCGAACCCTTGTTCGCCAGGCTGGCGGTCCGGCACGAGACGGTGGAGCGCGCGGTCCCGCCGCCGCTCTACGCGCGGGTGATGGCCGCTCGCTTCGAACGGCTCCCGCCGTCGGTGCGCACACTGCACAACGTTCATGGCGATGATGGCGCGGCGGGCGAAGGCACCGTCGAGCGTGGCAGCAATCCGCTCGCGCGCCTCGCGGGCTGGCTGGTCCGCTTCCCACCCTCCGGAACCTACCCGCTCCACGTTTCCTTCGCCGAGCGCAACGGGGCGGAAACCTGGACGCGACGTTTCGGCAGGCATCGGTTCCACAGCACGCTCAGCCAGCGCGGCGACCGCATCGTCGAACGCTTTGGCCCGTTGCGCTTCGCCTTCGCCCTGCCCTCGTACGATCAGGGTCTGACGATGGAACTCGCCGGCTGGAGCGCGTTCGGCATTCCCGTGCCCCGCTTCCTGGCACCGCGGATAGAGGCGCGCGAATGGCAGGACGAGGTCGGACGGTTCCGCTTCCTCGTCGCCATTCGCGCGCCGTTAATCGGCGCTATCGTGCGCTATACGGGCTGGCTGCTGCCGGTCAGCCTTTGATGAACGCCAAGAGGTCGGCGTTGAACGTCTCGGGCATCGTCTCGGCTAGGCCGTGCGGTGCGCCTTCATAGATTTTGAGCGTGGCGTTGGGCAGGATCTTGCTCGACTTCAGCCCCGCCGCGGCGATCGGCACGATCTGGTCGTCGTCGCCGTGGATCACCAATGCGGGCACCGCGATCTTCTTGAGGTCCTCGGTATAATCGACTTCGGAGAATTCGTGGACGCAGTCGTAATGGCCCTTGAGGCCGCCGGCCATTCCCTGCAGCCAGAAATTGTCGCGCAGGCCTTCCTGGACATTGGCGCCGTCGCGGTTGAAGCCGTAGAATGGCAGGGTCAGGTCCTTGTAGAATTGCGCGCGGTTGAGCGTGCCGGCGCGGATGCCATCGAACGCCTCGATCGGCGTGCCTTCGGGATTGCTGTCGCTCTTGAGCATGATCGGCGGCACCGCGCCGACGAGCACGATCTTGGCGACACGATCGGTGCCGTGGCGCCCGCAATAATGCACCACTTCGCCGCCGCCGGTCGAATGGCCGACCATGACGATGTCCTTGAGGTCGAGATGCTCGATCAGTTCGGCGAGATCGTCGGCATATTGGTCCATGTTGTTGCCGTCCCAGGTCTGGGACGAGCGGCCATGGCTGCGGCGGTCATGCGCAATGGTGCGAAAGCCCAGATGCGCGAAGTCGACCAACTGCCGGTCCCACGCTTCCGACGACAAGGGCCAACCATGCGAAAACAGGATGGGTTGGCCCGATCCCATGTCCTGATAATATATAGTGGTGCCGTCGCGCGTGGTGATCGTCGCCATCATTGCCTCCAATTCGATTCGCCCCTCGGCAACCGGACTGCCAGCGAAACGATCGCTGCGCGACGGCAAATTGATGCAATGCACAAAAGAAAAGGCGGCCCGTTTCCGGACCGCCCTTCCTTGAACCATAGGCCGCCACGCCGTCGGACGAACCGGCTGCGCCGGATCGCCGCCCGCCGTGGCGAGTCTTCGGATTGCCTTGGCAATCCGAAGCCGCCCGCGCTTTAACGCTTCGAGAACTGGAAGCTGCGACGCGCCTTGGCGCGGCCATACTTCTTGCGCTCGACGGCGCGGCTGTCGCGGGTCAGGAAGCCCGCACGCTTGACCGGGGTGCGCAGGATCGGCTCGTACTTGGTCAGCGCCTGGCTGATGCCGTGCTTGACCGCACCGGCCTGGCCCGACAGACCGCCGCCCTTGACGGTGCAGACGACGTCATACTGACCTTCGCGGCCGGCAACGCCGAACACCTGGTTGATGACCAGGCGCAGCGTCGGACGCGCGAAATAGACTTCCTGATCGCGACCGTTGATCGTGATCTTGCCCGTGCCCGGCTTCAGCCAGACGCGTGCGACGGCGTCCTTGCGGCGACCGGTCGCATAAGCGCGGCCGAACTTGTCGAGTTCCTGCGCACGCAGCGGCGCGGTCTGGACCGGCTCGTCGATCTTGCCGGCGAGATAATCTTCGGCGCGCTGCTCGGCGGCAGCCTGGGTGGCCTCACCCTGCTGCTGCAGGACGGTGCCGAGATCGGACAGCGACTGGCGCCCGTCCGTGTTGTTGGTGTCAGCCATTATGCGCCCACCTTGTTCTTCCGGCTCATGCCGGCAATGTCGAGGACTTCGGGGTTCTGGGCTTCGTGAGGATGCTCGCTGCCCTTGTAGATGCGCAGGTTGCGCATCTGCTGGCGGCCCAGCGGACCACGCGGGATCATCCGCTCGACGGCCTTTTCCAGCACGCGTTCGGGGAAGCGGCCCTCGAGCACCTTGCCCGCGGTCACGCCCTTGATGCCACCGGCATAGCCGGTGTGCTTGTAATAGACCTTGTCCGCCAGCTTGTTGCCGGTGAACTTGATCTTGTCGGCGTTGACGACGATGACATTGTCACCGCAATCGACGTGCGGGGTGAAGCTGGTCTTGTGCTTGCCGCGCAGCACATTGGCGATCACGACCGCGGCGCGGCCGACCACCAGATCGGTGGCGTCGACAATGTGCCATTTCTTTTCCACCTCGTGCGGCTTGGCCGACTTGGTGGTCTTCATCAGCGCCTTCATGGGCTGTTGACCTTCCGGTTATGGCGTTAAAACAAACGCGCGGCCCGTCACCGAGCCGCGTTCGTGGCGGCCAAATGCCGCCCTACCCCGCCAAAGTCAAGCAAAACCGGGCTTTTGCTGACGGGTACTATAATACCGGGAACTTCCAGACCCTCGACGAGCCTCAGCCCGTCGCGTCCCTCACCCACGCCGCCACCGCCTCGTCGACCGCGACCGGCCAGCGTTCGATCACCGGGAGATCGTAACTATGCAGCTGGCCGATCCGGGCCGCCACCTGCGTCGCGAGTTCGATCGTCGTCTTGGCGGTCATCACCGTCTCCGCCGCTTCCTGCGTTACATCCTGCCAGCGATAGATCGAAGTGACCGGCATGAGCGACGTGCACGCCGCCAGCCGCTCCTCAAGCAGCTTGCGCGCGACGAGTGCGGCTTCCGCGGGGTCGCCGAAACTGGCCTGGACGATGGCGATATCGGTCATGCGCGCCTCCTGCCGATGGCATGCGCTCCCCATACCACGCTGATCAGCAGCAGCGCGCCGACCAATTGGTGGAGCGCGGCCAGCGCGATGTTCACCTGGGTCATCACCGTGGCGATGCCGAGCAGGATCTGGATGCCGAACGCGCTGTGGATCGCCACCGACGCGGGGCGGTCGGTCTTGCGGACCGCGCGCGCGAGCGCGACCAGCGCCACGACCACGACCCAGGCCCACCAGCGATGGATGAAATGCACGATCGCGGGATCGTCAGTCAGCAGATGGCCGAGCGATTCGCCCGACTGGCTGGCACCGGGGAAGAAGGTCGAGAAGGTGCCGGTCATCCCCGGCCAGGTGTCGCTGACCAGCCCGGCGCGCAGGCCCGCCATCAGCGCGCCGTAGAATAATTGCACGAACAGGATCAGGCCCGCGGCGAGCCCGAGACCGGTCAGGCGCGCCGGCCGAGCACGGCGATCGCGCGCCAGGGCCTGAAGATCGAGCGCGGTCCAGACGATGCCGGAGAGCGTGAACAAGGCGGTCAGCAGATGCGCGGCAAGCAGCAGCGGCGCCACCTCGGTCCGCACCGACAGCCCCGACCGTACCATGATCCAGCCGAGCGCGCCTTGCAGGCCGCCTAGCGCGAACAAGGCAACCAGCCGCCACCCATAGCCGCGCGGAATCTGCCGCCGGACCGCGAACCACAGGAGCGGCAGCGCGAACGCCATGCCGATCACGCGCCCGAGCAGGCGGTGGATATATTCCCAGAAGAAGATGCTCTTGAAGCCGGCCAGCGTCATGCCGGCATGGATCGCCTCGTACTGCGGGATCTTGCGGTAATTGGCGAACTCGGCCTGCCATTGCGCATCGGTCAACGGCGGGACGATGCCGGTCAGCGGTTTCCACTCGGTGATCGACAGGCCCGATTCGGTCAGGCGGGTGATGCCGCCGACCACGACTATTGCCACGATCAGGGCAGCGACGCACCACAGCCATGCCGCGATGGCGCGTGGGCGTTCGCGATTGGGGGAGAAAGAGGACATGGCGCGCCTTTATCCGGTCGCGCGAAGGTTGTCGAAGCGGATGTGGAGGGAGATTTCAATCCTCCCCCAGCTTGTCTGGGGGAGGGGGACCGCCCGCGTCAGCGGGGGGTGGAGGGGCAAATCCCCGTCCTCGCGGCTTCGCCGCTGCGGCCCCTCCACCATTTGCTCCGCAAATGGTCCCCCTCCCCAAGCAAGCTTGGGGAGGATTTAGATAAACATCAGTTCGCGGTCGTGCGCGCGCTCTGGCCGTCGCCTTCGGGGGCGGCGACGATGTCGCGGGTGGTGCCGCCCTTGTCGACGATCTTGGTGTCGGGATCGCCGGCGTCCGAGCGGATGCCGGGGCTGGCCGAATCGCCGCCGGCCGAATCGAGCGTGCCGTTCTCGGCCTGACTGCGCGGCGCCGGCCCGCCGAACAAAGCGTCGAGCGCCTGCGCCGACGGATTGTTGTCCTGCGGACGCGTCACGCCCGGCTGCGGCGGCTGAAGCGAGAAATCGGGCGGCACGACCAAAGGCTGCGCGCGCGCAACCGCATATTCGTCGGGACGCGTGCGGTCGAACCCGCGATGGCCGCATCCGGCGAGCAACATAGCAACGCCCGCCACGGCAACGATCGGCACAACCTTACGCATTCGATTTCTCCACGTCCGCTCCGTCCACTCGCGGTTTGTCGCGCACCAATAATGCCCGCGCGAGGAGGATGAGCACGCCCACCGTAATCGCAGCATCGGCAAGATTGAAGTTCAAAAACGGCGACCATGCGCCGAAGTGCAGATCGGCATAGTCCTGGACATAGCCCAGCCGCACCCGATCGAGGATATTGCCGAGCGCCCCGCCGGCGATCATGCCCAGCGCGAACTGGTCGTAACGATTGCGCTCGCGCCACATCCACACGAGCACGGCAATCGCGATCGCGCCGGTCATGCCGACCAGCAGCCAGGTCGATGCCGCGCTGTCGGCGCGCAGGAAGCCCAGCGACACGCCGTAATTGTGCACGTTGCGCAAGGTGAAGATCGGCAACACGATCCGCTCTTGGCCATCCTGCAATCCGATCGGACCGACCACCATCCATTTCAGGAATTGGTCGAGGACGAAGAATATGGCGGCACTGATCAGCCCGATCCTGGGCAGTTTCCACGTCACGAGAGAACTCCGGTGCAACGATCGCACAAGGCACCGTCAGCCGTCACTTCGGGCAACAGGCGCCAGCAGCGGCCGCATTTGTGATAATCGGAGCGGGTGACCGAAAGCGGCCCCTTGCTCACCTTGGCGACGATGAATGCCTCGGCAAGATCAGCGGCGGAGAGCGGCATTTCGGGCACGGTCACCTCGGCCTCCAGGCTCGAGCGGATCACCTTGTCGCGACGGAACGGCTCGATCGCTTCGGTCACTTGTGCGCGGAGGCGACGCAGGTCGTCCCATTCGGTCGCGATGACCTTGTCGCCGGGGATTTCCGGCAGATCGGGCCATTCGAGCAGGTGGACCGAGTCTGCCTCCGGAAAGCGCGCCTGCCAGGCTTCTTCGGTGGTGAAGACCAGGATCGGCGCGGCGTAGCGCGCCAGCGCGTGGAATAGGATGTCGAGCACAGTGCGGTACGACCGGCGCTTCAGGTCCGACGGCGCGTCGCAATAGAGCGAGTCCTTGCGGATATCGAAGAAGAAGGCCGAGAGATCGTCCTGCGCGAAATCGGTCAGCAGCCGCAGATAGCGATTGAACTCGAACGCGTCGGTCGCCGCCTTGAGCTCGACATCGAGCTTGCCGAGCAGGTCGAGCACATAGAGTTCGAGCTGCGGCATGTCCTTGGGCGCGACGCGCTCGGCCTCGCCGAACCCGTCGAGCGCACCGAGCAGATAGCGGAAGGTGTTGCGCAGCTTGCGATAGGCGTCGCTGGTCGTCGCCAGCACTTCCTTGCCGATCCGCACGTCCTCGAAATAATCGACCGACGCGACCCACATGCGCAGGATGTCGGCGCCCGATTCCGATATGATCTTGAGCGGATCGACGACATTGCCCAGGCTCTTCGACATCTTGCGGCCATTCCCGTCGAGCGCGAAGCCATGGGTCAGCACCGCGTCGTACGGCGCGCGGCCGCGCGTGCCGCAGCTCTCGAGCAGCGACGACTGGAACCAGCCGCGATGCTGGTCCGACCCTTCGAGATAGAGGTCGGCACGCACGCCCTCCCCGTACCGCGCCTCGATCGTGAAGACATGGGTCGAGCCCGAATCGAACCACACGTCGAGAATGTCGTTCTGCGGCTCAAAATCCTCGAGCTTGTGATCGGGGCCGAGCAGCGCCTGATGGTCGGCGGTGAACCACGCATCGGCGCCGCCGGTCTCGAACGCCTTGACGATGCGGTCGTTGACCGCCGGATCGCGCAGATATTCGCCGGTCGCGCGGTTGACGTAGAGCGCGATCGGCACGCCCCAGGCGCGCTGACGGCTGATCACCCAGTCGGGGCGTCCCTCGACCATCGAGCGGATGCGGTTCTGGCTGCGCTCGGGCACCCAGCGCGTGCGCTCGATCGCGTCGAGCGCAACTTCGCGCAAGGTCGGGCCGTTGCCCACGGCATGGCCGAGCGACGGCGAAAAGCCCGCGAGATCGCCCGGCTCCGGCAGGTCGATCGCGACCGCGGCGGCGTTCTCGCTCTTCTGCGACTGGTCCATCGGGATGAACCATTGCGGCGTCGCCCGGAAGATCACCTTGGCCTTCGACCGCCAGCTATGCGGATAGGAGTGCGCGAAATCGTCCGATGCGGCAAGCAGCGCGCCCGCTTCGCGCAGGTCGTTGCAGATTGGCCCGTCCGACGCGACGAACTTCTTGTTGATGACGCTGCCCTGCCCGCCCAGCCACAGCCAGTCGGGACGATAGAAGCCCGCGCCATCGACCGCGAACACCGGATCGATGCCATGCGCCTTGCACAGCAGGAAGTCGTCCTCGCCATGGTCCGGCGCCATATGGACGAGACCGGTACCGGCGTCGGTAGTGACGAAGTCGCCGGGCAGGAACGGGCGCGGCTTGGCGAAGAAGCCGCCAAGCTTGTGCATCGGGTGGCGGGCGACCGCGCCGGCGAGCTGCGGGCCTTTGAAGATGGTTGTCTTACGATCGCTGCCGAACTCGCGCGGCAGGAAATCGCCGCGCACTGTCCGGTCATCGATCACCTCGATGCCATGGGCCGTGTCGGCCGAATTCATGGCTGCCAGTTCGACGGCAGCGCGCCGACCGGCAGCATTCGCCGTCCGCGCAACCTCGGCCTGCAAACGCTTCTCGAACTGCGGGAGCAATTCGCGCGCGACCAAGAAACGTCGGCCCGCCCATGCCGGCATCGCAAATTCGACATCTGCGGGCGCGTCCTCGTTGTAGACGTCAGCAACAACCAACCAATATTCGATGTCCGGCCCGTACGCCAAAGCCTGGTTGACCGGGATCGTCCACGGCGTGGTCGTCCAGATCACCGCTTGCGCGCCGACCAGTTCGGGCGCGTTCGGCGCCTCGGTGATCTCGAACGCGACGTCGATCTGGGTCGAGACTACATCCTCATACTCGACCTCGGCCTCGGCCAGCGCGGTCTTCTCGACCGGCGACCACATCACCGGTTTGGCGCCGCGATAGAGCTGGCCGCTCTCGGCGAACTTGAGCAATTCGCCGACGATCGCCGCCTCGGCGTCATATTTCATGGTGAGATAGGGATCGTCCCAATCGCCCATCACGCCCAGCCGCTTGAACTGCTCGCGCTGCACGTCGACCCATTTGGCGGCATAGGCCCGGCATTCGGCGCGGAACTGGTCGACTGGCACCTGGTCCTTGTCGAGCTTCTTGTCCTTATACTGCTTCTCGACCTGCCATTCGATCGGCAGGCCGTGGCAGTCCCAACCTGGCACATAGGGCGCGTCCTTGCCGAGCAAGGACTGGCTGCGGACGATGATGTCCTTCAGCACCTTGTTCATCGCATGGCCCATATGGATGTCGCCATTGGCGTAGGGCGGGCCGTCGTGAAGGATAAAGCGCTTGCGCCCGGCGCGTTCCTTGCGGAGCTTGCCGTACAGGTCTTCGGCCTCCCACCGCGCGAGAATAGCCGGCTCCTTCTGCGCCAGGCCGGCCTTCATCGGGAAGTCGGTCTTGGGCAGGAAGACGGTGTCGCGATAGTCCGCGGGAGCGCTGGTGTCGTCGGTCATAGGTTGGCGGGCATTAGCGGGAGGAGCGGTTGCTGTCATCACTCCCCGTGTGGGGCCAAACTAATCCTCCCCCGCCAGGGGGAGGTGGCGCCGAAGGCGACGGAGGGGGCGGTCGGCGACCAACCAACCGTCGTGCTTCCACCCCCTCCGTCAGGCTATGCCTGACACCTCCCCCTGGCGGGGGAGGATTGAGGGAGATGACTGGCCTACTTCCTCGCCAGCAACCGCTTGGCCGTCGCCACGTCGTCCGCCATCTGCGCCATCAGCGCGTCCATATCGTCGAACTTCGCCTCCGGCCGAATGAAGTCCACCAACTCGACCTCGATCGTCTGACCGTACAGATCGCCGGAGAAATCGAAGAAATAGGGCTCGAGCAATTCCTTGGGCGGATCGAAGCTGGGCCGTACGCCCAGGTTCGCGGCACCGTCGACCACCCGCCCGCCCGGCAACCGCCCGCGCACCGCATAGATCCCGAACTTGGGCCGCAGATAATTGGCCATGTCGATATTCGCGGTCGGGAAACCCAAGGTCCGCCCGACCTTGTCGCCATGCTGGACTACGCCCTCGATCGCATAGGGCCGGGTCAGCAGTCGAGCCGCTTCGCGTGGCTTGCCCGCGCGCAACGCCTCACGGATACGGGTCGAGGACACCGTCTCGCCATCGAGCTGGACCGGCGCGATCGTGTCGACGGTGAAGCCGTGACGCTCGCCCAATTGCCGCATCAGTGGGATATCGCCGCTGCGCCCCTTGCCGAAGGTGAAATCCTCGCCAGTCGAGACGCCCGCGACGCCGAGATCGCGGACCAGACGCTCGTCGACGAAATCCTCCGCCGACAACCCGGCAAGCGCGGCGTCGAACGCGAAAACGTACATCGCATCGACACCCGCCGCCTCCAGCAAGCGCGCGCGCTGGTCCATGCTGGTCAGGCGAAACCACGGACTCTCAGGCCGGAAATAGCGCATCGGGTGGGGATCGAAGGTCGCGACGATCGCCGGCCGCCCCGCGGCGCGCGCGCGCTCGACCGCGCGGCCGACCACTGCCTGGTGCCCCAAGTGAAACCCGTCGAAATTGCCGAGCGCGACATAGCCCCCGCGAAGGTGGTCGGGCAGTGCCGAGCCGCTGGAAAGCCGCTCCATGGCGCGTGCCTATAGGGGCGTCATTTGCCGGGCACCATCCCCGCCGTCAGCACGCGGATCACGTTGCCGCCCATCACCTTGCGGATGTCGTCGTCGGAAAAACCGCGATCGAGCAATGCCTGGGTGATCGCCGCGACCTGGCTGGCATCGAAACCGGTGGTGACTGCGCCGTCGAAATCGGAACCCAAGCCGACATGATCGACCCCGACCAGGTCGCGGACATAAGCGATCGCCTTGGCCGCATCCTCGGGCCTGTTCGAGCAGATCGCGGCGTCCCAATAGCCGATCCCGATCACGCCGCCTGTCCTCGCGATTCCGCGAATTTCGTCGTCGGTCAGGTTGCGATTGACCTTGCAGGTTGCCTGGACGCCGCCATGGCTCGACACGATCGGCCGCCGCGCCATGGCGATCACTTCGGCGACCGTCGCGTGACTCGAATGCGCGACGTCCACCACCATGCCGAGTTTCTCCATCCGCGCGACGACCGCCCGGCCGAGCGGGGTGAGCCCACCTTTTTTCACGCCGTGCATCGACCCGGCGATGTCGTTGTCGAAGAAATGCGCCAGACCGGCCATGCGGAAGCCGGCGGCGTAGAGCGTGTCGAGATTGCCGAGCTTGCCTTCGAGATCCTGCAACCCCTCGATCGACAGCATCGCGCCGACGACGCCCCTGCCTGCATGGCGGTCGGCCATCAGCTTCTGGAGATCCGTGGGCGAGGCGATCAGCCGCAATTGCCCGTTCGAGCGGTCCGCGAAACGCTTGAGCTTTTCGGCATGATAGAGCGAGCGCTGGAGCAGCGAATTCCAGGTACGCATCGGCTGCAGATCGGCCATCACCAACTGGGTGATATTGTCGGTGTCGCCCGAATTGGCGTCGTAATTCTGGTTCTTCGGCGTCTTCGTCACTGATGAGAAGACCTGCAGCGCATAACGGCCGGCCTGAAGCCGCGGCAGGTCGACCTGGCCACGATCCGAGCGTGTCAGCAGGTCACGTTTCCACAACAGCGAGTCGGCATGCATGTCGGCGACATCGAGCGTCTTTTGCAGCGCGAGCGCGCGCGGCGTGACCTTGAGCGCGACCGGCTGAACCTTGTTCATCGATTTCTCGACCATGCCGGGCGCGAGGACGAAGAAGAGGATCGCGGCAATCACGAGCAGCGACGCGATGCCGAGTAGCCATTTGCGCATACCACCCCCCTTCGTCATGCCGGCCTTGTGCCCGCATCCACCGGGCAGCGAACCCGTAGCTTCGGGGTGTGCGGCACAGTGGACGCCGGGACAAGCCCGGCGTGACGATTGAGGCTATGGGCGAACCAAGGTCACAAAGCTGTAGGCAGGCCGGTCGCCTTCGGCCGGGTGATCCTCGCGCGCCGTTTCGCGCCAGCCGGCGAACGCCGGGACCGTCGCGTCACCTTCCGGCTCGGCATGGACCTCGGTCAGTTCGATCCGATCCGCGCGATCGAGCAACAGCGCGAACACTTCCGCCCCACCAATCACCGCGGCCTCGTTCCCGGCCAGCGCCAACGCCTCCTCGACCGAATGCGCGACTTCCGCCCCTTCGGCCCGCCAGTCGCGATCGCGCGTCAGCACGATGTGCCGCCGGCCGGGCAGCGGCGACGGAAAGCTCTCGAACGTCTTGCGGCCCATGATCATCGGGCGTCCGATCGTCTGCGCCTTGAACCGTTTGAGGTCAGCCGGCAGGTGCCACGGCAGTTTGCCGTCGCGACCGATCACGCCGTTATCGGCGCGCGCGAGATGGAAGCTGATCAGACCGCCACCGGCGCCTTGATGTGCGCCTGCGCCTCATAGCCGACGAGCTGGAAATCCTCATATTCATAGGCGTCGATCGACGGCGGTTTGCGGAGAATTTCGAGCCTGGGCAGCGGCCCCGGTTCGCGTCCGAGCTGCTCGCGAGCCTGATCGACATGGTTCGAATAGAGGTGGCAATCGCCGCCGGTCCAGACGAATTCGCCCACTTCCAGCCCCGCCTGCTGCGCGAGCATATGGGTAAGCAGCGCATAGCTCGCGATGTTGAACGGCACGCCGAGGAAGATGTCGGCCGAGCGCTGATAGAGCTGCAGGCTGAGCTTGCCGTTGGCGACATAGCATTGGAACAGGCAATGGCACGGCGCCAGCGCCATGGCGTGGAGCTCGCCGGGGTTCCAGGCGCTGACCACCATGCGGCGGCTGGCGGGATTGACCTTCAGCGTCTCGATCAGCTCGGCGATCTGGTCGACATGGCCGCCATCGGCCGTCGCCCAGTCGCGCCATTGCTTGCCGTAGACGGGGCCGAGATCGCCATTCTCGTCAGCCCATTCGTCCCAGATGCTGACCTTGCGATCCTGCAGCCATTTCACGTTGGTGTCGCCGCGGAGGAACCACAGCAATTCGACGATGATCGAGCGCAGATGCAATTTTTTGGTGGTCAGCACCGGAAAGCCTTGCGCCAGGTCGAAGCGCATCTGGTGCCCGAACACCGACCGCGTGCCGGTGCCGGTGCGATCCATCTGCTCGGCACCATGGTCGAGCGCGCGCCGCATCAGGTCGAGATATTGCCGCATGACGATGGCTTACCGCTTGCCGCCCGCGTCGCCAAGCGGTGCCTATTTCACCACTGTGGAAAACGCGATCAGGATGCGGTCGGCGTCTGTGCCGGGGGTGGGACCAGCCGACAGGCGCGGATGTCCTTGGGTTCCGGGCGCGGTCCCACCGCCTTGAACCGAGCGAGATAGCCGCCCGCCGACGGCATGTCGTCGAGCGAGACCAATTTGTAACCGACCGCGGCGAACTCGCATTCGAGCAATTTGGGCGGCGTGCCGTGATTTTGCGTGCGGCGATTGGCGTCGACCACGATCACTTCGCCATCGGGCTTGAGCGACGGACGCATCCGCCACAGGAATTCGTAGGGCTGCTCGATCTCATGGTACATGTGCACCATCAGGATGCGGTCGAAGCTGTTGTCGGGCAATTTGGGATTGGCCGGTTCGCCCAGACGCACGCTGACAGTGTCGAGCCGGTCGCGCGCGACGCGTTCGGCCAGCGCGTCGCGAACTTCCGGCACGATGTCCTCGGCCAGCACGCGGCCGTCCTTGCCGACGCGGCTCGCCAGGCGGATCGTGTAATAGCCCTCGCCCGCGCCGATATCGGCGACGGTCATGCCCTTGGCGATGCCCGCCTTGTTCATCACCGTTCCCGCCTCATTGAGTCGGTCGCGCGCTTCTTCGGTCGACCAGCGTGGCGAGATGATCCGCGCGACCGGGCGGTCGGCGGCGGGGAACGGACCGACATTGTCCTGTTCGTTATGAACGACCGGAGGCCCGCCATCGCAGGCGGCAAGCATCAGCAGGCCGACAATCAGCGTGCCTGCCCACCGCATCACTCGACGTCCTCTACCTCGACCGTCTCTCCGGTCACGCGCTGCGACAGCGCGGCCGCCATGAAGGGGTCGAGATCGCCATCGAGCACATCGGACGGGCTGGTCGAGGTGACCCCGGTGCGCAGGTCCTTCACCAACTGATAGGGTTGCAGGACGTAACTGCGAATCTGGTGGCCCCAACCGATATCGGTCTTGGTCGCATTGACCGCGTTGGCTTCTTCCTCGCGCTTCCGGAGCTCATGCTCGTAGAGGCGCGCGCGCAGCTGGTTATAGGCTTCGGCCTTGTTCTTGTGCTGGCTGCGCTGGTTCTGGCAGGCGACGACGATGCCGGTCGGCAAGTGGGTGATGCGCACCGCGGAATCGGTCGTGTTGATATGCTGGCCGCCCGCGCCGGACGAACGATAGGTGTCGATGCGCAGTTCGCTTTCGTTGATCTCGATCTCGATCGAATCGTCGATCACCGGATAGACCCACACGCTCGAAAAGCTGGTGTGGCGCCGGGCCGAGCTGTCGTACGGGCTGATGCGGACCAGGCGGTGGACGCCGCTCTCGGTCTTGGCATAGCCATAGGCGTTCTCGCCCTTGAGCAGCAGAGTCGCCGACTTGATCCCGGCCTGCTCGCCGGCATGATAGTCGACCAGTTCGACCTTCATGCCGTGGCGTTCGCCCCAGCGCGTGTACATCCGCTGCAGCATCTCGGCCCAGTCCTGGCTCTCGGTGCCGCCGGCGCCGGCATTGATCTCAATGTAGGTGTCGTTGGCGTCGGCTTCGCCGGCCAGCAACGCCTTGACCTTGTCGGCCTCGGCACGAGTGGCGAGCTCGGCCAGCGCCTCTACCGCTTGACCTTCCATCTCCGCATCGCCTTCGGCCTCGGCCATTTCGACGAGTTCGATATTGTCGTTCAATTCGCTTTCGATCGCGCGCGTCGCGGTGATCGCCTCATCGAGACGGCGGCGCTCGCGCATCACTTCCTGCGCCGCCTTGGGATTCTCCCACAGGCTCTGATCCTCGACGCGCGCGTTGAGCTCGTCGAGCCGCCGCAGCGCGCGGTCCCAATCGAGGAACCGGCGCAACAGGCTGAGCGCGTCATTGATCGTATCGACATGCGATTGCGCTTCGGCGCGCATCGGTAACTCCAAATTCCAGTTCGTCGCCCCGGCGGAGGCCGGGGCCGTCATGTAAGAAGGGCGAACTCCTGCCGCCAGCGGCCTCGGCCTTCGCCGGGGCGACGCCAACCGTGAGGCCCTAGTAGATACCGCCCTGCCGTTGCAAGAAATCGCGATCGCCGCTCGATTCCCTGGGCTTGGATTCCTGCGGCAGCGCCTTGGTCGCGGTCGGCGTCGGCAAATCGCGGCGGATCGGCGAGCGCCGCGTTTCGCTTTCGGGCTTGAATGCTTCCCAGATCACTTGCGCCTTGGGATCGCCACCGGGCGACGGCCACGCTCCGAAGACGGGTTTGCCGGAGAGGCGATCGACGCGGACCATCCGGATACCCGGCGGCGCGCGGAACGGGATTTTGGGCAGGCCTTCATAGGCCTTGACCGCCCATTCCTTGAAGATCGGCGCCGACACCGTGCCGCCCTGGGCATAGCCACCCAGCCCGCTCGGCTTGTCGTAACCCAGATAGACGCCAGCGATCATCTGCGGCGTACCGCCGATGAACCACACATCGGTCGGCCCCGAATTGGTGCCGGTCTTGCCGAACATCGGACGATCGAGGTCGCGCAGGATCGTCGCCGTGCCGCGCTGGATCACGCCCTCGGCGATATGCACCATCTGAAACGCGCTCAGCGGGTCGACCACCTGCTTCAACTTGACCACCGGGCGCGGCATCGGCTTGCCGTTCCAGTCGGGCGCGTTGCAGCGATCGCACGCACGCCAATTTTCCGGCCAGATCACGTTGCCGCGGCGGTCCTGGACGTAATCGACCAAGGTCGGCGCCCGGCCGCGGCCGTTATTCTCCAGGATCGAATAGGCATTGACCATGCGCTGCACGGTGGTTTCGCCGGCGCCGAGCGAGAAAGCGAGATAGGGCGGATATTTGCCGACGCCGATCTCGTCCATCAGCTTGACGACATTGGCCATCCCGGTCTGTGCGGCGACGCGCACCGTCATCAGGTTGCGCGATTGCTCCAGGCCCCAGCGCATCGTGTGCGATCCCGACCCGCCGGCGCCGCCAAAATTGCGGAAGCATTTCGAATATTGCGTGCCCTGGTTCACGCAATAGGGGCCGTCCTGGATGATCGAGGACGGGGTCAGTCCGTGTTCGAGGGCCGCGGTGTAGACGATCGGCTTGATCGTCGAGCCCGGCTGGCGCAGTGCCTGCGTCGCGCGGTTGAACGACTGCACGCGATTGTCGAAGCCGCCCTGCATCGCGAGCACCCGGCCGGTCGCCGGCTCTTCGACCACGAAGCCGCCCGACACCTTGGGCAGCGTCTTCAGGACGTACGAATTGCCCGACGGCGCCACCGCGATGATGTCGCCGACCTTGATCGCGCCCGACGCGGGTCCGCCCACGCCGCGCACGGGCATCGACGCGGCGCCGCGCGGCAGGGTGCCGGTCGCGCCGTTCGAGAAGCCGAGCGTGAAGTCGCCGTCGGCATCGATCACGACGGCCGCGCGCCAATCCTCGTAATCGAGCGCTATGTTGCTCGCGAGCAACGCATTGAGCCAGTTTTGCGACACGTCGACATGGCCGAGCGGCCCGGTCCAGCCGCGATTGCCGTCATAGCGCAGCAACCCGTCGCGCAGCGCCTTCTGCGCCAGCGCCTGCTGCTTGGGATCGAACGAGGTCCGCACCCACAATCCACCACCATAGACGCTATATGGGTTGCGG
This sequence comes from Sphingomonas sp., assembly GCF_024508665.1. Taxonomy (GTDB): domain Bacteria; phylum Pseudomonadota; class Alphaproteobacteria; order Sphingomonadales; family Sphingomonadaceae; genus Sphingomonas. The sequence goes on from NZ_JANINP010000003.1 coordinate 235,614, forward strand.
CCGCCGTCGGACGCCTCGCCGAACTTGTCCATCAGCTGGCGGCGGACTTCCTCGATGAAATAGCCGGAGGCCGATTCGAACTGCACGGTGCGCTTGTTGACGGTGCCCAGCGGTTGAGCGATCGCCCAATCGTGCTGCTGCTGGTTGATGTAGCCGTTCCGCAGCATTTCTCCCAGCACCCAGTCGCGGCGCGCCGTAGCGCGCGCGGTCTGGCGGTCGGGATCATAGCCCGACGGTGCCTTGGGCAGGATCGCCAGATAGGCGAATTGCGGGATGGTGAGCTGATCGAGGTCCTTGTCGAAATAGGCGCGCGACGCCGCCTGAACGCCGTACGCGTTGCGGCCAAGGAAGATAGTGTTGAGGTAAAGTTCGAGGATTTGCTGCTTGGTCAGCGAATCCTCGATACGATAAGCGAGGATCGCTTCCTTGAGCTTGCGCGTATAGCTGCGCTCGTTGCCGACCAGCAAGTTCTTGGCGACCTGTTGCGTGATCGTCGAGGCGCCGCGCGCGTGCTTGCTGCGCAGATTGTCGATCATCGCCGAGACGATGCCGGGATAATCGACGCCGTGATGCGAAAAGAAGGTGCGATCCTCTGCCGATAGATAGGCAGCGACCAACAGCTTGGGATATTCGTCGAATTTCAGCTGGACGCGGTGCTCACGCGCGAAACTGAACACCGGCATGCCATTGGTATCGCGCACGTTCGACGGCAGATCGGGTTCATAGGTCTTGAGCCGGTCGACCGACGGTAGATCGCGCGCGATGAACAGCCAGATGAGGAACCAGGCGATACCCCAAAGCGCGGCCAGCACGACCAACGCCTTGACCCACCGGCGCTTCCACGCGTCGCGCATGAAGCCGGCGACACCGCCGACCTCTCGCTTGATCCGAAAATTGACCGAGTCCGAACTGTCCGCCGCCATAATCGTCCGGGCCTTAGCAGGTCCGGCGGCTCTTGCCAGCAGTTCAGCGCATCAATTCGACGCAAGCTTTCGAGCGAAATTGACTTCTACCGCTCGCTCGACGCTTTGCGCGATGCGCTTGCGACCCTCCGGCGAGTCCAGGAAAGCGGCGTCCTTCGGGTTCGAGATATAGCCCGTCTCGAACAGGACCGACGGCATGTCGGGCGCCTTCAGCACCATCAGTGACGCGAATTTATGGAAGCCAGGCCGCAGCGGGATGTTCGGTTCGGCCTCGCGGCCGAGCAATCGCGCGAACGCGGCGGAGGCGTTCATGGTCTCTCGCTGCGTGAGGTCGATCAGGATCGACGAGACATCGGCATTCTCGCTTCCCAGGTCGACGCCGGCGATGACGTCGGCCTTGTTCTCGCGCGCGGCGAGCCGGGCGGCTTCCTTGTCCGACGCGACTTCGGACAGGGTATAGACCGAGGCGCCCGACGCGTCGCCCGCCCCAACGCTGTCGCAATGGATCGAGATGAACAGATCGGCCTTGAGCTTGCGTGCGACGCCATAGCGTTCCTGCAGCACCAGGAAGCGATCATCCTCGCGCGTCAGCGCTACCCGGACGCGGCCCGATTTAAGCAATTCGTCGCGGATCGCCTTGGCGATGCGCAGGGTCACATCCTTTTCCCTCAAGCCGCTGGTCGGCGAGATCGCGCCGGGATCGAACCCGCCATGGCCGGCATCGATCACCACCAGGGGTCGGCCTGCGTCGCCATCGATCCGCGGCAGCGCCAGCGTCTTGCTGGCAGCGGGGACCGGCACCGACACCGAATAGCGTGCGCTGGAGCCGGCGGTGTCGGGCAGATTGAACGGGGGCAGGAAGCTCATCCGTCCGGCGGCGGCCGCACGAGCGAAGCCAGCATCGTCGGTGGTGCGGAGCTGCAACGTCAGCACGCGGCCGCCGTCTCCAAACGCGCCTTCCGTGACCACGGCGGGACGCGTCAGATCGAACACGACGCGCGCGCCGCCGTCGCGCGCGCCTTCGCGCACCGCATCGACCGGGCCGCCGATCGCGACCTCGCCTCCCGGCGTGGCGTCGGCCACGTCGAGCGCGACGCGCTTCGGCGCGACCAACAAAAAGCTCGAGGCATCGGCGACCTTCTCGTCGAACGTCACCACGATAGCGTCGTTCCTGACGTCCACGCGCTGGATCGTCGCCGCCCAGGCGGGACTGCCGCCGAACCACAAAACCAACATGGCAAGAATGAACGACACACGCACGTAATGGCGCGCGGGCCGGTAACCGGTCCAGCGAAAAACCATCTGGAAGAACCCCTTTTACTCGCTCTTCTGAAACGGGGTTACCGCGCCGCTTACTCAGACTCGGTGAAACGAGACGGTTAATCCGCCGTTCGGCATAATTTTGCCGACACGATCGGCAGAAACCTGCCGGTTGAAGCGGACGATGGCAGGTGCTACCTGATCCGTAACCGGCACCGCGACAATGATTTGTCCGGACGTCGCCGGCCCCACGGCCGCCCCGGCGTTCATCGGCAGGCGGTCCATCAGGTTGACGTTCGCATGATGCATTTCCCTCGCTTAGTGCTCGATCCGGCCATCGCCGGCGGGCGCGTTGGCGCGGGTGCCCCGGCCGTGATGCCCGGGCGTGCGCGGCGAACAGACGCACATCCACCATCCCGCACCGGCCGGTCACGGAACGACAATCCGTCCACCGACGCCGCGCGACTTATTGGCGCGCCCCTACCCTTATCGAAGGTCCGGCGCGCCCGGAGAGAAAATAATGACCATGCGTATGTTGATCGACGCACGCCACCGGGAGGAAACCCGGGTGGCGGTCGTCAAGGGAAACCGCATCGAGGAGTTTGATTTCGAAAGTGCCGAGCGCAAGCAGCTCAAGGGCAATATCTATCTAGCCAAGGTCACTCGGGTCGAACCGTCGCTCCAGGCGGCGTTCGTCGATTACGGCGGCAATCGTCACGGCTTCCTGGCCTTTTCGGAAATCCACCCCGATTACTATCAAATCCCCAAGGAGGATCGTGACGCGCTGCTCCGCGAGGAAGCCGAGCATGCCGCGGAGGAAGCCGCGCTGCGCGCCGAGCTCGACGCCGAGGAGGACGAGCACGACGATCACGAGCCTTCGGAAGAAGAGATCGAACGTCTCGACGATGACGGCGCGCCCGACGAGGAGGTCGCCGCCGAGCAGGAAAGCAGCGGTGGCGGTCGCCGACGGGGCCGCAAGGACAATGGGTCGGAGGATCAGGTCGAGGCGCTGCGCCAGCGCCGCATGAACCTGCGCCGCCGCTACAAGATCCAGGACGTGATCCGGCGCCGTCAGGTGCTGCTGGTCCAGGTCGTCAAGGAAGAGCGCGGCAACAAGGGCGCGGCGCTGACCACCTATCTGTCGCTCGCCGGCCGGTATTGCGTGTTGATGCCCAACACGTCGCATGGCGGCGGCATCTCGCGGAAGATCTCCAACGCCGCCGACCGCAAGCGGCTCAAGACGATCATGGCGGAGCTCAAACTGCCGCCGTCGATGGGCTGCATCGTCCGCACCGCGGGCCTTCAGCGCACCAAGGTCGAGATCAAGCGCGACTTCGACTATCTCGCCCGGCTGTGGGACGGGATTCGCGAGACCACGCTCGCCTCTGCCGCGCCGGCGCTCGTCTATGGCGACAGCGACCTGATGAAGCGCGCGATCCGCGACATCTACAACAAGGACATCGACGAGGTGATCGTCGAGGGCGACGACGGCTATCGCCAGGCCAAGGAGTTCATGAAGCTCCTGATGCCGAGCCACGCCCGCCGCGTGAAGCATTACAGCGACCCCGTTCCGCTGTTCCAGCGCGCCGGTGTCGAGGACCAATTGTCGGCGATGTACCACCCCGTGGTGCAGCTGAAATCGGGCGGGTACCTGGTGATCAACCCGACCGAAGCGCTCGTCTCTATCGACATCAACTCGGGCCGTTCGACGCGCGAGCACAATATCGAGCAGACCGCTACCGCGACCAACCTTGAGGCCGCGCAGGAAATCGCCCGCCAGTTGCGCCTGCGCGACATGGCTGGCCTGGTCGTTATCGACTTCATCGACATGGACAACGGCTCCAATGTCCGGAAGGTCGAGAAGGCGATGAAGGAGGCGCTGAAGAACGATCGCGCCCGCATCCAGGTCGGCCGCATTTCGAGCTTCGGCCTGATGGAAATGAGCCGCCAGCGTTTGCGCACTGGCGTGCTTGAAGCCTCCACGCGCCAATGTCCGCATTGCGAAGGCACCGGGCTGGTCCGTACGGCCTCTTCGGCGGGACTGTCGGCGTTGCGCATGATCGAGGATGAGGCCGCGCGCGGCCGCGGGTCTCAGATCACCCTGCGCGCGTCGCAGGAAGCGGCGTTCTACGTGCTCAACAAGAAGCGCGCCGACATCGCGGAGATCGAGGATCGCTACGGCGTCCAGGTTGTCATTCTGTCCGACGGCGAGACCGAGGGCGCGCGGATGACGGTCGAGGCGTCGGGGCCGCCGCCGGTCCACGCTCCGCGCTTCGAAGCGCTGATCGAGGAAGAGGAAGACGATATCGTCGAGGAGGATCTCGACGAGGAAGAAGACGCCGAGGAAGAGCGGACGGAGCGTGGCGAACAGCGCGAGCGCTCGGACGATGAAGGCGATGCCGGGCGCAAGCGCCGCCGCCGTCGGCGTGGTCGCCGCGGTCGCGGCCGTGACGAAGCCGGTGACGACGTCGTCACGCAGCAACCGCGCGAAGAGGGCGACGGCGAGAGCGATGGCGAAGAGGCGGAAGCCGTCGATCATGCCGCTGCCGGCGAGACCGAAGGCGAAGGCGAAACGCGCGGCCGTCGCCGCCGCCGTGGCCGCCGCGGCGGACGTCGTACCGAAGGGGCGACCGACGTTGCCGTCGATGCTGGGGAAGCGGATGCCGGCGATGCCGGTGCGGTGATCGCGACGCACGCCAATCCCGACGTGCCGGTGGCGGTCGAGCCCGACGTCACGCCCGAAGCGGAAGTGGCGCCCAAGCGTACACGCCGTCGTCCCAAGGCGCGGATCGCGGAGGAAACCGCGGCTGCTCCCGTGATCGAAGCCGCCCCGGCGCCGGAACCCGAGCCCGTAGCGGCGGAGCCGGCGGCCAAGCCCAAGCGCAGCCGCAAGAAGGCTGCACCGGTCGAAGCGGATGCAGCCAATGCGGAACCGGTCCCGGCCGAAGTGACCGCGGCAGAAGCGACGGCCACGCCTCCGGCTATCGAGGCAGCGGAGCCTGCGGCCAAGCCGAAGCGCAGCCGCAAGAAAGCTGCCCCGGCCGACGCCGCGACCGGATCGGATACGCCGGCACCCTCGCCTGCGGCAGCCAACGATGCTGACGAGACGCCGGTGGCGGCCGATGCCGACGGCGCCGCGCCCGCCGACGACGCAGCAAGCGGCACCGATGGCGACGGCTCGCCGCGCCGCGGCTGGTGGCAGCGCACCTTCGGCGCATGACGCACAGGCCGGCCCCTCGGCGCTTCAGGACGGGTTCCCCCGCAGAGGCGCAGGGGCCGGCCGCATGCACCCGATGGGACCTGAACGGATGACCGGACGATGAAGCGATTGATCGCGTTTTTCGCGACGGCAATCCTTCTCTGGGCGCAGCCGGCCTATGCACAGGGCATCCTGCGCGACGCCGAGACCGAATCCCTGTTCAAGGACATGTCGCGGCCGATGATCGTCGCCGCCGGCCTGTCCCCGGCCAATGTCCAGGTGGTGCTGATCCAGGACGATTCGATCAACGCCTTCGTCGCCGGCGGGCAGACCGTCTATATCCATTCGGGCCTGATCCAGGCGGCGGACAATGCCAACGAAGTCCAGGGCGTCATCGCGCACGAACTCGGGCATATCGCCGATGGCCATGTCGTGCTGGCCGACGCCGGCGCCAAGCCCGCCATGGGCATTTCGCTGCTCAGCCTGGTGCTAGGCATCGCGGCGATGGCGGCGGGCGCGGGCGATGCCGGCGCGGGCATCCTGGCGGCAGGCCAGCAGGCCGCGATGGGCAAGTATCTCGCCTTCACCCGCGTCCAGGAAGCGACCGCCGACGCGACCGGCGCCAAGTTCCTGCGCGAGGGCAATGTCAGCGGCAAGGGAATGATCAGCTTCTTCAAGAAGCTGGCCAATGAGGAATATCGCTACGGCCTGCAGAATATCGATCCGTATGCGCAGACCCATCCGCTGTCGAACGAACGCATCAACACGCTTTATGCCGACGTGAAGGCGTCACCCGCCTGGAACAATCCGCCCGACACCGCGCTCGACGAGCGGTTCAAGCGGGTAAAGGCGAAGCTCTATGGCTATGTCGCGCCTTACGCCTCGACGCTCAACAAATATCCCGAGAGCGATCAGTCGATCTACGCGCATTACGCTCGCGCTTATGCCTGGCACAAAGCGGGCTATCCCGACAAAGCCGATGCGGAGACGCGCGCGCTGATCAAGGCGAAGCCCGACGACCCCTATTTCCTCGAAATCCGCGGCCAGATCCTGCTCGAGGCCGGTCAGCCCGCCGACGCGATCGCGCCGCTAAAGGAAGCGACCGAGCTGACCCGCTACAGCCCGCTGATCGCCACGACCTATGGCCATGCGCTGATCGCGACCGAGAACAAAGCCAATTATCCCGAGGCGATCCGCGTGCTCAAGATCGCGACCAACAAGGACGACGACAATCCGTTCGGTTGGTTTCAGCTCGGCACCGCCTATGAACTGTCGGGTGATAGCGCCCGCGCCTCGCTGGCCGCCGCCGAACAAGCAAGCCTGACCGGCGAAACCGCGCGTGCGGTGATGAGTGCGCGGACGGCAATGGCCAACCTTCCACCCAACAGCTCGGACTGGATCCGCGCCCAGGATATCGCAATGACCGGACAGAACGAACTCGACCAGAAGAAGCGCAAAAGATGAGCGCTTTCCTGTCGTCGCGCTTCGCCCTGCCGCTGGTCGCGGTCGCCGCCGCGTTGCTCGGCGCCGGCGCCACCTGGCTGGTGCAGCGGCCGACCGATGGCGGCGAAATCCGCGACTATCTTCTCGCCCATCCCGAAGTGCTGCCCGAAGCGATGCAGAAATTGCGGGAACGCGAAGAGGCCGAGCAGTCGAAACAGACCGGCTCCTTCATCGCCGCCAATCGCGATCGCATTTTTCCCGCTCTTGGCAGCGCTTGGGCAGGTAATCCCAATGGCGACGTCACGGTGGTCGAATACCTCGACTATAATTGCGGCTATTGCCGTGCCAGCCTGCCGATCCTCGACAAATTGGTCGCGTCCGATCCCAAGGTGAAGATTGTGTTTCGCGAGCTTCCCGTACTGAGCGAGGAAAGCAAGGTCGCGGCGCGCTACGCCGTGGTCGCCGCCAAACAGGGCAAGTACCGCCCGCTCCACGACGCGCTCTATGCCGGCGGGCCGCTGAGCGATGCGAGCATGGATGCGGCCTTACGCACTGCCGGGCTAGATCCGGCGGCGGTAAAGGAAGCGGCCAAAGCGCCGGACGTCACGCGGACGATCGAAAACAATCTGGCGATGGCGGCGCCGCTCGGCATGTCGGGCACGCCCACCTGGGTAATCGGCGACCGCGTGCTGTCGGGCTTGCAACCGCTCGAGACCATGCAAGCGGCGATTGCGGCGGCGCGAACGAAATAACCGCCCCGTAACCGTTGCGGTGGCGGCCCGTCGGCCCCATCTCCCCGACCTCTAGGGGAATTGCATGACCGAACCGATCCTTAGCGTCCGCGGCGTTTCAAAGACTTATGCCTCGGGCGTTCACGCGCTTCACGCCGTTGATCTCGATATCAAAAAGGGCGAAATCTTTGCGCTGCTCGGCCCCAACGGCGCCGGCAAGACGACTTTGATCAGTATCATCTGCGGTATCGTCACACCGTCGACAGGTACGATCACGGTCGGCGGGTTCGACGCCATCACCCAGCCCAAGCGTGCGCGGCGACAGATCGGCCTGGTGCCGCAGGAACTCGCCACCGACATGTTCGAGACGGTCGAATCGACCTGCCGGTTCAGCCGGGGTCTGTTCGGCCATCCGCAGAAATCGGATCATATCGACGAGGTGCTCAGGGACCTGTCGCTCTACGACAAGCGCAAGTCCAAGATCATGGAGCTGTCGGGCGGGATGAAGCGCCGCGTGCTGATCGCCAAGGCGCTCTCCCACGAACCCGACATCCTGTTCCTCGACGAGCCGACCGCCGGAGTCGATGTCGAGCTGCGCCGCGACATGTGGAAGCTGGTCCATCGCCTGCGCGAAAAGGGCACCACGATCATCCTGACCACCCATTATATCGAGGAAGCCGAGGAAATGGCCGATCGCGTCGGCGTGATCTCGGGCGGCAAGCTGTTGGTGGTCGACGAAAAGACCGCGCTGATGAAGAAGCTCGGCAAGCGCGAGCTCGACATCGCGCTCAACGAGCCGATGAGCGCGATCCCAAGCGGCCTGGGCGATTGGGAGCTCAGCCTCGAGAACGAGGGCAAGACGTTGCGTTATGTGTTCGACGCGCAGGCCGAGCGGACGGGTATTCCCTCGCTGCTGCGCAAACTCGCCGAGCTCAACATCGGCTTCAAGGATCTCGAGACGTCGAAGTCGAGCCTGGAAGATATCTTCGTAGATCTGGTCAAGGAGGGCGCAAAGTGAGCCGCGATCAAATCCTCCCCGTTTACGGGGAGGGGGGCCAAGTCGCGCAGCGGCTTGGTAGAGGGGATTCTCACGTCGCGATTCCGTCGTTGCCCGCCCCCTCCACCATGCCTTCGGCATGGTCCCCCTCCCCGCTAGCGGGGAGGAACGCACGATGAACGTCCATGGTATCCTGGCCATCTACAAGTTCGAGATGGCGCGTGCCTTGCGCACCTTGTGGCAAAGCCTGGTCACCCCGGTGATCACGACCAGCCTCTATTTCGTCGTCTTCGGCGGCGCGCTCGGATCGCAGATCAAGGAAGTCGATGGCATCGCCTATGGCAGCTTCATCGTCCCAGGCCTGATCATGATGTCGCTGCTCACGCAGAGCATCAGCAATGCGTCGATCGGTATCTATTTCCCCAAGTTCACCGGCACGATCTTCGAATTGTTGTCCGCGCCGATCAATTCGATGGAGATGGTGATCGGCTATGTCGGCGCTGCGGCGACCAAGTCGGTCGTGCTCGGGCTGATCATCCTCGCCACGGCGGCGCTGTTCGTGCCGATCCCGATCCATCACCCGTTCGCGATGGTCGCGTTCCTGTTGCTGACCAGCATCACGTTCAGCCTGTTCGGCTTCATCATCGGCGTGTGGGCAAAGGGGTTCGAGCAACTGAACTTCGTGCCCGCCTTGCTGATCACGCCGCTGACGTTCCTCGGAGGCGCTTTCTATTCGATCAGCAAGCTGCCCGATCCGTGGCGGACGTTCAGCCTGTTCAATCCGGTCGTCTATCTGGTCAGCGGGTTCCGCTGGAGCTTCTTCGACAAAGGCGACGTGCCGGTGGGGATCAGCCTGGCCGCGACCGGCGGGTTCATGCTGCTGTGCCTCGCGGTGATCGCGTGGATTTTCCGGACCGGGTACCGGCTGAAGAACTGAAGCGAATCGTTCGCTGTCGATGAACGGCATGGCGTAATCTTCCGAATTCCGGACGATTCACGGCGAGACTAGAATTAGCCGGTCAGTACCGGAGGCCGCCATGTCGATCATCGCCCTTGCTACAATGCTCGCCGCCATCAATGCGACGCCGCAGGCGGCGGTCGATGCCTATGGCGAGGCAGTCGCCCGCAACGATCCGGCGCTACTCGCACGCGCATTTGAGCCAAGCGCGATCATGTACTGCATCCAGGACGGCGCGATCCGGGCGACCTATCAGGCGCAATGGAAAACGCGGATGCGCGCCGGCACCGCACCGACGGGACCGATATCGACCAAGTTGCAATGGCTCGATCAGGGCACCAGCACCGCGCTGGCCCGTGCCACAGCAATACGCGGCAGCAAAACCTTCACCGACTATCTGTTGCTGGCGCGGATCGACGGCAGCTGGCGCGTGATCGGCAAGACATGCCAGGCGGACGCGCGGTACTTCCCCGCGTCGCAGGCCGCGGTCGGCGCGGTGGTCGACACCAAGCTCGCGTCGGACCGCGCCTGGGACGGAGACCTGCTCGCGAAAAGTATCCACCCACGCGCATTGGTCATGACGATCGAGGACGGTGAGCTGGTCGCCGCGACGCTGGCCGAATGGCAGGCGCGCTATGTCGACCGCCGAACGAGCTCATCCGGCAACGCCGTGATCGAGACCAGCCGCGTGGTCGATGCACGCGGCGATATCGGCGTCGCGCGCTGGTCGTTCCGGACGCCCGCCGGCGACATTTGGACCGACCGAGCACTCATGATTCGCACGCCCGCCGGATGGCGGATGATGGCGCTGGCCTTCGCGAAGGAGGTACCGACGGCGCGCTGACCCTCCAGGACGGAGTGCCTGCTGCTATTTAACGAAGCCCGCGGCACCGAACCTGTTCAGGAAGAACGCAAAGATGTCCGCTCGCTCCTCGAGCCCCTGGTCGCGTGTCGACCCCAGGCCGTGCCCCGCTTTGCCGTCCGAACGGATCAGCACGAGATGCTGGTCGCCCCATTTCGCGCGCATCATCGCCACCAGCTTGGCCGACATCCAGGGGTCGACGCGCTTGTCGTTCAGGCCGATCGTGAACAGGAAGTCCGGACCACCCTTCGCCTGTTGCAGGTAGAGCGTCGAATCCTGCGCGACGAGCGCCTTGAAACCAGCTTCCGTCGTCGGGTCGCCCATCTCGCCGAACTGATTGGGTCCGTTATTGGCGGCGGCAAGGCGCGTGCCGTTGACGATGCCGACCCGCGTTACCGCCGCGGCGAACAGGTCGGGCGCCTTCATCGCCGCCATGGGGATCAGCAAGCCGCCCGCGCTCGCCCCGAAGATACCGAGCGTCTTCGGCGTCGCATAACCAAGCTCGACGATCCGCTTGCCGCAGGCGATCAGGTCGGCATGGCTGTTGACCTTGTTGGCCTGCATGCCGGCGCGGTGCCACGCTTCGCCGAGTTCGCCGCCGCCACGGATATGGCAATAGGCATAGACATAACCGTGCTGGTTCCACGCATCCCAGCTCGGCGAATAGAAGGGCTGGCCGGAGACGCTGTAGCTGCCATAGGCATCGATCACGGTTGGAGCCGGTCCCTTGCGCGCGCCAGAATAGACGATCGTCAAAGGCACCTTGGTACCGTCGGCACTGGTCGCCCATTCCTCGACCACGGTGCGTGCCTTGCCCGACGGCGGCGTCGGATTGTCGAGCCCGAGCGCAACCGCCTTGCCCGCCGTCGCACGATAATAAGCGTCGCTGCGCGTATAGCCGCCCATGCCGAACAGGATCGATTTGCGATCGGGCGTGGTCGTCATGTCGTCGATCGACTGGCTGGCAGGCAGTGCGACCTTGACCGGCGCGCCGCCGCTTTTCGGCACGAACCACATCTCGCTCGCCGCCGACGGCAAGGTCGTCACCACGTACAGCCCGCTTTCGGTGCCGGCGACGTTGGTCAGCACGCGGCCGCCCGAAGTCATGACCGACCGGCTCTTGGCGAGGGACGGCGACGGCGCGTTCAGGTCGATCGCGCGCAATTCGCCATTCGGGTCGGACTTGCTGGTCAGATAATAGAGCGTGTTCCCGACGATATCCCCACCATTGATCCGGTCGTCATAGTCGGCGAGCTTGATCCATGCCGCTTTGCCGGACCGCACATCGGACAGCTTGCCGACGGCGATCGGAATCTCCGCCCGCGCATTGGCGGCGAAGGCCAGGGTCCAGGGGGAGGTCGGATCGGGAAACACGATCGGAAACTGGACCGGCTCGATCTTGAAGCCGTTCTCCGGCAGGCCGGCACCGAGCAATGGCCTATCCTGGCTGGTGGGCGTGCCCATGACATGGAGATAGGCGACCATTCCCTTCATCTGGTCGGCGCCGGGTGCGGTATTGGTCAGCCGAGTGTAGGTGACGGTCTTGTCGTCGATCCAACCGACGCGGAATTCGCCCCAGATCGGGCTCAGCACATCATCGCCCGCCTGGCCGGTCGCGACGTCATAGATCCGGATTGCCCCCGTCTCGCCCCCGCCCTCGCCGATATGCACGGCAACGTACTTGCCGTCTGGCGACGCCGAATAGCTGGATATCGCACGCGGCGTCTTGCCGTCCGTCCCCGCCATCGGGTCGAGCAACACCCGGTCCTTGCCGCCGTCGCGGACCATCAGCACCGGGATTTGCTGGTCGGGCGCCAGCTTTTCGAAGAACAACTTGCCGCCGGCTTCCTGCACGCTGAAGAAGCGATCGCCCGACCGGCTCAGCGCTTCCATTTCCGTGAACAGGCCTTCGCGACCCGGGAGCGCAGCGAGCTCGGTCGCCGTATGGAGGCTGGAGGCGTTGACCCAGGTCTCGAGTTCAGCGCGGCGATCGGCCTTTTCCATCCAGCGATAGGGGTCGTCGATCTTGATGCCGAACACCGTCTCGCTGAACGGCTCCGCCTTGGGGACCTCGTCGAAATTCGTCAGCCCGCCCGTGACGGCAGATTGCGCCAGCGCGACCGCCGGAACGACCGCCGCCGCCGCGAGAATCCATTTCCGCATCTCATTTCCCCCTGGCTACTTCCCCTTCTTCGTATTCGGGCTCGGCGCGCGGCTATTGGAGGAAAGCGTCAAACCAAGCCGAAATGGTTTGATCTGGATTAGCCCATCACCGGCAGCGTGATGCGCGACCCCGAACATACCTTTTGCGTCGCCTTGACGAAATCGCTCGCCTTGGCGCGATAGGGGTTGGCGACGAAGGTTTGCGGGTTGCGGTCGATTACCGGGAACCAGGTCGACTGGATCTGGACCATGATGCGGTGGCCCGCCTTGAACACATGGTCGTGATCGCGCAGTGGCACGTCCCAGGCGACAACCTTGCCCGGCACCAAGGGCTGCGGATTGGTGTCGCTCGTCAGGAAGCGCCCGCGGCGGACGTCCATCGCGATCGGCCACTGATAGCCGTTAAGCGTCTTGGCATAATCGCCGACCGCCCATTGCTTGCCTTCAATATTCTCGAAGTTGCTGGGCAGCACATCGATCAATTTGACCACGAAATCGCTGTCCGTGCCGCTGGTCGAGGCCATCAAAGTCGCGGCGATCTTGCCGGTGACGGTCAGGTCCTGCTTCAGCGGCTCGGAGACATAGCTCAACACGTCGGGGCGATGATCGACGAAGCGCTGGTCGTCGCTTTCCCACCAGGCCCAGTCCGGCGTCGCATAGGTCCGGCTCATCGGCCGCTTGCGAAACGGCACCGGGTTGGCCGGGTCGCTGACATAATCGCGGCAGGTTTCCCCTGCACTCGGCGCCGTGAACGATAACGAGCCATCGTCGTGGAGATAGAGTTCCGTCGCCTTGGCGCCCTTAGGCGGCCAGGACTCATAGGTCTTCCAAACGTTCGAGCCGGATTCGAACATCTTAGCGGTGAAGTCGGGACGCGCACCCTTGCCGTGCAGCCAATAAGCGAAGAACGGCGCCTGAATCTGCGTCTGGAATTGGGTACCGCTATCGGTGCCGAGCGGAATCGAGCCGAGGAAATCGCCTTTGCCTTGCCAGCCGCCATGGCGCCACGGGCCCGAGACGATCTGCGCGAGATGATCCGGGTCGTTCTGCTTTTGCTTGGCATAGATCTGCCACGACCCCCAGGGATCCTCCTGATCCCAGAAGCCAGCGACGTTGAGCGTCGGCACGGTCGTCTTGCCCAGCGCGTTCTGCCAATTCTGGTCGGTGTAGAAGCTGTCGTGATTGGGGTGATCGAGCAGCGCGGTGAACATCGGCACTGTGCCCTTGAACACCTGCTTGTCGATATTCTCGACCGGCCCCATCCGCAGATACCAGTCATAGGCGTCGGTTAGCCCATCCAGGCTGAGTTCCTTGTTCTGGGTCTTGTCGACCTGCAGGCTCGACACCCATTCGGTCGCGTAGCTGAGCCGGAGCGCGCCATTGCGGTGGAGGTCGTCCGACAACCAATAATCGATCCACGCCGCCTGCGGGCTAACTGCCTTCAATGCCGGGTGCGGCCTGGCCAGCGCAACGGCGGCCGCGAAGCCGGGATAAGACACGCCCCACATCCCGACCTTGCCCGAATTGTTGGGCACATGCTTCACCAGCCAGTCGATCGCGTCATAGGCGTCGCTCGCCTCGTCGGTCCTCTTGGGATCGTTGGGATGGACCGCGGTCGAGAGTGTAAAGACGCCATCCGAGCCGAAGCGGCCGCGCATCGACTGGAACACGAAGATATAGCCATCGGCGACCAGCGGCTTCCAACTTGCCGGAAGGGCCGGCGGCAGCGCCTGGGGAACGCCATAGGGCGTGCGCTGGAATAGGATCGGCAGCTTGCCGCTCACATTCTTCGGCGCGATGATCACGGTTTCCAGCTTGGCGCCATCGCGCACGGGCACCATCACCTTGGTATAGGTGAACTGGCTCGCGACCTCGCTTGCGGCGGGCGGCGGTGCAGCCTGCGGTCGGGCGAGCGCGATGCCGCTCGCACCCAGCAATAAAATGGCGGCGATCAACCCTTTGGCGCGCATGTGAGTCTCCCTTTGGCGCGCACCCTGTCGGGCGCGGCGCGCGCGGTCAATCGGTGGCAGTCGTCATAGGCCGGGGGCGCCATGCACCACGGATCACTGGGCGCACGACCAGCGACATCAAATCGATCACGACATGAAACAGCATCGCCGCCGCGAGGCTGCCGCTCATCAGGTACATCGCGGTGAGGAGGGCGCCGACCAGGGTCGTGACGGTAACGCCTCTCCATCCCTGATAGGCATGGGCCAGTCCGAACAGCAGGATGGCGAGGACCACCGCGGCGATGGCGTCGATGAAGGCAGCCAACAGGATCGGCAGCAGCAGGCGGAAGAACAATTCCTCGCCAATACCGGCCGCAAGCGAGATCGCTGCGGCCAGCAGCACTTCGGCGCGGTCGCGCGGCAACAACGCCGAGACGTGGCCGAGATAGGCCGGCGCCCCTTTGCCCTTGCGCTGGCGCCGCCATGTCAGGAACGCCCCAAGGGGAAGCGCTGCGATCGTCGCCACGACGAACAATCCGGCGAGGAACGAATCGACCGCGATCGCGGGTGCGTCGCCGCGCAGCACGAACGACGCGCCCCAGAGCTCGTGCGGCAATTCCGTCACTGCCCCCGTCCGACCGAGCACGATCAAGCCGACGATCGGCGGTAAGGTGAACTGCAGCAACTGCGCAGCCAGCATTCGGCGGTAGAAGGTCTTGCGTCCGACACCTCCCGCCTCTGCTAACAAGCGATACCCGCGCGGTCCCGCGACCATGTTGAGCGCGACGATCGCCAGCATGATGGCAAGGAGGATCGCGTTGGTCATTTCCTCTCCCGTCCCGCGAGCGGGAGGGGTCGGGGGAGGGCATGTCGAGGGGAGCGCATCGTTTTGAACACGCCCTCCCCTAACCCCTCCCGCAAGCGGGAGGGGAACAAGATCACCCGATCCTGTGCTCGCCCTTGACCCAGCGGACCGTCCCGGAGCTGGCGCGCATCACCACCGAGTTCGTCGTCATGCGGTCGCCGCGGCGCTTGACGCCGTCGAGCAACGAGCCGTCGGTGACCCCGGTCGCGGCGAAGATCGCGTCGCCCTTGACCAGCTCCGACAGGTCGTATTGCTTGTCGAGATCGGCGATGCCCCATTTGCGTGCCCGGCTGCGCTCGTCGTCGTTGCGGAACAACAGCCGGCCCTTGAACTGCCCGCCGACGCAACGCAGGGCGGCACAAGCCAGCACACCTTCCGGCGCGCCGCCCGAACCCATATAAACGTCTATCGTCGTTTCAGGATTGGTCGTCGCGATCACCCCGGCGACGTCGCCGTCGCCGATCAGCATCACGCCGCAACCGATTCCGCGCAATTCGGCGATCAATCCCTCATGGCGCGGGCGATCGAGCACGCAAGCGATGATGTCGCTGGGCTTGACGCCCTTGGCCGCGGCGATCGCCTCGACATTCTCGGTCGGCGACTTGTCGAGGTCGATCACGCCCTCGGGATAGCCCGGGCCGACCGCGATCTTGTCCATATAGACGTCGGGCGCGTTGAGCAGATTGCCCTCTTCGGAGATCGCCAACACGGCGAGCGCGTTCGGCCCTGCCTTGGCGGTGATCGTCGTTCCCTCGAGCGGATCGAGCGCGATATCGATCTTGGGGCCCCTGCCCGGCGCCGATCCGACCTTTTCGCCGATATAGAGCATCGGCGCCTCGTCGCGCTCGCCCTCGCCGATCACCACGGTGCCGTCCATGTACAGGCTGTTGAGCGCGGCACGCATCGCCTCGACGGCGGCGGCGTCCGCGGCCTTTTCGTCACCGCGCCCGACGAGCGTAGAGGCGGCAATCGCCGCGGCCTCGGTCACGCGCACCATTTCGAGCACGAGCACGCGGTCGAGAACGTCGCTGGCAGTCGTCATTGTTCGGGCAATCCTCTTGTCTATTTCTTCGATTGAGCGCGCGGATAGGCGCGGCGCGTTACGGAGTCGAGACGGCGGCGTCCGCGGGAGGCGCCGCGTCCTTGGGCGC
Organism: Sphingomonas sp.; assembly: GCF_024508665.1. GTDB lineage: Bacteria > Pseudomonadota > Alphaproteobacteria > Sphingomonadales > Sphingomonadaceae > Sphingomonas. Next base: position 252,115 of record NZ_JANINP010000003.1, read on the forward strand.
CTTGATCTCGAATACGTACGGCCAGTCCTTACCGGTGACGAACAGCCGTCGCTTCTTGGCGTCCCAGGCGATGCCGTTGGGAACGTCGTTCACTTCGGTCGCGCCCGACTGGCGGTGAAGTTCGCTGACGTCGATCCAGCCGATGACGTGGCCGTCCCGCGGGTCGATCCTCGCGATCAGGTCGGTCAGCCAGATATTGGCCAGGATCTCGCCATCGACATATTCGAGCTCGTTGAGCATTTTTACCGGCCGACCGCCATCGGTCACGGTGAGGTGGCGCTTTACGGTGAAGTTGGCGGGATCGACGAAGCGCAGCACCGGCGACCCGTCGGACATGATCAGTCCGCCTTTGTCGTCGGCGGCGAGCGCCCAGCCCTCGCCCTGATATTTGAAGCTGCCTAGCCGTTTGAAATCCTTGGCCGACCAGCGGAAGCCGATCTGGTTCTTCCAGGTGAGGCTCAGGATGGTGCCGTTCCACGGAGCGATCCCCTCGCCATAGAAAGGCGGATCGACCGCGACACGCGCCATCACCTTGCCGTCGCTGAGCCGCACCTTGCGGATGCCCGAGCGATTGAGCTCGCCGGTGCTCTCGTAGAGATAGCCGTCCTGCCAGAACAGGCCTTCGGTGAAGGCGCGATTGTCGTGCGGAAAGGTCGCGACGATCTGCGCGGACTGAACGGGCACCGATTGCGGCGTCGAGCCGACCTGCGGCAGCAGGCCGAACAACCCCAGCAAAAGACCCGTGACCGGCATCAGTCCCTCAGCAATTCGTTGATGCTGGTCTTCGACCGCGTCTGTTCATCGACGCGCTTGACGATAACCGCGCAGTACAAGCCAGGCTTACCATCGCCGCCGCCGATCGAGCCGGGCACGACCACCGCATAAGGCGGCACTTCGCCCATCAGCACTTCGCCGGTCGCGCGATCGACCACCTTGGTCGACTTGCCGAGATAGACGCCCATCGACAACACCGCGCCGTCGCCAACGCGGACGCCCTCGGCGACTTCGGAGCGCGCGCCGATGAAGCAGCCGTCGCCGATGATCACCGGATCGGCCTGAAGCGGTTCGAGCACGCCGCCGATCCCGGCACCGCCGGATATATGGACGTTCTTGCCGATCTGGGCGCAGCTGCCGACCGTCGCCCAGGTGTCGACCATCGTGCCTTCGCCGACATAGGCGCCGATATTGACGAAGCTGGGCATCAGCACCGCATTCCTGCCGATGAACGATCCACGCCGCACCACGGCGCCGGGAACGACGCGAAAGCCGGCGTCGCGGAAGCGGTTCTCGCCCCAACCGGCGAACTTGGATGGCACCTTGTCATAGGCCGGTGCGCCCGCAGCACCACCGTCGATCACGACATTGTCGTTGAGCCGGAACGACAGCAGCACCGCTTTCTTGAGCCATTGGTTGACCGTCCAGCCGTCGGCACCGGGCTCGGCAACGCGCGCCTGGCCACTGTCGAGCAGTTCCAGCGCGGCCTCGACCGCGTCGCGGACCGCGCCTGTCGTGCCGGTGCTGATGTTCGCCCGGTCTTCCCATGCGGCGTCGATCGTCGCGGGCAGGTCGGTCATGCTTCCTCCAAGATATCGTGCAGCCAATGAGTAATGTCGCGCGTGGTGAAGTCGACGAAGTCGCGGTCGCCCTCCTCGCCTTGTTCGGACCCGTTGTCGACCCACAAGGTGGTCATGCCGATCTGCTTGGCCGGCTTCAGGTTGCGCGCCATGTCATCGGCGAACAGGCTTTGCGTGGGATCGAGACAATATGCGTCGCACAGATGCCGATAGGCCTCCGGCGCGGGCTTGGGGCGGTATTGCGCGGCGTGCACGTCGTGGATCGCCTCGAACGTCTCGCCCAGCCCCAGCTTCGCGAGGATCTTGCCGGCATAAAGCGCATCGGCATTGGTGAAGATGATCTTGCGCCCCGGCAGTCGCGCGATCGCAGCAGCGAGCGGGGCATTCTCGTCGAGCACGTCCATCTCGATATCATGGACGTCGGCGAGATATTCGTACGGGTCGACGCCATGTTCGGCCATCAGCCCCGACAAGGTCGTGCCGCGCGTGTGGAAATAGCCCTTCTGGATCTTGTACGCCTCGTCGCGATCGACCTGGAAGAAGCGCGCGATATAATCGGTGATGCGCCGATCGACTTGCTCGAACAGCCGCGCGCCGTGCGGATAGAGCGTATTGTCGAGATCGAAGATCCAGTTCCGGACATGATCGAGCCGCGCATGCATGGCGGGCGCTCTACGGCGCGCGCCCGGCAGCGGCAAGGCGCGCCTTGAGCAATCGCGACGACACACTATCTCCTCGCGATGATCCCCTATTCGCTGCTCGATCTGGTCCCTGTCGTCGAAGGCGGCTCGGTACGCCAGGCGCTGGCCAATGCCGCCGACATGGCGCATCACGCCGAGGCCAATGGCTATCATCGCTATTGGGTAGCCGAACACCATGGCATGGACGGCATCGCCAGCTCGGCGACCGCGGTGGTGATTGCGCATGTCGGCGCCGCGACATCCACGATCCGCATAGGTGCGGGCGGCATCATGCTCCCCAATCATGCGCCATTGGTCATCGCCGAGCAGTTCGGCACGCTCGACGCGCTGTTTCCCGGCCGCGTCGACCTGGGACTGGGCCGCGCGCCGGGCAGCGACCAGCGCGTCGCGCGCGCGATCCGCCGAACGCTGGAAAGCGATCCCCAGGCCTTCCCGCGCGACGTGCTCGAACTGCAGAGCTATTTCGCCGATGATGGCCAGACTGGCATCCGCGCCACACCCGGCGCGGGAGCAAAGCCTGAATTATGGATATTGGGGTCGAGCACGTTCGGCGCGCAGCTCGCGGCGATGCTCGGCCTGCCTTACGCCTTCGCCTCGCATTTCGCGCCCGATGCGGTCGACCAGGCGCTCGCCATCTACCGCCGCGATTTCCGCCCGTCGGCGCAGCTCGACCGGCCCTATGCGATGGCCGGATTCAACGTCTTCGCCGCCGATACCGACGAGGAAGCGGAATTTCTGGCGAGCTCGCAGCAACAGGCGTTCGTCGCCTTGCGCACCGGCAATCCGCGCCAATTGCCGCCGCCGGTCGCCGGCTATCGCGACAGTCTTCCGCCGCCGCAAGCAGCGATCCTCGACCACGTCCTGCAATGCTCGGCGGTCGGCAGTCCGGCGACGGTCGAGCGCGGGATCGCGGCATTCGTCGAACGGACCAAGGTCGACGAGTTGATGATCGTCAGTTCGATCTATGACGTCGAGGCGCGCAAGAAGAGCGTGGCGATCGCGGCGGAGGCGATGCGTGGGGTGACGGTTCCCGCATAAGCCAGCGGCTCGCTACACCTACTCCGTCATGCCGGGCTCGTTCCGGCATCCACCGGAGGCAAGGCCCGGTCCTTGAGCCTCTTGTCCTGCGCTGGCGGCACAGTGGACCCCGGCACAAGGCCGGGGTGACGGTGGGGGCAACGGCGCTGAAAGGACGCTGCTGCATACAGGCGGTCCCGCAATCCGGCCTCTGCGCCGCCAGTTAGCTCGCCGCTGGCAGCCTCAGCCGCACCAATAGGCCGCCCAGGTCTTCGCTTTCCTCCAGGCTGACCGTACCCTCGTAGATCTCCGCCACATCGCGCACGATCGCGAGGCCCAGCCCGGTGCCGGGCTTGCCGGTATCGAGGCGCGCTCCGCGGTCGAAGATCCGGACGCGCTCTTCCTCGGGAATGCCGACGCCGTCATCCTCGACCAGGATCTCGACGAAGCCGGCTTGCGCGCTGACCGTCACGAATACGCTACCGCCGCCATATTTGGCCGCGTTCTCGATCAGATTGCCGAGCATTTCGTCCAGGTCCTGGCGTTCGACATGGACCTGCAAATCGTGCGGACCGTCGGCATCGATGCGGACGTGCGGATAGAGCCGCGACACCGCGCGCTCGACCGAATCGAGGCTCGGCCACACTTCCGCCCGGCTGTGCGCCGAGCCGCGCCGTCCGACCGCGCGGGCGCGGGCGAGATGGTGGTCGACCTGGCGCCGCATCGTCCGCGCTTCGCGCACGACGGTGTCGCCGAGATCGTCGGCCTTGGCAGTGGCGGCGTTCATGATCACCGTCAGTGGCGTCTTGAGCGCGTGCGCCAGATTGCCGGCATGCCGCCGCGCTTCCTCGGCCTGTTTGTCGTTATGCTCGATCAGCGCGTTGAGTTCGTCGACCATCGGCGCGACCTCGGCGGGCATCGCGCCCTCGATCCGGCGCGCGCGTCCGCCGCGTAATCGCGCGATCTCGCCGCGCAACCGCCGCAACGGACGCAAGCCGTACCAAGTCTGCAGCCCGGCCAGCACGATGAGGCCAAGCGCGAGCAGCAGGAAGCTTCTGACCAGGGTGCGGCGCAATGCATTGATCTGCGCGTCGAGCCCGTCGCGGCTCTGCGCCACCTGGAACCGCCAGCGCACTTGCGAGCCGGGCAATTTGACGTCGCGCTCGAGCACGCGGAGCTTCTCACCCGCGAACTGGTCGCTGTCATAGACATGGACTTCGAGGTCGGTGTGGTTGTCGCCATAAGCGAGACGCCGGTCCCAGAGCGACCGAGACGGGAAGGGTTCGTTGCCGCGCGCCGTGACCTGCCAATAGAGGCCCGAATAAGGTTCGAGGAACCGTTGATCGGCCGGCTCGCGATTGAACATCACCTCACCGTCCGGGCCGATCTCGGCCGAGGTGAACAAGGAGGTCAGGACGTAATCGAGTTGGTCGTCGAAATTGCGGGTCACCGCGCTGGTCAGCACGCGATCGAGCGCATAGCCGCCGCCCGCGAGCAACAGGCCGATCCAGATCGCGGCGATGACGATCATGCGCCGGCCGAGCGATCCGGTAACGGTCACTCGGGGGGTGCTCGGTGTGCGCCGCCACAACACCCAGGCGAGCCGCAACAAGGCGATGACGGCGAGCGCCAGCAGACCGCGCTCTAGCCAGAGACGCTCCGGCCCCAGCAACAATGCGGCCGCGAGCGAGCCCGCGCCGAGAGCCGTCAATATGCCGATCTCTCCCGACCGGCGATATCTGCGGACGACCACGCGCCAGCGGGGAATGGCTCGCTCGGCCGGCACGTCGCCGGCAGGATCGACCGGCTGCGCCTCCACCCGTTCAGGCTCGTCCGCCGACGGCGCGGCGATCAGCTCGCGTCCCTCGGCCACGTGCTATCTCTACTCGGCGCGCGGAGGGCCGTCGGGATCGTCCAGGCTATAGCCCAGGCCGCGGATCGTGGTGATGACATCCTGCCCCAGTTTCTTGCGGATGCGCGTCACGAACACCTCGATCGTGTTCGAATCGCGGTCGAAATCCTGGTCGTAGATATGTTCGATCAGCTCGGTGCGGCTGACGATCTTACCCTTGTGGTGGAGCAGGTAGGACAGCAGCTTATATTCCTGCGCGGTGAGCTTCACCGGATCGCCGGCGAGCGTCACCTTGCCCGAACGCGTGTCGAGCCGGACGTCGCCCGCGATCAGCTCGGACGAGGCATTGCCCGAGGCGCGCCGGATCAGCGCGCGCAGGCGGGCAATCAATTCCTCGGTCTGGAACGGCTTGGCGACATAATCGTCGGCGCCGGCGTCGAGCCCCGCCACCTTGTCCGACCAGCTGTCGCGCGCGGTCAACACCAGCACGGGTGTGGTCTTGCCCTGTTTGCGCCAGCGGTCGAGCACGGTCAGCCCATCGATTTCCGGCAGGCCGAGATCGAGCACGATCGCGTCGTAATTCTCGGTTTCTCCGAGAAACAGGCCTTCCTCGCCGTCGCCTGCCGTGTCGACCGCGTAGCCCGCCCCTTCGAGCGTATTCTGCAGTTGCTGGCGGAGATTGGGTTCGTCCTCGACGATCAGAACGCGCATTGTGTTCCCCTTCGCGCGAGCCCCTTCACGGGAGCTCCAATTAGCCGGTGCGGCCGATAATCTGGCCCGAACGGCCGTCGACCTTCACCCAGATGACGGTTCCATTGCGCAGGAACTTGAGCGTGTAAATGCCGCTGTCCGGATCGAGCTCCGGCCCCAGATATTGCGCGCCGCGCATCGACGGCACCACCCGGCGCTCGATTTCGGGGAGCGGGAGGACGCGCCCCTCGCGCCGCGCTTCCCAGGCACGCTGCTGGTCGCGCTGCAGATACGAAGCGTCGGCCGCGGGAATCGCGGTCGGAATGAGGGCCAGGGCAAGCAACGCGGACATCGACATGGCTGGTTGCATAGTGGAGCGGGCTTGAACACCCTGTGAATGCGTTTGTCAGCGGGGGACAAGGTTGGGGCGACAGGTTCGGACGCAGTTTGCGATCGCGTGTGGCGAAGCGGGCGGTCGGCTATGCGCCCTTGATATGCAAAACCGCGCCAACTTTCACGGCAGTTGGCGGAACGCCGCGAGCTCTCGATCGCTTTCCAGCGAACGATTGGAGCAGGTCTATGGCGAACTCACCACCCAAGCGCGGCGACAAAGTAAGCTGGAAAAGCCACGGCGGCGAGGCGCACGGCAAGGTCATCAAGAAGATTACTCAGACTGCGAGGATAAAGGGACACAAAGCAGCCGCGTCCAAGGGCAATCCGCAATTCATCGTTGAGACCAATCAAGGCAAACGAGCGGCTCACAAAGCCGGCGCGCTTTCCAAGGAATAACCGGTGGTCGGACCCGGGCAGCTCAAAACCCTTGGCCGATAACGTCTATCGGCCCAATTCGCGTCTCAGCGACCTAGATCGCGAATATCCGCTTCCCGCGGCGCTACATATGGAAGCGGACTGTCGGCCACCGCTCACAAGCCGTCTGCCCCCCCATTGCCCGCCCCCCACGCTCCCCCTAAGTAGCCGCCCTCATGGCTGCCCCCATCCTATCCTATGAAGACCTCGGCCTCGTTCAGGGCGCCGGTTGGCTGTTCCGGCATCTCGATCTGCATATCGGCGAGCGCGATCGGCTCGCACTGATCGGGCGGAACGGCGCGGGCAAGACGACCCTGCTCAAGCTGATCGCCGGCGCGATCGATTCGGACGAGGGCCGCCGCACGATCGTGCCGGGGACGAAGGTCATCCTGCTCGAACAGGACCCGAAGGTCGACGGGTTCGCGACGCTCGCCGATTTCGTGATGGCCGGGGCCGACGCGCCCGCGCGGCACGAGGCGGATGCGATCGCTGATCAGCTGGGCATCGACCTGTCGCGCGAGGCGGCGTCGGCCTCGGGCGGCGAGCGGCGCCGCGCGGCGATCGTCCGCGCGCTGGCGCAGGATCCCGACGTGCTGTTGCTCGACGAGCCGACCAACCATCTCGACATCGCGGCGATCGAATGGCTCGAACAATGGCTGACGCGCTTCACCGGCGCGTTCGTCGTGATCAGCCACGACCGCACCTTCCTCACCCGGCTTACGCGCCAAACCTTGTGGCTCGACCGCGGGACGATCCGCCGCAGCGAGATCGGCTATGGCGGGTTCGAGGCATGGACCGAGCAGGTCTATGCCGAGGAACAGCGCGCGGCCGAGAAGCTCGACGCCAAGCTGAAGCTGGAGGAACATTGGCTGCAGCGCGGCGTCACCGGGCGCCGCCGCCGCAACATGGGGCGGCTGGCGAAGCTCAAGGAGATGCGCGCCGAACGCGCCGCAATGCTGGGGCCGCAAGGCGCGGCCGCGCTGGTAACCGGCAGCGACGACGTCAAGACCAAGGTGGTGATCGACGCCAAGCACGCGACCAAGGGGTTCGCGGGCCGCGTCATCATCCGCGACCTCAATCTGCGCATCACACGTGGCGACCGGATCGGCATCGTCGGGCCCAATGGCGCGGGCAAGACGACCCTGTTGCGGCTGCTGACCGGCGAGCTTCAGCCCGATAGCGGCGAGGTGAAGCTGGCCAAGACGCTCGACGGCGTGGTGATCGACCAGCAGCGCAAGCTGATGGCGCCCGACAAGCGCGTGCGCGACGTGCTGGCCGATGGCGGCGACTGGATCGACGTGCTCGGCACCAAGAAGCATATCCACGGCTATCTCAAGGACTTCCTGTTCGACCCCAATATGGTCGAGGCGCGGATCGCGACCCTGTCCGGCGGCGAGCGCTCGCGGCTGTTGCTGGCGCGGGAGTTCGCGCGGCGATCGAACCTGCTGGTGCTCGACGAGCCGACCAACGACCTCGATCTCGAGACGCTCGACCTGCTTCAGGAAGTGATCGCGGATTATGACGGCACGGTGCTGATCGTCAGCCACGACCGCGACTTTCTCGACCGCACGGTGACGCTGACCCTGGGACTGGACGGATCGGGCAGCGTCGATGTCGTCGCGGGCGGCTATGCCGATTGGGAAGCGAAGCGGAAACCGCGGGCCGAGGCCAAGAAGCCGGCGGCGAAATCTGCCGCGACGCCGGCCGTCGAGAAGCCCAAAGCAGCGAAGCTGAGTTACAAGGATCAGCGCGACTACGACCTGCTGCCCAAGCGGATCGAGGAGATAGAGGCGGCGATCGCGCGCGACGAAGCGGCGCTGGCCGACCCCGCGCTCTATGTCAGCGATCCGGCGAAGTTCGCCGCGCTGACCAAGGCAATCGAGACCGCGCGCGCCGAAAAAGACGCCGCCGAGGAACGCTGGCTGGAACTCGCCGAACAGGTCGAGGCGCTAGGCTGATCGCCATTTTATCCCGCAAATCCGGATTTTCCGGAAATTGCGGGATAATTGTCCGCGCGATCAGGTGATTGCGGATCCTCTCCCGTCCTCGTCGCCGGCCCGTCGATCCCGCTTGCACCGCCAGACGACTCTCTGTATCCGCGCTCGGCTACCCTGAGCGGGTATGGTGAAATGGTATCACAGTAGCTTCCCAAGCTTCTAGCACGGGTTCGATTCCCGTTACCCGCTCCACCTTCTCAATACAGCATCGCGGCCCCATGTTCGGGGTTAGCCGGCATGAGAGAAGACACGCTACAGGACAGGCAGTGGCCAATCGGGACGATCTTCACGGTCGGCCATTCGACGCTGCCTATCGACCGCTTCGTCGACCTGCTGCGGGCTTATGGCATCGAGCGGCTGGCCGATATCCGCACGGTGCCGCGATCGCGCCACAACCCGCAATTCGAAGCGACCGCGCTGGCGGTGAGCCTGCCCGAAGCGGGTATCGACTATGTCCCGATGCCGGACCTGGGCGGGCTACGCCCTGCGCACAAGGACTCGCCCAACGCCGGTTGGCGCAACAAGAGCTTTCGGAGCTACGCCGATTACATGCAGACCGATGCCTTTCGCGATGCCGTCGAGCGGCTGATCGCGATGGGCCGCGCGCAGTGCGTCGCGATCATGTGCGCCGAGGCGGTGCCGTGGCGTTGCCACCGGTCGCTGGTCGCGGACGGGCTGGTGACACGCGGCGTGCCGGTGGTCGAGATCTTCTCCGACGCCAAATATCGTGCGCATGAACTGACGCCGTTCGCCGAGGTGCACGGCACCGGCATCACCTATCCGCCCGAACATGCCTACACCAATCACTGACCTGTCTTTATCGTCGGACGAAACGCTCGACCGCTTGCTGCGTGACATCCGCGCCTGCACGCGCTGCACCGACGCCCTGTCCCATGGCCCGCGCCCCGTCGTCCAGGCCGGCCGCACGGCGCGGCTATGCATCATCGGCCATGCGCCGGGACGCAAGGTGCACGAGACCGGCATTCCGTGGAACGACCCGTCGGGCGTCCGGCTACGCGACTGGCTCGGCATCACCGCCGGGGAATTCTACGACCCCGCCAAGGTCGCGATCATGCCGATGGGCTTCTGCTATCCCGGCAAGGCGCCGTCGGGCGACAACCCGCCGCGTCCCGAATGCGCGCCGCTATGGCACGACCGGTTGTTCGCGGAGCTTCCCCGGGTCGGCCTGACGCTGCTGATCGGCCATCATGCCCAGGGCCGCTATCTCGGCGGGCGGCGCAAGGCGACGATGGGCGACACCATCCGATCATGGCGCGACTATCTGCCGCAAGGATATTTGCCGCTGCCGCATCCCTCGCCGCGCAATAGGCCATGGCTGACGAAGAACCCCTGGTTCGAGACGGAACTCGTCCCCGAGGTCCGCGCCGCCGTGAGATCGCTCGGCCTATGAGCGCCGCGCTCTTGGGCGCCCGCGCGCGGCGACGTGGCCAGTTCTGTCGCTCTCGTGTACGATCCTATTGCGGCGCAGCGGTCGGGCCCGCATGCCGGAAACCGCCCTTGGGTTGCGGAACGCCGCTCACCGCGAAGGTTCCGCCGGGGACCAAGGTGATCGTATATTCGCCCTGGTCGTCGCAGGTCACCAGCCAGACCGGCTTGCCCTCGTTACGCGGCTTTTCGACGATCGAAACGATCTTCTTGCAGGTATAATCGGCGTCGTAGATCGCGCGGAACAGCGCGACGCGCTGTTGCACCGGATTGAGCGCGCGGAACTTGACTTCGACCGGATCGGGCGTTGCCGGAGCGGCCGGCGCGGCGGCATTGCCGCCGGTCCCGCCGCCACTACAACCGGCAAGCAGGATTGCGGGCATCAGCATTATTGCTCCGACCTTCATCGCTCGTCTCCTTCTGCTCTCGTGACAACGCCTGGGACCGCCGTCGCGTGCCACCCCTCTATCGCTAGCGTCCCGCCGGCATAAGCAAGGTCCTCGGTGACTTCGACACCGCACCAGGGCGGCGCGACGATCGCGGCCAATTCGGCATCGTCATCCGCCGATACTTCCCCGAGCATCAGCCCGGCCAACGCGCCCTCGAATACGTCGATCACGAACCCGCCGCCGACGTCGCGCCGTCGCTTGACCAGCAAGGCTACCGGCAGCCCCGCCAGCACGCCATATTCGGCCGCGTCGAGATAGATATTGGTCATCGGCCGCGACGACAGGCCCGCACCGGGATATTTCTTGCCCAGCTTATACACCACCGATCCGTCGGGCGCGGTCACGCGGCGCAACCGCAAGGCGGTGCCGGGCACATAGCGATCCTCGATCAGCCGCGCCGTCGTGGGATCGAGCTCCGGCATCGTCTCCCGATCGACGAGGAAGCGCCGCTCGCGTTCGATAACGCTGTATTTCGGAGCAGAGGCCGCGGTCAGATGCCGTCCGCGACGACCTCTCGGCCCGCCGCCTCCAGTTTTGCCGTCAGGTCGACGATGGTCGCGTCGACCAAGGCCGGATCGGGGCTGCGCACGACGAAGTTTGCGCCCACCCGCCCTTCGCGAAAGAACGGATAGCTGCCGATCGCGACGCCTTCATGCGCCCTTTCCGCGTCGCGCAGGATATCGGCCACCTCGCTTTCGGCCACCCAGCAGCCGATCGTGCGGCTGATCACCGGACGACCGCCTTCGAGCGTGCCGGTCAGCGCGTCGAGCATCCCCGCGGTGATGTGCGGCACGCCGGCCATGATGAAGACATTGCCGATGCTGATGCCGGGAGCGCCCGAGACGCGATTCTCGATCAGCTCCGCGCCTTCCGGCACGCGCGCCATCCGCTTGCGCGCCTCGGTCAGGCCGCCACGGCTCTCGTAATAGCGCTCCAGCGTGGCGAGTGCCTTGGGATGATAGGTGACGCCCACGCCCAATGCCTCGGCGATCGCGTCGACGGTGATGTCGTCATGCGTCGGTCCGATCCCGCCGGTGGTGAACAGATAATCGTTGCGCGCGCGCAGTTGGTTGACCGCCTCGACGATCGCCGCGGTGACGTCGCCCACCACGCGCACCTCCGCCAGGCGGATGCCCTGGACGTTGAGCCAGGCGGCGATCTGCGCGACATTCTTGTCCTGGGTACGGCCCGACAGGATTTCGTCGCCGATCACGACGAGCGCCGCGGTCCAGATCCTCTCATTGGCTTGGCCGGTCATGCGATCAGCGATAGCCTCGCAAAATCGGCGCGTCATCGTTATATCGTCCGGCATGACCGAATATGTGACTGTCACCAGCGACATGAACCTCGCGCGCAACGGCGCGATCAAGCTTTACGGCCGCGACGCGTTCGAGGGCATGCACCGCGCCGGGCGCCTCGCCGCCGAAACGCTCGACATGTTGGTGCCGCACGTCGTGCCGGGCGTGACCACCGCCGAGCTCGACGATCTGGCCCGCGAGTTCATGGTCGCCGGGGGCGCTGCGCCCGCGACGCTCGGCTATCGCGGCTACACGCATTCGAGCTGCATCTCGATCAATCATGTCGTGTGCCACGGCATCCCGTCGGACCGGCAGCTCAAGGACGGCGACATCGTCAATATCGACGTGACGCCGCTGCTCGATGGGTGGCATGGCGACACCAGCCGGATGTTTCTGGTCGGCGACAATGTGCCGATCAAGGCGAAGCGGCTGGTCGACGTGACCTATGAATGCCTGATGCTCGGGATCGAGCAGGCCAAGCCCGGCAACACGATGGGCGACGTCGCCCATGCCATCCAGACGCATGCCGAGCGGCATCGCTTTGGCGTTGTGCGCGACTTCTGCGGCCACGGCGTCGGCAAGCTGTTCCACGATGCGCCCGAGGTCGTCCATGTCGGCCGTCCCGGCACCGGACCCGAGCTCAAGCCAGGCATGATCTTCACGATCGAGCCGATGATCAACATTGGCAAGCCCGACGTGAAATTGCTCGACGACGGCTGGACCGCGGTGACGCGCGACCGCTCGCTGTCGGCGCAGTTCGAGCATTCGATCGGCATCACCGAGGACGGCTGCGAGATCTTCACCGCCAGCCCCAAGGGATACGACCGACCGCCGTATTGAGGCACGCTGCCGGGGTTACTGCCGCAAGATCTTTTCCATCGGCCGCCCCTTGGCGAGTTCGTCGACCAGTTTGTCCAGATAGCGGATCTCGCGCATCAGCGGCTCGTCGATCTCCTCGATGCGCACGCCGCAGATCGTGCCGGTGATCGCGCATCGCGCCGGATTGAGGACGGGCGCACGGGCGAAGAAATCCTCGAAGCTCGTTCCGTTCCCCAGCTCTTCGGCCAATTGTGTGCGGGTGTAGCCCGTCAACCAGCAGACGATTTCGTCGACCTCGGCCCGCGTTCGGCCCTTGCGCTCCGCCTTGGCAACATAGTGGACGTACACGCTCGCGACGCTCGCCGCATAAATGCGGTGCGCCATAGTCTCTACTCCGCCTTCGCCGCATCGATCGCTTTCTGGCTGCGGACGAACGGGTAAGCGAGTTGCTTCAGATAACCGTTCGGCATTTTCTCCGGGATGCCGTAGCCTTGCGGCCAGCGGCCCGCCGGGAGATGAAACGTCCCGAACAATTTGTCCCAGAGCGGGAAGTGGATCGCGAAGTTCACGTCGATCGCCTCCTTCTCGATCCCATGGTGCCAATGGTGGAAGCGCGGCGTCACCATCACATGCCCGAAGCGATCGAAATCGCCCTTCAGATTGGCGTGGACCAGCCCCGAATAGATATACACCAACGCGACATAGGCCTGCATCACCGACGGCTCGAACCCGAAGGTCAGCAGCGGCAACGAGGTCACGCTACGCAGCAGGATGATCTCGATGAAATGCATCCGCGCGCCGGCCAGCCAGTCCATCGCTTTGGCCGAATGGTGGACCGCGTGGAATCCCCACAGGAACGGCACGCGGTGAAAGGCGCGGTGAAACCAATATTGGACGAAGTCGGTCAGCAGCATCGCCTCGACGAACTGCAAGATCCAGGGCTGCCCGCCGATCGCCGCGCGAATACCGGCGAGCGACACGGTGTTAGCGTTGATGATGCTTGACGGCGCCAAGGCGAGATAGGTGAAGATCTGAACCAGCATGGAGCTGATCAGGTAATAGAACAGGTCCTCGCGCCATTCGCTGCGGAACAGGCGCTGGTCGCGATTGTGCGGCCAGAACCGCTCGATCGGCGCGAACATCAGCCCCGCCGCGATCAGATTGACGACGAAGAAATCGACCCCGAAGAAAATGCCCCAATCATGCGTCTCGCGAGCGGAGACGTTGGCGCCGCCGAGCAAGGCCGCGGCGATGCCGATCGCCAGCGCGGTGAAGCCGATCGCCTTTTTCGTTCGCAGCATCAGGCTGAGCAATGCCAGTGCATAGCTGGAGATCAGCACGGCGTGAACGACGGGACGGAACCATAAGGTCTGCTCGACCGACTGCAGCTCGGGCGTCGCGAACCAGCCCGGCCAACGCAAGGCGACCACGAGGCCGAAGCCGGCGATCGCCAGCACCAGCGCGAAGAAACCCGAATACCAACCGCTGCCGAACTTGCGGATCGCGACGGGCGCTTCGAGATCGTCGCGCAAATGGTCGAGAGGATTGGCCATCGGACTCCCCTATTCCGATATTGGTTAAGCACACTCTATCACGCGCCCTCTAGTCGCGCTATCGAGCGTACCGACTCTTCGAAGAAAGAGTATGGCGGTGGGGATAGCGACATGCGCGGTTGGATAGCGTTGATTGGAATGGCCGTGCTGGCCGGGTGCGGATCGTCGAGCGATAATTCGCCTGCACCGCCAGGTGCGATCGGGGTGGCCAAGATAGATTCGGCGTATCTGAACAGCGGCGGCACCGGCGCCGATTGGTCGATGACCGGGTTCAACTATAACGAACAGCGCTACAGTCCGCTCACCCAGATCAACGCCGGAAATGTCGGGTCGCTCGGTCTCGCCTGGTATGCCGATATGCCCGATGCGCGCGGACAGGAATCGACTCCGGTGGTGATCGACGGAACGATCTACGTCACCGGACCCTGGTCGAAGCTGTTCGCCTATGACGCCCTGACCGGCAAGAAATTGTGGGACTATGATCCCGGCGTCGACAAGACGAAGGGCGTCCAGGCCTGCTGCGACGTCGTCAATCGCGGCGTCGCGGCGTGGAAGGGCAAGCTCTATCTCGGCACGCTCGACGGCCGGCTGATCGCGATCGACGCGCCGACCGGCAAGCCGCTCTGGACTGTCCAGACCACCGACAATTCCAAACCCTACACGATCACCGGCGTTCCGCGCGTGGTGAAGGGCATGGTGATCATTGGCAATGGCGGCGCCGAATTCGGCGTGCGCGGTTATGTCACCGCCTATGACGCCGATACCGGGGCCAAGCGCTGGCGCTTCTACACGGTGCCCAATCCGACGCTCGCCGCCGACGGCGAGGCGTCCGACGCCGTGCTGTCCAAGGCGGCCAACGCGACCTGGTCGGCAAACGGCCAGTGGAAGCAATCGGGTGGCGGTGGCACGGTGTGGGATTCGATCATCTACGATCCCGAACTCGATCAGCTCTATCTCGGCGTCGGCAATGGCAGCCCGTGGAACCATGGCCTGCGGTCCGAGGGCCAAGGCGACAATCTGTTCCTGTCGTCGATCGTCGCGCTCAAGCCCGATACCGGCGAATATCTGTGGCATTATCAGGAGACGCCGGCCGAAAGCTGGGATTTCACCGCGACCCAGCCGATCGTCCTCGCCGACCTGACCATGGGCGGTCAGAAACGCAAGGTGTTGATGCAGGCGCCGAAAAACGGCTTCTTTTTCGTCGTCGACCGTACCAATGGCAAGCTGATCAACGCCGGCAAGTTCATCAAATCGGTCAATTGGGCCGACAGCTACGACCTCAAGACCGGGCGGCCCAACGAAAATCCCGACGCGCGCTTCTACAAGACGGGCAAGCCATTCCTTGCGGTGCCGTCGGCGCTCGCCGCGCACAATTGGCAGCCGATGAGCTTCAACCCCAAGGCCGGGCTCGCCTACATCCCCGCGCAGGAACAGGTCGGGCTTGCCTATATTCCGCCCGACACCGCGACTGGTGCGCGCGAGCCGATCGGCTTCAACGTCGGCACCAACATGGCGGCGGGAATGTATCCACGCGACGCCAAGACGATCGGCGCGATCACTGCCGGCGCGACCGGCGCGCTCGTCGCCTGGGACCCGGTCGCCAACAAGGAGCGCTGGCGAGTCGATTATCCGACCCCGTGGAACGGCGGCACGATGACGACCGCGGGCAATCTGGTGTTTCAGGGCACCGCGCTTGGCGAGTTCCGCGCCTATGCCGCCGACACCGGCAAGCAGCTCTGGGCCTATCCGACGCAATCCGGCATCATGGCCGGATCGGTCACCTTCACCGTCAAGGGTCAGCAATATGTCGCGGTGCTGACCGGGCGGGGCGGCGCGCTGCCCCTGTCGATCGGCTATGCGATCGGTGCGGCGAAGAACGTGCCCAATCTGCCGCGCCTGCTGGTGTTCAAGCTAGGCGGGACGGCGCAATTGCCGACGCGCGTGGCGTTGCCTGCCGGCCCGTTCAATCCGCCGCCCTCCACCGCGCGGCCCGAGCAGATCGCCCAGGGCCAGCAATTGTTCGGCCGTTATTGCCAGGTCTGCCACGGCGCGAGCGCCGGCGGCGGCGGCGTCCTCCCCGACCTGCAGCGCTCGGCCGTACTGGCCGATGCGGATACGTGGAAGTCGATCCTGATCGATGGCGCGCTGGCGCAGAACGGCATGGTCAGCTTCGCCAAGGTGCTGAGCCCGGAACAGGCGCAATTGATCCGGCTCTATGTGATCGACGAGGCGAACTGGGCGAAGAAGAATTTGCCGGAGGGGACAGCGGGAAAGCCCTAGGACGGACTTTCGAGTCTCCCCTCCCTGCTTGCAAGGAGGGGATTAAGGGGTGGGTTTAGCGTCGGGCGGGGCTCGATGCCTCGTCCGGCGCTGTTTTAGCGATCGACCAATGAGTCTTTTGAGCGCGCAGACGCGCGCACCCACCCCCTATCCCCTCCCTTGCAGGGAGGGGAGCTTATGCCGGCGGACACAGTACCCGCATCGTCTGCGCGGTCTGCGCGTCGGCTGGCAGGAACGTCTCCAGCGCGAGGTCGTCGAGCGTCAGGTCGATCGGCGATCCGAACACGGTGCGTGCGCTGTAGAAAGACAGGACCCGGTCGCCGCGCTGCAAGCGAAACGGCACCGCGACGCCGGCGAAGTCCCGGGGCCGGACATCCGATGCCGGCCCCTTGGGATAAAGCTCCATTTCCTCGCGCAGCGCGATCAACGTGCCGTCACCGGTCTGGGCGATCTCGCGGTCGAGCTGCCGCAGCAGGAAGCCGCGCCACTCTGCGAGATTGACAATGCTCCGCGACACGCCGTCGGGATGGAGCGTCAGCCGCAACACGTTGACCGGCGGCTCGAGCAAGGCGGGATCGACGCCTTCGATCAACGGCGCCAGCGCACGATTGGCCGAAATCATCGTCAGGTGACGGTCGACGATCAGTGCCGGGAAAGGCTCGTGCGCGGTCAGCATCGTGTCGAGCGCCGCCCGCACCACGTCGAGCTCCGGATCTGCGAGATCGCGTTCCGGGAAGGCCGGCGCGAAGCCCGCCGCCAACAGCAAGGCATTCTGCTCCCGCCGCGGCACGTCGAGCTGTTCGGACAGGCGTAGCAGCAGATCGCGGCTCGGCCGCGCCCGGCCCGTCTCGACGAAGCTCAGATGACGCGGCGATACATCGGCATCGAGCGCTAGGTCGAGCTGGCTCACCCGCCGGCGCGCTCGCCAGTCGCGCAGCATCGCTCCCACCTCACTCGACATCCGCACCATTGAGCCATCCTTTCGCCGGCCATCCTAGCCGCCCGGCGACGACGCGCCATTACCTGGCAGGTAATTGGTTCGGCTGCTCCGATCCGCATCATGGGGCCACAGACCCCAAGGAGAACAGTCATGTACGCGATCGCCGATCCTGCTTCCCGCCAGACGCTCCGCCCGAGCCGCGGCCTGATCCCGACCCCCGATGGCGAGCAGCTTTACTATGAGGATATGGGCGACGGCCCGACCCTGGTGTTCGTCCACGGCTGGGCGATGAACACCGAGTTCTGGGAGCGCCAGACCGCCGACCTGGTTAGGCAGGGGCACCGCTGCGTGGCTTATGACCAGCGCGGATGCGGACGATCCTCGCCGGCCGCAGCCGGGTACGATCTCGACGGCCTGGCCCATGATCTCGCCACCGTGATGGAGCGGCTCGGGCTCGATCGCGTGACCCTGGTCGCCCATTCGATGGCCGCCTGCCAGGTTGCGCGCTATCTGTCCCGGCACGGCGCCGCCCGGGTGGCCGGGGCGATTCTGGTCGCCGGTACCGCGCCCGGTCTGTTTCCCGATCCGGCCAGCCGCACCGAGCCGCTCGCCGCTCAGGTGACCGCAATGATGGCCGACCGTCCCGCCTTCGTCGCGGCGATGGCCGAACCGTTCTTCGCGCCCGAACCGGTGTCCCCGCATCTGGTCGCCTGGGGTACCGGACTTGTGCTTCGTACGACGTTGCACGCGGCGATCGAGCATAGCCGCACCAACATCAATGCCGATGTCCGCGCCGACATGGCGGCGTTCACTTGCCCGACCTTGATCGTCCATGGCAGCGCCGATCAAAGTTGCCCGCTGGAGCGGAGCGCCGAGCTGGCGCATGCGATGATCCCGGGCAGCGAGTTGCTCGTGTACGAAGGCGCATCGCACGGCCTGCCGCTGACGCGCGGCGAGCGGCTCGTCGCCGACATCGCCCGCTTCGTTCGCGGCTAAGCCATCGCTCCGGCCCGCCTGAGCGCCTCTTGCAGCGCCAGCGTCGGTGCGACCGCAACGTCGGGGGCGATCCCCGCCCCTTCCCAATCCTTGCCGGTCGCCGGATCGATCGTCCGGCCGACCGGCAAGAACACTACCAGCCCTCCGCCGATCGGCTCGAACCCGCCGAAATGATTGGCGCCCGCGGTCGTCTCGCCGATCAACGTCGCGCGACCGGTATGTTTGAAGGCGAGCGCGAGGTGCTCGGCGGCCGACGCCGTGCGTCCAGAGACAAGGTAAAAGACCTTGGCGCCGAACAGCCGCGTCTCGTCGGTCCTGGGCACGACATAATGTTCGGTGCGGACGATCCCGGGCGCCGCGCCGCTCGCCGGGCGCATGAAAGCATCCTCGGCGAAGGGGTTGCCCCGCGCCTTGGCGATCGACTCGACCATCTCCATCTGCACCAGCACCGTCGGCTTGGCGAAGATATAGGGCAGCATCGCGTTCATCGGCGCGACACCGCCGCCGCCATTGTAGAGGCAGTCCACGATCACTGCCTTGGCCGAGGCATGCTCTCGCATGAAGCGGTCGCTCGCCGCGGCAATGTCGGGATCGTCGGGAAATTCGGTGAAGCGGATATAGGCGACCTGATTGGCGATCCAGCCGGCATCCTCCAACGGCGCGCGGCGGGGCGGCCGCGGCGCCGATGGCGCGCGCGACGGTGGCGCGGAAGGTAGCGGCTTGGCTCCGTCCACCGGTCGCGGCTGCGGGCGATCGTTGGAACCGAGCATCGCCGCAGGCATGACGCGCAGATGGCGATCGGGCGACAGCGCCAGCAAATCGGCGGTCAGCCGCTGGCCGAGCTCGGCCGGATCGGCGATGTCCTTGTACGCACCGGCCGCCGCTTTCTGCCGCAGCATCGCGGCGTAGCGCTTGCCGATCTCGGGTATGACATATCCCGTCTCGAGGAGGTCGGCGAGCGTCAAGGCGGGATCGCCGCCTGGCGCGGCCGGTCCATCCAGGGCAATCGCGCTGCCGCCGCCAATCATGGCGATCGCGGCCGCCGACAGTCCCAGGAATATGCGCCGATCCACCACCAACTCCTTTGACTACATTTGTAAGCGTAAGCGCTTATACATTTTGCTGCAGGAGTGTAAAGCGGCTAGGGAATTACCCATGACCACGCACACCGCCGCCAGTTTCGGCACCGCGCTTCGCCGTCTGATCGAGCATCTCGACGGCGCGCTGGAACAGGCATATCGCGACGACGGCCTCGATTTCCGCCCACGCTACACGCCGATCGTGCGGGCGCTGGTCGCGGACGGGCCGCAAGGTATCCGCGCACTCGCCGATCGGCTCGGCGTCTCGCATTCGGCGGCCAGCCAGACCGTGTCGCAAATGGTTGCCGCCGGTCTGGTCGCGGTGACACGCGGCGAGGAGGATGGACGCCAGCGGATCGTCGCGCTGACCCCAACCGGCACCGCCCTGCTTCCCCGCCTCGAGGATCATTGGCGTGCAGCGCACACCGCCACCGCAACCCTCGATACCGAAACCGGGGGCGTACTGGTCGAGGTGATCAATCGTGCCAATGCCGCGCTCGAGGCCAGGCCGTTCGCCAATCGGCTGGCCTCGGTACGCGGCCGCCGTGCCGCGCCAACGGGCAGTCGAAACGGGGCTGCCTAATTTCGAGGCATTTGCTAGAGTCGATATCGGCTCCGCACGGCCCATGCCCTTCGCGCGCGAGTTCTGGCACACTTCATGTAAGGCTGGCGTGCAAACAACCCATAGGGCGAGAACCGGGGGCAATTCCGCGTGAAGAAGATCGAGGCGATCATCAAGCCGTTCAAGCTGGACGAAGTGAAGGAGGCGTTGCACGAAGTCGGCGTCAGCGGCATCACGGTGACCGAGGCCAAGGGCTTTGGTCGCCAGAAGGGCCATACCGAACTCTATCGCGGCGCCGAATATGTCGTCGACTTCCTGCCCAAGGTGAAGCTTGAAGTGGTGGTCGAGGACGCGCTGGCCGAACGCGTCGTCGAGGCGATCGCGCAAGCCGCGCAAACCGGCCGCATCGGCGACGGCAAGATCTTCGTGATACCCGTGGAGACCGTGTTGCGCATCCGCACCGGCGAGCGCGACGAAGCAGCAATCTAGGACGGCAATCCGAGGAAACACAGCCGACGCCCAACTTGAGCAACTATGGCATTTGACGCACTGCAACATAATGTGACAGCAGGGCGCACACACGAGCAACATGATTCTCCGGTTCGCCGGATTTACGACCGAAAGAGAAAGGGTCTGGGGTTATGGCGACGACAGCCAGTGACGTTCTGAAGAAGATCAAGGACGAGGAGATCGAATGGGTCGACCTCCGCTTCACCGACCCGAAGGGCAAGTGGCAGCATTTGACCATGGTGTCGTCGGTGGTCGGCGAGGACGAGTTGACCGACGGCTTCATGTTCGACGGATCGTCGATCGAAGGCTGGAAGGCGATCAACGAGTCGGACATGATCCTGAAGCCGGATCTCGACGCCATCTATGTCGATCCGTTCTCGGCGACGCCGATGCTGATCCTGGTCTGCGACATCGTCGAACCGTCGACCGGCGAGCTTTATGCTCGCGACCCGCGCTCGACCGCCAAGCGCGCCGAGGCCTATCTCAAGACCACGGGCATCGGCGACACCGTCTATGTCGGCCCCGAGGCCGAGTTCTTCATGTTCGACAACGTGCAGTTCGAAACGAGTTATTCGACGTCTTACTACAAGATCGACGATATCGAGCTGCCGACCAATACCGGCCGCGAATATGAAGGCGGCAATCTCGGCCACCGTCCGCGCGCCAAGGGCGGCTACTTCCCCGTCGCGCCGGTCGATTCCGCGGTCGATATCCGCGGCGAGATGGTCTCGACCATGCTGGAAATGGGCCTGCCGTGCGACAAGCATCACCACGAAGTGGCGGCGTCGCAGCACGAATTGGGCCTCACCTTCGGCACGCTGACCCAGACCGCCGACCGCATGCAGATCTACAAGTACGTCGTGCATCAGGTCGCCAATGCCTATGGCAAGTCGGCGACCTTCATGCCCAAGCCGATCAAGGAAGATAACGGTTCGGGCATGCACACGCACTTGTCGATCTGGAACGGCAAGGAGCCGCTGTTCGCTGGCAACGGCTATGCAGGCCTGAGCGACATGTGCCTCTATTTCATCGGCGGCATCATCAAGCATGCCAAGGCGCTGAACGCCTTCACCAACCCGACCACCAACAGCTACAAGCGGCTGGTGCCGGGCTATGAAGCGCCGGTGCTGCTGGCCTATTCGTCGCGCAACCGCTCGGCGTCGTGCCGCATCCCGTACGGCACGGGCGCCAAGGCCAAGCGCGTCGAAGTTCGTTTCCCCGACGCGATGGCCAATCCGTACCTCGCTTATGCGGCTTTGTTCATGGCCGGCCTCGACGGCATCCAGAACAAGCTCCACCCGGGCGATGCGATGGACAAGAACCTGTACGATCTGCCGCCGGCCGAACTCGCCGAAGTGCCGACCGTATGCGGATCGCTGCGCGAAGCGCTCGACAGCCTGGAAGCCGATATGGACTTCCTGCTCAAGGGCGACGTGTTCTCGAAGGACCAGATCGAGGCCTATATCGAGATCAAGCGCGCCGACGTCGCGCGGTTCGAGATGACCCCGAGCCCGGTCGAGTTCGATATGTACTACAGCGCGTAAAGCGCGGCCACGACCGCGCTGGTGCGAGCGCAGCTCGCATACGCGCTGTCGGTCGGCCTCGCACCGCGAGGACCGACGACGCGGCTTTGCCGCGGCGGGACCAGGAAAGAAGGGCGCCAGGGGCAATCCCGGCGCCCTTTTTTTATGATCGAGATCGATCCACGGCCAATCTCAAAACGTCCCGCTGATCGTCAACGTGAAGATCGGCCCGACCCGCTGATGCTGGCGCTCCAAAAACGCGAGCGGCGCGGCGTTGCGCCGGCCGGAATAGACGTCGCGCCAATAGCGGACATGGCCGTCATTGAGGTTGAAGACCTGGAAATTGACCTTCATCCCGCGCACGTTCTTCACTTCGACAAAGGCGCTGACATAGGGGCCTTCCCATTGCTGGTTGACCTCGTCGAGATAATAGACCGGGCTGTAATGGTCGAACGACAGCTCACCGCCCCAGGCGAATTGCGTACCGGGCACGTCGTGTCGCAAGGTCAGCTGCGCCCAGCGATCATGCGTGTTGCTGATCACGCGCGGCGATCCACTCAGCGGGTCGCGGACGCGGGCACGTTCGATACCGATATCGGCGTCGAGCTTCGCGCCCTTCCAGCCGATCGGATCGAACTGGATCGTGCTGATGCTCTCGATCCCGGTGCGGGTCGCCCGAGGTAGGTTGCCGACCGCATCGCCGTCGATCCCGACCGGAATATGGTCGACAATGTCCTCGATCCGATAATGGTAGAATTTCAGCCGCGTCTTGCCCCAGCGGCCGAAGTTGCGCGCGATTTCCGCGGTCGCTTCCCAGCTTTGCGGCGGGACGAGATTGGGGTTGGCGTCGTTGCCGCGATCGTTGGTGACGTCCTGGTTGGCAAGGAAATCCGAAAAGCTGATCTGGCCGACCCTGCGTTCGAGCTTGAGGCTGGCGTCCCAGCCGCGTGCCGGCCGCCACGCCAGCAACAGGCTGCCCTTTGGGCGGAAGAAACGCCGCGGCTTTTCGCCGGTACCGCGTTCGCCCAGCTCGGAATATTCGGCGCCCCCGGCAACCTGCAGATCGAGCTTGGGCGATAGCGAGCGGCTCAGCGTGGCCAGCCCTTCATAGCGCGTTTCGGCGACGATGCCGCTGCCTTGCGGATAGGGAATGGAGACATAGCTGCCATCGGGTTGAAGGTTTGCCAGCGTGCTGAGTTGTTCGTAGCGATTGTCGGCGCGCTCTAACGAAATCGTCCAGTCGTTCGGCCCGCCTTTCCAATGATATTCGACCCGGCCGATCGTCTCGCCGATTCTAGCGTCCTGGCCGTAGCGCAGGCCCTCACTCGGCGCGCCGCTGTCATAATCGATGCGTTGATCGGTGAAGGCGGGAGCGTGCTCGAAATGCCGCAGGCCGATGATCTTGAGCCGCCCCCCGCCCAGCGGCAGCGATAGGTCGCCGTTCACGTCGTAGCGATAGCCCCAGGTGTGATTGAGGCTGATCCACATGGCGTCATTGCCGTCGGTTCGGATGCGGCGCTGATCGTTGGCGCCGCGCTGCCAATAGGGATCGTAGCTCAAGGTGAGGTTGGCCAGGATCCCGTCCTTGGCGGTATATTTCAGGATCGCGGACAGCTTGGCGTCGTCGTTGCTCGACCAATTTACCTGGTCGCGGTGCTCGAGCAGCGCGCCGGTCGGCGACAGGATGCGATAGTCGTTGCCGCCGAGCGCGCCGCGAGAGGGCTTGTTCTCCAGTGACAGCGTATAGTCCAGGCCGCCGGCCGAACCGTTATAGCTGATCGACCCCGCGAACCAGCGCGGCTCGGCATAGTGCGCGCGGACCTGCGGACTCCAGCTGAAATTGCCGCTGCCCTTGCGATTGGTGTTGAGGACCACATTGGCGACCTGGCCGGTCAAGCCGGCGATGCCGAACGAGGCGGCTTCCCTGATCTCGATACGCAGAACCTCGCTGGCCGATATCCGCTTCAATTGCGCCGCCGCGCCGCCCGATTTGTCGGTCACGCGCTGGCCGTTGATCAGCACGTTCTCTGACGCCTGGCCCAGGCCGCGCGTATCGTCGGCGGCGCGGATCGTGAAGCCGGGGACCTGCGACAGCATGTCATAGGCGGTCTGTGGTGCAAACCGGGCGAAGAAGTCAGGGGTGAAAACGTTGGCATCCTTGGCGGCGGTATCGGCTCCCGCCGACGCGGCCGGCGCGTCCTGGCCGGCCAAGGCGGCGGTCGGGGCGCACAGGCCGGTCGCCAGCGCTAGTAGGCCAGCGGTGCGCTGCAGGTGGACGGACATGATCTACTCCTTCATGTGTCGGGGACGCGCGCCGTCGGTCCGCGCCGCGGGGTTGCGGGCGAGAGCGTAGGAAGTCGGCGCGCGGTATCGGTCACCCCTCAGGGGGCGTTACGAATTCTCTGCTGGTAGTAGGTGCTGGCCGCTAGAGCTCAGGGATCGGGATCAGAGTCCGGATTGCCGTTCACTGCTCTCAGCGACGTCAACTCATCCGGATCGGTGGTCTTGTTGCCCCGCGCTCTCAGCTTGCGAACGAAGTTGGCGGTGACGCCGACCGAGCGCATACCCTGGTAGTCGCCCAGATCGCCCTTGATCCCGAACCCGCGCATCGCCGCGATATAGGCGGCGCTCAGGCCCATGTTGCGCGCCTCGACCAGGTCGTCGAGGCTGAGCGACATGCCGGTCGCGCGCATGTCGCGTGCATATTGCGGAGATACGCCGCCGGCGCGCGCTTCCGCCAGTTGGTCGTTCGACAGATTGGGAAAACCGGCCTCGGCCATGCCGCGGCGATATTCGCCGCTGATGCCCAGCGCGCGCTGAACGTCGCCCTCATCGCCATCGTCCGAGCGGTCCAAGGTTCCGGCAGACTGATCCTGTCCCGCCGCGATCGTCGAGGATGTCGGCGCAAAGCTTGCGCCCGCGGCATTCGGAACAGCCGCAGCAACCGTCGGCCGCGACGCCGTACCGCCGGTCATAGTCGACAAACCGCCCGTCGATGCGTCCGCGGCCGAATGCAGTCCGGCCTGCGGTGCTTGGATGGTGGCGAGCGCATTATGGCTGGGCACGAACGTCACCGCCGCCAGCGGCACCGCCATGCTGGCCATGCCGGTCGCGAAGCCGGCGACCCACGACCGTCCGGAAGGGCCGCGTGCCGGGCTCTGATCGAGCACGCGGCGGACGCGGCGACCGAGCGAGCTCTTCGACGGCGCGACGCCGTGCGCGCCGAGCAAGGCACCGCGGCATTGATGGCGCGCGACGCCGATCAGCAACTCGGCATAATCTGGGCCGGCAATGTTCGCCGCGAGCACCGCGTCGTCGGCAGACTCCTCGCGCAACTGGTGCGCCTCGCGCGCCAACACCCAGGCCAGGGGGTTGAACCAGAAGGTCGCGGTGGCGACCCGGGCCAGGATCAGCTTCGCCCAATCGAGATGGACGACATGGGCGAGTTCATGCGCGATGATCGCCTCGGCCTGTTCCGGCGCGGCCACCGCAGCGTTGTTGAGCAGGATGACCGGGCGCATCAGGCCCCAGCTGACCGGCGAACCGAGCTCGTCGCTCCAGAGCAAGGCGGTGCCGTTCTTGAAGCCCATGCGCCGTTGCGCGCGGGCCAGCGCGCTCAGCCAGTCGGGGTCGACCAGTACGTCGGCGCGGGCGCGCAACCCGATCAGGCGCAGCAAGGCGGCGAGCGTCAGCGCCAGCAGGACGAGCGTGGGAAGGAGGAAGGCGTATCGCGCCGCGCCGGACAACGCGCCAGCCCAAACGGGCTCGGCGGTCTCTGCCGGCGATGCGACAGTGGCTGTCGGCGCCACCTCGTCGCTTGCGGGCAACGGCGTTGCAGATCGTT
The DNA here is from genome assembly GCF_024508665.1 of Sphingomonas sp. Taxonomy (GTDB): domain Bacteria; phylum Pseudomonadota; class Alphaproteobacteria; order Sphingomonadales; family Sphingomonadaceae; genus Sphingomonas. The sequence continues at coordinate 278,052 of NZ_JANINP010000003.1, forward strand.
CGACGCGATCGACCGTTGCCATCCGAGCGATCGGCGCGGGCAGCGGCACATCCAGCGCTGGCAGCGCGAGGCTGGCGAGCGGCAAGGCGACGAGCGCGAACAGTCCGAGATGCGCGATGGTCGAGCGTTCAGCCGCCGATCGCGTTCGGGTTAGCCGCAGCAAGCCGAGCGTTACCGCGGCCACGAGCAACGACTTGAGCGCCAGGAGTAGCAGGATCATCGTCATTTCCCGCCCTCCCGTGCCTTGCGAGCGCGCGCGATCGCCGCTTCGAGCTCGTCGAGCTCTTTCGTGTCGAGTTCTTCCGCCATGCCAACCAGGGCGCTGGCCGCGCTGACAGGCGATCCCTTGAAGAAGGTCCGCACGATCTGGCTAAGCGCGGTTCGGCGCGCCTGATTGTCGGGGACGGTCGGCGAATAGACATAGCCGCGGTCGCTGTCTTCGCGACAGACGAAACCCTTGTCCTCGAGCCGTTTGAGCATGGCGCGAACCGCCGAACCGGTCAGGGGATCCGGCAGCGCAGCACAGATGTCGGACACGGTGCGTGCGCCGCCTTGATAGAGCAGATCGACGATCTGACGTTCGCGTGGCGGTAATTGCGGAAGCATGACTCACCTCTTGGCTACATTTGTAGCGTGCTACATTTGTAGCGCAACTGCAAGCGGGAAAATCGTAGAAAATCCGATCGCTGGCGGGGGGCGCCTGTATTTCACCTGTCAGTGAGCACCCAAAGCTGGTTCCCATTACCCGATCTGCACCTGGGAATGCGACGAACCGAGCGATCAGCCGTTGCCGCGGAAGATTTGCGCTCCTAGGCGGCTCGCCAATGCGGCTGTCCCTGCCCTTCGCTTTGCCCGACCGCCGCCGCACCGTCTCGTTCGTGCTCGCGCTCGTCGTCGAAGCGCTGTTGATCCTGGTACTGGTGCTCTTCGGCCCGCACTTCATTCCGGGCTCCAAACCCGAACCGCGGCGCGCGACGAGTTTCAGCTTCGCGCCATCGGAGAAGGAAGCGGCGACCGCGCCCGAGCATCGCGCCAAGGCGCATGCCGCGGCCAAGCAGGCGTCCGGCAAGACCACGCCGATACCGCCGATGCCGCCCGTTATTACGCCGCCCAAGGTTCCGACCCCGCCCTCGACGCTCCCCGGCGTGCTGCCGATCCAGCTCGGTGCCAGCGACATCAGCAAGTTGAAATCGAGCGCCAGCAACGACGATGGCGCGGAGGCGGGAGCCGACAGCAAGCTGGCTTACGGTCCAGGCGAAGGGCCGGGCGGCCAGCCGCTGTACAATGCCGAATGGTATCGCGAGCCGAGCAACGCCGAGCTCAACGGCTATCTGTCGAAGGGCGCGCCACCCAATAGCTGGGCGTTGATCGCCTGCCAGACGGTGCCCAAATTCCATGTCGAGAATTGCCGCTCGCTGGGCGAATCGCCGGCCGGCTCGGGTCTCGCACGCGCGATGCGCGAGGCGGCGTGGCAGTTCCTCGTTCGCCCGCCGCGCCGCGGGGGCAAGGTACTGGTCGGGGCCTGGGTGAAAATCCGGATCGACTTCACACTCAAGCCGGGAAAGGGCGATAAAAGCGAAAGCGGACCGCCGCAGCCCGACCAGTGACGCTCAGGGCAGTAGCACCGATGCACCTTCGGTCTTGCCGGCCTCCAGCTGGCGATGCGCTTCGGCGGCATCCTCCAGCGCGAAGGTCTGGCCGATCTCCGGGCTGATCGCACCCTTGGCCAGCATCTCGAAGACGCGGGCAAAACCGGCCTCGCGCTCTTCTTTCGTCGCGTAATAGTGAAACATCGTCGGCCGCGTGACGAACAGCGAGCCGCTGGTGCTGAGTTGACCGAGCGCGACGCCGGTCACCGGGCCGCTGGCGTTGCCGTAGCTGACGATGAGCCCGCGCCTTTTGACGGATTTGAGCGAGGCGTCCCATGTCGCGGCGCCGACGCCGTCGAGCGAGACGTCCACGCCGCGGCCCTGCGTTATCTCGCGCACGCGCTCGGCAATGTCGTGCTCGCGATACTGGATGACATGGTCGGCGCCGGCGCGCCGCGCGCGTTCGGCCTTGTCGGGCGACCCGACGGTGCCGATCACGGTCGCACCGATTGCCTTGAGCCAGCCGACCGCCAGATGACCGACGCCGCCCGCCGCGGCATGGACCAGCACGGTCCAACCGGGCTGCACTTTGGCACAGCGCTCGATCAGGAATTCGGTCGTCCCGCCCTTGAGCAGGATCGCCGCCGCGGTGCGATCATCCACGCTGTCGGGCAGTTTGACCAGAGATTCGGCCGGCAGGTTACGATGCGTGGCGTAACTGCCGATCGTCGGGCCGGTCGTCCCGACCCGGTCGCCGACCGCAAAATCGGTCACGCCCTCACCCAGCGCTTCGACGACGCCGACGCTCTCGGTACCCAGGCCGCTCGGCAGCTTGAGCGGGTAGAGACCGGTGCGCTGATAGATTTCGATGAAGTTGAGGCCGACCGCCGTCGAACGGATTCGCACCTCGCCGGCGGCGGGATCGGGCAGGTCGACATCGACCCATTGGATCACCTCTGGGCCGCCATGCTGCTCGATTTGTGCGACGCGTGCCATATCCCGTTCTCCCGTTGCGACGAGGCTTCAACTGGGGAGTCTCGTTTCGGGTTGCAACCTACCTTGCGGCGCGCCATTTAAGCGGCCACCATACCCGATATTTGAAAAGCGCGGAGGCGAGGATGAAGAGCTACCTGAAGCATTATATCGACGGCCAGTGGGTCGATAGCGAGGGCGGCACCCGCCACGAGGTGATCGATCCGTCGACGGAACAGCCGGTCAGCGAGATCATGCTGGGCTCGCAGGCCGATGTCGACAAGGCGGTCGCTGCCGCGAAGAAGGCGTTCAAGACCTATTCCCAGACTTCGGTCGACGAGCGGGTCGCGCTGCTCGAGCGGATCATCGAGGAATATAAGGCGCGTATTCCCGATCTTGCCGCGGCGACCAGCGAGGAGATGGGCGCACCGATCGGCTTCGCACAAATGGCGCAGGCGCCAGCCGGGCTCGGCTATTTCATGGGCACGCTCGCCGCGCTCAAGGAGTTCGAGTTCGAGGAGCGCGTCGGCAAGAACCGCGTCGTCCACGAGCCGATCGGCGTAGTGGCGATGATCACGCCATGGAACTGGCCGCTCAACCAGATCTGCGCCAAGGTCGCCCCCGCGCTCGCCGCCGGCGACACGATGGTGCTCAAGCCTTCGGAAGAGGCGCCGGGCAACGCGATCATCCTGGCAGAAATCCTCGACAAGGCCGGCGTGCCGGCGGGCGTATTCAATCTGGTCAACGGCAATGGCCCGGGGGTCGGTGCGGCGCTGTCGAGCCACAAGGACGTCGACATGGTGAGCTTCACCGGATCGACCCGCGCGGGCATCGCGGTGGCGCAAGCGGCCGCCCCCACGGTCAAGCGCGTCCATCAGGAACTGGGCGGCAAGGCCCCGAACCTGGTACTGAAGGGCGCCAATCTGCCGGAAGTACTGCCGCCGACCATCGCGGGCGTGCTGGCGAACAGCGGCCAGAGCTGCATCGCGCCGACCCGTTTGCTGGTCCATGACAGCCAGGTCGCCGACGCCACCAACGTGGTGAAGGGAATCATGGAAGCGACCAAGGTCGACGCGGCGTCCGTGATGGGCGCGCACATCGGCCCGGTGGTCAACAAGGCGCAATATGAGAAGATCCAGGGGCTGATCCAGTCGGCGATCGACGAGGGCGCGACGCTGGTTACGGGCGGTACCGGCCGTCCCGACGGCCGCAACGCCGGCTTCTTCGTCAAGCCGACCCTGCTCGCCGACGTCACGCCGGACATGCGCATCTATCGCGAAGAGACGTTCGGTCCGGTCGCGACGATCACGAAGTACACCGATGCGGACGACCCGATCGAGATGGCCAACGACACCGTTTACGGCCTATCGGCGACCATTTCCGGCGACCCCGCCGAGGCGGCCAAGGTCGCGCCGAAACTGCGCGCGGGCCTTGTCACGATCAACGCGTGGTCAGGCGGCGGCGGCACGCCGTTCGGGGGCTACAAGCAATCGGGCAATGGCCGCGAGGGCGGCAAATACGGCATCGCCGACTTCATGGAATTGAAGACGATCGTCGGCGAACCTGCCTGAGAAATAGGACGAACCTCCTAAAATTTCCCCTCCCTGCAAGGGAGGGGATTAAGGGGTGGGTGTAGCGTCGGACGAGGCTCGATGCCTCGTCCGACGCTATTTTGCGAAACCGTAAATGAGTCTTTTTGAGCGCGCGGACGCGCGCACCCACCCCCTAACCCCTCCCTTGCAGGGAGGGGCTTTCTCCCACTCAATGCAGCGGCCAGACCATCAGGATCAGCGGCGTGCCGACCAGCACGACGAGCAGCGACAACGGCGCGCCCAGCCGGGCATAATCGCCGAACTTGTAGCCGCCGGGTCCGAACACCAACGTGTTGCACTGGTGCCCGATCGGGGTGAGGAAATCGCACCCCGCGCCCATCGCGGTGGCGATCAGGAACGCTTCCGGCCGATAGCCGAGATCGTGAGCGAACACCGCGGCGATCGGCGCCATCACCAGCACCGTCGCGGCGTTGTTGAGAAACGGCGTCACCGCCATCGCCGCGACCAGGATCAGCGCGACCGCGCCCCAAGGCGGCAGGCTGGCGGCGACGTGCGCCAGCCATGTCGCCAGGATCTGCGACGCCCCGGTGGTGCGCAGCGTGTCGCTGACCGGGATCAGCGCGCCGAGCATGACCAGGATCGGCCACTCGACGCTGTCATAGGCCTCCGCCAGCGGCAGCGCCCCGATCGCCAGGATCAGCGCCGCCGCGGCGAAGAAGGCCACCGCCACCGGGACATAGCCTGTCGCGGTAGCGATCATCGCCACGGCCAGGATGATCACCGGCAGCAGGCCCCTGCCCGAATTACCGAGCCGCAACGCCCGTTCGGCGAGCGGCAACGCGCCCAGTTCCGGCAACCGCTCGGGCAGCAAGCTCAACGGTCCCTGAAGCACGATCACGTCGCCGGCCCGCAACACCGTCCCGCCCAAGCGATGCGTCAGCCGCTCGCCTCCGCGCGACACCGCGATCAGGTTGATGCCGAGCCGCCGCTGCAACTGCATCCGGCTCGCGGTGCGGCCAATCAACGGCGAGTTGGTCGAGATCACTGCCTCGATCACGCCGATCTCGTCGTCCTTGCGATCCTCGGGCACATCGCGGTCTGAGCCCGCCAGCGCGAATTTGTTGGTGGCGATGACGCGTTCGAGCACGTCGGGCTCGCCGCCCAGAATCAGCGTGTCTCCTTGGCGTAGGGTCATCCACGGCCGCGGCTCGCTGCGCATGCCGGCCCGCATCACGCTGGTGACGGTGACGTCGCCGTCATGCCGGTCGGTGAACTGGTCGACCGTTTCGTCGATCGCCGGCGAACCCTCGCCGATCGTGACTTCGGTGACGTAGTCCTTGATGTCGAGCGCTTCGCCCATGGTCGGTACACCACGCCGGTCGCGCGGCAGCAAACGATAGCCGAAGCGAAGGAAGATGAGACCGATCACCAGCAAGCCGAAGCCGGTCGGGAAATAGTCGAACATGCGAAACGGCTGGCCGACCATATCCTGCCGCACCCGGCTGACGATGATGTTGGGCGAGGTGCCGACCAACGTCATCAGCCCGCCGAGCAGCGAGGCGAACGACATCGGCATCAGGAAGACCGACGGCGACGCCTTGTTCTTCTTCGCCATCTGGAACGCCGCGGGCATCAGCATCGCCAGCGCGCCAACATTCTTGACCAGCGCCGACGTGACGCCGACCGAGGCGGTCAGCACGAACAATTGGGTGCGAATCCGGGTGACGCGACCGGCAATTAGGCTCAGCGCGCGCTCCACCATACCCGATCGCTGCACCGCCGCCGAGATCACCAGTGCCGAGCCGACGATGATGACGATGTCGTCGGAAAAGCCGGTGAACGCCTCTTTCGGTTTGACGATGCCGAGCGCGAGGCCTCCGAGCAGCGCCAGCATCGCGGTAACATCGTAGCGGAAACGGCCCCAGACGAACATCGCCATCATCGCAACGAGAAGGGCGAGCGACAGATATTGGGGCGTGGTCATTCGGCCTCGTTTGCTGGTTTCCTGAGAGCAGAAACAAACGAACCCGAAACAATCTCCCGCAGAAACGCTCTGATATGGATTAGTGGACGGTACCCACTGCGCGGCCTTGCGACATCAGCACGATCAGCCGCTCGATCTGGCGCCAGCGGCAGAAGTTGACGTGATTGCCGAGATCGCGGCTCTTGTCCGCGCGCGCCGCCGCCTCGAACCCGGCATCGTCCCCGAACGTCGCCATCAGTTCCTGCGCGGCGTCGACCGACGAACGATCAGCGAGATAGACGTGCATGCGATACTCCGAACTGGCCAGCGCCCCAAGCTTACAAGGCGCATGCCACCACCCGATAATCGACGGAAACCGGCGCGACGCGGTGGTAAATCGCTGTGCACCATGATGGTGCAACCTGCCCCACGCATCCCATGCCGGGACACTGGCGTCCGATCCTGGAACATGGCAGGCAGCGCGCATGAGACCGAATCCGCCGCAATCGACCGCCCCCGCCGCCGGCGGATGCCTGCTCGCACTCGGGGTGATCGGCGGGGCCGTCGCCGGCGTGCTTTATGGGCAGACGACATTGGGCGTGCTGATCGGCGGTGCCGGCGGCGCGATCGCCGCGACCATCGTCTTCCTGATCGACCGGCGTAGGTAATTGATTTTCGGCTGGGTCGTAGACTCACAAAGCGCCCTCTCGGCAAGCGACCCAATTGCGAACGTGAGACACCAGTGCTCTATCTGCTAAAGGAGGGCGCATGCGAAGCGAACAGGTCGAGATTTTTTCGGATCAGACAAATGCCGCCGTAATGCGCCATCCGGGTCGTCGCTTTCCCGGCCTGCTTATTCAGGGAGATACGCTCGCCGGCCTCTGTCGCATCGCAGATGAGGCGTGCCGCGAGGTGGGTCGCGGTGCGCCGGGCTTTGCCGAAGTGAACGAGATCAGGAATGCTCTTCGCGGATTGCTCGACCACTACAAACGAACGCTCGACGAGCATGGTATGCCATTGCCATTCTCCGAATAGCTTGCGGCTGACGCCAGCTTTCCACCAGTTATGGCCGTTCAACCCTCGTGCCGATACCGGTCGTTTACGGACTCCCCATCTAACGTAACGACCGCGCCAGCCGCACGACGCGGCCGATGACGGCCACGCGATCGGCGCGGACCGGCGCAATGGCCGGCGTGTCGGGATTGTCGCTGGTCACCTGGACCTCAAGCCCGATCCGGGCGACGCGTTTCACCAGCAACGCACCGTCCAGCCGCAGCACGAAAATGCCTGGGCGCGAGGACAAACGGCGATCGGCCATGTCGACGAACAGAGCATCGCCGTCATGGATCAGCGGCTCCATCGAATCGCCATGCGCGGTGATCATCGTCAGCGTAGCCGGTGACACGCCCAGCCGCGCCGCCACCCGCGGATCGATCCGTTCCTCTCCCCCGTTACGGTCATCCTCGACCAGGCCGCCTGCCCCGGCATGCGCCTCCGCGTCAATCCGCCGCACCGCCACCATGGTCGCGTCGCCGCTGGCGGTTCCGCCCAAGGCGCGCTCGTCGACGTTGAAATAGGCGGCGAGCCAGCGGCGGTCCTCCTCATCCAGCCGACGCGGCGTTCCGCGCTTCACGAACTGCTGTAGATAGGCATCGTTGCGGCCGAGCGCGCGCGACAGCCAGGCCAGGCTGGTGCCCGCCTCGTCAGCCAATCCCGCCAGCGTCGATCGCACATCAACCATGATTGTCACCATAGTCGTAGGAAATTTCCTAGACAAGTTGGAATTTGGAACAGATCATGAACTTCTATCGACTCGGCAGCAGAAAATAGAGGCCAGACAAATGCATATCGGACGCGAGGTGGAGAAGTTTTTGCGGCGGTCGAACATGCCGCCGACGCGGTTCGGCCGTCTGGCCTGCAACGATCCGCGTCTGGTCGGCGACCTGCGCAACGGCCGCGAGCCGGGGCGCCGCCTTGCCAGCCGTATCGTCGATTTCATCGCTGCGCAGGATGCCGCGCAATGAGTCGGGTCGAGCGCGACCTGATCAAGGCAGTGACCGATTCGGCTACAGAAAACGTATCCGGCGCTGCGGTGTCGTTGGTGCGCAGCCGGGATTGGTCCTCGTCGCTGTTCAGCGGCGTCCGCCTGACGATCGAGATCAAGGCCGCGGAGGACGAGGCGTTCGAAACGTGGCTGACGGGCCTCCCCGAAGCGGCTTTCGACGTGCGCGGCTATTTCGTGGCGAGTGCCGATTTGGTCGAACGGAGCAGCGGGATAGCGGTTGTCGAATTCCTGCTCGTCGAAGAGAGCTAGCGCCTCGCGCCCGCATCACGCTTCCGCGAAGGCGTCGATAATTCAGCCGACCCGAGACGCGAGCTGGCGCAGCACGCCGAGCGTTTCTTCGAGCGAACCCGCGGCGGGAACCTCCGCTTCGGGCGCCGCGGGCTCGGGCGCGGCGACTTCCTTGCGCTTGGCCACACCGCGCTCGAGGCGATCGAGCAGATCGTGGATCGTCGCCGGCGGCAACGGCGCCGACGTCTCGGACGAGCGCACCATCGGCGTCAGTTCGAACGTCTCGATCCGCTCGTGCGAAGCGAAGCGCGGCGCCGGATGGTCGGCGGGCGGAACGGCCGGCGGTTCTTCCGCAACGATACGGATCGGGCGTGGCTCGACCGCGGGCTCGGGTGCAGCAACAGGCATCGGCCCGCGAATCGGCGTCGGTTCGGGAGCGGGCGCTTCGGGGGCGGGCGCTTCGCTACGGCCGATAGGAAGAGGATTGAAGGCGGGCAGCGGCGGATCGAGCGGCCCGCGATAGGTGGCGAGCGGAGTATCGAGGTCGGCCGGAATCGGACGCTCTTCGACCGCCGGAGGCACATAGGCCATGGCGTCGGCCGCCGACATTGGCGGCGGCGTGTCGGCGGTCACCTCTAGGAACGGCGTGCCGAGGTCGCGATTGGCGAAGACCGGTCGGCGCGGCGGCGCATCGGGATGCGCATCGGCGCGGCGCAAAACCGGAACACCATCTTCGCGAGCATCGCGACCGATCGCGACCGATCGCGTCCCGATCAACAGAAACAGTCCAAACCAGCTGACGCCGCCGACGACGAGCGCGACGATGAAGGCAATGGCGAAATGAGCGGTGACGCCGAGCGGCGGTTCCGCAGCGGTGATCAGCGAGGCGATACCGCTATCGATCACCAGATCCTCGAGCACCGCTGCCGGCATCAGTAGGAACATCAGGGCGCCGAGCGCGGCCAGCACCATTGCGATGGCCGGCGCCAGCGGCACGGCGAACCGCATCGCCCCGCTTTCACCCAGAATCGCGGCGAATGGCGAGGGGAAATTCAGGCGCTGGCGACCGCGGGTGGCGTCCATTTGAGGTCCGTTTTCCGAGCTTCGATAATATTTTGGTAAACGGGGGCGTAACGCGAAATGTTTGACGACCAGTTACGATCGCGCTCCACAAAAGTCCGGGCCCTGGCGCGCCGCGCCTCCCAGCCGCTGCGATCGGCCAACAATCCGGCCAGTGCATCGGCAATCGCCACCGGGCTGTCGGGCGCGAACAAGGTGCCGGTATCGCCATCGCGAATCAGTTCGCGGTGCCCGCCAACGTCGGACGCCGCGACCAGGCGACGCTGCGCCATCGCCTCGAGCGGCTTGAGCGGCGTGACCAGGTCGGTCAGCCGCATCTTCTTGCGCGGATAAGCGAGTACATCCACCAGGCTATAATAGCGCTCCACGTCGGTATGGGAAACGCGGCCGACGAAGCGGATCGCGCCGGAGACCGGCGAGGCCGCGGCCTGCGCGCGCAACGCCTGTTCCATCGGTCCGCCGCCGACCAGCAACAGCTTTGCCGCCGGGCGCTTCGCCACCAGCGCCGGCATCGCTGCGATCAGATCATCGAGCCCCTCATAATCGTAGAAGCTGCCGATGAAGCCGACCACGTCGTCATCCGCCGCCAGGCCTAGTTCCGCCGCAAGCGCCGCGTCGCGCGGCAGCGGTTCGCCGAACAGGGTCAGGTCGACGCCGTTAGGCGATACCATGATCTTGGCCGGGTCGATGCCGCGGTCGATCAAATCGCCTTTCAATCCTTCGCAGATCACCGCGACGGCGTCAGCCTGGCGCACCGCCCGCGTCTCTAGCCTGCGCGTCGCGCGATAGCGTAGCGACCCCCCGCTACCCGTTCCGTTGCCGACCGCCGCGTCCTCCCAGAAGGCGCGGATTTCGTATAGCACCGGCACGCCGAGCCTTTTGCCCGCCCGCAAAGCCGCCATCGCATCGAGCACCGGCGAATGGGCATGGATCACGTCGGGGTGGAACGTCTGGGCGACCTCCGTCACGCGGTCGGCGAGCGCGGCGATTTCGCGCCATTCGCGGATCGGGCTCCGTGCCGGCGCGGGCGGATCGGTGCGATAGAAATCGAGCCGGTCCACCGTCTCGGCAGCGACCTTGGTTTCGCCATGGCGTGGCCCCGTGACCGCCGCGACGTCCCAGCCGCGCGCGATCTGCGCCTTCAGGATGGCGCGGGTGCGAAAGGTATAGCCGCTCTGCAGCGGCAGGCCGTGGTCGAGGACGTGGAGGATGCGCATGATCATTTTCCATGCCACGCGACTGTTTAACGGCGCGTCAACCCGGCGGCGGTAGGACCAATCCTACACCCGTTCGCCCTGAGCTTGTCGCAGGGCGTGCGCTTCGGATGGGCTGGAAGACGGTAGCATGATCGACAATTTCGCGATCGCGATCACGCATGGCCTGATGATGCTCGCCATCTTCCTCCTGCTGCGCCGTCGCGATCTCGACGACGAGCGGCCCGAGCCGCCGAGCAAGATCAATCGGCGATGATCCACGATCTCGCCTTTGTCGGATTCCTGGGGATGTTCTTCGCGCTGGCGTTCCGCCGGCCGTTCCTGTTCATCCTGAGCTATTGCTATATCGACATCGTCTCGCCGCAGCGGCTGACCTATCTGCTGCTCAATTCGGTGCCGATCTCGCTGATCGCGGTGGCGCTGGCGGTCGGTTCCTGGGCGCTGATCGACGACAAGAAGGACAGCCGGGTCGCGCCGCGCCAGGTCGTGATCGTGCTGCTTCTCGCCTGGTGCGCAATCACCACGATGCGTGCCGATTTTCCGGTCGAGGCGCTGGATAAATGGGATTGGGTCTGGAAGTGCCTGGCCTTCGCCGCCTTCCTGCCGCTGACCCTGCGCACGCGGCTGAGGATCGAGGCGTTGCTGACCTTCATGATCCTGTCGGCGGCGTCGATCATCATCGTCGGCGGGATCAAGACGCTGGCGGGCGGCGGCGGCTATGGATCGCTCAACCTGATGGTGGAGAACAATTCCGGGCTGTACGAGGGGTCGACCATCTCTACCGTCGCGATCGCGATCATCCCGGCGATATTGTGGCTGGAGAAATACGGGACGATCTTTCCCAACGACTGGAAGCGGAAGCTGTTCTGCTACGCTTTGGTGTTCGCCTGCCTGTTGATGCCGATCGGTACATCGACGCGCACGGGACTGCTCTGCATCGGCCTGCTCGGCGTGCTGATGCTGCGCGATTCGAAGCGCAAGTTCCTCTATCTCGGCGTGGTCGCCACGCTTGCGCTGGTCGCGGTGCCGTTCCTGCCCAAGTCGTTCACCGACCGCATGAGCACGATCAAGTCGTATCAGCAGGACGAGTCCGCCGCGACGCGCGTCGCGGTCTGGAAATGGACCTGGGAATACGTCAAGCAGCACCCGCTGGGCGGCGGCTTCGAAATGTACCGCCAGAACCAGATCCGCTATGACATCGTGAAGGCTGACGGGACTGCTGATAACGCCAAGCTCGACACCACGCTGACCGTCGACCGGGCGCGCGCCTATCACTCCGCCTATTTCGAGATGCTGGGCGAACAGGGCTGGCCCGGCCTCATAATGTGGCTGTTCATCAGCCTAAGCGGGCTGATCCGGATGGAGGTGATCCGCCAGCGCTACAAGAAAACCGGCCCGGACTATGCCTGGGTCGCGCCGCTCGCCGGCGCCCTTCAGTCCGGCCAGCTGCTCTACATGCTCGGCGCCTGCTTCGTCGCGATCGCGTTTCAGCCGTTCATCTTCATGCTGATCGGCGCGCAGATCGGGCTCGACACCTATCTCAAGCGCCGCCGCGCCGAAGAGAGCTTCCGCCCGATAAAGCGGGCCAAGCCGGCAGCCGACACGCCGCCCAACCCCGTGCTGGCATGACCCGGCCCGAGCTCCGCGCGCTGACCAGTGTGCGCGGCGTGGCCGCGTGGATGGTCGTGCTCTACCACATCCGCCTGACGATCGACGGCCTGCCGTCCTTCTGGCTGCATGTCTTCGCCAAGGGTTATCTAGCGGTCGACTTCTTCTTCCTGCTGTCCGGGTTCGTGATCTGGCTGAGCTGGGGCGACCGCCTCCGCAGCGAGGGTTTGCGCGCGGTTCCGGTGTTCCTTCACAAGCGCGTTGCACGGATCTGGCCGCTGCATCTTTTCGTGCTGGCCGGGGCAGTCATGCTCGCACTGGCGCTGGCCCTCGCGGGACGCCACGATCCGACGGAATTCCCTTTCCGCGAACTGCCGCTGCACATTTTCCTGCTGCAGAATTGGGGCTTCACCTACGCCTTGACCTGGAACGATCCGGCCTGGTCGATCAGTTGCGAGCTTGCCGCCTATCTGCTGTTCCCGCTGCTGGTCCGCGCGGTCGACTGGCGCACTTTGCCGACGTGGCTGGTCGTAGCGGCGACGGCGGCGTTCCTGCTCGTCTTGGCGGCGGCGACCGCGCATCTGCCGACGCTGGGGCACAATATCGTGCATTTCGGCATCGTTCGCTGCCTGACCGAATTCGCCGCGGGCAGTGCGCTTTGCGCTCTGTGGCTGCGCTGGCGGGCGGCACCTCGCGTGCCAGCTGTCCTCGCTTTCACCCTTGCCGGCGCAATGCTGACCGGTTGGGCCGCGGGTCTGCCCGAACAACTCGCCATCCCGTTCGCCTTCGCCGCCCTGCTGCTCGGCCTTGCGCTGACGTCAGGTATGCGCGCCAATCCGCTCGACTGGGCGCCGCTCCATTATCTCGGCGAGATCAGTTACGCGACCTATCTCTCGCACTTCATGCTGTTCGTCGTGTTCAAGCTGGCCTTTGTCAGTGACGCACACGCCGTGCCCCCGATGCTGATCGCGCTTTACCTAGCGATGGTGCTGGCGAGCTCGATCGCGCTGTACCACCTGGTCGAACGGCCGGCGCAGAAATGGGTGAACGCCCTGCGAGTGCCGTCAGCCAAGCGCGATGACGAGGCCCTTACCGCCTAATTCGTCACCCCGGACTTGTTCCGGGGTCCAACCCTCCACAACGGAGTCCTTCTGTCGTCGCACGTTGGATGCCGGAACAAGTCCGGCATGACGGCCATGACTTGGTTGCCGCGACTTACGCCTCCGCCAGCTCTTCGGTCAGCGCCTCGATGATCGCCTGGTTGAATGCCGGAATGTCATCCGGCTTGCGGCTGGTGATCAGCTTGCCGTCGACCACCACTTGCTCATCGACGACGTCCGCCCCGGCATTTTCCAGATCGGTGCGGACCGATGGCCAGCTCGTCACCCGTCGTCCGTCGACCACGTCGGCCTCGACCAGCAACCACGGCCCGTGACAGATCGCCGCGACGATCTTGTCGTCGTCCATGAACTCCTCGACGATCTGCACCGCCCTTCCCTGCATCCGCATCTTGTCGGGATTGGCGACGCCGCCGGGGATGACGAGCGCGTCGAATTCCTCGGTATCGACATCGCCCAGGATGATGTCGGGCACGATCGTGTCCGCCTTCTCGCCGGCCTTCTCGCCCTGGATCGGGTCGGTCGCGATCGAGGCGAGCGTCACCGTGGCACCGGCGTCGATCAATGCCTGGCGCGGCTTGAACAATTCGTCATTCTCGAAACCGTCGGTGGCGATCATCAGCACGCGAGCGTTGGTCAGGTCGGCCATGGTAAATCTCCTTGCAAAATCGCTCGTCCAACACCCCGCCCGGCGGCAACGTTCCGGAACGAAGCGATGACCCGCGCATTTCGAAAGGCGTCCGGAAGGAGGGAAAATGCCCCGTATCGTCTATTGCGATGACAGCATGCCAGGAATCACCCGGCGCAAGGTCCGGCATGGCTGGGGTTATTGGGACGCCGAAGGCAATCGCATCACCGACCGCGAGGAGATCGACCGGCTGAACGCCGTCGGCCTGCCGCCGGCCTATCGCGACGCCTGGTTCTGCCCCAAGCCCAACGGGCACATCCAGGCGATCGGCTGGGACGAACGCGGCCGCAAGCAATATCGCTACCACCCCGATTTCCGCGCCGCACAGGAGAGCGCCAAGTACGATCGCTGCGCTGCGTTCGGCCTGGCGCTGCCGAAATTGCGGGCACGGGTGGAGGCCGACCTGAACACGCGCAGCCACAGTAAGGAGCGCACGGTCGCCGCGATCGTGAAGCTGCTCGATATCGGCTATCTGCGCGTCGGCAACGAAGGCTATGCCAAAGCGAACAAGAGCTTCGGGGCGACGACGCTGCGCGATCGCCATGCCGAGATCCGCGGCCAGACGCTGAAGCTGTGCTATCGGGCCAAATCGGGCAAGATGCGGACTCTGGTCATCACCGACCGTAGCCTCGCGCGCTTCGTCAAGAAGTGCCAGGACCTGCCTGGGCAGCAGCTGTTCCAATATATCAACGGCGACGGCCAGCCGCATGGCGTCACCTCGACCGACGTCAACGACTATATCCGCGAGGCGACTGGCGACGACTTCACCGCCAAGCATTTCCGCACCTGGGGCGCGAGCGTCATCGCGTTCGAGGCTTTGGCCAGCGCCGGACAGGATATCGGGCTCAAGACCATGCTCGAACCGGTGACCGAGGCGCTCGGCAACACGCCGGCGATCGCGCGTAAATCCTATGTGCATCCGGCGCTGATCGAGCTCGCCAAGGGCGGTCAGACGAGCTTTCGGGAAAATCTCGATCTGCCGCGCGCGACCCGCTATCTCGATCGTTACGAACGCGGTCTGATCGCCTTTCTGACGGGCGAGACGACATCACGCCGCAAGGCAGCCTGAGAGAATCGATGAACAATACCGCCATGCCCAAGGCAGCGAACCTGACTGCCCACGATCTGCAGCATCAAGCGCAGGCGATATGGGACACCAGCGTCGCCTGGCTGTCGTCGCATTGGCTCCAGGTGATGATTGCGGTCGCCGTTGGCGTAGTGATCTTCTTCGGCCTGCACTTCGTCAAATCGCTCGGTCATCGCCTGTGCAACCGCGACAAGAGCGGCACGGGTTGGTACACGGTATTCGGCCGTGCGATCGCCAAGACGGGCAATTTCTTTATCGTCATGACCTCTGCGGAGTTGGTGGCGGGCATCGGCGATGCGCCCTACCCGATCGTGACGATCGTCCGCTTCCTGTTCACCGTCGCTGCGGTGTTCCAAGGCGCGGTCTGGGCGCGGGAAATCATTCTCGGCGCGATCGAGCATCGCACTGCGGCGAGCGACTATCACGGCGAGACGCTGACCAACGCGATGGGTCTCATTCGCCTGTTCGTCACCTTTGCGCTATTCGCGATCGCGCTGGTTATGGTGCTCGGCAATCTGGGCGTGAACGTCACTGGCCTCGTTGCCGGCCTCGGCGTCGGCGGCATCGCCATCGGTCTCGCGGCACAAAGCATCTTCGCCGATTTGTTCGCGGCGATCGCGATCATCTTCGACCGGCCGTTCCGGCGCGGTGACGCGATCACCTACGACAAGTCCGCCGGCACCGTGGAATATATCGGCATGCGGTCGACGCGCATTCGCGGCGCCAATGGCGAAGAGCGCGTGATCGGGAACAAGAAGCTGCTCGATTTCGAGATCATCAACAATTCGCGGCGCGAATATCGCCGCGTCGTCTTCACATTGGGGATCGTGCAGACCACGCCGATCGACGTGCTGGAAGGTCTCCCTCACCTCTTGAAGCAGATCGTCGAGGATCACGGACAGAAATTCGTCCGCGCCGGCTTCACCGCCTTCGCCGCGCAGAGCTATGAATTCGATGTCGAATTCGATTCTCCCACCGCAGTTTTCCAGGACATGTATGATGCCCGCCATTCGATCGGCCTGGCGATCATCAAGCGTTTCCAGGAAGAAGGAATCGCATTGGTCTATCCGGCGCAGGTCGGAATCCCGGCCGACCAAACCAGCGTGACCTGGCCGCGGCGCAAGAAAGCGAAGAGCAGCGACGACACTATCGCACGTCCCCCTTCCTCTGGAGACCGATCGGTCGCCGACCAGGGCGGCGCCGACTAAAGCCGTTTTTAGCTTCGCTGGGACGGTGCCGGCCCGCATCTGCTTGCTGAAACGGACTCTAGTCTCGCGCGACGGCGGCCGGCGGGCCCTTGGCGAGCATCGCCTGCCAGGCCGGGATGGTGAGACCGTCGAGATATTCGCGCTGCATTTCGGGCGTCAGCACTTCGATCATCGATCTGCCCTCGACCCACATTTCGAGCACGCCGAATATTCCGCCGCGCTTGCGGTACTTGATCGGCCATCCCTCGCGGGCCGCGATCGCCATCACGGCGTCGACATCGAGTGCCGTCGCCATCGCGAAATGGGTCGCGGTGCGGCGGTCCTTGTCGCCGATACGTCCGACCGCGTCGGCATCCCCCGGCGCTTCGTGCAACTCGGCCCCGCGCGGATAGACCTCCACCGTGGTGCCGCGGTCGTCGCCAGCCATCGCAACCCAACTGCCCATGAGGACGGGCGGGAACGGAAAAGCCTGGCCGCCCCATAATTCGGCAATGACATTGGCGACGTTGCGCGGGTCATCGGCATCGATCGACAGATGGAACAGCATATGGGTTTCCCTGATTCGTGTATTGCGCGCTCAATACGCATGGCACAAAATGTGTCAAGATGCGTTTGACACTTTTTGTGTCACGCTTATGGGGGAAACATGTCCGGCCCAGCAAAGTCCCGCGAGTCCGTTTCCAGCAACAACCATACGCGCACCTTGATCGAAGACGCGATGATCGGATTGATGGCCGACGGCGACCGCCTCAACCACGATGCAGTTGCCGAGCGCGCCGGGGTGTCCCGCCGCACGGTCTATCGCTATTTCCCCGATCAGGACGCGCTGCGCCACGCGGCCTGGGCGCGGATGAGCCCGGGCGGACGCGTACCCGATACGCTGGACGACCTGCTCGGCGGACTGGAAGAGCGATTCGCAAAATTCGACCGCAACGCGGCCGCGATGACGGTGGCGCTCGCCAGCGCCGATGGCCGCGCGATGCGCAACCAAATGAAGGCGGAACGCGAGCGAGCCTATCGCGGCATGTTCGGCCCGGCTGTGCACGAACTGCCCGAACCTGACCGCACCTGGGCGATCGCCGCCATCCAGTTGATGTCGAGCGGGTTCGTCTGGCGCGAGATGCGCGACCAATGGGACATGGACGCGCACGGCATGGCGACCGCCGCCAATTGGGCGATCGACGTGCTGCTGGCGGACCTTCGCCGGCGAGGCGGCAAGCCGCTCGCCGAGGGCGCCGCCGATCCGGAGGAAGTCTCCTGACCAGCCCCGTCGGCCAAGCCCCCTCCGCGGCGAGATTCGCGGAGGTTGGCCGTCAGACTTCCTCAGATACCGCCTTCGTCGAGGCTGAGCAGCGTCGCATTGCCGCCGGCCGAGGTCGTGTCTGTCGAGACTGAGCGTTCCGCCACGAACCGGTAGAGATAATGAGGGCCGCCCGCCTTCGGCCCCGTGCCCGAAAGGCCTTCACCCCCGAACGGCTGCGAGCCGACGATCGCTCCGATCATCGAGCGGTTGACGTAAAGATTGCCGACCCGCGCCTCGGCTTCCATCACCTCGCCGGCCCGCGCGATGCGGCTGTGCAGGCCCATGGTGAGGCCATAGCCCTTGGCATTCACTCTGCGGATCGTGTCGGCGAGCTTGCCCGCCGGCCAAGTCGCGACATGCAGGATCGGGCCGAACCATTCGGCCTGCAAATCCTCGATAGCGTCCAGCCGGATGAGCGTCGGCGGTACGAACAGGCCGCGCGCCGGGGCATCGACCGTCTTGACGATGCGTGCCTTCATGCTTTCGCGATACGCCATCAACTTGTCATATGCGGCCTGGTCGATCACCGGACCGATATCGGTCCTGGGATCGGCCGGATCGCCGAGCACGAGCAGGTCCATCGCGCCGTCGAGCATCTTGATGATGCTATCTGCCACGTCCTCCTGCACCAGCAGCAGCCGCAGCGCCGAGCAGCGCTGGCCGGCCGAGCGGAAGGACGAAGTGACCACATCCATTACGACCTGTTCGGGCAAAGCGGTCGAATCGACGATCATCGCGTTGATCCCGCCGGTCTCGGCGATCAGCGGGACGATCGGACGGGCATCGTCCTCGAGCAGGGTGCGGGCGATCTTCTTGGCGGTCGCGGTCGAACCGGTGAAGGCCACGCCCATGATCCGCGGATCGGCGGTGAGCACTGCGCCGACTTCGGGACCGCCCGGCGCCAGGATCAGCACATCCTCGGGCACGCCCGCTTGGTGCGCGAGCCTGACCGCGGTCGCGGCGATCTTCGGCGTTTGCGGCGCCGGCTTGGCGACCACGCTATTGCCCGCGACCAGCGCGGCCGCGGTCTGGCCGAGGAAGATCGCCAACGGGAAATTCCACGGCGCGACCGTCGCCCACACGCCGCGTCCGTCGAGGTGCAGCGTGTTGCGTTCACCGGTCGGTCCGGGGAGTTCGATCGACTGGAGGCCCGAGCGCGCCTGTTGCGCATAATAGCGGCAGAAGTCGGCCGCCTCGCGCACCTCGCCGATCGCGTCGGGGATGGTCTTGAACGCTTCCTGCACGCAGATCGCCATCAGTTCGTCGCGATTGGCCTCGAGCAGGTCGGCGAGACGTTCGAGGATCGCGGCCCGCTCGTCGACCGGCATGGCCGACCAGCCCGGGAAGGCTGCCTGGGCGCGGGTGATTGCCGCGGCCACGTCGACCTTCTCGACCGTCACCGATGGCATTGCAGCAACACTCGCCGCCGTCTTCGCCAGCACCTGGCGATCGCTGAGATCGATTCCGCTCGAATTCTTGCGGTCGCCAAACAAGTCGATGGGCAGCGGTATGCTCGGATGCCTGGCGCCACCGACGGCGGCGATCTTTTCAACCGGATCGGCCAGGATCTCGGCCTCGGTCAGCCGCTCGTCGGCCAGTTGGTGGACGAAGCTCGAATTCGCCCCGTTCTCGAGCAAGCGACGCACCAGATAGGCAAGCAGATCGCGATGCCCACCGACCGGCGCATAGATGCGGCAATGATAGCCTTGCTCGCGGACCAACCGCTCGTACAGCCCCTCGCCCATGCCGTGGAGCCGCTGGAATTCGAAATCGCGATTGTCGCCCGCCCATTCGAGCAAGGTCGCCACCGTCAAAGCATTGTGGCTAGCGAAGGCGGGACGAATATTCTTTGCCGCCAACATGTCGCGCGCCACCGCTAGGTACGACACGTCGGTCGCCGCCTTGCGCGTGAACAAGGGATAGTCCGACAGCCCCTCGACCTGGGTGCGCTTGATCTCGCTGTCCCAATAGGCGCCTTTGACCAGCCGCACATTCATCAGGCGGCCGAGATTGTTGGCCCAGTCGACCACCACCCGCGCGCGCTTGCCATAAGACTGCACCGCCATCCCGAAGCCGTCCCATCCCTTCAGGCTGGGCAAGGCCGCCACGGCGCCGATGATATCGAGGCTCATCTCGAGTCGCTCGCTCTCTTCGGCATCGACGGTCAACGCGATCCCCTTGCCCGCCGCCTGCACGGCAAGCGCTTCGAGCATCGCGGTCAGTTCGGGCACGCAGCGATCATATTGCGTCACTTCGTAGCGCGGGTGGAGCGCCGACAGCTTGACCGAGATCGAGTGGCCGGCGGCAGGATCGCGGCCGACCGCGTCGATCGCATCGGTATAAGCGTTGAAATAACGCGCCGCGTCCTCGACGGTCCGCGCCGCTTCGCCGAGCATGTCGAAGCTCGCGGTAAAGCCCCGGTTCTCGGGCTTCTTCATCCGATCCATCGCCTCGGCGATGGTGCGGCCCATGACGAAGATTTCGCCCATCATCCGCATCGCGGCGCCGACCGCCTGACGGACGAACGGTTCTCCGGCACGGCTGATCAGCCGGCGGAGCGGACCGCCTTCACCCTCGCCGACCAGCGCGCGGCCGACCACCAGCCCCCAGGTGGCGATGTTGACCAGGGACGAATTGGACTCGCCCGTATGCGCGCGCCAATCGGCGTCGCCCAGTTTGTCGGCGATCAGCAGATCGGCGGTCTCGGGGTCGGGCACGCGCAGGAACGCCTCGGCCAGCGATAGTAGCGCCACGCCTTCGGATGAATTCAGCCGATATTCCTGTAGAAACTGGTTCACCCAGCCCCGTGTCTGCGCAGCACGCAGGTCCGCCAGCAGTCCGCTGGCATGCCCCAATACCCGTCCGCGCGAGTCGGGCGAGAGCGCGGCGCTGTCCAAAAGCGGTTTTAGAACTTCGGGTTCGGGCGCGCGGTAGAGCTTTGCCATGGAAGCGCGGGCGGAGGACGTAGCGTCAGCGGTCATTTTCCAGTTTCCGGTCGGGTCGGACTTGCCTCGCGGGTCGAGGCGAGCCTAGAGGATGCGCGATGGCCTTAGCGCCAAAACACGCTCAAAGGGAATGTTCTGGCGATGAGCAATGATACAATTTCTATCAACGAGCTGGCGACGCAGATCGGACAGGAGCGCGTTTCCGACTGGGTCGAGGTCAGCCAGGAAATGATCGACAAATTCGCCGACGCCACCGGCGACCACCAGTTCATCCACGTCAACCCGCAGATGGCGGCGATGACTCCTTTCGGCGGCACCATCGCCCACGGCTTTCTGACGCTGTCGCTGATGCCGTTGCTCTCGTCCAAGGTTCCCGACCAGCCCAAGATCGAGGGCGTGAAGATGGGCGTCAATTACGGCGGCAACAAAGTCCGGTTCATCACGCCGGTCCGTTCAGGCAAGCGCGTGCGCGGCCGGTTCAAGCTGATGGAGCTGATCGAAAAACGCCCCGGCCAGTGGCAGCAGACCAACGAATTCACCGTCGAGATCGAGGGCGAGGACAAGCCCGCCTTGATCGCCGAGTGGATCAGCCAGATTTTCGTTTGAGTTACCCCCCTCCCTTCCAGGGAGGGGTCGGGGGTGGGTCGCGAGCGCAGCGAGCGTCCTGAACAAGCCCCAAGCGTAGTCGCCGGCGCTGAAGCACCGGCACCCACCCCCAGCCCCTCCCTAAAAGGGAGGGGAGATTAAGAGGCCAGCCATGCGTTCCGCCGTCATTGTCTCTACCGCCCGCACCCCGATCGGCCGCGCCTATCGCGGCGGGTTCAACAACCTGCCCTCGCCGACGCTCGCCAGCCACTCGATCAAGGCCGCGGTCGAGCGCGCCAAGATCGATCCCGCCGAAGTGCAGGACGTGGTGTTCGGCGCCGCGCTCCAACAGGGCGTCCAGGCGGGCAATATCGCCCGTCTTGCACTCCTCCGCGCGGGGCTGCCGGTAAGCGTCGCCGGCATGTCGGTCGACCGCCAGTGTGCCTCCGGCCTGATGGCGATCGCCACCGCCGCGAAAGAGATCGTGCTCGACAATATGGACATTGCGGTCGGCGGCGGCGTCGAATCGATCTCGATGGTGCAGACCCCGCAGATGCGCGTCGGGCGCGACGACGAGCTGATCGCGATGCACAAGGACGTGTACATGCCGATGCTTCAGACCGCCGAGGTGGTGGCGAAGCGCTACAACATCTCACGCGAGGCGATGGACGAATATTCGCTCCAGTCGCAGCAGCGCACCGCCGCCGCGCAGCAGGCCGGCTATTTCGACGCCGAGATCGTGCCGGTCACCGCGACGATGGCGATGACCAACAAGGAAACCAAGGAAGTCACCCATCACGAGGTGACCGTGACCAAGGACGAGGGCAATCGGCCCGAGACCTCGATCGAGGGCCTGCGCGGCCTGCAGCCGGTGCTCGGCCCCGATTTCACCATCACCGCCGGCAACGCCTCGCAGCTGTCGGACGGTTCGTCGGCCAGCGTGCTGATGGAAGAGAAATTGGCCGAGAAGCGCGGCCTGACCCCGCTCGGCCGCTATGTCGGCATGGCGGTCGCCGGCACCGAGCCTGACGAAATGGGCATCGGTCCGGTCTTCGCGATCCCGAAGCTCCTCGAGCGCAACGGCCTCAAGATGGACGATATCGGCCTGTGGGAGCTCAACGAGGCGTTCGCGGTGCAGGTGCTGTACTGCCGCGACAAGCTCGGCATCCCCAACGAACTGCTCAACGTCAATGGCGGTTCGATCTCGATCGGCCACCCCTATGGCATGACCGGCGCGCGCTGCACCGGCCACGCCCTGATCGAAGGCAAGCGCCGCGGCGCGAAATATGTCGTCGTCACGATGTGCATCGGCGGCGGCCAGGGCGCGGCGGGGTTGTTCGAGGTTCTCTGATCGCCTCCCGCTAACGACATAAGGGGCCGGCGGAGCGAACCGCCGGCCCTTTTGAATCTTGGCGTATCCAATCAGATAGATTTCCGCGGGTTCGCTTGACCGCGGCAGGAACCCGGCGCAGCCTTTGGTAATGCGCAGCACCCATGGCGCCAATAGAGTGTCGATCAGGCTGGCATGCCGGCCGTTCGTCGACGCATTCGTGTTCCAGGGCCGATCGACGCGCTCGGAAGTCGCATCCTTCTGGCTGCTGGGCGTGATTGTGACCGCATTCCGCTTGAGCGTCGACAATCCGTCGCTCGCGGTGAGAATAGCAGGCTTGATCTGGACGCTGGTCTGGAGCTGGCCGTGGATCCCGCTATTCGTTCGTCGGCTGCATGATCAAGACCGCGCCGGTCGATGGGCATGGCTGATCGGCGTGCTGGTGCTGGTCGCAGTCGCCGGATTGTCGAGCGCGCCCGCGGGCGACGGGCCCAGTGTATCGGTCGATCTGACATTTTTCCGCGCGAGCCGACAGATTGCCTGGAGGCCAGTCACAATCGCCATGACGATCGCAACAGCGGCGGTCATATTCGCCACCTGGGTGTTGTTCATCTTCCGCGGCACGTCGGGCGCAAACCGCTACGGTCCCGATCCGCGGTTGGATCAGGATCGACCCTTGGTACCGGCGGAAACCTGAGCGGGAACAAGCGTTCTCCCTTCACAACGTAGAGGAGAGACTCATGGCCGACACTGCCGAGATCAAGCAGCATTTCTGGAAGAAACTGTCCGACAGCCCGTTCGTGATGATCGGGCTCGACGGCGACGGCCAGCATAGCGAGCCGCTCACCGCGCAACTCGACAAGGATCAGGTCGACACGATCTACTTCTTCATCGGCAAGGACAACCGCCTGGCCAAGGGCGGCACGGCGATGGCGCAGTTCGTGTCCAAAGGGCACGACTTTTTCGCCTGCCTCGCGGGCAGCGTCCGGATCGATAACGACTTCGGCATGATCGACAAACTCTGGAACAATCAGGTCGAGGCCTGGTTTCCGGGCGGCAAGGACGATCCCAACCTCGCGCTGCTGCGTTTCGACGTCGACGATGCCGAGATGTGGGAAACCGACATGTCGATCGCCGGAAAGGTCAAGATGCTGTTCGGTGGCAAGATCGACGCCGGCGACGAAGGCAGCCATGCGAAGGTCGACACGACGGCTGAGTCGAGCGGGGCGTAGCCTAAAATACTCCGTCACCCCGGCCTTGTGCCGGGGTCCACCGGGCAGCAGGCGCTTGTCCAGAGATTCTGGCTGAAATGCTCAGCGGTCGGCCAGCGGCACGGTGGATGCCGGCACAAGGCCGGCATGACGGTAATAAGGTAGCGCGATAATTGCGCATCACCCGCCGTGCGCGGTGATCCACTCTTCCAGCACCGGCGCAATCTGGGTACGCCATTTGCTGCCGTTGAAGATGCCGTAATGCCCGGCATCGGCGACCACATGCTTCTTTTCCGACGCCGGCAAGTTGGTGGCGATAGTCAGTGCTGCCTTGGTCTGGCCGAGCCCTGAAATATCGTCGCGCTTGCCCTCGATCGCCAGCAACGCAATGTCGGTGATGGCGCCCGGATCGACCCTGCGCCCGCGATGCATCATCTCGCCCTTGGGCAGGGCATGCCGCTGGAACACTACCTCGATCGTCTGGAGGTAGAATTCGGCGGTCATGTCGCAGACCGAGCGATATTCCTCGTAGAAATCCTTGGTCGCCTCGGCGCTCTCGTCGTCGCCCTGGACGAGATGCTTGAACATCTCCCAATGCGAAATCATGTGATTGCCCAGGTTCATCGTCATGAACCCGGCGAGCTGCAGGAAGCCCGGATAGACGCGGCGCCCGGCGCCCGGATAATTGAGCGGCACGGTCGTGATGACATTCTGTTCGAACCAGGCGAACGGGCGTTCGGTCGCCAGCGTGTTGACCGCGGTCGGCGCCTCACGCGTGTCGATCGGTCCGCCCATCATCGTCAGCGTCTTCGGCCGGCACGGATTCTTGTCGGCGCTCATCACGCAGGCGGCGGCGTAACAGGGAACCGAGGGCTGGCAGACCGCGAGCATATGTGCGCCGGGACCGATCGTCTCGAGGAACTCGACGATGTAATCGACATAATCGTCGAGGTCGAAACGTCCTTCCGCCACGGGCACCTGCCGGGCATCGCGCCAGTCGGTGATATGCACTTCGGCGAATGGCAGCATCCGCTCGACCGTGCCACGCAGCAAAGTCGCATAATGGCCCGACATCGGCGCGACGATGAGCAATTTCGGTCCGCCCGTGACGCCCTTGCGCACGAAGCGCTTAAGCTGGCCGAACGGCTTGCGGAGCACGATTTCCTCGACGACGTCGACTTCCTTGCCGGCGACCGTGGTCCGATCCAGCCCGAACTCTGGCTTGCCGCGCGGCGCAGAGGCGTGCGCGAATACTTCGAGCGCGGACGCGACCACCGGGCCGCCGCCGAAATAGGCAAAGGGATTGGAAGGATTGCTGAGCAGTTCTGCGCTGAAATTGGCCCAGGCACTGGCGCCTGCCAACATCGACCGCTGCATCTCGTAGGCGTTGTAGAGCATCTGCCCCCGATACATGAGAAACCGTTTCCCCGGTATGAACCCTTAGGCCTGTGTTGCACCGCACACAACGCAATAAGCGACGGATCGTTGCGGCTTTGGGTATGTCGACGATGGCCATGGACGCAATCCTGTCACAATGCGGCACGCGGCGGCGCCCCGATAATGGGTACAAACCATTGCCCGTAACGATCGCGCGGCCTAGGGCGTCGAACCA
This sequence comes from Sphingomonas sp., assembly GCF_024508665.1. Taxonomy (GTDB): domain Bacteria; phylum Pseudomonadota; class Alphaproteobacteria; order Sphingomonadales; family Sphingomonadaceae; genus Sphingomonas. The sequence goes on from NZ_JANINP010000003.1 coordinate 303,411, forward strand.
TGACGGACTCCTCTGCCGACGCGTCTAAGCCGGGCCGCAAGCTGGGCAGCCTGGCAATGGTGTGGCGCTTTGCCAGCCGCTACCCGTTGCAGGTCGCGATCGCCTTGCTCGCGTTGATGGTGTCTTCCGGGGCGACTCTCTATTTTCCTGCCGCGCTCAAGTCGGTGATCAACGGCGGCTTCTCGCGCGGCGGCGACATGACGCACGTCAATCGCGTCTTCTATCAATTGTTCGCGGTGGTCGGCGTGTTGGGCATTGCCACCGCCACGCGCTTCTACTTCGTGTCGTGGTTGGGCGAGCGCACCGTCGCGGATGTACGGATAGCCGTGCAGAACAACCTTCTCCGCTTGGCGCCGCGCTATTTCGAAGAGAACCGCCCGTCGGAAATCGCGTCTCGAATGACATCCGACACGACGCAGATCGAGACGGCCGTCGGCACCACGGTCTCGGTCGTCTTGCGCAATGCGATTACCGGCTTCGGCGGCATCGTCCTGATGTTCGTTTGGGCGCCGAAGCTCGCTGGCATGATCCTGCTCGGAATCCCGCTGGTGCTCGGGCCGATCATGTTGCTTGGCCGCCGGCTGCGCACGTATTCCCGCACCAGCCAGGATCGCATCGCCGATATCGGCGCGATGGTGGTCGAAGTGTTGTCGGCTATGAAAGTCGTCCAGGCCTTTGGACAGGAACGCCGCGAAGGCGAACGGTTCGCCGGCGCGGTCGAGCGCAGCTTCGCGACCGCCAAGCGACGGATTGTCCTGCGCGCGTTGCTGACCGCCCTCTTCATTACCCTGGTTTTCGGCGCGGTGACCCTGTTGCTCTGGAGTACGGCCGCCGACGTCGCGGCCGGCCGGCTGTCGCCCGGCGCGCTGGGCGGCTTCGTCGTCGCGGCCATCCTCACGACCGGCGCGTTTGCCGCCTTGAGCGATGTCTATAGCGACCTGCTGCGCGCGGCCGGAGCCGCCGAGCGGCTCGCCGAACTCCTGGCGGAGCAGTCGGAGATCGCGGCGCCGGTCGATCCCGTGCCGCTGCCGCAGCCGGCACGCGGCGCCATTACCTTCGACCATGTCGCGTTTCGCTATCCGACCCGTCCCGACGTCTCGGCCTTGTCGGATTTCTCGCTCGACATAACCCCTGGAGAGACCGTCGCGGTGGTTGGCCCATCCGGGGCGGGCAAGACCACTTTGTTCCAGCTGATCCAGCGCTTCTACGACCCGCAATCGGGTGAAGTGCGGATTGATGGCGTCCCCCTTCCCCAGGCGGACCCTGCCGATATTCGCCGTCGCATCGCCATGGTGCCGCAGGAAACGGTGATCTTCGGCGCCTCCGCGCGCGACAATATGCGTTATGGCGAATGGGATGCGAGCGACGACGCCATCTGGGCGGCGGCAGAGGCCGCCAATGCCGCCGAATTCCTCCGCAAGCTGCCCGAAGGGCTCGACACCTTCCTGGGCGAAGGCGGAGCGCGGCTCTCGGGCGGCCAGCGCCAGCGCGTCGCGATCGCCCGCGCGCTGCTGCGTGATGCGCCGATCCTGCTGCTCGACGAAGCGACCAGCGCACTCGATGCCGAAAGCGAGCAACTGGTCCAGCAGGCGCTCGAACGGCTGATGGACGGACGCACCACGCTGGTGATCGCCCATCGTCTCGCCACGGTACGCGCCGCCGGCCGGATCATCGTGATGGATAACGGTCGCATCGTCGAGGAAGGCACGCACGCCACACTCAACGCCAAGGGCGGCCTTTATGCCCGGCTGGCCGCGCTGCAGTTCAGCGAAGCGGCCTAGCTTTTCTTACCCTCTCCCCTTGCGGGAGAGGGATACGGAGACTTAGGCTCGCAAGAGCCTTAGTCGGAGTTGGGAGAGGGGTGCGGTCCGCAGGACCGCGCGGAGCTGCGCTCCGCATCACCCTCTCCAAGCTTCGCTAGCGAGCAAGCTCACAAGCTACGCTATCCTCCCCCGTCAAGGGGGAGGATAAGTTAGGAGATACATATGGCCCGCGAGTTCGATGTCATCGTCTATGGCGCCACCGGATTCACCGGCCGGCTGGTCGCCGAATATCTCTCCGAAACCTATCCCAGTGGGGTCAAATGGGCGATGGCCGGGCGCTCGCTCAGCAAGCTCCAGGAAGTCCGCGACCTGATCGGAGCGCCCGCCGACGTCACGCTGATCGCGGCCAATTCCGACGATCCCGCCAGCCTGAAGGCGATGTGCGAACGCGCCACCGCAGTCATCACCACGGTTGGTCCCTATCAACTTTATGGCAGCGATCTGGTCGCCGCCTGCGCCGAGACCGGCACAGCCTATCTCGATCTGTGCGGCGAGCCTGCGTGGATGCGCCACATGATCGACGCGCATCAGGAGACCGCCAAGCGGAGCGGCGCGCGGATCGTCTTTTCCTGCGGGTTCGACTCGATCCCCTTCGACCTCGGCGTACTGACCCTGCAGCAATGCGCGATCGCCAAGCACGGCGGTCCGGCGCCGCGCGTGAAATGTCGGGTGCGCGTGATGAAGGGCGGGTTTTCCGGCGGCACCGCTGCCAGCCTGAAGGCGACGCTGGCTGCGGCCGCCAGGGATCCGCGGATCGTCGCGTTGCTGACCAATCCGTTCGCCCTGACCCCTGGCTTTTCGGGTCCGCACCAGCCGACCGGGCTGCTCCCCGAATATGACAAATCGGTCGGCGCGTGGGTCGCGCCGTTCATCATGGCGCCGATCAACACCAAGAACGTCCACCGCACCAACTTCCTGCTCGGGGAGAAATACGGCGCCAATTTCGTCTATGACGAAATGATGGTCGCCGGGCTCGGCGATCTCGGCAAAGCGGCGGCCGAGGCGATCGCCAAGGTCAATCCGCTCGCCGGCGACAAGGGACCCAAGCCCGGCGAAGGCCCCTCCAAGGAAGAGCGCGACAGCGGGCATTACGACATCCTGTTCATCGGCGAATTCCCCGACGACAGCCGGGTCGAATGCGTTGTTACCGGCGACAAGGACCCGGGTTACGGGTCGACCAGCAAGATGATCGCCGAGGCCGCGTTATGCCTGGTGCAGGATGTGCAGGGCGAGGGCGGTATCTGGACCCCCGGCGCGCTGATGGGCGATGCGCTGCGGGAGCGGCTGACCGCGAAGGCGGGGCTGACGTTCCGCAGCGGCTGAGATCATTCACCCGCGGTAGAACAGCACCGCCACCCCCACGATCACCAGCGAGATACCGACCGCCCACATCGCACGCACGCGCCCCGCCTGCTGCTCGCGATAATGGTTGGCGACCAAGTCGAGCCAATAATGGCCCGGCAGCGTCTCGCGCACGACGCCGGCTTTCCGGAGCTTCATCAGTTCGGCGACGTCGCTCGGCCGAGGACTGAAGGCGATTGCCTGTTCGGGCGCCAGTGCGTGCGCCTGGATCATCGCGCGCACTATGCGCGAACGCGTGCGCAGCATCGCCGGGTGGATCGGCGGCGGCGCCGCCGGTCCCGGTTGCGGCACGATGCCGATCAGGTCGAGCTTGCCGCTCATCCGCCGCCGGCCAGGAACCCAAGCGCGGCGCCGATCGCGACCGCGGCCCCCACCGCCATTCCGGCGCGGCGACGGCGCGACTTGTTCCACGCGTCATAGGCCGGAAGGTCGAGCCAATATTTGCCCGCCTTGCCGACATGCAGCACGCCCTTTTCGATCAGCTTCTCGAGCAGGCGCCGCTCGATACCGCGCCCCGGGGCATAGTCGATCGCGCTGTCGGCGGAGACGGCATTGTGCGTCATGAAATGCGATACCAGTCGCCGCCGGGCTCGCGCCACCGCTCCTGCTGCCGCACCTGCCGCTGCTCCACCCATAAGCCTTACTCCCCCGTTCGTGGCGGTTCAGCAATGCTGAACCGGGCCGGCACCGTGACAATTCTAACGTCGCCGTCCTTGATGGCGAATGTTGGGCGGACGGCCGCGGCGTTTCAAGACGCGTTGGGGCTTCTTGCCCGGCGGCGGAGCGTATCGACCCTCCGGCAGCTCGAATCGCAACGCGCCGGATACCGGATTGGCTTCCGCCAGCCGCAATTGCAGCACCTGGCCGATCGCATATTCGTCGCCCGACGTTTCGCCGACCAGTTTCCTCGCTGCTTCGTCGAACCGAAAATATTCGCCGCCCAGGTCGCGCACCGGCAGCAAGCCGTCCCCGCCGATCCCTGCGACCGTCGCGAAGATGCCGAAGTTCTGCACGCCGGTAATCCGGGTCTCGACGATCTCGCCGACCTTTTCCGCCAGGAAGGCGGCGACGTAGCGATCGATCGTGTCGCGCTCAGCCTCCATCGCGCGGCGTTCGAGCCGGCTGATCGATTCGCCGATCCGCTCCATCCCCGCTGCCTCGTCGTCGGTAAGGCCGCCCGGGCCGAGACCATAAGCGGTGACCAGCGAACGGTGGACGATCAGGTCGGCATAGCGCCGGATCGGCGAGGTGAAATGCGCATAGCTGCCGAGCGCGAGGCCGAAATGGCCGTGATTGTCGGGCGCGTAATAAGCCTGCGTCTGCGTGCGCAGCACTTGCTCCATCACCTGCGGCCGGAAATCCACCTCGCCGATCTTCTCGAGGATATTGTTGAAGGTCTTCGGCTGGATCACTTGCCCGAGCGCGAACTTGACGCCCCAGGTTTCGAGATAATCCTTGAGCGCGACCAGTTTCTCCCGCGCCGGCGGTTCGTGGACGCGGTACATGACCGGCGCCTTTTTCGCCTCGAGCGCCCTGGCCGCCGCGACGTTGGCGGCGATCATGTAATCCTCGATCAGGCGATGCGCATCGAGCCGCTCGCGCGGGGCGACCGACAGGATGCGGCCCAGTTCGTCGAGCATCACGCGGCGCTCGGGCAGATCGAGATCGAGCGGCTCGCGTTTGTCGCGCGCCTTGGCGAGTGCTTGCCAGCAGGACCAGAGGGGCACGAGCGCACCCTCAACTAACGCGTCATCCCAGCGAAAGCTGGGATCTCGCGCCTCACCGGCAGGACTCTCCTCCCGAGACCCCAGCTTTCGCTGGGGTGACGACCGCGCATCGATCGCCGCCTGCGCGTCTTCATAGGCGATATTCGCTGCGATCCGCACGACGGCGCGGGTGAAGCGCCACGACTTGAGCGTCCCGTCCTTGGCGATCTGCAAGTGACATGCGAGCGCGGCACGATCCTCGCCGGTCTTGAGCGAACACACCTCCGCCGACAGGATCTCGGGCAGCATCGGCACGACGCGATCGGGGAAATAGACCGAATTGCCGCGCCGCCGCGCCTCGCGATCGAGTGCGGAGCCCGGGCGGACGTAGAAGGACACGTCGGCGATCGCGACCACGGCTTTCCACCCGCCGGCATTCTTGGGATCGTCGTCGGGCGCCGCCCACACCGCGTCGTCATGGTCGCGCGCGTCGGCGGGATCGATCGCGACGATCGGCAATCCGGTCAGGTCCTCTCGGCCGTCACCCAACGGCTGCTTCGCGACGCGCTCGGCTTCCGCCAGCGCCTCTTCGGCGAAGCGGTCGGGAATGTCGTGCTCGTGGATCGCGATCAGCGAGAAGCTGCGTGGCGCGAACGGATCGCCGAGCCGCTGCGTGACACGCGCAGTGATGCGCGGCGGGCGTCCGGCCTTCTCGGCCAGCACCAGATCGCCGGGCTCGGCGTCGCCCGCGTCGGACACCTGATATTGCCGCCGCTCGCGCTTCTCGACGCCTTCGAGCCACAGGCGATCGCCTTCGCGCCTGAGCACGCCGAGTATCAATTCCTCGCCCTTGGCGAGTTGCTTCATCGGATGCGCGATCCAGCCCTTGCCGGCCTCTTCGGTGCGCGCGAGGATACGATCGCCTGGGCCGAGCGCCGGTCGCTTGCTTCGCTCTCGGACGCGCAGCCGCGGCACCGGTACGCCTTCAGCGTCCCAGCGTTCTGGTACCGCCCAGATATTGCCGCCATCGTCGACATCGACGACGCGCAGCACGGTCACCTTCGGCAGTCCGCCCATCTCGTGGAACGCGCGGCCGGGTGCGCTGTCGATCAGGCCTTCGTCGGCCATGTCCTTGAGCAGCGCCTTTAGCGCGATCTTTTCCTGGGCGGTCAGGCCGAACGCGCGCGCGATCTCGCGCTTGCCCGCTGGCTGGCCGGACGAGCTGATAAAATCGAGGATCTGCTGACGGGTGGGAAGGCCGTGTTTATGTTTTGGTTTCGCCATGTCGGCACAAGATAGGCGCAACCGGCCTTCCCGTCACCCCGCTCGCGTCAGCGCGCGAGCAGATCGATAATGTCTCGCACCAGCCGCGTCTGCGGATCGACGATATAGACATAATCGTCGCGATAGACGTAGCGATAGCGCGCGTTGTACGGAACGCGCATGCGATAGGCGCGCGGGATCGCGTCATACCGCGTCCAGCCGCGATAGCCGATCGGCAGGCGCGCGCCGCGGTCCCAATAATATTTGCGCGCCTGGCCCGGTGGCATGCAACCATTGCCCTTCTTGGCCAAGCCGGGCGGACATCCTCCCCAGCGGCCTTGCCCGGGATCGGCGCTGGCCGGAGCCGCGAGCATGGCAGTCGCGGCCATCGCGCTTGCCGCCAAAAGGAACTTTCGCATCTTGACCGCATCCTGCAATTGACGATGGCGGGAAGAACCGGCGAGATCGTCAACTGTTCCGCCCCCGTGCCAAACGAGGATTCGACTGCTGACTTACGACCTCCTCATCGCCGGCGGCGGAATCAACGGATGCGCGATCGCCCGCGAAGCGTCGCTGCTCGGGCTGAAGGTCCTGCTCGTCGAACGCGACGACCTCGCCAGTCACACCTCATCGGCCTCGACCAAGCTGATCCATGGCGGGCTGCGCTATCTCGAATATTACGACTTCCGGCTGGTTGCCGAGGCGTTGCGCGAGCGCGAATTGCTGGTGCACGCGGCGCCGCACATCATCCGCCCGCTGCGCTTCGTCCTGCCGCAGGAGAATGCCGTGCGGCCGTGGTGGATGGTTCGGATCGGGCTCTATCTCTACGACATGCTCGGCGGGAAGATGAGCCTGCCGCGCTCGCGCGGACTGCGCGCGTCGGACAAGGACTATATCTCGCCGCTCAAGGGCGGCACGAGCGGGTTCGTCTATTCCGACGCGCAGGTCGATGATTCCCGGCTCACGCTTCTCAACGCAGTCGACGCGCACGCCAATGGCGCCGAGATTTGCACGCGCGTCTCGCTCGACAGTGCGCGGCGCGAGGGCGATCACTGGACCGCGACCCTGTCCGACGGCCGCACGGTCCAGGCGCGCGCGCTGGTCAATGCGGCGGGGCCCTGGGTCCATCTGATGCTCAATCGCCTGGGGCTGAACGGCAAGGCAAATGTTCGGCTGGTCAAGGGCAGCCATATCGTGGTGCCCAAGCTCTATGAGGGCGACCACGCCTACATCCTGCAACTGCCCGACCGCCGCATCATCTTCGCCATTCCCTGGCAAGGTGGGACCGAAATCGGCACCACCGACATTCCGGTCGATGCGCCCGAGGATGCGAAGATCACCGACGACGAGATCGCGTATCTGTGCGAGGGCGCGAACCATCATTTCGTCAGGCAGATCACCCCCGCGGACGTGACCTATAAATGGTCGGGCGTGCGCCCGCTCTATGACGATGGCGCGAGCGAGGCGAAGGCGGTGACGCGCGATTATGTGCTCGAGCTCGACACCAACGGGCCGCCACTGTTGAGCGTGTTCGGCGGCAAGATCACTACCGGACGCCATCTGGCAGAGGATGCAATGGGCAAGCTCGGTCCCGAGCTGGGGCTGAAGCGCCGTCCGGTGTCGCGCGCGCGCGTCTTTCCCGGTGGCGCGATCGCCGACTTCGACCAGTTCCTCGCTCAGGTCCGCGCGACCTGGCCATTCCTTGGCGATGATCGTTCGCTGCGCATGGCGCATGCCTACGGCACGATGCTCGGCGACATGCTCGACAGCGTGACCGACGAGGCAAGCATGGGCGCTGATTTGGGCGGCGGGCTGACCGAGATCGAGGCGCGGTGGATGCGCGATAGGGAATGGGCGCGGACCGCCGAGGACGCGCTGATGCGGCGGAGCAAGATCGGCCTGCATCTCAGCGACAAGCAACGCAGCGCGTTCGAAAAGGGGTGGAACGCGCTGACATGATCCGCGTCGCCGCTTTGTATCATTTTGTCCGCTTCCCCGATCCCAGCGCGATACGGGAACCCCTGCTGGCCTTGTGCGAGGCGCAAGGGATCAGAGGCACGTTGCTGCTCGCACAAGAGGGGATAAACGGCACGATCGCAGGCCCGCCCGATGGAATCGACGCGGTGGTCGCCCATATCCGCGCGCTACCCGGTTGCAGCGGCCTGCAAGTCAAGACCGCGACTGCGGAGACGATGCCGTTCCATCGACTGAAGGTCCGATTGAAGCGCGAGATCGTGACCATGGGCATGCCCGACATCGACCCGCTGACCGGCGTCGGCCATTACGTGTCCCCGGCCGACTGGAACGCGCTGATCGAACAGCCCGGCACAATGGTGATCGACACGCGCAACGATTACGAGGTCAAGATCGGCACCTTCGCCGGTGCGATCGATCCGGAGACCGAAAGCTTTCGCGACTTTCCCGCCTGGGTCGCCGCGCATCGCGAGGAAATCGCGGCAGCGCCGCGCGTCGCGATGTTCTGCACCGGGGGCATACGCTGCGAGAAGGCGACCGCTCTGCTCAAGGCGGAGGGGATCGATCAAGTCTTTCACTTGCAGGGTGGCATCCTGAAATATCTGGAAGAGGTGCCCGCATCCGAGAGCCGCTGGCAGGGCGAATGTTTCGTATTCGACGAGCGCGTCGCAGTCGGGCACGGGCTTTCGCCCGGCACGCACGGTCTGTGCCGCGCCTGCCGCATGCCGGTCAGTACTGAGGACCGAGCGTCACCATTGTTCGAGGAAGGGGTGAGTTGCCCCGCCTGCCACGGCACGCGCGATGCCGTCCAGCGCGCAGGCTATGCCGAACGCCACCGCCAGGCCCGGCTGGCCGAAGCGCGTGGCGAAGCACATGTCGGCGCGCGGCTGCCCGCCAAGACGCCGAAAAATCCAGTTTAGCCAGTCATTAACCGGCCTCGTTGCATAGCCGTTCCAAGGGCAGACGGGGGCCGGACGATGGCTACGACATTTTCGCACTTTCGCCGCCGGGCAACCGACGTCAAATATGACCGGGAGCCGGTCCTGTCGGTCGCGCATGCCAGTGTGAAGCGCCACCGAAAGGCGGCGCTCCATCAGCTGTCGATCTACGGCTGCCACCTCGCCAGCCGCATCGAAGCCGAACAGGGCGAACCCTTGACGCTCCGGTTCGATCGCAGCGCGCCGATCGCCGCTACGGTGATCTGGTGCGCCAATGGGCTGATCGGGGCGCGCTTCGACCAACCGATCGAACGCGAGATGATGCGCTCGCTGACGCTCCGCATCGCCTGACCTTATACGACCCTCAGCGGTGATGTGCGGCGAAAAAGTCCCACATCAGCGCCGTGCCGTCGATCTTGCCGGTGTTGCGCGTCACGCCCGGCCTTCCCAGACCACGTCCCGGCCAGCCATGCTCGGCGCCTTTCATGATGTAGAAGTCGACGTCGGCGCCGCTCGCGCAACCGGTCCATCGTTCGCGGACATAATCGGCGGTTTCGGTCTTCGTCGGGCTCGTCGTGCAACGATTGGCCGCAGCCCAGAAGGTCGCTGCGTAGCGTGACGGCTTGTACGGCATGCCCTGAGCACGGCGGACGATGCCCGTAGTGCTCGTTCCACCGGCGACCGGTACCTGCTCGTCCTTCTCGGCGTTGACGATGAGCATCGGGACAGAGGTAACCGGTTTGGGCTCGTTGCCGAACAGCGCGCCGACGAACACCGCCGCGCCGGCGATGCGATCACCGAGCTCGATCGCCACGCGCTCGGTCATCATGCCGCCATTGGACATGCCGACGACATAGACACGCTTGGGATCGATGGGCTGGGTCCGTTCGAGCTCGTCGATCATCGACCGGATGAAGCCGATATCGTCGATCTTCTCGCGCATCGCATAGGCGCAGCAGCCGCCCGCATTCCATGTCTGGAGCTTGCGGAACCGCGACGACCCCTCGGGCAGGGCGAGGATGAAACCTTCCTCTGCCGCCTTGTCGATCAGCCCGGCCGATTTGGCGAGTTGCGCACCATTTCCGCCGCCGCCGTGGAGCGCGATGACCAGCGGCCGGCGCGCGCTGCCTCCCGGCGGGACATACAATTGATAGTCGCGATTGCCGATACGATGCGGCGCCAGCGGTCCATCGGCCGCCGGCGCCGAGGTCGGCAATTGCAATGCGATGCCGACAATCCCCATCACCACCAAGATCCAGCGCATACGGCCTCCCTTGCCTTCTGCGCTGTCCAACGGACGAAGCGGCGCCGCCCTTCGCTAGGCGACCGCGATCACCGCCAGCGTGATACGCGACAGGCAGATCAGCTTGCCGGCATCGTCGGTGATACGGATCGTCCAGATTTGCGTGGTGCGGCCGAGCGACTCCGCCTTGGCGGTCGCCGTGACATGGCCCGACATCACTGGACGGATATGGTTGGCGTTGATCTCCATACCGACGGTGACCTGCTTCGACGGGTCGAGCGTCATCGCGCCGCCGACCGACGCGACCGTCTCTGCCAGCGCTACCGATGCGCCGCCGTGCAGTCGCCCGAACGGCTGGTGCGTGCGGTGGTCGACCGGCATGCGCGCCGACAGCCAGTCGTCCCCAGCGTCGACGAACTCGATCCCGAGCAGCCCGGGCATCGACTTGGCGCCCATCGCGGTCATCGCCGCTAGGTCGGGTTTGGTGCCACCGAACCAGATCATTGCTTCTCCTCAATTGGTCACCCCGGCTTGTGCCGGGGTCTGCCGTGCCGCCAACTATGCCTTGGAGCTTCTCGCCTGCCGCCACGCGCATCCCGGCACAAGGCCGGGATGAGGTTTTAGTAAGCCCGGGCGATCAGCACGCGCTCGACCGCGGGCTCGCCGGTGAAGATGCAGGTGCCGTCGGCCGGCTTTGCGTCCCGCGGCGTGTTTCGCAGCGTCAGCTTGAGTGCTTTCAACTGCGCCTCGACCTGATCGAGCGCAGCTCCGGTCGGCTTCGACCATTGCGCGAGTACCCAGCCGGGCTTTTCCACGCCCTCGGCGAAAAACGCCTTGAGGCCCTCCATATCGGTGACATCGGTCGCGATGTTGCCGTCAAGCCGCAGCTTCGCCTGGGTATAGAGGCCGCGCTGGATTTCGGTCAGCAAGGCCGCCGCCTGCGCCACGCAATCGTTCCTCGCCACCACCGCGCTGTCAAGCTTGCCGTCCTCGCGATACAGTGCATCGCGACGGATCAGCGAGACATTGCCGCCCGCCATGTCGCGCCCGCCGACCTCGATCACGATCGGCGCGCCCTTCTTGATCCAGCTCCAGCGCTTGGTGGTCGACTTGGTCGCCTTGAGGTCGAGCAACACGCGCAGCGGCTCGCCGAACGCGATTTCCTTGACCAAAGCATCGCGGATCCCCTGGCAATAGTCGATCAGCGCGGCATCCTCGTCAGTGTCGCGCAGCATCGGCACGATCACGATCTGCCAAGGCGCGACCTGTGGCGGCACGCGCAGCCCGTCATCGTCGCCATGCGTCATGATCAGCCCGCCGACCATGCGCGTCGACATGCCCCAACTGATCGTATTGGCGGGCTCGAACTGACCCTCCGCGTTCTGGAAGCGTATGTTCTGCGCCTCGGCGAAATGGGTGCCGAGGAAGTGGCTGGTGCCCGCCTGGAGCGCCTTGCCGTCCTGCATCATCGCCTCGATCGACCAAGTCTCGACCGCCCCGGGGAAGCGCTCATTCTCCGGTTTCTCCCCGGCGATTACCGGCATCGCGACGCACTCCTCGGCGAACGAGCGATAGAGTTCGAGCGCCTTGGCCGTTTCCGCCTTGGCCTGATCGGCCGAGGCGTAGGCGGCATGACCTTCCTGCCACAGGAATTCCGACGTGCGCAGGAACATGCGCGTGCGCATTTCCCAGCGGACGACATTGGCCCATTGGTTGATCTGCACCGGCAGATCGCGCCACGATTGGATCCAGCGCGCAAACGCGGCGCCGATCACCGTTTCCGAAGTCGGACGGACGATCAGCGGCTCTTCGAGCTTGGCGGCGGGGTCGGGCACCAGCCCGCCCTTGCCGTCGGGGATCAGGCGGTGATGCGTGACCACCGCCATTTCCTTGGCGAAGCCTTCGACATGCTCCGCTTCCTTCTCGAAATAGGAGAGCGGGATGAACAGCGGGAAATAGGTGTTGTCATAGCCGAGCGCGCGAATGCGGTCGTCGATCAGCCGCTGCATGCGCTCCCAGATACCGTAACCCCATGGCCGCATGACCATGCATCCGCGAACTCCGCTTTCCTCGGCCATATCGGCCTCGGCAATGACGGTCTGGTACCATTCCGCGAAGTTCTGGGCGCGGGTGACGGAGAGGGCGTGCTTGATCATGATGGCGGGCCGATAGCCGGAAAGTTTGCCCGGTCCAAGCGCTCGCTCTTGCCGAAAGGTGGATCGGTCCCTTACCCTGTTGCAGGGGCAAGGGGGGATTTCATGAGCTATAACGAGCGGCCTGACGGCTATAAGGGCGTCAAATACGGCGCTGTGGCGATGACGCTCCTCGGCGCCGCGTTCCTCTTGAAGATGTCCGGTGGGCTGGCTGGCATCATGGGCGGCCTGCCGCCGATGACGCCATTGGCGGCACAGGCACAGCTGTTGAAGGATCCGCAGAGTGGTTCGTTGTTCAAGACGCTACAAAAAACCTATCCGAGCGAATTCAGCGGCCTGACCAATGAGCTCGCGCGACGCGGCGCCGAATTCCAAAGCAAACAAGATATCGTAAATGGCGGGCGCGCCTATCTGCTCGCAGCAATGAAACGGCACCTGGGTGAGATCGGACAGGCACCGCACGCGCCCCTTGCCGACTATCGCAAAGCAGAGATTGCGACATTGCAGGCGTTGCAGAGCGACGATGTCGCCTCGTGCGCCGCCTATTTCGAGACCGGTGTCATCAACCTGCCCAAAGCCACATCGGCTGTCAGGACGGCAATGACGGAGTTCCAAATCAAGACCTGGACAACCGCCGCGGCCGGCCGGGACCAATCGGTGAAGCGGGCCATCGCCAAGCCTAGCCTGGAGGATGTCAAAGCAAGCGCGTCGATAGCGACGCAGGTTGGTTCGAATCGCGAAGACGTGAATAAGCTGCTGGCGGGAACGTCGCTGCCCGACAGGGCCGAATGTGGCGCTGGCCTCGCGTTGCTGCAGGGCATCGACGCATTGCCCGATGCCCGAGCGGACAACTTCACCGCGTTCATGCTCCAAACCGTCGCAGCCAAGCCCTGACCGGCGCCTTGTGCTGCGCGACTGTGCGGCGCATGGGCCAGGATATGGGGGCAGTGCCGCAGAATCATAGCGATCGCGTGATGCTCGGCATCGCGATGCGGCTGCTCGCGGTGCTGCTGCTGTCCACCTTGTCGGCGCTGATCAAGGTCGCCGAGACACGTGGCGCAAATCTCGCCGAGATCATGTTCTTCCGGCAGGGTGCCGCCGTGCCGGTCGTGCTTGCCTATATGATGATCGCCGGTCCCGGCCTGAGCGCGGTTAAGTCGCGCGCCTTTCGCGGCCAGGTGATCCGCGCCGCGGTGGGATTGACCGGCATGGCGTTCAATTTCGGCGCGGTGCTGTTGCTGCCGCTGGCCGAGGCGACCACCCTCGCCTTCACCGTACCGATCTTCGCCACCATCCTGGGCGCGCTGGTGCTCAAGGAACCGACCGGCTGGCACCGCTGGGCGGCGGTCGCGGCGGGGTTCCTTGGTGTGCTGATCGTCACCCAGCCGGGAAGCGGCCATTTTCCGATCGGCGGCGCGCTGGTCGGGCTTACCTCGGCGGTGTTCGTCGCGCTGGTCGCGATCCAACTGCGTCAGATCGGCAAGGTCGACGCGCCGGTGACGACGGTGTTCTGGTTCTCGTCGCTGTCGATGGTGCCGTTGGTGCTGATCTATCCGTTCTACGCGCACAGCCATGATGCCACGACCTTCGCGGTGCTGATCGGCATGGGCCTGGTCGGCGGTCTGGGACAGATCGCCTTTACCGCCGCGCTCAAATACGCGCCAGTGTCTGCGGTCATGCCGATGGACTATTCGAGCCTGATCTGGGCGACGCTCTACGGCTGGGTACTGTTCGACATGCTGCCGACGCCCTGGACCTGGGTCGGCGCGCCGATGATCGTCGCCAGCGGGCTCTACATCGTCTGGCGCGAGCACCGCGTCGCGCGGCACCCCCAGGTCAGCGAGGCGATCCCGGACTAGCTACGAAGCGGCGACGTGGCGCGCACCTCGTCGAGCATCCGCCGGGCGCGCAGGAACATCTCCAGCCGGGTGGTCGCGAACAGACCGAGCGCGAGCGCGATCAAGACATCGGTCACCATCATCGTGCTGACATGAAAACCGGTGCCGCCACCAGTTGCGAGGACCGACTTGGCCGCCATCCGCACCGCGATCAGGACGACGATGAAGATCATCGCGGCAGGCGATGCCTTCTGGTTGAGCATATGCGTGTCGGGATCGACGTGAATCTGCATCATCTTGCCGCGCTGCCAGCCGATCGCTGCCCCGGCCAGCAACGCAGCGGCGCTGATCGCCCAGCCGATCGTCGTCGGCGGAAATTGATAGAACATCACACCGGCGAAGATCAGATAGATGGCCGGGACGACCCAAAGCGTTTCCAGCCGCAATCGGCGCAACTGGCTCATCCGCCGCAAGCGGAACGCCAGCAGCGCGACAACAACGACCGTGGTGACGGCGTAACCGACAAGCTGCTGCTGTTGCATGATAGTCCCCGAGAAACCCCGGAGACTGTCATAGCAAACTAACTCACTCTCGCAATAGGCGTTATTCGGCCGCCTGTGCCAGCTCCGGATCCTTCCACACCAGCACCGGCTTCCTCGCCGCGAGCGTCTCGTCGAGGCGGCGGCGCGGCGCAAAATGCGGGGCGGAACGAAGCGATTCATCGCCGGCCTTGGCGCGTTCGGCAACCGAGCGCAGCGCGCCGATGAACTGATCGAGCGCCGCCTTGGATTCGGTTTCGGTCGGTTCGACCAGCATCGCGCCATGCACGACGAGCGGGAAATACATCGTCATCGGATGATAGCCCTCGTCGATCAGCCCCTTGGCAATGTCGATCGTCGAGAAGCCTTCGGGCAGGCCGTCATCGGAGAAGATCGCCTCGTGCATGCACGGCCCCGAGCCCGCGAACGGCGCGTCGAGCGTGTCCTCCAGGCTGCGAAGGATGTAATTGGCGTTGAGCACCGAATCCTCCGCAACCTGGCGCAGGCCGTCGGCGCCGTGGCTGAGGATATAAGTCAGCGCGCGCGTGAACATCCCCATCTGACCGTTGAAGGCGCACATCCGCCCGAAGCTGTGCGGATGGCGGTCGCCGACCGTTTCCTCCTCGACCAAGGTGATGTGGCCATCGGCGTGGCGCTCGGTGAACGGCAACGGGCCGTAAGGCGACAAGGCCTTCGACAGCACCACCGGTCCGGAGCCCGGCCCGCCGCCGCCATGCGGCGTCGAGAAGGTCTTGTGCAGGTTGATATGCATCGCGTCGATGCCGAGATCGCCCGGCCGCACGCGTCCGACGATCGCGTTGAAATTGGCTCCGTCGCAGTAGACGAACCCGCCGGCCGCATGAACCGCGTCCGAGATCGTCCTCATCTCGCGCTCGAACAGGCCACAGGTATTGGGGTTGGTGATCATCACGCCCGCGACATCCGGTCCGAGCCGCGCCTTGAGGGCCTCGACATCGACGCGGCCTTCCGCGGTCGCGGGAATATCCTCGACTGTGTAGCCGGCAAAGGCGGCGGTCGCCGGATTGGTGCCATGCGCCGATTCGGGAACCAGGATGACCTTGCGGTGGCCCTCGCCCTTCGCTTCGAGCGCGGCCTTGATGCACAGGATGCCGCACAATTCGCCATGCGCGCCCGCCTTGGGCGTCATCGCCACGCCGTGCATGCCGGTAAGCTCGATCAGCCACACCGCCAGCTCGTTGATGACGCCCAAGGCGCCCTGCACGGTATCGACCGGCTGGAGCGGATGGACGTCGGCGAAGCCGGGCAGCCGCGCCATCTTCTCGTTCAGGCGCGGATTGTGCTTCATCGTGCACGATCCGAGCGGAAACAGGCCGAGATCGATCGCGTAATTCTGACGGCTGAGGCGGGTATAATGCCGCACCGTTTCCGGCTCGGACAGGCCCGGCAAGCCGATCGGCGTATTCCGGGCGAGACCGCCCAGGCGCGTTTCGACTTTTGCGGGCTCCGCGACTTCGACGCCGGACGTCTCGGTCGAGCCGATCTCGAAGATCAGCGGTTCTTCAAGCATCAGCGCGCGGTTGCCAGTGAAGGTGCCGGTCGATCCCTCGCCGGCTTCGGGGGCGGTCGGGCGCCAGCCGCTCTGATTGATATTGCTCATGCCAGCGCCTCCTCGAGCGCGGAGGCAAGCGTCTCGACGTCCTCCGACGTAGTGGTTTCGGTGACAGCGACGACCAGCCCGTTGGCGAGTCCGTCGGCACCGGGATAGAGCCGTCCGAGCGATACGCCGGCCAGAATGCCCTTGTCGGCCAGGGCACGAACGACCGGTCTGGCTTCCTTCGACAGCTTCAGCGTGAATTCGTTGAAGAAGCTGTCATTGACCAATTCGACCCCCGGGACCTTGGCCAGCCGCGCCGCGGCAGCGACCGCGCCGGCATGGTTGGTGGCGGCGAGCGCACGCAGCCCCGCCTCGCCCAGCAAGGTCATGTGGATCGAGAAAGCCAAGGCGCAAAGCCCGCTATTGGTGCAGATGTTCGAGGTAGCCTTCTCTCGGCGGATATGCTGCTCGCGGGTCGACAAGGTGAGCACGAAGCCGCGCTTGCCCTCGGCATCGACCGTCTCGCCGCAAAAACGGCCCGGCATCTGACGGATATACTTTTCCTTACAGGCCATCAGCCCGACATAGGGGCCGCCGAATTGCAGCCCGACGCCGATCGACTGACCCTCGCCGACTACGATATCGGCATCCATCTCGCCCGGCGACTTGAGCGCGCCCAACGCGACCGGCTCGGTCACCACCGCGATCAGCAGCGCCTTCCTAGCGTGGGCGGCATCGGCCAGCGGCCGGAGGTCGGCGACGCGGCCGAGAATGTCCGGATATTGCACGACGACGCACGACGTATCGTCGTCGATCGCCGCGATCAGGCCGTCGATATCGGTTTCGGCAGACAGCGTCGGAAGCGACGTCTCGAGCTGATCGCCGGTATATTTGGCCATCGTCTTGGCGACCGATACGTAATGCGGGTGGAGGCCGCCCGACAGGAGCGCCTTGCCGCGCTTGGTGATGCGCCGCGCCATGCCGATCGCTTCCCAGCAGGCGGTCGAGCCGTCGTACATCGACGCATTGGCGACGTCAGTCCCGAGCAGGCGCGCGACCTGCGTCTGGAACTCGAACAGCATCTGCAGCGTGCCCTGCGCGATCTCGGGCTGATACGGCGTATAGGCGGTCAGGAACTCGCCGCGCTGGATCAGATGATCGACCGAGGCCGGTACGTGATGGCGATAAGCCCCGCAACCGAGGAAGAACGGCGCCTCGCCCGCGGTCAGGTTCTTGCGCGCGAGCGCCGTCATGTGCCGTTCGACCGCCAATTCGCTGGCATGCATCGGCAGATCGCGGATCGGCCCGTCGAGTCGAGCGATGGCGGGCACATCGACGAACAGATCGTCGATCGTCTTGGCGCCGATCGTGGCGAGCATCGCTTCGCGATCGGGCTGGGTCAGCGGAAGATAGCGCAATTCAGTTTCCCGTCGCCCCGGCGGAGGCCGGGGCCGCTAGGTTGGGTCGGCTCGCTCCATCACGAAGCGGCCCCGGCCTCCGCCGGGGCGACGCCCGAAATCACAGCTTCGCGACGAACGCGTCGTATTTGGCTTCGTCCATCAAGCCTTCGAGCTCGCTCGGATCGCTCAGCGTCAGTTTGAAGAACCAGCCCTCGCCATCAGCGTCCTCATTGACCAGCCCGGGATTGTCGGCGAGCTCGGCATTGCCCTCGATCACCGTACCCGACACCGGCGAATAGACGTCCGACGCAGCCTTGACCGACTCGACCACCGCGGCTTCGTCGCCCTTGGTCACGGCCTTGCCTTCTTCCGGCACGTCTACGAACACGATGTCGCCGAGCTGGCCCTGGGCGTAATCGGTGATGCCGACGGTGCCGATATCGCCGTCGACATCGACCCATTCATGATCTTCGGTGAAGTAGCGCATTACTTGCTTCCTCTGACGTAACGGTGGGGAACGAAGGGCATTACCGCGACGGTCGCTTCATGGACCTTGCCGCGCTGATTGAGCTGAATCTTGGTGCCGACCTCGGCCATCGCGGCGGGAACGTACGCCATCGCGATCGGCGCGCCGAGCGTGGGCGCGAAGCCACCCGACGTGACCTTGCCCACTTCCGAGCCGTCGGCGTCCAGCACCGCGGCGCCTTCACGGACCGGCTGGCGACCCTCGACGAGCAGGCCGACGCGCTTGACCACCGGGCCCTGCTCGCGTTCGAGCAAGACGCGCTCGGCGCCGGGGAAATTGGCTTCCTCGCGCCGGCGCTTGCTGGCGACCGCGAAACCAAGCGCCGCCATCAGCGGCGTCGTCTCGGGATCGAGATCGTGGCCGTAGAGCGGCAGATCGGCTTCGAGCCTGAGCGAATCGCGGGCACCGAGACCGATGGGCTTCACTTCCGGTTGGGCGCAGAGCGCGTCGGCAAGCGCCTCGGCCTTGTCGCCGGGCACCGAAATCTCGAACCCGTCCTCGCCGGTATAGCCCGAGCGACTGATCCACAGCGGCACGTCATTCCAGTCGAAACGACCGCCGGTCATGAAGACGAGGTCGGCGACATCCGGCACCAGCCGGCTGAGCGCTTCGACCGCCTTCGGCCCTTGCAGCGCCAGCAATGCCTGGTCGTCCATGTGATTGAGCGTGATTTCGTCGGGCAGGTGATCGCGCAAATGCGCGATGTCGTCATATTTCACCGCGCCGTTGACGACCATGTAGATGCCGTCTTCCCACCGCGTGAACATGAGGTCGTCGAGGATCCCGCCATTGTCGGCAAGCAGTAGCGAATATTTCTGGCCGTGAAGCTTCACACCCTTCACGTCCGCGGGGATCAGCTTCTCGAGTTCGGCGTCGAGATCGGGGCCGCTGAGCAACAGTTGGCCCATATGGCTGACATCGAACAATCCGGCCGATTCGCGCGTCCAGAGATGCTCGGCCATGATGCCTTCATACTGGACCGGCATATGATAGCCGGCGAACGGCACCATTCGCCCGCCGCGGGCGCGATGCCAGGCATCGAGCGGAAGCGTCTGCAGTTCGATCTCGGTTTCGGCTTCGTCGCTCACACCCGGTCTCCCGATAACAGATGACGGCGCGACAACGGCCCATCAGGACCGAATATCCGCCGCCCCCTCTGTCACGGAACCTGAGAGCTTTCACCTGCCTGACGGCCCGGCTTACCCCTTCGGTGGCACGGGCGAACCCGCACGCTTTCCAGAGCGTCGCTGTCGACAAACGCGGTCCGTTTGCCTGAGAGATTCCGGGGCGGTTGCTCCTTCGGCGGCAGGTCTCCCTGCGCTCTCCCGCGTCGTCAGCGACTGGACATGCTGTGACGCGGTGCAGCAAGCGAGTCAATCGACCAAAACCGTCATCCCAGCGAAAGCTGGGATCTCAAGCAATAGAATGCTGCACGAGACCGCAGCTTTCGCTGGGGTGACGACCTTGTTAGCGCGTCGCGTTGTACTTCAGCTGGTCGTCGGTGAGCTGGAAACCGACCAGCGCCTCGAACGTCGCGCGCAACACGGCGTTGCGCACGTCGGGCGCACTCAGCGGGTCGACCGCAGCGGATTCGCGGCCCGCCTTGCGCTTCTCGGTGATGCGGCGCTTGACCTCGTCCGACAATGTCGCTGCAGAGCGGTCGACGCTGGCGGTGGCCGATCCGTTGGTGCTCGCCCGCGTCTGGCCGGCATCGAAATGAACGACCACCCGTCCGACACGCTTGGCGACGACGGCGTTGCCGCCCTGAACCACGGTGACGAAATAGGGCAAGGTCACGTCGCGCGCGCCATCGGCACGAGTCCGCCGCGCAAGCACGGTGAAGGTGATGTTGGTGACGACCTGCGGGCTGGCGCCGTCATTGTTGCAGGTCGAACGCACGTCGGTCATCGCCGCGACCACATCGATCGCGGTGGCTTCGCGGCTGGTCGCGGGGTCGAACGTGGTAAGATCGCCGGTCCCCGCCGGCACGCCGACCGTCGGGCACGGCGTGCGCACCGCGGTTACGCCCGCACCCGATTCGGAAATGTCGAGCTCGCCACGGCTGGCGCAGCCGCCAAGGACCAGCGCGAGAGCGATCGGAGCGGCAAGAAAGCGGGGTGACACGAACGGCAGACCTTTTCGACACGGGAAGGGGCCGCGGCACGCGCCATGGCCCCTGACCCCTACATAAAGCGGGCGTCACCATAGGGTCGCAACCCGAGCGCGGCAACAGGCGCGCGCGCGTTTCGTCGACGGGCCGCGACCGGCCGAAACGCCACCCCTCTTTGCGGGCGATATCGCTGGCCTCGACACGAATTGGACCTCGCGCATGGCGCTCTGCGTCTTGAAGGCGTTCTCTGATGTATCGAGCAAGACGAGCGGACAGAGTTGGACCGCAATAGTCGTGCCCGATCATCCGCTTGACGATCGCGACGACAACTCGCTCCGCAAACCGCCTTTGCCTCAGCCGAGCAATCGCGTAGAGCGCCCGCCATGGCTTCCACCCCGAAAAAAGCTCTCGAGCTGCTGATCGCGGCGCCGCGCGGTTTCTGCGCCGGCGTCGATCGCGCGATTCGCATCGTCGAGCTGGCCATCGAGAAATACGGGGCGCCCGTCTATGTCCGGCACGAAATCGTGCACAACAAATTCGTCGTCGACACCCTCAGGGCCAAGGGCGCGATCTTCGTCGAAGAACTCGACGAAGTGCCTGATGGCGTGCCTGTGGTGTTCAGCGCGCACGGCGTGCCCAAGGCCGTCCCGACCAAGGCCGCGGAGCGCGGCCTGTCCTATCTCGACGCGACCTGCCCGCTCGTCAGCAAGGTGCACCGCCAGGCCGAACGGCTGGTCGCGTCGGGCCGGCATATCGTGTTCATCGGTCACGCCGGCCATCCCGAAGTGATCGGCACGTTCGGCCAGGTGCCTGAAGGGTCGATGACGTTGATCGAGACGGTCGCCGACGTGGCCGCCTTTTCCCCACGCGATCCCGAGATCCTGTCGTTCCTGACCCAGACGACCTTGTCGGTCGACGACACTGCAGAAGTCGTCGCCGCGCTCCATGCGAAATTTCCCGCCATCCAGGCGCCCCGCGGGGAGGATATCTGTTACGCGACCTCTAATCGCCAGGCCGCGATCAAGGCGATTGCCGGTGCATGCGATGCCGTACTGGTGATCGGGGCGCCCAATTCGTCCAACTCGTTGCGGCTGGTCGAGGTAGCGGAACGCCAGGGCATTCCGGCGCGGCTGATCCAACGCGCGAGCGAACTCGATTGGGGATTCCTCGACGGCGTAAATACTCTGGGCATCACCGCCGGCGCATCGGCGCCCGAGCAATTGGTGCGCGAACTGATCGACAGGCTTTCCGAACGCTTCGAGGTGACCGAACGCGAAGTCGAGACGACGCAGGAAACGATCACGTTCAAGCTCCCGCGCGGGCTAGAGGCGGCGGCGTGATGCCTCCTCGTCATCCCCGCGAAAGCGGGGACCCATCTCTCGAACGCGCGCGCATAACCGCAACCGTGTTGCTTGCCGTTCGGGCACGAGGTGGGTCCCCGCTTTCGCGGGGATGACGGATAGGGAACAGGGTTTGGCAGTCTACACGCATGTTTCGGCCGAAGCGCTGGAGGAATTCCTGCTGCGCTACGATGTCGGCGAGCTGGTCTCGGCCAAGGGCATCGCCGAGGGGGTCGAGAATTCGAACTATCTGATCGACACGACCAAGGGCCGCTTCATCCTGACGCTGTACGAAAAGCGCGTCGAGGCAGATGATCTGCCTTTCTTTCTGGCGATGCTCGACCACCTTGCCGATCGCGGCCAGCCGGTACCGCCGGCCATAAAAGACCGAAATGGCGTTGAGATCCAGACGCTGGCGGGGCGTCCTGCCTGCCTGATCAAGTTCCTGCCTGGCGTATCGCTGTCGAGCCCGACGCCTGCGCAAGCAAGCGCGGCCGGCAGAGCGATGGCGGACATGCACCGCGCGCTCGCCGATTTCGCGCCGACGAGAACGAATTCGATGGGCGTAGATACGTGGCGCCCTTTGTTCGAAAAGTGCGAGCACGCTCTGGACGATATCAGGCCGGACTTTGCGCGCGATCTGAATTGGGCGCTTGATGAGGTTCTCGCATTCTGGCCTCCTGAAGGTCATTTGCCAAAAGCCGCCATTCATGCGGATCTTTTTCCGGACAATGTGTTGATGTCCGGCGACACTGTGACGGGACTGATCGACTTCTACTTCGCATGCACCGACATTCGCGCCTACGACCTCGCCGTCATGCATACAGCCTGGGCATTCGACGCCGCTGGCGAACCGCTCGATCAGGGTGTCGGTCGATCGCTATTACGCGGGTATCATTCTGGACATCCGCTGAGCGATGCTGAACGGGCCTGTCTGCCGGTCCTGTGCAAGGGAGCCTGCGTCCGCTTCATGCTGTCGCGCGCATGGGATTGGCTCAATACACCCGCCGACGCCCTCGTGACACGCAAGGATCCGCTCGCCTATTGGCGGCGCTACGAGTGGTACGCCGACCATTCTAAGGTGTTGGCCGAACTGAACGTATGACCGAATTGAGCCATGTCGAAATCGCGACCGACGGTGCGTGCAAGGGCAATCCCGGGCCGGGTGGCTGGGGCGTGCTGATCCGCATGGGCGCCCGTGAGAAGGAATTGTCGGGCGGCGAGGCGCTGACCACCAACAACCGCATGGAGCTTACGGCAGCGATCGAGGGGCTCAACGCGCTCAAACGCCCGTGCCGCGTGACGCTGTCGACCGACAGCCGCTACGTGATGGACGGGCTGACCAAATGGATCCACGGCTGGCGCAGGAACGGCTGGAAGACATCCGACAAGAAGCCGGTCAAGAACGCCGACCTGTGGCAAAAGCTGATCGAGGCGGCGGCACCGCATCGCGTCGAATGGGTGTGGGTGAAGGGTCATGCCGGACATCCCGACAATGAGCGCGCCGACAAGCTGGCCAGCGACGCGGCGCTGGCAACGGGGCGCGTTGGCACACGTCCCGCCGCGTAGACCGGGATTCAGCCTTCGACGGGAGCGTCGGGGCCATTCTTCTTGATCGAGTCGATCGCATTCTGCGCGCTCGCCTTCGACGAATAGCCCTCGGTCCAGAAGATGATCTCGTTATTGTACTTGAACTTGGCGACGTACTCGCCGGCCTTGTTCTGCTCGATCACGAACTTGTGCGCCACGAGGCCCTCCGCGTTTGACGATTAACACAGGTTAGCGGCAGCGTGCCCCTTTCGCTAGCGGAACCGGGCGGGGCTGTAACGATGCCGGTCAATTTTAGCGACGAGCGGATCCGGCGCGACACCGAGCAGCAAGGATGCCGCGACCAAAGATGCCGCCGGCGCGGTCTGGATGCCGAAACCGCCCTGCCCCGCGCACCAGAAGAAGCCGGGGACATGATTGTCGAAGCCATAGACCGGCAGGCGATCTGGCGCGAAGCTGCGCAAGCCGGCCCAACTGCGTTCGACGCGCTCGATTTTCCAGTCGACGACCTGTTCGAGCCGATCGATCGCGATCGCGATATCGATTTCCTCGGGCTGTACGTCGCCGGGCTCGCTTGGCACCTCGTCATGCGGGCTCAGCCAAATTCGCCCACCCGATTCCGGCTTGAAATAGAACTCCCCGCCGATGTGCGCGACATGCGGCGCGTCGTCCGGGACCGGCGGATCCACGCGGAGCTGCGCGAGCGCGCGGCGCAGCGGCTGGATGCCGATCGGCGCGGCGCCGGCCATTGCCGCGACTTGATCGGCCCAGGCGCCGGCCGCGTTGACCAATATCCTTGCAGCGAAATTCCCGGCCTTGGTTTCGAGTTGCCAGCCATCACCGCTTTGGCTCGCAGCAGTCAGCGCCGCGTCCAGCACCAGCTCCGCACCAGCCTTTTTGGCGCGCGATAAAGCCGCGGCGTGAAGACCCGCGACGTCGATATAGGCGCAGCTAGGCTCCCACACCGCCAGATTCCATTCCGAACGCAGGCCGGGAATACGCTCGCGCGGATCGACCAGCGAAAGATCGACGCCGCTGCCGGCGAACTGCGCCAGCATCGCTTCGATCTGAGCACGTTCGTGCTCGCGCCCGATATGCAGCGAGCCCAGCGGCTGGAGAAAGCCGCCGTCCTCCAGGCGCGAGCGCGAGGCGGCAGTCAGTGGTTGGACCGCAGGTCCGCCATAGGTCTCTTCCCAGAAGGCCGCGGATCGTCCGGTGGCGTGATAGCCGGCGACGTCCTCCGCCTCGAGAATCAGGACGCTGGTATGGGGCGCGACCTCGGCCGCGAGCGCGGCGCCGGCGATCCCGGCGCCGATGATGGCGATGTCCCAAATCTTATCACCGCTCATTGCTGCGCCCGTGCCGAAAGGAAAATGTCGATTTCCCCCAAGGCGCGATTGCGGACCGGGTCAACCTCGCGCAGGATTTCGTGCGCGCTTTCATTGCCGAACCGGACGACGCGGGCATCGGGCAGCATTCCCGCGACCTTGATCGCGTCGGCGGCGCGAACCAGCTTGTCGGCTTCGGCGACGAGCACGAGCACCGGCGTCCGGACCAGCTTTACACGTCGGCTGACCCGCAGCCGCCGCGTCGATTCGAACGCACGCACCACCCAGCGCCAGCTCGGTGGGCCCAATTTGATCTCCGGCTTCTGCTCCCACCACCACGGTTCGTCCGAATATCGGTCGGGATCGTGGGTGAGCAGCGACAGCCGCGAATCGGTGGTGCCGGGCTTTTCGTTCGACTTCCACGCGCGACGCTGCGGATTGCCGAGCTTCATTGCGATCTCTGCGACGCGCTCGCCGAATCCGGCGCTGATCGGCGCATGCAAGCCCATCATCGGTGCGATGAGGACCGCCGCGTCGGGTTCGGCGATCACCTTGGCCAGCGCGCGACAGACCAGGTGGCCGCCCATCGAATGCCCCATGGCGACATGCGGCCCCGGCGTCGCGGCCGCCCATTCCCGCCAGAACGCGCCGTAATCGGCGAGGTACGTGCCGAAACGATCGATGTCGCCGACATGCGGATCGTCGGTCAACCGCCCCGATCCACCCTGGCCGCGCCAGTCGAACGAGGTGATCGTCCAGCCCTGATCGTGCCAGTGGTGAAAGGTTTCGAGATATTTCTCGAATATGTCGCCGCGGCCGCCCTGGAAAAGGATCGATCCGCGCGGCTTGGCCGCGGCGGATGGCCAGTCGAAGCGGCGCAATTGCCAGCCGTCAGGGGCGGTCCAGAAGGATAACGAGCTGCCGTCGGGATAGGTTCGGCGCGCTGTTTCGGAAGATACCATCCACTCTGGTTACTTTTTAGAAAGCCATGCCGTCTAGGTCTGTGATCCGATGGGCTGGGGAATTCTGTCTTACGTGCTCGGGGGAGCACTCGTTCTGATCCTGCTTGCCGCGGGCATCGAGGACGCTCGCACGAGAGAGATCGCCAATTGGAAGAACGCAGCGATTGCGCTGATGGCGCCTGTCTGGTGGTGGGCGCAAGGCTATGGCTGGGCCGACGTCGCATGGCAGGTCGGGATCGCGGTCGGCGTGTTCGCGCTGTTTGTCGGCGCCTTTCACTTCGGCTGGATGGGCGGCGGCGACGTCAAGATGATCGGCGCGCTCGCGCTATGGCTTCCCGGTCAAACCCTTTTGTTCATGCTGATGGTCATGTCGATCATCGGCGGCGTGCTGACGCTGATCATGATGTTCGACCATTGGCGCCGCAAAGCGCCTGGGGCTGTCGAGACGCCGTACGGCGTGGCGATCGCCATGGCATCGATGCTCGCGCTCGGTGAACCGATCTTTAACCACTTTGCGTAGATTAACGGCGATCAAACCGGGGTCATCGCCACAACGGGGCACGAAGCGTCATGGATAGTCGGAAAATCATTTTGCTGGTTGGCGCGCTTTTCGTCGCAGCCATCACCGCGTTCATGGCGCGTAGCCTGATCGTCGGATCGAGTGCGCCCGTAGCGGTGGCCCAGGCCCCAATCGCACCGGTCCAGACCGGCACTGAAGTGCTCGTCGCGACCAAGGCGCTGCCGATCGGCACCATCCTGGACGCGACCAGCTTCAAGTTCCAGCCTTGGCCGAAGGAGCTGGTCGAGAACGCCTATTATGTTCGCAAGGACGGGTTCGATCCGAAGAGCCTCCAGGGCACGGTCGTGCGCTCGGTGATCACCGCTGGGCAGCCGCTGACTCAGGGGTCGTTGGTCAAGCCGGGCGATCGCGGCTTCCTTGCCGCGGCGCTGACACCGGGCATGCGCGCGGTCACCTTTCCGGTCCGCAACGAGAATTCGGTCGCAGGCTTCGTCTTTCCGGGCGACCGCGTCGACCTCACGCTGTCCCAGACTGTCCCTGGCGGCGGCGATGGCCCGCCGCTGAAGGTGGCCGAGACGATCATGAAGAATCTCCGCGTGCTGGCGACCGACCAGCGCACGACCAGCGATGTCGACGACCAAGGCAAGACCGTCGTCCGCAACTTTTCGATGGTGACGATCGAGGCAACGCCGGCAATCGCCGAAAAGATTTCGGTTGCACGCACTTTGGGCGACCTGTCGCTGGTGCTGCGCCCGCTCGCCGATTCGGCGTCAGAGCTTGATCAGGCAATCGCCGAGGGGTCGGTGAAGGTGCCGGACGGCAAAGATCCTAAGGCCGAAAAGGCAATGCTCGCAACTGCCGATACGCAGCCGATCGCCGGCAAGACCACTTTCGCCACAGGCGCCGACGTCTCGCGCTTCCAGCGTCGCACCGTGCCCGGCAAGGCCACAGACGGAACGACCGCCGGCGGAACAGCGGGCATTCCCGGCGGAGCGCCGGCCGTAACGGGACCCTCGGTGCGTATCGTCCGCGGGAACAACGTGACCGAGGTACCGATCGGTCGTGGGGGGAAGAAGTGATGCAAGCGACAATCGTTTTGAACCGGATCGTTGCGGCTACCGTCGCGACCGCGCTGGTAGCGACCATGCCGGTCGAGGCCGCGGGCGGCGCTCGGCAGACAGCGAGCCGCGCTCCGGCCAAGCCCGCTCGTGTCCGCGGCCTGCCGCAAGGCACGCAACGCCCGACGACGGAAGTGATGCTTTCGGTCGGCCAGGGTGAGGTCATCACCCTCCCCGCCGAGGCGGCAGACGTGTGGGTCGCCAATCCGAACGTCGCTGACGTCGACGTGAGCAATCCACGCCAGATTCGCCTGTTCGGCAAGGATTACGGGGAAACCACGGTATTCGTCACCGCGGCAAACGGGCGGGTCATCTATTCAACCAATGTCCGCGTCGCACAGAATCTGACTTCGATCGACCGCATGATGAAGGCGGCCATGCCGGACGCCGACATCAAGGTCATCACGGTCGGCCAACTCGCGATCCTCACGGGCACCGTGGCGGCGCCGGCCGATGTCGCGCAGGCGCAACAGATCGTGACCGCATTGCTCAATCCGGGGATCGACGTCACGAACGCGACGACACCTTTGAAGATCGGGGTGGTCAATCGACTCCGCACCGCGACGCCACTGCAGGTCAATCTGCAAGTCAAGATCGCTGAGGTCAGCAAGTCGTTCGCCAAGAATATCGGCAGCAATCTCAGCACGATCGACGGCACGGGCGGGTTCAAGTTCGGCATTTCGAACGGCCGCTCAATCGCGACGACCGCGACCAACGATCCCAACCTGCCGCTCAGCGTCGGATTGGGCACGGTAACAGGCTATACGATCGACCCGATCACCGGGAAGATCGTGCAGGCCCCGGGCACCGCTATTCAGCCGGGTCCGCAGACAACTACGATCGGCGGACTGGGCAAGCTTTTCGGCATGGATATCCTGGGCGCGCTCGACCTCGGCGAAACCGATGGTCAGGTAACCACGCTCGCCAACCCGAACCTGACCGCCTTGTCGGGTGAGACCGGATCGTTCCTTGCCGGCGGGGAGATCCCGATCCCGGTCAGCCAAGGCCTGGGCGCGGTATCGGTCGAATACAAGCAATATGGCGTCAGCCTCGCTTATACGCCGACCGTATTGGCGG
Source organism: Sphingomonas sp. (assembly GCF_024508665.1). Taxonomy (GTDB): domain Bacteria; phylum Pseudomonadota; class Alphaproteobacteria; order Sphingomonadales; family Sphingomonadaceae; genus Sphingomonas. The sequence continues at coordinate 331,755 of NZ_JANINP010000003.1, forward strand.
ATGGCCGCATCTCGATGCGCGTGCGCCCGGAAGTGTCGCAATTATCCGCGGCCGGCGCGGTTCAGATCGGCGGCGTCACCATTCCGGCGCTGACGACCCGGCGCGCGGAAACCACGATCGAACTCGGCTCGGGCCAATCGATGGTGATCGGCGGTCTGCTACAGAATTCGACCGACAATCAGATCACCAAGACGCCCGGAATCGGTGACGTCCCCGTGCTCGGCGCGCTGTTCCGCTCCAACGGTTGGAAGCGCAACGAAACCGAATTGATGATCGTCATCACTCCGTATCTGGTGAAGCCGGTCAATGCCGACCAGATCGTCCTGCCGACCGACGGCTACAAGGCGCCAACCGATCTCGGCCGCGTCTTCCTTGGCCGCCTGGGTGAAGGCACGAACGGTGGTGAGCGGCCGAAGCCGACTATGGCCGTACCCAACGTCGCCGGCCCCGCCATCGGTGCCAGCGCGCCAGTGCCGGTAACGCCGACTACGCCGCAGCCGAGTTCCGATGCGGCGACCGCTGACAAGAAGGCACTTCCGCCCAAGAAGTCGAAAAAGGGCGATCAGCCCGCCACTCCCGGCTTCAGCCTGTAACGCGCGAGGAACAGTCAGATCATGCGTACGATCCTCATCGCCGCTTTTGCCGCTCCCGCGCTGATGCTGGGCGGCTGCGGCACGCTCAATCGGGGCGTCGACTCGATCAAACAGCCGGTGGTCAGCCGCACCGATTACGTATTCGACGCGCAGTCGACCACCGCTGGCCTGGCGCCAGGCGAAACCGAACGGGTCGCCGGCTGGCTTTCCGCGATGCGGTTACACTACGGCGACCAGATTTCCGTCGACGATCCCAACCCGTACGACTCTCGCGCCCGCGCCCAGATTGCGGCGATCGTCTCAAGCTACGGCATGCGTCTAGCCGATCGCGCACCGATCACCAACGCGCCGCTGGCGGCTGGCATGGTGCGGGTCGTCGTCAGTCGCGCGGTCGCCACCGTGCCCGGCTGTCCCGACTTCACGCGCAGCGGATCCAGTGAGTTCGAAGGCAGCACGACGTCCAATTTCGGCTGCGCGAGCAACGCCAGCCTGGCCGCGATGGTCGCCGATCCCAGGGATCTGGTCCGCGGCCAGACGGACGACGGCACGACCGACCCGATCACGTCGAACCGCGCTATCGGCACGTATCGCAGGGCCGCCCCGACCGGGGCCGGTGGAACGACAGTCAAATCCGAATCGACGGGAGGCAAATGAGATGAACGCGCCGTGGAAGCCCGCTGGTGTCGCACATCGCGAGCCGTTCGTCGCTTATGTCTGCGACGAGACGACCGCCGAAGCGCTGCGCCCGATCGTCAGCGAAATGGGCTGGTCGGCCGAGAAAGTGAACAAGGGTGGGCTGCGCAACGCGGTCCAGTCGCTGTCCGTCTCGGCCAGTCCGCAAGTGCTGTTCGTCGATCTGAGCGAGTCGGGCGATCCGCTCAATGACATCAACGCACTGGCGGAGGTCTGCGAGCCTGGCACCGTCGTGATCGCGGCAGGCCAGGTCAACGATGTCCGGCTCTATCGCGACCTTACCGCGAGCGGTATCCAGGATTATCTGCTCAAGCCGCTCAATCCGGATCTGCTGCGCGAAGCCTTTGGCAGCGCGCAAGCGGTGTTGAACGCACCGCGGCTGAACGAGGTTTCGCCGGACCGTCCGCACTCCGCGACCGCGGTGATCGGTACGCGCGGTGGCACTGGCGCTTCGACCATCGCTACCTCGGTCGCGTGGTTGATGAGCGAGAAGGGCGGCCGCACCACGGCATTGCTCGATCTCGACGTGCATTTCGGCACCGGCGCTCTGGCGCTCGACCTCGAGCCCGGCCGCGGCCTGACCGACGCGATCGAGAATCCCAGCCGCATCGACGGGCTGTTTATCGAACGTGCGATGGTCAAGGCCAGCGAGCGTCTTGCCGTGCTGTCAGCCGAAGCACCGATCAACTCGCCGATGATGACCGACGGCTCCGCTTTCTACCAATTGCAGGAAGAAATGCGCGCCGCGTTCGAATGCACGGTGGTCGACTTGCCGCGCGCGCAGTTGATCGCCCACCCGCATCTGATCAGCGACATCCAGACCACCGTGGTCGTGACCGAACTGACGCTGGCCGCGGCACGCGACACGATTCGTATCCTGTCGTGGTTGAAGTCGAACGCGCCGGGAACCCAGGTCCTGGTGGTCGCCAATCGGGTGCCGGCTGGCGGTCAGCTGGAAATCAGCCGCAAGGATTTCGAAGGTTCGATCGAGCGCCGTATCGATTTCGTCGTGCCTTATGACCAGAAACTGGCGGCGCAGGCTGCCAAGCTGGGCAAGCCGCTGGCCGAGGCCGGCAAGGGATCCAAGACGGTCGCGCCGATCGCCGAGCTCGCCAACCGGCTGTTGGCGGTGAGCGATTCGGCCGAGCCGGCAGGCAAGGCGACAGGCAAGAATGGCGCCGGGAAATCGGCGGGTCAGTCCCTGATCGGCAAGTTCGCCGACCTCAAGTCGCTGATGCCGAGCAAGAAAGCCGCGAAGTCGAGTTGATCATCGCCGGCCCATCCGGGCCGGCACCAACAAGTGGAGCGTTCGAGCGATGCCATTGGTGCCGCTGATCTCGGTGATTGCAGGAGCGGCAACCATGCTGTTGCTGCTAGCGTTCGCCTTTTCCGGTCCGTCGGTGGCGAAGGCTCAGACGCGCCGGCTGAACTCGCTCCGCGAACGCCATAGCGGCGCCGCCAGCGACGCGGCAATGGCAGCGCAAATGCGCCGCATCACCGGCAAGCGCGACAGCAACATGGACACCGCGATGATGCGGTTCCTGCCGCGTCCGGCCTTGCTCAAGAAGCGCCTCGCCATGACCGGCAAGACCTGGACCGTCGGTCAATACGGCCTGGCGACGTTCGGCATCATGCTGGTCGTCGCGACGCTGCTGATGATCCGCGGCGCTCCGGTCGCAATCTCCGTCCTGATCGCCGTGTTCGTCGGCGCCGGACTGCCGCATTTCGTGGTCGGCTATTTCATCAGGCGCCGGGTCAATAAGTTTACCGCCAAATTCCCCGACGCGATCGAATTGCTCGTGCGCGGGCTGCGCTCTGGTCTGCCGATCAGCGAAACCATGGGTGTGGTCGGCGCCGAAGTGCCTGGCCCGGTCGGCGAGGAATTCCGCGCGGTATCGGACAAGATGAAGATCGGCCGTACGATGGACGCAGCGTTGCAGGAAACCGCCGATCGCCTCGGCACGCCGGAATTCCAGTTCTTCGTTATTTCGATCGCGATCCAGCGCGAAACCGGCGGCAACCTCGCCGAGACTCTGGCCAACCTCGCCACCGTGCTGCGCCAGCGCGGACAGATGAAGCTGAAGATCAAGGCGATGTCGTCCGAATCCAAGGCGTCGGCCTATATCGTCGGCTCGCTGCCGTTCATCGTGTTCGGCCTGATCATGTGGATCAGCCCGGCCTATATGGGCAATTTCTTCGTCGATCAGCGCCTGATCGTCGCCGGCATCGGCGGCTTCATCTGGATGTCCCTGGGCGGCTTGATCATGGCCAAAATGGTCAATTTCGAGATCTGAGGCCATGGAACCGCACCACACAACCCTGCTCGGCGTCGACGTCCTCTGGGTAGGCACCCTGCTCGCCGGCGTCGCCGCGTTCGCCGTCATGCTCGCCATTTACGCGGCGACCACCGTCCGCGATCCGATGGCGCGCCGTGTCAAGGCGCTCAATGATCGCCGCGAACAGTTGAAGGCCGGTATCACCGCTTCGACCAGCAAGCGCCGCGCGAAACTGGTCCAGAAAAACGAGACCACCGACCGCATCCGTTCGATCCTTCAGAACCTCAAGGTCCTGCAGGACAGCCAGCTCAAGGTCGCGCAGACCAAGCTGCTCCAGGCCGGCATCCGTCAGAAGGAATATGCCGTCGCGGTCATTTTTGGCCGGTTGATCCTGCCGATCCTGTTCGGCCTGCCGATGCTGTATTTCGTCTACGGCACTGATGCGTTCGCGACCTGGTCGCCGCTCAAGCAATATGGACTGGTCGCCGGGGCCTTCATCCTGGGCTACAAGGGTCCCGACATCTATCTCAAGAACAAGATCCAGAAGCGTTCTGCGGCGATCCGCAAGGGCTTGCCCGACGCGCTCGATCTGCTGGTGATCTGCGCCGAGGCCGGCCTGACCGTCGACGTCGCCTTCCATCGCGTGTCGAAGGAACTGGGCCGGGCCTATCCCGAACTGGGCGACGAATTCGCGCTGACCGCGATCGAACTCGGCTTCCTGTCCGACCGCCGTCAGGCGTTCGAGAACCTGGCGATGCGTGTCGACCTCGACGCGATCAAGGGTGTGGTCACGACCATGATCCAGACCGAGAAATACGGCACGCCGCTCGCCTCCGCACTGCGCGTGCTGTCGGCCGAATTCCGCAACGAGCGCATGATGCGCGCCGAGGAAAAGGCCGCGCGGCTGCCGGCGATCATGACCGTGCCGCTGATTCTGTTCATCCTGCCGACCCTGTTCATCGTCATCCTGGGCCCGGCGGCGTGCAGCATCAACGACGCCTTCCTGCACGGCGGCCATTGATCCGGTCACTCCCCTCCCGCACGCGGGAGGGGGTCGACTTGCGCCGCTCCGCAACCGAGCGCAGCATGACGCGTTGAGATCCCCAACAGGGAGAGACGCCATGCTGTTCACCGACCCGAACCAGATCGCCGTAGTCGTCCTCGTCCTGATCGTCGGTCTGGTGCTCGGACTGCTCATCGCGCCGCGGGGTACCAAATGGCGCAAGCGCTACGAGGAAGAGCGCGACGCCCACGCGGCCTATCGCACGGACACCGATGCCAAGATCCGCGAGCGTGAGGCGTTGACGACCAATCGGGACGCCTATGTGCGCGATCTCGAAAAGGCGAAGATCGATTTGACCGCGGCGAACGAGAAGCTGGCGGCGGAGAACGCGGAATTGCGGGCGCGGGCGGTTTGATCTCTCTTCCCTCTCCCACTGGGAGAGGGAGCCCACGTCAACTCAACGCCTTACAGCTCGACTTCTTGCGCGCAGCATCGATCGCCGCGAACTGGGTGCGGTCGGGCACCAGGATACGGATCAGCGCGATGCCCGTCGTGCCGTCGACGCGAACCGCCGTCATGCCGTCGGGTACGGGTTGCCCGGGACGCGCGATGGCGACGCGGATCGGCTGGTTGCCGGCATCGATATTGTTGCGGACATACGCGACGTCGGTACGCGAATTGAAGATCGACAGCGACCAATAGGGGGCGGGCACCGGCGCAACATCGACCAGCACAGGTCCGTTCGACAGGTCGAACGGACAGGATGAATAAGCGAGGTCCGGGCTCGGCCGGACGATGGCACGCGCCTTGTCGGTAGCGAGCGGTGCCGCGAGCATCGCATTGTATCCCGTGCCCTTGGCGATACGGTGCGTGGCGAGGCCCATCAGGACACGCGGAAACTGCACGAGCGCGACCTGGTAGCCGACGAAGGCCAGGACGACGCCGAGCAACAGCGGAAAGAGCCAGCGGCGCATCAGCAGCCCTCCTTCACGATCGAGGGAAGCTGATCGCGGGTCATGTTGCCGATCCCTCCGTCATCGGGGAGATAGGCGCGCAAGGTGAGTTCGAAACGGTCGATCCGCCCAGTCGGCAGCCACAAACCGGCCTGTTCGGCCGGCGCGACGATCACTTCCCACTTGGCCGGGTTGGGCAACGCGGCGCTGGCGATCGAGTACCGCCCCGCCTGATTGGCAACGAGGTAGCCGGGATGATCGTAGAGCGTCAGGCTCCACCATTTTGCCGGGATCGAACGTCCCGATACACGATAGCGGCAGCGCCCATCGAGTGGCTCTCCCGCGCTGTCGACCGCGGCGTTGTAATAGCGTGCTTCATGGGCGGGGAGCGCGAGCAGTCCGCGCAGCGACACCACGGCGCGGGTGAATGCGCCGGCGCGGGCGGTGCCGAAATCGCCGCCGGTTGTCCATGGCCCGATCGCCCGATTGGCGCCCAGAACGCCTGTCCGGACATGCTGGACCGCCGCCCCCGCACCCAGGGCCCATCCGAGCACACCGCAGATCGCATATCGGATCCAGGGCTTCATATTCCTCCCCCCGTCAGTTCGGGCAGCGGTGGTAGCGCTTGCCCTCCATTACCAGCGCATCGTCGCCGATGCGCTCGACCTTGAGGACCTGATCGAACGGCTTGTTGTCCTCGCTGTAATTGCCGGTGACCTTGACCGTCTTTCCGTCGAGCGACCAGCGACCCATGCCCCTCTTGCCATAAAAACCGCCGCCGGGACCGAAATTCACTGCGCGTCGCGCCGTGCAATCGCCATTCTCCGCGCCCCAGCGCCCGGAGAGCCACGTCCGATTGACACCACCCGGGGTGGGTTTTGGTGACGGTTTCGCGGTTGGCGTAGGTTTGGCCGTTGGACTCGGCTTCGGTGTCGGACTTGCTTTGGGCGTCGGGCTGGCGGTCGGCGTCGGCTTGGGCGACGGTGACGATGCGGGTATCGGCTCCGGCGTCGGGCTGGCGGTCGGGCTCGGCGTCGGGACAGGCGACGGTTCGATCATCGCCGGACTTTGCGTCGGAACCGGGATGGGCGTCGCGTATCGATTGGGATCGGCGACATCGTCGCGGAACATCCAATTGTCGCCATAGCGGACGAAGCGGCCGGTGCGCGTCGCAGACTTGTCGCACTTTCCGGTGAATGGGCTGCACGTCGTCGCGCGATAATCGCAGACATAGCCAGGGCGGTCGGGCGCAGTCTTGCACGCGATGCGCTCGGCCGACTGCACTTTCGCCCCCGATCGGGCGAGCGCGTCCGAAATGTCCTTTTCGGACGGGCCATCATTGCTGGCAAACGGATTGCAGGCGGCCAGTGACGCCACCAACACGAAAACCAGCCAGCGCGTCTTGCCGAGATCCATCGCCGGTGAGTGCGGTCGCCGCCCCCGCGAAGTCAAGCCCGTCTCAACCCGCTTTGCCGCCCAGCGCCGCCTGCGCAGCGGCCAGTCGGGCGATTGGCACGCGATAAGGCGAGGCCGAGACGTAATCGAGCCCGACCTCCTCGCAGAACGCGATCGAGGCCGGATCGCCGCCATGTTCGCCACAAATGCCCAGCTTGATGTCGGGTCGCGTTGCCCGACCCCGCTCGGCGGCGAGGCGGATCAGTTCGCCGACGCCCTCGACGTCCAAGCTGACGAACGGGTCCTTGGGATAAATGCCCTTATCGACATAGACGCCCAGGAAGCGCGCCGCGTCGTCGCGGCTGACGCCAAGCGCGGTCTGGGTCAGATCGTTGGTGCCGAACGAGAAGAATTGCCCGGCCTCGGCGATCTCCCCGGCCTTCAGCGCGGCGCGTGGCAGCTCGATCATCGTGCCGACCAGATAACTGATCACGCGGCCCTTTTCGGCGAACACCGCCTTGGCTGCCTTGTCTACGACATCCTTCATCAGCTCGAGTTCGCGGCGCGTCGCGACCAGGGGAATCATCACTTCTGGGATCGGCGCTTCCCCCGATTTCTCGGCGACGGCGACCGCCGCCTCGAAGATCGCGCGCGCCTGCATCTCGTAGATTTCGGGATAGGTCACGCCCAGGCGGCAGCCGCGATGGCCGAGCATCGGGTTGAACTCATGCAGCTCGGCGGCGCGACGCTTGAGATAATCGACCTCGACGCCGGCTGCCGCCGCCACCTCGGCGAATTCCGCTTCCTCATGCGGCAGGAATTCGTGGAGCGGCGGATCGAGCAGACGGATCGTGACCGGCAGGCCCGCCATCACCTCGAAAATTTCGATGAAATCGGCGCGTTGCTCGGGCAGCAGTTTTTCGAGCGCGGCCCGCCTGCCCTTCTCGTCCTCGGCCAGGATCATCTGGCGCACGGCGGTAATGCGGTTGGCATCGAAGAACATATGCTCGGTGCGGCACAGCCCGATCCCTTCGGCGCCGAATTCGCGTGCGGTCTTGGCGTCGAGCGGGGTTTCGGCATTGGCACGGACCTTGAGCCGGCGAACGCCGTCGGCCCATTCCATCAGCGTGCCGAAATCGCCGGCCAGTTCGGGCTGCACGGTCGGCACTTCGCCGATCATCACTTCGCCGGACGCGCCATCGATCGTGATGACGTCGCCCTCGGTCACTTCGCGCCCGGCGCAACGCATGATCTTCGCCTTGGCGTCGATCGACAGGGCGCCGGCGCCGGAGACGCAGGGCCGCCCCATGCCCCGCGCGACCACCGCGGCGTGACTGGTCATGCCGCCGCGCGCGGTCAGGATGCCACGAGCGGCATGCATGCCGTGAATGTCCTCAGGACTGGTTTCGGTGCGGACCAGGATCACCGCGTCGCCTGCCGCCGCGCGCTTTTCCGCGGCATCGGCATCGAACACGACCTTGCCCGAGGCCGCACCCGGCGAGGCGGGCAAGCCCTTGGTCAGCACGTCGCGCGGCGCCTTGGGATCGAGCGTCGGATGGAGCAACTGGTCGAGCGCCGCCGGATCGACCCGCGCGATCGCTTCGTCGCGGGTGATCAAGCCCTCGTTGGCCATGTCGACCGCAATCTTGAGAGCCGCCTTGGCAGTACGCTTGCCCGAGCGCGTCTGGAGCATCCAGAGCTTGCCCTGCTGCACCGTAAACTCGATGTCCTGCATGTCGCGATAATGCTTTTCGAGCGTATCGAACACTTGCGCGAGTTGTTGATAAACTTCGGGCAGCGCCTCTTCCATCGACAGCGGCTTGGCATTGGCATCTTCGCGCGCGGCCTTGGTCAGATATTGCGGCGTGCGGATGCCGGCGACGACGTCCTCACCCTGGGCGTTGATCAGGAACTCGCCATAATAGGCATTGTCGCCCTTGGCCGGATCGCGCGTGAAGGCCACCCCGGTTGCCGAGGTCTCGCCCATATTGCCGAACACCATCGCCTGGACGTTGACCGCGGTACCCCATTCCGCCGGAATGTCGTTGAGCCGGCGATAGACCTTGGCGCGTTCCGACTGCCACGACCCGAACACCGCGCCGACCGCGCCCCACAATTGGTCGTGGACGTCCTGCGGGAACGGCTTGTTCCACTGCTCGACGACGAGCTTCTTGTAAGTGTCGACCAGCGCCTTCCAGTCGGCGGCGCTCATCTCGGTGTCGAGATAATAGCCTTTGTCTTCCTTGGCGATCTCGAGCGCTTCCTCGAAGGCGCCATGGTCGAGTTCGAGCACGACGTCCGAATACATCTGGATGAAGCGGCGATAGCTGTCCCAGGCGAAACGCTCGTCGCCGGAGGCATTGGCCAGGCCGACCACGGTCTGATCGTTGAGGCCGAGGTTGAGGACGGTATCCATCATGCCAGGCATAGAAGCGCGCGCGCCCGATCGGACCGAGACGAGCAGCGGATCAGCGGCGTCGCCGAATTTCTTGCCGGTAACCTGCTCGATATGCGCGATGCCGTTGGCGACTTCGCCCCTCAGGCTGTCCGGGAAGACGGCGCCTTCGTCATAATAACGCGTGCACATTTCGGTCGAGATGGTGAAGCCGGGCGGCACCGGCAGGCCGATCGAGGCCATCTCCGCCAGGTTCGCGCCCTTGCCGCCCAGGAGATTCTTGTCCCCTTTCCCCCCATCGGAAACGCCACCACCGAACCGGTACACGTACTGCGTCATTCGTCAGTCCCTTTGATGCCTGGTTTCGCTGGGGAGGCGGAAAGGATCAGGCGGAATATGTATGTCGAGGTTTCATCCCTCGATCTTGGAGAAGTCGGCGACGCCGTGGACCGCGTCGCGCACCCGCGCGAGCAGCGCGAGGCGCGCGGCGCGTTTGGCGGGGTCGGCGTCGTTGACCGTGACCGCGTCGAAGAACGCATCGATCGGCGCGCGGAGTGTCGCGAGCGCGGCCATTGCCGCCTCGAAATCCTCGTTGGCGACCGCGTCCGCCGCGGCAGGTCCGGCAGCGTCGAGCGCGGCGATGAGATCGGCCTCGGCGGGTTCGGGAGTGTAGGAAAGCGTCGCCCCGGCGGAGGCCGGGGCGACGTATTCTTCCTTCTTCAGGATATTCGCCGCGCGCTTGTAGCCGGCGAGGAGATTGGCGCCGTCTTCGGTACGAAGAAACGCCGCCAGTGCGCGGGCACGGGCTTCGACGCGATCCACTCGTCCGTCGATCTCGTTGCCGTTCCAATCTCGCGACGCCTGAATGAAATCATGCCGAATGCCGTCATCGCGCAGTTGCACGCCGAGACGGTCGAATAAGAAATCGGCGAGGATCAATCCCAACCCGCTCGATGACTTCGCGCCGCTCCAATCCGATGAAGCGTTGGACAGTTCGATTCTCAAACCATTAGCTTGAACCAATTGCAGATAACCTAGCCCAGCCCGGCGCAGCGCGAACGGATCCTTTGATCCCGTCGGGAGCATCTCTTCGCCGAAGAATGAGAGTAGTGTATCCAGCTTATCCGCCAGCGACACCGCCACCGTCACCGGCGCGGTCGGCACGTCATCGCCCTGCCCGACCGGCTTGTAATGATCGCGGATCGCCTCGGCGACCGCCGGAGGTTCGCCCTGCGCGGCGGCGTAATAGCCGCCCATCAGGCCCTGGAGTTCGGGGAACTCGCCGACCATGCCGGTGACGAGATCGGCTTTGGCGAGACGCGCGGCACGTTCGGCTTGGTCGGCCAATTCCGTCGCCCCGGCGGAGGCCGGGGCCGTTACGTTTGAGCTACCACCTTCGACAGACAACCCGGCGGCCCCGGCCTTCGCCGGGGCGACGATTCCCTCTTCAACCAGCCACCGCGCGAGCTTCGCCACCCGCTCGACCTTGTCGGCAACCGTGCCCAATTTCTCGTGGAACACGATCTTCTCGAGCTTCTTCGCCTGCTCTTCCAACGGCACCTTGAGGTCCGTCTCGTAGAAGAACCGCGCATCGCTCAGCCGCGCGGCGAGCACCTTGCGGTTACCCTCCACAATCTTCGCGCCGCCATCGACCGCCTCGATATTCGCCGTGCAGACGAACGCATTGGCCAGCTTGCCCGCCTTGTCCCGGCAGACGAAATATTTCTGGTTCACCCGCGCCGTCAGCTGGATCACCTCGGGCGGCACGTCGAGATAGGCCTCGTCGAAGCGGCCCAGTAGGGGCACCGGCCATTCGGTCAGCCCGGCATTCTCGGCGACCAGCCCTTCGTCCTCGATCAACTCGAGCCCGGCGGCATCGGCGAGCGCGGTGGCGCGGTCGCGGATGATCGCGCGGCGCTGGTCCTGGTCGACGATGACATGGCAGGCGCGCAGCTTTTCCTCGTAATCCGCCGCCGAGCCGATCGTGATCGGACCCGGGTGGTGGAAACGATGACCAAGCGTCACCGCACCCGATTGCACGCCCGCAATCTCGGCCGGAACGATCTGGTCACCGAACAGCGCGACGATGCCGTGGAGCGGACGCACCCAGCGCAGGCTTTCGGTCGACAGCGACGCCTCACCCCAGCGCATCGACTTGGGCCAGGGAAAGGCGCGGACGATCGCCGGAATTGCCTCGGCCAGCACCTCGGCAGTCGCGCGGCCGGGCTTGTCGATCACCGCGAAGAGCACACCGTCGCGCTCGACCAATTGATCGGCGGTCAGCCCGGTCTTGCGGAGGAAGCCCTCGAGCGCCTGAGGCGGCGCGCCGGCGCGCGGGCCCTTGATCTCCTCGCTCACCGCTTCGGTCGCCTCGGGCAGATCGCGCGCGATCAGCGCCAGCCGGCGCGGCGTCGCGAACGTGACGATCGCATCGGCGCGGAGACCGGCTTTCTCCAGCTCGGCGGCGAACAGCCGGGCGAGATCGTCCCGCGCCTTGTCCTGCATCCGCGCGGGGATTTCCTCGGAGCGGAGTTCAAGGAGGAAATCGGTCATATCAAATCCTCCCCGCGAGCGGGGAGGATTTTCGGTCGCCGCCATCACGCCGCCCACCCATTCTTCTCCATCCACGCTTGGCACGACCCCTTCGCCAGGTCGCGGACACGGCCGATATAGGCCTGGCGTTCGGCGACCGAGATCACCCCGCGCGCGTTGAGCAAGTTGAAGATGTGGCTCGCCTCGATCGCCTGTTCGTACGCCGGGATCGGCAGCTTGTGGCTCAGGCAATTCTCGCACTCGGCCGCGGCCTTGCGGAACAGGTCGAACAGAGTCTCGGTATCGGCGACCTCGAAATTCCAGGTCGACATCTCGACCTCATTCTCGTGGAACACGTCGCCATAGGTCATTTGCGGCGTATTGCCCGACGCGTCGTTGAACGCGAGGTCGTACACGCTGTCCTTGTTCTGGATGTACGTCGCCAGCCGCTCGAGCCCATAGGTCAGCTCGCCCGCGACGGGCTTGCAGTCGAAGCCGCCCATCTGCTGGAAATAGGTGAACTGGGTGACTTCCATCCCATCGCACCAGACTTCCCAGCCCAGGCCCCAGGCGCCGAGCGTGGGCGATTCCCAATCGTCCTCGACGAAGCGGATGTCGTGCTTGGTGAAATCGATGCCGATCGCGGCCAGGCTGCCGAGATAGAGATCCTGCAGATCCGGCGGGCTCGGCTTCAGGATCACCTGATATTGGTAATAATGCTGCAGCCGGTTGGGATTCTCGCCGTAACGGCCATCGGTCGGGCGGCGGCACGGCTGAACGAATGCCGCGTTCCACGGATCGGGGCCCAGCGCGCGCAAGGTCGTCGCGGTGTGGAACGTCCCCGCTCCCATCCGCATGTCGTACGGCTGGAGGATCAGACAGCCGCGCTGGCTCCAATAATCATGGAGCGTCAGGATCATGCGCTGGAAACTCAGCGGAGTGCTCACGGATACCTTCGCAGCTGCGGTAGAACTTGGTCCGGGCCTTTGGCGCATGGCCACCACCCGGTCAATGGGAGCAAAGTTCGGCGCCGGTAAGCCCTTGGTCATCGCGGCATGACTACCTATTACAGAAGTGCGCGAGGGCACGGGGCTCTAAAGGATCGTTATGCTGCGTAAGCTGTTGTTTTTACTTGGCTTGACTGCTGCCGGTATGGCGGCGGCGCAAAATGCGGCGCCCAGCGTTTCTGCTCCAAGTCCGGCTCCGGCCTCGACATCCGCTCCCGCGACGGCCGATGCGGACCCGGCCTTGTGGATGGTGAAAGACAAGGACACCACCATCTATCTGTTCGGCACGATCCATGTGCTCAAGCCCGGTCTGTCGTGGTTCGATGACGGCGTGAAGAAGGCGTTCGATTCCAGCGACGAACTGGTGCTCGAAATGGTCCAGCCTGATCAGGCCACGATGCAGAATATCGTGCTGAGCAAGGCATACAGCCTCAGCGGCCCGACCCTGACCGAGCGCCTGCCCGAGACCGAGCGTGGAAATTATCTCAAAGCCATGAATTCGCTTGGGATTCCGCCCGCCGCGTTTGACCGCGCCCAGCCGTGGTTCGCCGCGACCAATTTGTCCCTGCTGCCGCTTATGAAGCTTGGCTATGATCCCAAGAGCGGGCCGGAAACGGTGCTGACGGCGGCCGCGGCAACCGAGAAGAAAGCGATCGAGGGGCTGGAAACGCCCGAGCAGCAAATCGGCTACCTCGCAGGCCTGCCCGAGAAGGTGCAATTGGCCTTCCTCGAATCCACGCTGAAAGAGCTGCCCAAGACCGAAGAGACGATGAACGGCATGGTGGCGGCCTGGTCTCGCGGCGATCCCGATGCGCTGGCCAAGTTCATGAACGATGGGCTGGACGATTCGCCCGAGCTCGCCAAGACGCTGTTGTTCGACCGCAACGCCCGCTGGGCGCAGTGGATCAAGGCGCGGCTCGACAAGCCGGGCACCGTGTTCATCGCGGTGGGCGCCGGCCATCTGGCGGGCAAGCAGAGCGTGATCGATCAGCTCAAAACATTGAAAATCAACGCGAAACGGGTCGCTTACTGATGCCAGGTCGGCGCGGGCGCCTGGCCGCGCTCGGCGCCGTTCTGCTGGCGCTCGCTGGCTGTGGCAAGCCGTCGATCGAGGCACGGCCGGCAATGTGGCGAGTCAGCGATGGCGACACGACGATCTACTTGCTCGGCAGCATCCACCTCCTGCCCCCCAATATAAGGTGGCAAACGCCGCTGATCGGCCGCGCGATCGCCACGTCCGACACGCTCGTACTCGAAAGCTCCCCGGAGGAGACCGTCGACTTTCCGGCAATCGCGCAGAGCGTCAATCTCAAGCCGGTGCGAGATCGTGTTTCCCCGGGGAAACGCGAGATCCTGGACGCGATGATCGCGCGGTCAGGAATCGCTCGGGAGACATTGGATGGCTATAAGGATTGGGCTTTGGCGACAACGCTCGCGACGGGCGACGCAATAGCGGCCGGCGCGACCGCCCGCGACGGTGTCGAGGCGAAACTTTGGAGCGCGTTTAGGTCGAGCGGGAAAACGCGGCTAGCTTTCTATCACGCAAAGGAGCAACTCGATCAGCTCGATGCCCTGCCCGACCCCGACCAAAGGAAAATGTTGGAAAACACTTTGTCAGGAAAAGAGAATTACTGGGAAACGTTGAAGACCTGGACGAACGGCGATATCGCCTCGCTTGAAAAGACGGCGCAGTGCACGCCGCTGGAGGGGAAACTCGTCGGCCAGCCCAACGATCGCTGGGCGCGGTGGATCATCGCGCGAATGAAGAAACCGGGCATTGTGCTGGTTGCGGTCGGATTGGGGCATATGGCGGGGCCGTACGCATTACCGAAACTGCTCGCCGCGCGCAGACTGAAGGTCGAGCGGATCGAGTAGGCCGCGCTATCAGGCCGACGCAAAGCCTCTTACAGTCGGCCTTATTGCGGGCCTATTTGTCGTCCCGGGCTTTCACGCCGTTCTGCCAACCCTGCTGCCAAGCGACCATGAACGCGCCCTTTTTGTATGGCGACGCGGTTTCCGGCCTGCCGCGCTTGCCCGCGGCATAGCCTTCGCTCCATGCTTTATCCTGCGGGCCGGCCATCTATTCCTCCATGTTTCAGCCGCGACAGGGCGGCCCTGAGGCCGGCGATACGGGTTCGGGCGGGCAAACTCAAACGAACCTGCGCGAGAACCTGCCCTTGCCTTCCCCGCCCCTTCCGGCTACAGGCGCGCGCTTCCGTGCATGGTCATCCCTGGAGGCGTGCGCGGAAATCCAAGCAAACCGCATATCGGAGATTACCATGAGCGACCAAATGACGCTCGCCGCCGAGACGCGTGACCGTGGAGGCAAGGGAGCCTCACGTGATCTGCGCCGCAATGGCCGCGTGCCCGCCGTCATCTACGGCAACAAGCAGGACCCCGTCTCGATCCACGTGGAAGAGAAGGAGCTGGTCCGCCAGCTGATGACCGGGCATTTCATGAATTCCGTCGTGATGATCGATGTCGGCGGCAAACCCGTCCGCACGCTGCCGAAGGATGTCGCCTTCGACGTCGTTACCGATCGTCCGCTCCATGTCGACTTCCTGCGCATCGGCGAGCACAGCACGGTGCACGTCAACGTGCCGGTCGTGTTCACCGACGAGGAAGATTCGCAGGGTATCAAGAAGGGTGGCGTGCTCAACGTCGTCCGTCACGAACTCGAACTGGTGGTCGACGCCGCCGACATCCCCGCCGAGATTCAGATCTCGCTGGCCGGGCTGGAGGTCGGTGATTCGGTGCACATCTCGAACGTCAAGCTGCCCAAGGGCGCGAAGTCGGCGATCGACGATCGCGACTTCACCATCGCCACGATCGTCGCGCCGTCGGCGCTGAAGTCGGCCGAGGGCGACAACGAGACCGAAGCCGCCGAAGCGCCGGCCGAGGCCGTCGAAGGCGAAGCGGCTGCCGAAGAAGCTCCGGCCGCGGAAGGCGACGCCGAGTAAGCAATCGCTTCTTGGTCGAAATAACGGGGGCGCCGCGATCCGCTGGATCGGGCGCCCCTTTCGCGTCTAGGGATATTTCATGCAACTCTGGGTCGGCCTCGGAAATCCCGGCGCGCAATATGCGATGCACCGGCACAATGTCGGCTTCATGGCGGTCGACGCCATCGCCGAGGTGCATGGCTTCGGGCCGGTCAAGAAGCAGTTCCAGGGCTGGACACAGGAAGGACGGATCGGGCCGGACAAGATCCTGCTGCTCAAGCCGGCGACCTTCATGAACGACAGTGGACGTTCGGTCGGCGAGGCGATGCGCTTCTACAAGCTCGAGCCCGAAGACGTGACCGTCTTCTACGACGAACTCGACCTCGATCCGTTCAAGGTGCGGGTGAAGCGCGGCGGCGGCGCCGCCGGGCATAACGGCATCCGATCGACCATCCAGCATATCGGCGACGCATTCCGCCGCGTGCGGATCGGCATCGGCCACCCCGGTCACAAGGATCGCGTGACCGGTCATGTGCTTGGAAATTATGCCAAAGGCGAGATCGAACCGCTGACCGACCTGCTCGGCGCACTGGCTGCCGAGGCCGAGTGGCTAGCCAAAGGCGACGACGCGCGGTTCATGAGCGACCTCGCGTTACGGCTGCAAGGATAGAAAATGTCGGCCGCCGATCCGGGGGTCGAATTCATCCAATATCAGACAAGCCTATCCGCCTATCTCGCGGCCCGAGTTCCGGGGAGGGTGAGTCGTGAAGCCAGCATTTGTCGTGACCGCGCTGGCGAGCGGCCTGTTGATCGGGGGCGCCCTGGTCATGACGACGGGCAACGTTCTCCCCGCGACCGTCCCGGCCACCGCCGCCGCCCGATAGGCGCTTGCATCGCCCGGCGGCGCGTGCTTCGCCGTGCGGCGTGACTATCCGCGACCTCTTCGCCACCCGCTTCTATGACGCGCCGCTCGGCGACGACGCGCTGATCGCCGAACTCGGCGAGGCCTGCCGCGGTCTCGCCGACCAGGATCGCGCCGGACGCGGCTGGTCGAAGGAGCATGGTTATCGCGGCTACACCTCCTACGCCTCGCTCAACGACCTGCCGCTCAGGGATCCGCGGTTCGCCGATCTGGTCAAGCTGCTCGACCGCCACATCGCCGCCTTTGCCAAGGAATGCGGATTCGAGCTGGGCAAGAAACTCAAGCTGGACAGTTTGTGGGTCAACGTCCTCAAGCCCGGCGGCACGCATTCTGGGCATATCCACCCGCATTCGATCGTGTCCGGCACGGTCTATGTCGCGGTGCCACCGGGATCGGGCGCGCTCAAGCTCGAGGATCCGCGCTTGCCGCTGATGATGGCGGCGCCCTCACGGCCGGGCACGTTCGTCTATGCCGAGCCGAGCGAGGGCAGCGTGTTCCTGTGGGAAAGCTGGCTGCGCCACGAAGTGATGCCCAACGCCGCCAGACAGGACCGGATCAGCATCAGCTTCAACTATCGCTGATCGCGCGATAAGCTGGCTACATGACAATCGATCGACGCACGATGCTGAGCGTGACCGCCGCGGCCACGATGTTGCCGAGCGCCGCCCTCGGCGCGAAAGGAACTGAGATGTACGGCATGCTGGGACGAATGAAGGCAGTGCCGGGCAAGCGCGACGAGTTGCTCGCGCTGTTGCTCGAAAGTTCGGCCGGCATGCCGGGATGCCTGAGCTATATCGTCGCCAAGGATGCGACAGATTCCGACGCGATCTGGATCACCGAGGCGTGGGACAGCAAGGAGCATCACGACGCCTCGCTGAAGCTGCCCCAGGTCCAGGCCGCGATCGCCAAGGCCCGGCCCCTGATAGCGGGGTTCGATTCGAGAGCGGAGACCGAGCCGGTCGGCGGCATCGGCCTAAAGAGCTGATCAGAAGGCGAACCGCGCGGACATCGTCGCCACGGGATTGAGGCCGAAACCGCCGTCGCGCACGCCGGCTGCGCTCCACCGTCCGGGCCGCGTCGGCATGATCGCGCGATCGCTGAGCGCGCCGCCTTCGAGGCCGAGCACTAATCCCTTCGACACTTCGCGGTCATAGCCCAAGGTCATCGCCGGCGTGGAGCGGCGGAACCCGCGCGACAAGCCGCGTCCGCCGCGAGTCATGTGAGGGTCGTAGAGCAGTCCGTCGGTCGCCCGTTCGGCCGCAATCCAGAAGTTGGATTGCGCGAAATAGCGCGTGCCGACCGACAGGCGGATGCCCGATCGCTCAGTCGGATAGAGATCGATCATACCGCCGATGAAGCGCGGACGGAGCATCTCGTCCAGCGGTGTATTGCCGCCGCGATAGGCGATCTGCGGCCCCAGTCGGGGTGACCTGGTTGGCAGCAGCCCCAGCCTTACCCGAGCCAGGATTTTGGGTGCGGGCTTCAGCGCCGCGGGTCGCGTGTTGCGGGCATGGGCCGGCTGTAGTGTGCACGCCAGCGCGCCGATTACGAAACCGGCACAGATCGCCCTGACAACCATCCTTTTATCCCCCCGAAGCACCATCCGTTTCCCCCCGGCCGGTTCTTCATGGGGAGAGTGACATGCCCTTGGTCCGAACGCAACACATCAGAATAGCTGAGTTTTTGCCGGCCGGAACAAGGGATTACGGCGCATTCGGGGTCACGCTCCAAATGTGACCCGACTCCCCGATGAACCGCGGAGCCAGCACCGATTAAGGAACGCGGCAATATTGTTGTCCGTTCGGGTGGGCATCGATTGGAGTATGATGCCGTGGACAATAGTATTTTCCGTCATCGCCGGCTGGCGACCGCCGCGACCATCGCGCTCGCCGCGGCGTTGTCGGCGTGCGGCAAGGGCAACGACCAGCAGATGACGGCGGCGGCCCCGCCGGCGCTACCGGCGACCCTACCGCTCGACGCGAGTCCGTCCACCGCCTGGCCGACCGCGCCCGAAGTCGCGGCACTGCCCGAGGCGCGGCCGGTGCGCACCGTCCGCGTCGCCAATCCGCGCGATTATTACGGTTATGCCGACGCTGCTTACGATTATCAGCGGGTGCTGGGCGACGCACCGCCCGATTATTATTTCGATTATGACGGCGCCGATCCCTGGGCTTGGGAAGGCTATGACCAATCGGTCGTTTTCCTCGAGCCGGTCGATGACGGCTATCGTTACTATTATTACCGCCCCGGCGCCGACGAACCCTATTTCGTTCGCGATCCTTATTATGGCTATGGCTATGACGACGGCCAATTGGCGGTGGTCTATGATAGTTACGGCGGGGTCGTGCCCTATTCGGATTACGGCGCGCGGCTCGATTATGCCGGCCGCTATCTGGCGCGCGGACGCGATCTGTATCTCGCATCCCGCCGCGGCGATCGGCGCGCGGTCAGCGCCGCCAATTGGGCGGCACGCAGCGCGGCGATTTCCGCCATGCAGGCGCGCTGGTATGCGACTCGGGATCGTCAGCCGCAATGGCGCGACTACAGCAGCCGCGTGAGCGCGACTCAGGCCAATTACTGGCGCGAGGAAGGCATTCGCCGCCAGGCTGACGCCCGCCGTTTCGCGGCATGGCGCGACGATTCGTTCCGCAGCCCGCCACCACCACGCGCCATCCCCGCGACCTGGTCCTCGGCAAGCTGGGCACGCGATCAGAAGCGTTTTCTGCCGGCCAGGGACGATCGCGTGCGTTTGGCCGACGCGCCACACGCCAATCGCGGCGCGCCCAGCATGCCGCAGGGCCTGTTCGGTGACCGCCAGCGGTTCGAGCCGGGCAACCGCGCGCCGAATGCCGTCGCGCCGCGAGCCAACGACCCTCGTCGTCAGGCGATGATCGCAGCCCGCGAGCAACAGCGCCCAGGCGCGGGTCCCATGCGCGCGCTTCGCGAACCGCAGGCCAACACGCCCGCCGGCCGCTTCGCGCCGCGGCAGCAAGGTCAGCCGAACCCGCCGCGTATGGCGGGTCCGCAAGGTAATCCCGATCGCGCCCAGCTCGCAGCTATGCGCGGTGACCATGGGATGCGGGGCAATGGCCCGCGCTTCGGCGCGCAACCCCAGCCCCAGCCGCGTGTCGTTACATCGCGCCCACAGCCCCAGATGGGCCACAGTGGCGGACGCCCGCAAATGGACGCACCACGTCTTGAGCCGCGTGCAGCGACGCCGCGCTTCCAGCCGCGCTTCAATGGCGGCAACGATCGTCCGCGTTTGCAGGCGCCGCGCCCGCAACCGCAGATCACCGCGCCACGGCCGCAAGCACCGCGTTTCGGGGGCGGCAATGGCGGGATGCGCCCGGCTCCGCAAATGAACCGGCCGGCCTTCCAGCCGCGCGCGCCGCAAATGGCCCGCCCGGCGCCGCAAATGGCTCGGCCCGCACCGCAAATGGCGCGTCCGGCACCGCCGCCACGCGCTGCCGCTCCGGCCGCGCCGAGAGGCGGCGGTGGTAATGGCCGCGGCGGTGGCGATCACAAACACTGAGCGCGTCTCGATTTTTGAGGTGCGAGAAGCGGCCCGGGCTGATGCTCGGGCCGCTGTCCTTGCGCACGTCGATCGCCCCATCCTTGCCAGCACGCGACCGGGCGAGTAGGCGCCGGGCCTTCCCCCGAGAGCTTGAGGACGATTTACATGGGTTTCCGTTGCGGCATTGTCGGCCTTCCCAATGTCGGCAAGTCGACCTTGTTCAACGCGCTGACCGAGACGGCGGCGGCGCAGGCGGCGAATTATCCGTTCTGCACGATCGAACCCAATGTCGGTAACGTCGCGGTGCCCGATCCGCGGCTGGACAAGCTCGCCGCCATCGCCGGTTCGCAGAAGATCATCGAGACCCAGCTCGCTTTCGTCGACATTGCCGGGCTGGTGCGCGGCGCCTCCAAGGGCGAAGGGCTGGGCAACCAGTTCCTCGGCAATATCCGTGAGGTCGACGCGATCGTCCATGTTCTGCGTTGCTTCGAGGACGGCGACGTCACCCATGTCGAAGGCAAGGTCGATCCGATCGCGGATGCCGAGACGGTCGAGACCGAATTGATGCTCGCCGACCTGGAGAGCCTCGAAAAGCGCGTGCCCAATTTCGCCAAGAAGGCGGCGCAGGGCGACAAGGAAGCGAAGATCGCCGCCAGCGTGCTCGGCCAGGCGCTCGACCTGTTGCGTGACGGCAAGCCGGCCCGGCTGACCCAGCCCAAGGACGCCGAGGAAGCGCGCGTCTTCTCGCAGGCGCAATTGCTGACCGCCAAGCCCGTCCTCTATGTCTGCAATGTCGAGGAAGCCAATGCGGCGCACGGCAACGCGCATTCGGCGCGCGTGTTCGAAAAGGCCAAGGCCGAGGGCGCCGAGGCGGTGATCGTCTCCGCCGCGATCGAGGCGGAGATCGCGACCATGCCCGTCGAGGATCGCGGCGAGTTCCTGGCGGAGTTGGGGCTGGAGGAAACCGGCCTCGCCCGCGTCATCCGCGCAGGGTACAAATTGCTCCACCTCCTCACCTTCTTCACCGTCGGGCCGAAGGAAGCACGCGCCTGGACCGTCCACGCCGGCGCCACTGCGCCCGAAGCTGCCGGTGAGATCCACACCGATTTCGAAAAGGGCTTCATCCGCGCCGAGACGATCGCCTACGACGATTATGTCGCCCTGGGCGGCGAAAGCCGCGCGCGCGAGGCCGGCAAGCTCCGCGCCGAGAGCAAGGGCTACGTCGTCCAGGACGGCGACGTGATGCACTTCCTGCACAGCTAGAAGCCGGCGCTACTTCATTCCGTGCGCGTCGAGCCAGGAGAGCGTGCCAGCCATTTGATGCTCGGCCGCGATCTGGCGCAGCGTTTTGCCGTCCTTCTTGCCCGACGGGTCGGCGCCCGCATCGAGCAAACGCAGTACGATTTCGTCGGTCCAGCTATCGAAGGCAGGCGATAGGCCGTCTTTGCCTTTCACATCGGCGCGCACGCCTGCGGCAAGCAGCATCTCCACCGCCGTGGGGCTTTTGACTCCGTAAAATAGCGTTTTGCCGTATGAGCCGCCGGCTTCGGCATTTACCCCAAGTGCGACTAATCCGCGAAGGTAGTCGAAGCGCTCCGCCCCCAATTCCTCGCACCGCCAGGAATCGCCGAGCGCTGCTGCCAGGGCGGTCGGCGCAGCGAAATTGTCGGCTGACGCTTCGGGCGAGACATGTCTTGGATCTATTCCCTCCGCGACCAGCGCACGGACGACCCCGATATCGCACCCGCCGGCGCCGCTAACGAACGCAGCCTGCAGCGCGTCACGACCTACTTTTGCCGCCCAGCCGCGATCAATGAGCGCCTGTGCAACGCGCGGCCGCCCCTGTTCAACAGCGCGGAGCAGTAATATCGCGCCTAGCGGCGCTGCGACCATCCCCTTCCGCTCGGGTGTGTAGACGCGGTCAAGCGGCAAGCCGGCGGCAATCAAATCCAGGACCAGCGGGTCGCCGCCCTGCGCGACCGCGGCCACCGCAAGATCGGCGGCCTGATTGCCGACGGGGTCGAACCCTTCGGCACGTAATGCGGCCAGCGTCTCCCCATTCCCTTTAACCCATCGCGCCGTTCCCGCGGCATCGTCGATCGCTTTCTCGAGCATTTTCGCCTCAGGCGGCATGCCAGCGGCAACGCCGACATAGTCCGTCACCGTCAGATCGTTCTTGCCGCTGGCGAAGCGAATGATCTGCGTCGGATTGTCGGTGACAGGATAGAAATAATCTTTCTTCAGACCAAAAAACCGAGCGGTGCGAAACTTCCCGATCAGCGCGTCGAGCGCCGCACGATCTACCTTCGCCCGATGCACCCCCTCGATCAGCACGCCGCGACCGGGTGAAAAGCGCCGATGAATACCGGCTACTGGATCTGCTGGCTCCTCACGCGTGGAGAACATGACGTTCCCCGCACCGTCGATGGTGACTTTATAATCCGGACACGAGCCAAAGCAGGCGGAGCGCGTCAACTCGATCTTGAGGTGATCGTAATCGATTGCGGGGAAGGGTGCGTCGGGCTCCGCCCACACCGGCTTCAACCTCGGCAGGATCTGTATCCTCCCCGTTGCTGTGATCGGACGGCCGGCATAGACGAAGGGTCGGAATTTCCATTGGCGCGCCGCGGCGAGTACCGCGCTCGCGTCATCGGAGGCCGTGTTGCGATAGGACGGTCGTGCGTCGATGACATCTCCCCCGGGCGATATAACGACGTCGATCGATGAGCTGGACATGGCCGCGTCTTCGGGACGATCGACCTCAACCACGTCCGCACCGGAAAGTTTGTGCGACGCGATCGTTTCGTCGGCCATGCCCACCGTGGCCGTCCGCTCCGCCGGAGCTGCTACCAGAAACCCAACCAGGATCGTAGCTGCTCGCATCATCCCCCTCCTATAAATGATACAATGTATCAAGAATAGAGAATTGCGTCGCGCCGTCAAATGGCAGGACTAGCCATGATCGAACGCCATCAGGATGGGGCACGGTCCCGCATCCGAATTGGCGCAATCATGGGCCAATCGGGCGAGCGCCGCGCGTGCTGCCGCCAGTTCCTCGATCTTCGCATCCAGCGCGGCGATCCGCTCGGTCGCGAGTTCGCGCGCCCGGGTGCGATCATCGGTCGCGTCGAGCTCGAGCAACTCGGCGATCTGGTCGAGCGTGAACCCCGCGCCCTGCGCCGCCCGGATGAACCGAAGCCGCTGCACATCCGACGCGCCGTAGCGGCGGACGCCACCATATGTTTCGTCGCGAGGCGGCTCCTTCAGCAGGCCGCGGCGTTGATAATAGCGGATGGTCTCGACGCCCACGCCGCCCGAAGCGGCCAATTTACCGATCGTCATTCCGGCCATGCTTGACTCCGTACCATGGTACGGAACCTATATGGGAAGCGTCATGGAAAACGCAAAGCACGCAACGCTCTATCGCATGGTCATGCCCGAGCATGTCTGTCCCTATGGCCGCAAATCCAAATGGCTGCTCGAATCGCACGGTTACCAGGTCGACGATCACTGGCTGCGGACGCGCGAGGAGACGGACGCGTTCAAGGCCGAGCACAAAGTCGCCACCACCCCACAGACGTTCATCGATGGCCGGCGGATCGGCGGCAACGACGACCTCCGCCGCTTCTTCGGCAAACATGTGCCGGCCAAGGACGAGACCAGCTATCGCCCGGTCATCGCCGTGTTCGCGATGACCGCGCTGATGGCGCTCGCCGCCAGCCAAGCCGCGACGGGTTCGCCGTTCACGGTGATGGCGGGCGAATGGTTCATCGCGTTCAGCATGTGTGTCCTCGCCATCCTCAAGCTGCAGGACGTCGAGCGCTTTTCGACGATGTTCCTCAATTACGATCTGCTTGCCCAGCGCTGGGTACCGTACGGCTACATCTATCCGTTCGCCGAAGCGCTGGCTGGCGTGCTGATGGCTGCCCATGCCGCGACATGGCTGTCGATTCCCGTCGCCTTGTTCATCGGCGGCATCGGTGCGGTGTCGGTGTTCAAGGCCGTCTATGTCGACAAACGCGCGCTCAAATGCGCCTGCGTCGGCGGGTCGAGCAACGTCCCGCTGGGCTTCGTATCGTTGACCGAGAATTTGATGATGGTCGCGATGGCGATCTGGATGTTGGCGCGTTAGAACGTTGCCATGCTGCTTCGGCTGATCCTCTTCGTCATGCTCGCATTCGGCACGCCCGCCATGCCGGCTGGCGCGCATGATGGCATGCAGCCGATGGCAATGGCCGGACACCCTATGCCCGGCCCGGAGCACAAGGCACCCATACCGCAGCAGCATCTCTGCGTCGGTTGTGTCCCGATCGGGGATTGGAACGCCGTAAGGGTGCTGCCGCCGGTATCCATCCCTGCTCCCGCGCCGCTCTCCCGCATCGCGGTGCTGACAATATTGCCCGATAAGGCCCCCATCCCGCCTCCGCCCAGGATTGAGTGAAGCCCTCAACGCTTCCCCTATTCCACGGAGATTTTCGATGATCAGCACCAGATGGCTCGTGGCCGCAGCGGCGGTCGCGATGCTGCCCGGCATGGCGGCCGCCCAGAGCATGGGCGGCATGTCGATGCCCGGCATGAAAATGCCCGCCAAGCCGGCGGCCAAGCCGAATACCAAGGCCAAGGCCGCCAAGAAGCGGGCACCCGCGCACAAGTCGAGGCGCCGCAGGGCGGCACGCGCGTCCGGGCCGAATCCCGCTAACAGTGATTCCATGCCCGGGATGGAGATGGGGCCGCCAACACCCACCTCTCCGCCACCCGGCTCGCCGATGCCCATGACGATGCCGGGGATGGATATGTCTGCCCCACAGGCGTCGCCATCCATGCCCGCCGACAAGCCCGCACCTGAACAGCCGCCCGCGGCCATGCCGGGCATGACCATGCCGATGCCCGCGCCTGGCGCGCGCGCCGGCGACGGGAAGATGGCTGCGATGCCGGGGATGGACATGTCCGGTGCGCCGCAACCCTTTGCAAAGGGCTCCGGCACCTCGCGTCTGCCGGGTGCGGAGGGGATGATGCATGGCCTCCACCTCGCGAGCGGGGACTGGATGGTGATGCTCCACGGCTATGCCTGGGGCAGCTATACCAATCAGTCGGGTCCGCGCGGCCGCGACGAGGCGTTCGTCACCTCGATGGCGATGATCGACGCGGAGCGAGACTTCGGCGCCGCGCGATTGACATTGCGGTCGATGCTGAGCCTCGACGCTCTCATGGGGGCGAAAGGCTATCCCAGCCTGTTCGCGACCGGAGAGAGCGCCGATGGCGTGACCCCATTGGTCGATCGCCAGCATCCGCACGATCTCTTCATGGAGTTGGCGGCACGTGTCGACGTGCCGTTGACCAAGGGATTGACCGGGTTCGTCTATGGCGGTCCGGTCGCCGAGCCGGCGCTTGGACCCTCCGCCTTCATGCATCGCGCCTCGGCGAAATATTTGCCGCTTGCGCCGATCACGCACCATTGGTTCGACAGCACCCACATCACCTTCGGCGTGGTCACCGCCGGGCTTTACGGCGACCATTGGCAGATCGAAGGATCGGGGTTCCGCGGGCGCGAGCCGGACCAGCATCGCTGGGACATCGAAACGCCCAAGCTCGATTCGTTGAGCGTGCGCGCCAGCTGGAATCCGTCTCCTTATTGGTCGGCCCAGGCCAGCTATGGGCGGCTGAAGAGTCCCGAAGCGCTGGAGCCCGGCCAGGACGAAGCGCGGACGACCGCCACCGTGCAATATGCGCGCGGCGGCTTTTCCGCGCTCGCCGGGTTCGCGGTCAAGAACCGTCTGCCCGGACGCGCGCTGACCGCATGGCTGGGAGAAGCCAATTGGGATATCAGCGCCCATCACAGCGTGTTCGGGCGAATTGAGAATCTGGCCAATGACGAGCTGTTCCCCGATCCGCTCGATCCGTTGCACGACCGCAAGTTCCGGGTGACGCGCGCCGAACTCGGTTACGCCTATCGGCTCAAGCTGGTCGGCCCGCTCGAGGCCGCGATTGGTGGTAGCGGGTTCCTGATCGCCAAGCCGTCGGTGCTCGACACCGCCTATGGCAAATCGCCGGCGGGTTGGACGGGCTTCGTTAAACTGAGCCTCGGCGGATAGCTTGCGCGCAGGCTGGCGGCCCGGCATGGCCAGCGCGGATCGACCAAGGAGTCGTTGATGCGCTGGATCGTCCGGGCCGCCATTCTTGTTGTTGCTGCGTCACTGTCGGTTCAGGCTTGGGCGTCATCGCCGCAAAGCATCCCGGCCAGCGCCGCCTCGCCAACCCAAACCGAGACGAAGGCGCCGGTCACGATCCTGGTGTCGATCGACGGCTTCCGCGCCGATTATCTCGATCGGGGCGTCACTCCCAATCTCAGCGCGCTCGCCGCCGCCGGGATCAGCAGCGCGATGCGGCCGAGCTACCCGTCCAAGACGTTCCCCAATCATTGGACCTTGGTCACGGGACTGCGCCCCGACCGCACCGGCATCGTCGCCAACAAGATGCTCGACGCGTCACGGCCGGGCGACACTTTCACCATGGCGTCCGACGACCCGTTCTGGTGGAACGCCGCCGAACCCATCTGGGTAACCGCGGAAAAGGCCGGGGTCCGCACCGCTACCGCCTTCTGGCCCGGATCGAACGTCGCCTGGGGTGGCGAGCGATCGAAGGACTGGCCCAATCCGATCACCGGCGGCACGCGGCCCGAGGACTGGCTGCAGTTCAACCAGGCGCTCACCGATCGCCAGCGCGTCGACAGCGTCATCGACTGGCTGCGCCGCCCTGCCGAGACGCGCCCGCGCTTCGTCACGCTCTATTTCGACGAGGTCGATACGGCTGGCCATGAATATGGTCCGGACGACCAGCGCACGACCGACGCGGTCGCCAATGTCGACAAGGCGATCGGGAGGCTGCGTGAGGAACTCGCCAAGCTAGGTCAGCCGGCGAATCTGGTGATCGTCGCCGATCACGGCATGGCGGCGATTTCTCAGGATCGGCTGATCGTGCTCGATAGGTTCAGCAATTCCGACGATTACGACGTGGTCGAAGATGGCGTCTATGCCTCGATCAATCCCAAGGCCGGCAAGGAGGCAATGGTCGAAAAGGCGCTGCTCGGCGCCCATGGCCCGCACCTCACCTGCTATCGCAAGGCCGAGGTGCCGGAGCGCCTCCATTACGGGAGGAACCCGCGCGTGCCGGCGATCCTGTGCCTGCCCGACGCCGGCTGGACGGTCGTCGTCCATCCGCCCAAGCACAAGGTCGAGGGCGGCGCGCACGGCTATGACAATGACGCACCGGAGATGCGGGCGCTGTTCATCGCCAGCGGACCGGCGATCAAGCCGCTGGGCCGGATTCCGACCTTCGACAATGTCGACGTCGCGCCGCTGCTGCGCGACCTGATCGGTCTGGCGCCCGGACAGGGTCTCGACGGCGATGACGCACCGTTCCGGGGAGCATTGGTAAAATGAGCGACGATCTGAAATATTTCGAAGACTTGGTGGTCGGCACCAAAGCGAGTTTCGGCCGCTATGAAGTGACGCGCGAAGAAGTCGTCGAGTTCGCATCCAAATACGACCCTCAGCCTTTCCATCTGTCCGACGAAGCCGCGGCCCAGACCCATTTCGGGCGATTGTCGGCAAGCGGTTGGCACACCGCCGCAATGGCGATGCGGATGGCGGTCGAAAATATGAAGGACCAACGCTCGGCAGGCCTCGGCTCGCCGGGGTTAGACGAATTGCGCTGGTTGAAGCCGGTCTATCCAGGCGACACGCTGCGCTGCGAGACCGAATTGCTGGAGAAGCGCGTGTCGCGGAGCCGCCCGGAAATGGGCATCACCAAGGGGCGGACCACGGTCTTCAACCAGCATGACCAAGCGGTCATGACCTACATCGCCAACGGGCTGATCCGCACGCGACCCGCAGAGGAATAGGCCGACACCCCCTCCCTACAAGGGAGGGGAAGCTCCGGGCTTCAGGCTTGATCGTCAGTGCGGACGGCGGCCGCCGTCATTACCACGACCACGCCAATTACCGCCCCCATTACCGCGCCAGCGATAGCCGTCATTACCGCCGGCTCGCGGGCCGCGCTGGAAGCCACGCCATTCCTCGCCGCGGTTGGAGCCGCGCCATTGGCTGCCGCGATTCTGCCAATAATATTGCTGGCTGCCGGTCCAGCGGTGCGGACGGCGATAGCGATCGTACACGTAATAGCCGCTGCCCGGATAATAATAGCCGTTATACCAGCCATAATAAGGCACGCCGTACCCGCCGTCGTAGAAATCGCTGTAATAGTCGCCGTAATAGCCCGGCGAACCATAGCCGACGCTCACGCTGCTATAGCCGTATCCGTCATCGACGCAGCCGCCCAGCGAGAGCAGCGACGCCGCACCCAACATCATGATGCCGATCTTCATTGAAACGCCTCCATACACCGGAGCCGCGGCAAGAACGCGCCGCTGCCACTAACCAGACAGAACGATTCGGAGGCGAAATCAGTTCCTGAAGGACCGTTTCAGTCCGATCGGACCGGTCAGTGCCCTTCGAAAGCGAATAGCGAGGTTACCTTTACCCCATCGCCTTCCAGCGCGGCGGCACCGCCGAGATCGGGCAGGTCGATGACGAACTGGACCTGATCGACCACCGCGCCAGCCTTGCGCAACAAACGGATGGCAGCCCGCGCCGTACCTCCCGTGGCGATCAGATCGTCGACCAGCAACACGCGCTGGCCGGGGACCAGCGCGTCCTCGTGCATGGCGATGCGATCGGTGCCGTATTCCAGCGCATAATCCTCCGCGATCGTCACGCCGGGCAGCTTGCCGTCCTTGCGGATCAGCAGCACGCCGGCGTTGAGCGGTACAGCGAGGGCGGCGGCAAACAGGAACCCGCGCGCCTCGATCCCGGCAACGAGATCGACCGGGCCGTCGACCGCCGACGCCATGCGCCTGATGGTTTCGGCCAACCCTTGCGCATCGAGCAGCAAGGTCGTGATGTCACGGAACATGATCCCGGGCTTGGGAAAGTCCGGGATCGTGCGGATCAGTGCCTTGAGGTCATCATTGGCGTGGGTCATCGCGAACTCCGCGCGGGATGACGATGGAAAGTGACGCGGCCGCTTCCGGCCGCGCCCCGATCAATGCTTCACGTCGCGCCAGACGTTCCGGTAGGCGCCGAAGGCCAGCAGGCTAGAAGCGAGCAGGAAGATCACCGCCATGAAGCCATATTGGTGCCGCGTCTCCAGATTGGGATCGGCGGTCCACACCAGGAAAGCCGCCACGTCGCGCGCCATGTTGTCGACCGTCGGCTTGGTGCCGTCGGAATATTGCACCTGGCCTTCCGACCGGAGCGGCGGCGGCATCGCGATGTTGAGGTTCGCGAAATACGGATTGAAGTGCAGCCCGTTCGGCGTTTTGGCGTCCGGGAATTCCTTCAGCAGCGCCGCCGGCTGATCCTGATATCCGGTCAGCAGCGAATAGACATAGTCGGCACCGCCGTGGCGGGCGCGCGTCATATAGCTGAGATCGGGCGGGATCGCGTTGTTGTTGGCTGCACGCGCGGCGATGTCATTGGCGAACGCCAGCGGGAAATGGTCGGCCGGCACACCCTTGCGAGTCGCCACTTCACCCGTGTCGGGATTGATCGACGGGATGTTGTCGAAGCTCGCGGCGATCGTCTTCACCTGGCCTTCGCTATAGCCGAGGCCGGCGAGGTCGCGGAACGCGACGTACTTCAGCGAGTGGCACGCCGAGCAGACTTCCTTATAGACCTGGAAGCCGCGCTGCAGCTGCTGCTTGTCGAACTTGCCGAACACGCCCGCCGAGCTCAACCCCGCATCGCGCGGATGCTTGTGAAACTCGGTTTCGGCCGTTTTCGGCGCGCCCGTCCAGATCTTGGGCGTGCTGTCGGACACGACGCCCGATACGGTGATGACCAGTGCGATCGCGAGCACGCCCGCAAACGCCAAACCGACCAGAGCTGCAATCCAGCGAACCATCTGTCTTATATCCCCTATAGCTCGCTCAGTGCGCCAGCGCGGTTTCGGCCGGGCTCGTCCCGCCTTTGCCCGCCAGCACAGCCTCGGTGATCGAATTCGGCAGCGCCACCGGCCGCTCCGTCCGCGCGATCCACGGCAGAATCACGAGGAAGTGCAGGAAGTAGTAAGCCGAGCAGACCTGGGCGACGATCACGTAGAGCGGATCGGCGGGCGAACCGCCGCAATAGCCCAGGATCAGCACGTCGAGCACGAGTACCCAGAAAGCGATCCGTGCCTTGGGCCGGTAGTTGTTCGAGCGGATCGGCGACGAGTCGAGCCACGGCAGGAAGAACAGCAGCAGGATCGACCCGAACATCGCGAGCACGCCCCACAGCTTGGCCGGCAAGATGAAGTCCGAGGTGAACGAGCGCAGGATCGCGTAGAACGGCCAGAAATACCATTCGGGGACGATGTGCGCCGGCGTCTGCAACGGATTCGCCGCGATGTAATTGTCCGGATGGCCCAGCATGTCTGGGAAGAAGAAGATCAACGCCGCGAACAGGAGCAGGAAGACGCCCAGTCCGAAGCCGTCCTTCGCCGTGTAATAGGGATGGAAGGGCACCGTGTCCTGCTCACCCTTGACGTCGACACCGGTCGGGTTGCCCGACCCCGGAATGTGCAGCGCCCAGATGTGGAGGATGATAACCGCCGCGATCACGAACGGCAGCAGGTAGTGGAGCGAGAAGAAGCGGTTGAGCGCGGCATCGTCCGGCGCGTAGCCGCCGAGCAGCCATACGCGGATCGTCTCGCCGATCCCGGGGATCGCGGAGAAGAAGCCGGTGATGACCTGCGCGCCCCAGAAGCTCATCTGGCCCCAGGGAAGCACGTACCCCATGAACGCGGTCGCCATCATCAGCAGGAAGATGACCACGCCGAGCAGCCACACCATCTCGCGCGGCGCCTTGTACGATCCGTAATAGAGACCGCGGAAGATGTGCGTGTAGACGACGATGAAGAACATCGACGCGCCGTTGGCGTGCGCATAGCGCAAGAACCAGCCGGCATTGACGTCGCGCATGATCGTGCCGTTGATCGACGAGAAAGCGGTCGCGGCGTCCGAATGATAATGCATCGCCAGAACGATGCCGGTGACGATCTGGATCGCCAGGGCGGCGCCGGCGAGAACGCCGAAATTCCAGAAATAATTGAGGTTGCGCGGCACCGGATAGCCGGCGCCCACGGCGTTGTACGCCAGGCGCGGCAACGGCAGCTTCTCATCGAGCCAGCGCATGAACGGCTGTTTCGGCTCGTAGTGATTGGCCCAGGGGAAACTCATCTTCTTCTACCCCCTTAACCGACCAGAATCGCGGTCGGCGACGTGAACTTGTACGGCGGCACGGCGAGATTCTTCGGCGCCGGTCCCTGACGGATGCGCCCGGCCGTGTCGTATTGCGAGCCGTGGCACGGGCAGAAATAGCCGCCGAACTTGCCGCGATTGTCGCCCTCGTTGATGCCGAGCGGGATGCAGCCCAGATGGGTGCAGACGCCGAGCGTGATCAGCCAGTTCTCATGCCCCGGCTGGGTCCGCTTCTCGAGCGTTTCGGGATCGCGCAGCTCCGACAGCGGCACCGCATTGGCCTCGGCGACTTCCTTCGGCGTCAGGTTGCGCACGAACAAAGGCTGTTTGCGGAACGTCGTGATGACGCCCTGGCCCGGCTGGATCTTCGACAGATCGACCGTGGTGGTCGATTCCGCGAGCACGTCGGCCGACGGGCTCATCTGGTTGATCAGCGGAAACAGCACCGCGACCGCGCCGGCGGTGGCGGGAAACGCCACGGCGGCAATGTTCAGGAAGTCACGGCGACGCGGATCGCTCACGCTATCGGGCGACTCACCCTCCGGAATCACATCGTCAACGGTCGCCATTCACCTGCCCTTGCACTTCAAATCCGGCGGCGGAACGCTTGGGGAGCCAGCCTTTAGGAGGCCGCGCGCCCGCCAGAACCCTTCCGTCCCCACGGAAGTTGCGCGCCTGATAGACACGGGCATACCGCTTTGCCAACGGGTTTTTATGCGCATCGCTCTTCACCAGCCCGACATTGCCGGAAACGTCGGCACCATCTTGCGCCTGGCGGCCTGCCTCGGCGTGCCCGTCGATCTGATCGAACCGATGGGATTCGCCTTTTCCGACCGCGCCTTGGCGCGCGCCGGAATGGACTATGCCGCGCAGGCCGAGGTCACGCGTCACGCCGACTGGGCGGCATTCGAAGCAGGGGTCACCGGGCGCATCGTCCTATTGTCCACCATGGGCGCGGTGCGTCTCGACGCGGCAGAATTCCAACTCGACGATATCCTGCTGCTGGGATCGGAAAGCGCGGGCGTGCCGCAATCGGTCCATGATCGCGCCGATCTCAGGGTCATGATTCCGATGCGGCCCGGCTTTCGGTCCTTGAACGTTGCGATTTCCGCCGCCATCGCGCTCGGCGAAGCATTACGACAGACGAAGGGATGGCCCGAATGAAGGAGCTGGACGTCGAACAGGCGACCGCTAAACAGTGGTTCGAGCAGCTCCGCGACCTGATCTGCGCCGAATTCGAATCGATCGAGCACGAGGCCGGGTCCGACGCGAGGTTCGACTATACGCCTTGGGACCGCATCGATCCGTCGGGCGCGGATGGTGGCGGCGGCGTGCGCGGCGTGATGAAGGGCAAGGTGTTCGAGAAAGTCGGCGTCAACGTGTCGACCGTAGGCGGCGCGTTCGAAGGCGAGTTCGGCAAGACGATCCACGGCGCGGCCGAGGACCCCACCTTCTTCGCGACCGGAATCAGCCTGGTCGCGCACATGGCCAATCCGCACGTTCCCGCCGTCCACATGAACACGCGCTTCCTGGTGACCACCAAGCGTTGGTTCGGCGGCGGCGCCGACCTCAACCCGCCATTGCCCGTGGCGGCGGACACCGCGGACTTCCACGCAACGCTCAAGGCCGCGTGCGATCGCCACGATCCCGGCCATTATCCGCGCTTCAAGCAATGGGCCGACGATTATTTCTATATCCCGCATCGCAAGGTGCATCGCGGCGTCGGCGGAATTTTCTACGATCATCTAGAAGGCGATTTCGCCGCCAATTTCGCCTTCACCCAGGATGTCGGTCGCGCGTTCCTGGACGCTTTTCCGCGGATCGTGCGGCGACGGATGGGCGACGCGTTCACCGACGCCGACATGGCCGCGATGCGCGAGTGGCGCGGCCGCTACGCCGAATTCAACCTGGTCTATGACCGCGGAACGTTGTTCGGCCTCAAGACCGGCGGCAATATCGACGCGATTCTGATGAGCCTGCCGCCGGTCGCTACCTGGTCCTGAGCCGACGATATGCGGCGACTTGGACCAGCGACATGGCGATCCCGCCTAGGCCGGTGATCGCAGCAGCCATCGCGTCGACCAGCGCGCGCGCGATCGGATTGGGCGCGTGCGCCACCATCCAGGCGTCGATCTGCTCGAACGGCCAGGTCGCGATCGTCATCGCCAGGATTACCGTCATCACCGAAGCGGCGAGCGCAAGCGTGTTGCCGCGGGTCAAATGCAGACTACGCGTGATCGCCTTCAAGGCGCCGACGGGCGCTTCGGCCAGCAAGGTTGGCGCCAACGCAATCGTCCGCGCCAATACCCAGAAGACGATCACGAAAAACGCGACCATCAGCAGCGGCAATGCCTGCGCCAGCAACAGGGCCGCCGCGATCGGCACGGCAATGATCAGCCCCGCAAGCAGCAACAGCGGATAACGCCGCGCCGCAGCCATCAGCGCCTTGCCCGTCGGCGGG
Source organism: Sphingomonas sp. (assembly GCF_024508665.1). Classification (GTDB taxonomy): domain Bacteria; phylum Pseudomonadota; class Alphaproteobacteria; order Sphingomonadales; family Sphingomonadaceae; genus Sphingomonas. The sequence continues at coordinate 365,734 of NZ_JANINP010000003.1, forward strand.
CGATCGCCCGCCAAATACAAGGCGACGATCGCGAATTGGCCGAACAGCACGACGGCTTGCGCGGCGACCTGCCAGCCGCCGTAACTGAGCATCCATTGCGTGAGACCCTGTTCATAGGCCGTCATCGTGACCGAACCCGGCACGGCTTCGCTTGTCCCGGGCGGCGCGGGCATATCGGGAATGAACATCGCCATCGCTAGCGCGGGCAGGAAGATGAACAGCCCAGCCACCGCCGTCTGCACGTCCCAATCGCGCCGCCATAATCGCCAGGCATCGCGCATCAAGCCAGGAAAAGTGACTTTCACACGCCCTCGCGCGCCGACGTCGCCGCCAGATAGACTTTGGCCATGAAGCTCGACTGGACGACATAATAAGCCGTCGTCACCAGCCCCCCGAGGATCGCGACGATGATCGACCCGATCGAGATCGGCCCGGCGCTAGGGTCGAGAAAGCGGAACAGGGTACCGAACACCGACGTCACCGCGATCGAGGCGACGCCGACGACCAGTCCAAACAGGAGCACGACGCCGAGCAGCTTCCAGGCAATTCCCCGGCTGAGCGCGAACGACCGCCGCAATGCGGCGACCACGCCGCCTTCGGCCGCGACCACCGCGACGAGCAAGGTGCTGAACCTGACCGACACGAACACCGCGAAGATCAGCCAGGCCAGCCCGTAAAGGACGATGAACCCGGCCATGGCCGGCGAAATGTCGGGCTTCGGTGCGGCGGTCGCGCTGGTCAGCGCGGCCAGATCAACCCCGCTCGCGACCATCGCGAGGATAATCGGCAGGAACAGCAAGACGAGCACGGCGAACAGGATCAGAATCGCCAGCAGATAGTGGAGGAAATGGCGCGTCGCGGTCGATTGCGCAACGCTGCGTCCGGCATCGGGCCGCAGCGCCAGCGCGGCGATGGCGAGCTGGCCCCACAACATCGGAAGCAGCAAGGCCAGCATGATGCCTTGCCCCAGCCCCGGCGCAACCGCCGCGCCGGCAAGCTTGATCGCGCCCGATATCGATTGTGGCACAAAGATCGTCAGTAAAGCGATCGGAACCACCGCGCCCAGATTATCGCTGAGGAATTCGGTGGTACGATCCCAGACGTTTCCCATATTGACCATATGCGGCCCCCGATTTCCCACATACCGACCCAGTCGCCGGCCCGAGGACGCCTGACTAGGGCGTGTGCTCACGACTGGCAACGCCCTCACCCAAGCATCCTGGGGCGGCCGGCGACTTGCGCCATGTCGGTGCGCGGGAGTAGCCCCGCGCGATGATCCCCGCCGATATCGAATGGCGCGTCTCGGCCGAGCAAGTGCCTTATGCCGATAGTCTCGCCGCCATGGAGGCTCGTGCCGCCGCAGTCGCTGCGGGCGATGCGCGGGAGCTCGTCTGGCTGCTCGAACACCCGCCGGTCTATACCGGCGGCACCAGCGCCGATCCCGCCGAACTGATCGACCCCCGCTTTCCCGTCGTGCAGACCGGGCGCGGCGGCCGCTACACCTATCACGGCCCCGGCCAGCGCGTCGGCTATCTGGTGCTCGACCTGAATCGCCGGGGCCGCGATGTCCGCTGTTTCATCCATGAACTCGAAAATTGGCTCGTCGCGACGCTGGCGGATTTCGGAATAGCGGCACGAGCCGAGTCGGGGCGCGTCGGTATCTGGACGGGGCACGGTGCCGCCGAAGCGAAAATCGGCGCGATCGGGGTGCGTGTGAAGAGGTGGGTTACGCTGCATGGCTTCGCGATCAACCTCGATCCTGATCTCGCACATTTTGGCGGAATCGTGCCTTGCGGTCTGGCCGACTATGCCGTGACCAGTGCGGCAGCGCTTGGAAAAACCATTTCGGTTGAGGCATTTGACACGGCATTGGCGGCTCATCTGCCCGACTTTCTCGATGCGCTTTCCGCGCACGAAAAGCGGCTTGAGCAACATCGGATTAGTGTCTAATGTCCCCCTCGATTTGGGTGATAAGGCCGGAAAAGCCGACCAAATCCACTATCTAGGGAGCTTCCAAATGCGTTCTTTCATCTCGAAGGCCGTGATCGGCACCATGATCGCGGGCGCCGCCCTGGCGGTTTCGGCCTGCAGCAAGACCGAAACCACCACCAATGTCACCGACATGAACGTCACTGACGAAACCACCACCGACAACATGACTGCGGTCGATGGCGGCGCCATGAACGGCACCGACATGATGTCGAACGACACCACGACCACGACCAACACGACGATGTAATTCGTCTGGTCGTCCGCCTTCCGGCGGATGGTTAGGTTTCGAGGGGCCGTCCGTTCGTCGGGCGGCCCCTTTCGATTCGTGGTGACCCTTCGGCGAATCCAAGAGGCAAGGAAACCTCTTGGGCGCGCAGAAAAATCACCGTAGGAAAGGGCCGGCGCAGGGGGCGCGAGAAGGGACGAGGATGACGATCGTGCGTATCATGGCGGGCCTGTCGCTCGCCGCCGGCGTGTTCGCCGGATCACCGGCATCGGCGCAGTTTTTCCTGAAATCCTATGATTTCAGCAGTAACGCGGTGACTGGTGTCGAACCCGAAATGGGCATGCCGATGCCTGGCGCGACGCCGGCGGAAGTCCGCGCCGGACTGGTATGGAACCTCCGCGCCGCGCTCAACGTCGCGGCGCTGCAATGCGATTTCGCGCCGATGCTGCTCACGGTCGACAATTACAACGCGATGCTGCACGACCATACGGCCGAGCTCAAAAGCTCGCTCGACACGATCAACGGCTATTTCGTTCGCAGCGCCAAGACCAAGGCCGCGGGCCAGGCCGCGTTCGACCGCTTCAGCACACGCACCTATTCGGCTTTCGCCACCGTCGCCGCGCAATATGGCTTCTGCCAGACCGCAAGCAAGATCGGTCGCGAAGTGATCTTCGCGCCGCGCGGCCAGTTGGGCGAGGTCGCGACGCGGTACATGGGCGAGCTGCGCAACAGCCTGGTCCCCTATGGCGAACAGCAATTCCCGCGGGCCTTCTATTCCCGGACCTATCTGTTCCTGCCCGACTTCCAGCCCGACTGCTGGCGAAAGGGCCGCTATAGCGCGACCTATTGCGGCAGCAGCGCCAAGAAGAAGAAACGCTGAGGTTAAAGCCCTAGCGCAGGCCCAACCGCTTGTGCGCCTGAAGCGTCAGGCGCCAGCGCGGGCGCGCCATGACCAGGGCGATTGCCTCGGCCTCGCTCCCGGCATTGCCTTCGGCCGATCCAGTGTCGAGCGGTTGCGCGAGCAGATGGGCGAAATCCCAGGATTCCAGCGCATCAAGGTTGGTACCCGGCTGGGGCCAGACCAGTTTCAGCTCGTCGCCCGATCGCTGAACAACCTCGCTGCCAGCCTTGGGGCTGATACAGACCCAATCTATTCCGGGATGCACGGCAAGCGTACCGTTGCTTTCGATCGCGATGGTGAAGCCGGACGCGTGCAGCGCGTCGACCAGCGCGTCATCTACCTGCAGCATCGGCTCACCACCCGTGAGCACGCAGAATCGCTCCTCGCGCCCCTCGCCCCAGAAACTCGCCGCGGCCGCGGCAAGGGAGGCCGCATCGGCGAAGCGCCCGCCGCCTTCGCCATCGGTGCCGACGAAATCGGTGTCGCAGAAACGGCAGATCGCGGCCGCGCGATCCTGTTCGCGCCCCGACCATAGATTGCATCCGGCGAAGCGAATGAACACGGCGCGGCGCCCCGCATTCACGCCCTCTCCCTGGAGCGTGAGGAACATTTCCTTGACCGCGTAGCTCATCGTCAGGCGGCGTAGCGCGTCGGGTCGGGAATACCGGCTTCCTCGAAACCCTTGGAGCGCAAGCGGCAGCTGTCGCACAGGCCGCAATGCACACCGCCAGGCGCGGGATCGTAGCACGACCAGCTCATACCGAGATCGAGTCCGAGCCGCGTACCTTCGCGAACGATATCCGCCTTGCTCATGTGCTGTAGCGGCGCGTGGACGCGGAAACGGTCGCCCTCCACCCCTGCCTTGGTCGCGAGCGCCGCCATGTCCTCGAAGGCGGCGACGAATTCCGGGCGGCAATCGGGATAGCCCGAATAATCGAGCGCGTTGACGCCGATCACCATGTCGCGCGCGCCCGCTGCCTCGGCCCACCCGAGCGAAAGGCTGAGGAAGATGGTGTTGCGGGCGGGCACATAAGTGATGGGAATGTCGGCGCCGACACCTTGCTTGGGAACGTCGATCTCCGCGGTCAGCGCCGAACCGCCGAACGCGCGCAGGTCGAGGGGCAGCACGACATGGCGTTCGGCGCCCAAGGTCGTCGCGATGCGGCGGGCCGCCGCCAGCTCGATCTGATGACGCTGATTATAATCGATCGAGAGCGCGAGCAGGCGATATCCCGCCGCCTTCATCGAGGCCGCGGCGACCATTGAATCGAGGCCGCCCGAGATCAGCGCGACCGCCAAAGGCGATGTGTTTTCCATAATCGGGCGGGAGCTAGGAGGTTAGGGTCTCTCCCGCAAGCGGAAGAGGGGCGGACGAGGGTGCAGACGTAAAAGAAGAGGGCCGCCTTGCGGCGGCCCAGTCTGGACGCTTCCAGCGTCTTTCAGGGAGGAAAGCGTGCCCGAAGAGCACCTCTCCGCTATAGAGCAGGGACCCTAAACGCGGGCTTAACGGACCGGAGGCAGCGCGCACGCACCCGTACGCCGCCCCTCGTAGACCACGTCGAACGGCTGCCCCGAGGGATCGATGCCCTGGGTATCGAGGCGAATCAGGGAGGGGTTTTCCAGCGTGATCGTGGTGCGGCCGTAGCCACGGCCCTGACAGGTGTAATGGATCGTGACGTGATCGGGCGCATCGTCGATGGTGAAGCGCGTGCATTGCACCGCCGGGTGGAACAGCTGCACCATCTGCAAGGGATTGTGCATGCAGATCTGACGCGGCGTGTCAGCCCGGCCGATCTCGTGCAATTGCCATTGCCCCAAGGTCAACCGATCGAGCGCAGCCGGCCCCGCCGCTACCGCGACACCGGCGCCCAGCCCCGCCATAGCCGCAAACGCGGCCAAGATGATGGTCCCCTTCCCCATGCCCACTCCTGTGCCATTCAAATGTGGCGATGGACGGGCAGTGTTACAACTACAGGGCGGCGGATTCCGCCGGCACCGGAAACGACTTCGCGCAAAATGCGCAATCGACATGGATCATGCCGTGCTCGTCGGCCATCTCGCGCCGATCTTCGGTCGTGAACTTCGCGAGCACGCCCGCGATATAGGCGGCGTCGCAACGGCATCCCTTACGGAAATCCGACCGCGTCTGGACGCGCACTTCCTCTTCTTCATTGAACAGGCGCCAGATGAGGGTTTCCAACGGGATCGCGGCGTCGGTGAGTTCATCGGCCCCCATCGTCCGCCCCAGGATTGCAACATGCTCCCACTCGGGATGGTCGTGCCGTACATGCAGCCGCTCGCGTCCGATCTCACCTTCCGGCAAATGCTGGAGCAGCAGCCCGCCGGCGACGTGACGGCCGGCATTGTCGCGCGTCACGCCGAAACCGATCAGCGTCGGGATCTGTTCCGACTGGGCGAAATAGCTTTCCGCGGCTTCGGCCAGCGTTTCGCCGTCGAGCGGCACGATGCCCTGATAGCGTTCGCCGGTTTCCGCCAGATCGAAAGTGATCGCCAGATATCCCTCGCCGAACAAGGCGAACAACGTCGGGTCTTCCGGCGCCTCGGCCAGGCGGTCGGCATCGTATTGGACATAGCCACGCAAGTCGCCGCCGCGATAATCGCATACCAACAGCTTCACTACGCCGGCCTGCGTCTGCGCCTGGATGGTCAGTTGTCCCGATGGATCCTTGAGCGTCGAGCCGATCAATGCTGTCAGGGTCAGCGCCTCGGCGAGCAACCGTTCGATCGCCGGCGGATAGGCATGCGCGGCAAGGATTTCGTCGAGCACCGGTCCCAGGCGCACCAATCGGCCGCGCGCATGGCGGGCAGGAATAGTGAAGCCGATCGTCTGGTCGAGGTCGGTAACGTCTGCGGTCATAACAGTCCTTCGTCACCCCGGCGAAAGCTGGGGTCTCTGGCGTTCAGCGCTGCGCCAAATTGCATGAGATGCCGGCGTGCGCCGGCGTGACGAATGTGGGGAGAGCGTCGCCCACGATCAACCGATCTGCCCGAAGCACCAGCGCAGGATCGATTTCTGCGCGTGCAGCCGGTTCTCCGCTTCGGGCCAGATCAGCGATTGCGGCCCGTCGAGCACCTCGGCGGTCACTTCCTCGCCACGATGCGCGGGCAGGCAGTGAAGGAATTTCGCTCCCGGCTTCGCGCCCGCCATCAACTCGCCGGTGACCTGGAAAGGCATCATCGCCGCGAGCTTGGTGTCGGCATGCTCCTGTCCCATCGAGATCCAGGTGTCGGTAACGACGATATCGGCGCCTTCCACCGCTTCACGCGCTGTTCCCACCACCCTGGCACGCCCGTTCGCCAGAGCGACCTCCGCTTCGGACGGCTGAAAGCCTTGCGGGCAGGCCGCGACCACATCGAACTGCATCAGCCCGGCCGCCTCCATCATCGAGGTCAACACGTTGTTGCCGTCACCCAGCCACGCGACCTTGAGCCCCGGCAGCGAATAGCCGGCCTCGATCACCGTCTGCAGGTCGGCGATGATCTGGCAGGGATGCGAATAGTCGGTCAGGCCGTTGATCACCGGCACGCTGGCATAGGCCGCGAGTTCCTCGACCTTGGCGTGGTCGTCGGTCCGGATCATGATCGCGTCGACATAGCCCGACAGGATGCGCGCGGTGTCGGCGACGGTCTCGCCACGGCCAAGCTGCATCTGGCCGGCATCCGTGACGATGCTGGTGCCGCCCAATTGGCGGATCGCCATGTCGAAGCTGAAGCGGGTGCGGGTCGAGTTCTTCTCGAACACCATCGCCAGCACATGGCCGGCGAGCGGGGCGTCGGCATCGACCTTGCCCCTGGGCCAGCCAGCCCGCGCCGCCTTGCGGTCGAGCGCATCCGCAAGGATTGCCGCGACGCCGCCCGGACCGGCATCGGCGAGGTTGAGAAAGTGCCGCAACTAAAATTCCTCCCCGGCACGGGGTGGGGGACCGCTCGCGTAGCGAGTGGTGGAGGGGCCCCTCCACCCGATCATCGCTTGAGGCGAGCCCCCTCCACCAAGCCGCTGCGCGTCTTGGTCTCCCTCTCCGTAAACGGGGAGGATCTGATTTATAGCTCTCACGCCGCCTGCGTAGCGGCGGCGTAGGTCCGCGCGCCCTCGCTCAGCCGCTCGATGCATTCGGCGATGTGGCTTTCCTCGATCACCAGAGGCGGCAGGACGCGGAACACGTTCTCGCCCGCAGCGACCGTCAGCAGCCCATGATTGTCGCGCAGATGTGCGACGAAGTCGCGGCTGACCGCCGGCTCCTTCATCTTGATGCCGAGCATCAGGCCTTTGCCACGGATTTCCTCGAACAGGGTATCGTGGTTCGGGATAAGCTGCTCGAACGCCGCGCGCAGGCGGTCGCCCATCGCGGTGACGTGATCAAGGAAGCCAGGCTCGAGCATCACGTCGAGCACTGCCTGGCCCGCCGCCATCGCCAGCGGGTTGCCGCCATAGGTCGATCCGTGGGTGCCGATCACCATGCCCTTCGCCGCTTCCTCGGTCGCGAGGCAGGCGCCGAGCGGGAAGCCGTTCCCGATACCTTTGGCCACCGTCATGATGTCGGGCGTGATGCCGTAATGCTCGTAGGCCCACATCTTGCCGGTCCGGCCATAACCGCACTGGATCTCGTCGAGGATGAGCAGCAAGCCATGCTCGTCGCAGGCCTTGCGCAGGCCCTGGATGAATTCGGGCGTGCCCGCGGTCATGCCGCCCTCGCCCTGCACGGTCTCGACCAGGAAACCAGCGGTCTCGTCGTCGATCAGAGCCAATGCGCCTTCGAGATCGTTGAACCTGGCATAGTTGAAGCCCGGCAGCAGCGGCTCGAACCCATCGCGCATCTTGGGCTGGTCGGTGGCGCTGATTGCGCCGAGCGAGCGGCCGTGGAACGCGTTCTTGAACGTGATGAGCTTGTAGCGTTCGGGATTACCGTTGACGTCATGATAGCGGCGCGCGGTCTTGATCGCGCACTCGATCGCCTCGACCCCGGAATTGGTGAAGAACACCGTGTCGGCGAAGCTGTTGTCGACGATACACTGCGCCAGCGCCTCGCCTTGCGGGCTGCCATAGAGGTTCGACACGTGCATCAGGGTCGCAACCTGATCCTGCACCGCCTTGATGAAATGCTCGTTGCTATGGCCCAGCGCGTTGACCGCGATGCCGGCGGCGAAATCGAGATAGCGCTCGCCGCGTTCGCCGATCAGATAGCAGCCCTCGCCTCGGACCGGACGCACCCCGCACCGCGGATAGACGGGCATGAGCGGAGTGATGGTCACGGCGATGGCCTCCTTTAATTGCAACAAAAGCAAAAAGGGCGGCCCATCCGGACCGCCCGGAGCGGGCATTTACTTGGTAGCGCCATGGAGCGTCAACACCGCCGGACCGAACAGGTCATGACGCAGGTTCGAAACGTCATGCCCAAGGCGCATGGCAAACGAAATCGCTTGCCCGTCGATCCAACCGAAGATGGCTAACCGCCAGCGGCGGCCCGAAACGGCGGCCGCTGCCGATCAGTTGTTACGCGGTTGGTAGATGCCGTCATCGGACGGCGGCATAGTGTCGTCCTGCGCGTTGGAATCGTTGGAATTCTGGTCGTCGGCCGGCGGCGCCGTTGACGCGCCATAGGCGTCGCCAGCTGGCGGAACGCGGTAGGAATCGTAATTCTCGGGCGCGGCCCGGTCGGAATCGTAGGACGGTGATGTACGATAGGGATCGTTCGCGCGGGGCGCATTGCGATAGGAATCGTCCGGGGCGGACGAATAAGACTGGTCGTCATCGTCATCAGGCGCGCGGCGAGTGCTACCGTAGCCATTCCGTGGCGTCGCGCCATAAGCGGGGGGATAGTCCGTCGATCGGCCGCGATACGCGTAATCATCGTTCGAGTCGCCGCGTGCTTCACGTAGATCACGCAACAGCGCAAAAGTGCGCCGGGTCACGTCGCGGCGCATATCGCCATCGTCGTCGCGTTGGGCACGGCGATCGAGCCGCGCCAGTTCGTCGGCTTGCTCGCGCAAATTGCTCGCCTGATCGTCGGAAATCTCGCCACGGCGCTGGGCGGAATCGATCATCGAGCGGATCTGATTCGGCCGCGGCACTGCGTTGCGGACATAGCCGTTGCCGTAATTGCCGGAATAATCAGGATCATAGGATTGCGCCGTCGCAGGCGCCACGCTCAGGGCGGCGAGGCTCGCCGCCGATATCAGCAGAATGCGCATTATACCGGAACTCCACAGGGTGGGATCATAACGCGCAATAGCGGGGCGATGTTGCGTGCAGGCTGAATGGCAAGGTCAGCCAGCGTTCAGTCAAATCCGATCGGCTGGACCCGACGACCCCCTCAGGATTTGATCTTCCAGCCTTTGTTGAGCAGCCAATAGCAGGTAAGCGCCAGGACGACGTCCAGACCGAACACGACCGCGCTGCCGATCAGCACCGGTGAATCGGCGGTGCCGAGGAACCCGTAGCGGAAGCCTGAAATGATATAGAAGAACGGGTTGCCGTGGCTGAACGCGCGGAACGCCGGCGCCAGGCGATCGACCGAATAGAAGGTGCCCGACAGCAGCCCCAGCGGTACGATGACGAAATTGGTCACTGCCGCGGCATGGTCGAACTTGTCCGCCCAGATCGAGGTCAGCACGCCCAGCAGCGACAGGAACGCCGCCCCCAGGAAACCGAACCAGATCACGGCCCATAAATGCTGCGGCCAGACACCGATGCCGTAAAGCGCCATCGCCGCCCAGACGATGAAGCCGACGATGAAAGCGCGGGTCATCGCTCCGCCGACCAAGGCGGCGAGCAATTCCATCGTCGATAAAGGCGGCATCAGATAATCGACGATCGTCCCCTGGATTTTGCCGACCAGCAGCGAGAAACTGGCATTGGCAAAGGCGGGGCCCATCATTCCCTGGCTGATGATCAGGCCGGGCGCGATGAAATCGCCGAACGGAATGTCGACGCCGCCGACCTGGACAGGACGTTTGGCGCCCGTCGCGACGGTGAAAACGACCAGAAACAGCAGAGTCGTGGCGGCCGGCGCCCAGATCGTTTGCAGGTGCACCTTGAAGAAACGGCGCACCTCCTTCACATAGAGGGTTCTCAGGCCACCCCAGTTCACGCTCCGGATCACCGGAACGCCGGGGGGTGCCATAACAGTGATTTTCTCACCGGGAGTGGTGGGCGCGTCCATCGGCCACGCAGGTAGGCGCTGACGCGATGCCCCGCAACCATTGCGGTGATGTTTTGGAAGGAATGTAATGAGCTGGACCGACGACCGCATCGATACGCTCCGCACGATGTGGGAAAAAGGCATGACGGCGAGCCAGATCGCCGAGGCGCTGGGCGATGTCAGCCGCAACGCGGTGATCGGCAAGGCCCATCGCCTGGGCCTGCAATCGCGCCCGTCGCCGGTGAAGCCCAATGACGACGGAGCGTCGGTTACCCCTGCCCCGGCGCCGGTCAAGAAGGCCGCGCCGCCCGTCGCCGAGGCGCCACGCCCGGCGCCGGCTCCTGCGCCGGCTCCAGCGGCACCGCCCGTCGCGGCGGCAATCCCCGCTACGCCCGCCGCCCCTGCTCCGGACGCTCCGCCCCAGCCGATCCTGCGCTCGGTCGGTCCGGGCGGCTTCGTGCGCCAGGCGCCCGGCGAGCAGCAGCCGCCGATCGCGCCCGCGCCGCCGCGCCGCCTGGTTCCCGCCAAGCCGTCGCCCGAAATCGCCGGCAAGACCAGCCTGCTCGACCTCAACGACAAGATCTGCAAATGGCCGCTAGGCCATCCCGGCGAGCCCGATTTCCATTTCTGCGGCGAGAAGGTTAACCCCGGTTTCCCCTATTGCGTCGCGCATTGCGGCCATGCCTATCAGGCGCAGCTGCCGCGCCGCGATCGCCGCCCGCCGCCGCCGCTGCCGTTCGGCGGCCCGCGGGTTCGCTGACAGCGCCAATCCGAACAGCGCCGCCGGGCTTCCCGGCGGCGTTTTTCATTGGGGCCATCGGGTACCACCGGCGGCAGCTACCCACAGCAGAAACGCCCGCTGCGCTTGCCGAGCGCTTCGCGTGTCCTCTATACGTTCTCCATGTCAGAAGACCTGTTCGCTTCCTCCGGCAAGCCCAGCACCGACTATGACGCGTCCTCGATCGAAGTCCTCGAAGGGCTCGAACCCGTTCGGCGGCGTCCGGGCATGTATGTCGGCGGCACCGACGAGCGGGCGTTGCATCATCTCGCCGCCGAAGTCCTCGACAATGCGATGGACGAGGCGGTGGCCGGGCATGCCACCCGGATCGAGGTCACGCTCGATGTGGGCAACCGCCTGACCATCGTCGACAATGGCCGCGGCATGCCGGTCGACCCCCATCCCAAATTCCCCGATAAATCGGCGCTCGAGGTCATCCTCTCAATGCTCCATTCGGGCGGCAAGTTCACCGGCAAGGCCTATGCGACCTCGGGCGGTCTGCACGGCGTCGGCATCAGCGTGGTCAACGCGCTGAGCGAGGAGACGGTGATCGAGGTCGCGCGCAACCGCGAATTGTTCCGCCAGCGTTTCTCCAAAGGCCAGACGCTCGGACCGCTCGAAAAGCTCGGCCCGACGCCGAACCGCCGCGGCACCTCGGTCGCGTTCACTCCCGATCCCGAGATTTTTGGCCCGGAGCTGCATTTCAAGCCGGCGCGGCTTTACAAGCTGGCGCGGTCGAAGGCCTATCTGTTCGCCGGCGTCGAGATTCGCTGGAAATGCGCGCCCGAAATCATCACCGACGAGACACCGGCCGAGGCGGTGTTCCAGTTCCCGGGCGGCCTGGGCGACCATTTGAAGGAGCAGATCGGCACGCGCGAATGCGCGACCGCCAATTTCTTCACCGGCAACCAGGATTTCCCCGGCGAGCAACAGGGCCGCGTCGAGTGGGCGGTGGCCTGGCCACTCTGGTCCGACGGTTCGTACAGCTGGTACTGCAACACCATCCCGACTCCCGATGGCGGCACCCACGAAGCGGGTCTTCGCGCCGCACTTGTCCGCGGCATCCGCGCGTTCGGTGAGCTGGTAGGGCAGAAGCGGGCCAAGGACATCACGGCTGACGACATCATGACCGGCTGCGAGCTGATGCTGTCTGTGTTCATCCGCGAGCCGCAATTCCAGAGCCAGACCAAGGACCGGCTGACCAGCCCCGAGGCGGCGACGCTGGTCGAGCGCGCGGTGCGCGACCATTTCGACCATTTCCTCTCGGACAATATGGACCGCGGCAAGGCGCTGCTGGGCTATGTCCTGGAGCGGATGGACGAGCGCCTGCGCCGCAAGCAGGAGCGCGAGGTCAAGCGCAAGTCGGCGACGTCAGGCCGTAAACTTCGCCTGCCCGGCAAGCTGACCGATTGCTCCGCGGACGACCCCGCCGGCACCGAGATCTTCATCGTCGAGGGCGATTCGGCCGGCGGCTCTGCCAAGCAGGCGCGCGACCGCAAGACCCAGGCGATCCTGCCGATCCGCGGCAAGATCTTGAACGTCGCATCGGCGACCAGCGCCAAGATCTTCGCCAACCAGGAGATTGCCGATCTGGTCCAGGCACTGGGCTGCGGCACGCGCAAGGATTGCGAGCCCGACAATCTGCGCTACGAGCGCGTGATCATCATGACCGACGCCGATGTCGACGGCGCGCATATCGCGACGCTCCTGATGACCTTCTTCTTCCAGGAAATGCCCGACATCGTGCGGCGTGGGCATGTCTATCTGGCGCAGCCGCCGCTCTACCGCCTGACCGCCGGGACCAAGAGCCTCTATGCGCGCGACGACGCGCATCGCGCCGAGCTCGAGGCGACCGAATTCAAGGGCAAGAAGGTCGAGGTCAGCCGGTTCAAGGGCCTCGGCGAGATGAATCCGGGCCAGCTCAAGGAAACCACGATGGATCCCGCCTCGCGCGGCCTGATCCGCATCACACTGCCACAGGAATATGAAGAGCGCGCCGGGGTGAAGGACCTGGTCGACCGCCTGATGGGTACCAATCCTGCGCACCGCTTCGCGTTCATCCAGGAAAATGCCGCCAGATTGGACGAAGAAGCGATCGACGCTTAACGGCGCTTCCGGCAAATCGGGCCGGGTTTTCTATGGAGGTGCGGTTCAACATGCGTATCCTCGCCCTGCTCGCGCTTATTCTTGCTGCCGTCCCCGGTCCGGTGGGCGCCCAAACGACCCCGGCGCCGGTCGCCCCGGCCGCCGATCCGTCGCTGACCGCGCGATCGCGCGAGTTGATAGCGGTCGTCGCCGGCAGCGGCGATTTTAACGGCTATTTCGCCCCGAGCTTCCATGCCGCCATCCCGAAGGAAAAGTGGGACGCGGTCGTGGCCTCGATGACCGGCCAAATGGGGAAACCGCTAGCGATCGACAGGCTGACCCCGGTCACGCCCTTCTCGGCTAATCTGCGCGTCCGCTTCGAGCGCGGTGTGGTCAATGCTCAGATCGCGATCGACCCGGCGCCGCCGCATCAGGTGGTTGGGCTGTTATTCACCGGCTCGGAAATGGCGGGAGATACGCTCGACAAGCTCACCGCCGATATTCGTGCGCTGCCCGGGACCACCGGCCTGGGTATCTATGCGCTTGGCGAGGATGCACCCCGGTTGATCGCCGGAATCGCGTCCGACAAGGCAATGCCTCTTGGTTCGGCATTCAAGCTATGGGTGCTCGGCGAGTTGGCGCGAGAAGTGGGTGCGGGCGAGCGCAAGTGGAGCGATGTGCTCCCGATCGGGCCGGCATCACTGCCCTCCGGCATTACGCAAAACTGGCCGACGGGCAGCCCGGTGACGATCCAGACGCTCGCGACCCTGATGATCTCGATCAGCGACAATACCGCCACCGACACATTGGTGTCGCTAGAAGGGGAACGACTCGACGGCTTCGTTGCCCAAGTCGGTGTGCCCGGCCTCGCGCCGATACTGACCACGCGTCAGATGTTTGCCCTGAAGCTTCCCGCCAATGCCGACCTCGCGACACAATGGGCGGCAACGGGGGCGCCCTCGGAAAGGCGCAAGTGGCTCGAGACAAACGCGCCGCGGCTTCGGACCGCACCGATCGATCCGATGATGTTCGCCGGAAGACCCACCAAGATCGATACGCTCGAATGGTTCGCCAGCCCCGCCGATACCGCCCGCATGTTCGATTGGTTCCGCAAGGAGGGTGGCGAGACGGCTTTATCGTTGCTGGCGATCAATCCGGGCATCGACCCCACCACACGTGCCAAGTTCGACTATGTCGGGTTCAAGGGTGGGTCGGAACCGGGCGTCGTCACGCTCAATTTCCTGGTCAAGCGTAAGGACGGACGCTGGCTCGCGATCGCGGGCGGCTGGCATCGCGGTGACGCGGGGGTCGAGGAGGCCAGGTTCACCATGCTGATGACCCGGGCGCTGGTGCTGTTAGCTGATGCACCGTTGCTGAAATAGCGACCTACTGCCCTCGCATTCGCCGCGCGTGATAGGCGGTCCGCAGCGCGATCGCCGTCAGCATCAACAAGGCGCCCCAGGCTATGACGATCATCGGAATCAGTTCGGGAATGGCCGGCCACGCCCAGGTACGCAGCGCGGCGATTATTGTCCCGACTATTATGATCGCGATGCCGCCCCAGCGCACGCCCCTGGCGAACCCGCGCAGTTCACGACGATAGGCCGCCAGTTCGAGCGGGTCTTTCAGGTTCGGGGGCGGGCGGCCTTCCATTCGTCCTCCAGCAATCCCCAGATCAGACTGTCGCGCACGCCGATATGCGTCTCCCATTCGGCACGCAGCCGCGCCTCGAGCGTGAAACCGAGACGTTCGAGCACCGCCTTGGATGCTTTGTTATCCGGGTCGGTATCGGCGAACACACGCCTCTGCCCTTCCGCGAACAACAGGTCGATCATCGCCGCGACGGCCTCAGTGACGATGCCCCGACCCCAGAAAGCGCGCTTCAAGACGTAGCCGATCTCGGTCACCTTGCCCTGGCGCTTTTCGTAGCAGGCGACGGTGCCGATCGCGGTGTCGTCGCCTTTCAGCGTGACCGCCCAGGCGCGCCAGGTTGGATCGGCAATGCCCTTTTCGAGCCGAGCGCGGCTTTCGTCCAACGTCATGGTCGCCGGATGCGACCCATAGGTATTGGCCTCGGCATCCGAATACATCGGGTGCAGCGCCTCGGCATCCTCGATCCTCAGCGGGCGAAGGATCAGCCGTTCGGTTTCCATCACCGGCAGGCTCACCCGCCCAGTGCCTCCACCAGCGCCTTCACCTTCTTCTGCCGCCATTGCGGCAAGGGCGCGACAAGCCAATAGCCCAGGCGGTATGGCTTGGCCTCGCCGACCGCAACGATCCGGCCCGCCGCTATGTCGCGCCGCGCGAGCAATTCGGGGACCGTTGCCCGGCCCAAGCCTTCGGCCGCGGCATCGATCGCCAACCCGGCATCGGCAACACGTACCAGCGACACCGCATCGTCGTTGAGACAGCCCGGCCAGGAAATCCGCGTATCGGCGCCCCCGCCCGGCCGCTGCACGGTGATCATGCCCTCG
Organism: Sphingomonas sp.; assembly: GCF_024508665.1. Lineage (GTDB taxonomy): Bacteria > Pseudomonadota > Alphaproteobacteria > Sphingomonadales > Sphingomonadaceae > Sphingomonas. The sequence continues at coordinate 381,350 of NZ_JANINP010000003.1, forward strand.
GATTCGAGCGCTTCGCCCTCATGCTCGCCCGGTCCCTCGCCCCAGCGGATCGCGAGGTCGAGATTGGCCTGAGTGAAATCGAGTTCCTCGTCGGCCGCGATCAGCATGAAGCGCATCTCGCCATCGGCCGCGCTGATCTCGGCCAGCCGCGGCATCAGCCAGCAATGGAGCACATCGCGCGGCGCGGCGATGGTCAGCGACTTGGACGACTGGCCAGCCTGCATCGCGCGGACTGCTTCCTCGAATTGCAGGAAGCCCTGGCGCAGCGCGTCGAGCCCAGCCTCACCTTCGGGGGTCAGTTCAAGGCCCTTGGTCGTACGGCGGAACAGCACCACTCCCAGCGTGTCCTCCAGCGCGCGAATCTGTTGCCCGACAGCGGCCGGCGTCACCGCGAGTTCGTCGGCGGCACGAGTGAAGGAGAGATGGCGAGCCGCGGCGTCGAGCACGCGCAGGCCGTTTAAAGGGAGATGGGTACGCTTCATTCGACGTCGCCCCGGCGGAGGCCGGGGCCGCTATGTTGCAAAGGGAGTCGCGAGCCACCAGCGGCCCCGGCCTCCGCCGGGGCGACGGAATATATCTCTTCCATCCTCACACCCCCACCGCCGGCGCGAGCAGCGCGAAGCGCGGAATGTCGACGTCAAACGCCGAGCCGTCCTCGGCGATCATGTGATAGCTGCCCTGCATCGCCCCGGTCGGGGTCGCCAGAGGGCAACCCGAGACATAATCGAAGCTCGCGCCGGGGGCGATTACCGGCTGTTCGCCGACCACGCCTTCGCCTTCGACCGAATGGCGCGCACCGCGGCCGTCGGTGATCACCCAATGCCGCGTCAGCAGCTGGATCGTAGCCGGGGACTCGTTCTCGATCCGCACGTGATAGGCCCAGAACCAGCGGCCGCGATCGGGTTCGGACTGTTCGGGCAGGAAGCTGACCGAGACGCGCACGATCACTCCACGCGTTTCCGCGACATTGGGGAACAGCGCCTTCATCGCGTCGCTCACCACCCGCTCCTCACAAACTGACCGCCTTCAGCGCGCGATCGAGGTCGTCGATCACATCGTCCGGATCTTCGAGCCCGACGTTCAGCCGCAACATGCCCTCGGTCACGCCCATTTCCAATCGCCGTTCCTCGCTCACCCCGGCATGCGTGGTGGATGCGGGATGCGTCATCAGTGAGCGCGAATCGCCAATATTGTTCGAAATGTCGATCAATTCGAGCGCATCGAGCAGGCCGTGCGCCTGGCTGCGGCCGCCCTCGAGCTCGAACGCGAAGATCGGCCCGGCGGCCTCCATCTGGCGCATCGCCAGATTGTGCTGCGGGTGGCTCGGCAGCCCAGGGTGAAGGATTCGCGGAACGCGGCCTTCGATGAAGCGTCCGACCTTGAGCGCGTTCTCGCTCTGACGGCGCGCGCGAAGGTCGAGCGTCTCGAGTCCCTTCAACACGACCCAGGCGTTGAACGGCGACAAGGTCGGCCCGGTATTGCGGGTGAAGGAAAGCAAGGTGTTCTCGATGAACTCCGCGCTACCGCACACCGCGCCAGCCAGTACGCGGCCCTGCCCGTCCATCAGTTTCGTCGCCGAATAAGCGACGACGTCCGCGCCGAAATCGAGCGGGCGCTGCAGCACCGGAGTCGCGAAGGCATTATCGACCACCGAGACGATGCCGCGTTCCCTGGCGATGCCACACACCGCTTCCAGGTCGACGACGTCCATCGTCGGGTTGGCCGGCGTTTCGAAGAAATAGACCTTGGTCTCGGGTCGCGTCGCGTCGATGAATTGCTGAGGATCGCGCGCGTCGATCACCGTCGTCTGGATGCCAAACTTGGGCAGCAGAGTATCGACCAGCCAGCGACACGATCCGAATGCCGCGCGGCCGGCGACGACGTGATCGCCGGTCTGCAGCTGGCACAGCAAAGCCGCGGTCATCGCCGCCATGCCCGTCGCCATCGTGCGGCACGCCTCGGCGCCTTCGAGCAACGCGATGCGCTCTTCGAGCATCTGCACCGTCGGGTTCTGCAGGCGCGAATAGGTCATGCCGACCTGTTCGCCCGCGAACCGCGCCGCGGCGTCTCCCGCGCAATCATAGGCATAGCCCGAGGTCAGGAAGAGCGCTTCCGATGTCTCCCCGAACTCCGACCGCGCCGTTCCGCCGCGCACCGCCTGAGTGGCCGGGCGCCATTGTTGGGTGATCGAGCGGTCCTGTCCGGTGCGGCGTTTCATGGGTTTTGGCTTTGCGGCGGGGATGGGGGCGAGGTCAAGTTCTGCCAGACTAATTCCTCCCCGGCACGGGGAGGGGGACCGGCCGCGAAGCGGACGGTGGAGGGGGCCCGCGACCAACGAGCACAGTCGAGGAGGCCAGTGATGAAGGGCCCCTCCACCCCGCGACTACGTCGCGCGGCCCCCCTCCCCGTGCCGGGGAGGATTTTCAGGGGTCAGGCAAACGCCGGCGCGCTTTTCAGATGCTGATACGCCGCGATCACTTCCTGCAGCGCCTTTTCCATGCTGCGATCGCCGCCGTTCCGATCAGGGTGGAATTTGCGCACCAGTTCCGAATAACGCTGCCGCAAGCCGCGGCGATCGGTGTCCTGGTCCAATCCCAGCACGTTCAGCGCGCGGCGATCAGCGCCCGACAGCGGCTTGCCGTCCTGGCGCTGGCGTTCGCTCGCCACGCGCTCGCGGAAGCGCGCGCCGATCGCGTCGAGCGGGTCGCTGAAATCGGCCCAGCGCGGCGGACGATCTGCACCATTGGCGGCGAAGGCGCGCGTCTCGCGCTCCCAACCGGCGTAGGGCCGCTGCGCCTCATGGATCTCGTCGGGGCTCATGCCGTTGAAGAAATTGTACCGTGAGTTGAACGCGCGGACATGGTCGAGGCACAGCCAGCGATACTCGGCTGGTCCGTCGCGCCCCGGCGGCGTGCCCTCCAGCGGCGGCGCGCGGAACTCGCCCGGCTGGTCGCATCCCGGCTCCGCGCACACTCTCCCAGTCCCCGCCACACGGCCGTGGAAGCGGGTGTTGGGTCGGTCGTGCGGGGGCGTGCGAGCCACGGTGTCTCCGGGAGAAAAAAGGACCTATATAAGAACGATGACCGACACCGCTACCGGCCCGCTGGCCGAAATCATCGCCGCTCGTCTGAGCGAAAACCTCACCCCGTCGCGGCTCGAGGTGATCAACGACAGCCATCACCATGCCGGCCACATGGGTGACGACGGCACCGGCGAATCGCACTTCACCGTCATCGTCGAAAGCGAGCGCTTCGCCGGCTTGAATCGGGTCGCACGGCAACGGCTGGTGAACCAGGCGCTCGCCGATCTGTTATCCTCGCGCATCCACGCGCTCGCGATCCGGGCGCGCGCACCGGGAGAGTGACATGGAGCCCTATCGTCTTTGGTATTGGCCCTCGATCCAGGGGCGCGGCGAGTTCGTCCGGCTGGCGATGGAGGCCGCGCACATCCCCTATGTGGATTGCGCGCGCGACGAAGGTGTTGACGCGCTGATCGACGACATGAAGGGACATGATCGTCGAGGGCCGTTCGCTCCGCCCTATCTGTCGATGCCTGGATTCACCGTCGCGCAGGTGGCCGACATATTGTTCTTCCTTGCCAGCCGCCATGACGCCGTCGGCCCGGCCAACGAAGCCGACCGGTTCTGGGCGCAGCAACTCCAGCTGACCGTCACCGACATCGTCGCCGAAGTGCACAACGTCCATCATCCCGTCGCGCTCGACGACTATTACGATGGTCAAAAGCCCGAAGCTGCGCGTGCGGCCAAAGGTTTCCGCGAGAAGCGCATCCCCAAGTTCCTCCACTATTTCGACAGGGCCGTCCGACACAACGAGGGCGACTGGACGGTGGGCACGCGCTGGAGCCATGTCGACACCTCGCTGTTCCAGCTGATCGAGGGACTGCGCTACATGTTCCCCAAGAGGATGGAGGCGGTCGAAAGCGACTATCCCGCTTTGGTCGCGCTCCACGACCGCGTCGCCGAGTTGCCGGGGATCGCGGCCTATCTGGAAAGCGACCGCCGCATCGCGTTCAATACCGACGGCATTTTCCGCCATTATCCGGAACTCGACGCCGCCTGAGGCAAACGCAGCGTTTCCTTGAGGCCCCTCCCGCTCGAGGTCGCGAGCGGTTAAGGATTGCCGCGATGGTCCAACGCATTCCCCGCCCCGCCGCGCGCATCCTGCTGATCGACCAGGACGATCGGTTGCTGATGTTCCGCTTCACGCCCGAGGACGGGCGCCCACCATTCTGGTGCACCCCGGGCGGCGCGGTCGATCCGGGCGAGAGCTATGAGGAGGCGGCACGGCGCGAATTGTATGAGGAGACCGGCATCGTCGCCGATCCGGGCTCCGAAATCCTGCAGCGGACGGCCGATTTCCTGACGATCGAGGGAGTCGAGGTGACCGCCGACGAACGCTATTTCCTGGTCCGGACCGAGGCGCGCGAGATCGACGCCGCCGGCCATACCGAGCTCGAGCAACGCGTGATGCAGCATTGGCGCTGGGTCGCGCCACACGAGCTTCCCGCGCTGGGTGAGCAATATTTCCCCGAAGACCTGATCGATATCCTGGCAGAGGTGACGGCATGACCAACGACGACCTGATCGACCGCATCATCACCCCCACCACGCACGATCTGGGTGGTTTCAAGGTGCATCGCACGCTCCCGTCCAAGCCGCATCAGATGGTCGGCCCGTTCATCTTCTTCGACCAGATGGGTCCGGCGCATCTCGATATCGGCACCGGTATCGACGTGCGCCCGCACCCGCACATCAATCTGGCGACGGTCACCTATCTATTCGCCGGCGCGATCGACCATCGCGATTCAATCGGGACCTTCGCGCGCATCGAGCCCGGCGCGGTCAACCTGATGACCGCGGGCCACGGCATCGCCCATTCGGAACGCTCGCCCGGCGACGAACGCGCGCATGGACCCGAATTGTCGGGCATCCAGACCTGGATCGCGATGCCCGAGGACAAGGAAGAGATCGACCCGGCGTTCGAACATGTCGCCAAGACCGAGCTGCCGCTGGTCGAGGCGCACGGCGCCACCGCAAGGATCATCATGGGCGAATTATGGGGCCAGCGCGCGCCGACCACCGTCTATGCCGATACGATCTATGCCGACATCCTGCTTGCCCCGGGCGCGAGCATGCCGATCGATCCCGGCGCCGACGAGCGCGCAGTCTATCTGGCGATCGGCGAAGCCGAGATCGACGGCATGCCGATGGCAATCAACACGCTCTACGTGCTCAAGCCCGACGTGGCGATGACCCTGCGCTCGGCCGGCGGCGGCCGGGTGATGCTGTGTGGCGGCGAGGCCTTCACCACCGAACGCCACGTCTGGTGGAACTTCGTCAGCTCCCGCAAGGACCGTATCCAGCAGGCCAAGGAAGACTGGAAGGCCGGCCGTTTCGCCAAGGTTCCGGGTGACGACAAAGAATTCATCCCAATTCCGGAAATCCCCAAAACGGCGACATATCCTTGAATCTCGAGTAACGGTCGGCCGATAGCTGGGGCGGGCAGATCGCTGCAAAGACCGGTTCAAATGTTTCGATTCAAATGTTCACAATGTGACGAATGGCACGAAGGCATGCCCAGTTTCGCGACTGATGCGCCGCCCTATTATTACGATGTGCCCGAAACCGAACGCGCCGAACGGTGCGAACTCACATCCGACACCTGCATCGTGGACGACGAATTTTTCTTCGTGCGCGGTTGCGTGGACATACCAGTGCACGGCGAAAGCGAACCGTTCAGTTGGGGCTTGTGGGTATCGCTGAGCCGAAAGAGCTTCGAAGAATTCACCAGTTTGTTCGGCGTGCCTGCCCGCGACGACTATGGGCCTTATTTCGGTTGGCTATCAGCCTATCTCGCGGTCTATCCGGACATCGAGAACCTTAAAACGCAGGTCCATATGCGCAACGACGGTGTACGGCCATTTATCGAGCTGGAGCCCACCGACCATCCCTTGGCCATCGAGCAACACGAGGGCATTTCGGTGGAGCGGGTCGCCGAAATCTATGCAGCTTATATGCACTGAGCTGTGTTGCCTTTCCTTTCCCTTGTCGAATGAACGGTATGGCGGCAGGGTCGCCGCAACGACAGGAGAGAGCGATGGCGGATTTCGAGATGCGGCGGGTGGCGTTGCCCACCGGAGTCGGGCTTGACGTAGCGGTAGCGGGCCTGCCCACCAATCCGCCAATCATTCTCCTCCACGGCTTTCCCGAGTCGCATCGCACCTGGCGGCATCAGATCGCCGACCTCGCCGAGGATCATTTCGTCCTTGCTCCCGACCAGCGCGGGTTTGCGAAATCGTCCAAGCCCGAAGGCGTCGAAAATTACACGCCCGACAAGCCGGTCGCCGACATGATCGCGCTGGCCGACCATTTCGATATCGAGCGTTTCACTCTGGTTGGGCACGATTGGGGCGGCGCGATTGCGTGGATGGCGGCGCTCAACCATCCCGACCGCGTCGCACGGCTCATCATCATCAACGCGCCACATCCCTTCGTCTTCCAGAAGTCGCTGTTCGACGACATGGCGCAGCGCGAGGCGAGCCAATATATCCGCGCGTTCCGCAACACCGATCTCGAAAAGCATATCGAGTCGATCGGGCTGTCCGCCTTCTTCGACGGCAGTTTCATGCGCCACACCGACTTCGAGAAGGTGAAGGACGAAAAGCCGATCTATCTCGAGCAATGGGGCCAGCCAGGCGCGATGACGGCGATGCTCAACTGGTATCGCGCCAGCGCAGTGCAGGTCCCGGCGATGGACGAGACGCCCGAGCGACCGGCGTTTCTGGATGGGCCCTTCCCGCCGCTCAAGATGCCGACCCTGGTGATCTGGGGTTTGGGCGACAAGGCACTGTTGCCGGTGCAGTTGGAGGGTCTCGAAGCGCTGGTGCCCGATCTGACGCTCAAGAAGCTGGAGGGCGTGGGACATTTCGCGCCCTGGGAAGCCCCCGAGAAGGTCACCGGCGCAATGCGCGAATGGCTTGCCGACCACGGCGGTTGAAATCAGGCGCGGCGAATGCGCCCCCCGGGGGAGTCAGTTGCAGATCGCGCGGAACCCAGCAGCCATGAACTTGGCCATGCGGTCCTTGATCGCGGCGAAGTCGTCCGACCGCGCCGCGCCGCCTGACAATTTGTCGATCCGGCCGGTACGTGCGAGCGTGAGCATCAGCGCGCCGGTCACGAAATGATATCCCCAGAAGATGTCGGCCTCGCCACAATCAGGGAGCGCCTTCTTGAGCAGATCGATCAGCCGCAGCACGACGGGATCGAAATGCATGTCCATCAATTCGGCGCCCCATTCAGGCGTGTTGGCGACCTGGGCACCTAGCTTGGCGTAGTTCCGCCACCCTTCCCCGCCATTGCCGTAAAGATCGAGATCGGTGTCGAGAAAGGCGTGCAGCGCGCCCTCCACCGTGGGCTTGCCGCCGCATGACGCCTCGTAATCGTCGAGCACCTTCATCCTGAGCTCGCGCGTCACGGCGGCGCGGCGCGCGAATACCGCGTCGAACAGCGCCTTCTTGTCCGCGAAATAGTAATTGAGCAGGGTGTGATGGACGCCGACTTGCTTCGCGACATCCTTCAGCGTGGTGCCGTAGAGACCGTGCTGAGCGAACAACCCCTCGGCCGCGTCGAGAATCTGCTCCATCGTTTCCGCGCGCTGTTCGGCCTTGCGCGACCGGCGTGGCGGTGGGGTGGTCTTGGTCACGATCATGGTCCTTCCAGCCTCGTCCATCAGCGTCAAGCGCTGGGGTCACGTCTACAATATTCACTCTTGTGATAATGTATATGTTGACACTTGCACCGGCTTCCCGTCATCATGCGGAACAAGCGGGCAAAAAGCCGGGGAGAGGACATTGGATTTTCTGACGGCACTCTGTCCGCCGCGCGGCCACGCTAGGCTTGGCACACCGCCCCGGCGGGTCCGGTAATGGCGACGACACTGACAACGACGCCGTCCCCCGCCCCCGCCACGTCGGCACGGGCATGGCTCATGCTCGGCACGCTGACGTTCGTCTATGTGCTCAATTTCCTCGACCGCCAGTTGCTCGGCATTCTGGCCAAGCCGATCCAGGACGATCTGCATATCACCGATGGCCAGCTCGGGCTGATCGGCGGGCTCTATTTCGCCTTTTTCTATTGCTTCATCGCGATCCCGATCGGCTGGCTTGCCGATCGCTCCAACCGGATCACCATCGTCGCGCTCGCCTGCGCGATCTGGAGCGGCGCGACCACCGCCTGCGGCCTCGCGGCGACCTATCCGCAGCTCGTCGTCGCGCGAATGACGGTGGGCTTCGGCGAGGCGGGCGGCGTGCCGCCCTCATACGCGCTGATCACCGACACGTTTCCGCCAGGGCGCCGCGGCATCGCCTTCGGGATCTACAATCTCGGCCCGCCGATCGGCGCCGCCTTGGGAATCGCGTTCGGCGCCTCGATCGCCGCGTTTTTCCATTGGCGCGACGCGTTCATCGCGATCGGCGCGGTCGGTGTCGTGACCGCGGTTCTCGTCCGGATATTCCTGCGGGAGCCGGAGCGCGGGGCGACCGACCTCGTCGTGCAGGACGTCCCGACCAAGGCGCGTTTCTGGCCGACCATCGGCATGTTCTTCACCCATCCGGTGCTGATGCTCGCCGCGCTGGGGAGCGGTGCGACCCAGTTCGTGACCTATGGTCTGGGCAATTTCGCGGTACTGTTCCTGATCCGCGAAAAAGGCATGACCCTGCAGGAGATAGCGATCTGGTACGCGCTGGTCGTCCTCATCGGCATGTGCACGGGAATGCTTGTGTCCGGTCGCGTTATCGACCGCTTCACGCGCCATTCGCGGCGCGTCTATGCCATCGCCCCGGCGCTGTCGTTGGCCATCGCGATGCCATTCTATGCGGCATTCGTGTGGTCACCGGGTTGGCCGCTCGCGCTCGTCCTGCTGACCATCACCATGTCGTTCAACTACACGTACCTCTCCTGCTCGGTGGCACTGGTGCAGGAGGAAGTGCGGCCTGACCAGCGCGTGCTGTCGGGCGCGCTGCTGCTGCTCGTGATGAACTTCATCGGCCTTGGCTTGGGACCGACCTGGGTCGGCGCGGCGAGCGACTGGTTCAAGGCCGCGGGCGACATACATTCGCTGCGTACCGCGCTCTACACGCTGCTTCCGGCCTATCCGATCGCAATCCTGCTCTTCTTCTGGCTCGCCCGGGTGATCCGGGCGCAGGAAAGGACCCCGGCATGACTCACTTCCGTTCGCTGACCGCACTCGGCGCGCTGCTTTTTGCGGTGCCCGCCATGGCTCAGCAATCCGCGCCGGTGGTCGATGCCCCGTCGGGTGCGGTGCGCGGCACGACGGAGGGCGATCTCAACGTGTTCAGGGGCATTCCCTATGCGGTACCGCCGGTCGGTGCGATGCGCTGGCGCCCGCCCGCACCGATGCAGCGCTGGAAGGCGGTGCGCAAGGCGACGGCGTTCGGCCCTGCCTGCGTGCAGCCCCAGGGAAAATCGGCCTCGGTCTACTCGCCCCCTGCGCCCTTACCGGTCAGCGAGGACTGCCTGACGCTCAACATCTGGGCGCCGAAGAACGCGAAGAACGCCCCGGTCTTCTTCTGGATTCACGGTGGCGCGCTGGTCACGGGATCGAGCCGCGAGGCGACTTATGACGGCCGCCGGATGGCCGAACGCGGCGTTGTCGTCGTGTCGATCAATTACCGCCTCGGCGTGCTTGGCTGGCTCGCTCATCCGGGGCTTACGGCGGAATCCCCTCAGCATGTGTCCGGCAATTACGGCCTTCTCGACCAGATCGCGGCGCTGGGCTGGGTCAGACACAATATCGCGGCGTTTGGCGGCGATACGAAGAACGTCACGATCGCAGGCGAATCCGCCGGCGCGCTCAGCGTGATGTACTTGCTCGAATCGCCGCTCGCGCGCGGGCTCTACAGCAAGGCGATCGCCGAGAGCGGCTACATGATCTCGATGCCCGAGCTGAAAAAGGCCGTCTATGGCGCGCCGTCGGGCGAAGCAGCCGGACAGATGCTCGGCGGCGCACTCCAGGCGCCGGATATCGCGGCACTGCGCGGGATCGACGCGCAGACCATCACCGACAGCGCAGCCAAGCTCGGCTACGGCCCTTGGGGCACGGTCGACGGGCTCGTCCTGCCGCAACAGATGGTCGAGGCGTTCGACCAGGGCAAACAGGCGCCGGTGCCGCTGCTCGCCGGATTCAACCAGGGCGAGATCCGTTCGTTGATGATGCTCGCACCCAAGCCGCCGGCCACGGCCGCCGAATATGAGGCGACGATCCGCGACCGTTATGGCGACCTTGCCGATGCCTTCCTCAAAATCTACCCTGCGGCCGACTACAAAGAGAGCATCATCGCCACGACCCGCGACGGGCTCTATGGCTGGACCGCCGAGCGGATGGCGCGCAAGCAGACCGCGATCGGCCAGCGCGCCTATCTCTATCTGTTCGACCACGGCTATCCGGCGATGGACAGCGCCGGCCTCCACGCGTTTCACGCCAGCGAATTGCCTTATGTGTTCGGCACGATCGACACGCTCGGTCCCAATTGGCCGAAAATCCCCGACACGCCCGAGGAGCACGCTTTGTCCGATGCGATGCTCGATTACTGGACCAGCTTCGCCCGCGACGGGAATCCCGTCGCTGCCAAGGCTCCCGCCTGGCCGGCCTACGGCGCCACCGCAAACTACATGCATTTCACCGCGGCGCCCGAGCCGAGCAAGAACCTGATGCCCGGCATGTATGCGCTTAACGAGACGGTGATGTGCCGCAAGAAGGCGAACGGCAAGATCGGCTGGAACTGGAACGTCGGACTGGCCGCGCCGAAGATTCCGCCGAGAACGGACGGGTGCAATTGATCGACTAGCGCCCGGCGATTTCGTGTTGAAGGTCTCGCTCGGCAGAGGCCGGATAAGCGCATCGGTCGGGCGCGACGTGACTTTTACCGCCCCATCGCCACGGCAGCGATCTTCCCCGCCTCGTAATCCGCGCGCAGCCGGTTCTTGTCGATCTTGCCGGAGGCCGCGAGCGGCATCGTGGCGATTTCGGCCACGCGATCGGGAATCCACCAATCGGCGACCTTGCCGCGCAGCAGGTCTAGCAGCACGCGCGCGTCGGCCTTGCCGTCGCTTTCGACGATCAGCACCGGCCGTTCGCCCCATTTGGCATCGACTCGTCCGATCACCGCGACATGGCGCACCGCCGGATGCGTGCCGACGATCGTTTCGATCTCGTTGGGATTGATCCACTCGCCGCCCGACTTGATCAAATCCTTGGCACGGCCACAGATCGTCAGGTTGCCCGCCGCGTCGATCATCGCAAGGTCGCCTGTGTCGAAATAGCCTTCCTCGTCCAGCGCGTCGCTCTCGGCCCGAAAATAGCGGTCGATGACGCTCGCGCCCTTGACCTTCAAATGTCCCTGGACACCGCGCTGCTCCGGCAAGGTCGCCCCATCGGCGTCGGTCAGCTTGAGATCCAGACCGATCGGCGGCCGCCCCGATCCGCGCGCGGGGTCGGTCGTGCCGGGCGCGGCGATCGTGCCAACCGGCGACAATTCGGTCATTCCCCAGCTCGTCTGCACTTCAGCGCCAAGCAGGGTCTCCAGTCGCCGGATCAGCGCATCGGGGCAAGACGATCCGCCGATCACCACGCGCTTCAGGCTGGGCAAGTCGATTCCCGTCGCCTCGACATGGTCGGCGAGCGCCAGCCATACCGTCTGCACGCCCACTGCCACGGTCACGTCCTCGCCGCGGATCAATCGCGCCAGGCTCGCGCCGTCGATCACGCGCCCCGGCAGCACCAGCTTAGTGCCTGCGGCCGGCGCAGCAAACGGCAGCCCCCAGCCATTGGCGTGGAACATCGGCACCGCAAGCAGCAGGACGTCGCGCGCCGTCAGCGCGATCGCATCGGCCTGAAGTGCGCGCACCGTGTGGAGGTAATTGGAGCGGTGGGTATAGACGACGCCCTTCGGGCTGCCGGTGGTGCCGGACGTGTAACACAGACCCGCCGGCAGATTCTCGTCGAACCCGCCCCACACCGCCGCGGCACCGTGCGTATCGAGCAGCGCGTCATGACCCCAAATCCTTACATCCATCCGGTCGATCGCCGCGCTGTCGAACGCCGGATTGTCGAGCACGACGACATGCTCGATCGATCGGCACATTGCGACCAGTTCACGCGCGAGCGGTATCAGGTCGGCGGCTACTGCCAGTACCCGATCCTCGGCTTCGTCGATCATCGCGGCAAGGTGCGCGGCGGTCAGCCGAGGATTGAGCGTGTGGCAGACCAGGCCGATGCCCATGGCGGCATAATAGAGTTCGAGATGATGCGGCGTGTTCCAGGCGAGCGTCGCGACGCGATCGCCCTGGTTCATGCCAAGCGCTGCGAGCGCGCCCGACATCCGACTGCTGCTCTCCCTGAGTTCGGCATAGGTACCGCGCGCGATCACCTGCCCCGCCTCGGCGCCGACGACCTCTCGATCATGGAACCACTTGGCGGCGTGATCGAGAAACTTGTCTACCGTCAGGTCGTAAGGTTGCATGACACCATGAGAGAAAGCGGGAGAAGAAAGGCCGGACGTCGCGGTTGCGCGCGGACGCCCGGCCAGGCTGGGAATCAAAAGGTCTTGAGTATTTTGACGCCGTATTGGCGTGGGGCTCCTGCGAAATAGAGCCCGCTATTGAGCGCCGCGACATAATGCTGGTTGGTCAGGTTGGTGCCGTAGGCCGTAACGGTCCAGCTACCTTTGGCGTACGCAAGCTGCGCATTGAGAATCTTACGCGCATCGAGCCGATCGCCGAGGTTCGGATTCTGGAACAGGGTCGCCCATTGGTTGCCGACATAGCCGAAATTGGCACGGGGCGTGATCGAGCTGCCGTCGGGCAGCTTGAACGTGTACTCGCCGCTGACGTTGAAGGTGACGTTGGGCGCATAGGTCTGGCGCCGGCCGGCCAGGTTGATGCAGTTGGTGGCTGCGGCTGAGCCGCCCTTGATCGGGTCGCACGCCCCGGTGGCGGCGATGCGCGGATCGCTGGCGTAGAACGAGCCGAGTTCGCTGTGCAGCACGTTGACGCCGGCGTCGAACTTGAATCCGCCGACATTGACTTCCGCCTCGGCCTCGAACCCGTAGATCTTGGTGCTGTCGGGAACGTTCAGCTCGATCCCGAAGGTCGGGAAAGTCGGGTAGCCGATGATGACCTGGAAGTTCTTATAGTCGTTGTAGAAGCCGGTGACCGTCGTGCGGACGTGGCCGCCGGCCCAATTCGCTTTCCAACCGGCTTCGTACGAGGTGATCGTCTCCGGCTTGAACGGCGCCGGTAGGCCCAGGCCGACCGGGACGTTGAGCCCGCCCGGACGGAAACCGGAAGCGACGAAGCCATAGAGATACTGGTCGCGATTGATCTTCCAGCCGAGCGATGCCTTGTACGAGAAATTGTCCGACGACACCGACTGCACCTGGCTGATCGGCAGCCCATATTGCAGCACATTGACATAGTTGGTCGAACGGCTGGCGGTATAGCGCCCACCCAGTTCCAGCTTCAGGCTCGGCGTGATCTGGAAACCGACCTGGCCGAACGCGGCAAGATTGCGCTCTGGATTGCGGCCCGCCAGCTGATACAGGCACGCGGGAACCGTCGTGACCGGATAGCAGACATTGATCGTGAAATTGCTGAACGGCTTCGGGAAGAAATAGGCATTCCACATTCCGAACCCGCCGATCAACCAGGTGAAGCGCTGATTGTCGGGCGAGATGATGTTGAATTCCTGGCTGAACTGGGTCTCTACGACCTTGTCGAAAAAGCTCCAGTTCTTTACCGTCTTCGTGACCGGATCGACGATGTTCGATGCGGTACCGTCCAGGTCGGCGCGGTATAGCGTAGTGCCGTTCTGGAACCCGGTGACCGACCTGAACTTGATGCCGCCGGTCGTGTCATACTCCAGCTTGAGCACCGAGCGGACGAAGGTGTCGCGAGCATCCTGAGGCGCATTGAGCTGAATGTCGTAGAGGTCGCGCTTATAGGCCGGATAGGCATTGCTGTGCTGCCAGAACGGCGAGGCCGGATAGGCGCCGGAATCGAGCGCGTCGAAATCAGTCTTCCACAATGCCGAGAATTGGCTGCTCGGCTTCCACAGGAAGCTCACGCGACCAGCCAGATATCCCATCTTGCCGCTGTCATAGGGGTAGGCGGTGCCGCCCGCGCCGTGGACGTTAAAGAAGCTGTCGCGGCGCTCGGCGAATAATGCGACGCGCGCGGCAAACGTGTCGCTGATCGGCAGGTTGATAGCACCTTGCATGCCGGCGTCGTTGTAATTGCCGTAATTGGCATTGAAATAGCCGTGAATTTCGCCGCCGACGATCGGGTCGTTGGTATTGACGAACACCGCGCCGCCGGTCGAATTCTGGCCGACAATCGTGCCTTGCGGGCCGCGCAGCACCTGGATGTTGGCAACGTCGAAATAGGGCTCCATCTGGAAATAGCCTGGAAAGGTCGGCACGCCGTCGCGATAGGTGATCACGCCGGTCGTGGTCTGGGTGTTGTGTTCCGCCTTGCCGATGCCGCGGATATTGAAGTCGTTGCCTTGGCCGAAATTGTTCACCACCACGCTGGGCATCGCGAATTGCAGCGCATCGACATTGGCGACGCCCTTGTTGCCCAGATCGGTGCCACTCAGCACGGAGGCCGATACCGCGGTCGTCATCAGGTCTTCGCTGCGGCGCTGCGCGGTGATGACGATGTCGCCGGGCAAATTGCTGTTGTCGGTCGCTGCCTGGCTTTCGTCCTGCGGCGCGGCTGCCGGCGTGGATTGAGGAGCGGTTTGAGCGGCAGCGCCGCCGCTCCAGGTAAGAGCGAGCGCGGATGCGCCCAGCCACAACGCACGAACCTTCATTGCATCCCTCCCACAGATCACATCGCGCTCTCCGGCGCCGGTGCCGAGGAAACTGCCGCAAAGCGCGCCCCGTTGCAATATTAATTCACACAATAGTGAATTTAGATTCAGAGGAGGCGTCCGGCCGACAGCGTGATCGGTTGCCCCCTCGATCAACGCGGCAAGGCCACCATAGGGTCGAGTTCAGGGTATCGGTCGGTCAGCGCCGATCGTTGTCGACCCGATCGTAAGCGGCCTGAATATCGGCGGGCGGGTCGTCGTCGCCTTCTTCGGGCAGATCCTTGTGTTTGACCGCCGCCCAGCGCTCGAGCCAGTCCATTCCCTCTTTTTCTGCGACGATGTCGGGCGTGCGATAAGCGGGGTCGCGCATCGCGCGATCGAGGCTCACCGGGCGCAAACGAAAACGCCGGAACAAGGACGCGAGATCGTCGACCGAATCCGCATTGAGCCGCGTGCAATGCAAGAGCATGACTTGCGCGATATCGCGTCCGAACAGGATGCGTCCGCTCCGGATCGACCATTCGATCCGGCGGGCAGTGTAAGCAAGATATTCGGCCTTGATCCGTCGTTGGCGCGCGACATCCTTCCGCGCGATGGCATCGTCATAAGGCTCGGCGAACTCCCAGTCATCCGCATCGATCGTGACCGGTGCGATGCGGTAGCCGTGCCCGGCAAGCCAGCCGTCGATCGTTCGCTTGACCGACATCGGAAAGCCGGTTTCGAGATAGGGATGCCGGAACCAGCTCAGGCGCCGGTGATATGGTCGAAGAAGAGCATTGGTAACCGGCTCGCCGCGAGCCACGTCGGCAATATAGGCCTCCGCGCCAAGCGTGTTGGGGGATTCGTGCGAAAATGTGTGGTTTCCCAGGACCATCCCGGCATCGAGCCAACGCTTGAGATTGGCGATCTGCCGATCGCGGTTCAGTTCATCCAGCTTACCCTCGTTGACGAACCCGGTCGCCGGGAAATGATGGCGCTTCAGTCCTCGTAGGATCATCGCGTTGAGATAATCGACATAGGGTTGGTCGTTGAGAATGGTCAGCGCCGGAAGGTCGTCGAAGGTGAGCGCGATCCTGCCTTCCCGTGCCCGCGCGGAGGCCGGTTGGCTCACGATCAGGACGGCGACCGCCAACATCGCCCTCAATAGCGACGCCGTCGTAGCCATTGTCGAGCCGCCGCCGCGGCGCCCATGATTGTCACTTACCCAATTCAACGGTCGACAAGAGGGATCGCTCGCCATCGGCTCCCCCGCCGACGTGTCAGTTCGATCCCGCAACGGCTGCAATGGCTCACGTCGAAGCCCGACCCCGACGTCGAGTTGCCCCAGTTCATATGATCCCGATCCGGTAGATGTCGGCCGAACGAACAAAGAAGCTTGTCGATTGCCATTGGATATCCAATCCGATGTGCCGACCATCCTTATACCCCAAGATATAAGCTCATGAGCACTCAAAACCGTTCAGATCGGGGATGCTCTGCACGACGGTCGAACCCCGCGTCATTCATCCCGTCGAACCAATTCCTTAGCGAGCGCCAGCGCCACCCATTTCTTTGATAGCCCCACGCTCTGGGCATAGGCTCTCGCCATGGCGAAGGACAGATCGCGCGATGGCAGCCTGTCGAAGTCCGAATTCTCAGGCGCTCCGACCACGTCCGGATCGGCACCGATTCGCCGGGCGATGTCCTCCAACGACAAGCCCGCCCTCAGCCGCCCACGCCATAATGCCTCGCCGACCTGGATCGAAATGGCCCATCCGGCGGTCGGCGGGCGATACAAAGATCTGTGCAAGTGGCGGGATCGCACGAGCGCCGGGAAATGCTGCTCGGCAGATGCACAAAAGGCTCGGAAGACTTTAGCCTTCCGAGCCTTTCGATGGTGGGCGTGGCAAGGATTGAACTTGCGACCCCTGCGATGTCAACACAGTGCTCTACCACTGAGCTACACGCCCACGGGGAGGGCGCCCTGTAGCGGCGCTTCCGCCGCTGTGCAAGCGGGTAAACTCTATAACCCGCCGTTGGCGCTTTCGACCTCGAACAGGCGGTCGACCTCGATCACGAGATCCCTGAGATGGAACGGTTTGGACAGCACGCGGGCATTGGGCATCTGCTTGCCGGCGCGAAGAGTAACTGCGGCGAAGCCAGTGATGAACATGACGCGCATGTCGGGTGCGATCTCCGACACTTTTTGCGCCAGTTCGATCCCGTCCATCTCGGGCATGACGATGTCGGTCAGCAGCAGATCGAAATGCTCGGTTTCGATCAGCGGCAGCGCGGCGGTACCGCGATCGACGGCGGTGACGGCATAGCCCGATCGTTCCAGCGCGCGCGTCAGATATTCGCGCATCACCGAATCGTCCTCGGCCAGTAGTATCCTGATCATGCCCGTCCGCTGCCTTGTGTCCCCGGGCGTTTTATGCCCCAAGGGCTTAAGATTTTCCAGCGTCGCGCGACGATTGCCCCAATGCGATACGATGAGTAGATTCGTCCGCATGGCCGCTCCCTCGTTCGATCGCGTCGGACCAATCCCGCCGGACAGCCCGGTGATCCTGTCGGTGCCGCATGCCGGGCGCGAGTATCCGCTTCAGCTGCGCGCCGCCGCCGCCGTGCCGGTCGCCTCGATGCTGGCGCTGGAGGATCGCCATGCCGATGATGTCGCGCTGGCAGCGCGGATCGACGAGACCGTATTCGTGCAACGCCGCGCGCGCGCCTGGATCGACCTCAACCGCGGCGAGGACGAGCGCGACCCGATGATCGACGACGGCGCGCGGCCGATCCCGGCCGGCGCCGCCGCGACCAAATTGCGCAGCGGGCTGGGCCTGGTGCCGCGGCGATCGGCGCCCGGGGTCGCGATCTGGAACCGACGACTGGGCGACGACGAAGTGCGGCAGCGCATTGTCCAGGATCACCGCCCCTATCATTCCGCGCTTGCCGACGCGTTGGCGGTCGCGCGCGAGCGGTTCGGGGCCGCTTTGTTGCTCGACGTCCATTCGATGCCGCCATTGCCCGGAGGCGCCGCCGCGCGCGTGGTAATAGGTGACCGCTTCGGCCGCAGCGCGGGCGGGCGGCTGGTCCATCGGCTGGAAGGGGAAGTCGTCGCCACAGGCCATCGCGCGGCGCTCAACACGCCCTATCCGGGTGGGTATATCCTGTCGCGCCACGGCCGCCCCCACGAGCATATCCACGCAATCCAGATCGAGATCGACCGGCGACTTTATCTCGACCCCGGCCTGACCCTGCCCGGCAAGGGTCTGGCCGGCACCGCCGCATTACTGCGCCGGATGATCGATGCCGTAACCGACGAATTGCTGACCGGCGGGCTGGCGCTCGCTGCGGAATGAGGTGGGCTGAGAAGTCGACCGTCCTGGATCGGCAGGTCGCGACCCGATGGTGGACGCTTAGGGCGTGTCTGCTTTGGCGCCTCGGCGAACGGCAGCGGCGGACATTAGGATACGCTCGACAATCGCTTCAAACTCTTCTCGTCCGATCGGATCGAGAGCATCGTATGTGGCCACGGGTTCTGGCCACCATCCATGTAACTTACCCCAGCTATCAAGCTCTCGGGCGGCCGCCTCAATTTCCATGGCCGAAGGCCGATCGGCATCAATGAAGTTCGAAGGGTGCATGCGGTAAATTTAGACCACTGTGCCGTTGCTCGCCAACCTTTGATAAACCTGCCGGTCGGCAATCCACCCAATAGCGGCCTCACGCCGGCGGCCTGACCGATCTCGCCCAGCCCATAAAAAACCACCCCGGGCAAATGCCCGAGGTGGCCAAGGTTCAGGGAGGAGACACGCCCGAAAGCGTGCCTGCACGACCTCGCGAAAGGGGGGACACGAAGCCGTACTTCAGCAACATAGGTCGATGAGATTACCGTTTCAAGACTCGGACTAGAACGTTCTCAATGGAGAATTTCATCCATTCCGGTTCAATCCCGGTGCCATCCGGCCGAGCACGGCGTCGCGCAGCAACAGATGGTGGCGCAGCGCCGCTGCGACGTGCAGCACGACCAGCCCGAGCATGGCATAACCGACTATGCCGTGGAGATTATGACCCAGCTTCGCCATCGCGCCCGATATCGGCAGCGGCGGGACCGGAAACAGCCAGAACCATGCCATTGGCCGTAGCCGCGCCGGATTGGAAGACAGCATCCAGCCGGTCAGCGGTAATAGCAGCAGCAGCGCGTAGAAGGCCCAATGCACCGCCTTTGCCACTGCGCGCTCCCAGCCCGTCATGTCGACAGGCAGCGGTGGCGGCCGATGCGTCAGCCGCCAGCCCAGCCGCAGCAGCGTCAGCGCCAACACGGTGAGCCCGATCGACTTGTGGATCGGGATCACCCATTTGATGCCGTCGAGCAAAGATTCGTGGAACAGGCCGAGCGCGAGGTTGACGAGGACCAGCAACGCGATCGCCCAATGGAGCCAGATCGCGCCCCACGAATAGCGGTCGGTTCGGATCAGCGTCATCCTCGTCACTCGATGCGCCGCGAGTCGTCTTTAGGCGACGAGCTGCGGCGCCGGCATCAGTCCCAATTGCATCTGACGCGTGAAGATCTCGCGCATCACCGACAGCGAGAACAGGTGCGCATAGATCAGCGGCAGCAGGCCCGATTGGGTCATCTTGCGCAGCTGGTCGCCGCGCAATTCCTTGAGCTTCTCTTCATTGATCATGCGGAAGCCCGAATAGACGAATGGCTTGTCGGCGCCGTCGGGCTGGATCGTCACTTCGCCGTCCATCAACAGGTCGAGTTCGCGCAGCTCGTTCATGAACGCCGCGGTGCGGGCGCCGGCTTCCTCGAATTGCTGGTTGAACTCGAGGATGTTCTTGGTGACCTCGGTCGGCGCGCCATCCGCGAACAGCGGCTCGCCGTCGTCGAACGCACCGATCGTCTCCGAGCTCGGATCGAAACACAAGGTCAGCTCTTCGGCCTCGGGGCGCAGGCGCGCGAGGAGATATGGATAGCGGCGGATATAGGCCGGAACGTAGGTATAGGGCTCGCGCAGCTGGCCCTTTTCGTCGATGAAGACGTTGACGCCCTCGTTCAGGCCCATCAGCGCCAGCGGCACGCCATCGTCACCTTGCGAGAAGACGATCGGCATGTTGCGCTGCGCCATCGGGAATTCGTCGACCGTCAGCGGGATCGCATGCTGGTTCGCCAGGAACGGCGCGCCGTTGGACGGCCGGATGCGAAAATTGCCATGCTGCTCGCTCGAAAGCGGTTCGAGCGCATTATAGAAAAGCGGAAGCGACTGCGGCGCGCTGGCCATTACCCTACTCCAATCGAATCTCTTGAACGCGGCTCCCCCAAGAAGCCGCACGTGGCCGTGCGCCCTAAGGGGTGGCGCCGTCGGGCGCAAGGATAACGAGCTTGCCCGGATTCATCAATTCGCGCGGATCGAATGCGGTTTTGATCGCACGCAGCGCCATCATCCGCGCCGGCGAGGACAGACGCGCCAGCTCGTCGCGTTTCAGCTGGCCGATGCCGTGCTCGGCCGAGATCGACCCGCCCGCGGCGACGACGAGGTCATGGACGAATGCCGAGATGACATGGCCTTCCTGCCCGTACCAACTCGGCCCGTCCGTACCGACCGGAGCGCGCACGTGGAAATGAACGTTGCCGTCACCGAGATGGCCAAACCCGGCCGCACGCGTCCCGGGGAAGCGCGCCTCCACTGTTTTCGCGCCTTCGGTGAGGAAGCGCGGCATGCCGGCGACCGGCACCGAGATATCGTGCTGCAGTGCTGGCCCCTCGGCTCGCGAGGCTTCGGGAATGGTCTCACGGATTTTCCACAAGGCGTCGGCCTGCGCCTCGCTGGCCGCGACGACCGCATCCTCGACCTCGCCTGCCGCGAGCGCATTACCGAGCAACCGTTCGAGCAAAGCCGCCGGCGATTCGCCGGCGGACGCCGCGCGCGTCGCCTCGATCAGGACGTGCCAGCCATGATTGCCGCCCAACGGCGCGCGCGTTCCTGGGACATGGCGGATCACCGCATCGAGGAAGCTTTGCGGGATGATCTCGAAACTTTCGACAGTCTGGGTCGCCCCCTGCAGTCGTCGCAACAGCGCCAGCGCGCGTTCGGGATCGGCGAGGCCGACCCAGGCCACCGCGCGATCCAGGATCGCGGGGACGAGTCGCAATGTCGCCGCGGTGATCACCCCGATCGTGCCTTCCGCCCCGATCAGCAGCTGGTTGAGATCGTAGCCGCGATTGTCCTTCTTGAGCGCGGCGAGCCCGTCGTGGAGCGTGCCGTCAGGGAACACCGCCTCGATCCCCGCGACCAGTCCGCGCATCGTCCCGAACCGCAGCACCTGCGTGCCGCCAGCATTGGTCGAGGCTAGGCCGCCGATCGTTGCGCTGCCCTTTGCGCCCAGGGTGAGCGGGAAGCGCATCCCTTCGGCCAGCGCGGCGTCGTGGAGGTTGGACAGGATCACGCCCGCCTCGGCCACCGCCAAAGCGTCGGCCGGCCGGAGCGAACGAATGCGATTCAATCGTCGTGTCGACAGGATCAGCGCCGAGCCATCGTGCGGCGGCGTAGCGCCGGCGACCATCGAGGTGTTACCCCCTTGCGGTACCAGCGCGACGCCAAGGTCACGCGCCTTCGCAACCACCAATTGCACGCCGGCGACCGTATCGGGTGCAAGGATCGCGGGACTGCTGCCATGAAAACGTCCGCGCCAGTCGGTCAGCCACGGCGCGATGTCCGCGGGATCGGTGACGACCGCCTTGTCGCCCAGCGCGGCGCGGACAGCGGCGGTCAACTCGGTCTGTGCGGGCGTCATGGCCAATGGCGCTAGCACGGCATGGGATACGTATCCAATTCATTGCGTGTTCAAATTATGGCCTTACCAAGGCGCGCTTCATGCCGAATCCGTCCCTTGCCGCCTTTGCCTTGATTGCCTCCATCGCCGCGGCCGCTACTCCCGCGCCCGCCGGCCAGGTGATCGGCACCGAACTGGCGCAAGTGACGATTCGCGGGCGGATCATCATCCGCGTCCCCAGCAGATTGCGTGGCGCGCCCGCACAACAACCCACACCGGCGCAACCGATCAAATGGGCCGAGAAAAAGGGTCCCAAATGCATTGCCGCCGACCAGTTGGGCGGCGCGATCGTAGCGACCGATTATGTCGACCTGGTGCTGCGCGGAGGCGACCGCGTCCGCGCCGAGCTCGACGGCGATTGTTCGGGCCTCGGCTATTATGGCGGTTTCTACGTCAAACCCTCGGCCGACGGCCAGGTCTGCGCCGGACGCGATTCGATCCGTACGCGCTCGGGCGATCAATGCACGATCAGGAAGTTCAAGAAGCTGGTCGCCAAGAAGTGAGTCTTAGCGCGTCTCACGGCGCATAGCGGCACCGCCGCGACCGAAACTCGCTCTTCCGCGAGGTTCACAAATAAACGCTCAAGCTTGACTTTCGGCAACTGATCGGCAAGCGCGCACGTTGTTGGATGGCGCACCTGCGCGCCGCCCATTTTTCCGGATTTATGGATGCCTTTTGCCGACCTCGGCCTTTCAGATGAGTTGCTCCGCGCCGTAGGCGAATCGGGCTATACCGAACCGACTCCGATCCAGGCTGCGACCATTCCCAGCGTGCTGATGATGCGCGACATCATCGGCATCGCGCAGACCGGCACCGGCAAGACGGCCGCGTTCGTGCTGCCGATGATCGATATTCTCGGCCATGGCCGCAGCCGCGCGCTGATGCCGCGCAGCCTGATCCTTGAGCCGACGCGCGAATTGGCCGCGCAGGTCGCCGAGAATTTCGAGAAATACGGCAAGTATCACAAGCTCTCGATGGCGCTGCTCATCGGCGGCGTACAGATGGGCGATCAGATCAAGGCGCTGGAAAAGGGCGTCGACGTGCTGATCGCGACACCGGGCCGGCTGATGGACCTGTTCGAGCGCGGCAAGATTCTGCTGACCCAGTGCAACCTGCTGGTGATCGACGAAGCCGACCGCATGCTCGACATGGGCTTCATCCCCGATATCGAAAATATCTGCACCAAGTTGCCGGCCAATCGCCAGACGCTCCTGTTCTCGGCAACCATGCCGCCGCCGATCAAGAAGCTGGCCGACAAGTTCCTGTCGAACCCCAAGACGATCGAGGTCGCGCGCCCCGCCACCGCCAATACCAACATCACCCAATGGGTGGTGCCGGTCGGCAGCGCGAGCCACGCCAAGCGCGCGGCGCTGCGCCAGTTGCTCGGTCAGGAAGAGGTCAAGACCGCGATCATCTTCTGCAATCGCAAGACCACGGTGCGCGAACTCAACAAGAGCCTGCGGAGCCATGGCTTTTCGAGCGGGGAGATCCATGGCGACATGGAGCAGCCGCAACGGATCGCGGAGCTCGAACGGTTCAAGAAGGGCGAGATCAACATTCTGGTCGCCTCCGATGTCGCCGCCCGCGGACTCGACATCAAGGGTGTCAGCCATGTCTTCAATTTCGACGCGCCCTGGCACCCCGACGATTACATCCACCGCATCGGCCGCACCGGCCGCGCCGGCGCCACCGGTGTCGCTTACACCTTCTCGTCAAGTGCGGATGCCGAGAATATCGAGAATATCGAAAAGCTGACCGGCATGAAGATCCCCCGGCTGGAAGGTGGCCCGCCGCCCGAAGCCGAGGAAAAGCCCCGCGCCCGCGCCGGTCGCGATGAAAAGCCGAAACGCGCGCGCGCCGCATCGGGCCGGAAGGCCGCCGCGGAGGAAACGCCCGAGGCGCCCGCACCGCGCGCGGAGAAGCCCGCGCGCCGCGAGGAACCGCGGTCGCGTCGTGAAGAAACCCGCCCGCGCCATGACGAGCCCCGCCCCCGCCGCGGTCGCGAGCAAGACGATGGGCCGGACGAAGGCTGGAACGGACCGGTGCCCGACTTCCTCAGCGTGGTGCTGACTGGTAATTGAGGCACGCGTGAGCCTGCCTGACTTTATCAGCGTGGTGCCGGTCAAACCGATCGTCAGCCCTTGCGTCAACGTCTGCCGGATCGACAGGAACCGGCTGTGCGAGGGCTGCCGGCGGACGATCGACGAAGTCGCCCGCTGGACCAGCATGACGCCCGCGGAGCGTGACCGCATCATGGCGGAATTGCCGTCGCGATAGGCGACTGGCTATCCAAGTATACGCATCCCCGGTCAGTTCGAGCGCGCCGAATCGATCATGCCAGCTGATTGGTCTCCATCAGCGCATCGTCGAGTTCGTTCGCACGCCTGTACGCGTCGCGCGAGGTTAGCCGCCCCGCATAAGCGGTGAAGGCGTCACGCTTGGGAATCGAGCCGAACTGGTTGCCCCAGATCACCTGGGCGCCGACATAGACGTCGGCCATCGTGAACGCGTCTCCGGCGATATAGTCGTAGCGCGACACCGCGCTTTCGAGCACGTCGATCGTCTGGTCGTAATTGCCGTAACCGAACATCCTGCCTTGTTCGGCCTGAGGGACGAAGCCGGCGCTATTGTTGGTCACGGCATGCTCGACCGGGCCGGCGGCGAAGAACAGCCAACGGTAATAGTCGGCGCGATCGGCGAGCGCCGGCGCCAGGCCCGCATCGGGAAAAGCATCGCCGAGATAGGCACAGATCGCCGCGCATTCGGTGACGATCTTGCCCTTGTGCTCGATCGCCGGCACCTTTCCCATCGGGTTGATCGACATGTAATCATCGCTCTTCATCGTATCGGCGTAGTTCATCACCCGGACTTCGTAATGCGCGCCGACTTCCTCGAGCGCCCAGCGCGCGATGCGGCCGCGCGACATCGGGTTGGTGTACAAGATCAGGTCGCTCATCGTCTTCTCCTCGGGGGATCAGTGGTTACGCCGGATCAGAGCGCTTTCTGGAACAGCGCCAGCATACGCTCCCAGGCACGGTCCGCCTGCGCCGCGTTGTACACCTTGCTGTCGGGCGGGCACCAGCCATGCATCGTACCCTTATAAACTTCGATCTCGGCCGGCAGCTTGGCCTCGTCGAACGCCTTGCGCAGCACGTCCTTGTCCGTCGGCGCGCGCTGGTCGTCATTCTCGGCTATGGCAATCAGGAAGCTCGCCTTCATCCGCGGGATCAGCATGTTGGGGCTGTCCGGCTTGTCGCCGACCAGCCCCCCACCATGGAACGTGCCGCCCGCGCGATAGCGGTCGGCGCGCGCGGCAACGGTGCGGAACACCATCGGCCCGCCCATGCAATAGCCGGTGCTCGCCAGGCCGCGTTTCCTGTCGACTTCCGGCTGCGCGTCTAGGAAGGCGGTGAACGCCTTGGCGTCGCTGACCGTCCCAGCCGGCGTCAGTTTCTCGACGAACGGCATGATCTTCGCCCGCACCTCAGGTTGGTCGAACGACTCGCCGGGCTTGAGGAACGGCGCCTTGGTCGAGCGATAGAATTGGTTGACCACCAAAACGGCATAGCCCGATTGCGCCAGCCGCTCGGCCATCTGCCGAAAAGCCGGACGCAGGCCCATGATGTCGGGCCAGATCAGCACGCCGGGATGCTTGCCCGTCGCCGGCGCGACGAAATAGGCGTCGGCCTTCCCCTCAGGCGTGTCGATCACGACATCGCGTCCCTTGATCGCCGCGGCATTGGCGGGAACCGGCAGCACCGCCATCAGTCCCGCGACGCCGGTCATCATACCGAACTGGCGGCGCGACGGATGCGCGATGCCTAGAAAACGAGCGTTATCCTCTGCCGTATGTTCGTCGCACATGCGATCTCTCCCTGAGTGGCTCGACTCGGCCTTATCCTAGGGCAGTGCGTCGATCGGTGCGAGCCGTGCCGCGGCTCAAGTCACGCGCCAGCGCCACACGCCGTCGCTGCCGGTTTCGCGCGTCGCCCGACCCTCGACCTCGAGGCGTTTCAAATGCGCCATCGCCTCGCCCGTCGCCATGCCGAGCACTTCCTGGCCGATCGCTCGCCGAAACAGGCGCCCGAAACAGTCGACCACCCGGCGCGACTCCTCCAGGAACACTTCGAGTTCGTCGAGGCGCGAGCGATGCTCGCGGTCCATCGCGTCGAGCCGCGTGTGGAGATGAAGGAACGGGTCACCATGTCCCGGCAGGGTAAGCACATCGGCCGGAACCTCGCGCTTCAACTTGGCGATCGAGTCGAACCATTCGCCCAACGGATCGGCGTCGGGTTCGGTGATGCCGAGCGAGACGTTGGGACTGATCCGCGGCAGGACCTGGTCACCGGCGACGAATAGCTTACCGGCCTCGTCGAGCAGACAGGCATGCTCGGGACTGTGGCCCGACCCGGTGATCACCCTCCAGGCGCGCCCACCGATCACGATCGTCTCGCCATCGACCATCCGGCGATATGACAAAGGCATCGGCCGCACGATGCGCCCAAAATTGGACCAGCCGCGCGCTGCCGCCAGATCGATCTGCTCGTCGCTCCAGCCGCAGGCCCGGCGGAAATCGTTGACCTCCTGCGGCGTCTCGGGCCGGGCATCGGCGACCAGCATCTGCGCGGTCAACCATTCGCCGCGCGTCATCCATAACGGTGCCCGGTGATGATCGCACATCCATCCGGCAAGCCCGATATGGTCGGGGTGGAAATGCGTGCCGATCATTCGCGTCACGCGCACGTCGGCGAGCGGCCCCTTGAACACGGACTTCCACGCTTCGCGCGTTTCGGTCCGGTTCATCCCGGCATCGACCAAGGCTACACCGTCGCCGCGGGTGTCACTGTCGTCGATCAGCCAGCAATTGATGTGCTTGAGCGGGCCGGGAACGTTGAGGCGTACCCAACGGACGCCGGGCGCGACCTGCATCACCTCACCCTCGCCAGGCTCCTTCCCGCCGAACGGATAGATCAGACCTTTATGGCTGGTGGGAACGAAGCTCTCGTCGGCGACGAACGCGGCATCGGGCGTACGGGCGGTGGCCATGCACCGCCGGTAGCAAGCGCCGCGATCAGATACCAGCGAAAGGAATCGCCGCATCTCTGTCTACAAGCATCCCAATACCCGGAAATCGAAGACGGCCGCCGCCCCGCGGCGCTCTGGGCTAACCGACGAGCGCCGCGGGTCGATCGCTCACCCGTGGAGCATCGAGACCGCGGCGCCGCCGCCATGCCATGTGCCATCGGTGCCGAGGTCGGCGACGAACGGCTGCATCTGGGTGGCGGCGGCAGCGCT
>NZ_JANINP010000004.1 GCF_024508665.1 Sphingomonas sp.
CACCATCGCCACCAACATGGCCGGCCGCGGCACCGACATCCAGCTCGGCGGCAATCTCGAATTCCGCGTCGAGGACGAATTGGCGGACATGCCCGAGGGTCCGGAGCGCGACGCCGCGATCGATCGCATTCGTCAGGAAATTGCAGCCGAGAAGCAGGAAGTGCTGGCCGCCGGGGGCCTGTTCGTGCTCGGTACCGAGCGCCACGAGAGCCGCCGCATCGATAACCAGTTGCGCGGCCGGTCGGGCCGTCAGGGCGATCCGGGGCTGTCGCGCTTCTACCTCAGCCTGGACGACGATCTGCTTCGCATCTTCGGGCCGAATACCTTGTTCGCCAAGATGATGCGATCGAGCCTGGAAGATGGCGAAGCGCTGCCGCCGTCGCGCTGGATGTCGAAGGCGATCGAGACTGCGCAGAAGAAGGTCGAGGCGCGCAACTACGACATCCGCAAGCAGGTCGTCGAATATGACGACGTGATGAACGACCAGCGCAAGGTCATTTACGAGCAGCGCAACGACATCATGGACGCCGAAACCGTCGGCGACGTGGTCGTCGACATGCGGACCGAGACGATCAACACCATCGTCAGCGACCATTGCCCGCCCAATTCCTATCCCGAGCAATGGGACGTCGAGGGGATGAAGGCGAAGGTTTCCGAAATGTTGGGGATCGAGCCGCCGATCGACGACTGGCTCAAGGAGGAGGCGGTCGACGTCGAAATGATCGAGGAGCGGCTGAACGAGGCGGCGGCGGCATTGGTCGACGCCAAGGCGGCCGACATCGACCCCGAAACCTGGACGACGATCGAAAAGTCGATCCTGATCCAGAATCTCGATCATCACTGGAAAGAACATCTCGCGACGCTCGATGCGCTGCGCCAGGTCATTCACCTTCGCGCTTATGCTCAGAAGACGCCGATCAACGAGTACAAGCAGGAAGCGTTCGCGCTGTTCGAGCGCATGCTGGGATCGATCCGTGAGGACGTGACCAAGGTGCTGGCGACGGCCGAGTTCCGCTTCCAGCCGCCGCCCGATCTTCCCGAACTGCCTGATTTCATCACGCAGCATTTCGACCCGTTCTCGGGCGATGACGACAGCGCCGATATCGATGGCGGGTCGCGAGCGTTGGGCGATCTCGGCCTACCGCCTTTATCGATCGTTCGGCCGGAACAGCCTGATCTCGGCGAGGATCCGAAGGATTGGGAAGGCAAGGTCAGCCGCAACGCTCCGTGCCCGTGCGGATCGGGGCTCAAGTACAAGCATTGCCACGGTCAGGTCGGGTGATCTTTACCCCTCTCCCGCTTGCGGGAGAGGGCATAAGCAAACAAAAAGGCCGGGGATTTCTCCCCGGCCTTTTTGTTTTAGTCCGGTCGCGCCGGCTTATTTCGGCATGACGATCGTCGGACCGATATTGGCAATCACCGACTTGGCATCGAAGGCGCGGACGTTGCCTGCGGGCTTGGGGCCCTTGCCCATCACGATCTCGGCCGTGGCCTCGTACTTTTCGACCGTATTCACGTCGATATTGCGGTCGAAGAAAGGATCGCCCCAGAACGGGTCCCAACTCCGCCAGCCGAAGCCGCGGCCATAATAGCGCCAGCGCGGACCCCAAAGCCCACCGCCGTACGGGCCGCCGAAATCGTTGACATAGGTTCGCGTCTTCTTGTCCGTGTCGCGGTCGGCCATGACGAAATAGTCATAGCCCTGCTGCTCGGTCAATTCCGCCGCGCGAAACAGCAAATAGCGCTCGACCGTGTCGCGCGAGGTCATGGTATTGCCGGAAAAGGTGACCTGGAAGCGGTTCGACTCGATCTGGCGATCGCTATAACCTTCGCGCGAGAAGCCGGCGCCGGTCGCCGGGCGGTAAGTGGTTTCGGTCATGCAGCCCGCGAGCATCAACGATGTCGCGGCGACTGCGCCCATCAGGGCTACGCGACCTAAGGAAGACGTCATTTTCAAATCTCCGTTCACCGGGAGGAAGCAACGCTCCATCCTATCCCGCCCTCTCGGAACGCAGAATGAACGGGTTTTGCTCCATTAGCCAGAGGCGTACCGATCGATTGGTCGCATCTCGTTTGGGCGGCGGGGGATCAGCAGCGCAAGCAGGTGGACCAACGCGCCGATATAATTGGGCGGCAGACGTTAGGATAAGATGTATTATAACATGCGATAATGCATTGATCTCGACACCGCATCTGGGTAGGCGCGCAGGGTCGGACGGACCGACAGAAACGATCGGTGCCATCTCGTGCAATGGTTCTTACGTCTAGCCTGCGGCGTGATCGCATGTGTCGCACCGGCGGTGGCGCGAGCCGACGACAAGCCGTCGGCCGATCTGCGCTATACGACCGACATCATGGGCGTGGCCGCCGGCGGCGAACGGCGCGGCGTGCGCTGGATGGGTCGGCTCGACCTCGATCTCGATAGCGGCACCGATCTGCTGGGTTTGGCCGGCGCGCATGCGCATGCCGACATCTTTCTTCTCCATGGCGGTGGCTTTTCGGTGCGCGACGCCGGCGATGCTCAGGTCGTCAGCAATATTGACGCGCCATACGCTGTCCGCCCGTTCGAAGCCTGGGTCGAAGCGCCGTTGAGCGGCGGCGTCCGGGTCAAAGCCGGGCTGGTCGATCTCAACAGCGAATTCGACGTCCAATCGGTCGGCTCGCTGTTCCTCAACAGCTCGTTCGGTATCGCGCCCGATTATTCGCAATCCGGGTTGAACGGTCCGTCGATCTTTCCCGTGACGTCGCCGGGCCTGGTCGTTGCGGTGGAACGGCCGCGCTGGACGCTGCGCACCGCGATATTCGACGCTGTGCCCGGCGACCCGAACCACCCGCATCGCACGCTTCCCGGTCGGTTCGGCCGTAATGGTGCGCTGCTCTCGGTCGAAGGCGAAATGAAGATCGGCGACGGTGGCGAACTGCAGCTGGGCGCCTGGTATTATACTGACCGCTTCGCGCGGCTCGATGGCAATGGCCGTGGCCGAAGCGCCGGCGCCTATGTGCAGTATGAGCAAACTTTTGCCGGGGACGAGAAGACCGGCGCGCTCCGGGGATGGATTCGCGCAGGGCAAGCCGCGGCCGAGGTCAATGACATCGGATTGTATGTCGGGGGAGGATTCTCCTGGGGTACCGACGATCGGTCGTACGGGGTTGCGGTCGCGCACGCGCGCTTGGGCGATCCGGCGCTGCGCGCGTTCGCCGCGGCGTTCACGCCAAGATACCGCGCCGAGACCGCGATCGAGGTCACCGCGACGCATCGACTGACCAAGTGGCTGCAGGTGCAGCCCGACGTACAATATGTCCGCCACCCCAGTTGGGGTGCGGCGGCCGATGCGCTGGTTTTAGGATTGCGCCTGCATTTCGCGATCAAGTGAACCGCGCGGTAGCTTCCATTGTCATCCGACAAATGGATAATCGGTTTAGCGTGCGCGGGCCGCGATGTTGCGCACCTCGACGAACTGCCAGCATAATAATGTCGGCAGGCCGATCGCCACGTCCCGCGCGCGCTTGGCGAGCGATAGCGCGAGGGCGCTTTCCGGCGGCAGGCCGAACAGGGGCGCGGCGAGTGCATAGGCTACCTCCTGCACGCCCAGCGCACCGGGAATGAAGAAGGCGACGCTGCGCAGCGTGAATATCAGGCTTTCGAGCGAGAGCACGGCCCATAAAGAGATCGGCACGCCCATCAGGCGAAGCGCCAGCCAGCCGCCCATGCCGCTCGCTACCCAGGCGGTGAGGTTGAAGCCGAACGCGGCCGCTACCCGGCTGCGCTGCGTGTAGATACGCGCAAGCTCGGCCCGCACATCGCCAAGCGCGCCTTGCGATCCGGGTATGAAGCGCTCTCCGATACGGCCAGTAAGGTCGAGCGCCGAGCGCTGCGCGACGAAAAAGAACAGGATGATCCCGATCATTACCGCAGTGCCGCCCAGAATAGCGGGCCGGAGCGACGCAGCCGCGCCATCGCCGATCAGCAACGAGGCCATCAGCGCGAGCCCGAACAGGGTATAAACCAATTGCGCCGCCATCTCGGTCGTCAGGTCGACCACCAGCGAGCCGTAGATGCGTGGGGTGGAGATACCGGTAACCGAAAGCGACCGGGCGGCGACCACCATTCCGCCGAGCTGAGAGAATGGCAGCAGGTCCGACACCGCTTCGCGCACCATTCTCGCCCAGGTGAAACGGCCGATCCGCGCATTCTGCTCGCCGGGCGCGGCGGCAAGCCATGCGGCGCCAAGCAACACGAACGTGCCGAGCGACCACGAGCAGAACAACAGGAATCCGCCCAGACCGATCCGGCGTGCCGCTACCGCGATCTCGGCAAAACCGGTGGCGCCGAAGGTCCAGATCGCGACGATCAGTCCCGCGACGGTAGCCAGCAGCAAGCCGGCGCTGGCGGAAATCTTCAGGCGGTGCCTCCCGCCGGCTTGGGCGCGCGCATGAACTTCAAAGCGAGCCGGATCATTGCCGGCACGAAGCGCGGACGGATGAGGCGCGAGTCATAGCCCACCAGCCGCCTGTCATTCTCCGATAGACAAATTCGCGCCAGCTCGGGAAAGCTCACCTCGACGCCCAGCTCCTTCGAGCCGTTGAGCGTGAAGTTGTTCTCCTGCGCCTTGCTATTGTCCCCCATGCCCTTGGCCATATCGATCCGTTCCCAGATCAGGAAGAGCCAAACGACGATGACCTTGGCTTCGAAATAGGGCCGCCGCCACCACGGCATGTTGCGGCGCCACCAGGCCACCCAATTGACGAAGAACAGGATGTGCCGCCCTTCCTCGCGCATCACCGGCTCGAACGTGTCGATCAGCTCGGGCGGGAAGAAGCCGGTATCCTTGGCCAGTTTGAACAGACCGAATCCGAAGAAGCTGTCGATACATTCGGAGTAGCCGGAGCGCATGAATGCCCATTCCGCATCCTTCGGCTTTTGATAATCCGGCTCGGGCTGCAACTCGATGCCATAGGATTGGACCATATCGGCGAGCACGACCTTGTGCCGGCGCTCCTCGAAAGCGTCCATCTCGACCGCCGATTTGAGCAGCGGATCCTTGACCGTCTCGCTGAACGTCTTGACGAACAGGCCGGTACGGCCCTCGGTCTGCACTGCCATGTCCCAGATTGGCAGCGAGACGATCCTGTTGCGCGTTTCCGGTTCGAGTTCGGGCCAGTCGATCAGCGCCGGGCGGTAGGGATCGTGCGTGTCCAGGATCATCCGGCTGAACAGCATCAGATGTTCGGGAGAGCCGAGCCGCACCGGACCGGAGGGCAACGGCGCTTCTGTATCGAACTCCCCCCAATCGGGCACGAGATTCATGGACGTTTCCTCAGACGAAATCGGTGAAGCGGCCGAGTGCGACGCTCTCGCGCGTAATCACGGCCTTCGCAAGCGGGTCGATAAGCGCGGCCAGTTCGCCGCGATAGTCGTAGCCGGGTGCCGCGCCGGGATAGGAACCGGTGGCGGGATGGGTGTAAATCTCGGTCAGTCCGTCGGGAAGCCGCTCCACGAGGCCACGCACTCGGTTCGCCGTCATTGCGCCTGACCAGGCGAGCCCGAACACCTGGTCGGGGACGACCATCCCGGCGCGGCGCATCCGTGCGCGAACGAGGCGAGCCCATGCCGTCTCGATACGCGGTCCGGTATTGGTGCCGTCGATCGCTCGCAACGGACCGCGCGGTTCGACGGGAGCGCGAGCCGACCGCATGCCGTGACGCCGCCCGGCTTTCAGGATCGTGCCAGCGATGGTCGGGTGAAGATGGAAATGCTTGTGCGCGTTGACATGGTCGAGCGGCAGGCCGGTCGCAGCGAAGGCCGCGAATTGCGCGTCGACTTCCGCCGCGAGCTGTCGCCGCGCCGCAGGTGAAGCGAAGATGGTGACGCCGGCACGCGCCATGTCGGTGCGGAACTTCCCGTCGGCATCGACCAGCGCCCGAACCCGTTCGGGCGGCAGGATCGGGCGTCCCTCGACCAGCACGACGTGCAGTCCGACGCCGAGCGCCGGCATGGCGCGGGCGCGTGCAACCGCGTCATCGATCGCGTCTCCGGTCACCATCAGCGACGCCGCCGTCAGGATGCCGTCGCGATGGGCATGTTCCACCGCCTCATTGACTTCGACCGAGGCGCCGAAGTCATCGGCCGTGACGATCAGCTGCTTCACGTCGTTTATGCGGCTTCCTTGCGGCGGCGCAGGAAGTCGAAGAATTCGACGCCTTCGCGCAGGCGGCGCTTCATCATGTCGAAATCGCGCACCATTTCCCACACGATCGAGCCGATCTTGGATGGTCGGAAATAGAAGCGTTTGTAGAATTCCTCGACCTTGTCGAAGATCACCGTCGATGGAAGATGCGGGTAGCTCAGCTGCGCGATCTGATTGCCGCCATCGGTCAGCAGATGATCGGTGCCGTCGAACCAGCCGTTCTCGGTCGCCTGCTTGAATAGGAACGTCCCCGGATAGGGCGCCGCGAGCGACACCTGGATGGTGTGGGGATTGATTTCCTTGGCGTAATTGATCGTTTCCTCGATCGTATCCTCGGTCTCCCCGGGCAGGCCCAGGATGAAAGTGCCGTGGATCACGATGCCGAGCTCGTGGCAGTCCTTGGTGAATTGCCGCGCGACATCGGTGCGCAGGCCCTTCTTGATATTGTGCAGGATCTGCTGGTTGCCGCTTTCATAGCCGACCAGCAGCAGGCGGCAGCCGCCCGCTTTCATCGCCTCCAGCGTCTTCCTCGGCACATTGGCCTTGGCGTTGCAACTCCACGAGACGCGGAACCCCGGTTTGCCGAAACCGAGCTCGCCGAGCGCCTTCGACAGCTCCTCGATCCGCGGCGCGTTGTCGGTCAACGTGTCGTCGTCGAAGAAGATCTCCTTGACCTCGGGCATCTCCTTCAGAACGTATTTCACTTCCTCGATGACGTGGCCGATCGACCGCGTGCGGTAATTGTGGCCGCCGACGGTCTGCGGCCACAGGCAGAACGTGCAGCGACTCTTGCAGCCGCGGCCGGTGTAGAACGAGACGTACGGGTGCTTGAGATAGCCGCCGAAATATTTCTCGATCTGGAGGTCGCGCTTGTAGATCGGTGAGACGAAGGGCAGCGAGTCCATGTTCTCGACGACCGCGCGGTCCTTGTTGTGAACGATCGTGCCGTCGGCGTCACGATACGAAATGCCATGGACCTCGCTGAGCGGTGTCCCCTTGGCGATATCGAGGATGGTGAAGTCGAATTCGTTGCGGCAGACGAAATCGATCGCGGTGGATGCCTCCAGCGATTTCTGGGTCTCCACCGCCACCTTGGCGCCGATCAGGCCGATCAGCGCCTTGGGATTGCGCGCGCGAATCAGCTCGGCGGTGTGGACGTCTTGGCGAAAGGACGGCGTCGAGGTGTGCAGGATGACGAGATCCTTGTCGTCGACCTCATGCTTGATGTCGTCCCAGCTGAGATCGTGCGCCGGCGCGTCGATCAGTTTCGATCCCTCAATCAGCGCCGCGGGCTGGGCGAGCCAGGTCGGATACCAGAAGGAGCGCACCTCCCGCTTCATCTGATACCGGGCGCCGGCACCTCCGTCATAACCGTCGAACGAAGGGGCCTGAAGAAACAGCGAGCGCATCATCGGAAAGGTAACTCCGGTTCGGCCGAGATCCGGCCACGTTGTGCCATTCTAAGTGTTGCACCGCGCCAATCAACCGATCGCACCGCCAGGCTGGCAATAAACACCGAAAAAGCGAGGCAATCGCTCAACGGCAGAATCCATAACGGCGCGGTTCGTGCGCCGCCGCGCCGATCCGCTACGATGGCGACCGAAAGGCGGGCAAGCAGGGCGAGTCCGGCGATCGCGAGGCCCGGCAGCGGGTGAAGGGGGATCGCGAGGAGCGCAAGCGGCAGCGGCATGGCGATCACGCTCGTCAGATAAGCGGCTGGCGCAACATTTCGGACCGTCGCGCCCCAGCGTAGTTCGTGCCGCCAAAACTCCCCGAAACTAGCTTCCGTCGAGGCATGAGTGACCAGCATTGGAGGCATTCTGACCTCGAGTCCCAATGCCGCAACTGCCTCGCCGATCGCGTAGTCATCCGCCAGCACGTCGGCAAAGGCGGCGAAGCCGCCGATCGCGGCCAAGGTCTCGAGCCGCATCGCGATGGTCGATCCCATACAGGGCCGCGCCAGACCGTACATCGCTCCGAACACCACGCCTGACAGGAACTGCCAGCTAAGCCCGGCGGCGACCATCTTCGACCAGAAACCGGCATCCCCGCGGCCGTTATACGCGACCGTCACCACTCCCGTCTTTGGCGTGTCGAGCGCCGCGAGTAGGCGCGTCAGGTAGTCGGCCTTTACCGCCATGTCGCTGTCGCTCAGCACGACGATCTCGTGCGCGATATACGGCTCGAGATTGATCAGATTGGCGATCTTGCCATTGGCACCATGCGGCGTCGGATCGACGATCAAGTCGATTCGCGCCTGAGGAAAACGCGCGCGAAGCGTTTCAACCACGGCAATCGCGGGATCGTCGGGACGCTGGACGCCGCACAGGACCTGGACGGGCCCATCGTGATCCTGCGCCAGGAACGTTGCCAGATTGTCGGCCAAACGCGGTTCGGCACCATATAGGGGCTTCAGGATCGTCACGGCATCGTTGCGGCGCCCAGCGGCGGCACGAGGCGACAGGAAGGATTGCAACGTGATCGCAGCCGCGATCATATAGGCCGAGCCAATCAGGCTCAGTCCCAGCATTCCCCATGCCAGGCCGGCAACGATCGCCATCGGAATGCCTCCCATGACTGCTCCTCTATCCTGCGCCGCGGGTCATGTGTAGAGCGCGCGCGTGGGTCCTTCCGAAGCGTCATCTCCGCTCGTCCTCGTCACCG
Source organism: Sphingomonas sp. (assembly GCF_024508665.1). Lineage (GTDB taxonomy): Bacteria > Pseudomonadota > Alphaproteobacteria > Sphingomonadales > Sphingomonadaceae > Sphingomonas. Next base: position 8,853 of record NZ_JANINP010000004.1, read on the forward strand.
GCGTTTCCGGTTTTGTCGGCTCGGCCGTGGCGCGAGCGCTGGCGGCGCGCGGTGCGTGGGTGCGTGGCCTCGTCCGGGAGTCGAGCCCGCGAACCAATCTAGGCGACTTTCCGGGCGAACTCGTCGAAGGCGATCTGCGCGATGCGGAAGCGGTCACACGGGCGATGGCCGGGGTGCGCCATCTCTTCCATGTCGCGGCGGATTACCGCCTCTGGGCACCCGATCCGGAAGAAATCGTCCGCAACAACGCAGCGACAACACGGATAGTGATGGAAGTGGCGCTCGCCGCCCGCGTCGAGCGCATTGTCTATACGTCGAGCGTCGCCACGTTGAAGCCGCGCGAGGGCGAGCCCGCTGACGAAAGCCGCGCGGCAACCCCCGACCAAGTGGTTGGCGCCTATAAACGGAGCAAGGTCGTCGCTGAGCGGCTGGTCGAGGACATGGTCACCGGACGCGGCCTGCCCGCAGTAATCGTCCAGCCCTCCACGCCGATCGGGCCGCGCGACGTGAGGCCCACGCCGACCGGGCGAATCATCGTCGAGGCGGCGAACGGCAGGATGCCGGCTTTTGTCGATTCGGGGCTCAATCTCGTCCATGTCGACGATGTCGCCAACGGCCATTTGCTCGCGTTCGACAAGGGGCGGGTCGGCGCGCGCTATATCCTGGGCGGCCAGGACGTGATGCTGGGCGACATGCTCGCCGACATCGCCGCGATCGTCGGTCGTAGGCCCCCCACGATCCGCATCCCGCGAACGCCGCTGTTCCCGTTTGCCTGGGCGAACGAGCAGGTTGCGCGGATCACCGGCGGAGATCCGTTTCTCAACATGGATTCGCTGCGGATGGCGAAGCACCGCATGTTCTTCACCTCGGCCAAAGCGGAAACCGAGCTCGGCTATCGCGCGCGGCCGCATCGCGAGGCGCTGGCCGATGCGATCGCCTGGTTCCGCGGCGCGGGAATGGTGCGGTGATCTGGACGGTCGTCGCCGGACTGTCGCTGGCGATCTGGCTGGTGCTGATCTTTGCCCGGCACGGTTTCTGGTTGACGCGCGAACGCGATACGCGCGATATTCCGGTCGACCCCACGCAATGGCCGGACGTGGTGGCCGTTGTGCCGGCCCGCGATGAGGCCGATGTGATCGCGCGTTCGATCGGTAGCCTTGCCGCACAGGATTATCCCGGACGTTTCCGCATCATCCTGATGGACGATTCGTCGAGCGATGGCACCGCCGACATCGCGCGCGGGCTGGGAAGCGATCGAGTCGCGGTGGTGCGCGGCCTGCCGCTCGCGCCTGGCTGGACCGGAAAATTATGGGCGGTCTCGCAAGGTATCGAGCGAGCCGGGAGCGCACCGACCTGGCTGTGGCTCACCGATGCCGATATCGAGCATGCGCCGGACACGTTGCGCACGCTGGTCGCGCGGGGGGAGGCGAGCGGACTCGTTTTGGTCAGCCTGATGGCCAAGCTCCGTGCCGACAGTTTCGCCGAGCGGATGCTGATCCCTGCCTTCGTCTTCTTCTTCCAGATGCTCTATCCGTTCGGCCTGGTGAATCGCCCCACAGGCCAGGGCGGCGCGGCCGGTGGTTGCATGCTGGTACGGAGCAAAGCGCTCGAAGCAGCCGGCGGCATCGCCGCGATTCGCGATGCGCTGATCGACGATTGCACGCTGGGTGCCTTGCTCAAGCAGCAGGGATGCATCTGGCTCGGCCTCACCGACCGGTCGCGAAGCATCCGGCCGTATGACGGTTTCGGCGCGGTGGCAGCGATGATCTCGCGCTCGGCTTATGCCCAATTGCGGTATTCGCCCTTGCTACTCGCCGGCACCCTGTTGGGCTTGGCGCTGGTCTATGCAGCGCCGCCGTTGCTCGCCCTTTGCGGCCACGGCCCCGCACGGTTCGCGGGGATTGCCGCCTGGGGTTTGATGGCGATCGCGTTCCAGCCGATGCTGGCTTTTTATCGACGCTCGCCGCTCTGGGGCATTGTGCTGCCGTTGATCGCGGCTTTCTACGCCGGATGCACCTTGCTATCGGCCTGGCAGCACATGCGCGGTCGTGGCGGCATGTGGAAAGGTCGGGCGCAGGCGGCGGCGGGGCGATGACAGAAGTAACCGACCTTGCTTCGGGCAAGGGGCATACCGATGAGAATTTCCCGGTGGCGAGCTTCCTGCTTCGCCCCGAGCATCGCGCGCCCGTCATGGCCTATTATCGCTTCGCTCGTGCCGCGGACGACATTTCCGACAATGCGCAGGCCTCGCCCGAGACCAAGCTCGAACTGCTCGCGCAGATGCGCGCCGGCCTCGACGGAAAGGGTGCTCCCGAAGCGATGGCGCTGGCCGAGGTAATGAAGGCGCGGCAGATCGACCCGATTCACGCCCATGATTTGCTCGACGCTTTCGTCCGCGACGTAACGGTCACTCGGTACTCCGATTGGGATGCATTGATCGGCTATTGCCGCCTCTCGGCGATGCCGGTCGGGCGCTATGTCCTCGACGTACACGGCGAAAGCCGCGAGACTTGGCCCGCCAACGACGCTTTGTGCGCGGCCCTGCAGATCATCAACCATCTCCAGGACTGCGCCGAGGATTATCGAGAGCTCGACCGCGTTTATATCCCGCTCGATACAGGCCTGCGCATCGAGGATCTTGGCGAAGCGCGCGCCACGTCGGCACTGCGGGCGATCCTGACCGATCTGGTCGGACGGACGCGGCAGTTGCTCGACTCGTCCGCCGCTTTCGCTGAGCAGATCCGCGATCGGCGGCTGGCGGCGGAAGTAGCGGCGATCCACCGGTTGGCGCTGGGCCTGTGCGACCGGTTGGAAGCGCGCGACCCGCTCAGCGAGCGCGTCCATCACGGCAAGGTCGAAGCGGGCTGGATCGCGCTTGGGGCGGCGCTTCCCGTCCTCTTTCGGCGCGCCGCATGAGCGATGCCTCAACGACCGCGCCGGCGACCCAGGCTGCGGGCAGCTCCTTCTATGCCGGTATGCGCATGCTGCCCAGGGCCGAGCGCGAGGCGATGTATGCGATCTACGGCTTTTGCCGAGCGGTTGATGACATCGCCGACGATCAGCATGGGGAGAGGGAAGGACGCGCGCTAGCGCTCGACCGCTGGCGCCGCGATCTCGATTCTCTCTATGCTGGCGGCGATCCGGGACAGGCCGCACTTGTAGCCGAAGCCGTGCGCCGGTTCGACCTCGACCGCGCCGATTTCGAAGCCGTGATCGACGGCATGGCAATGGACGTGGCTTGCGACATACGTTGGCCGGCGATGGCGGAACTCGATCTCTATTGCGACCGGGTAGCGTCGGCAGTCGGGCGTTTGTCGGTACGCGTGTTCGGCATGCCTCGCCAGCCCGGCATCGAGCTTGCGCACCATCTGGGCCGCGCGCTTCAGCTCACAAATATCCTGCGCGATATCGATGAGGATGCCGAGATCGGCCGCGTCTATCTGCCGTCTGAGGCCTTGGCCGCGGCCGGAATCACGCCGACCACGCCGGCCGAGGTGGTTGCCGATCCGCGCATCGACCAAGCGGTGCGTCCGCTGGTGGCGCGTGCGCACGACCATTATCGGGCTGCTGATGCAATTCTCGCTGCCAGGCCGAACGGCCATCTGATCGCGCCACGATTGATGGAAGCGGTCTATTCGAAGCTGCTCAAGCGGATGGAGGTCGTCGGCTGGGCGCCGCCGCGCCGACGTGTCAGGGTGAGCAAGCCGGCATTGCTGTGGACCGTTGCACGTCTGCTGGTGACGCAGTGACCTTCGCGCGAGCGACGATTGCGGGTGCCGGTCTCGCCGGGCTGTCGGCGGCGGTGCGGCTGGTCGAAGCTGGCTTGACCGTCCGTGTCGCCGATTCCGCCGCCCAGGCAGGCGGACGATGTCGCTCCTATCACGACCCACAGCTCGGCCTGACGATCGACAACGGCAACCATCTGGTGCTGTCGGGAAACACGTCGGTCGCGGCGTTCCGCGCGACGATTGGGGCAAGTACGCCGCTTGCCGGGCCGGATCATGCCGACTTCGCGTTCGCCGATCTCGCCAGCGGCGAACGTTGGGCGATCCGAATGAACGACGGCATGCTGCCCTGGTGGGTGCTATCGAAGCACCGGCGCGTACCGGGAACGGGTGCGCTGGACTATCTCAGGCTCGCCGGGTTGCTGACCGGCGCCGCGGCGGACGCAGTTGGCGACCGGATCGATGCGGCGGGGCCGGTTTGGAGCAAGCTGATGGCACCGGTGCTGCTCGCCGTGCTCAACACGCCGCCAGAAACCGGATCCGCCCTGCTGACTGCTGCGGTGCTTCGCGAATCACTACTGCGCGGCGGCAAGGCGACATTGCCGCGCATTGCCGAGCCGAGCCTTGGCGCGGCGTTCATCGACCCCGCTTTGGCCTGGCTTGCGGCTCGCGGCACGCCATTCACGCCGGGCAGGCGCCTGCGCGCGATTGAAACGATCGGCGATCGAGCGACCGCGCTCGACTGGGGCGCTGGTTCGGAACCCCTGGCTGATGACGAAGCAGTGATCCTCGCCGTTCCGCCCTGGGTAGCGACCACGCTGCTGCCCGAAATCTCGGCGCCTGATAGTTTTCATTCGATCGTCAACGGCCACTTCGCGATCGCGCCGCCGGAAAGCGCGGCGCCAATGCTCGGACTGCTCAATGGTACCGCGGAATGGCTGTTTGCTTTTCCCGACCGGATCTCGGTGACCGTCAGTGCCGCCGATGCGCTCGTCGATCTCGACCGCGAGAAACTGGCGCGCCGTTTCTGGGCGGACATCCAGAGCGCCTATCACTTCGCCGCGCCCATGCCGGCGTGGCAGATCGTCAAGGAAAAGCGTGCCACTTTCGCCGCGACGCCGGAGCAGGACGCAAAGCGCCCTCCGGCCGCGACGCGCTGGCGCAACATATTCCTGGCGGGTGATTGGACGCGTACCGGTCTGCCGGCGACGATCGAAGGCGCACTTCGGTCGGGCGAGACCGCCGCGCGCTTGGCGATTGGCGGCGGGACGCGCTAACGGATCGAGATGGCCACCAAGCTTCAGTCAACCGATCCACTTGCCGAGATCGATCGGGCGGTCGATCGCGCCGCCGCCGCCTTGACCGCCGCGCAGCGTCCCGATGGCCATTGGGTGTTTGAGCTGGAAGCGGACTGCACCATCCCGGCCGAATATGTGCTGCTACGCCATTACCTCGGCGAACCGGTCGACGAAGTGTTGGAAGCGAAGATCGGCCGCTATCTCCGCCGCATCCAGTCGTCGGTGCATGATGGTTGGGGACTGTTCCATGCCGGTGGCTTCGATGTCAGCGCCAGCGTGAAGGCCTATTATGCGCTCAAGATGATCGGCGACGATCCTCAGGCACCGCATATGGTGCGCGCGCGGACTGCGATCCTGGCGGCGGGCGGCGCGGCGGCAGTGAACGTTTTCACCCGCATCCAGCTTGCCTTGTTCGAGGCCGGACCCTGGTCGACCGTGCCGACCATGCCGCCCGAGCTGATCCTCCTGCCGCGCTGGTTCCCGATCCATCTCTCCAAGATGAGCTATTGGGCGCGCACCGTGGTGGTGCCGCTGCTAGTGCTGGGCGCGCTCAAGCCCGTCGCGCGCAACGCTAAGGGGATCAAGGTCGACGAGCTCTACACGGGTGAGGCGGTACGCGCCGGAACCAAGGCGGCCGATCCGAAATGGCTATGGACCAAGGGTTTCAACGCGCTCGACCGGTTGCTCAAGGCCGGTGACGGTCTGTGGCCGACCAAGCTGCGGCAACGCGCGATCCGGGCCTGCGAGGCCTGGGTGGTCGAGCGGCTTAATGGCGAGGACGGGCTCGGCGCGATCTATCCGGCGATAGCGAACAGCGTGATGATGTTCGACCTGCTAGGCTATACGGAAGACCATCCGGTCCGCGCGATCGCCCGGAAATCGGTCGAGAACCTTCTCGTGATCAAGGAGGATGAGGCCTATTGCCAGCCCTGCGTGTCGCCGGTGTGGGACACGGCGCTCGCGGCGCATGCGATGCTGGAGGCGGGGGGTGAGGCCAATATCGCCAGTGCCGATGCCGCGCTCGATTGGCTCAAGCCGCGCCAGGTGCTGGAGGTCATGGGCGATTGGGCGGAGGAACGGCCCGGCGTGCGCGCTGGCGGCTGGGCCTTCCAGTATAATAACGCGCATTATCCCGACCTCGACGATACTGCGGTGGTAGTGATGGCGATGGATCGCGCCGGGACGGCCGACCGCATGCCGATCGACCGCGGGGTCGAATGGACAGTCGGCTTGCAGTCGAAGAATGGCGGCTGGGGGGCGTTCGACGCCGACAATGCGTACGACTATCTCAATAACCTGCCATTTGCCGACCATGGCGCGCTGCTCGATCCGCCGACCGCCGACGTCTCGGCGCGCTGCGTTTCGATGCTCGCCCAGCTCGGCGAGGCGAGCGACAGCCCGCGCATGACGGCGGCGATCGACTACCTTCGGCGGGAACAGGAACCCGATGGCAGCTGGTTCGGGCGCTGGGGCGTGAATTACATCTACGGCACCTGGTCGGTGCTGTGCGCGCTCAACGCTGCGGGGCTAGGGACCGACGATCCGATGGTGGCGCGCGCCGCCGGCTGGCTGACCGCGATTCAGAATGTCGACGGCGGCTGGGGCGAGGATTGCAACAGCTACGATCTCGATCGTACCGGCCACGTTCCGGCCCCGTCGACCGCATCGCAGACCGCCTGGGCGCTGCTGGGATTGATGGCTGCGGGCGAGGTGGACAGCGATGCGGTCGCGCGTGGTATCGACTGGCTGGCTACCAATCAGGATGCCGACGGATTGTGGGGGCAGGAATATTATACCGGCGGCGGCTTCCCGCGGGTCTTCTATCTTCGCTATCACGGTTACCCGAAATATTTCCCGCTTTGGGCGATGGCGCGCTACCGCAATCTCAAGCGCTCGAACACCAAGCGCGTCACGGTCGGCATGTGACCTTGCTCATTGCCTGCGGGCTTAAGCGCGAGGCGCGGATTTTCGATCGCGCGGATCGCGACGTCTCCGTCGTCATCGGCGGCGGCATCGCTGAGACGCTCGATCACGATCTCGACGCCAAAGCCGAACTCCTCCCCGGTATCATTCTGTCGTGCGGAATCGCCGGCGCGCTCGCACCTGCACTGAAACCCGGTGATGTGGTGATCGACGGCAATGTGATCGTGGTTGAACGGCTGGGGCAGGCGCTTCCGCACGCTCATCGCGGCGGGATTGTGGGGAACGACGCAATCACGGCGACGGCAGAAGAAAAACGCACCCTGCATGAGCGCACCGGCGCGATCGCGGTCGACATGGAGAGCCATGTCGCCGCGCGGGTAGCGGTGCGCAAGGGGCTGCCGTTCGCCGCGCTGCGGGTGATCTCGGATCGCGCAGACGACGATCTGCCGCCCGCAGCTCTGGTTGGGATGCGTCCGGACGGCGGGATGGCGCTGGGCGCTGTCCTCGCCTCGCTCGCGCGAAATCCGCGGCAATTGTCCGCACTTATCCGCACCGGCCGCCAGGCCGACCAAGCGTTTCGCAGTCTGGCACAGGCATTCGACGCGATTATCGGCGCCGGGATAGACCGGTTCGGGTTGCCGCCCAGGTAAGGCAGGCGAGCGGGATCACGCCGCGCGCTGAACCCGTTTGAAGCCTTCGGGATCGGCCGCCTTGATCTTCGCCAGCTCGAGCTCGACGTGCGAGGAATAAACATCCTCGGCAGGCCGTGCGGCCGACAGGTCGACATCGGGCGCCATTGGACCATCGGTCTTCACGCCGTTGCGGCCGACCTTGAACATCTTGAGCGGGTGACGGATCGCGTCGGTCGCGGCAGTGCCTTCGAACCCGCAATGCGTCATGCAGTTCGAGCATTTCTCGTACTTGCCGACGCCGTATTTCTCCCAGTCGGTGCCTTCCATCAGCTCCTTGAAGGTCGCGACATAGCCTTCGCCGAGCAAATAACAGGGCTTCTGCCAGCCGAAGATCGTGCGCAGCGGCATCGACCAGGGCGTGCATTCGTACGTCTGGTTGCCGGCGAGGAAATCGAGGAACAACGGCGAGTTGGTGAAGGTCCAGTCCTTGCCGCCATTACCGCGGGCGAACACGTCGCGGAAGAACTTCTTGGTGCGCTCGCGATTGAGGAAATGCTCCTGGTCGGCGGCGCGCTCATAAGCATAACCGGGCGAGATCGTGATCTCGACGCCGAGCGATTCCATCTCGTCGAAGAACGACGCCAGCCGCCCCGCATCGGCGCCGTCGAACACGGTGCAATTGACCTGCACGCGGAAGCCCTTGCTCTTGGCGAGCTTGATCGCCTCGATCGCGACTTCGTATGTGCCGTCGAGATCGACGGCATGGTCGTGCATCTGCTTGTCGCCATCGAGATGGATCGACCAGGTGAAGAAGGGCGACGGCTCATATTCGTCGATCTTCTTCTTGAGCAGCAGGGCGTTGGTGCACAGGATCACCAGCTTCTTCTTGGCGATATAGCCCTTGACGATCCGCGCCATGTCCTTGTGCAGCAAGGGTTCGCCACCGGCGATCGAGACGGCAGGCGCACCGCATTCGTCGATCGCTTCCATGCACTCCTCGTAGGACATGCGCTGGTTGAGGATCGGATCGGGATAATCGATCTTGCCGCAGCCGGGGCAAGCCAGGTTGCAGCGGAACAGCGGCTCTAGCATCAGGACAAGCGGGTATTTCCCGCCCTTGATATGCTGTGTCAGCGTATAGGCGCCGATCCGCGCGATCTGGGAAAGCGGTAAAGTCATCGCGTAATCCTATTCGGCCGCTGCACGAGTGATGTTGCGCAACTGGGTAGGGAGGGTGAATTCCACGTCTTCGGTGACGCCGTCCAGCGGTTTCACCTGCACCGGACGTACCAAAGCAATGGCGGCGATGACACTCTCAATCAACTCGTCAGGGGCCGACGCGCCCGCGGTGATTCCAACCGTCTCCACGCCATCGAGCCAGGCGGCGTCGACGCCGTCGCCATCGTCCACCAGATAGCTCGGCACGCCCATTTCGTCGCCGATTTCGCGCAGTCGGCTCGAATTCGAGCTGTTTCGTGCGCCGACGACGATCAGCAGATCGCTTTGCCTGGCGAGGTCGCGGACCGCGGTCTGACGGTTCTGTGTGGCGTAGCAGATATCGGCGACGTCCGGACCCTGGACGTCGTCGAAGCGCTGGTTAAGCGCCGCGATCACGCCACGCGTATCGTCGACGCTGAGGGTGGTCTGCGTGATATAGGCAATCGGCGTATCGTCCGCGAGCGGTAGGGCGGCCACGTCGTCAATCGTCGAAACCAGGTGAATCGGGGCATCGATCTGGCCCATCGTACCGATCACCTCGGCATGGCCGGCATGGCCGATCAGCACGAGCGTCCGCCCCGCTTTGGCATAGCGGCGACCTTGGACATGGACCTTCGTGACCAGCGGACAAGTCGCGTCGAGCACCGGCAGGCCTCTGGCGACTGCCGCTTCCTGAACCGATCGCGGCACGCCGTGCGCACTGAAGATCGTCGGGGCATCCGGGGGAATTTCGTCCAGCTCGTCGACGAAGATCGCGCCTTTGCCGCGCAGGCGATCGACGACGTGGCGATTGTGAACGATCTCATGCCGGACATAGACCGGGGCGCCGTACAGATCGAGTGCGCGCTCGACGATCTCGATCGCGCGGACCACACCCGCGCAGAAACCGCGTGGATTTGCCAACAGGACGTTGATCGAAGGCGAGGAAGGATCGGTCATTTTGCCCTGCATGCAATTCCGTCTTTCGAAATGCCGCGACCTGTTCACGCCAGGTCTTGGGGGAACAGATAGTCGTTCGCCTCCGGTTGCAAAAGACGCAATATTGCAACGCGGCAAAGACTTTGCGTCCGACAAGGGTGGACGCCTTCGCTCTGGACGGGGTATTGCCCGGGGTCGATCAGGAGTGTTTCGATGCGTATCACTGTCTCCTCCGCCTTGCTGCTGGCGCTTGCGATCCCTGTCCCAGCCGTCGCCCAGACCGATCCCGCGCGCACCACCGTGCAGGCGCTCGACGATGGTCTGATCACGATCATGAAGGCAAAGGGAACGGTGAGGAGCCGCGCGGCGGCGATCGGCCCGGTCATCGACCGCGCCTTCGACTTGCCGCTGATGGCGCGACTCGCGGTCGGACCCGCCTGGACGACGACTCCGCCGGCCGATCAGCAGGCCCTGGTCGCCGCTTTCCGGCGCATGACGATCTCGCAATATGCGACCAATTTCGACAGCTGGTCGGGCGAACGCTTCGCGATTGCGCCGCAGATCGATGCGCGGGGCGGCGATAGGTTGGTCCGCACCACACTGGTTACGCCGGGCAAAGCGGACATCCCGATCAGCTATCGCTTGCGCGCGAGCGGCGGCAGCTGGAAGATCATCGACGTATTCTACCGTAACTCGATCAGCCAGATCGCGACGCGACGGTCCGATTTTGCGGCCGTTCTGGCCAAAGGCGGCGCCAAGGCGCTGGTAACCCATCTCGATGCCCTGGCGGCGAAGGGCGATTTTTGACGATCCCGCTTCTCCTTCCGGCGGTGGCGCTGATCGCCACCCCGGCCCAAGAACAAACGACACCGCCGCCGGCACCACCGGTCGTCGCGCCGGCAACCGCGGCCGGGTCGACGCCTATCGTCGCGCCGGTCTCGCCCGTTGCTCCGCAACCGCCGATTACCGACTCGTCGCCCTCAAATTCTTCGGCGGCAATCCCCGAGTTTGCGGATCCGCTGTCCGACCCGGAGTCCGCCAGCGCTGCAACTGGCGGAGAAGCGCCGTTTCGCGCGACAGCGGTCGATCCCAACCGCGCTGATCCGCTGGAAGGATTCAATCGGGCGATGTTCGGGATTCACCAGGCGCTCGACAAGGCGATCTACCGACCGCTCGCCATGGGTTACCAGCACGTCGTGCCCAAACCTGTGCGATCGGGGTTTCGCAATTTTCTGAGTAACCTGACCGAGCCGGTCGTGTTCCTGAATTACTTGCTGCAGTTCAAGTTCGGCAAGGCGGCGGAGACGCTGGTGAGGTTCACGGTCAATTCGACCCTGGGTGTCGGCGGCCTCTTCGACGTCGCGAAGACGAAGGAGTTCAACCTTCCGCACCGCAGCAATAGTTTCGGCGATACGCTGGCCTATTACGGCGTTGGTCCTGGCCCTTATATCTTTCTGCCGCTGGTCGGTCCGACCACCCTGCGGGACGTTCTGGGCGGACCGCTGGGGGGAGCCGTCCTGCCGGTCGCCGTCGGTAACCCGTTCAACGATTGGCGCTTTCAGTTTCCGACGGGTGTGATCAACGGCCTCGACCGGCGGGCCGAATCGGACCAGGAATTGCGCGCCTTGTTCGGCGGTGCCGTCGACCCTTATGCGACCTTGCGGTCGGTCTGGCTTCAGCATCGCGCTGGCGAAGTGAGCGCTTTGCGACACCATCGGATCGAAGCGCCGAGTCCGTCGGAATTCGACGATCCCCTGCGCGATCCGGGTGCGCCAGCCACGGCCCCGCCCGAATCGGGCACTCCGGAATTGCAGGATCCGATGACCGATCCGGCCGCACCGGCGCCGGCCGGGGCGCCGCATTGATTTCGTTCGGAGCCGGTTACCATCCTGCGGGCTTCGGAAAGATGGTCGTTGGCCGCACGATTGTTTCGCGGCGCTGTTGGGCTAAGTTGGGCGCAGGAGCCGATACCAAATGACCACTTCTTTCGAGACCCCGTTGCTCGACACAGTTTCGACGCCGGCGGATATTCGCGGACTTGCGCCGGAGCAATTGCGCCAGCTGGCGGACGAGTTGCGTGCGGAGACGATATCGGCGGTGGGGACGACCGGGGGGCATTTGGGCTCGGGGCTGGGGGTGGTCGAGCTGACGACGGCGATCCATTATGTGTTCGACACGCCTCATGACCGGCTGATCTGGGACGTCGGGCATCAATGCTATCCGCACAAGATCCTGACCGGGCGGCGCGACCGCATCCGCACTTTGCGCCAGGGGGGAGGGCTATCGGGTTTCACCAAGCGCTCGGAGAGCGAGTACGATCCGTTCGGCGCTGCGCATAGTTCGACCTCGATCTCGGCGGCGCTGGGCTTTGCCATCGCCAACAAGCTGGCGGGCAGACCCGGCAAGGCGATCGCGGTGATCGGCGACGGCGCGATGTCGGCCGGCATGGCCTATGAGGCGATGAACAATGCCGAAGCCGCCGGCAACCGGCTGGTCGTGATCCTCAACGACAACGACATGTCGATCGCGCCGCCGGTCGGGGGGCTTTCAGCTTATCTCGCGCGGATGGTCAGTTCGAGCGAGTATCTGGGCTTGAGGAGCCTCGCCAAGCGGATCACCGCCAAGGTCTCGAGGCGTGTCCACAATGCCGCGCAAAAGGCCGAGGAACTGACGCGCGGCTGGGTGACCGGCGGCACGTTGTTCGAGGAGCTGGGCTTCTATTATGTCGGCCCGATCGACGGCCACAATCTCGACCATCTGATCCCGGTCCTGGAGAATGTCCGCGACAGCGAGCACGGTCCGATCCTGGTCCATGTCGTGACCAAGAAGGGCAAGGGCTATGGTCCGGCGGAAGCGGCCGCGGACAAATATCATGGCGTGCAGAAGTTCGACGTCATCACCGGCGCGCAGGCCAAGGCGCCGCCGGGGCCGCCTGCCTATCAGAACGTGTTCGCCGACCAGCTGATCAAGGATGCGCAGCGCGATCCGACCATCGTCGCGATCACTGCCGCCATGCCCTCTGGCACCGGCGTCGACCGCTTCGCCAAGGCGTTCCCCGAGCGGACGTTCGATGTCGGGATTGCCGAGCAGCATGCGGTGACGTTCGCCGCGGGGCTCGCCGCGCAAGGCATGCGGCCATTCTGCGCGATCTATTCGACCTTCCTGCAGCGCGCCTATGATCAGGTCGTCCACGACGTCGCGATCCAGAACCTGCCCGTGCGCTTTGCGATCGACCGTGCCGGCCTGGTCGGTGCCGACGGTGCGACCCATGCCGGCAGCTTCGACGTCACCTATCTCGCGACACTCCCCAATTTCGTCGTGATGGCGGCGGCCGACGAGGCCGAGCTGGTGCATATGACGCACACCGCCGCACTTCACGACAGTGGACCGATCGCCGTGCGCTATCCGCGCGGCAACGGGGTCGGGGTCGCGCTGCCCGAGACGCCTGAGCGGCTCGAGATCGGCAAGGGCCGGATCGTGCGCGAAGGCAAGAAGGTCGCGATCCTGTCGCTCGGCACGCGCCTTCAGGAAGCACTCAAGGCCGCCGATGCGCTCGATGCCAAGGGGCTGTCGGCGACGGTCGCCGACCTGCGCTTCGCCAAGCCGCTCGACGAGGAACTGATCCGCCGCCTGCTCACCACCCACGAGGTCGCGGTGACGATCGAGGAAGGCGCGGTCGGCGGGCTGGGCGCGCATGTCCTGACGCTTGCCAGCGACACCGGACTGATCGATGCCGGGCTGAAGCTCAGGACGATGCGCCTGCCCGACATCTTCCAGGACCAGGACAAGCCCGAAGTCCAATATGCCCAGGCCGGGCTCGATGCCGACGCCATCGTCGACACCGTGCTCAAGGCACTGCGCTATAACGATGCAAGCGTGGTGGCAGAGTGCCAGCGCATATGAGGCGATTGGTGTTGGCTTTACCCGCATTGTTGTTTTTGGTGGGTGCCGCGGCTCCCCCGCATGGCGTCCTGACGATCGATGTCGGCAATGTCCGCATCGCCAAGGGCAATGTACATGTGGACGTCTGTCCGGAGGCGCAATTCCTGAAGGACGACTGTCCCTGGTCCGGGAATGCCCGCGCCAAGGTAGGCGATACTCGCGTCACGGTCGCCAACCTGCCGGCGGGACGCTACGCGGTGCAGGCCTTTCTCGATGAGAACGGCAATGGCGAGGTCGATCGGGCATTGTTCGGCATCCCCAAGGAGGGTGTCGGCTTTTCGAACGATGCCAAGATCGGCCTCGGCCCGCCCAAATTTGCCGAGGCGGTGTTCGCATTCGATGGCAGTGCCCGGACTATCCGTTTGAACCTGCGCTATTTCCTGGGCGCAAAGGGCCCGTCGGCGCGCTGATCGTGCGATCGCCGGTCACGCCCATCGTCGCGGCTAGCGTACGCCGTCCGTGGCTGACGGTCATCCTCGTGCTGGTACTGGCCGCGCTCGCGCTGTCGGTCACGGTCAACCGTTTCGCGATGACCACCGACACCGCCGAACTGATCTCCCCCAATGTCGAATGGCGCCAGCGCGAACGGGCGATGGAGCAGGCGTTCCCGCAATTGCGCGACGTGATGCTGGTGATGGTCGACGGCGACACGCCCGAGCTAGCCGAGGATGGCGCGGCGCGGCTCGCCGCTCGGCTCGCCGCCGACAAGGCGCATTTCCGGCTGGTCACCCGGCCCGACGGCGGCGACTTCCTGGGACGCGAAGGTCTGTTGTTCGGCTCCGAACAGGATGTGCGCGATACCACGGCGGCGCTGGTCGAAGCGCAGCCGATGCTCGGGCCGCTTGCCGCCGATCCGAGTCTGCGCGGTGTCGCGGGCGCCTTGTCGACCATTGCAGACGGGGTCCAGGCAGGTCAGGTCACGTTCGACCGGATCGACAAGCCGGTTCGCGCGCTTGGCGACGCCGCCGACGGCGTGCTGGCCGGAAAGCCGAGGCCGTTTTCCTGGCAGGCTCTGTTCGCGAGCGGCAAAGGGGCGTTGGCACCACCGAAGCGGCGGCTGATCCTCGCCCAGCCGATACTGGATCATAGCGCGCTGATGTCGGGCGAAGCGGCCAGCGACGCCGTTCGGTCGGCCGCCGCCGCGCTCGGGCTCGATGCCGCGCATGGCATACGGGTGCAACTGACCGGCGAGGTACCCTTGGCCGACGAGGAGTTCGGTACGCTCCAGGAAAATATCGGTCTGGTCGGGCTGGTGATGTTCGCGGCGATGCTGCTCACTTTGTGGTTCGCGACGCGATCGGTGCGCCTGGTCGCCGCGATCCTGACGACGATCGTCCTTGGCCTTCTCGTCACCATGGCGGCGGGGCTGCTCGCCGTCGGCCGCTTCAATCTGATCTCGGTCGCCTTCATTCCTCTCTTCGTCGGCCTGGGAGTCGATTTCAGCATCCAGATCTGTGTCCGCTATAATGCCGAGCGCGCTGATGGCGCGCCGTCCGATGCGGCGCTTCGCCAGGCGGCGACCGCGCTCGGCGCTCCGCTGACCTTGGCGGCAGGCGCAATCTTCCTGGGCTTCGGCGCGTTCCTGCCGACCGCTTACGTCGGCATCGCCGAACTGGGCGTGATTGCCGGCCTGGGCATGATCGTGGCGCTTGCTCTGAGCGTTACCTTGCTGCCGGCGTTGGTGATGCTGTTTCGGCCCGGGCAGCCGCGCGGCGACGTGGGATTCGCCGCGCTCGCACCGGTCGACGTGTGGCTCGAACGCAAGCGCGCCCTGGTGCTATGGGGATTTGCGATCGCGCTTGTGGCCAGTATCGCCATCCTTCCTTGGGTGAGCTTCGACTTCAACCCGCTCCATCTGCGCAACCCCGACGCGCCGGCAATGCGGGCATTGGCCGATTTGACGCGCGACCCGGACCGCACGCCGAACACGATCGACGTGCTGGCCGCCAATCCGACCGAGGCGCGGATGATCGCCCGGAAGCTCTCGCGTTTGCCCGAGGTCTCGCGCGTGATCTCGCTCGACAGCTTCGTACCCGAAGATCAGCAGGCCAAGCTGCCGATCATCCAGGATGCGGCCTTGTTGCTCGATGTGACGATCAATCCGCTCGATATCGCGGCGCAGCCGACGGATGCCGACCTGGTCGCATCGCTCTCGCAGAGCGCGGCCAAGCTGCGCACTGTCGCCGGGAACCGTCAGCAACCCGGCGCACGCGACATCTTGCGGCTCGCGACGTTGTTCGACCGGCTGGCCAAAAGCTCGCCTCAAAAACGCGCCGAAATGGATGCCGCGGTGTCCCAGCCGCTTAACGTGATGCTCGGCCAAGTTCGGCTTGCCTTACAGGCGACGCCGGTCACTCGCACCGATCTGCCGGCGGAATTGGCCCGCGACTGGATCACGCCAGACGGGCGCGTACGGCTCCAGGTGTTTCCGAGCGGCAACAGCAACGACAATGACGTGATCCGGCGCTTCCGGACCGCGGTCGCCGGCGTGACGCCCGCAATATCTGGCTTGCCGGTCGCGACCCAGGCAGCGGCCAACACCGTGGCTGGCGCTTTTGTCCAGGCGGGCGTTCTTGCCTTCCTGTTGGTCAGCGCGCTGCTGTTCGTGGTGCTGCGCAACTTGCGCGAGGTGGCGTTCACGCTGGCACCGGTCGTGCTGTCGATCTTCCTGACATTGGGCAGCTGCGTGCTGATCCGACAGCCGATCAACTTCGCCAACATCATCGCCTTCCCGTTATTGTTCGGGGTCGGCGTGGCTTTCCATATCTATTTCGTGATGGCGTGGCGGGCAGGGGCGACGGGACTGCTCCAGTCCAGTCTGGCTCGCGCCGTGATGTTTAGCGCGCTCGCCACCGGCACCGCGTTCGGCAGCCTCTGGCTGTCGCATCACCCCGGTACGGCAAGCATGGGCGAGATCCTGATGATCTCGTTGATCTGGACGTTGATCTGCGCCTTGATCTTCGAGCCTGCATTGCTGGGGCCGCCACGGCGCGAGCGGCCTTGACCGGCGCCGGCCGATCCCGACGCCGTGGCGCCAATTTCGGCAGTCCGTCGCTCCGCATCGCCGCAAGGCGATGACGGAACGGTTGGGGTCAGCGGTTTTCGCTGGGCGATGGCGCATGGATCTCCGCGATATATCCGCCGGGAAACCGCACGATCGCGGATTGCCGGCCTTGTTCGGCATGCGCGGACACAAGCGTTTCAACTCCGGCTGCCGACGCCTTTGCAAGCGTCGCCAGAAGGTCTGAAACGCCATATCCCGTCACTTCACGGCCGTATGGCCAAGGCAGCGCGCCGTTGCTGACCAGCACCGCCATATCGCCATAACCCGAGCTGAGGCGAATGCGGCGATAGGTCTTGCCGGGTTCGCCGATCTCGATGCCGGGCGCTTGCTTGTTGTCGGCGACGATATGGCCGCGCGAAAACGCCAGCCAGCTTCGGACAAAAGCATCGGCTGAATCCGGCGTCAGATAGATGCGGTTCTCGGGAATGGTGGCGAGCGGCGCATAATTGGGTTTCACGGTGTGCACATAGAATTGCATGTTCACGCCGCCCGGCCATTGCACCAGCACATCGCGCCCGATCGGATCGGGAAAGGTGTCGACCAGCCGAGTTGCTCGAGCCTCGCGCGCGGCGGCGACCGCTCGATCGATATCCGTTACGAGATAGCCGGTGCGTTCGGCTCCGAACGGATAGGGTATCGGTGTGGTGAAGCCGAAGACGGACACGATCCCGGCCGGCGTCAGCACGACCTGAGACATGGTCTGACTTGGCGTCGGGGTGACCTGGAATACGCCTTTCTTGCTGGTCGTGCCGCCGAAGGTCGCGACGAAACTCGCGACGAATTTGTCGAAATCTTCTGCTGCGACATAGACATGAGTCGAATCGTATTGCGGTCCAACCGAGAAATCGGTTGCCGGCGCTTCCTTCGAGGAGGCGGGCGGGAACTGTGTTGGCATGCTTAGCGTCATGACAGCAATGATGAGGGGCAGGCGCTTCATCTCGACTCTCCTATGAAAGGACGCGCAGGTGGTTGCCTGCGCGCCATTTTCCTCAGCCCTTGATGAAGGCGAACAAATCGGCGTTGATCCGATCGGCATTGGTGGTCGGCATGCCGTGCGGATAGCCGGGATAGGATTTCAGAACGGCGCCTGGGATCAGCTTGGCTGATAGCGGGCCGGCGTTGGCATAGGGTACCACCTGGTCATCTTCGCCGTGCATCACGAGGGTCGGGACGGCGATCTTCTTCAAATCCTCGGTAAAGTCGGTCTCGGAGAAGGCGGCGATGCCGAGATAGTGCGCGATCGCACCGCCCATCATCCCTTGACGCCACCAATTCTGACGAACGCCTTCCTTCACCTCGGCACCGTCGCGGTTATAGCCATAAAAGGGCATGGTGAAGTCCATGTAGAATTGCGCGCGATTGTTGGCGGTTTGTTCACGCACGCCGTCAAACACCTCGATCGGCAAGCCGCCCGGATTGGCCTCAGTTTTGACCATGTGTGGCGCTACGGCGCTGATCAGCACTGCTTTGGCGACGCGGCCAGGCTTGGCCCGGGTGACGTAGCGCGCCACTTCGCCGCCACCCGTCGAGTGGCCAATATGGATCGCGTTCTTCAGATCGAGTGCGTCGATCAGGGCAATCACATCGGCGACATAGGTGTCCATGTCATGCCCCGTCGCCGACTGAGTCGAGCGGCCGTGGCCGCGCCGGTCGTGAGCGATGACCCGATAGCCCTTGTTCAGGAAGAACATCATCTGCCCGTCCCAATCGTCCGAGCTCAGCGGCCAGCCATGGTGGAAGACGATCGGTTGTGCGTCCTTGGGACCCCAGTCCTTGTAGAAGATCTCGGTGCCGTCCTGAGTGGTGATCGTGGTCATGGAATGTCTCCCTTTGTGTCGATGGTCGGTGTTGGGGATAAGCAGCGCGAAAGATTGCTCAGGCAGCGTCGACGAGCACGAGTTCGGCGTCGTCGATCGCGGTGACGCGCAGGACGGGTTCGTCGGCGATCGCTGCGCCGTCGCGGGCTTCCAACCGGATACCGTTGATTTCGACCGTGCCGCTGGCAGGGACGAGGTAGCCGTGGCGATCGGCACCCAACGGATATTCGGCGGTTTCACCGGCTTTCAGGGTCGCGCCGACGATACGGGCATCGGTGCGGATCGGCAGCGCATCGCCATCATCGGCAAAGCCGCTGGCCAGCGTGACGAAATGGCCGGAGCGTTCCCCCTTGGGGAAGGGCTTGGCACCCCAGGACGGCGTCCCGCCGCGAGTCTTGGGCTCGATCCAGATCTGGAAGATCTTGGTCGTGTCCTGCTCCCGGTTATATTCCGAATGACGTACGCCTGACCCGGCGCTCATCACCTGGACGTCGCCAGCTTCGGTTCGGCCGATATTGCCCAGACTGTCCTGGTGTGTGATCGCGCCTTCGCGGACATAAGTGATGATCTCCATGTCGGCGTGACCGTGCGGCGGAAAGCCGGTGCCGGCGGCGATCGTATCGTCGTTCCACACCCGGATCGGACCCCAGCCCATCCGATTGGGATCGTAGTAACTGGCGAAAGAGAAATGGTGCCGGGCATCGAGCCAACCGTGATTGGCACTGCCGAGTTCGGCGAAGGGGCGGCGTTCGATCATTGTCTGTCTCCGGCGGAAAGGCGCGGTTGCCTTCCCGATGACTTGAAGATGCGGCGAGATTGGACTTGACGAAATAGAAACGTTGGCATCACGTCATTGCCGAAAATGAAAAGGCGACTTCCCGACCTCGAAGCATGGGCGATCTTTGCGAAGGTCGCCGAAATAGGTTCCTTTTCAGGCGCCGCGAGCGAGCTCGGCTTGTCCAATCCCACCGTTTCGAAGGCGATCGGGCGGCTCGAAGCGCGGTTGGGATTCGCGCTGCTCGCACGCACCTCGCGGCGCCTGTCGCTAACCGAAGCGGGGCGAGCATCGCTCGATCGGGCATCGCGGATATTGAGAGAGGGCGAAGCAATCGAAGACGAGGCGGCCGACCAGTCAACCGTGCCTCGCGGGCTGGTACGGGTCAGCGCACCGCTATCGTTCGGGACCGCTTATCTCGGCGCGGTGCTGCCGGAATTTCTCACGCGCTATCCTGAGATTGCACTCGATTTCGCGTTGAGCGACCGGCGCGTCGATCTGGTTGCCGACGGATTCGATTTCGCGCTACGTATCGCGAGCCTCGAGGACTCCTCGTTATTGTCGCGTCGCTTGTGCGCGGTACGGCTGCTGCTCGTCGGTGCACCGGCATATTTCGATGCGCGCGGCCGGCCAACCCATCCGGCGGAACTGCGACGGCACGACGCCTTCGCGTATACTGGCAGCGCCCAGAAAGGCGTTTGGCGGTTCACTCATCCGCAATTTGGGGAAGAAGTGGTCGAGCCATCGGTGCGCATCTGGGCCGACAATGCCGACATGCTGAACCCGCTTCTGATTGCAGGGCAGGGCCTGGCGCTGCAGCCGGAGTTCCTGGTGTGGCGCGAACTGCGCGACGGTATCCTGGAAATTGGCATGCCGGATTGGTTCGCCAAGCCGCTGGGTCTGCACCTCGTTATGCCGCCCAATCCGTTGCGACCACAGCGCGTCCAATTGCTCATCGACTATCTCGCCAAGGCGCTCGCAAATCCCCCATGGGCGACGGAATAGGGTGGATTCGGTGCACCACCGGGCGGTCTTAGCTGACGCCTATTCGATTTCCGGCACCACAATGGGCGCTGGAATCGAGAATCTGGACAGTGGGGGATTTTTGCTGAGCGCGGGTCGCGGTTATTCGACCGGTGTTGCGCAGGTCAGACCCTGCGACGATCGGAAAAGGGGGAGGCAATGCCCAAAACCGCGGTGGCTCCCTGAGTAGGATTCGAACCTACGGCCGCTCGATTAACAGTCGAGAGCTCTACCGCTGAGCTATCAGGGAACGTCACCGGAGCGCGCGTCTATACCGTCGCGCTTTAACGATGCAACCCCTGATTTCCGCCTGAATGCGGGCGCACACGTCAGGCGGTGAACTGCTCCATCGTGATGCGGTCGTCGAGCGCGTGTTCGGGATCGAATAGTAGGGTCAGCTCGCGCGAACGGTCGATCGCGATATCGACCTGCGCCACGTCGCGCACCTCGTGCTGGTCGGCGACGGCCGATACCGGTCGCTTTGCCGCTTCGAGCACCTTAAGCGTGATTCGCGCCTTTTCGGGCAGGATCGCGCCTCGCCAGCGGCGCGGACGGAAAGCGGAAATAGGGGTCAGGGCGATCATCGCCGAACCGAGCGGGAGGATGGGCCCGCTGGCCGACAAATTATAGGCGGTCGATCCCGCCGGTGTCGCGGCCAGGATGCCGTCGCAGGCCAGTTCCGGGATCACCACCCGCTCGTTGACGGTGACTTCCAGCTTGGCGGTCTGACGCGTTTCGCGGAGGAGAGAGACTTCGTTGATCGCCGGGTGGACGAACGTCTCGCCCGCAATCGTCCGAGCCGTCATCTGGAGCGGCGTGACCTTGAACGGCCGCGTCCGTTCGAGCCGTGCGTCAAGCCCGTCGCGTCGCCAATCGTTCATCAGGAAACCGACCGTGCCCAGGTTCATGCCGAACACGGGGACCGGGTCGCCGCGGCGATCGAGCATGGCATGTAGCGTCTGGAGCATGAAGCCATCGCCACCCAGCGCCACGACCAGCTCGGCCTGGTCGATCGGCACCCATTCGTAGGATTCGCGCAGTTCGCGCTCGGCAGCCTGGGCGGGTGGGGTCGGCGACGCGACCAGCGCGCGCTTCATCCGCCGGTCACGCTCATATGCCGTCCGACCGCGGGTGCGGCACCCGCGGCGATACGGAAATCGTGGCGCGCGGGCTTGATCGCCAGCGCTTCGTCGATCGCGGCATCGAGCGCGGCCATGCCGCCGGAGCGCAACGCGGCCTTCAGATCGACCTGATCGTCATGGCCGAGACAGGCGTAGAGCCGCCCCTCGGTCGTGAGTCGGACCCGGTTGCAGCCGTCGCAAAAATTGGCGGTCAGGGGGGAGATCAGCCCCAACCGGGTGAGGCTGGCGCCGACGCGCCAATAGCGCGCGGGGCCTCCCGTCGAACGCGCGTCTCGGACCAGGTCGAACCGCCGCGACAGATCGTCGAACACGGCGGTCAGAGGCACGAACCTGTCTGCGCGATCCTCGTCGATCGATCCCAATGGCATCGTCTCGATCAGGCTGAGATCGTGACCCTGCTCGACGCACCAGGCGAGCATGGCAGGAATCTCGTCCTGATTGAGATCCTTCAGCGCAACCATGTTGATCTTGATCGCAATTCCCGCCGCCGCCGCCGCGGCGATGCCGGCCAGCACGCGTACCAGGTCGCCGTGGCGGGTGATGTGGCGAAAGCGGTCGGGATCGAGGCTGTCGAGACTGACGTTGATCCGGCGAATCCCCGCGGCGCTGAGATCGTCGGCGACGTCCGCCAGACGCATGCCGTTGGTCGTCAGCGTCAATTCGTCGAGCCCGTTGCCGATTTGGCGCCCCAGCCGGTGTGCGAGATCGGTCATGCCGCGGCGCACCAGCGGTTCTCCGCCGGTCAGTCGGATCTTGGTGATGCCCCGGGCGATGAAGCGCTCGGCAATCGCGGCTAGCTCGTCGATCTCGAGCAGCGCATCGCGGGGGAGAAACCGCATGTCCTCGGCCATGCAATAGCGGCAGCGCAGATCGCAGCGGTCGGTCACCGACACGCGCAGATAGCTGATCGTGCGGCCATGTCGGTCGATCAGGGCGGGGGCGGTCGCCATCGTGCTTCGACAGCTAGGGCGTCGTCCCCCTTGCGGCAACCCCGATTAGCTGCCGACGCGTTCCTATTGCGCATAGCCGATTGCGGATTGGCGAAGTGCATCCGGCATGCGTAGAACCGCGCGCAATGGTCTCCAGCGAGCCCCAGAGCGGAAACTCCCTGTTCCTGCTGTCGTTCAGGCAGCGCGGCGAATTGTCGACGATCGCGGCGGAAGCAGGCTGGCGCGTGGTGGCCGCCCGGCGCGGGGACGGCGCGGCGCGGCGCTATCTAGGCAGCGGCGCGGCCCTGGCCGTGCTCGATGCTCGCGGGGCTCTTGGCGATGGGCTGGCTGCCGCCAAGGCTTTCGGGGAGGTCGCGCGGGTGCGCGGGGGCGCCTTGCTCGTGCTGGTGTCGCGCGACGATGTCGCCGCTTTGGGCGATTTCCACGCAGCCGGAGCGACGCATTTCCTGGCGAGCCCGTTTACCGAAGCAGAGTTCGCCCAAGCGCTGCGATATGCGTGGCGTTTCGTCGAGCGCATCGCTGGCGATTGGGATCGCGGGCGCGCGATCGACCTGCTCGGCTGGCGCTATAATCGCCGCACGCGGCGTGTGCGCTTGACCCCCGCTTTGGGCAAACGGCTCGATTTGGGTGAAGAGGTTTCGCTCGGCACCGCGCTTCGCGCGCTTTCCCCCGAGGATCGCGGGGCGGCGGCGGGGGCGGTTCGCCGTGTCGGCGGCGGCGGAGTGACCGCGTTCGCACATGATCATCCGGGAATCGGGCGATTGGTTCACCATGTCCAGGCGACGACGGGCGATCCCTGGGTCCATGGGCTGATCGAGGAACTGGGCACCGCGCCCAACGCAGCGGCAGAAACCGAGGAGGCGATCGAAGGCGCCTTCGATGCCGGAGCGGCTCGCGCCTGGCTCGACCGCCGGCTGCAGCGCGGGGAACGTCCCAGCGCGGTGCTGATCGCGCTCAGCCGCTTCGATCTGGTCAATAGCGGATATGGTCGCCCGGCCGGCGATGCGTTGATCCGCGCCGCGGTCAGGCGGATCGCCGGAGTCGCCCGCGCGACACTTGGCAAGCGCCAGATCGTGGCCCGTCAGAAAGGTCCCGAATTCCTCGTTGGGCTTGAGGAAACGGCTGACGCCGAAGCGCTGGCTGGCGCGCTGGCCGAGGCATTGGCGCGTCCCTTCGCTATCGACGGCACATTGGTCGCGGTCGGCGCGCGGTTAGGCGTGGCCGCGGCGCGGGCGGACGAGACCGTCGATGCGTTGTTGCGCCGCGCCAATGACGCGCTGGACGACGCGCGCGCGTCCGACGGCGCGACGATCCGCATCGCAGACGAACCTGCGATCGCCGATGCTCTGTCGGTCGATCTGCGCCGGGCGATCGACAGCAATGAGATTGCAGTGCTGTTCCAGCCCCAGGTCGCGATCGCGACCGGCAAGATCGTTGGCGTGGAAGCGCTCGCGCGATGGGAGCATCCCCGCTTCGGCCCGATCGGCGCTGACCAATTGTTCGCCGCTGCGGATCGCGCCGACCTGGGACTGGCCTTATCGGACCACATCCAGCGGCTGGCGCTCAGCCGGGCGACGGCCTGGCCCGAAGCGCTTTCCGGGCTGCGTCTGTCGATCAACTTGACGGCTGCCGACATCGCGCGGCCCGGCTTTGCCGATATCCTGCTCGACCGCATCGACGCTTCGGGGTTCGCACGGTCGCGTCTGACGGTCGAGATCACGGAAAGCGGCCTGATCGACGACCTTGGCGCGGCTGCGTCGTTACTCACCGGGCTGAGGCAAGCGGGGTGCCGGGTGGCGATCGACGATTTCGGCACTGGCTATTCGAGCCTCGCCTATCTCAAGGCGCTGCCGCTCGATTATCTCAAGATCGACCGCAAGCTGGCCCAGGACATCAGCGGGTCACCGCGCGACCGCATCGTCGTACGCGGCGTGATCGAGATGGCATTATCGCTGGGGCTGGCGGTGATCGCGGAAGGCGTCGAAACCGTCGAACAGCTCGATCTGCTCGCCAAGGAAGGGTGCCAATATTATCAGGGTTTCCTTTGTGCCGAGCCGCTGAACAGCGCGGCGCTTGCCGATCTGGTCGCGAGGTGAGTGACGATCCGCAGAATCTCGGCGGGGTCTGGTATGGTCGCTACGATGCGTTGGGCTATGTCGATACCAATAGCTTCGTCGCACGGCTCGACGATGATGGCGGCGCGATCTCGGGAACAATCACCGAGCCCAATACCAGCGGCGGAACTGGAGTGAGGCGGGCCTTTATCAGCGGCACTCGAAGCGCATCGGGGCTCCGGTTCGTAAAGCAATATGACGGCGGCGCACTGGCACACGCGGTTCGCTATTTGGGCCGGATCAATAGCGACGCGACGGAGATATCAGGCACTTGGATAATCGTGAGACATCACGGCATCTTCACGATGCGCCGCGAGAAATTCGCCCAGACCGACCTCGAACGTGAAGAGGAGGTCGAACTTGTCGGCCCTCACGACGCCCTCTTCAGGCGCTGATCGACGATCCGCTCGAATTGCGCGCTGGCGCCCTTGGCCAGCATGTCGAGCAATACCAACGCGTCCTCGTCGATCGGGCGGCCGCTGCGCCAATAGGCGCCGACCGCCGCAACTGGGCTGCCGACACCGATCGGGGCGATCGCCAGGCCGACGAAGTAGATCGAAAGATAGGCTTCGAGCGGCACGCGGTGATCGATGCGGATGTCGGGAATGACGATCGTCCGGCGCTGCGTCATCGCCATGCCCGAGATGCAGGAGCCGATCGGAAAGCGTCGCCCTGCCGATAAAGGCGCGATCGAATCCTCTCCGACATAATGGACCTGATCGCGCTCACGCATCGCCACTGTCACTCCATCACTGCCCAGGATGGCGCGCGCGCGCGACCGTAATATCTCCAGTATCTCGGCGAGCGACTGGGCTTTCGTCAGTGCATCGGTCGCGGCGGTCATGAGCCGCAAGCGTTTGAAACGGACCGTCTTCTCCATTCGCTCCTACCCCACGCGCGAATCCTGGCGTTACGCTCAGGGAGTAAAGATCAATTCTTTTTGGACCAATTTCTTGTCAGGTCAATCGAGCGATGGGCTTATCCCGCTGCCTTCGCCAGTCCCTTCGACAATTGCAGCGCGCCATTGAGCCGCGCCTGCGGATCGCCCCATTCGCGGGCGATCACCAGCTTGCTGTCGGGACGCAGCTTGGCCACGCCATTGAGCCGCGCGACATAGGCCAGCAGGCCCTCGACATTGGGCGGCTTGTCGTCGTGGAAGCTGACCAGCGCGCCCTTGGCGCCGACGTCGATCTTGGCGACGCAGGCCTTTTTGGCGTTGAGCTTGATCTCGATGAGCTTGATCAGGTTCGCGGTCGGCTCGGGCAGGGGACCGAAACGGTCGATCATCTCCGCGGCGAAGGCCTCGATCCCGTTCTGGTCGTCGAGCTCATTGAGGCGGCGATAGAGGCCCATGCGCAGGTCGAGATCGGGGACATAGTCCTCGGGGATCAAGATCGCGGCGTCGACGGTGATCTGGGGGCTGAAATCGCGCGGACGCTGCGCCAGGCCACCGGCGCGCGCGTCTAGGATCGCTTCCTCGAGCATCGACTGGTAGAGTTCGTAGCCGACTTCGCGGATATGCCCCGATTGCTCGTCGCCGAGCAGGTTGCCCGCGCCGCGAATGTCGAGATCGTGGCTGGCGAGCTGGAACCCGGCGCCGAGCGTGTCGAGATCCGACAGCACCTTGAGTCTTTTCTCGGCGGTTTCGGTGATGATGCGATTGGCCGGCGTCGTCAGATAGGCATAGGCCCTCGTCTTCGCGCGCCCGACGCGGCCACGCAGCTGGTAGAGCTGGGCGAGGCCGAAGCGATCGGCGCGGTGGACGATCATCGTATTGGCGCTGGGAATGTCGAGCCCGCTTTCGACGATCGTCGTCGAGACCAAAACCTCGAACTTCTTGTCGTAGAAAGCGGACATCCGTTCCTCGACCTCGCCCGCCGCCATCTGACCATGGGCGACCACGTAGCGCACCTCGGGGACATGCTCGCGCAGGAATTCCTCGATCTCGGGCAGGTCCTTGATCCTGGGCGTGACGAAGAAGCTCTGCCCACCGCGATAATGTTCGCGCAGCAGTGCCTCTCGCAGGACCACTGGGTCCCACGGCATGACGTAGGTGCGAACCGCCAGGCGGTCGACCGGCGGGGTCTGGATGACCGACAATTCACGCAAGCCTGACATTGCCATCTGCAGCGTGCGCGGAATCGGCGTGGCGGTCAGCGTCAGGACATGAACGTCGGTCTTGAGCGCCTTGAGCCGCTCCTTGTGGGTAACGCCGAACCGCTGTTCCTCGTCGACCACCACGAGCCCGAGCCGCTTGAACTCGACCCCCTTGGCCAGGATTGCATGGGTGCCGACCACGACATCGATCGTCCCGTCAGCCAGGCTTTCCTTGACCGCCTTGGCTTCACTGGTGCCGACCAAGCGCGACAGCCGCCCGACCTTGATCGGGAAGCCTTCGAACCGCGCGACGAAATTGTTGTAATGCTGGCGCGCCAGCAGGGTGGTCGGGCAGACGACCGCGACCTGCATCCCGCCCATCGCGGCGACGAACGCGGCGCGCAACGCGACCTCGGTCTTGCCGAAGCCGACATCGCCGACGATCAGGCGGTCCATCGGCTTGCCCGACCCCAGATCTTCCAGCGATTCTGCAATCGCGCGGTCCTGATCGTCGGTTTCCTGATAGGGGAAGCGGTCGACGAAGGCGGGATAACCGGAAGGATCGGGCTCGGCGACATCGGCTTGACGCAGCGCGCGTTCGGCGGCGGTCGCGATCAACTCGCCCGCGATCTCGCGGATACGCTCCTTCATCCGCGCCTTGCGGCGCTGCCACGCTTCGCCACCCAGCCGGTCGAGCGTGCCGCCCTCGTCCCCGCCATAGCGGCTCAGGACTTCGAGATTCTCGACCGGAACGTAGAGCTTGTCGCCGCCGGCGTAAGTCAACGCGACGCAATCGTGCGGCGCCTTCTGCACCGGGATCTGGGTCAGGCCCTCGTACCGCCCGATGCCGTGGTCAGCATGGACGACCAGGTCGCCCGGGGTCAGCGTCGCCAGTTCCGCTAGGAAAGCATCGGCCGACTTCTTGCGGCGATTGCGGCGCACCAGACGGTCGCCGAGCATGTCCTGCTCGGTGAGCAAGGCGATGTCGGGCGCGGTGAAACCATGATCGAGCGGCAGGATCGTGAGCGCGACACCATGATCCGCGGCGCCCTGCGCTTCCTGCCAGGTGTCGACGAGTTTCAGCCCGGTCAGTTCGTGATCTCGAAGCAACCCGGCGAGGCGCTCGCGCGACCCGGCCGAATAGCTGGCCAGGATCGGTTTCTTGCCCTCTTTCCGTAGCTTGCTGAGATGATCTACGACCGCTTCGTAGATGTTGACGCCGCTCGCACGTTCGGGTGCGAAGTCGCGCGGACCGTCGACCTCGAAATCGAGCACGGTATCGCTCGCCGGCTCATGGAAGGGCGTGGCAAGATGCGCCTTGGCCTGGTCAAGCCGCTTCGCCCATTCGTCGGGGAGGAGGTAGAGTGCGTTGGGCGCCAGCGGACGATAGCTGCCTGGATCGCTCGACTGCGCCTTCAGGCGGTTGGCGTGATAATCCGACACCGCCTCGAATCGCTGCTCGGCCGCCGCGGTGACGCCCGATTCGCGGATGACCAGGGCGTCGTCGCCGAGATGGTCGAACAGCGTTTCCAGCCGTTCCTCAAACATCGGCAGCCAATGTTCCATCCCGGCCAGGCGGCGGCCGTCGCTGATCGCCTGATAGAGCGGATCGCCAGTCGCGGTGGCGCCGAACTTCTCGCGATAGCGCGTGCGGAAGCGCTTGACGGATTCCTCGTCGAGCAACGCCTCCGATGCCGGCAACAGGGTGAAGCCTTCGACCCGGCCCGTCGTGCGCTGATCGGCGGCATCGAAGGTGCGAACGCTCTCGATCTCGTCGCCGAAGAAATCCAGGCGGAGTGCCTGCTCCTCGCCGCTGGGAAATAGGTCGACCAACCCGCCGCGCACCGCGAATTCGCCCTGATCGTGGACGGTATCGGTGCGGACATAGCCGTTGGCCGACAGCAAGGCGGCCAGCTTGTCGCGGCCGATCCGCTCGCCGGGCGCCAGGCGCGCTACCAACTGGCGGATACGGAACGGCGTCAGCGTGCGCTGGGTCGCGGCATTGGCGGTGGTGACGACTAGTTGTGGCTTTTTGGGCGGCTGTTGCAGGCGATGGAGCGCGGCCAGACGTTCAGCCATGACGCGCAAAGTCGGGCTGGCGCGGTCATAGGGCAGGCAGTCCCAAGCCGGATAGGTGACGATCTCGAGCTCGGGCGCGAAATACCCTGCGGTCGTTGCCACTGCACGCATCTCCGCCTCGTCGGGCGCGATCAGCACGACGCGGCCGGGCGCCTGCGCCCGGGCGAGGTCGGCGAGCAGAACAGGAAGGAACCCTGCCGGGACGCCGGCGAGGGTCAGGGAAGTTTTCGCGGAGAGGATCTTGCGCGGGTCGGTCATTTCTTCTTCTCCCCTCCCTGTAAGGGAAGGGTCGGGGGTGGGTATCGGCGTCAGCGCCGATCGATTGGCTTGGGGCTCGTTAGGGAGCGAGCTTCGCTCGCAACCCACCCCTTAATCCCCTCCCTTGCAGGGAGGGGAGATTCACTTCTGGATCGGCACGAAATTGAGCTGCGTCAGCGCCTCCATCATCGGCCCCCGCCAGCGCTCGGGCACGTCCTGCGTCCCGATCGCCCAGGCCATGATGTCGACATCCTGTTCCTCCAGAAAGGTTTCGAACCAGTCGATCTCGGCATCGTTCCATGTCGCGCCGTGCGCGTCGAAAAATCCGCCGATCATCAGATCGGCTTCCTTGGTGCCGCGGTGCCAGGCACGAAAGCGCAGGCGCTTGAGGCGGATCTCGCGGTCCATGACACTCCAACGGCGATTGGCCGGCGGCGCGTTGAGGCGCAGCCGGCGGTTGAGATTGACGGCGTTTCGAACGGTTCCGAAACGCTGTAAGCGCTCAGATAGTCATGCGCCCCGATATCCTCAACCCGCTCTTTGCCGAAGTGACTGCGCTCAAGGGCGTTGGCCCCGCGCTTGCCAAGCCGCTCGACCGGCTGGGGCTGCACCGGGTGGTCGACATCGCGTTTCATTTGCCGACCGGGTTCATCGACCGCGTGCCGCGCGACGAACTCGACATGGCCGATGCCGGACGAACCATCGCCATCACCGTGACGCCGGTTGATTACCGGACCAGCAGCAGCCCGCGGGGACCAATGCGCGTCCACGCGACCGACGCCAAAGGGAATTATGTCAGCCTGATCTATTTCGGCGGCTCGACCGGATGGGTGAAGAAATTGCTGCCGCTCGGCGAGGCCAAGCGCATTTCGGGCAAGCTCGAAATGTACGGGCAGGAATTGCAGATCGTCCATCCCGACCTGGCCGAGCCCGATGAGGGATTTCGCGAGCGCGAAGCGATCTATCCCCTATCGGAAGGGCTGACCTCGCGCCGGCTGGGGCAGTTGGCGCATCAGGCCATCGAGCGCACGCCCGATCTGCCCGAGTGGATCGAGCCAGGCGTCAAGGCGCAGCACCAATGGCCCGATTGGCGCGACGCGCTGGCCCGTGCGCACGCGGATCCCGCCGATCACAAGGCACGCGAGCGGCTGGCGTATGACGAATTGTTCGCCAATCAGCTCGCCTTCATGCTGGTGCGGCAATCGTCGCGGTCGCGGAAGGGGCGGCCGCTCAACGGCGACGGACGGCTGCGCACAATGCTCAACCTGCCTTATGCGCCGACCAATGCGCAGGCGCGAACGATCCGCGAGATAGAGGGCGATCTCGCGCAATCGGCGCCCATGTTGCGATTGCTCCAGGGCGATGTCGGGTCGGGCAAGACGTTGGTCGCGACGATGGCGTTGCTGATGGCGGTCGAGGCAGGTGCGCAAGGTGCTTTCCTGGCCCCGACCGAAATCCTCGCCCGACAGCATTATGATACGCTGCGGCGCACGCTTGCAGGGCTTCCGGTCAACGTCGCCGTGCTGACCGGGCGCGACAAGGGCAGGGTCCGCGAATCGACCTTGATGGGACTGGCCGACGGGTCGATCCATATCCTGGTCGGCACGCATGCGATCTTCCAGGAAGCGGTTGCCTATCGCGATCTCGCGCTGGTCGTGGTCGACGAGCAGCATCGTTTCGGCGTCGCGCAGCGCCTGTTGTTGCAGGAGAAAGGCGCCGCTCCCCACCTGCTGGCGATGACCGCAACGCCGATCCCGCGCACGCTCACATTGGCGCAATATGGTGAAATGGACGTCAGCCGGCTCGACGAGATGCCGCCTGGGCGCCAGCCGATCGAGACGCGCGTGATGTCGGAAGACCGGCTCGGCGAGATTGTCGATGCTCTGGGACGTCATCTCGACGGCGGCGGACAGGCGTATTGGGTGTGCCCACTGGTCGAGGAAAGCGAGAAATCGGACCTTGCCGCGGCCGAGGCGCGGGCGGGGTCGCTCCAGGCGCGGTTCGACGATCGCGTCGGGCTTATCCACGGCCGCATGAAACCGGCCGAGAAGGACGCGGTAATGGCGCGCTTCGCGAGCGGCGACCTCGGCGTATTGGTCGCGACCACGGTTATCGAGGTCGGTGTCGACGTACCCAATGCCACGCTGATCGTGATCGAGCATGCCGACCGATTCGGACTGGCGCAGCTTCACCAGCTTCGCGGGCGCGTCGGCCGCGGCACGGGACGCTCGATCTGCCTGCTGATCCGCGGTAACGGGCTGAGCGAGACGTCGCGCGCGCGGCTGGCGCTGATGCGCGAAACCAATGACGGCTTCCGCATCGCCGAAGAGGATCTCCGGCTGCGCGGCGCGGGCGAGATGCTTGGCACCCGGCAATCGGGCGAGCAAGGCTATCGGCTGGCGACGCCCGAGCATTTCGCCTCGCTCCAGCAGACTGCGCATGACGACGCCCGCCTGATGATCGATCGCGACGGCGGACTCGCGGGGTCGCGCGGGCAGGCGGCGCGGGTCGCGTTGTACCTGTTCGAGCGCGATGCCGGCGTGCAGTTGCTGCGGTCGGGTTGAGACGATACGAGCCCGCATGCCGATCGCCGCTCTCGTATTCGTTCTGCTTGCGGGAATAGGGCTAGCCGTGCAGGCGCCCACCAACGCCGCCTTGGCCAGGACGTCGGGGTCGGTCCTGCTTGCGGCGCTGGCCTCCTTCGTTGCTGGATCGGTGGTACTCGCGCTGACTTGGGCGGCGATCGACCGCACCTCGCCTGCCGCGCTCCGCGGCGCTCCGGCCTGGGCATGGGCGGGCGGCCTCTACGGCGCGTGCTTCGTTGCGGCGATGGCCTATGCCGCACCGCGCCTGGGGTTGGCGACGACATTGACGATCGCGATCGCGAGCCAACTGGCCACCGCGCTGGTGCTCGACCATTTCGGTCTGTTTGGGCTCCGGGCGGCGCCGATATCGGTTGGGAAGGTAGTTGGGGTCGTGCTCGTTCTGGCTGGCGTCGTTTTGGTGCGGCGCGGTTAGCGCGCGTTCTTGAGTAACGCGGCGAGCAACTCGTAATATTCGGCCATGCCGATTGGCCGTTCGAGCTCACAGCCGATCCGGCCTCCCAGCGACCAGCGCACTTCGGCGACGACGACACCGACTACCGGCAGGGTGATATGCAGTCGCTCGCCGACAGGTCGGTCGACATCGACCCGCGCCATCAATCCTTGCGCCGACATGTTCACGACTAGGATCGAAACCGGTCGGGCATCGCTTCCGAAAGCGCGGGCACGGTAATGAACTTCATCCCGTGGAGCATCGCGTTGATCGCTATAGGCCAGTGCCGCGCCCATCGATTCCTTTCCGTTCGCCACAATGAGTAACGACCAGCACGTGAAAAGCTTGAAAAGGAACGTGTTTAACGCGTGTTAGCGATATTTTACGCCGGCGTGAGCAGCCCGTGATTCTTCTTGCCCGCCGACACGCGCACCGGGTTCGCGCCGATCGCGATGGTGAACGCCTCATCCACCACCTTCGCGCCATCCACGCGCGCGCCGCCCCCCGCGATAAGCCGCCGGGCTTCGCCTTTCGACGCGCAGAAACCGAGGCCGATCAGCGCATCGACGATCCCGATCGACCCCGACGCAGCGAACATGGGCAGTGCCTCGCCGCTCGCGCCTTCCTCAAACGTCTTGCGCGCGGTCTCGGCGGCAAGATCCGCTGCGTCCTTGCCGCGGCACAAGGCGGTCGCCTCATTGGCGAGCACGATCTTGGCCTGGTTGATCTCGGCACCTTCAAGCGCTTCGAGCCGTGCGATCTCGTCGAGCGGCAGATCGGTGAACAGCCGCAGGAACCGGCCGACGTCGCGGTCATCGACGTTGCGCCAATATTGCCAGTAATCGTAAGCCGGCAGGGCATCGTCGTTGAGCCAGACCGCGCCTGCAGCGGTCTTGCCCATCTTCGACCCGTCCGCATTGGTGATCAGCGGGGTGGTCAGCCCGAACACCTCGGTCCCGTCGACGCGGCGCGACAGCTCGATGCCGTTGACGATATTGCCCCATTGATCGGAGCCGCCCATTTGTAGGCGGCATGCCGAACGGCGAGATAATTCCAGGAAATCATAAGCCTGGAGGATCATGTAGTTGAATTCGAGGAACGTCAGCGGCTGCTCGCGGTCGAGTCGCAGCTTGACCGAGTCGAACGCCAGCATGCGGTTGATCGTGAAATGCTGGCCGATGTCGCGCAGGAACGGAATATATTCGAGCGCGTCGAGCCAATCGGCATTGTTGACCATCACGGCGTCGGTCGGCCCGTCGCCGAAGGTCAGAAAGCGTTCGAACACGCGGCGGATCGACGCGATGTTTGCGCCGATCGCCGCATCGTCGAGCAGCTTTCGGCTCTCGTCCTTGCCGGACGGATCGCCGACCTTGGTCGTGCCGCCGCCCATCAGGACGATCGGCTTATGCCCTGCCTGCTGCAACCGGCGCAGCATCATGATCTGGACCATCGACCCGATATGCAGCGACGGCGCCGTGGCATCGAAGCCGATATAGCCGGGCACGACCTGTTTCGAGGCGAGCGCATCGAGCGCACTCGCATCGGTCACCTGGTGGATATAGCCGCGCTCATCGAGCAGGCGGAGCAGGTCGGATCTGTATTCGGTCATGATGGCGGCGCGGGTAGCACCGCCACTAGCGACTCGGCAACTTCGACAGAGGGTCGACCGGGGTGCGGCCCTGACGGAGCTCGAAATGCACTTCCGGCCGGTCGGCGAACCCGGTGTCGCCCGACAGCGCGATCGTCTGGCCGCGCTTAACCGCCTGGCCGCGCGTCACGATCACGCGGCTGGCATGGCCGTAAACGCTCGTCCAGCCATTGCCGTGCCGGACCATCACCAACCCGCCGAGCCCGGCGATGCTGTCGGTGGTGTAGATTACCACACCATCGGCCGCGGCCTTGATCGGGGTCCCCAGCGGCACCGCGATCTTGATCCCGTCGTTACGCTCGCCGCTCGCGCCGCTGCCGAAACGCTTGACGACCTTGCCGCTCGCGACGGGCCAGAGGAACGGACCGCTGAGCGGCGAGGGCGCGCCCACCGCGGCGGTCGACGGCAGCGCCCTGGTCACCGAGCTGGCGGGGCGAACCGGCCTGACATTGTCGGGAATGGCGGGTTCGCCACCGCCGGTGGCGATGTCGCCAAGGTCGATCTTAAACGCTGCCGCGCGCTCGGCGAGAGTTTGGGGCGGCCGCGCGCCGCCGGGGATCAGGATGCGACGGCCCGACCGCAGCACATAGGGCTCGATCAGATCATTGGCGGCGACGATATCCGCCCAGCGGACACCATAAGCCCGCGCGATTGCGATGCCCGATTCGCCCGGCCGGACCAGGTGGTATCGGCCACCGGGGATGCGCAGTTGCTGCCCTGTAACGATGGTGAAGGGGGATCGCAGGCCATTCGCTTTGGCGATGATCTCGGAGCCCGAGCCGGTCTTGTCGGCAACGCCGCGCAAAGTGTCGCCGGGCCGCACGATATAGCTCGATTCGGCGATCGTCCTCGCATCGGCGGTGACCGGCCGCGCTTCCCAGGCGGGGGGTGCTGAGGGCGGGGCAGGGACCTCGCTGTGCGGCGATGGCGAGTCGTAATCGGCCATGGGCGGTGTGCCCGCGTCGGAAGGCCGAGCGTAATCGGTCCGCGGAATGCAGCCCGTGAGCCCGAATATCAAAAAGACGAGTGTGATCCTTCGCATCGCGGGCCCCCCCCTGCGTTATCGATACGCTTTCTCCAGCATAGCCAGCGAATCGCGATGCGTCAGGTCCATCTGTAATGGCGTCACCGTCACGTAACCCATTTCGATCGCTTCAAGATCGGTATCGGCCGCCGGCGTGTGCTCGACGCGGCCCAGTCCCATCCAATAGTAAGCGAAACCGCGCGGGTCGGTGCGTTCAATCACCTTGACCCGGCCATAGTCGCGCAGCCCTTGGTGGACGACGCGCACGCCCTTCACCTTGTCCGGTGGAATGGGCGGGAAATTGACGTTGACCACGACGCGCGGATCGACCGGGGAGGAGATCAACGGTGCCAGCACCCGCTCGCCCCACGCCTCGGCGGTTTCGAAGGTAACGTCATGGCCAGGCGCCTCGGCACCATAACGCTGGCTGATCGCGATCGAGCGGATGCCTGCGAGCGCACCTTCCATCGCGGCGCCGATCGTGCCCGAATAGAATACGTCCTCGCCCAGATTGGCGCCGCGATTGACTCCTGACAGGATCAGGTCGGGCCTGGCGTCGCGCATCACGTTGGACAGCGCGAACATCACGGCGTCGGTGGGAGTACCGCCGACCGCGTAACGCTTGTCGTCGAAACGCTTGACCCGCAGCGGCTCGGTCAGCGTCAGCGAGCGGCCCTTGCCCGATTGCTCCTCGGCGGGCGCCACGATGGTGATGTCGTCGGAAAAGCACCGCGCCAAACGTTCGAGCACGGCAAGACCGGGCGCGTGATAGCCGTCATCGTTGGTGAGGAGGATCCTCACGCCTTGGGCTCGAGCCGGTTCAGTCCGCCGAGATAGGGTTGCAGCGCATCGGGGATCGCGACCGCACCGTCCTCCTGCTGATAATTCTCCAGGATCGCGACCATCATCCGCCCGACGACCAGCCCCGAGCCGTTCAGCGTGTGGACGAATGCCGGCTTGCCGTCCTCGCCCCGGAAGCGGGCGTTCATTCGCCGCGCCTGGAAATCGGTGCAGGTCGAGCAGCTCGAAATCTCGCGATAACGGCCCTGGCCGGGCAGCCAGACTTCGAGGTCGTATGTGCGCGCCGCGGAAAAACCCATGTCGCCGGTGCAGAGCTTCATCCGGCGAAAGGGCAGGCCCAGCCGAGTCAGCACGTCTTCGGCCGCCGCGGTCATCCGCTCATGCTCGGCTTCGGACTGATCGGGCGGCACGATCGAGACCATTTCGGCCTTCTCGAACTGGTGCTGGCGAATGAAGCCGCGCGTGTCGCGTCCGGCGGCGCCCGCTTCGGATCGGAAGCACGGCGTCAATGCGGTGAAGCGCAGCGGCAGTTCGTCGGCGGCCAGGATCTTTTCGCGCACGATGTTGGTCAGGGACACTTCGGACGTAGGGATCAGCCAGCGACCGTCAGTGGTTTGGAACAAGTCTTCGGCGAACTTGGGCAATTGCCCGGTTCCGAACATCGCCTCGCTACGCACCAGCAGCGGCGGCACGACTTCCTCATAGCCATGATAGCGGGTCAGGACATCGAGTCCGAACTGACCGAGCGCGCGGTTTAGCCGGGCCGCCGCGCCGCGCACCAGGGTGAAGCGCGCGCCGGCCAGCGCGACGCCGGTTTCGAAGTCCAGCCCAAGCCCGGGCCCGATCGCGTCGTGCTCGCGAATGTCGAACCCGAAAACGGGCTTGGGGCCGCGCTCGTGCATCAACTGGTTATCGTCTTCGTCCGCCCCGGCGGGCACGTCGTCGAGCGGCAGATTGGGAATCGCAGCCAGCGCATCGTTCAACGCGGCTTCGGCGGCGCGTTCCTCCTCCTCCAACTCGGGCAGGCGGGTCTTGAGCGTCGCGACTTCGGCCATCAGCGCGCTCGCGGTCGCCTCGTCCTTGGCCGCCTTGGCGGCGCCGATCGCTTTCGACGCCTCGTTACGGCGAGTCTGGCCAGCTTGCAGTTCGGTGATCACCGCACGGCGTTTCTCATCGAGCGCAAGCAGGTCCGGCGCCATCGGCGGCAGGCCGCGTCGGGCCAAACCGGCATCGAAGGCTTCGGGATCGTCGCGGATCAGGCGGATATCGTGCATAATGGTGCGGCTATGACGAGGCGTGGCGGCCCGCGCAACCCGGCGCGATGCTGCAGCGTTGACCCGTCAAGATAGCGAGGAGAAGGCCATGCAATTACGGCACGATAGTCTGGTCGTGGTCGCCGATGGGCGCAAGGCGTTGTTCCTGCGGAACGAAGGGGACGGCCTACATCCCAATTTGGTCGTCGAGCACGCCGAAGAGCGGATCAATCCGGCCGACCGCGATCAGAAGAGCGATGGTCCTGGAAGCATGGCCAACGTGCTCCGGTCACCGCGCAGCACGGTCGACGAGGTCGATTTTCACCGTCTGGAAGAAGACAGGTTCGCGGCCGATATCGCAGCGACCCTGAAGCAGCGGGCGCTCGCCAACGAGTTCGAATCGCTGATCGTCGCGGCGCCGCCCCACACGCTGGGCGAACTGCGCAAACATTATCATGTCGAGGTTGCCAACAGATTGGCCGGCGAAATCCCCAAGGATCTCACCGGCCATCCGATCCCGGAAATCGAGAAAGCGCTGACCGCCGCTTAGGCGGCAACCGTATCGGTTTTCTTCTTGGTCAGGCGCTTGCGCGCGACCATCGCCGCGGCCGCGCCGCCGAACAGCAGGACCATCGGCGGCGCCGGCACCGGGGCAGGCGTACCACCGGTCGATCCGGTCGAGGATCCGTGGCCGCTCGAACTCCAGCCGCCGTTCGACGACCAGCCGCCGTTCGAACTCCAGCCCTTCGAGGACGAGCCGTAGCTCGACGACGAGGTCGAGGACGAGCCGGAGGTCGAGGACGACCCTGAGCTCGCCGAGGAGTTGGACGAACTCGATCCGTTCGAGGATGAAGACGTCGAGGATGACGATCCGTTCGAGGAGCTCGAGGTCGACGAGGAAGAGGAGACGTCACCCGACGATGAAGTCGAGGACGACACGTTACCCGACGACGAGGACGACACATTGCCCGACGACGACGAGGAAACGTTGCCCGACGACGAAGACGAGGTGCTGCCCGACGAGAAGCCGCCGGTAGAGGACGAAGTCGACGAAGAGCCGCCCGAACTTGACGAAGTCGACGAAATCGCGATCCCGCCGCTACCTCCGCCACTACCGCCGAAACCGCCGACAAAGAAGCCTCCGCCGCCGCCCCAGCCACCACCGCTACCGCCAACGACCGGCACGCCGCCGCTCGACCCGGTGAAAGCAGGCGGCATCGGCAACGGAGCGCCACCGGCGACCGTCACTACTGCGGGTGGGCAAGTCGTCGTGGTGGTAACCACCTTGCGGACACGCGATCTGGCCGCGCTCGCCACCCGGGCGCGCACGACGTGCCGCTTGTACGTCTTGGCATAAACGGGCCGAGCCTTGGCGCCATCGGCCACCTTGACCGCGCCGCCGCCGATAATGGCGCCCCCGCAAGCGCAGGCGCATAGTTTAGCCATCGCCATCCGGACAGACATCGCGTCTACTCTCTCTTTAACCGTCTCTGACCCCACAGAGACGATGGTGAATCTCGCAGTTGCTTCCCTGCTAGTGCGATAGTGCAAAACAAAGAATTAAGCGCAATTCCGTTAACCATTTATAGTCGCCTGATTTGATCTTTATATCGATCGATGTGGGTGTGATTATGGTTAACGTATCATTGTGATACGCCGTGAGTTAACTTCTCCGGCCGATCCAGCTCATCCAAGCGGTGTCCCTCAATCACCAGGGAGCGGCTGGCCGGTTCATGGCGCCGTCATCCACTCCGCAATATCGTGTCCTAAACGCGGCCGATCTTTCGTCCGTCGTCAATCGCTTGTGGAGCAGCTTCCGCGCCGCTATAGGCCCGCTCGTCATTGGGGTCCGACAGGCGCACGGGAACGGTGTTCCAAGGGCCGACAGGAGAGTGGGGATGGCAACGGCTTTGAATCGCATGGATGATTCCAGTTTCAGCGTACCGGCCAACGACGGCGACGGCTATCGTCCGAGCCCGGACGAGCCGTTCATGAATCCCCGCCAGCAGGAATATTTCCGCGACAAGCTGCTGCGCTGGAAGGAAGCGATCCTCAAGGAAGCGGAAGTCACTTTGTCGCAGCTTCAGGTTGAGCCGCTGCGCGAAGCCGATTTGACTGATCGCGCATCGAGCGAGACCGACTGGTCGATCGAATTGCGCACGCGTGATCGCCAGCGCAAGCTTATCTCCAAGATCGATGCCGCGCTACGCCGGCTCGATGAAGGCGAATATGGTTATTGCGAGGTCACCGGCGAACCGATTTCGCTCGGCCGACTCGAGGCGCGGCCGATCGCGACGATGACCGTCGAGGCGCAAGAGCGTCATGAGCGCAATGAAAAGGTATCGCGCGAGGATTGATCCTATCCCTATCGGATGTTCGTAGGGGCTGCGGTTTAACGCTTTCGACAATGTTTGGGCCTATGCGTTCACGCGCGGCATGGACCGTTTTGGCAGGCATATGGACCAATTTTCGCACGACCCCTTAACCGACGGCACCGCCGGAGACGCGACCGCGCAGCGTAACGACGCGCGCGACAGTCTGTTGCTGGTGGCGCGGTTCCGTATCGAGGGGTCGACGGAAACCACGCAAGTACGCGTCCGTAACCTGTCGTCGGGTGGATTGATGGCCGACGTGCCCAAGCCGATCGACATCGGCACGATGGTTGAGATTGAGGTACGCGGTGTCGGTTGGGTAAGTGGCCGCATCGCCTGGATCGCCGCTGGTCGCGCCGGCGTGGCATTCGACCACCCGATCGATCCTCAGGCCGCGCGCAAACCGGTCGTAGCCAGTGCACGCCCGATCAAGGACAAGCCGATCAAGCCGCTATTCTGACAGGCGGCCCGGGCATGCGCCCGGGACGCCGCAAGCGGTGTCAGATCGCCGCGATGGCTTCCTTCACTCGCAATTTCTGCTTCTTGAGATCCGCAAGGATGCGGGTGTCGGGCGCAGGGCGCTGGCTTTCGGCAGTGATTTGCCGGTCCAACACCATATGCTTCGCCTCAAGAGCTGAAAGGTGCGAGTTCTGCATGGGAGCGACCTCCTTCATCAAGGTGGGTGGACTAATAGAACACGAGTCGCGCGATTTGTCGCCATCGATTTCACTTTCGATTCGACGCGGCGCATCGTTTTGGCGACAGGTCGGTCTTCGACTGCCCATGGGATGCGGAGAGCGATGGACGAAGCGCAGATCCACAAACGGCTTGAGGCCCTGAGGACCGAGCATCGAGATCTCGACTCGGCGATCGAGGCTTTGCGGGCCTTGGGGTCTAGCGACCAACTCCAGATTGCGCGGCTGAAGAAGCGGAAGTTGATGCTGAAGGATGAGATTACCGCGCTGGAAAACCAGTTGATCCCCGACATCATCGCGTGATCGAATTTGGGACGCGATGGTCCTTTCGCCGCTTGCAGGAACCGGCATTTGTGGCAATCGTGCTGCGCATGACAGGGGACGTCACCGAACTGCGCATCCATCGCAAGATGATCGACTCGCTCTACGTCGAGGCGATGGTCCTGGCGGATGAGGCGCGCGGCTATTTCGACCAAGGCGCGCGGGTCGAGCGCGAGGCGCTGGATCCCCTCGGCCGCGTCACCTTCTCATGCGAATCGCTCAAGGTGACGACGCGACTGATGCACGTCATCGCCTGGCTATTGACTCAGCGTGCGGTCGACTCGGGGGAATTGTCGCCACGGGATGCGCTCGATCCCACGCGACGCCTTGGAGATGCGCCGGTCACCGATCGCGGCGTGATCGATCAGATGCCGGCCGATGCGCGCGCATTGATCACCGCTAGCATCGATCTCCATCGCCGCGTGGCGCGTCTGGATGGAGCACAGAGCGCCTCGCTTCCCGCCGACAGCCCCGTGCAATGGATGCAGGCCCGTCTGGCAATGGCGTTTTAGAAGATCTTCATCGCCCGCTACGCCAGAGCCCCACGCACCGGCTGAACATCATAAGGCGCAGATGCGCGCCTTGGCTGCCTTATACTCGGCTTCCAGCCGGTCGACGCGAGCCGCGACCGGCTCGATCTTGTCGATCACGCCAATGCCCTGGCCGGAACCCCAGATGTCTTTCCAGGCCTTGGCCTCACGATTACCGCCAAAATTCATCGTGCTGAGGTCGCCCTCCGGCAGATTATCGGGATCCATTCCCGCCGCCGCGATGGAACTGCGCAGATAATTGCCGTGCACGCCGGTGAACAGGTTCGAATAGACGATGTCCGCCGCCTTGCTCTCGACGATGCTCTGTTTGTAGCCCTCGACGGCATTGGCTTCCTCGGTCGCGATGAAGGGTGAGCCGATATAGGCCAGGTCGGCGCCCATCGCCTGCGCCGCGAGTACCGCGCCGCCGGTCGCGATCGCGCCCGACAGGATCAGCGGGCCGTCGAACCATTGCCGGATTTCCTGGGTGATCGCGAAAGGCGACAAGCGCCCGGCATGGCCGCCGGCGCCAGCGGCGACCGCGATCAGCCCGTCGGCGCCTTTTTCGATCGCCTTGCGCGCGAAACGATCGTCGATGACGTCATGGAGGGTGATGCCGCCCCAAGCATGAACTGCCTGGTTGAGTTCCTCACGCGCACCGAGTGAGGTGATGGTGATCGGCACTTGCCATTTCGCGCAGATGGCGAGGTCGCCCTCCAGCCGGTCGTTCGACTTGTGGACGATCTGATTGACCGCGAAGGGAGCCGCCGGGCGATCGGGATTGTCGCGGTTCCACGCCGCGAGTTCCTCGGTGATCCGGTGCAGCCATTCGTCGAGCATGGTCTGCGGCCGCGCGTTCAGGGCCGGAAAGGAGCCGACGATTCCCGCCTTGCATTGCGCGATCACGAGATCGGGTCCGGAGATGATGAACAGCGGCGACCCGATCACGGGCAGGCGCAGGCGATCGAATATGGGCGTCTTCATGCCGGTTTCATAGCGCAACCGAAACCACTGTCCAGCGGCCTCGGGAAGGTTTTCGAATTGACGGTACGGAATCCTGGGATCGGGCCGGATCGATCCATTTGCCATTCACGCCCGGCGCGTTATGGCCAGACAATACACCAATATCGGGTCCAGGAAATCGCATGAAAATCGCCGTCACTGCCGCATTGTTACTCGCCACCGTGTCCGCCCCGGCACTCGCCGCGGCGCGTTTGCCCACCGACGTCGTGCCGGTGTCCTACGACATCACGGTAAACCCCGACGCGCAGAAGATGACCTTCACCGGAACCGAGACAGTCAATGTCGCTGTGAAGAAGGCGGTCCGCACGATCGTCCTCAATGCCGCCGACATGACGATCAGCCGTGCGACGATTGACGGCAAGTCGGTGCCGTTCAAGCTCGACAACGAAGCGCAGCAACTGACCCTGACGCTCCCGGCGCCGGCCAAGCTCGGAAACCATGTCATCACCTTCGCCTGGACGGGCAAGATCAACGAATCGGCGGCCGGTTTCTTCGCGATCGACTATACCAATGACGACGGGTCGAAGGCGCGGATGCTGGCGACGCAGTTCGAGGCGCCCGACGCCCGTCGCTTCGCGCCGATGTGGGACGAGCCGAGCTTCAAGGCCAAGTTCAAGCTGTCGGCGGTGGCGCCCAAGGGGCAACTTGCCTTTTCCAACATGCCCGCGACCATGACCAACCGTCCCGACGGCACCCAGCTCTATAGCTTCCGCCAGACCCCGATCATGTCGAGCTACCTGCTGTTCCTCGGCATGGGCGACATGGAGCGCAAAACGGTGATGGCCGGCAACACCGAGATCGGCGTCATCACGCGCAAGGGCGTCAAGGATCAGGGCGATTACGCGCTCGCCTCGGCCAAGCGGCTGCTGACCTATTATAACGACTATTTCGGCCAGCCTTATCCGCTGCCGAAGCTCGACATGATCGCCGGTCCCGGCACCAGCCAGTTCTTCGGCGCGATGGAGAATTGGGGCGCGATCTTCTATTTCGAGCCGGAACTGCTGTTCGACGCGAAGCGGTCGACCGAAAGCGACAAACAGCGCATCTTCACCGTCGTCGCGCACGAAATGGCGCACCAATGGTTCGGCGATCTCGTCACGATGAACTGGTGGGACGATCTCTGGCTGAACGAGGGTTTCGCCTCGTGGATGGAGAACAAGGCGTCCTACGACCTCAATCCCGGCTGGTTCGCCCGCGAGAGCGCGGTCAGCGAGGACCGTGAAGGCGCGCTGGCGATCGACGCCACCTCGGCGACCCACCCGATCATCCGTCACGTCGAGACCGTCGACCAGATCGGCGAGGCGTTCGACAACATCACCTATAACAAGGGCCAGGCGGTCATCACGATGATCGAGTCGACGCTGGGGCCGGACAAGTTCCGCGACGGCATCCGCCGCTACATGGCCAAGTACAAATACGGCAATACGCAGACCGACATGCTGTGGGCCGAGCTGGAGGCGGCGTCGGGCGTGAAGATCAGCGACAGTGCGCACGACTTCACGCTGCAGGGCGGCGTGCCGCTGATCACCTTGACCGACGGCAAATGCATCAACGGCAAAACCATCGTGTCACTGGCGCAGGGCCGGTTCGGACTCGACGAGGCGTCGAAGGCGCCGCAGAGCTGGCGCGTGCCACTGCGCGTCGGGACGATCGGTGGTGCTCCAGTCAGCGCGATCGCGACGGGCGCCAAGACCGACGTCACCGTACCGGGCTGCGGGCCGGTCGTGCTCAATGTCGGCAAGGGCAGTTATCTGCGGGCGCGCTATTCGGACGCAGCACATGCCGCGCTTGTCGCCAATTACGGCAAGCTGGCGGTGGCCGA
Source organism: Sphingomonas sp. (assembly GCF_024508665.1). Classification (GTDB taxonomy): domain Bacteria; phylum Pseudomonadota; class Alphaproteobacteria; order Sphingomonadales; family Sphingomonadaceae; genus Sphingomonas. Next base: position 52,353 of record NZ_JANINP010000004.1, read on the forward strand.
CCGGCTGGGCACGCTGGGCGACGATTTCGCGCTGGCGCGCTCGGGCGACCAGGATTTCTCGGACTGGGCGGCGACCTTCGCGGCGATTCCGGAGGACGCCAATCCGCTCGAATGGTCATTGGTCTCGGGCGAGCTCGGCTCGCTGTCGGGCCTCTATACCAACACCCCGCTGCAGCAGGAGGTCGATGCGCTGACGATCAAGCGGCTCGGGCCGGTGCTGGCCCGGATCGGTTACGAGCAAAAGGCCGGCGAGTCGCCTCTCGTCACCAATTTGCGCGAGGGACTGGTCGGCCGGCTCGGCGCGGCGGGCGATCCCGAAGTGTTGAAGCGCGCCCGGGAATGGGTCGCCAAACTCAAGACCGACAGCGCCGCGATCCCGCCGGCGATTCGCGGGCCGATGCTCGGCACCTTCGCCAGCAATGCGAGCGCGGCGGACTGGGACGAGTTGCTGACCTTGTTCAAGACCGAAACCAATCCGGTGGTGAAGAACGAATATGTCCGCCTGCTCGGCGCGGCCAAGGACCCGGCGCTGGCGCAGAAGGCGCTCGAACTGGTCAAGACCGACGTGCTTACCGCGCAACAGAAGCCGACCATCCTGCGCGCGGTGGCCGGAAAGCATCCGGAGATGGCGTTCGATTTCGCCGTCGCCAACGCCGACCTAGTCAACGGCGTGCTGGAGGCGAGCACCCGGGCGGGCTTCATCGTCAGCCTGGGCGCGGGTTCGAACGATCCGGCGATGCCGGGCAAGATCAATGCTTATGCCGAGAAGAACCTGCCCGTCAGCTCGCGCGGCGGCGCCAAGCGCGCGCTGGCGGCGATCGCGGTACGAAAGGCGGTGGCGGATCGGCTGCGGCCTGGCGTGACGGCATGGGTAGCGAAGGGAAGCTGAGCGCTTAGCCTAACCGCAATCGTCATGCCGGGCTTGTCCCGGCATCCAACGTGCAACAACGGCTGTTTTCCGTTGTGGAGGGTTGGACCCCGGCACAAGGCCGGGGTGACGACTAACGGGTGGCCGATCGATTGGCTTCAATCGATCCGCTTCAGTCCCTTGGCGAAGCGATGCGCGTTAGCGATGTAATGATCCGCCGACGCCTTCAGGAACGCGCGCTTGTCGGGCTCCAGCGTCTTCACCGCGCGGGCAGGGGAGCCGACGATCAGGCTACCGGCTTCGAACGTCTTTCCTTCGGTGACCAGGGCATTGGCGCCGATCACGCATTCGTCGCCGACCACCGCCTGGTTGAGCACAGTCGCCCCCATGCCGACCAGGACTCGGTTTCCGACCGTGCAGCCGTGCAGGATGGCGTGGTGTCCGACCGTGCAGTCTTCGCCGATCGCCAGCGGCACGCCATAGTCCGAATGGAGCATGGTCCCATCCTGGACATTGGTGCCGCGGCCGACCGAGATCAGCGACGTGTCGCCGCGGATCACTGTCCCGAACCACACTCCGACATCGTCGCCCAGCACGACCTCGCCGATGACATGCGCATCGGGGGCGATCCAAACGCCGCTGCCGATGACGGGGACCTTTCCGTCGAGTTCGTAGATGGGCACGGGGTTCTCCTCGCGACGGGACTAGGTTGGGAAGATGCCGGATCGCAAAGCCGCCGAGAATTGCGCAACGGCATCGCCCAGTGGGCGCTGCCCTGCCCAACGGCGCAAGGATGCGGCGGCGTCGATCGCGGCCATAATCGAGTGTCCGGCAATCTCAGGATCGACCGCGCGAACCGATCCGTCGGCGACGCCGTCGGCGATCGTACCGGCTATGTGCCGAGTGACGCGGTCCGTCCGTTGCAGCATGAATTCGCGTAAATCTACCGGGAGTGCCTGATAGGCGCTGGTACGTAGCAGCGGGCTGTCGGCGGCGAATTGCAGCGCGACGAGGCTCGACACCATGATCGCCAGTCGCTCGCCTTCGTCGCTGCCGGCGGCATCGGCACGCGCCTGTGCTGCATCGAGCAGCGCATAGCTGCGATCGAAACAGGCGACGACCAGATCGTCCTTGTTGTCGAGGTGGTGGTAGAAGCTGCCGGTCGACACGCCGAGTTCCGCGGCGATCTTCTCCACGCTCGCGCCGACATAGCCTTCGCGGTTGATCAGGTTGGTGGCGGCATGGAGGAAGCGCGTCTGCGCGTCGCCGTCATTCGGCGGGTCGAGCGGCATGATATCGACCGGCCACTCGCCAGCCGCGCCCAACCCGCGGTCGAGGATGTCGAACAACCGCGTCTCGGCACGATCGAGATCGCGTTCGAGATAATGGGGCAGCCAAGCCGGCATCCAATGTACGTTGTGGATCAGGACCGAGCTGGCGATCAGCACGCGCGATTCCGCATTGGGCGCGTCGCCATAGTCGAAGAAGCCGCGCACCAGCCGCGCCATATCCGCGTAGAGCGTGTCGAGCGGCGCGCGCGTGTCGGGATCGAGCGCCCGCATGTCGGACAGCAGCGCCAGTTTGGCCTCCCCAGGCAGGCGCTGACGCAAATGCGTCTGGAACTGATCGTGCAGGAAGGCGCGGACGCGGGATCGGGGATCGCCCTCGTGCGCTGCCGCCGCGGCGCTGTCGCGTAACTGGAGCAGGGTACGTTCCAGACAGGCAGCGGCCAGCAAGTCCTTGCGCTTGAAATAATAGGTCACGCTCGACGTATCGAGCCCCATCGCCTTGGCCACCGCCGTCAGCGTCATGCCGCGCGTGCCGTGGACGTTGATCAGGTCCGACGCGACGTCGAGTATCTCGCCGCGACGCCGCGCGAAGCGTGGCGTCTGGCGGGCGGGATCGACGGTCATGCCGCCACTATAGGGGTTCGCCTTGGCGAAACAAACGGTCGCAGATAAGCGGCGGGGCGGCCTTGGATTTCAGTTCGCCGCGGCTGTGGCGCGCAGCGCCTCGGTCACTTCAGCCAGCAATTCCTTGCGGCAAATGAGCAAATCGGGGACCCAGGTTTCGGCGCAATTATAGACGAACGGCGAGCCGTCGAGGCGCGTCGCGTGCAGCCCGGCGGCGAGCGCGACCGCGACGGGCGCGGCATTGTCCCATTCGTGCTGTCCGCCCGAGTGCAGATAGATGTCGGCAAGGCCGCGCACGACCGCCATCGCCTTGGCACCGGCCGATCCCATCGGCACCAGCTCGGCGCCGATCGCCTCGGCCACCGCGATCGCTTCGGCGGCCGGCCGCGTGCGGCTGATCACCATTCGCGGCGGATGGTTGAGCGGCTGCAGGGCAGGGGGCGCATCGGAGCGCAGCACCAACCCGGCATCGGGCAGCGCGACCACGCCGAGTTCGGGGCGTCCGTCGATGCACAAAGCGACATGGACCGCCCAATCGTCGCGCGCCTCGCCATATTCGCGCGTGCCGTCGACCGGGTCGATGATCCAGGTTCGCGACTTGGTCAGGCGGCTGCCATCGCACTTGCGCTCTTCCGACAGCAAGCCGTCGTCGGGGCGCTCGATGCTGATGGCGTGACACAGCAACTCGTTGGCAGCGGCATCCCCTGCCTTGCCGAGCTCCTTGGGCTCCCAATCGCGCGACGCGCGCACTTCCTGCAGCAATTTCCCCGCCGCCACGGCGATTTCCGCCGCGAAGTCGGCATCGGCCTGGGTCCAGCTCACAGATCGGGACTCCATACGCCCATGATATGCTCGACGATGCGCTCGGCCGCCGCCTCCGGCGTCTCGCGCGTCGTGTCGATCACGATTTCGGGCCGTTCGGGGCGTTCGTACGGGCTCGAAATGCCGGTGAAGTTGCGGATCTCTCCGGCGCGCGCCTTCTTGTAGAGGCCCTTGACGTCGCGCGCCTCCGCGACCTCGATCGGCGTGTCGACGAAGATCTCGACGAAATCGCCCTCCGGCAACATCGCGCGGATCATGTCGCGTTCGGCGCGGAACGGCGAGATGAACGCGGTCAGCACGATCAGCCCGGCATCGGTCATCAGCTTGGCGACTTCGCCGACCCGTCGGATATTCTCGATCCGGTCGGCATCGGTGAAGCCGAGATCCTTGTTGAGGCCGTGGCGGACATTGTCGCCGTCGAGCAGGTAGGAGTGGCGCCCGAGCGCATAGAGCTTCTTCTCGACCATATTGGCGATGGTCGACTTGCCCGATCCCGAAAGGCCGGTGAACCACAGCACCTTCGGTTCCTGGCCCTTTTGCTGGGCATGCGCTTCGCGCGTGACGTCGACCGACTGCCAATGAACGTCGCGCGCGCGGCGCAGCGCGAAGTGCAGCATGCCTGCGGCAACCGTGGCGTTGGTCAGCTTGTCGATCAGGATGAACCCACCGAGTTCGCGGCTGTCGCCATAGGGCTCGAACACCAGCGGCTTGTCGGTGACCAGGTTGGCGACCCCGATCGCGTTGAGATCGAGCGTCTTCGCGGCGATCTGTTCGAGCGTGTTGACGTTGATCTGGTATTTCGGCTGGTGGATCTTGGCGCCGACGGTCTGCGTGCCGAGTTTGAGCCAATAGCCGCGCCCGGGGAGCAGTTCCTCGTCCGACATCCAGACGATTGTCGCCTCGAACTGGTCGGCGGATTGCGGCGGGGAGTCCGCCGCGGCGATGACGTCGCCGCGCGAACAATCGACCTCGTCGACCAGGGTCAGCGTGACCGACTGACCGGCCACGGCGACGTCGAGATCGCCGTCCAAGGTCACGATGCGTTCGACCCGCGTCGTCTTGCCCGACGGCAGGATGCGCACCGCGTCACCCGGCGCGATCGTCCCTTCGGAAATCAGCCCGGCAAAGCCGCGGAAATCGAGATTTGGGCGGTTGACCCATTGCACCGGCATACGGAACGGCTTGGCGCGATCCGCATCGGCGTCCAGCTCGACCGTGTCGAGATGCTCGATCAGCGTCGGGCCGGCATACCAGGGCGTGTTGCCCGACAAAGCGGTGATATTGTCGCCCTTGAATCCCGAAATCGGGATCGCGGTGAACTCCTCGATCCCGATGCTTTTCGCGAACGCGGCATAATCGGCGACGATCGCGTCGTAAGTCGCCTGATCGTAGCCTACCAAGTCCATCTTGTTTACCGCCAGCACGATGTGGCGGATGCCGATCAGGTGCGCGAGGTACGAATGCCGTCGCGTCTGCGTCAGCACGCCCTTGCGCGCGTCGATCAGGATCACCGCGAGGTCGGCGGTCGATGCGCCGGTGACCATGTTGCGGGTATATTGCTCATGGCCGGGCGTGTCGGCGACGATGAACTTGCGTTTCTCGGTCGCGAAGAAGCGATAGGCGACGTCGATCGTGATGCCCTGTTCGCGCTCGGCGGCGAGCCCGTCGACCAGCAACGCGAAGTCGATCTCCTGCCCCTGCGTGCCGACCCGCTTGCTATCGGCTTCGAGCTGGGCGAGCTGATCGTCGAAGATCATCTTGCTGTCGTAGAGCAGCCGCCCGATCAGCGTGGACTTGCCGTCATCGACCGATCCGCACGTGATGAAGCGCAGCAACGTCTTACGCTGATGCTGCGCGAGATATTCGTCGATGTCCTGCGCGATCAGGGCATCGGGGCGGTAGGTGGCGGTCATGTCTTTATTCCGTCGCCCCGGCGAAGGCCGGGGCCGCTGGCGATCGAAGGCTCATGCATGAGGCGCACGACCCCGGCCTGCGCCGGGGTTGACGCTGCGTCACGCTGCGCATGACGTGGCGCGTCAAAAGTAGCCCTCCTGTTTCTTCTTCTCCATGCCCGCGCCGCCGGCATCCTTGTCGATCGCGCGGCCCTGGCGTTCCGAGGTGGTCGTCAGCAGCATTTCCTGGATGATCTGCGGCAGGGTCGCCGCCTCGCTCTCGACCGCGCCGGTCAGCGGGTAGCAGCCGAGCGTGCGGAAACGGATCGAGCGTTCGACCGGCACTTCGCCGGGATTGAGCCGAAAGCGGTCATCGTCGACCATCAGGATCAGGCCGTCGCGCTCGACCGTCGGGCGTGGCGCCGAGAAATAGAGAGGGACGATCTCGATCCCCTCGAGATGGATGTATTGCCAGATGTCGAGCTCGGTCCAGTTCGACAGCGGAAAGACGCGGATGCTTTCGCCCTTGGCCTTATGCGCGTTGTAGAGATGCCAGAGTTCGGGCCGCTGGTTCTTGGGGTCCCAGCGATGCGAGGCCGATCGAAACGAAAAAACGCGTTCCTTCGCCCGGCTCTTCTCCTCGTCGCGCCGCGCACCGCCGAATGCCGCGTCGAAGCCATATTTGTCGAGCGCCTGCTTGAGGCCTTCGGTCTTCCACATATCGGTGTGGAGCGCGCCGTGATCGAATGGGTTGATCCCGCGCGCCATCGCGTCGGGATTATGATGGACGAGCAATTCCATCCCCGCCTCGCGCGCGGCGCGATCGCGCAACGCATACATGTCGCGGAACTTCCAGGTCGTATCGACATGGAGAAGTGGGAAGGGCGGTGGAGCAGGGTAAAAGGCTTTGCGCGCCAAATGCAGCATTACCGCACTGTCCTTGCCGACCGAATAGAGCATCACCGGACGCTCCGCCTCGGCCACCACTTCGCGCAGGATATGGATGCTCTCCGCTTCCAGCCGCTCGAGGTGCGTCAGCGTCGCAGGCTGGATCAGGTCGTCGGTAGAGGCCAGCGGCCGGGTCGCCATGCGTCGAAACACCTTTCGAGGGCGCACGTTAATCGCGTGCGCCGGAAATGCACTATTTGTCGGACGCCTACATAGGGACCCAGCGTCCCGGGTCACCGCTCGGCTTTCTTTAGGCAGGCAAAGCCCTGTTAGGGTCAGTTGATCCGGACGAAGGTAATCGCGCGGCGGTTTGGGTCCGCGCCGGTCAGGCGGACGCGGACGGTGTCGCCCGGCTCGACGCCATGGGCATCGACCCGCGCGACGACGGGCAAGTCGCTCAACTGGATTCGCGCCCCTTTCTGGTCGAGATCGGTCACGACCGCGCCGAATATCTGGCCGACATGGTCCTTGAGCGCCGCCGCCTCGGCGAGATCGATCACCGCACGGTCGATCTGGCCGCCGGTCGCGTCGGCATGCGCCATCACCGGCGGCAGTTTCTCGAAGGCTTGCGCAACGACCTCCGGAACCGGCTGGCCGTTGGCGACGGCGAGCGCGGCACGCACGACATACCGGTCAGCCAGCCGGCGAAGCGGCGCAGTCGCATGGGCATAGGTCGCCGCCATCGGTGCGTGCCAAGGCACGACGCCGTCGCGATAGGGCTGATAAGCTGCCCCGCCGCCCGCGCGCCGGATCGCCAGCATGAAGGCGGCCTGGCGCGGATCGTTGGCGTTCAGCCCGTTCTCGTAACATTCGAGCGAAACATCGGCGGGCCAGGACAGGCCGAAGGCGCGGGCGGTATTGCGCAACCGGCCGACCGCATGCGCGTCGGGCGCGGGCATCACGCGGAAAAGCCCGGTGTGATGCGCCTGCAATGCGTCGGCCACCGCCAGATTGGTCGCCAACGACAGCGCCGCGTTACGATCCTCGGCCTCCAGACGGGGGCGGAATTGCAGCTCGAAACTGCCATCGGCTTGCCGGTCGACTTCCTGTTCGGGCGGATCGACGCGTGAGGCGCCGCGCGCATCTTCCGCCGCGGTGATACGCCGCGCGAGTTCGGCAAAGTCGGGCGGCAGGTCGCTGTCGCGGACACTGTCATATGCGAGCTTGGCGCGGTTGCGGATCACCGCGCGCTCGGCGCCATCGAGCTTGACCGATCCGTCGGGTGCGACCCGGACGATGAAGATGACCGCAGGGCGCGGCCCGTCGGGAAGCAGGCTCGCGGCGCCTTCGGCCAACACCGGCGGATATAATCCCGCCTTGCCGTCGGGTAGATAGAGCGTCGTGCCGCGCGTCCATGCCTCGACGTCGATCGCGCCCCCGTCGTCGACGAACCACGCCACGTCGGCGATCGCATAGCGCAGCAACAGGTCGTTCCCGGCCGCCTCGATCGCGAAAGCCTGGTCGAGATCGGTCGAGGTCGCCGGGTCGAGCGTGACGAATGAAAGGTCGGTGCGATCGACATGCTCGGTCGGCGCACGCTTTGCGGCTGCTTCGGCGGCGGCGAGCACGTCCGGGGGGAAAGCGGCGGGAACCTTGAACTGGCTGCGGATTGCGGCGAGTCCTTGCGCAAGCGCATTGGACGGATCGACAAGCGTCTTCATTGCCGGTCGGTATAGCTGCCGATCAGGTTCGGGGAAGCCCCGCAGCGCCGATGCCGAGCTGAGAGGTCAGGACGCCGGCTCGCCGATCTCTGCCGGAGCTCGCTCTAACGGCAACCAGATTGATATCGTCGTTCCTCCGACCGCGCTGGTGTAGGATAAGCTCGCGTTCAGCGCTTCCGCACGCGCAGCCATGTTGGCAAGGCCTTTGCCGCGCGAGGTGCTGGCGGGATCGAAGCCGACGCCGTTGTCCGCGATCTCGATCAGAACGCCAGCGGCCCCGTCCCGTCTCGACGGTGCACAGCGGACCTCGATCGTCGCCCCTTCCGAATGGCGCAGGCTGTTGCCGATCGTTTCCTGCAGGATGCGCAGAATGTGCAGCGCGCCGACCGGGTCGAGCCAGGGCAGGGGTGGCGCCGCCTCGACCTTCCACACGAACGCCAGTCCTGCGCCTTTCAGCTCGCGTTCCATCCGGTGCCGCAAATTGGCGAGCAGCGCCACGACGTCGCCGCCGATCGGCTCGAGCGAATCGACGCCGATGCGCAGGTCGGTAATCGAGCGCTTCAGCGTCGCGATCGTTTCGGGCGATTCGTTGCGATGCTTGGCGTGGGCGAGCGCGGTGAGCAGGCTGGACCCGATCCCGTCGTGGATTTCACGCATCATTCGTTCGCGTTCGCCATCAACGGCGTGCGCGACCTGCAGTTTAGCGCGCGCATCTTCGCTTTCGGCCAGGCTCGCGGTGATTTCGGCGACGCGGGCTTCGAGCTTCAGGTTGACGTCTTCAACGTCGACCAGGGCAGTCTGCAATCGCGATGTCAGCGCCACGTCGAACGCCGCGAAGATCGCGAGTCCGCCAAAGGGCTGGAGAAATAGCCCGGCGCCCCGCGAGACTTTGAACGAAAACAGCATGTCGTGGAAAGAGAAGGCGAGTGACAGGAGGATCGCGCCGAACATCGTCCAATGTTGCGAGGTTGGCTTCTTGACGCATGCCCAGGCCAGCAGGACGATCATCGTCGCCGTCATCGGGACGGTCAGCAGGAAGCTCGGCAACTCGCTGCGACCCGCGGCCACCAATTGGTGGCGGACGAAGATTTCCACCGCGCACATTGCAAAAACCGCGCCCTGTATCAGCCGGGCACGGGGCAGCGCGAAATAGGCTGCCGCGAATCCGAAAACGGCGGCCATCAGCACGAATATCGCGTCGGTCGACGCGGTCCAGAACAACACCCGCTCGATCGGCGGTTCCTGGACGAAATATTGAAGATTCCGGAACAGCCACACGAGGCCGACAAGCGCCAGCCAACCATAGATGTTATCCTTCGGCCGCTTCACCCAGAACGACAGCGCGCCGATCGTCAGGATCAACAAATAGCCCGACACGATCTGCGGCGCGATACTGCTGAAGAACAACTGGCTGTTGAAGCCGGCCCGCACGACGCGATCGGGGCCGATATGCAGCGCCCCAAGGCCGAGCAGATTGGGAGCGAGCGTCTCGACCCGAAAGACGATCTCATTGCCGCCGGGGCGCAGCATCGCAGGCGGCAGCGGCACGTAGAGCGGGCGATTCCAGCTGAACGACTGGTCGCCGGGGTCGGCGCGCGAGCGGTATAGTTCGGTGCCGTTGAGATAGACCGTGTAGCTGTCGCGCACCATTTCGGTGTGGAGCGCCAGCGGCCGTTCGCCGAAAATCGAGCGGTCAAATCGCGCGCGCACCCATACGTGCGGGGGATCGCTGCCTCGCGCCTTGGCCGCGCTCAATAAACGGAAATCCGGCAGCTTGCCCGGCTGCCAGCCGCCGATCGGAATAGTTGCCGCATCCGAAAAACTGAAATCGACCGCGCCATAATCGAGCGCCACTTCAGTCTCGGCCGCAGCGGGCCCGTCCCGGCCCGACCAGCACAGGACAAGGGTGACGAGCAGCACCAGCGCGGCGATGGACGCGATGATCGGGGTCACCCGGTAACGCCGCCCTACCGCGTCAATGCGCATTCATGATGCCGCGGCTCGATGCTTCGAACACGGCTTCCGATCGCGAATTGACCTCGAGCTTGCGATAAATGTTCTTGACGTGCGTGCCGACGGTCAGCTTCGAAATCGAGATCAGTTCGCCGATCTCGATGTTGCTGAAGCCGCGTGCGAGCAGGTTGAGGATTTCCAGTTCGCGTGGCGACAACCCCTCCTTCAGCGGAGCGATAATAGCCCTGCTCGCCGGATGGATCTGAAGCAGCAACTGGCGGGCGATAATCGGACTGATTGGCGACCCGCCCCGGCGGATTTCGCGAATGCCTTCGACGCAATCCGCGAATTGTTCGTCCTTCAGCAGATAGCCGCGCGCACCCGCCTTGATGCTGTCGAGCACCTTGGCTTGGTCGGCGAAGATCGTGATGACGATGACGTCGGCCGCCGGATATCGGATGGCGGACTCGCGTATCAGCGCGATGCCACTACCGTCGGGCAGCCCCAGGTCGCACAACAGCACATCGTATCCGCCCGCGGCGATCAACTTCACGCCGGTCATGACGTTGCGCGCCACCGCCGCGATTTCGATATTTTCGGCCGGCTCGATTGCCGATCGTAGCAGGTCGATCGTCGCAGGATCGTCCTCGATGATCGCCACGCGGATCATCTCGAGCTCGTCGGTCGAGTCCACGGTCCCACGGCTCTGATCTTCCTTGGCGGGCTCATCAGGGACGCGACCGGCGCGGTCCGGGGAAATCGGTTGCATCAGGCTCACCGAATGTCTTGGGCTGGATAGCGGCTCGGCAACTTCAGCGCTTGTTGATCGGGCGCGATCGCGGGGCCCCTGGCGGCATTGCGGATTGCGCGCCGCTGCGTGAATCGCGAGCGATCGGCCCAACGCGGCGGTGGGTCGCCAAAAGAAAAGCCCATCTTGTAGCTCCCGCCTGGATCGTCGCCGTCGCCGTTTCGAAGAACGTCAAACACCCCTGCGCGATCAAGGCATAACCGCACAGTAATGCGGCTCACTCAAGCTCTAATTCGACCCCGGGCTACCGCGAATGCGGTATATTGGGGCTCCGATCACGCGACTAGTTGGCACCCCATCATCGGGTGGGCCCAGTCGGTAAGGCTCACCCATGGCTGCGAAATCATTCGCGAAATGGGGATAGAACATGACGAAGCACAAGATCATCAAACTTCTCGCCGCCGGCGGCGCGAGTGCCGTCGCGATCGCCATCGCTGCCCCGGCATCGGCGCAGTGCGTTGTGGTGCCGACCAGCGGCCTCAAGTGCGGCAACAATTCGAACGCCACCGGAACCGGCGGCACTGCCATTGGCGACACGGCGGTTGCCACCGGGGATTCCAGCACGGCGGTCGGCTCGGATTCGACTGCGACCGGCGATCAGGCCGTCGCAGTAGGCAGCTTCGCACAGGCGTTCGGCGACGACGGTACCGCTGTGGGTGTTGGCGCCAAAGCAAACTTCTTCGGGGCTTCAGCCTTTGGATTCCTTGCGACCTCGACCGGACAGGATGGCTCCGTTTTCGGTCGCCAAGCGGTGGCTGGCACCTCCGCCTCTGCATTTGGAACTACTGCAATGGCGACCGGAACTCGCTCCTCCGCATTCGGCGTAGACGCCCAGGCGACCGACACATCGGCCATTGCGTTAGGCGATAGCTCGACGGCCTCAGGACAATATGCGACGGCCTTGGGACCGAATGCAGTGTCGTCCGGCAATACGTCCTTGGCGATAGGCTTCCAGGCGACCAGCACCGCGGCGGGCTCGGTCAGTATCGGCCGGAATGCTCAATCTTTCGGTATCGACAGCCTAGCCGTGGGTAACAATTCCTATGCGACGGGACAGGATGCCAATGCGTTCGGCCATTCGGCAATCGCGACGGCCGATTACGCTATTGCGATCGGCTATTTCTCTACTGCCTCGGGCTATCAGGCAAGCGCGTTCGGCGCGGGAGCGACTGCGGCGGGGGACTATGGCCTGGCGGTCGGGCAGAATTCGAGCGCCGGCGGCTTGAACGGTACCGCGATCGGCCGTGCCACCGATGCCAGCGGGCAAAATGCCTCAGCCTTTGGCACTGGCGCCAAGGCGACGGCGGATGCGGCCACGGCGGCGGGATTAAGTGCAAAGGCCATCGGAGCTAATTCCTCGGCCTTTGGAACAGGGGCTATCGCGACCGGCTTCGGCTCGTTTGCCGGCGGCAAGGACGCGGCGGCCATGACCGACAATTCGGTCGCGATCGGCAATGGTGCCGAGGCATCCGGCGGTGCTGCCGTGTCGATCGGGCTCGGCAATCATGCCAATGGCGCCGGAGCGGTCGCGATCGGCGACCCCAATTTCGCGATCGGCACTGGCGCCGTCGCGATCGGCGCGAACAATACCGCGAACGGTGATGCGGCAGTCGCGCTGGGCCAATTCTCAGATGCTAACGGCCAGTCGGCGATCGCGGTTGGAAATAGCGCCAAGGCGACCGGTGCCAGCGCGATCGCGCTAGGCGAAAACACTAATGCGTTGTTCGACAAATCTGTCGCGCTGGGCGCCGGTGCGAACGCGACCAGGGCAGGCGAAATCCGCCTTGGCGGCAACGGCAGTTCGGTCAGCATCGGCGACATCGCGGCGAGCACGTTGGCGCAAACCGGATCGGTTTCGCTGGTCACTGTCGACGGCAACGGAACGCTGGGGCGCGACACCACGACGATCTCCGGGATCATTGCGGGACAAGCTGTACAGGACGGGCGTCTGACGTCGATCGAAGGCGTCAACGCTGCCCAGGATGCCAGCATTGCGTCGATCCAGTTGCTCGATACCGCGCAGTCGGCGGATATCGCTTCCCTGCAAACCGCGTCGACCACCCAGGCGGGGCAGATCTCGTCGATCCAGGCGCTCGATACCGTCCAATCGGCCAATATCGGCTCGCTGCAGACCGCATCGAACACCCAGGCAGGACAGATCACCGCGATCCAGGCGCTGGATACGGTGCAGAACGGCCGCCTTTCGAGCCTGGAAACGCTCACCTCGTCGCTCGCGGGTCAGGTCGCGAGCCTCAACGTCAGCGTCAAGGCCGCCAATGGCGGTATTGCCGCCGCCATGGCGCTCGGCGGGGCAGTGATCGTTCCCGACAGCAAGCTGTCCTTCTCGTTCAACCTGGCGACGTACCGTGGCGAGCAGGGCTTTTCTGGCGCAGTCGTCGGGCGGGTCAGTCGGCGCGTCTATATCAGCGCCGGTGTTGCGGGATCGACCGCCCGTGGGTCGACCGGCGGGCGCGTGGGTATCAGCTTCGGCCTGTAGTTCGCGGTAGGCCGGCGCCCCCTCTGCCAGCCTTCCGCGCCGGAGGGCCGGGCGACGCTTCTTACCCGGATGCGCCGACCGGTCCTCCCTCTTCTTACTATTTCGGGACAGCGATCATGCCTATTCACCGTCACCGTAGCATTCCGGCGCTGCTGGCGGCCACCATATGTATGGCCCTTTCGGGCAATGCGGCGGCGCAAAAAGATCCCTCGCCGGCGCCCTCTGCAACACCGATGCCGGCGATCGCCGACATCGACCGCATGGTGTGGACCACGATGGTGACTGTTCAGGGAGCGGTCGCGTCCGGTAATTATTCGGTATTGCGCGATAACGCCTCACCGGCATTCCAAGCGGCCAACGATACGACCAGGCTGACGGCCATTTTCACGCGTTTGCGCGCGGACAGGATCGACCTGACGCGGACATTGTTGGTGACGCCGGTGTTTCGCGCTCCGCCTCGGCTGATCCAGCCGGGCTTGCTGCAGGTCCAGGGCAGCTTTCCGCTGCGCCCGACGGCGCTCGATTTCGAAATGCTGTATCAATGGACCGAAGGCGAGTGGCGGATGTTCGGCGTGGCCATTTCTACCGGACGGCTCCCTACGGCCTCCGGCGCCGCGCCGTCGGCTGCTCCGCAGCCGGCTAGCCGCTAACTCCATGCCGCAAGACGTTTCCGGACCTTGGACGCCGTCGTCTCGGGACGACAGCCGGCCACCGCCCACCTGCGACACGCGATTATCGCCCGACCAGACGATCAAACTGGAGCTTTTGATCGGCGAATGGAGCCCGTCGCTATGGACTCACGCCCCGCGCTTGACGGAGGTCGCGACTGGGCGCGTCATACTCGACCTCTGGGGAACAAGTTGGGATGCGCTCGCAGCGTGGGTCGGCAGCAGCGGGCTGCGGCTCGACTTGCGCCGTTACGATCAGGGCGGGATATTGACCGTGCTGATCGATTTTCCCGCCGAGACCTATCGGTTCGGCGATACAGCTGCGCTCAGCTACCCGCTGATCGACATCCGCCGCGGCATCGAGGCAGCGTTCGAACCGGCGAGCCAGCGCTATCTGGACAGCCTGAGATCGCCGAACGGGACCGGCGGCGCGGTATCGGGCGAAACTGACCCGCGGGATGCTCATCGCCCGCCGCCGCCGGGATCGTCCCTTCTGGCTCGTCTTTTCCACCGCGTGTTTGGGCCATTGTAGCAGAGCCGCCGGGGTCCGCAGCGGGCGCCGCCGGTTGACACCTAGCGCGGCGAGGTAAATCGGTATGCCGTGAACCTCAGGTTGCTCGAATATTTCGTGGCGGTCGCGCGCGAACGGCATTTCGCCCGGGCGGCGGCGGCATGCAACGTGTCGCAACCGACCTTGTCGGCAGGCATTTCCGCGCTGGAGGAACAGCTCGGTCGACGGCTGATCCAGCGCGATCGGCGCTTTACCGGGCTGACCGACGAAGGGCGCGCGGCGCTACCCTGGGCGCAACAGGCTATCGCGATGATCGAAGGACTGGAGCACGCCGCCGAGCTGGCCCACGGACCGCTGACCGGCACGCTGCGCCTCGGCGTCATTCCGGCGGCGATGCCGGTGGTCGGGCAATTCGCGCGCGCGCTCGCGGCAACCCATCCGAATTTGGTACCGACTGTGCGATCGCTGACGTCGCGAGAGATCGAGCGCGGTCTTGCCGCATTCGAGCTCGATGCCGGAATCACCTATCTCGATCATGAACCGCCGACTTCGGTACTCGCGGCGCCGCTTTATGCGGAAAGGGCGATGTTCCTGTGCCACCGCGATGCGCTCGACGATTGCGCCGCGATCGATTGGAAGACGGCATTGTCCTTCCCGCTCTGCCTGCTGCACGAAGGCATGCAGAATCGGCGCATCCTCGACGACCATCTTTCGCGTAAAGGGCTGGCCGTGCGACCGATGGCGACCGCGGACAGCTATGTCGCTTTGCTGGCAATGGTCGAGGCCGGGCCGTTCGCGACGATCGTTCCGGATACCTATGCCGAAATCGTTCCCAGCGGCGGTTGGGCCAGGATCGTTCCGTTCGACGACCCGCTTCCGCCGAGCCACATCGGGCTGATCGTGCTCGACCGCGCACCGATCGGCCCGTTGGCGAGTGCCGCGCTCGCAACTGCCCGATCGCTGGCCGCCTTGTTGTGATAGGGTTTTTCTATTGAAATCAAGGATTGTCGATTTGACTTGGCGCCGGCTCGGGCTCCTAATCTCCCGGTGAATGCGACACGGAACGACCGGTCGATCGTTGGCGATGCGACCCGTGCGGACGATTATGCCGCGGCCGTTGCGCGGTTGGTCCAAGATATGGGCGGTGAACAGACCGTGCTGTTGCCGATGCTCCACGCGCTGCAGGAAGAATTCGGCTATATCGACGACCTGATGGTGCCGCCGGTCGCATCGGCGCTCAACCTCAGTCGCGCCGATGTCCACGGCGTAGTCACCTTCTACCACGATTTCCGTCGCCGGCCTCTTGGCCGGCATCGGGTGCGGTTGTGTCGTGCGGAGAGTTGCCAGGCGCGCGGCGCCGCCGCGGTCGAGCGTACCGTCACCGAACGGTTGGGCCTGCGGATGGGCGAGACCAGCGTGGATGGACGAGTGACGCTCGACGCCGTCTATTGCCTGGGTCTGTGCGCGACCGGTCCCAATGCGATGATCGACGACGTCCTGGTATCGCGGATCGATCCCGCGACGCTCGATCGCCTGCTTGGAGACTTGATGCGATGACGCGCGTCTATGTCAGCCAGGACATGGCGGCGGTGGCGCTCGGCGCCGACGCCGTGGCCGAGGCTCTCGCGAATGCCGGCGCCGATGTCGTGCGGACTGGCAGCCGCGGGCTGTTTCGGCTCGAGCCGCTGGTCGAGGTGGAGATGCCCGAGGGCAGGGTCGGATTCGGGCCGGTCGCGGCGGCCGACGCAGCCCTGGTGCTCGACGGCAGCCATCCCGCGCGGCTCGGCGACGTGGGCGCCATGCCGTTCTTCGCGCGGCAGCAGCGGTTCACGTTCGCCCGCTGCGGCGTGATCGATCCGTTGAGCCTGGGCGATTATGGAGCGCATGGCGGCTGGCGCGGACTGGCGGCGGCACGCGCAATGCCGCCACAGGCCGCGATCGATGCGGTCAAGGGGAGCGGTCTGCGCGGGCGCGGGGGCGCCGGCTTTCCGACCGGAATCAAATGGCAGACCGTCCACGACGCGTCGGGCTCGACCAAATATATCGTCTGCAATGCCGATGAGGGCGACAGCGGGACCTTCGCCGATCGTCTGTTGATGGAAGGCGATCCGTTCTGCCTGATCGAAGGCATGGCGATCGCCGGCCATGCGGTCGGGGCCGAGCGCGGCTACATCTATATCCGTTCCGAATATCCGTTCGCCATCCGCACGATGCGCGAGGCGATCGCGCGCGCGGCGTCTATCGTCGCGCCGTTCGTGCTGGAAGTCAGGGTCGGGGCCGGAGCCTATGTCTGTGGCGAGGAAACCGCCATGCTCGACTCGATCGAGGGCAAACGTGGCGAGGTGCGGGCCAAGCCGCCTCTGCCCGCGGTCGTTGGGCTGTTCGGTCGACCGACGGTGATCAACAATGTGCTGAGTCTGGCGGCGGTGCCGTTCATCCTGAGCGAAGGCGGCGAGGCCTATGCGGCGATCGGGTTCGGCCGGTCGCGCGGGACCATGCCGGTGCAGCTGGCCGGAAATGTCAGGAATGGCGGGTTGTTCGAAGTGGGCTTCGGCATCACGCTAGGCGAATTGGTGATGGACATTGGCGGCGGCACCGAAAGCGGCCGCCCGGTCAAAGCGGTGCAGGTCGGCGGCCCGCTCGGCGCCTATTTCCCGCCGCCGATGTTCGATTTGCCGTTCGACTATGAAGCGTTCGCCGCCGCCGGCGGGCTGATCGGCCATGCCGGCATCACGGTGTTCGACGACACTGTCGACATGGCACACATGGCGCGCTTCGCCATGGAATTCTGCTCGCATGAGAGCTGCGGCAAATGCACGCCCTGCCGGATCGGATCGACGCGCGGAGTCGAGCTGATCGATCGCCTCATCGCCGGCGAATGCCGTGCTACCGACGCGGTCGAACGGCTTCCCCAGATGCGGAATGCTGCCCGTGGGACACGGTCCGCCGGGCAGGAGATCGAGTTACTGCGCGATTTGTGCGATACGATGAAGTTCGGATCGCTGTGCGCGCTTGGCGGGTTCACGCCCTATCCGGTGTTGAGCGCGCTCGACCATTTTCCGCAGGATTTCGGCGCGGCGGCTGCGCCTATTTCCTCGGCGGCGGCGGAGTAACGACCATGGCATGGATCGGCGAGCGCGATCTCGGTACCAAGGCGATAGCAGCGGCAGCGCCGGCGATGGTGACGCTGAGGATTGACGGGCAGGACGTGGTCGTGCCCGAGGGGACGTCGATCATGCGCGCCGCGGCATTGGTCGGCACCGATGTTCCGAAATTGTGCGCGACCGATACGCTCGAGGCGTTTGGCTCGTGCCGGCTCTGCCTGGTCGAGATCGACGGCCGAACCGGCTATCCGGCATCGTGCACCACACCGGTCGCCGAGGGCATGATCGTGCGGACGCAGACCGATCGGCTGGCCAAACTGCGGCGCGGGGTGATGGAGCTCTACATCTCCGATCATCCGCTCGATTGCCTCACCTGCTCGGCCAATGGCGATTGCGAATTGCAGGATCAGGCCGGCGCGGTCGGCCTGCGCGACGTCCGCTATGGCTATGAAGGGAGCAATCACCTCACCGCCGACAAGGACGAGAGCAACCCGTATTTCACCTTCGATCCTGCCAAATGCATTGTTTGCTCGCGCTGCGTGCGTGCCTGCGACGAAATCCAGGGGACGTTCGCCCTGACGATCGAGGGCAGCGGGTTCGGCTCAAAGGTCGCCGCCAGCCAGGACGACGGATTCCTGGCGTCCGAATGTGTGTCGTGCGGCGCTTGCGTGCAGGCTTGCCC
This sequence comes from Sphingomonas sp., assembly GCF_024508665.1. Taxonomy (GTDB): domain Bacteria; phylum Pseudomonadota; class Alphaproteobacteria; order Sphingomonadales; family Sphingomonadaceae; genus Sphingomonas. The sequence goes on from NZ_JANINP010000004.1 coordinate 70,680, forward strand.
CACTTCCGCACTGATCGAGAAGTCGGTGATTGCTACGGGAACGCCTGACAAGGCGGTCGTCACGACGTGCGCCTATTGCGGGGTCGGTTGCACCTTCCGGGCGGAAATGCGCGGCGAGCAGCTGGTCCGCATGGTGCCGTGGAAGGACGGCAAGGCCAATCGCGGGCATAGCTGCGTCAAGGGGCGGTTCGCCTGGGGTTACGCCAATCACCGCGACCGCATCGTGAACCCGATGATCCGCGCCGCGGTCGACGAGCCTTGGCGCGAGGTATCTTGGGACGAAGCGATCGCTCATACGGCGAGTGAATTCCGCCGCGTCCAGGCCAAATACGGCAAGGACAGCGTCGGGGGCATTACCTCCAGCCGCTGCACCAATGAAGAGACGTTCCTGGTCCAGAAGCTGATCCGCCAGGGGTTCGGCAACAACAATGTCGATACCTGCGCGCGCGTCTGCCACTCTCCGACCGGTTATGGCCTCAAGACGACCTTCGGAACCTCGGCTGGGACGCAGGATTTCGACAGCGTCGCGCATGCCGATGTCATAATGGTGATCGGCGCCAACCCGACCGACGGCCATCCGGTGTTTGCCAGCCGGATGAAGCAGCGGTTACGTGAGGGCGCGAAGCTGATCGTGATCGACCCGCGGCGCATCGATCTCGTCCACACACCGCATATCGACGCGGCGTATCATCTTCCGTTGCGTCCCGGCACCAACGTCGCGGTGCTGACTGCGATCGCACATGTCGTCGTGACCGAGGGACTGGTCGACGAGGCCTTTGTACGCGAGCGGTGCGACTGGAGCGAGTTCGAGGATTGGGCGGCATTCGTTGCACAGCCCGAGCGCTCGCCCGAAGCGACCGAGACGTTGACCGGCGTACCGGCCGCAGACCTGCGCGCCGCCGGGCGGCTGTTCGCAACCGGCGGCAACGGTGCGATCTATTATGGCCTGGGGGTGACTGAGCATAGCCAGGGGTCGTCGACCGTCATGGCGATTGCCAATCTGGCGATGGCGACCGGCAATATCGGTCGCGAAGGCGTCGGCGTGAACCCGCTGCGTGGCCAGAACAACGTCCAGGGCTCATGCGACATGGGCAGCTTTCCGCACGAATATTCGGGCTATCGCCACGTTTCCGATCCCGCGACGCGCGCGATATTCGAACGTGCCTGGGGCGTCACGCTCGACGCCGAGCCGGGTCTGCGCATCCCCAATATGCTCGACGCCGCGACCGACGGAACCTTCAAGGCGCTGTTCGTCCAGGGCGAGGACATTCTGCAGTCGGATCCGAACACGCATCATGTCGCGGCAGGGCTCGCCGCGATGGAATGCGTGGTGGTGCAGGACCTGTTCCTCAACGAAACCGCCAATTACGCCCACGTCTTCCTGCCCGGCTCGACCTTTCTCGAAAAGGACGGCACCTTCACCAATGCCGAACGCCGGATCCAGCGCGTGCGCAAGGTGATGGAGCCGCTCAACGGTTATGCCGATTGGGAAATCGTCCAGCTCGTCGCGAGTGCGATCGGGCTCGAATGGAGCTATACCCATCCGGCCGAGATCATGGACGAGATCGCCGCTTTGACGCCGACCTTCGCCACGGTGAGCTATGACGCACTCGACCGCCTGGGGTCGATGCAATGGCCGGCGAACGAGGCTGCGCCCGAAGGTACGCCGACCATGCATGTCGACCATTTCGTGCGCGGCAAGGGGCATTTCGTCGTCACCGATTATATCCCCACCGACGAGAAGACCGGGCCGCGTTTCCCGCTGCTGCTAACCACCGGGCGCATCCTCAGCCAGTACAATGTCGGCGCCCAGACGCGGCGCACCGACAATGTCGTCTGGCACCCGGAGGACCGGCTCGAAATCCATCCGCACGACGCCGAGAATCGTGGCATCCGCGACGGCGACTGGGTCAGCCTGCGCAGCCGGGCGGGGGAGACGACCTTGCGTGCCCTGATCACCGAGCGCGTGGCGCCGGGCGTGGTCTATACGACCTTCCACCACCCCGCGACCCAGGCCAACGTCATCACCACCGACTATTCGGACTGGGCGACCAATTGCCCCGAATATAAGGTCACCGCCGTCCAGGTCGCGATATCAAACGGGCCGAGCGACTGGCAGCAGAGCTATCAGGCGCAGGCAGAGCGCTCGCGCCGCATCCTTCACGAAGCGGCCGAGTGAGGCGCGGGCGATGTCGACCACCGACCATCTCGTCTATATGGCCAATCAGATCGCGCGCGAGCTCGCCAGCCAATGTCCCGACCGCCCGGTGGCCGCGACCCGGGATCATATCCGCCAGTTCTGGGATCCCCGGATGCGCGAGGCGATCTTGGGCTATCTCGATCGCGGCGGCGAGCATCTGAGCGATACCGCCAGGGGTGCGGTTAGGCTGCTCCGCGAGAATGCGGAACGGGCCGATTGACCGAAACGTCGCCCGACCGTTTTCGCACCGCCGGCGTTTCTGCCATGCGCTTTCGCCGCCATGCCGCCGACGGTTCGGCCGTCGATGAGGTCGAGCGGGCTGTGGCGGTCGAGCGCCCGCTGGCGATCGAGTTTAACGGCATCGGCTATGCCGTGATGATGGCGACGCCGCTCGATATCGAGGATTTCGCCGTCGGGTTCGCGCTGAGCGAGCGGCTGATCGACCATGCCAGCCAGATCGAGGCGATCGACGTGCATGCGACGCCCAGTGGCGACGTGGTCCGCGCATCGCTCGTGCCGTCGCGCGCCGAGGCGTTGGTCGAACGGGCGCGACACCGCGTGTCGGAATCGTCCTGCGGGCTTTGCGGCATCGAAAATCTCGAACAGGCGATCCGGCCGCTGCCCAGGGTCGAAACGGTGTCGCGCGCCGCCCCGGACCAGATATTCGCCGCGCTGGCCGAGCTGCGTGCCCGCCAGCCGCTCCATGAACAGACCGGCGCGGTACATGCCGCCGCCTTGTGCGACGCGGACGGTGCCGTGATCGAGGTCCGCGAGGATGTCGGCCGCCACAATGCCTTCGACAAGCTGATCGGCGCGATGGCGCGATCCGGCCGAACCTGGGATGGCGGGTTCGCCTTGTTATCGTCGCGCTGCTCCTATGAACTGGTGGAAAAAGCGGTCCTCGCGCAATGTCCGATGCTGGTGACGATCTCGGCACCGACCGAGCTAGCCATGGCACGCGCGGCCCAGGCGGGGCTTCGGCTCGTCGTTCTGGCGCGCAGCGATGCGCTGCTCGAGCGGGCACCGTGACCCGGCTGCTCGGCATCGTCCTCGCCGGTGGGCAGGCGCGCCGGTTCGGCCGCGACAAGGCGCTCGCGACGCTCGATGGAGTGGCCTTGCTCGACCACGCGGCCCAGGCATTGCGGACGGTGACCGATGACGTCGCCGTCGTCGGGCGCGACAGCGCGAGCTATGTCTCGATAGCCGACTGGCCGGCGGCCGGGCTCGGCCCGCTCGGCGGATTGTGCGGTGCGTTGCGTCACGCCCGGGATCGCCATTTTGATGCGGTGCTCACGCTCCCCTGCGATACGCCGTCACTCCCCGCTGGCCTGCTCGCCGATCTCGCCGGGCGCCGTGTTGCGAGCTTCGTCGCCGGCACGCCGGTGATCGGGCTATGGCCCAGCGCGTTAGCGGACAGACTCAGCGACTATCTCGGCGGCGGCGGGGACCTCGCCGTCAGGGCTTGGGCGAAGGCGATCGGCGCCGAGGCGCTCAAAGGCTGGCCGGCCATCCCGAACGTCAATCGGCCCGACGATCTGGCCGAGCTGCGTGCTATGGCAGGACGATGAATCGCATCGATTTTCCGGCCGCGCTTACCTGCATCGAGACTGTCGCTCTCCGAATGCCGATCGAACCCGTGGCAATCGATGCGGCGCTCGGCCGTATCATCGGCGCCGATGTGGTCGCTCAAGCGGACTATCCGCGGTTCGATTGTTCGGCGATGGACGGATACGCAGTCGTGGCCGGCGAAGCCATCAATGCGTCGCTTGAAAGCCCGGTTCGCCTGGACGTGGTCGGGGAAAGCCGGGCCGGCGCGGCGGCAAGCCTGGCCTCAGCGCCCGGTGCCTGCGCGATCAGCACCGGGGCGCCGATAATCCCGCCATTCGACGCCGTGGTCGCCAAAGAGCGCGTCGTTCGCGACGGGCCGGCGATTTTGCTGACCGAGCCCGTCGGTCTCGGACGTAACATCCGCCGCCGGGGCGAAGATGCGCGGCAAGGCGATCTCGTGGCCGTGCGCGGCAAGTTGGTAACACCTGAAGTCATCGGAGCGTTATGCTGTTTCGGCGTTCCCGAGATCGATGCGATCCGGTTGCCGCGCGTCGTCGTGCTGACCACGGGCGACGAATTGCGGCGGGCGAGGGGAGAGGGCGAGTATTTCGTCCACGATTCGAACGGACCGATGATCGCCGCGATGATGCGGCAGGCCGGCCTTGGCCCGCAGCTTGTCACACCAGCACCAGACGACCGCGGCGCGTTGGTGACGAGCATCGAGCAGGCCTTGGCCGCCGCGCCGGACCTGATCGTCTCGACCGGCGGGATCTCGGTCGGCGATCATGACCAGGTGCCCGCCGCGCTACAGGCGCTGGGCGCGACAATCCATTTCCGCGGCGTGGCGATGCGCCCGGGCAAGCCGGTGCTCTTCGCCAGCTTGCCCAATGGCTGCCTGTATTTCGGATTGCCGGGAAATCCGGTTGCCGCCGCGGTGGGTGCCCGCTTCTTCGTGATCGCCGCGATCCGCGCGATGCTCGGCTTGCAGCGCGAGCGGGGATGGACGGTCGCGATCGACGCTCCCGGCGGGCCCGACAATGTCGGTACCCGGATCCTGAAGGCGCGATGGCATCCCGGCCCGCCGCCGGCCGTCACCCTTGCGGCCGATCAGCGCTCGCATACCATGCGGCCGTTATTGGATTGCAACAGCTGGGTCGTGCGCTCGATTGGTCCGGACGGCGATGCCGGCTGGACCTGTTTCGCGATGACCCCAAGCTTCGCCGAGGGATAGGACAAGGCAGGCCGATCTGACTTCTATATCGCGAGTGCAGGCACGCGCGATCGCTGAGCGGCCCGGAGGTCCTTGGTAAAACTACCAATGTTCCCACGCGCGCCGAACCGCCATTGCCGCGACATTGCCCGGTCGGGCGGCGAGCGATCGGAGAACATCGCGATGAAAGCACTGGTTTATCACGGCGCCGGCGACAAGCGGCTCGAGGAGCGACCGATGCCCGAGGTCGAGCATCCCGGCGACGCGATCGTGCGCATTCTGCACACGACCATCTGCGGCACCGACCTTCATATCCTCAAGGGCGATGTGCCGACTTGCCAACCGGGCCGGATCCTGGGCCACGAAGGGGTCGGCGTGATCGAAACGGTGGGAGCGGGCGTATCCTCGTTCAACCGTGGCGACCATGTCCTGATCTCCTGCATCACTGCCTGCGGTCGCTGTTCCTATTGCCGCCGTGGGATGTATTCGCATTGCGAGACCGGCGGCTGGATTCTCGGCAACCTCATCGACGGTACCCAGGCGGAATATGTCCGTATCCCGCACGCCGACACCAGCCTGCACCACATTCCCGCCGGTGCCGACGAGGAAGCGCTCGTAATGCTCAGCGACATCCTGCCGACGGGATATGAATGTGGCGTGCTCAACGGCAAGGTAGCGCCGGGCAGCAGCGTCGCGATCGTCGGCGCCGGGCCGATCGGGCTCGCCGCGTTGCTGACCGCGCACTTCTATTCTCCCGCGAGCGTGATCATGATCGACGTCGACCCGCGACGACTGCAAGTCGCTTCGTCGTTCGGTGCCACGGCGGTGATCGACAGCGGGGCAACCGATCCGATCGCGGCGGTCATGGCGCTTACCGAGAACCGCGGTGCCGACACGGTGATCGAGGCGGTCGGCGTCCCTGCGACGTTCGAACTATGCCAGGATCTGGTCGCGCCAGGTGGGGTCATTGCCAATATCGGCGTCCACGGCGCGAAAGCCGATCTTCACCTCGAGCGCCTGTGGTCGCGTAACATCGCGATCACCACGCGGCTGGTCGATACCGTTACAACGCCATTGCTGTTGAAGACCGTGTCGGCGGGCACGCTCGACGCCGGGCGGCTGGTCACGCATCACTTCACGCTCGACCACGTCCTCGAAGCCTATGACACGTTCGGGCGCGCCGCCGATACCGCCGCACTGAAGGTGATCATCACGCCTTAAGCACCGTCTAGGGGCCGTATATGCAGGGTGTCCTGACAAGAATATCCCGCGCCCCCGAGCATCTCGCCTGCTTCATTGGCCTGCCCGACCCATGGAATTATTCGGCAGCGATCGATCGGCCCAAGCCGTTCCGCCCCGCGTGTGCGAGCACAACCGGATGGTGAGCGCTCGCCAGGGGACAAACGCGCGTTTTGCATCTCCTCGCTGCTCAATGCGCCATGAAGATCGGGCAGGGGGCGTTGGTCAGCAGTTCGCGCGTGACACCGCCGAACAACGTCTCCGCCAGGCGCGCACGCCCGAAGCCGCCCGCCACGATATAACCTGCTTGATGCCTCACGGCTTGATCGACCAATGTCGGGCCCACGCCTTTGGCCGAGGCCGCGATGTGCTCGATCCGTGCATGGATGTCGTAGCGCGAAAGATAGCTGGCAGCAGCTTCGGCCGATCCCTCGGTACCATCTTCGACCTGGACAAGGAGTACACGTTCGCTGCGCGCCAATAGCGGTATCGCCTGGCGCAGGGCTGCCATCGCCGATGTCGATCCGTTCCACGCGATCATGGCGCATTCGGTATCGAGGCGGCGCGCGTCCTCCGGCACCGCGAGGACCGGCTTGCGCGATCTGGCGATGACCTCGGCGGCGACGGCGCGCATGTCGGGCACCGGGAAGTCGTGAAGCTGCCGGTTGACGACGATAAGGTCGGCAAAGCGGCTGGCGTCACGCAGGCTGGGTGCTATCCGGCCGGTCGCTTCCGCCCATTCCCACGACACTTCCTCGTGCGACAACCGATCCTCGATACGCGTGCGGTTCAATGTTTCCCGGCTGACTTCATCGGCCAGGAGTACTACGCCAACCGTGCCGCCCAACATATCGTCGGTCATCGCTGCCGGCGGGATTACCACGTCGAGGCAGGTGAGATGCCCATTGAGCATACGTGTGACATCGAGCGCGACCTGAAGCCGCGCCTCCTGACCCGTATCGTCGTGGATGAGCACCAGAATATTCTTCATTACCGTCTCCGCACAAGGGGGCGGCATCGATCTATGATGCATGCGCGGGCCACGATATGCGTGGAGTTACGGATGCGCGGCGGGCGAAGTGCCAGCTCGGGTCGATCACGACCCAAACGATCCGGCATCCAGCCCGTACGAAGCCAGTAGATCGATCGGGCCGGCACCTAGGCGGATTTCGAGGGCCGATGGCTCCATTGCGACAATATCCCACACGTATCGGTACCCAACTCCGGATGGAAAGTGGACTGATCCCGCCGTGGAAAGGCAGCTGACGCGGGAAGCGACGTTGCGGAACATTACGGACAGACAAGCGGCATAGCGGACCGCATTGTCAGAAGATGGCCGACATGCCGCAACCCTCTCGCAATGATCTGGTCGGCTTGCTCCGACATCACGCGGAGCCGTTGCCGTATCCAACCGACAGCGCGGCTTTCGGGCGTTCGTTCGACCGGTTCGGCGATGCGCGCATCGTCCTTCTCGGAGAGGCCACGCACGGCACGGCCGAATTCTATCGCGCACGCGCGGCGATATCGCGGCACCTGATCGAACATCATGGCTTTTCGATCATCGCGGTCGAAGCCGACTGGCCGGACGCCGCCCGGATCGATGACTATGTCCGCCACCAGGCCGCCCGTCCGCGCCGCGGTGAGCCGTTCATCCGTTTCCCGACCTGGATGTGGCGCAACATCGAAGTGCTGGAATTCGCCGATTGGCTGCGCGGGCACAATGCCGAGCGCGACGCCGACGACCGCGTGTCGTTCCGCGGGCTCGATATCTATTCGCTCAGCGACTCGATCCACGCGGTGCTGACCTATCTCGACACCGTCGACCCCGACGCCGCGGCGGAAGCGCGGCGGCGCTATGGCTGTCTGACGCCTTGGCAAGACGAGCCGAGCGACTATGGCCGTGCCGCGTTGAAGGCCGGCAAAGGCGATTGCGAAGAGCGCGCGGTCGCGCAATTGCGCGACCTGCTCGATCGGCGCGTCGAATATATCGCGCAGGACGGCGAGCAATGGTTCGATGCCGTCCAGAATGCGCGCATCGTGCGGGCCGCCGAGCGTTATTATCGGGCGATGTATCGCAGCTCGGCAGAGAGCTGGAATCTCCGCGATCGGCACATGTTCGGTACGCTCCAGGCGTTGCTCGCGCACCATGGCGAGGGCGCCAAGGCGATTGTCTGGGCACATAACAGCCATATCGGCAACGCGGCCGCGACGGCGATGGGGTGGCAGGGCGAATTCAATATCGGCGAGCTGTGCCGGATGGCGCATGGCGAAGAGGCCGTGTTGGTCGGCTTCGGCACCGATACCGGCACGGTTGCCGCGGCCAGCGCATGGAACTGCGATATGGAGATCAAGCAGGTGACGCCTGCGCGGCCGGACAGTTTCGAAAGCGCTTTCCGCGCGACCGGGCTCGACCGCTTCATGGTCGATTGGCGCGATGCGAGCGGCAAGGCCGATCTGATCGAGGCATTGCGGCAACCGCGCCTCGAGCGCGCGATCGGGGTGGTTTACCGCCCCGACACCGAGCGCCTCAGCCATTATTTCGAGGCAATCATGGCCGACCAGTTCGACGCGTTCGTCTGGTTCGCGCGAACGAACGCGGTGACGCCGCTTGGCGCCGAGCACGCCCGTGGTGCTCCCGAAACCTGGCCGTTCGGGCTGTAACCGTGAACGCCGCCGCGCCCCCGATCGACGTCGCTGTAGGGCCCGACGGCCTGATCGGATCGCTGGGCATTCCCGAGCAGGCCCGGGGTATCGTCATCTTCGCGCACGGCAGTGGCAGCGGCCGGCTGAGTCCGCGCAACAATTATGTCGCCGAACAACTGCGCCGGGCTGGGCTCGCCACTTTATTGCTCGATCTCCTCACACCCGAAGAGGAGAATAATCGGCGCAACGTCTTCGATATCCCCTTGCTCGCTTCGCGCCTCTCGGCCGCCGCGGCCTGGACGGCGACCTTGCGCGCGACGCGCGATCTGCCGATCGGGTTTTTCGGGGCGAGCACCGGAGGGGGCGCGGCATTGCTCGCGGCATCTACCGCGGGCGAGCGGGTGCGTGCGGTCGTTTCGCGTGGCGGGCGACCCGATCTGGCCAGCGCGCGCGCTCTGACGCAAGTTCGTGCGCCGACCCTGTTGATCGTCGGGAGCCGCGACATTCCGGTGATCGAGCTCAACGAAATCGCGATGCAACATCTTCGTTGCCCGAAGGAACTCGTGCTCGTTCCCGGCGCACACCACTTGTTCGAGGAACCGGGCGCACTCGACGCCGTGGTCGGTCTCGCGACGAGATGGTTCCTGCGTCATCTGGATGCGGAGGCTTCCTATGGTCCCTGAGTTTCACGACCGGCGCGACGCGGGGCGGCGGCTTGCGGCAGCCTTGGCATCCTTCAAGGCGAGCCATCCGCTCGTCCTCGCGTTACCGCGCGGCGGCGTGCCGGTGGCGTTCGAAGTCGCCCGCGCGCTCGATGCCGATCTGGATCTGCTGATCGTACGCAAGCTCGCCGCGCCCGGCCATCCCGAGGTCGGGATAGGCGCGGTCCTCGACGGCGCACTCGCCAGGATGGTGCTGAACGACGCCGTGGTGAAGCAGCTTCGTCCCTCGCCGGAATATGTCCGCGCCGAGGTGGGGCGCCAGCTGGAGGAAGTCGCGCGTCGCCGTCGTGCCTATCTCGGCGATACGCAGCCCATTCCCATCGGCGGACGCACCGTCATCCTGGTGGATGACGGCATCGCGACGGGCGGCACCGTGCGGGTTGCGCTGAACGGCATTCGCCAGGCCGATCCGGCGCGGCTGATTCTCGCCGTCCCCGTGGCGCCGGCTGAAACGCTCGTGGCGCTGCAGCGGGAATGCGACGAGATCGTGTGTCTGAGTACCCCGGATCCCTTCTTCGCGGTCGGCGCGCATTACGAGATATTCGATCAGACCGACGATGAAGAAGTGATCGAATTGATGCGAGCCTGTCGAGCGCGATCACCGGCAGCCTAGCCCAGCGCCGATGCTTTGACATTGGAGGCGATTCTGGCGAACCAAGAGCGCGTCCAGCGCCTGCCGTGCCGCCTTACCGAGTGATTGCCGTATGCCGACTAGCGCCGGTGTTCTGCTGTTCCGCCGTCACCGCCTCCTCGAAATATTGCTGGTTCACCCGGGAGGGCCATTTTGGCGTCATCGCGATCAGGGTGCCTGGCAGATTCCCAAGGGGCTTGTGGAACCGGCGGAAACCCCGGAAGCCGCCGCGCGCCGCGAAGTGGCCGAGGAACTCGGTATCGATGTGGTGGGCCCTCTCATCGCGCTAGGGTCCGTTCGGCAGGCAGGTGGGAAGATCGTCCATGCCTTTGCGGTCGAGCGCGATTTCGATCCCGCCGGACTGACCAGCAATATGGTCGAAATCGAATGGCCGCCCGCATCCGGCCAAAGGACGCGGTTTCCCGAGATCGACGCCGCGCGCTGGTTTGCTGTGGTGGAGGCGGAACGAGCCATGCTCGCAAGCCAGTTGCCTTTCATCGAGCGCCTCCTCGCTGCGGTCGATCACTCCCCGCATCCTGACTAGGCGTCGCCAGGAGATTGGTGGGTACTGCCGGAATATCTCCGTTCGGACCATAACCGACTCCGTAGGTTTCCCGATGTCGCGGAGCCGCTCGGATGCGCAAGGTCGCGTCATGACCGACCTCAGCCTCATCGACTCGCCCCCGTCCGACACGGCGCCACGCCGTGTGATCGCACTCGACGCCGTCCGCCGTGACGATGTCGCGCTCGTAGGAGGAAAAAACGCCTCGCTTGGCGAGTTGATGCGCGCGCTGGGCGGCCAGGGAATTCGTGTTCCGGTAGGGTTCGCCGTGACCACCGATTCGTACCGCGAATTGGTCGAGAGCGCCGGCCTGCAGCCGAAGATCGACGATGCGCTGGCCGCTTTCGCTTCGGGTCGGGTGGACCTCGCCGCCACTGGATCGTCGATCCGCGCGCTGTTCGAGGACACGGCGCTGCCGCGCGCCGTCGAGGAGGAGGTTGTGGCCTCGTATCGCGCGCTCGCCCGGCGGCGTGGCGTTGCTGATCCAGCGGTCGCGGTGCGGTCGAGCGCTACGTGCGAGGACCTCGCCTCCGCGAGCTTTGCCGGTCAGCAGGAAAGCTTTCTGAACGTCCGCGGCGAAAAGGCGCTGATCGAGGCGTGCCGGAAGTGCTTCGCGTCCTTGTTCACTGACCGCGCCATCGCGTACCGGCAAGCCAAGGGCCTGGCCGACAAACAATGGGCGCTTTCGATCGGCGTCCAGATCATGGTCCGCTCGGACCTCGCCGGTGCGGGCGTCATCTTCACGCTCGATCCGGAAACCGGATTTCCCGGAGTGGTGTCGATCAGTGCGGCTTGGGGACTCGGCGATACGATCGTCCAGGGTGTGGTCGATCCCGATATGCATGAAGTGGCCAAGGGGCTGGTCTGCGACGACCGTGTGCACCCGATCGTGGGCAAGGTGCGGGGAAGCAAGCTGCAAAAGACGGTCCTGGGCGGCGAGGCCGGCCAGACGACCGCGCTCGTCCCGACGAGCGAACACGAGCAAGCCTGCTTCGTCCTGGACGATGACGAAATCTTGCAGTTGGCACGCTGGGCGTTGCTGATCGAGGATCATTATGGCCAGCCGATGGATATCGAATGGGCCAAGGACGGCGAGTCCGGGCAGCTCTTCATCGTTCAGGCGCGGCCCGAAACGGTCCACTCCAATCGCCGTGATACGCCGCTGCGCTCTTGGACGCTCAAAGAGCGTGGGCCGGTGCTCGCGACCGGGGTAGCGGCCGGCGACGGCATCGTGACGGGCACCGCCTGCGTGATCGCGCGCCCGGAGGACGCGGATCGGTTTCGCGACGGCACCATCCTTATAGCGGCCGCCACCGACCCGGACTGGGTTCCGCTGATGCGGCGGGCGTCGGGTATCGTCACCGACCATGGCGGTGCCACCAGCCATGCCGCGATCGTCAGCCGCGAACTGGGCATTCCGGCGATCGTCGGTACGGGGCATGGCACCACGACCATTCCGGACCAGGCGCAGATCACTTTGGCTTGCGCAGGCAGCGCCCTCGGTACTGTCTATGCCGGCGCGTTGCCCTATGCCTGTGAGGACATCGCGGTCGGCACGCTACCCGAGACGCATACCGACCTGATGCTGAACGTCGCCGATCCGGCCCAAGCCTTCCGCTGGTGGCGGCTGCCAAGCAAAGGCGTCGGTCTTGCGCGGATGGAATTCATCATTTCGTCGCTGATAAAGGCGCACCCGATGGCGCTCGCGCATCCCGACCGGATCACCGGTGCCGCTGTTCGCGATCAGCTCGCGGCGCTAACTGGCGAGTATCGGGATGGAGCAGAATTCTTCATCGACACGCTCGCCCGCGGGCTTTCGCGGATCGCCGCCGCGCACCATCCCCGTCAGGTCATCGTTCGGATGAGCGACTTCAAGTCGAACGAATATCGCCATCTGCTCGGGGGTGCGGATTTCGAACCGGTCGAGGCCAATCCGATGCTCGGGTTCCGCGGCGCCTCGCGTTATTATCATCCCAGCTATCGCGACGGCTTTGCGCTCGAGTGCCGCGCATTGCGCCGCGCGCGCGAGCAATTCGGCTTCGACAATATCATCGTCATGATCCCGTTCTGCCGAACGCCGCTGGAGGCAGACCATGTCCTGGCCGAAATGTCGCGCCATGGCCTCCAGCGCGGCGACGCCGGGCTGAAGGTCTATATGATGTGCGAGCTGCCTTCGAACATTGTGCTGGCGGAGGAATTTGCTGCGCGGTTCGACGGTTTCTCGATCGGATCAAACGACCTCACCCAATTGGTGCTCGGTGTAGATCGCGACTCCGAACTGCTTGCCGCCGCGTTCGACGAACGCGACCGGGCGGTCACCACGCTGATCGGCGATGTCATTCGGCGCACCCGGGCCTGCGGCATCCGCGTCGGATTGTGCGGAGAGGCGCCGTCGCTCTATCCCGAATTCGCGGCGTTCCTGGTCGAGCAGGGGATCGACTCCATTTCACTCAGCCCCGAACGGTTCGTTCCAACCCTTGCGAGCGTCGCGGCGGCAGAACGCGCGGCGGTGCACGCCAATGGCTGATGTCGTCACGCTTTGCCTCGGGCCGGCGCTCGACAGCACCACGGCGACCGATCGTGTCGAGCCGAGCCGCAAGCTTCGGTGCGACATTCCCCGCCACGATGCCGGCGGCGGTGGGATCAACGTCGCGCGCCTGCTCCACGCGTTGGGCAAACAGGCGGTGGTCGTGTTTCCCGCCGGCGGCTCGACCGGCAGGGATGTGGCCGAACTCGTCGATGCCAGTGGTACCTCTTTCCATACAGTGCCGGCATCCGGTGCGACGCGGCAGAGCTTCTGTATCAACGACCGCGCGGCCCAGGTTCAGTATCGCTTCGTTCTTCCCGGCACCCCGCTGAGCAGCGCCGAGCAGCAAGCATGCCTCGACGCGCTGACAACCGAAGCAACCGGCGCCCGCTATGTCGTGCTTTCCGGCAGCATTCCGGAGGGCGTACCCCTCGATATTGTCGGGCGTGTTGCCGGTTGTGCGCGCGCGGCGGGCTGTCGGCTGATCGTCGACACGTCGGGCGCGGCGCTCCGGCAGTCGTTGTGGGTCGGTGCCTGGTTGATCAAGCCCGACCTCGAGGAATTGGAAGACCTGGTCGGCCGGCGGCTGACGAGCGACGCCGAGATCGACGAGGCGGCGCGCGATGTGCATCATTCGGGCAATGCGGACGTGCTGCTGGTGTCGCTGGCGGAGCGCGGCGCGCTTGTCGTGACGCGACAGGGTCTCACCCGGATCGCAGCGTTCCAGGTGACGCCGGCGGGAGGGAGCGGCACGGGTGACTCGATGATCGCCGGCTTGATCTGCGGGCTGCTCGAAGGACTGGATGTCGTCGAGGCCGCGCGGTTCGGCGCGGCAGCGGGCGCAGCGGCGTTGACGAGGCCCGGAACGGCGATGGCCGATCCGGCGGAGATTCGGCGGCTCTTCGCCACCGGGACGGCCCCCACCCGCAGTCCGGCGCTGGCCGCGTCATGACTGGGCGTCAGGGATCCAAGGTCGGGGCCAAGGCGCGTCTGCGCCGTTGGCCGCGCACCGACCCGCGGGCCCGCCTTGTTTCGCTCCTAATGCTGGGTGCCTTTTGCGTGATGTTCCTGCTCGGCATCGCCCTGTTGATCTTCGTCCTGCGCGATCTCTGGGTGTTCATGGCCACCATGATGCAGCCCTAGGAACTTGCGGGCTTTTGACCCGATCATTCGATGACGATGCAATTCTCCACGCGGTCGATGCCCTGAAGGTTGCGAAATACCTCTTCGGCCAGTGTGCGATCCTGGTCCGACCGAGCTTTACCGGACAGCCGTATCACGCGGGCCGAGGCCGCGATGTCGATTTGAGCCGCGGCCGCTTCTCCGGCGTCGCGAAAGGCGGCGATGAGCCGCGCCCGCATGCTGCCCAGCGAAGGCATGCCGTCCACGCGTATGGTGCTGGTGACGTTCTTGACGCCGCGCACCCGGCGAATTGCCGCGAGCGCGGCCTTTGCCTGGCCGGGCCATTCGACGTGGCCGCCGATGGCGACGTTGCCGTCCAAGACCGACGTGATCAGGCGATCGGGGGCGACCCCGGCGTCGAGCGCCAGCATCGTGCGGACGCGCAGCAGGATTGTCTCGTCCGCGTCGCTGCTATGGGGTGCCACGCGAAGATCGTCCTGGACGTCCAGCACGCCGGCTACTCGCCGGGCAGCCATCAATGCCGCCTCTTTGGTCTTCTCGTCGGCCAGGACGCCGGACAGAACGGCGACGGCATGTTGAACGGTGACGTGGATCGCGTCCCTTTCGTGCAGATGCTCCAGTTCGGTGCGAACGTCGCGAAGCAGTTGCGCGTCGTTCGCCGAGTCCGCTTCGTGCTGCAACAGCGTGTCGAAACCGTCGGGCATCTTTTATCGCCTTCCTCGAGAAAACATCGGTCAGAACCGGCACCGTAACGTGTGCGCTCAAGCAGAGAATCAGGAGCTTTGCGGATGACGGCGATGCGGGCGCCAGCTTCGCATGGGAGAATCCCCTATACGCTCACGGCGCGGCATTACCGATAAGACGGCGACGCCACCTGAGGGGAAAGGAACGCCGTGGACGCCGCGAACCTGTCTTTGCCCGCTTCGCCGCGGGGACAAACGCCCGTGGCGGAAGCAGCGAGCACCGGCACCACCTTGTTCTCGCCCGAGCCGCAGCGCGTCGTGCTGCGGCCGTTCTTTCCTGCCGAGAACGGCACCGCCGAGTCGCAAGAAAACAGGGTCGATCACATTCTCGACCGTGTGCTGGCATTGGCACCGGCCGATCTCGACCGCGAACTGGACCATGTGCTGCAAAGCCTGAACAGCCGCCATCGCGACGTCGAGCTCCTCTTGGAGCGCCGTTTCGACGCAATTGCCGGGCCGCACCTTCGCGGCCGATCGATAAGCCCGTCACAGCGGTTGTTGTGCGGCGCTTACTTTACAGAGGAATATTCGTTCGAAGCGGCGGCGCTGTTCAACCCCAGCGTAACGCCGCATCCGCATCAGAGCGGACTTGCCGCAGGGGAGACGCGCTTGCTGTTCTCGTTGCGCGCGATCGGCGAGGGCCACATTTCGTCGATCGTGTTTCGCACCGGCGTGACCAGCGCGGATGGCGTCATCCGGGTGGATCCTCCCAGCCGCTGGGCAGTGTCCCCGGCGATCGAGTTCAGCAGGCGCCCTCGCAGCCGAACCGGGGGCAGGGTGCATTTGTCCTACAGCGGCTGTGACGACCCTTCCGAAGTCGTCATTTTCCCCGTTACCTATCAACAGCGTCATGGGGTGGAAGATTTGCGCCTGGTCAGGTTCGTGGAGGATGACGGCCAAGTCCTCTACATCGGGACCTACACCGCCTTCAGCGGCGAGACGGTGCGGCAGGAATTGCTGCGCACGTCCGATTTCGTCGACTTCGATCTCGATCCGCTCGAGGGATTGCTCAGCGCGACCAAGGGCATGGCGCTGTTTCCTCGCCGGATCGACGGCCAATACACGATGCTCGGGCGCCACGATCACGAGAATATCTGGCTGCTGAAGTCCGACACGCTCACCAGCTGGAGTAGCGGGGAAATCCTCCTGACGCCGCAATGGCCGTGGGAATTCGTCCAGGTCGGCGCGTGCGGGCCGCCGATCGAGATCGACGAAGGCTGGCTGTGCATCACGCATGGCGTGGGGTCGATTAGGACCTATTGCCTCGGCGCGTGTCTGCTCGATAAGCAGAACCCGGCCAAGCTGCTGGCGCGCTCGGTTGAGCCCCTGTTACGGCCCAGCCCGCAACAGCGCGACGGTTACGTCCCCAACGTCCTCTATAGCTGCGGCGCGCTGGTCGCCGGACGCAATCTGCTCCTCCCTTATGGAGTCGCGGACTCGCAAGTCGCCTTCACGGCGCTACCGCTTGCCGAAGTCCTGTCTACGCTTCGCTAAGCCGCGCGGTGCGAAGTCTTGCGTAACAATACGCATTTCGGCCGATTGGAAGCAATTTAAGCTGCGTCTCTCTGCCAAGGGGGCTGCGCCGTGCTGAATATTCTCGTTCCGGTATCAGACGCTTCCGACGACGGGCAGAGTGGGCGCGTTCGAGTGGCGATAGAAATCGCCAGGGCCCTGACCGCACGTTTGACGGTGATCGTCGAAGGCCAATTCGCCCTGGCGGGCGGTGATTGGTCGGGACCGCCACCTTGCGCAACGCCACAACAAGAGGCGTTCAGTCCGGTACCGGAGCAGCTTGCCGATTTGCTCGACCGATCGGCAATCCGATGGGGCTGGATCGAACGGCCTGGCGGTTGGCGAGAGGTGTCGCACCAGGTGGGAACCGGTTGGCTGGTGGCCGCGCCGCCAACGAACGCAGCGGATGGCATCGGCGGTGCGGTCGATATCGAAGAGGCGTTGATCCAGCACCGGCTCGCGATGGTGACGGTACCGCCGAACCTCCGCTCGTTCGAGGTCAGGGGTCATGCCCTGGTCTTGTGGGACGGGTCGCGCGAAGCGGGCCATGCGCTCGCCGCTGCGGTTCCGCTGCTGCGGGTAGCGTCGCGGGTCACGCTTCTGGAAATCGACGACGGCACGCTCGCCACGCTTGGTTGCCAGGCGCTCGATCTGCTCGCGGCGCGCGGCATCGCGGCGACGCTGTCATACGTCAAATCAGATGGCAGAGGCGCCGCGCGGATCGCGTTAGACGAAATTGCGGCGCGGAGTCCGGACTATGCGGTCATGGGCGCGTTCGACCCGCCAAGCTGGATGGCTCGGCTGAGCGGCGAGGTAACGGGCGAACTGATCCGGCACAGTCCGGTCCCGCTTTTTCTTAAACACTAAGCCGCGGGCGTCAGCCCCCGCAGAATCATGCGGACCCGCTCCGTTTGCACATCACTCATCCGGTGATGGAGCCTCTTGCGGATACTGCTCCAGCGGCGCCTCTTTCGGCCAGGGGGAAACGATCTCGGGCCCGCCGGGAGTTGGTGCGGGCTCGGCCTCGGGCAGCGCCGGAGCCTCCGGCGGCGCTTGCGGATCGATCCGATCCGGCGCGGGTTCAACGGGTGGGCGAGGCACGATATCCTCCGTGGCGATTGAGCCCTTCGTTTATCGTGGCTGGCCGCCGCGCCGGCCATCGGGATTTGTACGAAGGCGTCGCCCGGCATGTGTCGCGGCCGATCCAGACAGCACGCTAGAATTGGCCGCTCCAGCCTAAGGATAGTTACGCAT
This sequence comes from Sphingomonas sp., assembly GCF_024508665.1. Lineage (GTDB taxonomy): Bacteria > Pseudomonadota > Alphaproteobacteria > Sphingomonadales > Sphingomonadaceae > Sphingomonas. Next base: position 88,614 of record NZ_JANINP010000004.1, read on the forward strand.
GTTTCGCTGGTGATCCCGCCGTCATGGTGACTGGGCAGCGTTGCGCGACCGTGGTTTGTGGTCGGCGATCCGCGCGAGGCAACCTGGCGCGCTCATCGCCCATCGAGGTCGGGTCCGTGCAACCCTGCCCCCCCCCTTGTGTGACACAAAGGAAATCAGGCGATGAAAAAGTCAGATGGTCAATTGCAGGACGATGTGATGGCGGAACTCGCGTGGGAACCCAGCGTGGACCACGCCGATATCGGCGTATCGGTGGTCGACGGCGTCGTTACGCTGAACGGCTTCGTCAAGAGCTATCCCGAAAAGCTTGCCGCCGAACGCGCCGCCAAGCGCGTTGCCGGCGTCAGGGCGATCGCCGAGGAGATCAAGGTCCGGCTACCTTCCGAGCCGAAGTCGGCGGACCATGAGATCGCCAAGCGCATCCTCGACATGTTCTCCTGGAACGTGCTGATCCCCGAAGACGGGATCAAGGTGAAGGTCGAACATGGCTGGGTCACGCTGACCGGTAAGGTCGAGTGGCACTATCAGTCGAACGAGGCGCGCAAGGCGGCGGGGCGCGTTACCGGCGTGATCGGAGTCAACAACCTCATCGAGGTCAAGCAATTGCCGGTCGCCGCCGACGTCAAGGACCGGATCATGGCCGCGTTCAAGCGCCAGGCAGATCTCGATGCCGCGTCGGTCACCGTCACCACGGTTGGCGGCAAGGTCAAGCTGGGCGGTAAGGTCAAGGCGTGGAACGAGCGCAGCATTGCCGAACGCGCCGCCTGGGCCGCGCCGGGGGTGACGGCGGTCGAAGATCATATCGTCGTCGCATGACACCGGAGCAAGCGGGTCCGGGTTCCGGGCCCGCTTTCCCGGCTACATGCTGCATATGAAGAAGGGCTGCTGTTTGCCTTGCCGGCCCGCATCTTTCCTGGACGAGCGCGCTGGCGATGCTCGGCGCCACGTGGCGTAGGCGAACTCCACGGATGGTTCATGGGGCGATGATTTGCGCGCGTTCGTGGTCGCGTTCACAGACCGTCACTGCCGACCAAGCGGGTGCCATGTCGAACGGGATTGCCTACAATCCCCTGCCGGCTGACTCGATCCTGGCAGTGTTCGTCGGCATCCGCGCCAGCGTAGCTGCATCGCCGTCACGGGAGCAAAAATAGTGTCGGGCGAAATGCTTAACAGACAAATGCGCCCCAACAAGGGAGCGGCCGTCGGCCTGACCGGTGCCGAAGCAACGGCGCGGCTCGCTCGCGATGGTCCCAACGAACTTCCCCGCCGCAACCAACGCGCGGCGTGGCGCATTGCGCTGCAGGTCGTGCGCGAGCCGATGTTGGCGATGCTGTTGGCGGCCGGTGGCATCTATCTCCTCCTCGGCGACAGAAGCGAGGCGATCATCCTGATCGTCTTCGCCGGGTTCTCCGTGGCAGTCGCGATCGTCCAGGAAGTGCGGACGGAAAAGGCATTGGCCGCGCTCGGCGAATTGGCGGCGCCGCGCGCCATGGTGATACGCGACGGCCAGCCGATACGGATTGCCGGCAGGGAAGTGGTCAGGGACGATCTTCTCATCATCGAACAGGGTGACCGCGTCGCTGCCGACGCCGTGCTGATCGAAGCCGACAATGTCGAATGCGACGAGTCCCTGCTGACGGGTGAATCGGTGCCCGTGCACAAATATGTTCTCGACTCCGATGCGGGGCCGACGGGCGCCGAAGCCGACCGGGAAGTGCGCGGCGGATCGATCGTCACCGCGGGCCGCGGGCTTGCGCTGGTCACCGCGACCGGGAGCGCCAGCCAGATCGGCCGTATCGGCCAGCTGCTCGCGACCGTTGAGAGCCAGGCACCCCGGCTTCAGCTCGAAACTGCGCGAATCGTCCGCCTGTGCGCGATCGGCGGCCTCGGCACCGCGGTGTTGGTCGCTTTGCTCTACGGATTTCTGCGCGGGGGATGGATGAATGCCCTGCTCACCGGGATAGCGACGGCGATGTCGCTGCTGCCGGAAGAATTTCCGGTAGTGCTCACCGTATTCCTGGCGATGGGGGCATGGCGGATAGCGCGGGTGGGCGTGCTAACGCGCCGCACGGCCGCGATAGATACGCTGGGTGCGGCGACCGTTCTGTGCACCGACAAGACGGGAACGTTGACGCAAAATCGCATGGCGGTGGCGGCCTATTGGATGCCGGCGGGCGACGTCACGATGGTTGGAGATGCGCCAGGGGACGCCCATGCGGCGTTGCTAAATGCTGCCGCGCTCGCCAGCGCGCCGATCCCGATCGATCCGATGGAGGTGGCCTTTCACCAGGCAGCCGGAGAAATGGGAAGAGCTGTTGCTCCCGAATGGAACCTCGTCCACTCCAACGGCTTGCGCTCCGACCTCCTGGCCATGTCCAACGTCTGGCAGCCGGCTGACGGAGAATCATTGATGGCCGCGGCCAAGGGCGCGCCCGAGGCTATCGCCCGGTTGTGCCGCCTCGACCCCGCCGCTCGCAAGGAACTCGACGCGGCCGCAATGGCGATGGCGTCGCGGGGTATGCGCGTGCTCGGCGTGGCGTCGGCGGCCGTGGCGCCGAACCGGGCGACCAGCGAGCATCTCGAGCACGGCTTCACGCTTTCCGGTCTGATCGGCCTGTCCGATCCGGTCCGGCCGGGAGTGGTGGAGGCGGTCGCGCAGTGCCGCGCCGCGGGCATCCGCGTGGTGATGATCACCGGCGATTATGCCAGCACGGCGGAAGCGATCGCCGCCGAGATCGGGCTGGGCGAGGGCGAGACGATGACCGGGGACCTGGTCGCCGCGCTCTCCGATGAGCAACTGGAGGACCGCGTTCGGACAGTGAGCATTTTTGCCCGGACGCTGCCCGAGCAGAAGTTGCGTATCGTGACCGCACTGAAGGCCGCGGGAGACGTTGTGGCAATGACGGGCGACGGCGTGAACGACGCGCCCGCCCTGAAGGCTGCCGATATCGGCGTCGCCATGGGCCGGCGTGGCACCGACGTGGCGCGAGAGGCGGCATCTTTGGTCCTAGTCGATGACGATTTCGGCGCGATCGTCCTCGCGATCCGGCTTGGCCGCCGCATCTATGACAATATCCGCAAAGCGGTCGGTTTCATCTTCGCGGTTCATGTGCCCATTGCCGGCCTCGCGCTTCTGCCTCCGCTGTCCGGTCTGCCGATCCTGCTCGGGCCGATCCAGGTCGCGTTGCTCGAGATGATCATCGATCCGGTCTGCGCGCTCGTGTTCGAGGCTGAGCGCGACGAACGGCTCATCATGGACAGGCCGCCACGCGCGCCCGGCGAGCGCCTGTTCGCCGCCCCGGTGGTGGTGCGTGCCGTCATCGAAGGAGGACTGGCCTTTGGCCTTCTGGCGGGGGTCGTGGCTCTCGGAATCGCATTGCAGATGCCCGAAGCGAAACTTCGTACGCTGGTCTTCTTTTCGCTGGTTGCCGCCGTCCTGGCGCTGGTGCTGGCGCACCGTTCCTACAGCATGTCGCTCGGCCACGCGCTTTTCCGCCACAATATCACGTTCCGCTATGTACTTGCGGCCATCGTCGCCGGTAGTGGGTTAGTCCTGGAAGTGGCATCGATCGCGCACGCGCTGGGCTTCGCGACGCTGGGTTGGTCCGACCTCGCGATAATCGGGGCCGGCGGAGCGACGCTGTTATTGGCGTTCGAACTGGTCAAGAGGATCGGGGGTAGTCCCGGAAACGATCCCGCGGTCCCTTCTTCAGGGACGCGTCTGCCGGCGCCCCCGGGCGGCTCCGACGACTGAAAACGGCAGGTTGATGAGATCGAAATAAAGCGTCAGCGCGCCGGTGATCGCGCTCGTGGCGGGAGGCCCCTCGCTCTGCGTGAATAGCGTCCTGACGCGATCCGTATCGGCTGCCGCAAGGGCGGCGAACACCAGGACGCCTGTTATGGCTAAGATGAGGTCGAAAACCCCCGACCGCAGGAACAGGTTGGCAAGTATCGCCGCGCTCAGTCCTGCTATGGATGCCAGCACGAATTTAGCCGTCGCCGACAGATCGCAACGCGCGCGCCATCCGATCAGCGCGAGGCAGAGATAGCTGAATGCGCAGGTGAGGAAAGCGATGTCGACACTGGAAATAGCGGTAAGAAAGGCGAGGGCCACGGCTACCGCCATACCGGTCGCAGCGGAGAAGGTCAGGAAGAGCATCCAGGCGATGACGGCACCCAGACCCGCGAGACGACGATCAAAGAAAAGGACGATCGCCGGCGGCAATGCCATGGCGGCCCAGCCGAGGACAGTCGGTGCGGTTTGGCGGAAAAACGATCCGTACAGGCTCGCGCTGGAATAGAGCAGGGCCGCCGAAAAACCCGAGACGATGAGGCCGCTCGCTATAATGGCGTACACCAGCGCCGCGTAGCGCGCGATCGGTGTCGTGTCGGCGCGAATCCGAAAGGGGTCGATTGTGGCCATGGGCCGGTACCTCCTGACGTCGTTTCTGCGCCGGGCGGCGGCGTCGCGCGATCCGTAATCCCTCGAATAGGGGGCGGGCGAGGGTGGGCCGGGACAAGCTTATCCTGTCACTAGTTCCGCTGCCCGTTTGGCCATCGCTGCCGCGGGAATCGCCGTCGGGCCGTCGACCCGCGCCAACGTGCGCTGAACCATGCGATGCCAGGTCAGCGCGCGCCCATGGGCATAGGCCCGCGCCGCTATCCGCGCGCGCAGATCGTCGTCGGCGAGTAACGTGCCCACCGCATCCGCCATTTGCTCGACCTCGTCGAATCCCACGAGCGGGCCGCGCCCATCCGCCAGCAATTCGGTCGCATGGATATAGGGCGTCGAGACGATCGGCTTGCCCAGCGCCGAGGCGTAGGAAAGCGTACCCGAGGTAATCTGTTGCACGTTGCGATAAGGTGTCACGTAGACGTCGGCGGTCGCCAGACGATCGAGCAAGTCCGCCTCATCGAGGAAACATTCTTCCCAAAGCACATTTCGATCGACCCCGAGCTCGTGCGCCATGGACTTGAGCATATCGCGGTACCGCTCGCCTTCGTGGGCGACTAGATGCGGGTGCGTCGCGCCGATGATGCGATATACCGCGCCGGGACTTCGGGCGAGGATCGCGGGCATGGCCTGGATCATCGCCTCGATTCCCTTGCCGGGCGACAAAAGGCCGAACGTCATGATCGTCTTGCGATCGGGGATTCCGAAGCGTCGCCGCGCGACGCTGGGCATCACGAACTCGCGGTCGGGGACGCCATGCTCGATGACCGCGACCCTGCCGGCGGGGACGCCATAGACGCGCTCGAGCAGCGACCGCGCATGGTCGGCCATGACGACCAGCAGCGACGCACGCGATGCCAGTCGTTCCAGCACCCAGCGTTGATCGGGGTCCGGCGTTTCCAGCACCGTGTGGAGCGTGACGACGACCGGTGCCGCGACGGCATCGAGCAGATCGAGCAGATAGGCGCCGGCAGGTCCGCCGTAGATGCCATATTCGTGCTGCACCCACACCAGATCGACGGCGCTTGCGTTGATCCGCCGGGCCGCAAGGCGATAGGCTTCGCGCTCCTCCTGATCGACCGCCATCGTAACGGCGGGCGGAAAGTCGTATTGCCGGCCGGGATCGACGATCGCGTAGACGTCGATACGAGGCGCAGGCCGCAATGCCGCCAGCGCGCCATGGACATGGGTGGTGAAGGTCGCCAGGCCGCAGAGGCGCGGCAGGAAATTACCGATCAGCGCGATACGGCGAGGGGAGGGTTGGGGCTTTGCGGGCGTCCATGTGTCGGTCGCGCCGGCGGCTGGTGCGTCGATACGTTCCTCAAACATCGCCAATCATCTCCCAGCATCCGCTATGGGCTAGGCTGCGATCGTTCCGCGCGCGATACGGGAATATACGATGCGCTATGCACCCGCTGTTGCCGCGCCGGGTACCTCGTCCAACGCCTGTTTGACAGCCGCGCGCACTGTCGCGGACAAAACGGGGAGCGGGACGTCGGCATCGATCGGGTGCCAGCCCACCGGTTCCGGTATGTGTCGGGCAGACTGAAGTTTCACGACACCGCTGTTTGCGTCTGACGCGTCGGCCGATCGCCGTTCGACGCGCTCCAATCGCCGACGCTCGCTCGCTTCCAGCCAGCAGCCGACGAACGGCACATGGGCATGCACGGCTACCCGGCCGATCTGCAGCCGTTCCTCGTCGCCGCCAAACACCGCGTCCGCGACCACGAAGCGACCGTAGGAGAGGTGGTAGCGGGCATAATCGTCGAGCAGGTCGTAGACGACCCGATTAGCAAATGGGGAATAGAACGCCGGCGACAGTCGCTCCTCAGGAGGCACGCCAGCCAGGCGCTTGCGCAGCACGTCGCTGCGCAAGATGCGGGCGCCCGGAGCATTCCCGAAATGCCCGCCGACCGCCCGCGCGACGGTGGATTTCCCCGTGCCCGAGAGGCCGCCGATGACGATCAGCGCGGCGTCGCCCGGCCGCATCATCGCTTCGGCGAGCTCGAAATAGCGCTTGGCCTCTGCGGAATCCTCCGGGCTCGCCGTTCGTTCCGCCGTCGTCGCCATCACATGCGCCCGCACGGTCGCGCGCAACGAGATGAACAGCGCAAGCAGCCGGACTCCGTCCTCGTCGCCCGAGATATCGATGTAGCGGTTGAACACGATATTGGCTTCGCACCGCAGATTTCGGTGCCAGAGATCCATCAGCAGAAACGCCAGGTCGTACAACGTGTCGATCGTAGCCAGACCCTCGTCGAACTCGAGGCAGTCGAACAGTACAGGGTCGCCATCGATCAACGCCACGTTGGCGAGATGGAGATCACCGTGACAATGCCGGACCCAGCCCCTGCGTCCCCTTCTGTCGAGGATGCCGGCGTGGCGGGTGCAGGCATCGTGCTGGGCGGCGAGGAGATCGGCGATACGGCGTTCGCCGAACACGGCCCCGAATCCGGCCAGACTGTCCGCGTTGCCGTCGATTACGCACGCAATATCCATCGCCCCGCTCTGCCGCACGATCGGTTCTGCCTGACGGTGGAACGCGTGGATGCGGTCGGCCAGGCGGATCAGCAATTCGCTGTCCAGCTCGCCGCGCTCGGCAATTTCGCTGAGCAGCGCGTTATCGGGGAACCGGCGCATCTCCAGGATCCAGTCGACGGGCTCTCCCGCCCCGTCGATGGCAAAGCCGATGTCCGTTCTCGCGATCGGGTGGACCGCCAGATACATGTCAGGCGCCGTGCGCCGGTTGAGCCGCAGTTCTGCCTCGAGCGCCGCCCGACGACATTCGGAGGTCGAAAAGTCGAGATAGGGGAAACGAACCGCGCGCTTGAGCTTCCAGGCTCTGTCGCCCGCCAGAAACACGCTCGCCGCGTGTGTGTCGATGCGCCGGCAACTTCCGCCGGTCGATAGCGTACGCTCCAGGAAGTCGATGAGGGCGCTCTGCGCTTGCAACCCGTCGGCGGACGGTACGTCGTCGTCGAACGTGAAATCGTCATTGCCAGCACAGAGGATCATCGATCGCCTTTCGTCGTCGCGACTCGGCGGGCTAAGGATCGCTGTCTCGGCGCGCGCGCGCACTAAGCAATGATGCTTAATCGCGCTTGCGCCTCCGTCGTCGCACCGCGGCAACGCAGAATATAGATATTTCACACCCTTGCTGCCTCGTCGCGGCCACCGGCCCTATCTCGGCAGGGTCGGCCGGGTAAGGGAACTTACGAAGTGTCCGCGACCGGCAAGTCGGCGAGGTTCCCACCATCCACTCTGAACATGGAAGGTAGGGCAATGCATGCATTAGCGATCGGTCACGCGGGTCCGGATGCCGCCGCTGCCGTAAACGGTCTCTGGAACGCGGGATATCACTCGATCATGCGTGTCGAGGAGTCCAACGACGCCGGTGCGGCTATCGCGTCTTTTCACCCGGAGCTCGTCTTCGTTCTGCCGGACGTCGCCCAGTCGCACTCGATGGCCACATTGCGGGCCATCGCGAAGGAAGCCGATGCGCCGGTTATCGTCGCGCGCGCCGGCACGGAGCGGGCGCTCGAATGCCTCGGTCCGTCGGCGGCGATCGACGGAGCCGATCGCTCGTCGTCTCGCCCAACCATCCACTTTCCGCTCGCGGCCTGATCGGATTTTTAGCGTAATGCGTATCAATGCGGATAGCGGTAGTACCGAAGCGGCCTTATCGGTCCGCCATGACCATGACGACGTTCATAGCATGACGACCAAGGTGGCGAACCCGCGCTTAGGCCGTGACGTGATCCTCATCGAGGACGATGATGCGTTGCGACGCTCGCTGCAACTGCTGCTCATCGGCCAAGGCTATCACGTCCTTGCCTTTTCGCAGCCCGAGGCGGCTATCGCTTCATCGGCGTCGCTCGCTGCCGCATGCCTGGTGATCGACTATGTCCTGCCGCGTCACAACGGCATCGAGACGCTACGGATGTTTCGCGCAAAGGGCTGGCAGGGGCGCGCGGTGTTGATCACGGCGTTTCATTCGCCAGGGTTACAAGATGCCGCCGCAGAGGCGGGATTTGCGGCTGTGCTTCCCAAGCCGTTCCGGACCGATGATCTGGGCCGGGCAATGGGAGACGGATGAACGCTAGGTAGCGCAATCGTCCTCAAAATAGGCCATTCGCCTTTGTTTCGCGCGCGATACATGTTATCGAAGCGCCGTGATTTGATGAGGTTGCGCGATCCATCGGGGCTATGGACGTTAGGTGGGTTTTCGCACCCGGCCGGGCCTGGGTGGGCTACGGTCTTGCGACCGTAGCGGTTGCCGTCGCGGCGCTGGTTCGGTTCGTCTTCGAGCCGTGGCTGGGCGGGCGTGGCCATTTCCAGTTCTTCACGGTTGCAATTCTTTTCGCAGCGGTCTTCGCCGGGCGAGGGCCGGCAATATTGGCGGCGCTCCTCTCTATATTGGTTGTCCGCATGCTGGGCTGGTCGAGCGGTGATTTCTGGTCGGTGGAATTGCTTGCGTTCGCCATTGCCGCCATCGCCGTCATCGGGATCGCCGGCTATGTCACCTCGTTGCGGCGCCAATCGGAAGAAAGCGAGCAGCGCGCGGCACGCCGCTTACGACGAGCCGACGATCTGGCCGAGGAGCTTAACCTGCTGATCGACGGAGCCAGCGGATATGCGATCTACATGCTCGACCCGCAGGGCAACGTGACGATCTGGAACAAGGCTGCCGAACGCCTCAAGGGCTGGAGCGAAAGCGAAGTGGTCGGTCGCCATTTCACGCTCTTTTACCCCGAGGCCGCGATTGCAAATGGCAAGCCTGAACACGACCTCGCCAGAGTGTGCCGGGAAGGGCGGTTCGAGGAGGAAGATTGGCGCGTTCGCAAGAACGGGTCGGAATTCCTCGCGCACGTCACGATGACCGCGCTTTACGACAAGGAGGGCGAACTCAAGGGGTTCGGCAAGGTCATCCGGGACGTGACCGATCAGCGAGCCAGCGAGCGCAAGCTCGGCGCCAGCGCATCGCATTTCCGGTCTATCCTTGCGACGGTGCCAGATGCCATGGTGGTGATCGACGAAGCCGGCAAGATCCTCTCGTTCAGCAGCGCCGCCGAACACCTATTTGGCTATGCCGAAGCGGAGGTGATCGGTTCGAACGTCAGCCGCTTGATGCCATCGCCCGATCGCGAGCGCCACGATTCCTATCTTCGCCGTTATCTCGAAACCGGCGAACGACGAATCATCGGCACGGGACGCGTCGTCACCGGACAGCGGCGCGACGGCACGGTATTCCCGATGGAATTGGCGGTGGGCGAAGCGATATCGGACGGCGACCGCGTGTTCACCGGCTTCGTTCGCGATCTGTCCGAGAAACAGGCGGCAGAACAGCGCATCGAGCAATTGCGATCCGACCTCGTCCACGCTGCTCGGGTGAGCGCGATGGGCACGATGGCCTCGACCCTGGCGCATGAACTCAACCAGCCGATCACGGCCGTCGCCAATTTCGTCAGCGGCGTTCGCAATCTGTTCGAGGATTATAATCCGGACGATCGCGCGATGATCGACGGCGGCCTTGCGGAGGCTTATGAGGAGGCGTTGCGCGCCGGCGGGATCGTCCGCCGCCTGCGCGAATTCGTCTCGCGCGGCGAAGTGGAAAAGAGCGTCGAGGATGTTCACGAATTGGTCGAGAGCGCGTCGAAGCTGGCACTGATCGGCGCCCGTGAGAAGGGCGTGGAGGCGCGATTCCGGCTTGATCCGGTCGCTCGGAACGTACTGGTCGACAAAATCCAGATTCAGCAGGTGCTCATCAACCTGATGCGCAACGCGATCGAGGCGATGGGCAATTCGGTGAGCCGGGTGCTGACGGTGTCTTGCGTGCCCGACGACGACGGATTCTTGCGGGTCAGCGTTTGCGATACCGGCCCGGGCGTCGCGCCCGAAATAGCCGAAAACCTGTTTCGCGCCTTCAACAGCACCAAGAGCAGCGGGCTTGGCCTGGGACTGTCGATCTGCCGGACGATCGTCGAGGCCAATGGCGGGCGGATCTGGATGGAGCGGGCGGCCGGTGGCGGGGCCTGCTTCCACTTCACCTTGGTGCGTGCCGATCTGGAGATGGTGGAATGACCGACCGGCCTGTCGTTCACGTGGTCGACGACGAGGACGGCGTCCGGCGCGCGACCAGCTTTTTTCTGAAGACGTCGGGCTATGCGGTGCGGACGTGGGAATCGGGCGTGGCGTTCCTGAATGAGGTCCGCCATATGGAAGACGGCTGCATCCTGCTCGACGTGCGTATGCCTGGGCTGGACGGGCTCGAAGTCCAGCAGCAGCTCAACGACCGCGGGATCACCATGCCGGTGATCGTCCTGACCGGTCCTGGCGATATCTCGATCGCGGTTAAAGCGATGAAAGCGGGGGCGGTCGACTTCCTGGAAAAGCCGTTCGAGACGGACGCGCTGGCAAAGGCGATCGCGCACGCGTTCGAACGCCTCGCTTCCTCCACCGACATCGCCACCCGTGCCGCCGAGGCGGAGGTGGTGCTCGGTGTGCTTACCAGCCGCGAGCGCGACGTGCTGCAAGGGCTGGCGCAAGGCTATCCCAACAAGACGATCGCCTACGATCTCGGCATTTCGCCCCGCACCGTCGAGGTGCATCGCGCCAACATCATGGCCAAGCTCAAGGCGCGTAGCCTTTCCGAGGTCTTGAGGATCGCCTTTGCCGGTGGGTTGGGGGAGGGCCGGTCCTGACGCTTTCGCGCCTGGACATGGCGAACGTCTTCAGGCCCTCCACCGCCGCCAGATAGAGAAAGACGAGCAGCACGATCGTTGCCAGAATAGCCGCACCCGGTCCTTCGAAACCGATTAGCGCCGCAAACGGCAAATAGGGCAGCGCCAATGCCACGGCCAGGCACGACAATGCCGACACGGCCAGCGCGGGATGCGGCCAGTCGCGCCAAAAGCGCCCGCGGGTGCGAATGATGAACACCACGAGAATCTGCGTTGCCATCGACTCGATGAACCAGGACGCCCGGAACGTCCCCACGCCGGAATGGAATATCCAGGTCAACACGACGAAGGTTGCGATGTCGAACAGCGACGATAGCGGGCCCATGATCAAGGTGAAGCGCACCAAAGCTGACATGTTCCAGCCGCGCGGGCGCGCGATCTCCGCAGGGTCCGCTCGGTCGAACGGGATGCCGGCCTGGGACAGGTCGTAGAGCATGTTGTTGAGCAGGACCTGCACGGCGGTGAGCGGCAGGAACGGCAGGAACACCGATGCCAGTGCCATGGTGAGCATGTTGCCGAAATTGGAGCTCGTGCCCATGCGGATATACTTCATGATGTTGGCATAGGTACGCCTGCCCTCCATGACGCCGTCGGCGAGCACGTTGAGGTCGGAGTCGAGCAGGATCATGTCTGCCGCCTCGCGCGCGACATCCGTGGCACCATCGACCGACAGGCCGACATCGGCCGCCTTGATGGCGGGCGCGTCGTTGATCCCGTCACCGATAAAGCCGACGGTGTGGCCGCGGGCCTGCAGCGCCTTGACGATCCGCGACTTCTGGTCGGGCGTGACCCGTGCGAAGATGTCGACCGATTGGGCACGGGCGGCAAGAGCGGCATCGTCGAGCGCGTCGATCTCCGGGCCCGTCAGCACGCCGGCGACCGATAGCGAAAGCTGACCGACCAGATGCTCGACGACCATGGCGGCGTCGCCCGATATGACCTTGATCCGCACGCCCGTCGATTGCAGGCGGGCGACGGCACCGGTCGCGCTCGATTTGGGCGGGTCCATGAAGACGCACAGGCCCAGGAACACGAGACCGTCATCGTCGTCGGTATCGATCCGCGCTCGCCCCTCGGCGTCCTTCCAGGCGATCCCCAGCATCCGCAGGCCCCGCGCGGCATGGCGGTCATGCAGCGCCATGATCGCCTCTCTTCCGCTCTGGTCGAGCACGCTGACCTCACCTGCGGGATCCTCCGCGCGATCGCACAGGGCCAGGACGGCTTCAGGCGCGCCCTTGACGATCTCGATGCGGCGGCCGTCCTTCTCGGCAAGGACGGATACGCGGCGCCGCCCAAAGTCGAAGGGGCGCTCGTCCAGCTTGGCCCATCCGTCGAACGAATGCCCGGCGGTGTGGGCGAGGAGCGCGTCGTCGAGCGGGCTCTTGAGACCCGTTTCGAACCGCGCGTTGATCGCGGCGAGTTCGGCCACTCTGGCGCAATCGGCGCCGTCCATGCCGAAATGCGCTATCATCGTGATATGGGCTTCGGTCAGTGTTCCGGTCTTGTCGGTGCACAGAACATGCATCTCGCCGAGGTCGTGGATCGCCGACAGCCGTTTGACGATGACCCGTGCCTTTGCCAGGCGCTCGGCACCGCGCGCCAGCGCGATCGTCATGATCATCGGCAGGAGTTCGGGAGTCAGGCCGACGGCGAGCGCCATGGCGAAGAGGAACGATTCCAGTGGCGGTCGTCTCAGCGCGATGTGACTGAGGAGGACGAACAGGACGAGGAACAAAGTCAGCCGGACGATCAGGATGCCGAGCCGTCGGATTCCCCGCTCGAACGCCGTTGGCGGTCGATCCTCTCCGAGCGCCTTAGCGATCTTGCCGAATTGAGTGTGTGCGCCGGTCCCGACGACCAGCATCGTGACCGTGCCGCCGATCACCGAACTGCCGTGGAGCAGGGCGTTGGGGGCCTCGCCCATCGTCGATGTTCGCCTGGGCGCCGGGCATTTCTCGACCGGATAGGGCTCGCCGGTCAGCGCTGCCTGGTTGACCTGCGCCGCATTGGCCTCGATCACGATCCCGTCGGCCGGAACGAGAGCACCCGCCGACAGCTTGACGATATCGCCGGGCACGAGCGTTTCGACCGCCAGATCGCATGGCTTGCCATCGCGCAGCACCGTTACCCTGAGCGCGATCGAGCGCCGCAGCGCCTCTGCCGCCGCCTCGGCACGGCGCTCCTGCTCGATATCCAGGCCCGTCGACAGCAGCACGACCGCGGTGATGATGAGGAAACTCGCAAGGTCTCCCGTTGCCCCGGCGACGGCGGACGCGACGAGAAGGATCGCGACCAGGGGATTGGCCAGGCGCCGAACCAGGTCCGCGAGCAGATGGCGACGGCGCCGCTCGTCGAGCCGGTTGGCGCCGTAGAACTCGAGCCGGCGCACCGCTTCGGCAGCCGACAGACCTTCGGGAGTCGCGTCGAGCGCTGCGAGCGTTTCGGGCGCCGGCCGATTCCAGAAGTCTGACGGCAGGTCGATCATCGGCGCTTGGCGGCGAGCCGCAATATCGACCGGGCTGGGTTGAGCGGGCTGGTTGGCTGGCCTTGGGAGCGGCTGGTGCGCAAATGCCGGGAGTGACGATCCATGATCCAGCCTCGCGTGATCGGCGGTGCGACCGGGCATGGCGCACCGATCATGGCGACCGAATCCGTTAAGCTACGTATCTCTACGAGCGTCGTGCGCGGGATTCGGAGGATAGACGCGTTCACTGAACTGTCCTGAGCATGGGCGACCCGCGAGGACGCCCCGAGCCAGGATAACGCTGTTGGGAGCGTTCGAAATGACGTCGGGGCGGATGCCGATATGCCTTCGCGCGCTGATCGTCATCACTTGAGCGGCGCATGGCGCAACTGGCTTTTCGGCGCCGTTCTGGCCGCCGCGTTGGTCGGCGCCGCGCTTCACTGGGGAGAGGTGAGGGACGTCGCTGATCTTGTTACACGCGCACGTCCGGCGTGGCTCGGCCTGGCAATCCTGTGCCAATTGTCGACTTATGCCGCGGTTGCCGGCGGCTGGGCGCAAGTCCTCAACCGCGCGGATACGCCCCGAGGGTTGCTGCCGTTGATGCGGATCGCGGTCACCAAACTCTTCGCCGATCAGGCGCTGCCGAGCGCCGGGATGGCCGGCAATTTGCTGTTGATCGATCAATTGCGGGCGCTGGGCGTCAAACGCGGGCCCGCCGTCGCCGCCCTGCTGATCACGATGATCGGCTATTATGCCGCTTATGTCGTCTTCGCAGTGGCAATGCTGATCCTGTTGTGGCTGCACGACCGGGCGACGCCGCTGATGGCCGGCGTGGTGACCTTGTTCCTCTGCGTCGCCATTGCCATTCCCTGGTTGGCGCTGTGGTTGCGCGGGCGTGGGATCAGGCCGTTGCCCGAATGGGTCGAGAAGATCGGCTTTGTCCGCTCCTTGCTCGACACGGTTTCCAGGGCCCCCGGAGAGCTGTTGCGGGATCGCTGGCTGATTGGCGGCGTCACCCTTTGCAACGCATTGGTTTTTCTCGCCGATGCCGGCACGCTGTTCGCCTGTCTGCGCGCGCTCGGCACGGCGCCGTCATTCGCGACATGTTTCATTGCCCTGATCATGGCGTCGATCGTGGTGACACTGGGTCCGATCCCCTTAGGGTTCGGGAGTTTCGAAGCGACGTCGGTGGCGACCCTGCGGCTTCTGGGCGTACCGTTCGGGGCCGCGTTTGCCGGCACGATGCTGTTTCGCCTGTTGACGCTATGGGTGCCGCTGCTCCCCGGCCTGGTTCTCGTGCGAGGCGCGATGAGGAAGAAAGGTTTAGACGCTGCGGCCGCTCCTCTACGCCGTCATCCCGATTGAAGCGGGCGATATTCTATTTGCGCAACCGGGCCATCTGCTCGCGGTGAGCGGTATTGTGCAGAACGCTGCATATCATGCGTGCCCGCTCTTCCGCACGCGTCAGGCACTCGGCCGCATAGTCGGGAGAAAGTGGCGACACGATCGAGCCGAAATGCTCGTGCTCGGAGCTTGCGAAGCCGAGCGTCCCTTCGAGATAATAATCGAACGCCTCGCGCAAACTGTACCAGAGGCCCCTCTCGGCGAGCCATGGCAAAGATGCGCCGGAGGTGGTCAGCAGGACAAACTGCTTTCCGGACAAAGCCTCTTGCCGCTTGTTGCCGCGGACGGCCTTGATGCTCAGCCCGGCGCCCAGCACCCGATCGACATATCCCTTGATGATGGCGGGCGGCATGCCGAACCAGATGGGATAGACCAGGGTGATGCTGCGGCTTGCCCTGACGAACGAAAGTTCGGTCTCCACGTCCGGCGACAGGTGGAACCTGGCGGTGTCCGGGCGTTCGTCGGCCTTCAAAAGCGGATCGAAGCCGATCGCATAAAGGTCCCGCGTCACCGACCGCTGGCCGTATTCGGCGACAGCGGTGGCATAAGCGTGCGCGATCGAATGGCAGAAGCTGTCTGCCGAAGGATGGCCGACGACGATCAGATGCTGGATGTCGCGGTCGGAATCCGCTTTACCGGCCAAAGACTCCTCGACGGGCTCGGCTGTGCCGCGCGTTCGTGCCTCAGGCTGCGTGCCTTTCCGCTCGGCCAGATCGTCCTGCATTTCCTTGCTCCTCTTCGCCTGCACGATAACAACGGGGGCGAGGCGTGGAGCTTCGCAATATCCCGTATAACTGCGCTTTTTTCTGGCCGCGTGTGGGCGGGCGGCGGAAGAAGCCGCCGTACCGAAGCGCCAAGATCGGACTCCACCGCCGAGCTTCCCTCAAACCGCGGACGCTGCGGGTACGGAGATGTACGGATGGAGTCCTTCAGGGCGGCGGGCGACTGTCTCCTTTCGAGCGCTGGAGGAGCGGAGGGCGCGGCCGGCGCCCGGCGTCTCGCTAACCGCGGAGGAGAACATGAAAGACATTCTCGTGTTGGTCCATCACGACGCCGGGCAGGACGCCCGTCTCCGAGCCGCGGTCGATCTGGCGCGGCGCCTGGACGGGCATCTGACATGTTTGGAAGTGACCAAGCTGCCGGCGACATTCGGTACCGAATTCGCCGCCGGCGCCATGCTGCTCGAGCAGGAAAGCAGCCGCGAACACCGCAACCGCGACGTCGTCCAATCGTGGCTGGCACGGCAGGGCGTCACGTGGACTTGGCTGGACTGCACCGGAAGTCTGGCAAGTTCGATCATCGACGCCGCGGGACTCGCCGATCTCATCGTCCTCAACCGGCAACTTGACGGCGCGATGTGGCCCGACATGCGCTACGTGACGTCAAACGTCTTGATGCACCTGCACAACCCAATCGTCGCCATGCCGGAGGATGCGGAAGGCTTCGGCTTCCAACGGGGATTCGTGGCGTGGGATGGTAGGCCTGCCGCCGCCGCCGCGATCCGGTCTGCCGTTCCTTTGCTGCAACTGGCGTCCGAGGTCGAAGTCTTCATGGTCGAAGACGGCGCGGACGAAATCGCGAGTGACGCCTTGCTCGCTTATCTCCGGCGGCATGAAATCATCGCCTCGGTCAGGATGGTCGATCGTGGACCGCGCGGCGTCGCCGAGCTCATCCTGGAGGCAAGCGCGCGGTTTCGGGCCGATTATATCGTCATGGGCGGCTATACGCATGGACGGGCTGCCGAAACGTTTGGTGGCGTCACGCGCTCGTTATTGTCGAATAGCAACGCGCCGCTCGTTCTCAGCCGCTAGAGTATCCGTCATCAGCTGACGCATGTAGGGAATACCTGGATACCTGGATACCTGGCGCATGCGCACGCCAACCGTCCGCCTCGTCGCCCCCCTCCGTCAATTCCGGCGAAGCTTGGCAACCTCCTTGGGGGTGATGCTTGACCCCTTGGCGCCAAACCTCGCTGTCACGTAATTGGCGACGGCCGCAACTTCCGCATCCGAATATGCGGCGGCAAAGCTCGGCATATAGGGACGCCCGGTCCCCGGCTGCCCCGCGCCGTTGAGGATCATCAACGCGACATTTGCGGCGGTGGGATCGTTGACCGAACGGACGCCGGTCAGCCGCGCCTCATCGAAGATCGCTCCTGCACCCGTCCAGGCATGGCAACTGGCGCAATTGCCCTCGAACATGCGTTTGCCGACGGGATTATCGATCGCCGTCAATTTGGGCGAGGCGGGAGCGGGGCCGGCGGGCTGCGGCAACCGGTCGCTACTGATCGCGGGCACTGTGCGCAAATAGGTGACGATCGCGGCGATATCGGATGGCGTCAGCTTGGACAGGCTTAATCCCACCGCTTCGCCCATCGGCCCCGACGCGACGCCGCGGCCCGGCGCATGGCCGGTCGATAGATAGGCTGCGATTTCGGCGTCGCTCCAGCCGCCGATGCCGCTGGTCCGGTCGCCAGTGATGTTATACGCGTTCCAGCCTTCGGCTTGGCCGCCCGCGAACTTGCTGCGCTGGTCCATCGCCTGCATCAGGTTGCGCGGCGTGTGGCATTCGCCGCAATGGCCCGCGGCCTCGACGAGATAGGCGCCGCGATTCCAGGCCGCATCGCGCTCGCGGATCGGGCGGAAGCGCCGGTCACTGTTGAAGAAGCTCGACCAGATGCCCATCAGCCAGCGCTGATTGAAGGGAAAGCCGAACGTGTTGGGCTTGTTCGCCTGCTTCACCGGGGGCAGCGAGAACAGATAGGACTTGATCGCCAGGACGTCGGCGTCTGTCAGCATCGTGTACGAGGCATAAGGAAAAGCGGGGTAGAAGCGCGTTCCGTCAGGCGCGATCCCTTGGTGCACTGCCTTCAGGAATTGCGCGTCGGTCCATTTGCCGATCCCGGTCTCGGGATCGGGCGTGATGTTGGGGGTGTAGATCGTCCCGAACGGCAGAACGAAGGGCCGGCCGCCGGCAAATGGCTTCCCGCCCTTCGCCGTATGGCAGGCCTCGCAGTCCGCCATCCGCGTGACGTATTCTGCGCGTGCCCGCGGATCGGTCGATGCGAGTTCCGCCGGCACTCCGGTCAGCGCGGCACCATTCGGGTAGCTGGCGAGATCGACCTCCGTGCCGTCCGCAAAGCTATAGGGGCCGGGCTGGAATACCATCCGCCCGACGATCGCCGCGACGAGGACGACGATCGCGCCCGTCAGAACCAAGAGGGTTCGTCGCATCCTCAGGCTCCCTTCGCGATGAGCGCGCGATCGATCGGCATGCGTTTGAGCTGCACGCCGGTTGCCGCAAAGACCGCGTTGGCGACGGCCGGCTGCGTGACCACCGTGCCCGGCTCGCCGATCCCGCCCGAATTCTCATTGCTCGGCACGATATGGACTTCGATGGCCGGCATCTCGTCGATGCGAAGGACGCGATAATCGTTGAAATTGCCCTGTTCGACGCGGCCCCCGGCAAAGGTGATCTTGCCGAATAGCACGGCCGACAGGCCGAAGGTGGCGCCGCCCTGGATCTGCGCCTCGAAGATATCGGGATTGACGATCTTCCCCGCATCCGCAGCGATCACCAACCGGGTGACTCGCACGTCGCCCTGATCGGCCACCGCGACATCGGCGATCGCAGCGAGGTAGCTGCCGAATGCGTTCATCAGCGCGATCCCGCGTCCGCGCCGGGCACCGAACGGGGATGCCGGCGGGGCCGTGCCCCAGCCAGCCTTTTCCGCCGCGAGGTTCAACGCACCCAGGGCGCGCGGGTTCTTCTCCAGCAGGCGGCGGCGGAAGGCGAGGGGATCGGTCCCGGTCTTGCTCGCGATCAGATCGATGAAACATTCCATCGCGAAGATGGTCCCGTTGGGACCGACGCCGCGCAGGAATTGCACCGGCACCGCGCTTTCGTGGCGGATATATTCGACCAGCCGGTCGCCGACCGCATAAGGGACTTCCGCCGCACCATCGACCGCGTCCGAGTCGATGCCGTCCTTGAACGCAGGCGGCAGCCAGTGCGCCATGACCGACCCGCCGGTAACGCGGTGATGCCAGGCAGTGATGCGCCCATCCTCCACGCGCGCCTTCAGCCGCTCGTGATAGAGCGGGCGGTAGAGCTGCTGGCGGATGTCCTCCTCGCGCGACCAGATCACCTTGACCGGTCCGTCGACATGTGCGGCGATCCGCACCGCCTTGATCACGCCATCCACTTCGAGCCTGCGGCCGAACCCGCCACCGATCAAATGGTTGTTGACCGTCACCTTCTCGGGCGCGATGCCCAATGCCTTGGCCGCGCCGGTTTGTGCGAATCCGGGTACCTGCGTGCCGGTCCACACCTCGCAGGCGCCGCCCTGAACGTGCACGGTGCAGTTGGTCATCTCCATCGGCGCGTGTGCCAGATAGGGCAGCTCGTAGCTCTCCTCGAAGACGGTGCCCCGCTTGAGCTTCGCGAGGGCATCGCCTTCCTTCTTGGCGACGGCGCCCTGGCCATTTGACGCCTTTTCCAGGCCGGACCAGAGCTGCGCCTGATCGAGCTCGGCATTGGCGCCCGGCGCCCAGTCGATGGCGAGCGCATTCAACCCCTGCATCGCCGCCCAGCTATTGTCCGCCACCACGGCGACGAGGTCGTCGAGCACCACCACCTGCCGTACGCCGGGGACGGCGAACGCGGGCGCCTGATCGACCTTGGCCACTTTGCCACCAAGCACGGGCGAAGACCGCAGTGTCGCGAACCTCATCCCCGGCAGCATCACATCGATGCCGTACACGGTCTTGCCGATCGCCTTGTCGGGCGTGTCGATGCGATGCACCGGCTTGCCGATCAGGCGGAATCGCGAAGGGTCCTTGAGCGTCACCTCCGTTGGCGGCTTCAGGCTAGCGGCCGCATTGGCCACCTCGCCATAGCGAAGCGACCGGCCGCTCGGCGCATGCGCGATGACGCCGTTCTCGGTGGTCAGGCTCGCGGTATCGACCTGCCAGCGCGCGGCGGCGGCGGCGACCAGCATGGCACGCGCGGTGGCGCCGGCTTTGCGCAGCGGGCCGCTCCACGCCATGGTCGTGGTCGAGCCGCCGGTCGCCTGGACGACGAAGATCGGGTTGCCGTAATTGGCCTGGTCGGGCGGGGCGTGCGCCGCGATCACCTTGTCGAGCGCGACATCCAGCTCGTCGGCGATGCACTGCGCCTGTGAGGTATAGACGCCCTGACCCATTTCGACCGCGGGCAAGGTGAAGGTGATCCGATCGTCGGGTGCGATATGGATATAGGCGTTGAATCGCGGGCCGGTCGCGACCGGTTCGGGATTGCTTGCCGGCGCCGCGCGCGCTGCGCCCCAGGGAAAGTCGATCGCGATCATCAATCCGGCCGTGACGGCGCCGCCATAAAGGACGGCCCGGCGCGTCAGGCCTTCGGGCTCAGGAGCGGGCGGCATGCTTGATCCCCTCGCGGATGCGTACATAGGTTCCGCAGCGGCAGATATTGCCCGCCATTGCCGCATCGATATCGGAATCGTCCGGGGCCGGGTTGCTGGCCAGCAAGGCTGCGGCCGACATGATCTGTCCCGGCTGGCAATAGCCGCATTGGATGACCTCCAGGTCGATCCAAGCCTTCTGGATCTTCGCGCCGGCCGGAGTGTTTCCGACGCCCTCGATCGTCGTGATCGCGCGGCTCCCGACGCGCCCCGCTGGCAATTGGCAGGAGCGGACCGCGACCCCGTCGAGATGGACCGTGCAGGCGCCGCATTGGGCGATGCCGCAGCCGAATTTGGTGCCGGTCATCCCCAGGACGTCACGCAATACCCAGAGCAGCGGCATGTCGGGCGGCACGTCGGCCTGATGCTTCTCACCGTTTATCGTGAATTCGAGCATTCGGCCGCCTTTCACATTCCCGATGACGCGAACTACCTGGATCCGGAGGCACCCTCCGTTCGGGTACGCACATCAACGCCAGTTCGAAAACTGTTTCGGAAGCATATCATCTTCTGGCCGGGGCGTGAGAGAATATTTCACGCCTGAGCGTGCGGCGTGGCCGCTAGGTCGAACGCGTTCCGTCGGGATCAGCCGTTCGGCAAGATATTATTTCGATTGGAAATTATGGTGGACGCACTAGGGCTCGAACCTAGGACCCGCTGATTAAGAGTCAGCTGCTCTACCAACTGAGCTATGCGTCCATGCCGGCTTGCGGCTGCCGCTGTTTAGAGCGGCCCCCCGGTCGGGGAGGGGCGCAATTACCATCGCAGGCGCGCTTTGCAACCCCTTTTTTGCAGCGCCGCAATCGACGTCCGCCTGGCCGCTACCAGCGGGTCTGCTGGCGGTTCTGGCGATCGAGCGACATCAGGATGCCGATGCACAACAGCACTGTCAGCTGCGACGATCCGCCGAAGCTGATCAGCGGCAGCGGCACGCCGACCACTGGCGCCATGCCCATCACCATCGCCATGTTGATCGAGACGTAGAAGAACAAGGTCGTGGCGAGACCCGCGGCGGTCAGCCGTGCGAAACGCCCTTCGGCCTTGAGCGCGACGTTGACTGCCCACCAGATGATCGTGAACCACGCAACGATCAGCAGCACGCCGCCGACCAGCCCCCATTCTTCCATCATCGTCGCCAGCGCGAAATCGGTATGGCCTTCGGGCAGGTAATCGAGATGGCTCTGGGTACCGTTCAGGAAACCCTTGCCGAATATGCCGCCTGATCCAATCGCGATCTTCGATTGGCTGATGTGGTAACCGGTGCCGAGCGGGTCGCTCTCCGGGTCCATGAAGATCAGGATGCGGTTGCGCTGATAATCGTGCAGCACGAAGTTGAACGCGATCGGCGCCAGGATCGCGCCGGCCAACCCGCCGCCGATGAACAGGCGCAGCGGAACCCCGGCCAGGAACATCACCGTGACCCCGCCCGCGGTGATCATCAGCGCGGTGCCGAGATCGGGTTGGAGCATGACCAAAGCGGCGGGAATGCCGATCAGCACCAAGGGCGGCCAGATCGCGCCGAACTTGCGGATCTCGGCCGGCGGCAGCATCTCGTAGAAGCGCGCGCAAGCGAGCACGATGAAGGGCTTCATCAGTTCGGAAGGCTGCAGGCGGATGATGCCGAGCTCGAGCCAGCGCTGGCCGCCGCCGGCGACCTTGCCCAGGATCTCGACCCCCAGCAGCATCAGGATGATCACCGCGTAAATGGGAAGGCTGATCGAACTCCAGGTGCTCTCGCGTACCCGCGACAAGGCCATCGCGCCGCCGAGCAGGACGAAGAAGCGGATACCCTGGGACAGAGCCCAGGGGCGGATATGGCCGCCTGCGGCCGAATAGAGCACCAACAGGTCGAAACACCCGATTGCCAGGACCAGCAGGATGATCTTCCAGGGCAATTGCGCGAGCGGCTCGGGCACGAAACCGAGATTGGCGGAGGAACCTCTAGTCATTGGTCGCCTCCCGAGAGCCTTCCTCGGCGGGTTGCGCGGTGTTGGCGATCGCTGCGGCGGAGGAATTGGCGGCGTCCGTCGCCGCTTCCACGGCCGGCGCCTCGGTCGGTGCGGCGGTGGCGTCGGTCTCGGTCTGCGCGCCCTGGACCAGAGAGATCTGGCTCTTATAGGCGGCGGTTTCGGCCGCCATGCGCGTGGCGATATCGCCGCCCCAGGTCGGTTCGACCTCCGCCAGCGACTTCAGCGCGCGGTCGCGGTCGAGCAGATAGGTTATGATGTCGCGCCCGATCCCCGGCGTGTCGAGGTTGGTGACGGTATGGCCGCCATGTTCGAGCACGATCGCGGCTGCATAACGCGGATTCTCGACCGGCGCGAAGCAGATGAACAAAGCGTGGTCGCGCATCTTGAATGGAAGGGAAGCGTTGGAACGCACGCCGCCTGCGCGCTCGGCCATGGTGATGCGGCGGACTTGTGCCGTACCGGTCTTGGCGCCGAGCGAGACGCCGGGAATGTTGAGCCGGGCGCGGCCGCCGGTGCCACCCTGGTTGACCACGCCGTACATCGCGTCGCGGATATAGGCGAGGTGCTGCGGATCGAGCGGCAGCGGATTGGCGAGCGGCGCATTGCCGCTCATCACGATCCTCGGGTGAAGATCGCGCCCCGACGCGATGCGCGAGGCCATGACGGCGAGCTGGATCGGGTTGGCCAGAACATAGCCCTGGCCGATCGACGCGTTGAGCGAGTCGGCGACGGTCCAGTCGGCCTTGTACTTCTTGCGCTTCCAGGCGCTGTCGGGGACCGTGCCGTAGCGCTGGGTGGAGAAGGGCAGGTCGAACTTTTGCCCCAGGCCCATCGTGCGCGCCACCGGCGCGACCTGGTCGTAGCCGAGCCGACGCACCATCTCGTAGAAATAGATGTCGCAGCTCGCCATGATGGCTTGCTTGAGGTTGAGCGGCCCGTGTCCCGACCTTTTGTGACAGTGGAAGATGCCGTTCCCGACGCGCAGCGCGCCGCCGCAGCTGATCCGCTCGTCGGGGCTGACACCGGCACGCAGCAAGGCAAGACCATTCATCGGCTTGACCGTCGACCCGGGCGGATAGAGGCCCTGCAGCACCTTGTTCATCAATGGCACGTGATCGTTGTCCGACAGCATCTTCCATTCAAGATGGCTGATGCCGTCGGAAAAGCTGTTGGGGTCGTAAGCGGGCATCGACACAAAGGCGAGGATGTCGCCCGAGGACACGTCGATGACCACCGCCGATCCCGAATTGGTGCCCAGGCGGCGCGCGGCATATTCCTGTAGCCCGGCATCGATCGTCAGCCGCTGATTGTGGCCCGGAACGTCCTGCCGGGTCGCCAGTTCGCGCACAAGCTTGCCATGCGCCGTGACTTCGACGCGCTTGGCGCCAGGCTCGCCGCGCAACTTCTCTTCCAGCGCCTTTTCAAGACCGTCCTTGCCGATCTTGAAGCCCGGCGTGATGTAGAGCGGGTTTTTAGTCTGCTTATATTGTTCGGCCGATGCGGCGCCGACATAGCCGGTCAGATGCGCGACGGCCGGGCCCGCCGGATAGCTTCGCGAATAGCCGCGCGTCGGCGCGACGCCGGGCAATTCGGGTTGGCGCACCTGGACTGCGGCGAACCGGTCCCAGTCGAGATTCTCCGCGACCTGCACCGGCTGGAAGCCCGCGGCGCGCTTCAGGTCGGTCTGGATTCGCACGATCTGTTCGGGCGGCAGCGACAATAATTGCTGGAGTAGCTTCAGCACCTGATCGGTCTGCTCCTTCGGCAGGCGATCGGGGATGATGTCGACGCGGAAATCGGTGCGGTTGTTGGCGATCGGATGGCCATAGCGATCGATGATCCAGCCACGCCGCGGTGGGATCATCGTCAGGTTGACGCGGTTGCTTTCCGCCAACAGCTGGTAGCGCTGGTTCTCGATCACCGCGAGCCAGGTCATCCGGCTCGCCAGGGCCACCGCGACCGCGCCTTGCGCCGCCCCGAGCACGATCGCACGCCGCGAGAAGCTGTAGGATTGCTGGACTTCGTTGACCAGGCGGGGTGGACGACTCACGCGCGGCCCCGTTTGCGGTCGAGCCAAGCGACCAATCGGGCGACGAAGGGATAGAGCAGCACCGCGACGATCACCTGGAACAACAACAGGGTATCGACATGCGCCTCTATCCCGGTGGCGATCAAGCGTCCTCCGATCAATGCGAAGGCGATCGCGCCCGTTGCCAGCACCCAATCCTGCCAGAAATCGCGCGCCACCAGCCGCTGGTCGAGCATGTCGATCGCCAGGAACGCCATGCTCCATAGCATCACCGCGCTGCCCAATGGCTGGCCGCTGACCAGATCGTCGAACAGGCCGAACGGAATCGGGGCCCAGACGCGTAAGGCTTCGGGACGCATCAGCCGCCAGCCGAGCAGGATCATCAGCCCGAACGGCGGCAGTACCGGAAAGGTCGCGATGAAGGGAATCACGGTGACCAGCGACCCCGCCATCACCGAACCGACGGGGATCAGCCATCGCCCGGTGGGCGAGGTCTGCGGAGCAAACGCGCTCGGTGGTCGATTCACGGACGCGTGTCCTGCGCCGGTGGTGGCGGTGGCGGCAGATAGGTTTTCATCACCGTGGCGAAATCGAGCGCATCGGGACGCGCCAGCGGCATCGCCAGCGCGCTGTCGCGGCCGCGCTCGGTCACCTTGGCGACCGGCACGTTGGGCGGGAAGATCCCGCCCGTCCCCGACGTTACCAGGATATCGCCGGGACCGAACTGGCCAGTGGTCATGGCAATCGGCCGCACTTCGAGCAGGCCATCGCCACGTCCCGCGGCGAAGCCTGGGGCGCCGTCCTTGAGGCGCCGCACCGGGATCACGCTTTCCGGGTCGATGATCATCAGCACACGTGCGGTATCGGGACCGGCCTCTATCACGCGTCCGACCAACCCGTCGGGGCCGCGCACCGGCATGCCGGCATGCACGCCCTGCGCGATGCCGGCATAGACCAGGGCATAACGCCGCGTGCTCGAAGCCGATGAACTCACCAGCCGAGCGTTGATGATGTCCTCGATCGCCGGCTCGCGCATGTTGAGCAGCTTCTTGAGGCGGATGTTCTCATAGGCGATCGCGCGCGCCTTCAGCAGGACCTGCTCCTGGCGCTCGACCTGCTCCTTCAGCCGGGCATTCTCGCCATGTACGCCGAAATAGCTGCCGACCCATCCGGGGATCGATCCGATCCCGCGCACGACCGAGCCGACGCCCCAGCTGACTGGCGCGGTGATCTCGGCCGTCCCGGCGCGCAACGCCGAGAAAGCCGGTGGATCGAGCTTGGAGATCAGCAACAGGACCGCGCCGACGAGCACGCCCGCGATCGCGATCACGTAGCCGATGAACAGACTATATTGCGCCCGCCGCGAATAACCCGGGCGCCGGTTGCGTGGCGACGCCATTCACTTCCCTCGCACCCCGAAGTCCCGGGATTCTTTCGTT
The DNA here is from genome assembly GCF_024508665.1 of Sphingomonas sp. Classification (GTDB taxonomy): domain Bacteria; phylum Pseudomonadota; class Alphaproteobacteria; order Sphingomonadales; family Sphingomonadaceae; genus Sphingomonas. The sequence goes on from NZ_JANINP010000004.1 coordinate 114,574, forward strand.
CTCAGGCTTGGATCAGGCCCGAGATTCAATCAAGCGTTGTGCAGCACACCGCGGAACATCGGATCTTCCAGCGCACGGCCGGTGCCCAAGGCGACACAGGTCAGCGGGTCCTCGGCGATCGTCACCGGCAGGCCGGTCTCGTCGCGCAGCACTTCGTCGATCCCCGCGAGCAGCGCGCCGCCACCGGTGAGAACGATGCCCTGATCAACGATGTCGGCGGCGAGTTCGGGCGCCGTGTTCTCGAGCGCGATGCGCACGCCCTCGACAATCGTTCCGACCGGCTCCGACAGCGCTTCGGCGATCTGGCCCTGATTGATCTGGATTTCCTTGGGCACGCCATTGACCAGGTCGCGGCCCTTAATGTGGATCGTCTGGCCGATGCCATCGGCCGGCGGCTTGGCGGTGCCGACTTCCTGCTTGATCCGCTCGGCGGTCGCTTCGCCGATCAGCAGGTTATGGTTGCGGCGAACATAGCTGACGATCGCTTCGTCCATCTTGTCGCCGCCGACCCGCACCGACGTGGTGTAGGCGAGGCCGCGCAGCGACAGCACCGCGACTTCGGTCGTGCCCCCGCCGATATCGACGACCATCGATCCGATCGGCTCGGTCACCGGCATGTCGGCGCCGATCGCGGCGGCCATCGGTTCCTCGATCAGCCATACCTGACTGGCGCCGGCGTTCGACGCGGCATCGCGGATCGCGCGGCGTTCGACCGAGGTCGAGCCCGACGGCACGCAGATCACGATCTGCGGCCAGCGCATGAAACGGCGTTGCCCGCCATGCACCTTGTGGATGAAGTGCTTGATCATCTGCTCGGCGACGTCGATGTCGGCAATGACGCCGTCGCGCAACGGGCGGATGGCCTGGATACTGTCGGGCGTCTTGCCCATCATCAATTTGGCGTCGTCGCCGACGGCCTTGACCTTCTTGACCCCGTTGATCGTCTCGACCGCCACGACCGACGGTTCGTTGAGCACGACGCCACGACCACGCAGATAGACGACGGTATTGGCCGTCCCCAGATCGATCGCCATGTCGTGCGACATGAATTTGAAGAAACGCGAGAGGACCATTTCGTTTTGACCGTCCGAATTCGAGGCCGATGTGACAGCATGCGCCGGGTTGTTTCATCCCGTCCGCCAAAGCCAAATCCGGGCTCCGGTTTATTGGCATTTGCGGTCGCGGGATGGCGTCGCTTGGTCTAGAGTCAAACCCATGTCAATACGCCGCCTCCCCGAGCATCTCGTCAACCGTATCGCTGCCGGTGAAGTGGTCGAAAGACCCGCCAGTGCGTTGAAGGAATTAATCGAGAACGCGATCGATGCCGGGGCCGGCCGGATCGCCGTAAAACTGGCCGCCGGCGGGATCGATCTGATCGAGGTGGCCGACGACGGATGCGGCATGACTTCGTCCGACATGGTGCTTGCGCTTGAGCGACATGCGACCTCGAAATTGCCGGATGAAGCGATCGAGAATGTCGCGACCCTGGGCTTTCGCGGCGAGGCGCTGCCGTCGATCGCCAGCGTCGCGCGGCTGACACTCGAAAGCCGGGTGCGGGGCGCCGATGGCTGGCGGCGCGTGGTCGACAATGGCGCGGTGGTCGAGGAGGGCCCTGCGGGGCTTCCGCCGGGCACGCGCGTCCGCGTCGAGGCGCTGTTCGACCGCGTGCCTGCGCGCCGCAAGTTCCTGCGCAGCCCGCGCGCGGAATATGGCGCCAGCCTCGACGTTGTCCGGCGCCTCGCCATGGCGCGACCCGACATCGCCTTTTCGGTCGAACATGACGGCAGGCGCGCGCTGTCGACCAACGCGCCGGAGGATCGTCCCGGCCGCGTCGCCGCGCTGACCGATCGCGCACTGATCGAGAACAGCGTCGCCATCGACCTCGAGCGCGAAGGCGTGCGGCTGGGGGGCGTGGCCGGTCTGCCGACGTTCAATCGCGGCGTCGCCGATCACCAATATCTGTTCGTCAACGGCCGGCCGGTGAAGGACCGCCTGCTCGCCGGCGCGGTGCGTGGCGCCTATGCCGAAATGCTGCCGCGCGACCGGCATCCGGTGGTTGCCTTGTTCCTCGATCTCCCCGCCGACATGGTCGACGTCAACGTCCACCCGGCCAAGACCGAGGTCCGCTTTCGCGAGCCGCAGATGATCCGCGGTCTGATCGTCAGCGGCCTTCGGCGCGCGCTCGACGAGGCGGGGCATCGCAGCGCGCAACGACCCGATGAGGCGGCGCTGGCGGCGTGGCGGAGCGAATATAGCCCCTCCCCTTCAGGGGAGGGGTTGGGGTGGGGGAGCGCCCCCAATTCGGCGCTGGATTTGTGGCACGCCCCCACCCCCTACCCCTCCCCTGAAGGGGAGGGGCTCAGCAGGGTCATGGAGCGCCGTCCGACCTTCGCGGTGCCGCCGCCGGCCGCGCGTGCCGAGCCGGCCTGGGCACCGCCGCCGGATACCATCTCACACCCGCTCGGCGTCGCGCGCGGCCAGGTCGCCAAGACTTATATCGTCGCCGAGGCCGAAGACGGATTGGTGCTGGTCGATCAGCATGCCGCCCACGAACGCCTCGTGCTCGAACGGATGCGTGCCGCGCTCGCCGGCGGCAAAGTCGCGGCACAGGCTTTGCTGTTGCCCGAAGTGATCGAGCTCGACGAACCCGCTTGCGACCGTCTCGAAGCGAGGATCGAGGAACTGGCCGAACTCGGCCTCGACCTCGAACGCTTCGGTCCCCGCGCGATGCTGGTCCGCTCGACGCCGGCGTTGCTGGGGCAGGGGGACGTCACCGGCCTCGTCACCGACCTCGCCGACGAACTCGCCGCGTTCGACCAGGCGCTGAGCCTCAAGGAACGGCTCGATCACGTCGCCTCGACCATGGCCTGCCACGGCTCGGTCCGTGCGGGCCGCGTGCTTTCCGTCGCCGAGATGAACGCGCTGCTCCGCGAAATGGAAGTCACGCCGCATTCGGGCCAGTGCAACCACGGTCGCCCGACCTGGGTGAAACTTGCCCACTTTGATATTGAAAAGCTTTTTGGACGGAAGTGACCGCAATGCTCGATGACGCCAATTTGATCGTGACAGACACTGCAACGATCTGCATTTTCGATCTGGCCGCTATGGCGCATCGCAAGGACGACGTGGGCGATTGGTGGTCACTTTGGCAGAACCGTGAGGTTGAGATCAAAGATGGCAACGCGCTGTTTCTGAACGTCGGTGATGACGGGGCGTATCGAATAGAGGTCACGCAACGCGAGGGTATCAGTCTGCCGGGCTATTGTTTGGCCACGCCTTCGGGAATCATATTCATCGGACCCGGAGAGGAAATGTCGGGCGGTGGGTTCGAGCCGGACGGCAAATGGGGCGGCTTTTTCTTTGCCGTGAACGCGCCGCACCAGAAAGTTAGCATTTCAAGGGACGGCAACGCGATTTCGGTCAATCTTCAGGCGTCCCAGCCATTCGAGAACGAGCCCATTGAGTCGATTCATCTCTGAAGGCGCAGCGAACGTGCTTCCATTTAGGTAAAGCTCGCCCATGGCGATATCGAGAAGCTGTTCGGGCGGAAGTGAGCGCGGAACGGGAAACGAGATGACTTGGAAATTCCATCAAGCAGCGAATGTCGCCAGCATAACCTGCACATCTGTGGTTTCAGGGCATCCGGTCCTCGTTGCAACACATCATGAAGACGACCATTCCTGGTCATTTCTGGACGGCCAGCCGTTCGATCCGGCAACGTCATTGGTCGTCGCGATGTCAAAGGTTGTGGATCGGCACCCCGATATCGTTGAAATTGCCGATCTGCCTCCCCGGCTGGTCGGCGACCCGTTCGTCCGGTGGCGAACCTTGGTCTAGGCAGCAGAACGATTGAGTTTCGGGGGTAGCCGCCGCCCCGTTTTAATGCTTGCTCTACGGTGATGCTCGCGGACGGCAGTATCGAGAAAAGCTCGCGTGCTGGAAAGCGTGTCTGGAGATAGGGCGATGCTTAGGCTGTTTAGCCAGTGGCGAGAAAAGCGGGATGCCGAGAGTCGGCTCGAACTACTCCGCGCGCGCCTGGATGAGCCCGTCGAAGCTCGTAATACGGCAGCGCTCCTTCCGGCCGTCGTGCCCGCCAATTTCGAGGCGGATTGGCTGGGTCCAGTCGAACCGATCGGCAATTTGCCTTTCGTTACGATCTGGGGTGTGGTCGGCGAGAGCAACACGATCGTCTATGTCAGCCATGAGCAGGCCGCCTATTGGGAAGGCAGGGGGTTGGACTGGCGCGCGCTGGCGATGCGTAATCTGCGTAATGCGAGTATCCCAGGTGCTAACGGCGAGAAGCTCGATGACGAAGGGCGCCCGTTCGTAAAGGTCATGCTCCAGCCGGATGCGCTTGGACCATCACGTCTGTTGTTGCCGCGACTTTTCGAGGACGAACTTGGTCCCGACTATCTCGTAGCTATTCCCGAACGCTCCTGCGCCATCGCGTTCCGTCGGGAGCTTACTCCCGCGCAGCAGTCCGATATCGACCACATGATCGACGGCTGTTTTCGTCATGGTACCGAACCGGTAAGCCCCGAACGGTTTTCGGCCCGATGCTTCTGGGTGTGAGACGTTTCCTTGCCGGAGGTCCGACGGCTGGCCACTACGAAAGCTGGCTTCTTTGCCGGGGCGAGCAAAATGTTCCGCTTCCGAAGAAAAACTTTTCCGTTCATCTCCTGGAAACTTCGGGCTGCCGTGCGCATTTCTAGCAGCGAACAAGGTTGTTGATGAACTGGAATTGACCGTGAAGGTGTTGCCGTTCGTGTTCGCTCTGGTGCCCTTAGTGGCAGTCGTGAGTGCCTGCGTTTCGACGTACTGATCCCCCACAGTGCGTCGCTAGTCGACCCTATCCCCCCAAGGGTCGCAAAGAAAAGGGCCGCCCGGGTATTCCCGGACGGCCCTTTTTCTTGACTTCAGCAGAAAGGCTTACGCTTCCGAAGCCTCTTCGCCGGCCGGAGCGGCCTCAGGCTGAGCCTCGGCGGTTGCGCCCGGCTCGGCATTGGGATCGTAATCCTCGGTGAAGCCGGTGACGTCGCGGCCTTCCTCGAACATCTGCGCCATGACGTCGACGCCCTTCGACTGCATCTCGGCCTCTTCGGGCGAGCGGGCGACGTTGACCTTGACGGTCACCGCGACCTCGGGGTGCAGCTGGACCTTGACCTCATACACCCCGATCGCCTTGATCGGCTTGGCAAGGACGATCGCCGACTTGGCGACCTTGTGGCCGTCGGCTTCGAGCGCTTCGACCAGATCGCGGACCGCGACCGATCCGTAGAGCTGGCCGGTGTTCGACGACTGGCGGATCAGCGTGACCGAAACGCCCTCGAAATTCTTGGCTTCCTTCTCGGCATCGGTGCGGCGCGACGCATTGTCGGCCTCGATGCGGGCGCGGTTGGCCTCGAACACCTTGCGGTTGGCTTCGTTGGCGCGCAGCGCCTTCTTGTTCGGCAGAAGGTAGTTACGGGCAAAGCCGTCCTTGACCTTCACGACATCGCCGATGGCGCCGAGCTTCTCGACGCGTTCCAGCAGAATAACGTCCATCGCGGGCGCTCCTTACTTTACCAGGTAGGGCAGCAGGCCCAGGTGACGGGCGCGCTTGATGGCCTGGGCCAGCTCGCGCTGCTTCTTCGCGCTCACCGAAGTGATGCGCGAGGGGACGATCTTGCCACGCTCGGAAACGAAGCCCTGCAGCAGCCGGACGTCCTTATAATCGATCCGGGGGGCGTCCTTCGCGGAGAACGGGCAGCTCTTGCGGCGGCGGAAAAAGGGTCGTGCCATGGTCGTTGCTCCTTATTCGCCGTCGAAACCGCCGCGGGGACCGCGGTCGTTGCGCTCACCGCGCTCGCTGCGACGCTCGCGATCGCGCTCATTCTTGCGCATCATCACCGAGGGGCCGGTCTCGTGCTCGTCGACCTTGACGGTCATGTAGCGGATCACGTCTTCGTTGATCTGGGTCTGGCGCTCCAGCTCGGCGACGACCGAACCCGGCGCGTCGATCTCGAGCATCACGTAATGCGCCTTGCGGTTCTTCGCGATGCGATAGGCCAAGCTGCGCAGGCCCCAGGTTTCGGTCTTGACGACCTTGCCCTGATTGTCCTCAATGATCTTGGTGGCGGCTTCCGCCAGGGCGTCCACTTGCGCCTGTGCCAGATCCTGGCGCGCAAGGAACACGTGCTCGTAAAGAGCCATGCTTCTTCCTTCGTTGGCCGATCGCTGACGCCGCACCATGCGGACGCCCCTCCGGCTATCGTCTCAAAAACAACCGGGCGGGAATCGCATCCCGCCCGGAAGCTCGCGCCTATAGCGCAAGCGGTGGAATTCTCAACCCCTGTCGGGTGTCACAGACTTTGTGCCAGTCGCAGGTGCTTGCGAAGCGCCGGCAGCGTCCTCTCCGCGAGCGCGGCCGTGCCGTCTCGGCCGGTCCGGGCCTGTTCCTGGAAGTCGGCTATGTCCTTGCGATGATCGTCGACCATGTAGCGGGCAAATTCGCGGTCGAACGCTGCCCCGCGCAGGCGCGACAGGCGACGATATTCGGCCTGCGCCTCGGGCATCATGGCGGTCGGCACGGCGACGCGATTGTGGTGCGCGAGTGCCACGGCGTCCGTCTTTGCCTTGGCATGGTCGCGCTGAAGCGTGCGGCCATAGGCCCGCGTCGCCGGCCGCGCCGCGCGTGTCGCGGCCAGGGCGCCGAGGCGCATCTCCGAATTGTCGCCCTTGATGGCGTCTTGCAGGAACTTGCCCGTAGGGGCGGCCGATGCCGAGGCAGGTAGCAAGACGACGGCGAATGCCGTCAATGCAAGAAGTCGCATGATAGTCTCCGGTACAATGACGTCCGTCAGTGAGACGGGCGGCCCACCCTCAAGGTTCCGGGCGAAATGCCTAACTTACGTTGCTGGCGGAGCGGACCCGCCCATGCAGTGCCGAACAGTGCTGCTCGCAGTGCACCAAAGCCGTCAACCGAACTTGCGTAACGAGCGCGGCATTTCTAGTGCCGCACCCTCAATCGGGAGAGGATGATGCGCGCTTTCATATTTCCGGGGCAGGGGAGCCAGGCAGTCGGCATGGGCAAGGCGCTGGCCGACGCGAGTGCGGCTGCGCGCGAGGTTTTCCAGGAGGTCGACGAGGCGCTGGGACAGCATTTGTCGGTGCTGATGTTCGAAGGTCCCGCCGACGAGTTGACGCTGACCGCCAACGCGCAGCCGGCGATCATGGCCAACGCGATCGCGACGCTCCGCGTCCTGGAGAAGGAAGGCGGGCTCAAGCTTGCCGACAAGGCCGATTACGTCGCCGGGCACAGCCTGGGCGAATATACCGCTTTATGCGCCGCGGGCGCGCTCGATCTCGCCACCACTGCAATATTGCTGCGCCACCGCGGCGAGGCGATGCAGGCGGCGGTACCGGTAGGGGTGGGCGCGATGGCGGCGTTGCTCGGCGCCGACCTCACGATCGCGCAGAAGATCGCCGAAGCCGCGGCGCAGGGCGAGGTCTGCACCGTCGCCAACGACAACGATCCGTCCCAGGTGGTGATCTCGGGAGCCAAGGCAGCGATCGATCGCGCGATCGAGATCGCCAAGGAATTCGGCGCCAAGCGCGCGATCGCCTTGCCGGTGTCGGCCCCATTTCACTGCCCGCTGATGCAGCCCGCCGCCGAGGCGATGGACAAGGCGCTGGCCGAAGCACGGATCGACACGCCGCTGGTGCCGGTGTTCGCCAACGTGACGGCGCAGCCCGTCAGCGACGTCGACACGATCCGCAAGCTGCTGGTCGAACAGGTGACCGGCATGGTGCGCTGGCGCGAATCGGTGGTCAATATGACGAATACGGGCGTCGAGCGCTTCGTCGAATTCGGTGGCAAGGTGCTGAGCCCGATGGTCAAGCGCATCGTCCCGGATGTGGATGCGTCGAGCGTGATTACGATGGACGATATCGAAGCGTTGGCTAAGTCGTTTTAGGTCGCGCAACCCTTTGCGCCTCAGCGCCTTTGCGTGAATTATTGAGAATCCGGAGATAAGAAAATGTTCGACCTCACAGGCATGACCGCTCTCGTTACCGGCGCCTCCGGCGGGATTGGGTCGGCGATCGCGCAGGCGCTGGCCGGGCAGGGGGCCAGGCTGGCGGTATCGGGATCGAATGCCGATAAGCTGGAGGCGTTCCGGGCCTCGCTCGGTGGTGATCATGTGGCGCTGCAATGCGATCTTTCGGACGGCGCCGCGGTCGACGCGTTGGTGCCGCGCGCGGTCGAGGCGCTGGGCGGCAAGCTCGATATCCTGGTCAACAATGCCGGCGTCACGCGCGACAACCTGGCGATGCGGATGAAGGACGAGGAATGGGAACAGGTCATCAAGGTCAATCTTGAGGCCGCCTTCCGCCTGATCCGGGCCGCCGCCAAGCCGATGATGAAGGCACGCTACGGCCGCATCATCTCGATCACCTCGGTGGTTGGTGCGACCGGCAATCCGGGCCAGGCCAATTACGCCGCGTCCAAGGCGGGGCTGGTCGGCATGTCCAAGGCGCTGGCGCAGGAACTAGCCAGCCGCAACATCACGGTCAATTGCGTCGCCCCAGGCTTCATCCGCTCGGCGATGACCGACGTTCTGCCCGAGGCGCAGAAGACCGCCTTACTCGGCCGCATCCCGGCCGGCGATCTCGGCACGGGCGAAGATATTGGCGCCGCCGTGGTCTATCTGGCCTCGAAGGAAGCCGGCTACGTCACCGGCCAGACGCTCCACGTCAACGGCGGGATGGCGATGCTGTGAGGACCATCCTGATCGCGGCCGCCCTCTTCGCGCCAGGCACCGCTTGGGCGGCTTCGGGCGATATCGGCTGTATCGAGGGCAAATTGGGCGCGACCGCGATGCAGCGGATCGGTGACGGCGTCGTCGCCGCGGCCGACAAGGGCGGCAATCCGGCGAGCGCGCTCGACGCCGACCGCGAAGCGCTGATTGCCGCAAGGGCGGCCTGTCGCACCGCGGGCAATTGGTCGCCGACCGCGATCCAGATCGCGGTATCCTACACCCAGGCGCGCGCCACCAGGCTCGGCGCCGAGGCGGCATTGCGGAAGGATGGCCTGGACGCGACCAAGTTTGCTGCCGCTTATGCCGCTTTGCCCGTCCCGGATCGCAAGAGCCTGATCGAAAAGGCGTCTTCGGGTGCGCTGGCCGCGGTGACGAGCACTTCGGCCCAACCGCGGGTGCGGCGCCATGTCCTGCTTTACTTCTCCGCGCTGGCGGCAATCGAGTTCTATCCGGCCGAGTTCGCCGCCGCCTGAGCCTGCGCCCTCTTGCGCGGGCACCCCTCGCGTTCTACGTGCGTTCAGGAAACTCCCCGGGGTGGACTCCGGAAACAATAGAGGGAAGCTGACGAATGAGCGATACTGCCGACCGGGTGAAGAAGATCGTGGTCGAGCACCTGGGCGTCGAAGCCGGTTCGGTGACGCCCGAGGCTAGCTTCATCGACGATCTCGGTGCCGACAGCCTCGACATCGTCGAGCTGGTCATGGCGTTCGAGGAAGAGTTCGGGGTCGAAATCCCGGACGATGCCGCCGAGAAGATCACGACTGTCAACGACGCGATCACCTATATCGACGCGCATCAGGGCTGAGCCCTCTTTTCCGTGGCTGACGGCCGCGGGCGTATAGAGTAACGAGCGGCTCCCCGTCCCAGGGTTACCCAGGGCCGGGGGGCCGTTTCGCTGTAAGAGACTTGGATTGGAGAAAACCATGCGGCGCGTAGTCGTGACCGGCCTGGGCCTGGTGACCCCCCTTGGGGCGGATGTCGAGACGACCTGGAAGAACATCATCGCGGCCAAATCGGGCGCGGGGACGATCACCAAGTTCGATGCGACCGACTTCCACAGCAATTATGCCTGCGAAGTGAAGCCGGCCGACCACGAATATGGCTTCGATCCCGACAAGCGCGTCGACCACAAGGTCCAGCGCCAGGTCGATCCGTTCATCGTCTATGGCATCGATGCCGCCGGCCAGGCGCTCGAAGATGCCGGGCTGACCGAGATGAGCGAAGAAGAGCGTTTTCGCGCGGGGTGCTCGATCGGGTCGGGAATCGGCGGCCTGCCGGGCATCGAGAGCGAATCGCTGGTGCTCGCCGCAAAGGGACCCAAGCGCGTCTCGCCGCACTTCGTCCATGGCCGCCTAATCAACCTGATCACCGGTCAGGTGCAGATCAAATACGGCCTGATGGGCCCCAACCATGCCGTCGTCACGGCCTGTTCGACCGGCGCGCATTCGATCGGCGACGCCGCGCGGATGATCGCGATGGACGATGCCGACGTCATGCTTGCCGGCGGCTCGGAAGGCGCGATCTGCCCGATCGGCATCGCCGGGTTCGGCCAAGCACGCGCGCTGTCGACCGGCTTCCGCGACGAGCCGTGGCGCGCGAGTCGTCCCTATGACCGGGATCGCGACGGCTTCGTCATGGGCGAGGGCGCCGGCGTCGTCTGCCTCGAGGAATATGAGCACGCCAAGAAGCGCGGCGCCAAGATCTATGCCGAGGTCGTCGGCTATGGCCTGTCGGGCGATGCCTATCACGTCACCGCGCCGCACCCCGAAGGATCGGGCGCGTTCCGCTCGATGGAAATGGCGATGCGCAAGTCGGGCCTCGACCTGAGTGACATCGACTATATCAACGCCCACGGCACCTCGACTCCGCTGGGCGATGAGCTTGAGCTCAACGCCGTGCGCCGGTTGTTCGGCAACAACATCGCCAATCTGTCGATGTCGTCGACCAAGTCGGCGATCGGTCATCTGCTCGGTGGCGCCGGTGCGGTCGAATCGATCTTCTGCATTCTCGCGCTGCGCGACCAGATCGTTCCGCCGACGCTCAACCTCGACAATCCGAGCGACAATTGCGCGGGCGTCGACCTCGTCCCGCACGTCGCCAAGGAGCGCCAGGTCAAGGCGGTGCTCAACAATTCGTTCGGCTTCGGCGGCACCAATGCCAGCCTGGTGATGAAGGCGATCTGATCCCGCCATGGCCAGGAAGAAGCGTGGCGGCGGCCGGTTCGGATGCCTTGGCCTAGTCGCCGCGTTGCTACTCGTCCTGGGCGGTGTCTGGCTGGTCCATAGCTGGGGCGGCCGCGGGCCGCTGGAAAAGAATGTCACCGTCTCGATCGCTCCTGGCACCAGCCTCAACAAGGCTGCCGAGCAGTTGGAGCAGGCCGGTGCGATCTCCTCCGCCAGCCGCTTCACCTTGCTCGCCAAGGTCTTCGGCGGCGGCGCCGGGATCAAGGCGGGCGAGTATCGCATTCCAGCACATCTCAGCCAGTCGGACATCCTGAAGCTGCTGCAAGGCGGCAAGACGCTCCAGCGCTTCATCACCATTCCCGAAGGCTGGCCGTCGATCATGGCGCAAGAGCGGCTGATGGCGATGTCCGAGCTGACCGGAAAGATCGAGGTGCCCGCGGAAGGGTCACTGTTGCCGGACAGCTACAGTTTCGAACGTGGCGACAGTCGTGCGGCGATCGTCGCGCGAATGCAGCGCGCAATGTCGCTGTATCTCGACCAGGCCTGGGCGAAGCGCTCGCCGACGACCGTTGCCAAGACGCCGCGCGAGGCGCTGATCCTCGCGTCGATCGTCGAGAAGGAAACCGGCAAGCCGTCGGAGCGGCGGATGGTGGCGGCGGTGTACTCGAACCGGTTGAAGCGCGGCATGCCGCTGCAAGCCGATCCGACGGTTATCTACCCGGTGACCAAGGGCAAGCCGCTCGGCCGGCGTATCCTGCGTTCGGAGCTCGAGGCGAATAACGGCTATAATACCTATGCGATGACCGGCTTGCCTAAGGGCCCAATCGCCAATCCAGGGCGAGCGTCGATCGATGCGGTGCTCAACCCGGCGGAGTCGCAGGCGCTCTATTTCGTCGCGGATGGAACGGGCGGGCACGTGTTCGCGGATACGCTCGAACAGCATAACGCCAATGTGCAGAAGTGGTACGCGATCCGGAGGGCAAGGGGGGAGATGTAGCACTAAACCCCTCTCCCTTTGGGAGAGGGAAGGGGCCCGCTCGCATAGCGAGTGGGAAGGGTGAGGGTGGGGTAGAATGGCCCAGGCACCCTCACCCTTCCGCCGACTTCGTCGGCTCCCTCCCTCTCCCAACGGGAGAGGGAATTTAACGCAACGCCGCCGCCGCTCGCGCCTTAGCCTCGACCTCTTCCGGCGTGCCCGAACACACCCAGCTACCGCCCACACAGAGCACCGGTTCGAACGCCAGCCATTCGCTCGCATTCGCCTCGGTGATCCCGCCGGTCGGGCAGAATTTGCACTGATAGAACGGTGCCGCCAGGCTCTTGAGCGCCTTCAGCCCGCCATTGGCCTCTGCCGGGAAGAATTTGAAGTGCGTGAGCCCGAGATCGAGTCCGCGCATCAGGTCGGCCGAATTGGCGATACCCGGCAGATAGGGGACGCCGCTGGCGATGATCGGTTCGGCGAGTCGCTCTGTCAGGCCGGGCGACACGATGAACTCGGCGCCCGCGTCCATTGCCTGCGCGAACTGGTCGGGATTAATGACGGTACCCGCACCGACGATCGCACCGGGGACCTTCTTCATCTCGCGGATCGCATCGAGTGCCACGGGCGTGCGCATCGTCACTTCGAGCGCAGGCAGGCCGCCTTTGACCAAGGCTTCGGCGAGCGGCCGCGCCGTCGCCAGGTCCTCAATCACGATTACCGGGATGACCGGCGCCGCCAGCATGATGCGTTCGATCGGATTGGCGGTGTCGCTCACTTGGCATGCTCCTGGGCAAAGGCTGCCGCGGCGCCGTAAAGGCCGGGCTGGGGATGGGTGATCAGCTTGACCGGCGTGCCGGCCATCATCTGTTGGAACCGGCCCTTGGCGGTGAAGCGTTCGGAAAAGCCCGACCGCGCGAAATGCTCCTTGAGCTTCAGGCCCAGGCCACCGGCGATGACGACATCCTTCGCGCCCTGCATCAGCGCGAGGTCGCCGGCGAACGCGCCGAGCGCGAGCACGAAGCGGTCGAGCGCGGCGATCGCCAGGCTGTCCGATCCTTCGAACGCCATCGTCCAGATCGTCTTGTCGTCGAGATGACGGATCGCCTTTCCTTCGATCTCGGCCAGCGTCTCGTAGATCGCGACGATCGCCGGTCCGGCGCAGATCCGCTCGGCCGACACGCGAGTGAACGTCTTGCGCAACCGCTTGAGGATAGCGTCCTCGAACGCATCGAGCGGCGCGAAATCGACATGGCCGCCTTCGGTCGACAGGACGTGATAGGTGCCGCCGGCGTGCAGCACCCCCGCCACGCCCAAGCCCGTGCCCGGCCCGCAGATCGAGGTCACGCCGGCGCGCGCCAATGGCCGCTTGGGACCGCAGATATGCTGGAAATGTTCCTCGGGTAGCTGCGCCACCGCATGCGCGATCGCGCCGAAATCATTGACGATGACATAGGTGTCGGCGCCAAGCCGCTCGGGGATCAGCGCGGGGCGGATGATCCAGGGATTGTTGGTGAGCTTGATGACGTCGCCCCCAACGGGCGAGGCAACGGCAATCGCCGCCGCCTTGGGCAGATCGCGGCCGAGCTGACGGCCGAAATCCTGCCATGCTGTCTGCAGCGAGGCGTGTTCGGCGGTCTTCTGGGTGACTTCCGGTCCCAGCGAGACGACCTTGCCGTCCGCCACCTCGGCGATGGCAAAGCGGGCGTGGGTGCCCCCGATATCGACTGCGACGACTTCCATATGTCTCCTCAACCTCTCCCAAACCGTCATCCCAGCGAAAGCTGGGATCTTATGCCGTATTGGACACACGCTTGAGACCCCAGCTTTCGCTGGGGTGACGGCTAGCATTTTTTGATCGCACAAAGACGCAAAGAGCCGAAGAAGAGAGAGCAGCTTTGCGCCTTCGCGTCTTTGTGCGAGTCAAATCATAACCCAGCGCCCGCGAAAATCGCCGAAGCGCCCAATTCCGCTTCGTCGGCCGCGCCACGGAAAAGGCCGAACAACTCACGGCCCATACCTTCGGCAGCCGGCGGGCATTCGGCAAGATCGCGCGCATCCCATTCGACCGCATCGACCAGCGCGTCGAGCGTGCCGTTCACCGCGTCGAGCCGGATGACGTCGCCGTCGCGCACGCGGCCGAGCGGACCGCCGCCCAAGGCCTCGGGCGAGCAATGGATCGCGGCGGGGACCTTGCCCGATGCGCCGGACATACGCCCGTCAGTGACCAGAGCGACGCGGTGGCCCTTGTTTTGCAGCACACCCAAAGGCGGGGTCAGTTTGTGCAATTCGGGCATGCCGTTGGCGCGGGGACCTTGAAAGCGCATCACCACGACGACGTCGCGATCGAGTTCGCCCGCCTTGAACGCCGCCTGGACGTCGGCCTGGTCGTGGAACACGCGGGCAGGCGCCTCGACGACCCAGCGATCCTGGTCGACCGCCGATACCTTGATGCAGGCGCGGCCGAGATTGCCGGTCAGAATGCGGAATCCGCCTTCGGCTGAGAAGGGATTGCCCGCCGGTCGCAGGATCGTTTCGTCGCCGCTAGCACCGGGATCCTCCCAGCGCAGGCCATCGCCATCGACCACCGGGCGCTTGCCGTAATCGGCGAAATCGCCCGCAACGGTGAGGATATCGCCGTGCAGCAAGCCGGCGCCGAGCAATTCGCGGATCACGAACGGCATGCCGCCGGCATCCTCGAACCCGTTCACATCGGCCGATCCGTTGGGATAAACACGCGCGACAAGCGGCACGACGCGGCTCAATTGATCGAAATCTTCCCAATCGATCACGATCCCCGCCGCGCGCGCGATTGCCGGCAGATGGATCAGATGATTGGTCGATCCGCCCGTCGCCAGCAGGCCGACCGCGGCGTTGACGATCGCGCGTTCGTCGACACAATGCCCGAGCGGACGGTAGTCGTCACCGTCCCAACCTATCTCGGCGAGACGATGCACCGCCGCGCGGCTCAATTCCTGGCGTAACTTGGTGCCGGGATTGGCGAAGGCGGCGCCGGGCATGTGCAGGCCCATCACCTCCATCATCATCTGGTTGGTATTGGCGGTGCCGTAAAAGGTGCAGGTGCCCTTCGAATGATAGGCGCCGATCTCCGCTTCGAGCAGTTCCTCGCGGCCGACTTTTCCTTCGGCGAATTGCTCGCGCACCGCCGCCTTGGCCTTGTTGGGGATGCCGGTCCGCATCGGTCCGCCGGGGACCAGAATCGTCGGCAAATGGCCGAAACGCAGCGAACCCATCAGCAAACCGGGCACGATCTTGTCGCAAATGCCGAGCAAAGCGGCGCCCTCGAACAGGCCGTGGGTCAGCGCGATTGCGGTCGACAGCGCGATCGTGTCGCGGCTGAACAGCGACAGCTCCATGCCCGGATAGCCCTGGGTCACGCCGTCGCACATTGCAGGTACGCCGCCGGCGACCTGCGCGGTCGCGCCGACCTCGCGCGCCCAGACCTTCATCTGCTCAGGATAGCGATAATAGACGGCATGCGCCGACAGCATGTCGTTGTAGGACGTGACGATGCCGATATTCATTGCGGCATTCGTCTTCATCGCGTCGCGATCTTCCTCGGTTCCTGCATAGCCGTGCGCGAGGTTGGCGCAGCCTAGCGTCGCACGCGATCGCGACCCGCGGTCGCGCTCACGCTCGATCAGATCGAGATAGGCGCGGCGAGTCGGACGCGAGCGTTCTATGATGCGGGCCGTGACGGCGGAAATTGCCGGATTCATGGTCTTGGGGTCCGTTTGCCAGGAGCCGGACGTGCCAGCTCTTTCAACTTCGTCCTAGACCTACCCAACGTCCGGGCAAGCCCGCGCGCCTCACGGGGCGACGGAAATTCGTATGCGCTGAAATCGGTGCTGATCTCTCGGCGGCCTGACCGTGCCTATGGCGCCCAATGGATGTCGACAGGGAGTTCGGTATCGGCGAGCACGCGCCCGATCGGATAAGACGAGCTCGGTCCCTGGCTGATCGCGTCTTCCAGCACCTTCTTCTTGTCGGCACCGGTGATCGCGATGATCACCGCCGCCGACGAGACGATCGCGGCGCGGCTGAGGGTCACGCGCGCGACGGGTGCTTCCGGGGGCAGCGGATCGGGCATGACGCCGAGCATCCGGCGTTCCTTGGGGCCGTTCAGCGCCTCGTCGAAATCCGGGCCCGGGAAGATCGAGGCCGTGTGACCATCGGCGCCGATGCCGAGCAAGCAGAGGTCGAGCGGCCAGTGCAGGTCCTGCGTCAGCGCGTCGGCCGAACGACCGGCCGCCTTATAATCCGCGGTTGCTTGCGGCACGATCGGCATGACGCGCGCGCCGAGCGGCAGGAAGGTCTTCGCTATCATCGTCACATTGGACAGAGGATCGCCGAGGGGCACAATGCGCTCGTCACCCGGGATGATCGTAACGCGCTTCCACTCAAGCTTCGCCTTGGCCAACCGCTCATAGACCGGGATCGGCGTCTTGCCGCCGGCCAGCGCGATGACCGCGCCGCCGCGCGCTTCGATGGCGCTTTCGATGATGAAGCCGATATCGCCGGCGACGGCATCCGCCATCTCGTCGGTATCGTCATATTCCCACCATTCGATTTCTTCGTTCGCTGCCATGTGTAGCTCTCTTTTTGCGCTAGCCCTCTCCTGCTTGCGGGAGGGTAATTAGAAACTCAATCGTCCTGCCACGTCACGCCATCGCGCTCGGTCAGCGCGATCGAGGTCGACGGGCCCCAACTGCCCGAGGCGTAGCTCTTGGGCTTCATGTCGTTGGCGGCCCAGCCGGCGCGGATCGCGTCGGTCCAGGCCCATTGCGCTTCGACCTCGTCGCGGCGGACAAACAACGTCTGGTCGCCCTCGATCAGGTCGAGCAGCAGCCGCTCATAAGCGATGCGGCGGCGCGCGCCGGCGAATTCGGCGTCGAGGCTGAGGTTGAGCGGAACCTCGCGCAGATGGATCCCTTCGCGATCGAGTCCCGGCTCCTTCGCCATCACCAGCATCTGGATATATTCTTCGGGCTGCAGACGGATGATCAGTTTGTTGGGCTGCAACAGGCCGCCCCGGCCGGCGAACATCGAATGCGGCACGGGCTTGAACTGGATCGCGATCTCGCTGCGGCGGACCGCCATGCGCTTACCGGTGCGGAGATAGAAGGGCACACCCTGCCAGCGCCAATTGTCGATCCGCGTCTTGATCGCGACGAAGGTCTCGGTGGTCGACGGCTTGCCGAGCTCGTCGAGATAGCCCTTGACGATCTCGCCGCCGACCGCGCCGGGGCCGTATTGGCCGGTGACGGTGTTCTGCGGCACTTCCTCGGGCGTCATGACGTGCAGGCTGCGGAAAACCTTCGCCTTTTCGTCGCGGATCGAATCCTTGTCGTAACGGGCAGGGGGCTCCATCGCGATCAAGGCGACGAGCTGGAGGATATGGTTGGTGACCATGTCGCGGAGCGCGCCGGCGCCGTCATAATAGCCGGCGCGCTCCTCAAGCCCGACCGTCTCGGCGACGGTGATCTGGATGTTGTCGATCCCTTGCGCGTTCCATACCGGCTCGAAGAACGAATTGCCGAAGCGCAGCGCCAGAATGTTCTGGACGGTTTCCTTGCCGAGATAATGGTCGATCCGGAAAATCCGGTCCTCGGGGAAGACCGCGGCAACCGCGTCGTTGATTTCACGGCTCGAGGCGAGGTCGTAACCGAGCGGCTTTTCCAGTCCGATGCGGACATTGCCATGCGCGAGACCGGCGCCGTGGAGCCCCTTGATCGTCGGCTCGAACAGGCTAGGCGCGGTCGACAGGAAGATCGCCAGGCCCTTCGACGTATCGCCGAGCTCGTCGGACAGGTCCTTGAAATGATCGGCCTGGGTCGCGTCGAGCGCCTGATAGTTCAGCCGCTTGAGGAACGAGGCGATCTTGTCTTTGTCCTTGCGATCGTTGGGCAAATATTTGTCGAGCGCTTCCTTGGCGAATTTTCGGAAGGCGTCGTCCTCAAAGACCGTCCGCGCGGTGCCGGTGATCGTCATGTCGGCGGGCAACAATCCGTCTTCATCGAGGCCGTAGAGCGAGGGCAGCAGCATGCGCTGCGACAAATCCCCGGTCGCGCCGAACAGCAGCAATTTGTCTAGCGGCTGGCGCGTTCCGGGCATCTGGTTTTCCTCGTTTAGACCGTTGGTCCTGCGCATCTCGCAGGGGGGTGTATGTGGAGACCGGCGAGAATTTAGGGGCGCGCGCTCATAAAGTCAGGCCCGCGACCGGGTCGAATCCGGCCATGATGTTGAGATTCTGCACGGCGGCCCCCGCCGCGCCCTTGCCGAGATTGTCGAGCGTCGCGATCAACCGCGCCTGTCCAGTCTCGGCATTGCCGCAGACGCGTACGGTTAGGCGATCGCTGCCGGCATCGTCCTCGATCGTCACGAATTGCGTGTCGGTGGCGCCGATCCGGATCAGCGGGCTGTCCTTATACGCCTCGACCAATGTCGCTTCGAGCTGTGCCAGCGAAGGTTTGCGCGGCAGCGCGTGAAGCGGCACGGGCACTTCGACGATCATGCCGCGATAGGTATCGGCGACCGCCGGCGCGAAGATCGGCGGATGCGCGATGCGGGCGTGCTTCTGCATCTCGGCGACATGCTTGTGCGCCAGACCCAGAGCGTAGAGGCGAGCGCGGGTCTTCGCCTTGCCCTCTTCGAATTCGGCGATCATCGATTTGCCGCCGCCCGAATAGCCGGAGATCGCGTTGACGCTGAGCGGCCAATCGTGCGGGATCAGGCCGGCGCGGATCAATGGCCGAACCAGCGCCAGGAATCCGGTCGGGTAACAGCCGGGATTGCTGACGAAGCGCGCCTCGGCGATCGCCGCTTGCTGGGCCGGCTCAAGCTCGGCGAAACCATAGGTCCAGCCCTCCGCGACACGATGCGCGGTGGAGGCATCGATCACCCGTGTCTTTTCCGAGGTGATCATCTCCACGGCTTCTCGCGCGGCATCATCCGGCAGGCACAGGATGACGAAATCGGCGTCGTTAAGCGCCTGCTTGCGCGCTGACGAATTCTTCCGCACCGCATCGTCGAGCGTGACGAGAGTGACATCGCTCCGCCCGGATAGCCGTTCGCGAATTTCGAGCCCGGTCGTGCCGGCACCGCCGTCGATGAAGACGTCGACGTTCATGCCGCGAGATCCAGCGCTGTGCGGTCGACATAGCCGGCGAGACGCCGTTCGGGCGATACGCCCCAGGCGACGTCACGCGACACTTCGAGAACTTCGAAGCTCTCCCCCGCCGCGAGTTCGGCGAGTAGCTCGGACTTCGGCGATGATTCGGCGTGCAGGGTCACGGCGCGGGTTACTACACAGGGCAGGGGCGCTGCGTAATGCGGCGCGAATACGTATTCCGCCAACCGGATGTCGGCGAGGTCACGTCGAATCGCGTTATGGCGCGGATCGATGGGGACCGACGGCCCGGTCAGCGCAAATGTTCTACGCGGTGGCTCTGCGGGCGCGGGGCGGGTCGCTTTCTCCCACAAATTGTCCGAATTCTTCAAGAAAGCCTGCCCCTTCGGTAGTACGCGCGATGAAGATGTTGCGCTTGTCGGTATCGTCGCGCTGGCGGCGCAGATAGCCGAGCGCCCCCAACCTATTCAAGGCGCGTGTCACGACGGGCTTGGAAACGTTCAGCGCACGGGCGAGTCCGCGCACGGTGTGCGGTCCCGGGCTCAGATAGACGACGAGCAGCAACGCCATCTGCCGGTTGGTCAAATCGGGCTCGCCGGATCGGACATAATCGACCAGCGTATTCATCCACCGCGCTAGCGGGGAGCTGTCGAAAGTGCTGGCAATGTTCATGTCGGTGCTCACTGATTGTCCACAGGGCTCGAAAGGTGATCGCTATCGCAAGCGTAACAACGTGCGCGGAGGCGATTGAGTTTCAGCCGAGTTTCAATGCGGACACGAAATGTCATGGAAACGCCACGTGTCGTCCGGCCGATGAGCGGTTGATCGCGGGGATGGGGTCGCCTATGTGCCCGCTTTCTCCAGTTTCGCGGGTCACAGTCGTTCGATGCTCTTCACCTTCGTCCTTGTCGTTCAGTTGCTCGTCGGCGCAGCGCTCGTCACCATCATCCTGATGCAGCGTTCCGAAGGCGGTGGCCTGACCGGCGGCGGTAGCCCGGCGGGATTGATGTCGGCGCGCGGTGCGGCCGATTTCCTGACGCGGTCGACGGCGATCCTGGCGACGGTCTTCGTCTCGCTGACCATCCTTCTGGCGGTTATGGCGGCGACCCGCCACGCGACCACGATCGACACTTCGCTCAACCGTGCGGCGCCGATCAATGCGCCGGCGGGCAGCGCTCCGCAGCCGGCGGGCGGCGCCTTTGGTGGCGCTGCGGCCAATGCGGCGGCAGGCGCGGGCGGTAACCTGACGTTCCCAGGTGCGGTCACGCCCGCAGAGAACAAGGCTGCTCCGGCGAGCAACGGCGCGGTTCCCGTCCGCTAAATTCATTTCGTTCTAACCGCCCGCGCGGACTTTTTGTTCGCGCGGGCGGAGTCGCGTGCTTGCGGCACGCCCCCATTCCAAGCTAGGCGGTGATTCCCATGGCGCGGTTTATTTTCATTACCGGCGGCGTGGTCTCCTCGCTCGGCAAAGGTTTGATGGCGGCTTCCCTGGCTGCCCTCCTCCAGGCACGTGGTTATCGCGTGCGCATTCGGAAATTCGATCCCTATCTCAACGTCGATCCGGGCACGATGAGCCCGTATCAGCACGGCGAGGTCTATGTGACCGATGATGGCGCGGAGACCGACCTCGATCTCGGCCATTACGAACGCTTTACCGGCGTCGCGGCGCGGCAGTCGGATAATGTCACCTCGGGACGCATCTATCAGCAGATCATTCAGCGCGAACGGCGTGGTGATTATCTCGGCGCGACCGTTCAGGTGATTCCCCACGTCACCGACGCGATCAAGGCCTTCGCGCTGGCCGAAACCGACGACCTCGACTTCGTGCTGTGCGAGATCGGCGGCACCGTCGGCGACATCGAATCTCTGCCGTTCATCGAGGCGATCCGCCAGATCCGCAACGATCTCGGCCGCGGCAATTCGATCAGCATCCACGTGACCCTGGTGCCGTACATCGCGGCGGCAGGCGAGCTGAAGACCAAACCGACGCAACATTCGGTCCGCGAACTCGCCGCGCTCGGCGTCCAGCCGGACGTGCTGGTGTGCCGTTGCGAGCAGCCGCTGCCGGCAAGCGAGCGCGCAAAGATCGCCTTGTTCTGCAACGTCCCCAAGGAAGCGGTGATCCCCGCGCTCGATGCCAAGAGCATCTATGCGGTGCCGGTGCAATATCACGAGGAAGGCCTCGACGATGCTGTCCTCAACGCCTTCGGTATCCTGCCAGGCGGCGCTCCGGACCTTTCGCGCTGGACCGACATCGTGGACCGGCTGACCAATCCGGAAGGCGAAGTGACGGTCGGCGTGGTCGGCAAATATGTCGGCCTGCAGGATGCGTACAAGTCGCTCAACGAAGCGCTGGTCCATGGCGGAATCGCCAACAAGGTGAAGGTCAACATCCGCTGGATCGACGCGGAAGTGTTCGAGCATGGCGACAGCGACATCGCCGCCAGCCTGGAGCCGTGCCACGCGATCCTGGTTCCCGGTGCGTTCGGCGAGCGCGGTGCGGAAGGCAAGATCGCCTCGGTCAAGTTCGCGCGCGAACGCAACGTGCCCTATTTCGGCATCTGCTTCGGCATGCAGATGGCCTGTGTCGAGGGCGCGCGGAACCTGGCCGGAATCGAAAAGGCCTCGTCGACCGAATTCGGCCCGACCGACGAGCCGGTCGTCGGCATAATCACCGAATGGATGTCGGCCGAAGGCGTGCAGAAGCGTGAGGCTGGCGGCGACTTGGGCGGCACGATGCGACTGGGCGCCTATCCGGCGAAGCTCGACGGCAATAGCGTGGTCTCGTCAATCTATGGCGCGACCGAGATCAGCGAACGCCACCGCCATCGCTACGAGGTCAATACTGGCTATCGGGACCGGCTCGAAAAGGGCGGGTTGGTATTCAGCGGCATGTCGCCCGACGGCATGCTGCCCGAAATCGTCGAGCGTCCCGATCACGCTTGGTTCGTCGGCGTGCAGTTCCACCCGGAATTGAAGTCGAAGCCGTTCGACCCTCACCCGTTGTTCGCAAGCTTCATCGCCGCGGCGGTCCGGCAGAGCCGGCTGGTCTGAGTAATCACCCGCTGTTGAAAAGTTGACCGGCGTCAAAGTTGGTGACGCTGGACTGCTCCATTCTGCGCCGACAATATCGTGCGCAGAAGGAGAGGCACCATGGCAAATGCGATCGCGGCCGAGGTCGGCGTGGCGCCGGCGGAGCATGTCGATGTCCTGATCGTCGGCGCAGGTATATCCGGGATCGGATCGGCCTGGCATTTGCAGCACCAATGCCCCGACAAGAGCTACCTGATCCTGGAGATGAAGGACACGTTCGGGGGCACTTGGGAAACGCACAAATATCCCGGCGTCCGGTCGGATTCCGATCTCTACACCTTCGGGTATCGCTTCAAGCCGTGGGTCGGCGCCCCGGTCGCGAGCGGTGAAGAGATACTGCGCTATATCGGCGAAGTGATCGAGGAAAACGGGATTGGCCCGCATATCCGGTGCGGCCACCGCATCACCGCCTGCCGCTGGTCGAGCGAAGACAATCGCTGGACGGTGGAAGCGGTTCGCGCGTCGGACGGGGACACGGTGCGCCTGACCTGCGAATTCCTGTGGATGTGCCAGGGCTATTACGACCACGAGCGGCCCTACATCCCTGCCTGGCCTGGATTGGACGCCTATAAGGGGCAGTTCATTCACGCCCAATTATGGGACCCGGCGACCGACTATACCGGCAAGCGGATCCTGGTGATCGGCTCGGGCGCGACCGCCGCGACGGTCATTCCGGCATTCGCCGAAAAGGCGGCCCACGTCACGATGCTGCAGCGGTCGCCAACCTATTTCTTCTGCAGCCCCAATCGCAACGAACTGGCCGATCGGTTGCGCCAGATCGGCATCGACGAACCGACCATCCATCGCGTGGTGCGCGCGCAGATCATGTTTGACCAGGACCAGCTGACCAAGCGCTGCCTAGCCGAGCCCGAGGCGGTGTTCGAGGAGCTCAAGGCCCTGATCCGTGCCTATGCCGGCGAGGATTTCCAGTTCGAGCCCGATTTCACGCCGCATTATCGCGTCTGGCAGCAACGGCTCGCCTTCTGTCCCGACGGCGACATCTTCCAGGCGGTCAAGGCGGGCAAGGTCGACGTCGTGACGGACGAGATCGACCGGTTCGTCGAAGGCGGCGTCCGCACCAAGTCGGGCAAGGTCATCGAGGCCGACATCATCGTCGCCGCGACCGGTTTCCGCTTGTCGGTGATGGGCGACATCCCGTTCTTCGTCGATGGGCGCGCGGTCGATTGGGCGCAGACAGTCACCTATCGCGGGATGATGTTCACCGGTGTCCCAAACATGGCGTGGGTGATGGGGTATTTCCGCGCGAGCTGGACGTTGCGGGTCGACATGCTCGGCGATTTCGTCTGCCGGCTCCTCAAGCATATGGAGCTGAAGGGCGCGCATCGCGTCGATGTCGCGCTGAGGCCCGAAGACGAGCATATGAAGCTGCTGCCCTGGATTGACCGTGATAATTTCAATCCTGGCTATCTGATGCGGGGTCTCGACGAACTGCCTCGGCGCGGAGACAAACCCGAATGGGCGCACAACCAGGATTACTGGCGCGAGAAGGAAGAGATTCCGCAGATCGATCTCGATGGCGCCGAATTCATATATTCGGGGCGCAAGGATCGCTCGCCTAATGCAAAGGAGCCGGCGGGCACTGCGGCGGAGGCGGCCTGAGCCTTATGGTTGCGGCGCCTCGCCGGGCGTGATCACGGTCAAGGCGCCCGCCCGGATGCGGAATTCGAGCGGGGAATCGATGCGCCGGAGCTCGCCGTCAAGCGCGATTTCGATCGATCCGCTGCTCGAGCTGACGCTCAGCGTCTCGCATTCACCGAGCGTCTCGAAATCGAGCGAGCGTTCGGCGCGCCCGACCAGCGCGCGCATCGCGAACCAGATCAGCGCGGCGCGTCGTCGGTGCGCGACCGCATAGACCGACAATTTGCCGTCTGTGAGGCTGCCACGTTGGCCGACTTCGCCGCGATCGAGCGAATAGACATTGTTGCCGACGAACAGCAGCGGCGTGACGATGGCGCGTTCGCCCTTTCCCCAGTCGAGCCGCAGTCGATGATGGGGGAGGCGCTCCAGCACTGCGAGCGCCGCCGGCACCGTCGACAGCCATTTGGGCCAGCCCCTGGCACGGCGCAGACCTTCGCGCTTGCGGACCATCAACGGGTAGAGGCCGATCGATGCATTGTTGACGAAGACCTGTCCATTTACTTCGCCGACATCGATCGCAGTCGGCTGGCCGTTCACCGCGACCTTGGCGGCCTCGCTCAGATCGGCGGGAATGCCCAGATCGCGCGCCAGGTGGTTGAGCGTCCCAAGCGGCAACAGGCTGAGTTCGGTATCACTGCCCGCCAGGATCTGCGCGGCGCCTGCGGCGGTGCCATCGCCGCCCGCGACGGTCACGCGCCCTGATCTTGCTGCCGCCTCGATCGCGTGGGGGATTTGCTTGCCGTCGAGCGCCGCGACTTCGGCGGTTGCCCCCGCTTTTGCGAAGGCCTTTTCCAACTCCTGGATCAGGGCATCGCCCATTTTGGCGGCAGTCCCGCCATTCTTGTTCACGATCACGCGCAACGTCTTCATCGCCGACAGCTAACAGCGCGAACGGCATCGCCGAAACGAAAAAGGCGCCCGGACGATTGCCCGGGCGCCCGATGGCGCTTTCGAGGGAGCGAGAAAGCGCCGGTTCGTCAGGCCGCCTTGGTCTCGTCGGCCGGGCTGCTTTCGATTGCGGCGAGCGGAGCGCCCGTCTTGATCGCGATCGTCTGCGGCTTCAGCGCCTCGGGCACTTCGCGCACGAGGTCGACGGTCAGCAGGCCGTCATTGAGTCGCGCATCTTCGACGCGAATGAAATCGGCGAGCTCGAAGCGCCGCTCGAAGCTGCGCGTCGCGATGCCGAGGTGGAGATAGGCCGACTGATCGCCGTCCTTGTCCTTCTTGCCCTTGACGGTCAGCAGGTTCTGCTGCGCGACGATCTCGATCTCGTCGCGGCGGAAGCCGGCAACCGCGATCGTGATGCGGTAATGATCCTCGGCGATTCGCTCGAGGTTGAAGGGCGGGTAATTGTCCCCGCCATTTTGCCGCGCCGAGGCCTCGAGCATGTCGAACAGGCGATCGAAGCCGATCGTCGAGCGGCGGTAGGGAGTTAGGTCGAACTGTCGCATTTAATCATCCTCCATTGAGCGATGTCACACACCGACGCGACCCCGGATGGGCATCGCGTCGTCGTATATCTGGGGCATTCCGGCGCCGGTTCAAGAGTGGGCGCCTGACAAAATATCGTGGTCTTTCAAGGGTGATAAAGTTTGGCTTGCGCCGCCGCTCAGACGATCTTGCTTTTAATCCTAGCAACTCAGTGGGGATTAAGGCGTTAAATCGATCGTCTAGGGGATTACCGAATCATGCTCGCAGCGTTTCCGCTCCTGCTTGCCGCGACATCGCCGCAAAGCATCGCGCTCGCCGATACCGCCGCTCGCCCGACCGTGCCGGTAGTCGCGCCCGATGATGAAGCCGCTAACCCGCCCGTACCGGCGCCCGAGCCCCAAGCTGATCCGCAAGCGGCCCCTGCGCCGGGGGGCGATATCGTCGTTACCGCGCGGCGTCGGTCGGAGCGCTTGCAGACGGTGCCGCTCGCGGTGGCGGTGCTGAGCGGTGAGACGCTGGCCAATGCCGGTGCCTTCAACGTCAACCGCCTCCAGCAATTCCAGCCCGCGCTGCAATTCTATTCGAGCAATCCGCGCAATTCAGCGATCAACATCCGCGGCTTGGGTGCGCCGTTCGGGCTGACCAATGACGGCATTGAGCAAGGCGTCGGCCTTTATATCGACCAAGTCTATATCGGCCGCGTCGGCGCTTCCACGTTCGATTTTGTGGACATCGATCGCGTCGAGGTGCTGCGCGGACCGCAGGGAACGCTCTACGGTAAGAACACTACGGCGGGCGCGGTGAACATCACGACCAAGAAGCCCAACCTTTCGTCGCCCGAAGCCACGTTCGAGGTCAGCGCGGGCAATTACGGACTGGTCCAACTGAAGGGCTCGGCGTCGGCACCGATCGCTGACGGCAAGCTGGGCGTGCGCCTGTCGACCTCGGTGACCAAGCGTGGCGGGTCGATCTACGACACCGCGATCGACAAGAATTTGCAGAAGCAGGACAATTTCAGCGTGCGCGGGCAATTGCTGTGGCAGGCGACGCCCAATCTGGACTTCAACCTCTCGGCCGATTTCAGCCTGCAGAATCCCTATTGCTGCGTGCAATATTATGCGCGGACGGGTGCGACGCAGCGCCCGCTCAACCGCCAATATGCAGCACTGGCCGCCGCGGCTGGGTACAAACCGCCGAGCTTCGATCCGTTCGATCGGGTCACCGATCTGGACGCGTCGATCAATTCCCGCCAGGAAGTCGGCGGGGTATCGCTGGTCGGCAATTGGGATGTTGGCGGTGCGACCATCACGTCCGTCACTGCCTGGCGCTATTGGGACTGGCAGCCGGCCAATGATCGCGATTTCGTCGGCCTGCCGATCACCACCGTGTCGCAAAATCCCTCGCAACAGAAGCAATGGTCGCAGGAATTGCGCATCGCCTCTAGCGGCGACCGCAAGCTGAACTACACGCTGGGGGCGTTCTTTTTCGACCAGACGATCGATACTCAAGGATCGCAGGTACAAGGCCCTGCCGCGAGTGCTTGGCTGCTGAACCCCACCAGCGCCAACGGCAAGAACCCGCTGGTGCTCGACGGGTTGACCTCGACCAACTCGATCCATTTCAGCAATCAGAGCTTCGCCGTGTTCGGCAAGCTCAATTGGGAGGCTGCGCCGGGCTTCCACATCCAGCCCGGTCTGCGCGTCAATTACGACAAGAAGTCAGGTTTCTACGAATCTGTCGTTAGCATCCACAATGCCCGATACAATTTCGTCGCGACGGCAGATAACGTCGCGGCCTTGTTGAAGAACGGCACCGCACTCGCCGACCAGCTCAACACGCTGGCGCCGCAACGCTACAGCCCGCGGTTCAGCGCCTGGAACCTGTCCGGCGACCTGACCTTGTCCTACGACTTTTCCAAGGATATTCACGGCTATGCGACCTATGCGCGCAGCTTTAAATCGGGCGGCATCAACCTGTCTGGGTTGCCCCTCAATTCCACCAATACCGGCGTCGATCTGTCGACCCAGACGGTGAAGCCCGAGAAGGAAAATCACTTCGAGCTTGGCTTGAAGACGCAATTTTTCGACCGGCGCGTGACCTTCAACCTCGCGGGCTTCTGGACCGACATCAGGGATTACCAGGCGACGGTGAATAATGGCCAGACCACCGTCATTCGCGGGTACCTTGCCAATGCGGCACGGGTGCGCGTACGCGGCGTCGAATTCGACTCGTCCTTCCGCCCAAGTGCGAGGCTGAGCCTTTATGCCAACGGGGCCTTCACGGACGCCAAATATGTCCGGTTCCGCAACGCGCCATGTCCTCCCGAGTTATCCGGCGGTACCGCGGCGCTTCCTGGCCAAACGCCGGCCGCGCCGGGTACGCCGGGCCTCAGCCCGTTGGTCTGCGATATTTCGGGCCAAATCCTGCCGGGCATCTCAAAATGGTCGTTCTCGTTCGGCGGCGAAGTCAACGTGCCGGTCAGCGGCGGACAGGTCTATCTGGGCTATGACGGCAGCTATCGCTCGAAATTCTCGTCCAACCCCTCGCGCTCGCTCTACACCGATATCAATGGCTATTCGCTGTCCAACTTCCGGCTCGGCTTCCGCAAGGACAAGTGGAACGTCTACGGCTGGGTGCGTAACGCCTTCAACCAGAACTATTTCGAGCTGCTCAGCACGCAATCGGGCAGCACTGGCCTGATCGTCGGACAGCCGGGCGATCCGCGGACATACGGGGGCACGTTCCGGATCAGTTTTTAGGTGACCAAAGCCCTCTCCCGCTTGCGGGAGAGGGTTGGGTGAGGGTCTTCTCTCTTCTTTTAACGACGGAGCCAACAGAAGGCCCTCTCACTGCTGCGACTAAGGCCGGCTGCGCCGCCCTAAGTCTCGCTCCTCGCCCGCAAGCGGGAGAGGGACGAGGTGAAGTTCGGGTAGAGGGAAGTGTTGGGAAAAGCGCCGACCGGCGAAGCCGCCGTCGCTCGGACCGCGGTGGGGACCCCGGCGGCCGTTTGGGGCGATGCGCTGTGCGCAACGGCTCGAAGCTTGCGCTGCTCACCTTCGCCCAAAACAAACGCCCGGGCCGTTTCCGACCCGGGCGCCTGCGTGACGATTGCTCGTCAGCCCCCTTGTAACTTCCGCCCGCGCGCCTCTTTTAAGGCGGAGCTGGAAGCGATCCCCGAACCACGGCCATTGACCTGCGTTTCGCGAAGCAAACTGCTAGGCGGCGACTGGTGTCTTGTCATCGCCAAACAACGGGTCGCCGCACGATTGCGGCAGGCGTGTGTCGAATCCGCCACAGCACCGCCTTGGTTGCCAGTAATCGCGATACGCCCTAGGCACCCGACAATCCGGGGCGGATCGCGAGGCCTGATTGATTCTCCTGTCGAGCTACGAACGCCTGATCGCCGGCCGCTACCTGCTGCCGGGCAAGGGCGAGCGCTTCATCGTCCTTGTCGCCGGGTTTAGTCTTGGCGCCGTCATGCTCGGGGTCGCGGCCCTGGTCATCGTGATGAGCGTGATGAACGGCTTCCGCGCCGAACTGTTCGACAAGATCGTCGGGCTGAATGGCCATGCCGTGATCCAGGGCTATGGCGGGCGTCCGCTCAACGACTGGCGGCAATTGCTAGCGCGCGCCAAAGCGACGCCCGGCGTTACCAGCGCGGTGCCGATGATCGAACAACCGCTGATGATGACCAATAACGGTAGGGCGGAGGCGATTATCCTTCGCGGCCTGACGGTCCCCGATATTCGCGGCAATTCGACGATCGCTGGCCATGTCGTCGCGGGTGATCTCAACAATGTCACCGCCGGCAGCAATCGAATCGCCATCGGATCCCGACTGGCCGAGACGCTAGGCGTCGATATCGGCAGCCAAGTCACTATCTGGAACCCGGCGGGGCAATCGACCCCGTTCGGCACGGTGCCTCGCATGGTATCCTATACGGTCGGCGCGATCTTCGAGATCGGCGTCTACGATTACGACAAGGCCTATGTCGTCATGCCGATGGAGGATGCGCAGACCTTGCT
The DNA here is from genome assembly GCF_024508665.1 of Sphingomonas sp. Classification (GTDB taxonomy): domain Bacteria; phylum Pseudomonadota; class Alphaproteobacteria; order Sphingomonadales; family Sphingomonadaceae; genus Sphingomonas. The sequence continues at coordinate 143,892 of NZ_JANINP010000004.1, forward strand.
GCTGCTCGATCCCGACACGGTGGGGATGATCGAGGTCAACACCAGGGACGCCGATCAGGTCGGCCCGATCCTGGCGCCGCTGCGGGCATCGCTCGGCCAGACCGCGGCCGTCAGCGACTGGCGCCAGATGAACGCGCAATTGTTCGAGGCGCTGGCAATCGAACAGGTGTCGATGTTCGTGATCCTGTGCATCATCATCCTGGTCGCGGCGTTCAACATCGCCTCGTCGCTGATCATGCTGGTTCGCGCCAAGACGCGCGATATCGCGATCTTGAGGACGATGGGCGCGCCGCGCGCGGCGATGGTCCGGATCTTCATCACCGTCGGCACCACGATCGGCGTTCTCGGCACGATCGCGGGGCTGATCCTCGGTTTCGTCCTGCTCTATTTCCGGCAGCCGATCGTTGACTTCGTGCAGAAGCTGTCTGGGCAAAATCTGTGGGACCCTTCGATCCGCTTCCTGACGGAGCTGCCGTCCAAGCCCAATCCGGTCGAGATCGCGATGGTCGTCGCGATCACCTTGCTGCTGACCTTCCTCGCGACGCTCTATCCGGCCTCGCGCGCGGCCAGCACCGATCCGGTCCAGGTGCTGCGCTATGAGTGAGCCAGTCCTGGCCACGACCGGCCTGACCCGCAGTTTCGAACAGGGCGGCGAGACCATCCACGTCCTGCGCGGCGCCGACCTGTCGATCGCGCCCGGAGAGATCGTCGCCCTGCTCGGGCCATCGGGATCGGGCAAGTCGACATTGCTGCAAGCCGTCGGCTTATTGGAGGGCGGATTCGGTGGATCGATCCGCATCACCGGCATCGAGGCCGCGAAGATGAGCAGTTCGGAGCGGACCGCCACGCGACGCGACAAGCTCGGCTTCATCTATCAATTCCACCACTTGCTGCCCGATTTCAACGCGGTCGAGAATGTCGTCCTGCCGCAATTGGTAAAGGGAGCATCTCGCGCCGACGCCGATGCGCGCGCAGCGGAGCTGTTGACGACGCTCGGCCTCGGGCATCGCCTGACGCACCGGCCGAGCCAATTGTCGGGCGGCGAGCAGCAACGCGTCGCGGTCGCCCGCGCGCTCGCCAACCGGCCTGCCTTGATCCTGGCTGACGAACCCACCGGCAATCTCGACGAGGCGACTGCGGAGATCGTGTTCGACGAATTCCTCCGGCTGGTTCGGCAGGAGGGATCGGCGGCTTTGGTCGCCACGCATAACGAGCGGCTGGCGGCCCGGATGGACCGCGTCCTGCGGCTGCAGGAAGGGCATTTGAGTTCAGGCAGGATCTCGACGACCACGTGAGCGAACTAGCGAATTCCGGCAACGCTTGGGCGCGCGGATGGACGGGTCATCCGCGGCCATGTCATCCTCAACGATGGTCATTATCGCGACAGCGTGCTCTATTCGATCCTCGAACACGAATGGCCCGGGGTTAAGCGCAACATCGCTGCCTTGATGGCTCGATATGAGGGGAAGGGCGCATGACCGCGATCACCGATTTCCACGTCAAGGCGGCGGATGGCAGCGACGCCGACCTCTCGGCTTATGCCGGCAAGGTCCTGCTGGTCGTCAACGTAGCCTCGAAATGCGGCTTCACTCCGCAATATGAAGGGCTGGAAGCGCTCCATCGCAAATATGCCGACCGCGGGTTCGAGGTGCTGGGCTTCCCGTGCAACCAGTTCGGCGGGCAGGAGCCGGGGGATGCCGAGGAAATCGCGAACTTCTGTTCGCTGACCTATGACGTGACATTCCCGGTCTTCGCCAAGATCGACGTCAACGGATCGGGCGCCGACCCGCTGTACGGCGAGCTCAAGAAACAGGCGCCCGGGTTCCTTGGCACCGAGGGCATCAAGTGGAATTTCACCAAGTTCCTGGTTGGCCGCGACGGCCAGGTGGTTGAACGCTACGCGCCGACGACCAAGCCGGGAGACATTGCGGCGGATATCGAAAAGCTGCTCTAACCGGTCGGCTCGCCCACGAAAGTTGTGGGTAAGCGGATGGTCCAGGGTGGTCATTCGCGCGCTCGCGCCTTAGGTTTGCGGCCATGCCCCATTCCGGCTTCGTGCCCCTCCGGATCTTTTCGTCCTATACGATGCTCGACGGCGCGATCGAGCCCAAGGCGATAGCAAAGCGCGCGCGCGAATTGGGCTTCCCCGCCGCCGCGGTGACCGACCGTAACGGCCTGTTCGCGGCGATGTCTTTTTCAGGCGCGGCAAGCGATGCCGGGGTGCAGCCGATCATCGGCACGATGTTGGGATTGGCGCGCCCCGATCTGCCCGAGGGGCAGGCGGTGCAGACCGACTGGATCGCGCTCTACGCCCAGGATGAGGCGGGCTATCTCAACCTTTGCCGTCTGGTCAGCGAAGCGCATCTCGGCCGACCGCTCGATCTCGATCCCCATGTTGATTTCGCGACCCTCGAAGCCAATTCGGCGGGACTGATCGCGCTGACGGCCGGCGGCGAAGGCGGTGTCGCCCGCTTGTTCGCCGAGGATCAGCCGGAGGGCGCCAGCGCCTATGTCGACCGGCTGCAGGCGATTTTCGGCGACCGCCTCTATATCGAGATCGCCCGCCGCTTCGATCCAGTCGAGGCGAAGGCCGAGGCCGAATTGCTTGACCTTGCTTATGCGCGGAACCTGCCGATCGTCGCGACCAATCCGTGCTGCTTCGCCGAGGAGGAATTTCTCGAGGCACATGACGCGATGCTGTGCATCGCCAATTCGTCCTATGTCGCCAGCGACGACCGACCCAAAAGCTCGCCAGACGCCTGGATGAAGCCGGCCAAGGACATGCGCGCCTTGTTCGCCGATCTGCCCGAAGCGATCGCCAATACCCTGGTCGTGGCGCAGCGTTGCGCGGTCGCGGCACCCAAGCGCAAGCCGATCCTGCCCAGCCTGGCGGGCGACCGCGACGGCGAGTCCGCGATGCTGCGTGAGCGGGCGCGTGAAGGTCTGCAGAAGCGGCTCGACCGCATCGTCGAGCTCGGCAATGCAGGCGAAGGCGATTGGCAGCAGCCCTATCGCGACCGCCTCGAATTCGAGCTCAATGTAATCATCCAGATGGGGTTTCCGGGCTATTTCCTGATCGTCGCGGATTTCATCCAATGGGCGAAGGCGCACGATATCCCCGTCGGGCCGGGCCGCGGTTCGGGCGCAGGCTCGGTGGTCGCCTGGGCGCTGACCATTACCGACCTCGACCCGATCAAGCTCGGATTGCTGTTCGAACGCTTCCTCAATCCGGAACGCGTGTCGATGCCCGACTTCGACATCGACTTCTGTGAAACCCGGCGCGGCGAAGTGATCCGCTACGTCCAGGCGAAATATGGCCGCGACCAGGTCGCGCAGATCATCACGTTCGGGACGATGAAGGCACGCGCGGTGCTCAAGGACACCGGCCGCGTGCTGCAGATGAGTTACGGCCAGGTCGACCGCCTGGCCAAGCTCGTCCCGAACTTGCCGACCGACCCCTGGACGCTCGACCGTGCGCTCAACGGTGTCAGCGAGCTCGCCGCCGAATATCGCGGCGACAAGGACGTCCGCCATCTGTTCGATCTGGCGATGAAGCTCGAAGGGCTGCCGCGCCACAGCTCGACCCATGCCGCCGGCGTGGTGATCGGCGACCGCCCGCTCGCCGATCTCGTCCCGCTCTATCGCGATCCGCGATCGGACATGCCGGTCACGCAATTCGACATGAAATATGTCGAAGGCGCCGGGCTGGTGAAGTTCGACTTCCTGGGCTTGAAGACACTGTCGGTGCTCAAGAAAGCGGTACAGCTGCTCGCCAAGCGCGGCATTGCCTGCGACCTCGACGCGCTGACCTGGGATGACGAAGGCGTCTACAAACTCCTCCAGAAGGGCGACACGGTCGGCGTGTTCCAGCTGGAATCGGAAGGCATGCGCCGCACGCTGTCGGCGGTGCGACCGTCCAATTTCGGCGACATCATTGCGCTCGTTTCGCTCTATCGCCCGGGCCCGATGGACAATATCCCGAGCTTCGGCAGGCGCAAGAACGGGCAGGAGCCGATCACCTATCCGCATCCGCTGCTCGAGCCGATCCTGGCCGAAACCTACGGCATCTTCGTCTATCAGGAACAGGTGATGCAGGCAGCCCAGGTGCTGGCGGGCTATTCGCTCGGCGGCGCCGACCTGCTGCGCCGCGCGATGGGCAAGAAGAACCAGGCGGAGATGGACGCGCAGCGTGCTACGTTCGTCGAAGGCTGCGCGACGCACAACAAGATCGATGCCGCCAAGGCCAACGAGCTGTTCGACTTGATCGATAAATTCGCCGGCTATGGTTTCAACAAGTCGCACGCCGCGGCTTATGCTTTGCTCGCCTATCAGACCGCCTGGCTGAAGGCGCATCATCCGCACGAATTCTACGCCGCGTCGATGTGCTACGACATCCATCTGACCGACAAGCTGGCGATCTTCGTCGACGACATGCGGCGGCTGGACGTGGCCATCCTGCCGCCGGACGTGAACCGGAGCCTGGCGGAGTTCGACGTGGAGGTAAACGCCCCTCCGTTGGAAGGGGAAAAGGAGCAACTGGCCGTCCGCTACGCGCTCGCCGGGCTCAAGTCGGTCGGCGAGGGCGCGATGGAGAAATTGGTCGAGGAGCGCGACGCGTCCGGGCCGTTCGACAGCCTCGATGCCTTTGCCCATCGCGTCGACCCGCGCCTGCTCAACAAGCGCCAGCTCGAAACATTGGCGGCGGCGGGAGCGTTCGACGCGATCGATGCCAATCGCGCCGGTATCCATGCCTGCGCAGAAACGATCCTGGCGACCGCGGCCCGGGTACACGACCAGAAGAATAGCGGGCAGGGCGGCCTGTTCGGCGAGAGCGAGGCATCGGGCACCCACATCAAACTGCCGCTGTCGGCACGGTGGAGCCTGGCCGAGCGGATGGAGCAGGAAAAGGAGGCATTCGGCTTCTATTTCTCGGCGCATCCGGTCGACCGCTTCACCCAGCTCGCGCGGATGCATGGCGCGCGGCGCTACGCCGATTTGGGCGATATGCAGATCCCGGAAAGCGGCCGCGCCGGCGCGGTGATGGCGGCGATGGTCGAGGACACGCGCTGGCGGACCTCGGCCAAGGGCCGGCGCTATCTGATGGCGACCTTGTCGGACCCGTCAGGCCAGTTCGTCGCAACGTGTTTCGACGATGCGGTGGCGACCGAATTGGAGGAAGCGGCGCGCAACGGCGGCTGCGGCCTGATCACGGTGGAGCTCGATCGCCGCGCGGGCGAGGAACAACCGCGCGTTACGGTCAAACGCATCCAGCCGTTTGACGAATTGGCCAGTTCCACGCGGATGAATCTCGATATCGTGGTGGATGATGGCATAGCGATCCCCGCGATCGGTGCCTTGTTATCCGAGGCCCGCGGCGCGCGCGGCGAAGCGCGCTTGAACGTTCCGTTACCCGCGGGGGGGACGGCAACCATTCTGATTGGGCGCGATTTTCTGCTCGATCCCGAACTCGCCGATCGCATTGCGGCGCTCCCGGGAGTGCGATCCGCCGAGGTCGCAATCGCACCGCCGCAACGGCTGGCATTGGTTGGCTAGCGGACGCGGCCCCTAGACTCGACCGCTTCGGACGGAATAACACTCTTCAAACATCGAGTATGGAGAGTGGGATGCAGATGGGTGCGATGCAGGATTTCGAGTTGCGCGTGATGCGGCTGCTCGACCATGTTGCTCGCGAGCATCCGGGCCGGGAGGTCGTGACGCGTTGGGTCGACGGCCGGGAAACGCGCAACGACTGGGCCGGCATCCACCGCAATGCCCGCAAGCTCGCCCAGCGGCTGGAGAAATGGGGTATCAAGCCGGGCGATCGCGTCGCCACGCTGGCGATGAACCATGAGCACCATTTGACGTCCTGGTATGGCGCGATGGGAATGGGCGGCGTGATCCATACGATCAACCCGCGGCTGTTCGACGAACAATTGATTTACATCGCCAACCATGCCGAAGATCGCGTGCTGTTCTACGACAAGCAGTTCCAGCCGCTGGTCGATCGACTGAAGCCGCATTGGACGTCGATCGAGCGCTACGTCGTCTTCGACGATCTTGGCCCGGAGGGCTTCCAGGCTCTGCTCGACGCCGAGGAGGGCGATTATGTCTGGTACGAAGGGCCCGAGCGCGAGCCCTGCATGATCTGCTACACCAGCGGCACAACGGGCAATCCCAAAGGCGTGCTGTACGAGCACCGCTCCACCGTGCTCCATGCGATGCATGCGGCCGAGCCCTGGGTGATGGGCCTGTCGGCGTCCGACGTGATCATGCCGATCGTGCCGATGTTTCATGCCGCGGCTTGGGGCTTGCCGTTTGCCGGTGCGCTGGCGGGCACGAAATTCGTCTATTCGCAGACCAATGATGCCGCGGTGCTGTGCGAGCTCATGAACAACGAGCAGGTGACGATCGGCAGTGGGGTGCCGACCGTGTGGCTGGCGATGTTCCAGCATATGGACGCGACCGGTGAGGAGCCGCGCTTCCTGCGCCAGATCACGGTCGGCGGATCGGCCGCACCGCGCGCGATGCTGGCGCGGTTCATGGATATGGGAATCAAGCCGCTCCACCTCTGGGGCATGACCGAGACGTCGCCGATCGCGACCGCGCTGGCGCCAGGACCGGATTGGCGCGATCTGACCCGCGACCAGCAACTCGACATCGTCTGCAAACAGGGATCGATCCCGTTCGGCGTCGAACTGCGCATCGTCGACGACGGCGGCAATGAATTGTCGCGCGACGGCGAAACGTCGGGCCGGCTGCAAATTCGCGGGCCGTGGGTGGTCAAGCGCTATTTCAAGGCCGAGCAGGACGCGGTGGAGACTGGCGGTTGGTTCGACACCGGCGACGTCGCGGTCCTGCATCCGAACGGCACGATGCAGATCACCGACCGGTCCAAGGATGTGATCAAGTCGGGCGGCGAGTGGATCAGCTCGGTCGACCTGGAAAACGCCGCGATTGGCTGTGCCGGCGTCGGCGAGGCAGCGGCGATCGGCGTCTATCATCCCAAATGGGACGAACGTCCGATTCTGCTGGTCGTGCGCAAGCCCGGCAGTGCGGTAACCCCTCAGGAGATCAATCAACATCTGACACAGCATGTCGCCAAATGGTGGTTGCCGGATGAGATCCTGTTCGTCGATGAACTGCCGCACACCGCGACCGGCAAATTGCTCAAGACCGTGCTGCGCGAGCAATATAAGGATTATAAGCTGGCCAGTGCTGCCTGAGACCTGAACTTGCCTTTCGGCGCGCGCGGCGGCAGGCTGCGCTGAATGGACATGGTGACGACCGGCTCCGCCGGCGAGAATGGCGTGACGCTGGCGGCCCGGCCCGAGGCGCTCCGGCTCGCGCCGCATGAGACCGCGGTCGTCGTGATCGACATGCAGAACGCTTATGCGAGCGAGGGCGGCTATGTCGATCTCGCCGGGTTCGACATTTCGGGCGCCGCCGGCGTGATCGGCAAGATCGCGACCGTGCTCGATACCGCGCGCAAGGCGGGCGTCCAGGTCGTGTTTCTGCAGAACGGCTGGGACGCCGAGTACAAGGAGGCGGGCGGGCCGGGCTCGCCCAATTGGCACAAGTCGAACGCGCTCAAGACGATGCGTGCGCGACCCGAATTGTCGGGACAGCTTCTCGCCCGGGGCGGCTGGGACTACGAATTGGTCGATGCGCTGAAGCCCCAGCCCGGCGACATCTCGCTCCACAAGACGCGCTATTCGGCGTTCTTCAACTCGCAGCTCGATTCGACGTTGCGCGCGCGAGGTATCCGCAACATCGTGTTTGTGGGCATCGCGACCAATGTCTGCGTCGAAAGCACGCTGCGCGACGGCTTCCATCTCGAATATTTCGGTGTGATGCTGGAGGATGCAACGCACCATCTCGGGCCGCCGATGATGCAGGAAGCGACTGTCTATAACGTCGAGAAATTCTTCGGCTGGGTTTCCACGACGGCCGATTTCTGCGGCAGTTTCGGTCAGCTTCCCCAATCAGATAGCAAGGATTGACGTCATGGCGTTCGAGCCCATCAACCCGCCGCAATTCCCGACCCCGATCGCGCCCTATTCGGCCGGCGCCAAGGCGGGAAACACTGTCTATGTCTCGGGCGTGCTGGCGTTGGGCGAGGGGGGCGCGGTACTTCATGTCGGCGACGCCGCGGCGCAGACCCGCCACGTGCTCGACGTGATCAAGGTGACGCTCGAGGCGGCTGGCGCGACCATGGCCGACATCGCGATGAACCACATCTTCCTCAAGGACCTGGGCGATTATGCCGCGTTCAATCAGGTCTATGCCGAGTATTTCCCGGGCAACAAACCTGCGCGCTATTGTATCAAGGCCGAACTCGTGAAGCCCGATTGCCTGGTCGAGATCGCCAGCGTGGCGCATATCGGCTGATGGCGCGCCACAATCCCCCATCCCGTCCTCTTCCGTCATCCCAGCGAAAGCTGGGATCTCAAGCAATGGCGCGATCCCTTAACTACAGGACCCCAGTTTTCGCTGGGGTGACAGTGAGTTGCGTAGGGGTGACGGGGATGGCGTATGCCTGAAGCGGCTGGCCTTTATTACGAGGAACATGGCGCACCCCACGCGCCGCCAGTGATCCTGTCCGCAGGCCTGGGCGGATCGGCGAGCTATTGGGCGCCCAATATCCCGGCGCTGGCCGAGCATTTCCGCGTGATCGCCTATGACCATCGCGGGACGGGGCGCAGCGAACGTGCCTTGCCGGCGCGGATATCGGTCGACGATTTCGCCGACGATATCTTGATGCTGATGGATGCGCTGGATGTCGATCGCGCCCATTTGATCGGCCATGCGGCGGGCGGTGTGGCCGGGCTCGCCCTCGCGCTCAAGGCACCCGAACGGCTTGATCGCCTGGTCGTGGTCAATGGCTGGGCGAGTCCGGATCCGCATTTCCTGCGCTGTTTCGAAATCCGGCTCGCCTTGCTTCGGCTGGCAGGCCCCAAGGCATATCTGCGCGCGCAGCCCGTCTTCCTCTACCCGCCGAATTGGGTTTCAGGACATAGCGACGAGCTCGACGCCGAATTGACGCACCAGCTCGAAAGCTTTCCCGGCGCGGACACGATGGAAAAGCGCATCAAGGCGCTCGCCGCCTTCGATATCGCCCATCGGTTGGGCGAGATCACCGCCCGCACTTTGGTGATCGCCAGTCAGGACGACATGCTGGTCCCGCCGATCGCGGGTCAGTTGCTCGCGGCAGGAATCCCCAAGGCCGGGTTCGGACGGCCAGAATATGGCGGGCATGCGGTCAACGTCACCGATGCGGACAATTTCAACGGTTTCCTGGTCGACTGGATGACGGGCGTGATGCCGCAATAGGAGAATAAGGCGATGCAGGTCGGCGTTTTCGTGCCCATCAACAACAATGGCTGGCTGATCAGCGAGAACGCGCCGCAATACATGCCGTCGTTCGACCTCAACAAGACGATCGCGCAATCGGCGGAAAAGCACGGTCTCGATTTCCTGCTGTCGATGATCAAGTTGCGCGGGTTCGGTGGCAAGACCGAATTCTGGGAATATGGGCTGGAGAGCTTCACGCTGATGGCCGGGCTCGCCGCGGTCACAGAGAAGATCAAGATCTACGCGACCTGCCCGACGCTCGTCATTCCACCGGCCTTCGCCGCGCGGATGTGCAACACGATCGATTCGATCAGCCATGGGCGGTTCGGCCTCAACCTGATCACCGGCTGGCAACGCCCCGAATATAGTCAGATGGGCTTGTGGCCGGGCGACGAGCATTTCCGCAATCGTTACAAGATGCTCGACGAATATGCTCATATCCTGCGCGAGCTCTGGGAAAGCGGCCGAACCGACTTCAAGGGCGATTATTACCAGATGGACGATTGCCTCGTGCGGCCGAAGCCACAGGGCGACATGAAGATCATCTGCGCGGGCTCGTCGGATGAAGGGCTCGCCTTCTCCGCGAAGTGGGCGGACTATGCCTTCTGCCTCGGCAAGGGCGTCAATACGCCGACGGCCTTCGCCTTCAACAACGACCGTCTCGCCGCCGCGACCGCAAAGACCGGACGCGACGTGTCCGTATTTGTGCTCGTCATGATCATCGCCGCCGATACCGATGAGGCAGCGATGGCGAAGTGGAAGAGTTATAATGACGGGCTCGACATCGATGCGGTGCGCTGGCTGATCGACCAGGGCGCGGCCGACAAGCACAATCCGACCACCAACGTCCGCCAGCTCGCGGCGCCGGAAGGGGCGGTCAACATCAATATGGGGACCCTCGTCGGCAGCTATGCCAGCATCGCGCGGATGCTCGACGAGATGGCGGAGGTGCCAAATACCGGCGGTGTGCTGCTGACGTTCGACGACTTCGTCCAGGGGGTCGAGGATTTCGGGACAAAGGTCCAGCCGTTGATGAAGAGCCGGCAGAAATGATCCAACAAGCGCTTAGGTGTCGCGAACCGACGAAGGTCGCCGCCGCCGCTCAAGACGGTGGATGCAAAGGCGCGAAGGAGTGTCCCTGATTCGCGACGCCGTGCGATCGGGGCGCTCCAGCATCCCGCGCACGGTCTTCGCGCTCGGCTTCGTCAGCCTGTTCATGGATACGTCGTCCGAGATCATCCACGCCCTGTTGCCGTTGTTCCTGACGACTAGCCTTGGCGTCAGCGTGGCGATGGTCGGCCTGATCGACGGCATCGCCGAAGCGACGGCAGCGATCTCGAAGATATTCTCCGGTTATGTTTCGGACAGGATCGGCCGGCGCAAACCGCTTATCGTCCTCGGATATGGGTTGGCCGCGCTGACCAAGCCGTTATTCGCGATGGCCCAAGGGGCCGGGCTCGTGCTCGGCGCCCGCTTTGCCGACCGGATCGGCAAGGGGCTGCGCGGCGCCCCACGCGACGCGCTGGTCGCGGATATCACACCCGAGGCGGTTCGCGGCCGTGCCTTTGGCCTGCGCCAATCGATGGATACGGTCGGCGCGTTCGCCGGCCCATTGCTCGCCATCGGCCTCATGATCGCGCTGACCAACAACATCCGCATGGTCTTCTGGATCGCCGTGATACCGGCGCTGATCTCGGCCGCGATCGCCATTGTCTGGGTCAGGGAACCGGACGCCCGCCCGCGAGCGGCGTCAGATTCGCCGATCCAATTGCGCAGGATCGATGGGCTCGGTGCGGGTTTCTGGAAAGTCGTCATCGTCGGCTTCGTTTTCACCCTTGCCCGGTTCAGCGAAGCATTTCTGGTGCTGATCGCCAGCCGGAGAGGCTTGCCTTTGGCACTGGCGCCGCTCGTTCTGGTGGCGATGAACGCGGTCTATGCGCTGGGTGCTTATCCCGCCGGCATTTTGGCGGACCGCGTTCCGGCGAGAACCCTGCTGCGATGGGGACTGGTGAGCTTGACGCTCGCCGACGCACTGTTGGCGCTCGCTTCGCAACTGCCCCTCGTCTTCGTCGGGATAGCCCTGTGGGGCGCCCATATGGCGCTGACCCAGGGGCTGTTGAGCAAGCTGGTCGCGGACCGTTCCCCCATCGCGCTGCGCGGCACCGCGTTCGGCCTATTCAATCTGGTTACCGGCGTCGCGATGCTTGCCGCCAGCGTCCTGGCGGGCGTATTGTGGGATATCGCAGGACCGGTCGCGACCTTTGCGACCGGCGGCGCATTGGCCTTGCTGGCGCTGGCACTCGCGCTTCCCTTACTGGGCAGCGCGCCTGCGCGCCTCCGACCCACCAAGCCGGTCCCGTGAACCAGCTTCCGCCTCTGCTCGGGGAGCCGAGTCTCCGTTTGCTTGCGCGCGATCAAGGTAACGATCGCGCAGTCCGATCAGAATCGGTCCAGTCCGCTGGAGATCGGTAATGCAGAAACTGCTGATGTTTGGCCTCCACTTCATGATCGGCACGACGATCATGGGCATCTTCGTGACCGCCGCGCTGAGCGCCGGCTATGGCAACGGTCGTACGATCGTTGCCGCTGCCCTGGCCGGGTTCGTATTGGCACTGCCGGTGACCTGGTTCGTGACGCGGAAGATCACGCATCTCGTCAAGGTGTAAATTTCGTCGGTCGACCGACTGACCTTCGCCGGAAAGCGGGTCATTGAGGGTTTTCCCGGCGAGGCAGATCGCGCGCCCGTTGCGGAAATCCAACCCGGGAAACCGCAGAGCTGAACGCGGTCGTTCCCTCGATCGTCCACCGAGCGTGCACTTTTGCCCGCTCGCTCGTTGGCGAACCGAAGGGGACTCGCTAGTTTCGCTTGATGTCCCAGACCTCGACCGCGCGATCCCCAGCCTCTATTCTCGGTCGCTGGTGGCGCCTCCACGTATCCGGGTCGGTCAATCATGAGACCGTGATCGAACGGATCGTCGAGGAAAGTGGGTGGTCTCCTCGCTTTGCCTTCATGACGCTGATGTCGGCGGGCATCGCCGTACTCGGCTTGCTGCTGTCGTCACCGGCGGTCGTGATTGGTGCCATGCTGATATCGCCCCTGATGGGGCCAATTATGGGCCTCGGCTTCAGCCTGGCTCTGTTCGACTTCGCGGAGATGCGCCGCTCCGTCGCGGCCCTGGCTCTGGCCACGGCATTGGCAATCGCCTTCACGGCGATCGTCGTGCTGTGCTCTCCGCTCAAATCGGCCACCGCGGAGATCCTCGCCCGCACGCGGCCTAATCTGTTCGACCTCCTGGTGGCCTTGTTCTCGGCGCTGGCCGGCGCTTTTGCGCTGATCCGGGGGAGAGGCGAGACGATCGTCGGCGTAGCGATCGCCACCGCGCTCATGCCGCCGCTGGCGACGGTCGGATACGGGCTAGCGACGGCGAACATGGCCATCGCCGGCGGCGCATTCGCATTGTTCGCGACCAACTTCTTCACCATCGCGCTGGCCGCGACGATCATGGCGCGGCTTTACGGTTTCGGATCGCATCTTTCGGCGCAACAGGGATGGCTCCAGACGCTGTTGTTATTCGGCGCCTTCGTCGCGATGGCAGTTCCGCTCGGCATATCGTTGAACCAGATCGCCCAAGAAGCGGTCACCACCAGTCAGGTCCGGTCGGTGCTTACCGCGAGCTTCGGTGATCGGGCACGCGTGACCCAGCTCGACGTCGACTTTCAGGCTTCGCCCATCGCCATCCGTGCGGTCATCATCGTCCCCAAATCGCAATTGGTGCAAAACGCAACCCTGGTCCGCGCCATCGAGCAACGCCTAGGCAAAAAGGTGACGTTGCAGGCCGACCAGGTCTTGATCGATCCGAGCGCTGCCCCACTCGATCAGGAACGTGCCGCCTATGCCCAGGCACAGGAACAAGCCCGAATTCGCGCCGAGGGTGTCGAGATCAGCCATCTGATCGCGGTTGCCGCCGGGACGGACAGCGCGGACGTCCTGATCGATCGGGACGGGCGGCGCGCTGCCGCGGGTGCCAATGTTTTGCCGGGTATGTCGCTGGCCGGCTACAAGGCGCTCGAGGACCGGATTGCCGCCCAGGCGAGCGACTGGTTGATCACGCTGACGCCACCTCCGACGGTGGCGCTACTGCCGATCTCGTTCGACGGTGATACCGACGCGATCTCCGACGGGGCGAGGGCCGCACTCGTGATCGACGTGTGGGCGGCAAGGAGATGGAACTGGCCGGCAATGGTCGTGCCGGGACTGGTCGAGCCGATATCGGACCGATCCACTCTGCCTCAACGTCGCGCTGCAGCGATCGCCGCATTCGTCCGCGACCAAGGAATGAAAGTCGTAGCAGGGCCGGCTGAGGGAAATGGGTCGCGGGTCGTCCCAGTGCCGCCGTCAGCCGCAGCGGAGGAGTGAGCGCCTTATTGCTGGCGTGCATGCCACCACCTTCGACGGGCTGACTTTTGATCACGGCGCGTTATAGTCGCGCCGGGCGGGGGCAACCGATTGGGAGACCCATGCCGAGCCATCCGACTTTCCGCCCAATGGCGGGCTCGCTTTTCGCACTATCGCTCCTGAGCGCGGGCCCAGCCGCCGCAGTGCCGGCGATCGCCTCGCACGCGTACACGGCGAGCGAGCTGCGCAATTATGCCGAGACGCTGGTTGCGATAGTGCGCGTTCGCCAGGCGCTCGCCACGCAATTGACCGGTGCGCCGAGCGGGAGTCGCGCCCAGCTCGAGAGCGAAGCCGCCGCACAGATCACAGATATCCTCCAGCGGCACGATCTCGACAAGGCAGCGTTCAATGCCATCTCGGCGCGCGTGGAAAGCCAGCCCGGGATCAGGAGACAAGTCAACCAGATGGTTATGGATGAAGTGATCCGAGGCTAGCCCGGCCAGCCGCCCGCTGATACTGGAGCGCCGGTGGCACATAGGGGCTTGGATGTGATGACTGGCTTCGCGCGCAAGACCTCGCCGCTCGCGATCCTAGCCCTCGTGACCGTGGCTGTGGCGTCGATCGGCGGGTGCCAACCGCGCTCGGCGTGGCATGCCACCGACGTTTCGGGCGCCGTTCCGGCGCTACGTCTGTCGATGACACGGACTCGGGACGGGAAAGTCGTCAGTGCGGCCGATTACCGCGGTTCGGTGACGATGCTCTATTTCGGCTACACTTATTGCCCGGATGTCTGCCCGCTTACCCTCGCCAATGTCGGCCGGGTGCTGAAACAGCTGGGGTCCGCGGCCAACCGCGTGAGCGTGCTATTCGTCACGGTCGACCCCGATCGCGACACGCCGGCGCTGCTCAACCAATATGCCGCCGCCTTCGGTCCCAATGTCGATGCCTTGCGCGGAGACCCCGACCAACTGGCCTCCCTGGCGCGCCGGTATCGCGTCGCCTATTCGGTGACGCCCCACGGTTCGGGCGGCAGCTACGAAGTGACCCACAGTTCCGGAATCTATGTCTTCGACCGCGACGGCAACGCGCGGTTGCTGGTCAGTTCGTTGTCGACCGGCAAGCCCGACATCGGGGGCACGGCGAGCGATCTCCGGGTGCTGCTGCGCTAGCGCCCCGTCCAGGGAGCGGGCATCGTTGGCTGGTCTGCCGACCGGCGCTCCTCATTGAGGCGAAGCGCGTTCAGCACCAGGATCAACGCGACCGCACTCATCATCGCGGGTGGAATCCAGACGATCAGTCCGCCGAAATTCTGATCGTCGAGCGGCCCGATGGAGGGATAGATGCGGCCGCACCAGGCATAGAAGGTGTAGAGATCCCGGGTGGCGAGCGCGATGATAGCGCCGATCAGAATCTGCGGAAACATGATCGCGATCGCGAGCAATGCGCGCATCCCGAACGAGATTCCCGCCTCTGCGCGATCGCGCGGATCGAGAACCAGGCTCCAGAACAGCAACCCGTCTCCCACCATCGTCCAGTTCATGAACAGATAGAGGTCGGGATCGATCATCGCTCGAAAATGGACGTCGGGAATCAGCCACAAGGCGATCAACCCGACAAACAGGAAAGCGGCGATGAACGGCTGGCGAGATAGGCCGAGAATCCGGCAAATCGGCCTGGCATCGGCACAGCGGCGTATCACATCGGGCGCCCCGGCTAATATCGTCTCCCATGGCCAGGCAAGCGCGATCAGGAACGGGCCAAGGTGGTGCATGACGACGTGCTGCAGCCGGTTCAGGAAGAACATGTGCTGCGCCAGATATTCGAGTCGCGTCTGCAGGACGGCATAGATGATGGCCGTGCCGAGAAGGAATGCGGCGCTGCGCCAGCGCGCCGGCCGCCGGTTCGCCGGCAGGTTGCGCAACCCGCGACCGTACCAAAGTAGCGGAAACGCTGTCGCGTAGAACCAGGAGAAGGAAAAGTCCCAAGGTGCCCAGGCGGGCATCGATGCGGCATGGTACGTGCTCAGCCACCACAACAGCAAACTCGTGGCGACTATGACGATCGTCGCGCGATCGGCGTGACGGATTGCGTGAGAACGCATCATTCCCTTCATCGCAAACCGCGAAGGTGAAGCTGGCACAACATGGAGCGCCGCGTTAACGCATTGAAATGAGCGATCCAAGTGCGGCATTTTTCGTGTCGGGTGCAATCCCGCTCCTGGTGATCGGCACCACCTATGAACTCGGTATCCGGCGACGGTCGACCATTCGGCGGCCGGTTTCGACGCTCCGTCGCGCCATGTTCATCGCTGGCATTGCGGCTTTTCTCCTGTCGATCGAATGGCCGTTCGCCCATTGGGCACACGAGCTGTTCTCGGTCCATCAGATCGGCATCGTGGTGGCGCGCATCATCGCGCCGATCCTGATCGTGGCGTCGCGCCCCGTCGGCTCGTTGATCGCCGGTCTGCCGCGATCGGTGCGTCGCGACTTCCTCCGGCCGGGCCTTTCGTACCCGTGGGTTCGACGTATCTGGTCGCTCATCGCGACTCCACCGGCCGCGTTATCGCTCTACGTCCTTACGCTCTATATCTGGGAGCTCCCGGCGGCCCAAGCGGATGCCATCGGCGCACCTGCTGCCGGCCTGGCGATGCATTTCAGTCTGTTCCTGGCAGGCCTGCTGTTTTGGAGCCGCGTGTTCGAGCGGCGGGTGGCACCGCACGCGCCCATTCACGGCTGGCGGCTGATGATGATTCTGATCGCGGTACTCAGCCAGATCCTGCTGGGCGCCTATCTCACCAACAAAAGCGCGATCTATTATCCCGCTTATGCTGCCACCCAGCACCTTGCCGGCATATCGGCAATTGCCGATGAGCAGGCCGGCGGGTTCATGATCTGGGTGCCGAGCAGTTTCCTCTCTCTGCTCGCCCTCATCGTGGCGATCGATCGCTGGGGTCGCCACGAAACCAGGATGGACGAAAAGCGAACGCGCTGGTCGCCTTCCAACTCGGCGATCCTGCTCTATCCCGAGACAGCGCGCGCGATGCGCGCGATGACCAGGAACAAGAACCGTCGGCTAGCGATCGGCATGGCCGGATTCGTCGCGATGGTTTTCTGCGCCGCGTTCGGCAGCGCGATTGTCGGTCATCGCGTCACCCGCCGGGAGAATCTGCGGCAATATCGCTCGTTGAGGCCATAAAAGCCGCCGCGCGCCTTCAGTTTCCGCCTAAAATAACTCCCCCTGTGGCCCGTGCGGCGCGTGGAACAGATCGGTACGAACGCTCAGTCGCTCGCGGTTCAGGCCATGCTTCCTCATCGCGATCTGGAAGCGTGTTCGGAGCAGCTCTGCCCACGGTCCCGAGCCGCGCATCCTGGTGAAGAAATTGGGATCGTTGTCGCGTCCTTCGCGGATCGAATTGATGATCGCCATGACCTTGCCAGCGCGGTCGGGGAAATGCGCGTCGAGCCAGGCACGGAACAAGGGCGCGACCTCGAACGGCAGGCGCACCGGCAGATAGTTGATCGTCCGCGCGCCGCTTTCGGCCGCGCGTTCGACGATATGCTCGATTTCGTGATCGGTGATCGCCGGAATGACCGGGGCGATCGACACGATCGTCGGAATGCCGGCATCGGCGAGTCGACGCACCGCGGTCAGCCGGCGTTCGGGATGCGGCGCCCGCGGCTCGACGGTGCGCGCGACCTTCGCGTCGAGCGACGTCACCGACAGAGCGACTGCCGCCAGTCCCTTCGCCGCCATCGGAGCGAGCAGATCGATATCGCGCACCACACGGTCGGACTTGGTGGTGATGGTGAGCGGATGATCGGTTTCCGCCAAGACCTCGATACAGCCGCGAGTGATCCTCCACTCCGCCTCGATCGGCTGATAGGGGTCGGTGTTGGTGCCGAACGCGATCGGCCGGCAACTATAGCCCGGTTTCGTCAGTTCCGCGCGCAGCAGATCGGGCGCGGTCGGCTTGGCGAACAGCCTGGATTCGAAATCGAGCCCGGGTGAGAGATCGTGATAGGCGTGGGTCGGCCGCGCGAAACAATAGATGCAGCCGTGCTCGCAGCCGCGATACGGGTTGATCGAGCGGTCGAAGCCGATGTCGGGCGACTGGTTGCGCGTGATGATCGTGCGCGGCGCCTCCACCGTCACGCTGGTCCGAAGCGGCGGCGGTGTGCCGTCGACATTCTCCAGAGCGTCGAGCCAATCGCCGTCGGCGAGACGCTCTGGCAGGCTGAAGCGGGTGCTTTCGCGATTGACCGTCGCGCCGCGGACCGGACGAGCTTTTGCCATTGCCCGATCCTACGCCACACTGTAGAACATATCAAGAACAATGGAGGGATGAGATGGCGAAACTCAATTATGTCGAACTGCCGGTGCAGGACGTTGCCAACACCAAGGCGTTCTTCTCTGCCGCGTTCGGCTGGGACTTCACCGATTTCGGTCCGACCTATGCGGCGAAGATGAACGGCGAGACCGATCTGGGGCTGCAGGGCGATCGCGCCGACTGGACCGCGGCGCCGCTCGCCGTGATCCAAGTCGACGATCTCGAAGCGACAGAGGGCGCGGTGAAGGCGGCCGGCGGTACGATCACCCAGCCGATCTTCGCCTTTCCCGGCGGTCGCCGATTCCACTTCCGCGATCCGAACGGAAACGAACTGGCGGCGATGCAGGCGGATTCGCACTGAACCGCCTTGGCGGACCGACGGGCGCGGTTTAGGATTGCCGTACGCGAATGGGGGGATTGGACATGTGGGGTAAGATTTTGCTCGTTGCGGCGGCCATGGCCGCTTCCGCGCCGGCGTCGGCAGCAGATCGGATCGTCGACGTGAGCAGCGTCGATGGCGTCGCAGCTTTGATGCGCGAGGCGGGTTACAAGGCGGAGATCAAGATAGGCAAAGACGGCGACCCGTATATCCAGAGCGCGACCGGCGGAAACGATTTTCAGGTCCTGTTTTACGGCTGCAAGAACAAGGTCGGCTGCGACTCGTTCGATTTCTACAGTTGGTTCAAAAAGGAGCCGTTCTTCTCCGCGGAAATGGCGAACGACTGGAATGCCAATCACCGTTTCCTCAAGGTCGCGATCGATTCGGACGGCGATCTGTCAGAATACGCCTACATCTCCACCATCGGCAAAATGACCTACGATAATTTCAAGGACTATATTGCTTGGTACGGGTCGACCGATGCGGAGTTGGTCAAATTCGTCGCCGAGCGGCGCAAAGCGGCAGCCGGGGCGAAATAGCTATCGTTCCAGCAACCGCGGCACCAGTTCGACGAAATTGCAGGGGCGGAAACGGCTGTCGAGTTGATCCCTGAGGATCATGTCCCAGCCGTCTTTCACCGCCCCGGTCGATCCGGGTAGCGCGAAGACATATGTGCCGCCCGCGACACAGGCACAGGCGCGAGACTGGATCGTCGACGTGCCTATAGTCTGATAGCTCAACCAGCGGAACAGCTCGCCGAAGCCCGGGATCATCTTTTCGGCCACCGCCTCGACCGCCTCTGGCGTGACGTCGCGGCCAGTTACACCGGTGCCACCGGTGGTAAGGATGACATCAATCTCGGGATCCTGAATCCACGCCGCGAGCCGCTCGATGATCGTGTCGAGGTCATCATGCTCGATCGTGCGGGCGGCCAGGACATGGCCTACGCTCGTCAACCGCTCTACCAGCGTGTCGCCCGACCGATCCTCAGCGGGGCCGCGCGTATCGGAGACGGTCAGAACCGCGATCCTGACCGGTACGAAGTCCCGGCTTTCGTCGATGGGCATTCACCGCTCCCGTTTTCATGGCGATTCGCCGGTGTTTAACCGCAAAAGACCATCCCGGCGAAAGCTGGGACCTCAAGCGACAGGGCGATCGCTTCGTAACCACAAGAGCCCAGGTTGCGCTGGAGTGACCAGACCGATTTATGCTCGAAAAAGATTGCAGTCGCCGACGCGTGGATGCCTTCGCCGGCAAGGGGACTTGACCGGTCCGCCGCACTTGGAACGCGATAATTACCGGCTGGGTGTCAGCCTGACCGCGCTCGGGCCCGGCAGGCCCGGGAATTTCGGCCACAGTCCCTGCGCCAGCGCTTCGCGGCTAGGTGATTTCACCCGGCCGTCCTTGCCCTCGTACATCCAGTAATTGCGCAGCACCGTCGTGACGTAACCGCGCGTTTCCCAATAGGGGATCGATTCGATGTAGAGCAGCGGATCGCCGCCATCCTTGACGATGCTGTTCCATTCGGTGACTGGCACCGGCCCGGCATTATAGGCCGCGATCACCTTGGGCAGGTAACCACCGGTGAAACCCTGGGTGCTCAAACGCTCGAGCGTCCGCTGACCAACCGCCATATTGACCGACGGCAGCGACAGCGCGCCGCGATCGACGGTGATGCCGCGTTCGCGGGCATAATCGACCGCGGCGGCGGGCATAATCTGCATCAAACCATAAGCGCCCGCCGGGCTGATCACATCCTTGCGGAAGCGCGATTCCTGGAGCGCGTGAGCGTAGACCAACGCCTTATCGACGGTCCAGCCACCGGCCGGCGCCCATTTCGGCGCGGGGAAGCGCGCGATCGTCGGCGCCTTGGTGCCTTCCGGACAATTGTTGCCCAGCCACATCACCGTTTCCGGCAGATTGAGCGTCTCGGTCAGCCGAACCAGCGATGCATATTCGGTCTTGGGACCGATCTTCGCCTGCTGTTTGAGCACGTCGTCGGCCAAATCGGTCTCGCCGATCTCGACCAGCGCGGCGGCGACGCGGACATTCGGCCGATTCTGGAGCTTGTCCCAGTCAGCGAGCATCAGCTCGTCCGGTACCGGCGGCTTGTCCTTGATGCCCAGCTGCTGGCGGGCAAGCATGCCGTAAAAGGTCTCGTCGAGCTGGGCGGCGTTCTTGAGCCGCGCTTCGACCAATTGCGGGCGGCCGCATTTCATGTCGGCGCGTGCTGCCCAATAGAGACCGGCGGCGCGGAGCTCGACATCGCTGGCCCGAGCCGCGACGTTGACGAAAGCGCGCGCCGCCTCAGTGCAATCGCCCTGGCGCCAGGCCGCGAGGCCGCCGACCCATTCACCCTGGACTGCCCAGTCGCCCGTACCGACGCGTGCCTTGGCAGCCATCAGACGTGCACTGGCGTCATTGCCTTGCAGATAATAGATCCAGGCAACGCGCTGTTGCCATTCGATCTGCGCTTCGGGGGTGAGGTTGGTGGTCGATTCGAGCAACGCCTGCGCGCCGGGGCCGTCGTCGTTCTTGATCATCGGCTGCATCTTGAGCGCGAGCTCGGCAGCGGCGAGGTCGTATTTGGTCGGCTTGGCACGGCCACGGGTCGAGGCGCCGTTATTCCACACCAGCCGTTGCTGGTAGGGGAGCGCCGGCGCGGTCACGCCGCGCGAGGCGAGGATACGGGCGATGCTTTGCGCCTCGGGCAGTTCGGGAGCTGCGGTGACGACCGCGAGCAACGGATCGTTGTCGACCTTGGGCGAGCCCTTGGCGGTATAAAGTTCGGCGAGCGCGATCGAGTGAAGCGGACCCGGCTTCATCGCGGTCAGCTGCAATTGGGCATCGTTCCAGCGCTTTTCGTGGATCGCCTTGAACACCGCGGCGTATCCGGCACGCTGATCGGAATCGAGTTGGGCAGGAATGCCGCGCGCCATCACGGCGGATGGGGGCGGGTCGCCGGCGGCAAAGGCCGGAAGGGCAGGGGCAAATACCAGCGCCGAAGCGACGAGAAGATGCGCGACTTTCACTCAATTCCCCCCATCAACACTCTGAGGTCCTTCCAGGCATCGGCCTTGGCGACGGGCTTCTCCAACAGGAAACGAGGATGGAAGCTCGCCACCACCTCACTTGTCCCGCCGTCATGGTTAACCTTACGTAAACTTTCCCGGGCGTGGGCGACGTCCAGCCCTGTGACGGCACGGCTCGCCGCATTCCCGAGTGCGAGCACCCGTTTCGGACGCGCCAGCGAGAGATGGTGGCGGAGGAGCGCTTCGAGCTTTTGACCCACGTCCTCGCTCACCCGGCCGGCGGGAGGACGCTTTACCGCCAGCGCGGCGAGATAGATGGACTGACGATCGCGACCGATCGCGGCGAGCATGCGGTCGAACAACGCACCGGCCTTTCCGGATAGCAATTGGCCGGCGGTATCATCCTCGCGGTCCGGCATATCGACGACGATCATCAGTCCGCTCGCTACGTCACCTTGCGTCCCCAGTGCCTGCCCGGGCCAGCCCGCTTCGGGGGTCGCGGGGCCAAGCCGCCACATGGCGAACTCATCCAACGTCGCCGGCAGCGAAGGCGCCGCGATAGGGGCCTCTGCAACTTGACCAGGCAGCCGCTCGATGATGGGCGACGCTGCGGCGTGCGCAAGCCAGTCGCGCGGCAAATCGTCGATCTCGCAATCGACTCCCGCGTCGCGCCACCATTCGAGCGCACTGGCGATACTTGCCCGCCAATCGTGATTCTGGTCGGCCCCCATAGCTCGGCCACATAGAGTCCTACCTTGACCGCGGGGTCAATTCATTGGCACCGCATTCGCCGACAGACCGTTGTCGTCTTACGATGACTGGTCCGAAAAAGGTCCCAAGGGAGGAAAAGGGATGAGCGAACGCGAGTCGATGCCGTACGACGTGGTGATCGTCGGCGCCGGGCCGGCTGGCCTCTCGGCGGCAATCCGCCTGAAACAGCTCGCGGCCGAAAAGGGCGCGGAGATTTCGGTCTGTGTTCTCGAAAAGGGCTCGGAGGTCGGCGCGCACATCCTGTCGGGTGCCGTGGTCGATCCGCGTAGCCTGGACGAGCTGATCCCCGATTGGCGGGACAAGGGCTGTCCCATGGCCGAGACCCCGGTCACCGACAACCAGCACTGGATCCTGACCAAGAAAAAGCGGTTCGGGATGCCGCATGTGTTCACGCCCGGCTTCATGCACAACAAGGGCACTTATACCGGCAGCCTGGGCAATTTGTGCCGTTGGCTGGCGGGGCAAGCCGAAGAGCTCGGAGTGGAAATCTTTCCAGGGTTCGCCGCGGCCGAGATTCTCTATGGCGACGACGGCAAGGTGAAGGGCGTCGCGACCGGCGACATGGGCGTCGCCCGCGACGGATCACACAAGCCCGATTATCAGCCCGGACTGGAGCTCCACGCCAAATACACCTTCTTCTCCGAAGGCGCTCGCGGGCATCTGACGCGCCAATTGGTCGACCGGTTCGATCTGCGCGCCGATTGCGAGCCGCAGGTCTATGGTCTCGGCATCAAGGAATTGTGGGACATCGATCCCGAACTGCATCAGCCGGGCCGCGTCATCCACACCCAGGGATGGCCGCTGAGCGAAACCGGCTCGGACGGGGGCGGGTTCCTCTATCACCAGGCGAACGGCCAGGTCGCGCTCGGTTTCGTGACCTGGCTCAATTATTCCAATCCCTATGTCTCCCCGTTCCAGGAAATGCAGCGCTGGAAGACGCATCCGGCAATTGCCGAGATCCTGAAGGGCGCGAAGCGGGTGTCTTATGGCGCGCGCGCGATTTCGGATGGCGGCTATCAGGCGGTGCCCAAGCTGGTGATGCCCGGCGCGGCGCTGATCGGCGACAGCGCGGGATTCCTCAACGTGCCGCGGATCAAGGGCACGCATACCGCGATGAAATCGGGGATGATGGCCGCCGAGGCCGCGTTCGACGCGGTCCAGGCGGGACGCGAAGGCGACGAGCTCACCGCCTATCCCGACGCCTATGATGCGAGCTGGGTGAAGAAGGAATTGTCGGTCGTCCGCAACGTCCTGCCGCTGGTCGAAAAATATGGCCAATTCCTCGGCACGATCCTGTCGGGCATCAACATGTGGCTCGAAAGCTGGGGCATCCGCATGCCCTATACGATGAAGCATCACGCCGATCATACGACGCTCTGGCGCAAGGACCTGGTCAAGCCGATCGACTATCCCAAGCCCGACGGCGTGCTGACGTTCGATCGACTGTCCTCGGTGTTTCTGTCGAACACCAATCACGAGGAGGATCAGCCGGTTCACCTGACGCTCAAGGACCCCAATATCCCGGTCGAGTATGATCTGCCGATGTATGACGAGCCGGCGCAGCGTTATTGCCCGGCAGGCGTTTACGAAATCGTCGGTCAGGAGGAAGGCAATCCGCGCTTCGTGATCAACGCGCAGAATTGCGTCCATTGCAAGACGTGCGACATCAAGGATCCGACCCAGAATATCGTCTGGGTGGTGCCGGAGGGCGGCGGAGGACCAAATTATCCCAATATGTAAGCCCGCTTTTGCCGCATGTGCCGCGCTGGCGTCCGCGTTCGTTCCGGCAGGCGCGCAGGCCGACGATTATGGCGCGTTCGGCCGCGCGCGGATCGCTGCGGCGAACGGCAATGTCGGCGTCGCAGCGCAGCAATATGGAATCGCGCTGACCGCCGCGCCCGGCGATCCGACCGTCGCCAACCGCGCGTTTCGCCAGGCAATGGCGGCGGGCGACCTGGCGCTCGCGCATCGTGCCGTGGCGGCTCTGGGCGCCGATGCGCCCAACGACGCCAAGCTGCTGCTGCTCGCCGATGCGGTGAAGAACGGCAGCCCTGCCGCCGTCGACAAGGCACTGGCATCGCTCGACAAGACGCCGTTCGACTTCTTCGTCCCCGCGGTCCGCGCCTGGCAGGATTTCGGCCGCGGAGGCGATCCCACGGCGGGCCTCGCGGCGACCGCGCGCTCCGGCGCCATCCAGCACATCTTGCTCGAACAGCGCGCGCTGATCCTGATCGCGCGGAACGACATTCCTGGTGCTGCCAAGGCGCTGTCGGCCGAATTGCGCGGCAGCAGCGGTGGCCTGGATCTGCGCTATTCGGCCGCGGAATTGCTGATGGGGCAGGGCAATGATGCTCTCGCGCACGAGTTGCTCGGCGGCCCCGATCCCGAAGTGGCGACGGTGCGGAGCCAACTTCGTGCCGTCAAGGCGACGCCGATGATCGGCATCGCGCGGCTCTACACGCGCCTTGCCGCCGATCTGACGGATTCCGGTACGATCCCGATCGCGATCACGCTGGCGCGCTCGGCGCTGATCCTCGACCCCCAGGACGGCCGTGCTCGCCTGTTGCTCGCCGCCGCGCTTGAACGCCAAGGCGCGCACGATCGCGCGCTGACGGTGCTGGGCGAGATCGCGCCGGGTACGGCCTACCACACGCTTGCCCAATCGATCCGCGTGGAGGTGCTGCGCGCCAAGGACGACGTGCCGGCGGCGATCGCCGCCGCCAAGGCGCTCGCCGAGGCGCCCGACGGCGATGCCGACAGCGCCGAGCATTACGGCAATATGCTGCTGATCGCGAACCGGCCGCTGGAAGCGGCAGTGGCGTATGAAATGGCGCGCGACAGGCTCGGCGACGATGCCGGCTGGGCGGTCTGGCTGCAGATCGGATCCGCCTATGACAAGGCCGGACGTTGGGAACTGGCGCGTGCCGCGCTCGAACGGGCAGTAACGTTAGGTCCAGATCAGGCGGTCGCGCTCAATTATTATGGCTATTCGCTGATCGAGCACGGCGGCGACGCGGCGCGGGCGGTCGCGATGCTCGAAAAGGCCAATGCCCTGGCGCCGAACCAGCCCGCCATCGCCGATTCTCTCGGCTGGGCCTATTTCCGGCGCGGGGACGCCGATCGCGCGCTGCCGCTGCTCGAATCCGCCGGGGCCGCTTCTCCCGTCGATGCCGAGATCGCCGAGCATCTCGGCGACGTCTATTGGGCGGTCGGGCGCCGGTATGAAGCACGCTACGCCTGGAAGGCGGCGCGGGTGGTGGCAAAGCCGGACGCGACTTCCCGGCTCGACGCCAAGATCCTCAACGGCCCGGCCAGGACACGCTCGTGACGATCGTCGAAGCGGCTCCGGCCAAGATCAATCTCGCGCTCCACGTTCGCGCCCGGCGCGCCGACGGCTATCACGAGATCGAGACGTTGTTTGCGTTCCTGCGCGACGGCGACACCCTGACCGTCGAGGAAAGCGATCGGGACCAATTCGCGCTGACGGGCCCCTTTGCGGCGGCGTTGAGCGGTGAGGGCAACAATCTCGTCCTGGCCGCGCGAAACGCCCTCGCCGCGGCGCATGGGTCGCTGCCCCCGCTCGCGATCACGCTGGACAAGCATTTGCCGGTCGCGTCGGGAATCGGCGGCGGGTCGGCCGATGCCGCCGCGACGTTGCGTGCGCTGGCGCGGTTGAAGGGTGTCGATCCGTCCGCCCTAGCGGACATCGCGCTTGGGTTAGGCTCGGACGTGCCGGCATGTTTGCTCGGACATAGTGCAATCGGAGGCGGTCGCGGTGAGCGGCTGGAACCGGTCGAAGGCCTGGCTGGTACGCCCGTCCTGCTCGTTAATCCGGGAGTCGGGGTTTCGACCGCGGCCGTCTTCAAGGGTTGGGACAGGATCGACCGCGGCCCTCTACTTCCCCGTCACCCCGGCCTTGTGCCAGGGTCCACTGCGCCGCAAACCGCCAGCGCCAGAGCTGTGCCGCACGGTGGATGCCGGGACGAGCCGGGCATGACGGATTGGCTGGAGGTAGCGATAGGAGGCCGCAACGACCTCGAAGCGCCTGCGCGCGCGATCGCTCCCATCATCGGCGCCGTAATCGATCTCCTCGCCGCCCAACCCGGCGTTATCCTCGCCCGCATGTCCGGCTCCGGCGCCACCTGCTTCGCTCTGTTCGATAGCGAGCCTGCGCGCACCGCCGCCGCTCAGTCGATCACCGCAGCCCAACCCGATTGGTGGTGTCTCGAATCGACACTCGCGTGACAGATTGGCGTGCCAGTGCGGGACCGCCCCGAGGGGCTTAACCATCGTCATCGGCACGAGTCCTCAACTGGCCCTCAACTTGCTGAGTGACGATCACGCAGGTCCGTCTCCACGCCGCGCCCGCGCATGGTCTCCGGCTACAAACCGGACGTCATCGGTCGTGGGAGCGGCTTCGGCCGCTCCCCGCCACACCTTTCTCAGCAATAGTCTTGCGCAAATGGGCCTTCCCGCGACATAGGCGGTCGCGCCATGACCCATATATTCGACAAATCGAAACTCCCCAGCCGCCACGTCTCTGTCGGTCCGGAGCGCGCCCCTCACCGCAGCTATTATTACGCCATGGGCCTGACCGAGGAGGAGATCGCGCGTCCGTTCGTCGCCGTCGCCTCCGCGGGCAACGACTCGGCACCGTGCAACACCACGCTCGACGCGCAGGCCAATGCCTGCCGCCGCGGCGTGGAGCAGGGTGGGGGCATGCCGCGGCGCTTCAACACGATCACCGTCACCGACGGTATCGCGATGGGGCACCAGGGGATGAAATCCTCGCTGGTCAGCCGCGAGGTGATTGCCGATTCGGTCGAGCTGTCGGTGCGCGGCCATTGCTATGACGCGCTGGTCGGCTTTGCCGGGTGCGACAAGTCACTGCCCGGCATGATGATGGCGATGCTCCGCCTCAACGTGCCGTCGATCTTCGTCTATGGCGGCTCGATCCTGCCGGGCCGATTTCACGACCGCGACGTCACCGTGGTCGATGTGTTCGAGGTAGTTGGCAAATATGCCGCCGGCGCTTGCCCTTTGTCCGAGGTTCACGAGCTTGAAAAGGTCGCATGCCCTGGCCACGGCGCCTGCGGCGGCCAGTACACCGCCAATACCATGGCGTGCGTTGGTGAAGCGATTGGATTATCCTTGCCAAACAGTAATATGGCTCCAGCTCCTTACACATCGCGCGAGCAGGTGGCGGTCGCCGCCGGCGCCCAGGTGATGGAATTGCTGGCGAAGAACATCCGCCCGCGCGACATCTGCACGCGCCAGGCGTTCGAGAATGCCGCGCGGATCGTCGCCGCGACCGGCGGTTCGACCAATGGGGCATTGCATCTGCCCGCGATGGCGCACGAGGCGGGGATCGAGTTCGATCTGTTCGACGTCGCCGAGATCTTCAAGACCACGCCCTATTGCGCGGACCTCAAGCCCGGCGGGCAATATGTCGCCAAGGACATGTACGAGGCAGGCGGCGTCTATATGCTGATGAAGACGTTGCTCGCCGAAGGTTTTCTCCACGGCGATTGCCTGACGGTGACGGGCAAGACGCTGGCCGAGAATATCGACGAAGTTACGTGGAATCCCAATCAGAAGGTCATTTATGACGCCAAGACGCCGATCACCCCGACCGGCGGTGTCGTAGGACTGCGCGGCACCCTGGCGCCCAATGGCGCGATCGTGAAGGTCGCCGGCATGCACCGCTTGCAATTCGCTGGGCCGGCGCGCGTGTTCGATTGTGAGGAGGAGTGTTTCGCCGCTGTCGAGGAGCGCCGGATCAACGAGGGCGAAGTGCTGATCATCCGCTACGAAGGGCCCAAGGGCGGCCCCGGCATGCGCGAGATGCTAGCGACCACCGCGGCTCTATACGGGCAAGGCATGGGCGAGAAGGTTGCCTTGATCACGGACGGCCGTTTCTCGGGCGGCACGCGCGGCTTCTGCATCGGCCATGTCGGGCCCGAAGCGGCGGAAGGCGGCCCGATCGCGCTGATCGAGGATGGTGACATGATCCGGATCGATGCCGAGGCGGGCACGATCGATCTCGACGTGGCCGAGGACGTGCTGGCCGAGCGGCGCAAGGCGTGGAAGGCGCGGGTGTCCGATTATGGGTCGGGCGCTTTGTGGCGCTATGCGCAGAATGTCGGCCCTGCCTATAAGGGCGCCGTGACCCATCCCGGAGCGGCGGCCGAAAAACATGTCTACGCGGATATCTAGCGCGCTCGCGGCTGTTCTGATTCTCACTGGCTGTTCGGCCGACCCGCGATCGTCGGCCGGCAGCGGCAATAGCGAGTTCGACAACGCGCTTGCCCAAGCAAGCTCGGATGCCGAGGACGATGGCCGCATCGTCTGCGCGCCTGCGGGCAATGCCGCATTCTCGCGCCAATGCACGCTCGATCGCGTGCAATCGGCCGAGGGGCTGATCCTGACCGTCCACAAGCCCGACGGCGGATTCCGCCGCCTGCTGGTGGTCAAGGACGGGCGTGGCGTCATCGCCGCCGACGGTGCCGAGCCGGCCAAGGTCACCATCGTCGACGATCATCAGATCGAAGTGGCGATAGGCGGCGACCGCTTCCGTTTGCCCGCGACGATGAAAGGCAAGGACGCTAAGGCGACCAAATGATTTCGAATGAAGGCTTCCCGGTCGTCACCGCCGCCGCAATGCGCGCGGCGGAAGAAGCGGTGTTCGCGAGCGGGGTTCCGCAAGCCGATCTGATGGAGCGGGCCGGGGCCGCCGTTGCGCGCGAGGTGGCCCGCTTTGCGATGGGGCGCCCAGTCCTGGTGCTCGCCGGTCCCGGCAATAATGGCGGCGACGCCATGGTCGCGGCGCGCCTGCTGCAAGCGAGCGGGCATGACGTCACGGTCGCGGCGCTTGGCGAGGCAAAGGCCGGCGCGGCCGCCGCTATGCGCGCTAAATGGACCGGTCGGGTGGTCGACCTTGCCGATGCGCCGGCGCGGCCGATCGTCGTTGACGGATTGTTCGGAACCGGCCTGACTCGCCCCCTCGCGCCCGATATGGCCGGCCACTTGCAGCGGTTGGTGAGCGCGGCCCATTTCACTCTCGCCATTGATCTGCCCTCGGGCATGGACACCGACTTCGGCCGCGACCTGGGGGCCGCCGGCGCCACGGTCACTCTTGCGCTCGGCGCGCTCAAGCCGGCGCATCTGCTCGGCAACGGTCTCGACCGTTGCGGGCACGTCCTGCTCGACGATATCGGTATTCCCATCGCGACGACGTGGCGGACAGTCGCGATGCCGCGCCTGAGCGCTCCCGGCCCCCAAAGCCAGAAATATACTCGCGGCCTGGTGGCGGTCCTGCAGGGCCGCATGCCCGGTGCCGCGGGGCTCGCGTCGAATGCGGCGCTGCATGGCGGCGCCGGCTATGTCGTGCGCGTCGGCGACTACGACGGCCAGGGACCGAACGCGATCGTCCATCGACCACTCGCGGAGTTCGACACTCTGCTGAACGACGAACGCACCGGCGCGGTGATCGTCGGCCCCGGACTGGGACGTGATGAAGGCATGAGTGCATATCTCGACGCGGCGATCGCCTCGACACGGCCGTTGGTGCTCGACGGCGACGCGCTGAGTGTGATCGGGAGCGATACCGGCCGGCTGCGCGGTCGCGCAGCGCCGACCTGCCTGACTCCGCATAGCGGCGAGTTCGACCGCATGTTCGGTGAGGGGGCGGGGAGCAAGATCGATCGCACGATCGCGGCGGCGGCGGAAACTGGGACGGTCATCGTGCACAAGGGCGCTGATACGGTCATCGCGACGCCTCAGGGCGATATGCGGGTCCATGCCGGAGGCTCGCCTTGGTTGTCGACGGCAGGCACTGGCGATGTGCTTGCCGGCCTCCTCGGCGCGCGGCTTGCCGGAGGCGTGACGCCGCTCGCGGCCGCTGAGACCGCCGTTTGGCTGCACGGTCGCGCCGCGCAGCTCGCCGGACCGGCTTTCGCCGCGGACGATCTGATCCCCTGCCTGCCACGCGCGATTGCGGAATGCCTGCGATGACCGCGGACACGATCGTTCGCGTCGCTGCGCGTGGCGAGGGCGCCACGGCGGATGGACGTCATGCGGCATTGGCGGCGCCGGGGGATACGCTCAACGCCGATGGCTCGATCACGCCTGGCCCGCATCACCAGATACCGCCCTGCCGTCACTTCCCGACCTGTGGCGGGTGCCAGCTCCAGCATCTCGACGATGCGAGCTACGCCCAGTTCATTACCGACCGCATCGCCGGTGCGCTCGCCGCCCACGAGCTGGTAGCCGATATCCGCACGCCGATCCTTTCGCCGCCCAGGACGCGGCGGCGGGCCTCGCTCCACGCCGAGGCCAAGGGCGGTCGGATACGCTTGGGCTTCGCCGAGGCCGGTAGTCATGCAATCGTCGATATTCAGAAATGTCATATACTTGCGCCGGAATTGTTCGCCCTGGTGGCACCGTTGCGCAAGCTGCTGGCACGCCTGGGATTGAAACGCCGCCGCGCCGATATCCAGATGACGTCATGCGATCAGGGTGTGGATCTACTGATCGGCGCGAGCTTCGACGGGCTGGAAGCGGCGGAGGCGATCATCGCGTTTTGCCAGCAGCACAAGGTCGCCCGCTTCGCGACCGATGACGGCATGGGACCCGAGGTGCGCTGGGAGCCTGATCCAGTCACCATCACTTTAGGGGAGGTGGCAGTACCGTTCCCGCCGGGCAGTTTCCTTCAGGCGACGCGCGACGGCGAGGCGGCGTTGATCGCCGCGGTGCGGGAAGCGGTCGGGCAGACAGGCACGATCGCCGACCTGTTTGCGGGGCTCGGCACGTTCGCGCTCTCCCTGGCCCCGGCGCGCGTCTATGCGGCCGAAGCAGGACGTGACGCCATTATGTCATTGAAAAGCGCCGCTGCGAGGGTGGGGCGGCAGGTGTTCGCCGATCATCGCGATCTCTATCGCCGGCCGCTGACGGTGGAGGAACTCGGCCGGTTCGGCGCGGTCGTGCTCGACCCGCCGCGCGCGGGGGCAAGGGATCAGGCGGCTGCTCTGGCCCAAGCGACCACACCGGTCATCGCCTATGTGTCCTGCAATCCCAGCAGTTTCGCACGGGATGCTCAGGTGATTTGCGAAGGTGGCTATCGTCTCGACTGGGTCCAGCCGGTCGGCCAATTCCGCTGGTCGACCCATGTCGAGCTTGCGGCGCGGTTCAGCCGATAGGCGGATAGTCCGCGCGCAGGAAGTACAGGCCATCCGGCGGTGCGTTGAATCCCAATTCGGCGCGATCCGCCGCTTCCAACGCCGCCCCAAGGTCGCCTTTCGACCATTTGCCCTGGCCGACGAGCTCCAGACACCCAACCATCGACCGCACCTGGTGATGCAGGAACGACCGCGCCGAGGCGAATATGCTGATCCGCGCGCCGTCGCGGACAACGTCGAGGCGGTCGAGCGTCTTGACCGGGCTGTCCGACTGGCAGTGCGCGGAGCGGAAAGTTGTAAAGTCGTGCCGTCCGACCAGGATTTGCGCGGCATCGTGCATCGCCGCGGCATCGAGTTCCTGCGGCACGCGCCACGCCAGCCCCTTTTCCCAGGTCAGCGGCGCGCGGCGGCAGACGATGCGATATTCGTAATGGCGGGCGAGGCACGAGAAGCGGGCATGCCAATCGTCGGGCACTACCTCGCACTCGAGGATCGCCACCGGATCGGGCCGCAACCGCGCATTGAGCGCTTCCATCAAGCGGAACGGCGTGATCGCCCGCGTGACATCAAGGTGCGCACGCATGCCCAGCGCATGGACGCCGGCATCGGTACGACCGGCCGCATGCGCGGTGACATGTTCCTGCAGGATTTCCTTGGCGGCGCGCTCGATCGCGGCTTGCACGCTCGGTCCATGATCTTGCCGCTGCCAACCCATGAAAGGACGGCCGTCATATTCCACCGTCAGCGCGAAACGCGTCACAGGCGCGTGCCTATGTCGATGGAAAAGCCGCGCAAAAGCTCGTTTGACGTCATGACGCCGCGTCCCGCGCGCTGCACCGCGAGCGGACGGATAGCGCCCTGGCCGCAGGCGATGGTCAGTTGGCCGTCGAGAACCTCACCCGGCCCGCCCGACAGGTCCATTACGGCGGCGCTGAGCACTTTGATCCGTTCGCCGGCATATTCGAAATAAGCACCCGGCGCCGGGTTGAACGCGCGGACCTGGCGTTCGACTTCCGCGGCGGAGCGGGTGAAGTCGATCCGCGCCTCGGCCTTGTCGATCTTCGACGCGTAGGTGATGCCATCTTCCGGCTGGGGCCGGGGCGAGAAGGCAGCGGGATCCTCGAGCACGCGCACCATCAGCCGGGCGCCCATTGCGGCCAGCTCAGCGGACAGAATTCCCGAAGTCTTTCCGTCGATTGAGGTGCTTTCCTCAAGCAGAACAGGGCCCGTATCTAGTCCAGCCTCCATCTGCATGATGCCAACGCCTGTTTCGGCATCGCCAGCCAGGATCGCACGCTGGATCGGGGCCGCGCCACGCCACCTTGGCAGCAAGGAGCCATGCACGTTGAGGCAGCCCAGTCGCGGCGCATCAAGCACCGCCTGCGGCAAGATCAGTCCATAAGCTGCTACCACCGCTACGTCGGGCGCCAGTGCCGCAAAGGCCTCGATCGCCCCCGGCTCCTTACGGAACGACAGCGGCGTGCGCACCTCGATCCCCAGCGTCTCGGCGCGCGCCTGGACCGGGGAGGGGGTCAGCGCCTTGCCGCGACGCCCGCCGGCACGTGGCGGCTGGCTGTATGCCGCCACGACGTCGTGGCCAGCGCCGATCAGGGCGTCGAGCACCGGAACGGCGAAATCCGGGGTTCCCATGAAGACGATCCGCATGGGATCTGCCTTTCGCCCCTTGGCAGGGGGGCACGCAACCCCCTATTTGTTCCGGATGGCATCGCAGGAAATCGAAGCGCTCACCCAGGCGCTGGCCCGGCTCCCCGGACTAGGGCCCCGCTCGGCGCGGCGGGCGGTGCTCCATCTGCTCAAGAAGCGCGAGGCCGCGCTGGGGCCGTTGCTCGCTGCGCTGGAGGCGGTGGATCGGAAGCTCGCTACCTGCTCGACCTGCGGTAATGTCGACACCAGCGACCCGTGCGCGGTGTGCGCCGATCCGCGCCGCGATCAACGGTCGTTGTGCGTGGTCGAGGAAGTCGCCGATCTATGGGCGCTCGAACGCTCGCGGCTGTTTCCGGGGCGCTATCACGTGCTCGGCGGGCGATTATCGGCGCTCGACGGCGTGCGGCCCGAGGATCTGGCGATCGCCAAACTGGTCGGCCGGGTTGAAGCCGGCGGGATCGACGAAGTGGTGCTGGCAATGAACGCCACGCTCGAAGGGCAGACCACCGCCCATTACATCGCCGAACGGATCGAACGGTTTCCGGTCCGACTTACGCAATTGGCCCACGGCCTGCCCGTCGGTGGCGAGCTCGACTATCTCGACGAGGGCACGCTCGCCCAGGCGATGCGCGCACGGCGGCCAGTGGGATGATGTCGCGCGAAGAAGCTACCGCACGCGCTTGACGTAGATGCGGCCGCCATCGCGGCGCTCCGTCTGGAAATTGGGTACTGCTTCGATCAGGTCGGAAAGGCGCTTGTAACCATAATTTCGCGCGTCGAAGCTTGAGCGATTGCCCGCCCGCTCGCCGAGTTCGGACAGGTTGACGAACCCGCGCTCGTCGCGCTTCACCGCATCATAGGCGTCGACCAGCAGCTTGAGCAGCTCGGGGTCCATGGCGGTCTTGCCCCCGGCTGCGGCACTCGTGTTGCCGTTGACGGTCTCCGGGGCGGGAGCGGGGCGAAGCGCGGTGACGTCGATGAACCGCGTGCACGCCTGGCGAAACGCCTCGGACGTCTTCGACGTGCCAAACCCGTAAACGGGCAGGCCGTCCTGCCGAATCCGCATCGCCAGCGGCATGAAGTCCGAATCCGACGACATGATACCGAAGCCGTGGACGCGGCCGCGATAGAGCAGGTCCATCGCGTCGATCGTCATCTTCATGTCGGTCGCGTTCTTACCCTTGGTGAGGTCGAACTGCTGCTGCGGCTCGATGCCGTAACGGACCGTCTGGTCGCGCCATCCCTTGAGC
Source organism: Sphingomonas sp. (assembly GCF_024508665.1). Taxonomy (GTDB): domain Bacteria; phylum Pseudomonadota; class Alphaproteobacteria; order Sphingomonadales; family Sphingomonadaceae; genus Sphingomonas. Next base: position 178,239 of record NZ_JANINP010000004.1, read on the forward strand.
GCGGGCTTGGACCAATTGCCGTAGACGCGACGGATGTTGACCGTGCCGAGTTCAGCGAGAATGGTCAGCACCGGATCGAGGGTTTGCGACGAGGCATTGTCCGCGTCGATCAGCAACGCGATGTTGCGCCCATGAGTCTCGTCGGTCATGACGCCGGTGATAGCGGGCGCGACACGGCTTGCGCAATCGCGCCCGAATTAGCGGCCTTATTGCGAGGCCGGACGGCTACGCATGGCGTCGATGCTCCACGCTCCCGCGCCGGCCGCAGCGAAGAACAGGAAGATGAAGGCGTAGAGCATCGCCGGCTCACCGCCATTGACCGCCGGGAAGAAGCTCTTCGGCGCGTGTGCCATGAAATAGGCGACGGCCATCATGCCCGACAGGATAAACGCTACCGGTCGAGTGAAGAGGCCAAGCAGGAACAGCCCGCCGCCGACCAGTTCGAGTGTTCCCGCAGCGTAGAGCAAAGGATTGAGCGGCATCGGAAAGGGCGGAATGCCAAAGAACTTGGACACGCCATGTTGCATGAAACCGAGCGCAGTCACGATCCGCAGCAGGGACTGAAGCTGGGACGACCAATTGGCAGGAATGGGCATGGCGATCTCCTCGTCGTTACGAGCTTGATCTAGAATGCATCGACAGCGGCGACCAGCCAAGCGAAGGAAACGCTCCGTTACGCTCCAGAAGCATCGAGCGGCGGATAGGCCAGTGCGATGACCTCATATTCCTTTTCGCCCGCCGGCAGCGTGACGCGGCGCAAATCGCCGATCGCGGCACCGCGAAGCGCACGGGCGAGGGGGGCATTCCATCCTACCAACCCCTTACCGGCATCGGCCTCGTCGTCGCCGACCAGGGTCAGGGCGCGGTGGTTGTCGTCCTCGTCGGCGATCGTGATCGTGCAGCCGAACCAGGCGCGGCTGCGGTCGGGCTGTCGCGCCGGATCGACCACCTTCGCTGCCTTCATCCGCTTCGACAGCCAGCCAAGCCGGCGGTCGATCTCGCGCAGGCGCTTGCGGCCGTAGATATAGTCACCATTCTCCGACCGGTCGCCATTGCCGGCCGCCCAGGCGATGGTCTCGACAAGCTTCGGGCGCTCCTCGGCAAACAGCTGCTCATATTCGGCGCGCAGCGCGGCGAAGCCGGCAGGGGTGATATAGTTGGGGCGGTCGTTCATTCTCTATCCGTCGCCCCGGCGAAAGCTGGGGTCTCTAGCCGTACCGCGTCGTCGCCTGAGATCCCAGCTTTCGCCGGGATGGCGATGAGATTTGAAAGCCGACAGTCAGCCCGGCCGCTTGTTGCCCAAATACCAACTCAGCCGCGCATTGCCGCTCGAGAGCGACCTCTGCGGGTTGATCAGGTCATAGACTACCGCGTTTTCGAGCACGTGCTGGACGTAGCGCTTGGTTTCGTCGAACGGTATCGCCTCGATCCAGTCGACCCAGTCGACCGTGCCGGTGCGCGGATCGCCGTTCGCGGCGAGCCATTTGTTCACATTGCCGCCGCCGGCATTGTACGCCGCGATCGCCAGCGGGTAGCTGCCATATTGATTGTAGAGCCGCTGGAAATAGGCCGTACCAAGCTCGATGTTATAGTCGGTGCTGCTGAGCAGCATGCCTTGATCCCAGGCGAGGCCAAGCTTGCCGGCCTGCTCGCGCGCGGTGCCGTTCATCAGCTGCATCATGCCTCGCGCGCCGGCGCGGCTGATCAACGAGCGGTCGAACTGGCTTTCCTGGCGCATAATCGCATGCGCCATCGTCCAGCTCGACGCCGAGGATGCGGGTATATTGACCGTCGGGAATCCGGAGCGGCTATAATCGGTGACGCCGTTCAACAGCGCGCTGCGTCCGACCATCACCGACAGATCGGGCCGCCCAAGCGTCCGGGCCAATTCGTCGGCCAGCACATGGTCGTCGACGGTGCTCGCAAGGTTTGCGATCTGACGCAGGAAAAGGCTTTGATCCTCATGCGCGCCGACCGTGCCGAGAAACTGCGCCGCGCGGACGACCTCATTATTGTAGAAGGCTGAGCGTTCGGCGGGCGGAATCGACGGAGGCGTCGGCTCGGCCGGAGCGAGCAGCGGCTGGCCAAGGCGCTCGGCCGCTAGCTGGCCGTAGAATTGATCGCCATAGCGCGCCGCCGCAGTGAGGTTGCGCGTTGCTTCATCACTCTGCCGGGCGGCCTGGGCGGCGCGTCCTGCCCAATAGAAGCCCTTGGACTTGAGCGCAGTCGACCGCGACCCGCCGGTATAACGGACAAACATGCCGATCGCGTCGGCCGGACGACCTAGGCGCTTGAGCGCAGTCTGTCCGGCAAGCCACACCAGATCGGTATAGGGATCGCGCTCGGCGAGGGGGCGCAGCGCAATGTCGGTACCGGTCGGATAGGCGTCGTCGACCTGGCTCGCGATATTGTACGCGGTCGAATAGTCGCCCGCCTCCACCGCAGCCTTCGCATTGCGCAGCAGCAGGTCGAACCAGCGGTCGACATCGAGCGGCCGGCTCGTGAAATTGTGCGGGCGGGCCAGCAGCGCGCGCGCCGATCCCGCGGCGCCCGTGTTGGTCAGCCAGATTGCTTTGTCGGCCAGATAGCCGGGATCGCCGGCGCCTATCGCGTCGGCATTACCGGCGTCAGGGGCGTTGGTGCGCAGAGCTAGCCGCGCCGCGAACAGCGGGCGGCGCGCGGCGCTGGTGAACGCGAGCTGGCGCGCCGCCGCGGTGGTCTGGCCCTGCCACAGCAGCTGGTCCATCCGCACGTCCTGGTCCTTGGGCAGCAGCGCGTCGGGCCAGGTCGTCAGTACCTTGCTCTCGTCGGTAGGCGTCAGGCTGCCCTGAGCCCAGGCGTTGCGTGCGGCCGTCCGCGCATCGTCCAACGAACCCGTCGCAGTCAATGCCTCGGCGAAGCGAACCCAGGACGTACCGCTTTGCGGCGGATAGCGGCGGAAGAAGGCAACCGCGGTCGATGGCGACCAGCCGGGCATCGCCAGCGACGCTTCGGCGGCGCGGCGCATCGCGACATCGCCCGGCCAACCCGGATGCGCGAGCAGGAAACGAGCGTAGCTTTCGAACGGGGCGCTATTGGTCTGCCTGAGCGAGCGCCACTCGGTGATCGCCGCCGACAAGGCGCTGACCGACCTGGGGTCGGCGCTCGGCGCGCCCATCAATTTGGACTTGGCCCATTCGAGCTGGTCCTGGAACGCCATACCCGTCGCCGCCATCCCTGAAAGGGCGGCGGCGGCGATCCCGCTTCTGAACAACGCAAGCATGTGGACAGGATATGCTCTCCCGCCCTATCTGTCAGGATATAAAACAACGAAAAAACGGCGGATCGCCGCCGCGCGGGAGCGTTTAAGCATGTTTTCGGGATCGATCCCTGCACTGGTCACGCCTTTCGGGGCGGATGGCGCTTTCGCCGAGGACGCCTATCGCGAACTCGTCGAGTGGCAGATAGCCGAGGGATCGGCCGGATTGGTGCCGGTCGGGACGACTGGCGAAGCAGCGACACTGACTGCCGATGAGCATTTCTACGCGGTGCGCGTCTGTGCCGAACAGGCCAATCGTCGCGTGCCCATCCTGGCCGGTGCAGGGTCCAACGACACGCGGGTCGCGATCGCGAACGTCCATGCCGCCAAGGCTGCGGGCGCCGATGCCGCGTTGATGGTGCCGCCTTATTACAACCGCCCGAGCCAGGAGGGCATCTTCCGCCATTTCGAGGCGATCGCGCGCGAAACACCGTTGCCCATCGTGCTCTACAATGTGCCGGGAAGAACCGTCACCGATATCCAGCCGACGACGATGGCGCGGATCGTCAAGGCGTTTCCCGAGATATTTATCGGCGTGAAGGACGCGACCGGCAGTCTTGGCAGGGTGACCGAGCAACGGCTGGGCTGCGGCACGGATTTCGTCCAATTGTCGGGCAATGACGAGACCGCGCTGGCGTTCAACGCGATGGGCGGAGTCGGCTGTATCTCGGTCACCGCGAATGTCGCGCCGCGCTTGTGCGCGGAGTTCCAGGCCGCCTGGGCCACCGGCGATCGTGCCACGGCGCTGGCGCTCCACGATCGGCTTTACCCTTTGCACGTCTCGATGTTCACCGACGCCTCCCCCGGCCCGGTCAAATATGCGCTGGGCAAGCTCAAGCCGGATTGGCCGCTGCATCTCCGCCTGCCGATGACGGAGCCGAACGACGCCAGCCGTGCCGCGGTCGACGCGGCGATGGCCGTAGCGGGGCTATGACCCGGCGATGAAGGTTTCGACGCCGCGTCCGGCGTGACACGGACGCGGCGCCAGGATGGGGCAGCAGTCGCCACCCCATCCAGTTCGATCAGGCTGCGACCGCGACCAACTCGGGCTTGATCACCCGGCTGCGACTACCGTCGATCGCTACTGGCACGTCACCGGCGATGGTCGCCCGGCGCAGGGTCCGGCGTTGCGGCCCGAAATCGGCGATCGCACGGTGCTGGGTCGCGCGATTGTCCCAGATCGCGACGTCGTTGGGCTGCCAGCGCCAACGCACGGTGTTCTCGGGCTTGGTGATGTGGTCCTGCAGGATCGAGAACAGCCGCTGCGAATCCGCCGCGTTCAGCCCAACGAACTGCTTGACGAAATGGCCGAGCAACAACGCACGTTCGCCCGATTCCGGGTGGACGCGGACGACCGGGTGCTCGGTCTCGTAGACCGTCGAGGCGAATACCTTGCGATGCTCCTCGGCACGCTGGCGATCGGCGCCGAACGTGCCGGCATAATCGTAGAGGTTGGTGTGCAGCGCCCAGAGCGTGTCGACCAGGGTCCGCAGGCTGTCAGGCAGTTCCTGATAGGCCGTGACGCCGTTCGCCCATAACGTATCGCCGCCGGCGGCGGGAATGGTGATCGCCCGCAGGATCGACGCCTCGGGATAGGCGTCGACGAAGGTCACGTCGGTATGCCAGCTCGACGCGGCATAGCCTTCCTTCGAATCGAGCTCGAGCAGATACTTGCTGCCCGGCACGACCGGCACGGTTGGGTGAGCGACCGGATTGCCGAACTTTTCGGCGAACGCTTCCTGCGCGGCGTCGTCGAGATGATCTTGGTCACGGAAGAAGATCACCTTGTGGCGGACTAGAGCGGCGCGGATCGCGGCGATGCTGACCTGGTCGAGCTCGCCGGACAGTTTCACGCCGCGGATTTCGGCGCCGATCCGCCCGGCGACCGGCACGATGTCGAGCAGGGCGTCGGCATCCCGCGCATTCACGAATTCATGGACAAGATTGGTCATTGCACGTCTCCTTCGGGGTTTATGGGGTCATTCGGCGGGGGCGAGGGCTGCCCCCTGGGCGTCCAGCGCGCGGCGGACTTCGGCATGCGCCGCCTCATCGAGCGGAAAGCCGCTGACGAGCCAGGCGGAAAAGGCGTGAGCGACGGCGGGGCCGATCGCGAAGACGATAGCGAGGCTCTGCAGGGTGGCGGGGCTGTTGACCGCCTTGGGATCGAAACCGAGCCAGGACACGAGCGGCAGGGCGATCCCGACGGCGGCTGCGGTCGCCGCCTTGCCGGCCAAGCTGAACACCGAGAAATAGAGTCCGGTGCGATCCTCTTCATGGTCGAGCCGGTGCTTGTCGGCGATATCGGCGACGATCGCACGAAGCATCAGGTTGCCCGAACCCTGTGCCAGTCCCTGAGCGAAGGTCAGGGCGAGCAGCAAACCAAAGCGATCAGGCGTTACCAGCAGCAAGCCGAGGTTGATGACGACCTGGACAATCTCTCCGGCAACGGCGGTGCGATGCTTGCCCAGCCGGTATCCAATCTTGAGCCAGATCGGACCGGCCGACACACCAAACACGAACTGAAACAGGAACAGCCCGGCCGCCCAATCGGGCCGGTGCATGAAGAAACTGACATAAAAGACGATCAGCGATGCGCGGATGTTCTGGCCGAGCGTTACCGCGAAATCGGAACCGAGCACGCGCAGCAGCAACGGATCGGCGAGCACCGTGTGGATCGTCCGGCCGATCGGACGGCGGCGTGCCGGCGCTTCGGGCAGCGGCTGCTCGGGAAAGGCCGTCAGCGTGAGCGCAAGCCCGGGCAGGATCGCCGCCAGCACCAGCCCGCCCATCAGCGCGAGCTTCAACCTGCCGTCTCCCGGACGCCATTGGTCGGCGATGGTCGGCAATATCAGGGTCAGCAGCAGCGCCGACGCTGTCACGACCGTCTGGAATGTCGCGATCCGCGTGCGCTCATGATAGCGGCCCGATATCTCCCCCGACCAGGCGAGGAGCGGAATCTGGATCGCGGTCCAGCCGAGATAGAAGAAGAACAGGGTCGCCGCGAGATAGCCGACCGACACCTGTCCTTGGGGAAAGAACAGGAACGCCGCCGCGAGCGCGAATAGCATGCCGCCCGCCGCGATCCACGGGCGGCGCCGGCCGAAACGAGTGCGGGTACGATCGCTCAGCGTGCCGACCAACGGATCGAGCAACGCGTCCCACAGCCGACCGATCAGGAAGATCAGACCGATCGCGCCGAGCGACAGGCCGTGATCCTGGACATAGATCGGCGGTAGATAGACGGCGAGCGGCAGCCCCGCCGCGGCGACCGGCACAGCCACCGCCGACAAGGCGATCAGGCGCCAGGCAGTCGGACGGCCGGGCTCGGCATCGTCGGTCGGGGCCGTGAAGTGCCGGAAGCGGGGTGGGAACAGGCTAGCCATGGTTCACCTCACAATTTGAAGCGGAGGGTGGCGCCGACCGTTCGCGGATCCCCGAGCAATGCGGTGATCAGGCCGGTATTGGCGGCAGCAAGCGTCTGGAAATATTTGGTATCGGTGAGATTTCGGGCCCAGACCGAGAGGTCCCAGAGAACGCTTTCGGGCCGCACGCCGATGCGAGCGTTGAGCACGCCGTAGCCGGGCACCTGGGCGTAGCGCGAATTGGTCGACGAGGTATTCAGCGACGAGCGATGCGCGAAATCGGCATGGCCGTAGAGCCGGAACGCCCGGCCCCCGATACTGCCAAGCGGCTGCGCGATGTCGGCGCCCAGCGTGTAGGTGAATTTGGGAACGCCCGCGAGCGGCTTACCGCTGAGGTTCTGGACCGATCCCACGTCGAGCCGCTCGGGTGCCTGGGGTGCGTTCGGGTAATCGATATAGACCGCGTCGGTATAGGATGCCGAGGCATTCAGACTGACGAGACGCGTCGGCGCGAAGCTGAGATCGGCTTCGGCGCCGCGCGATCGCACGCTGGGAATGTTCGAGATGTACTGGCGATAGGTGAGGCCGCCCGGTGACGGTTCGGTGATCGCGGTCTGGTAATCGGATATGTCGGTCCAGAATGCGGCAAGGTTCGCGGTGAGCCGCTTGTCGAACGCTTGCGCCTTCAGCCCGATTTCGTAGGCATTGACGCGTTCGGGTCGGACGTCAGGAGTGATGCCGGCCGGCAGCGACGTCAGGTTGAGCCCCCCCGACTTCGATCCGCGTGAATAGGTGGCGTAGATCAGCGCATCGGGCGCGATCTTGTACGACACATTGGCGAGCAGCGAGACGTTGTCGTCGGTAAAACTGGTGGCATAGGACGTGACCGGATTGAACTGATTGCGGATCGCGATCACCGCGGAGGCGGCCGCCGGCGACAAGTTGGCGGGATCCGTGCCGGCTGCCCAGAACTGGTTGAACGCGCCGTCCTTCTTTTCATGGGTATAGCGCAGACCCAGGGTGAGTTTCAGGCGGCTGGTCGCGTTCCACGTCGCCTGGCCAAAGGCGGCATAGCTGTGTGTCGTCGGCGTAGAGGTCGAATCCGCTTCGAACCCGTGGAGCGCCGCGTTGGCGACCGCAGCGTTGGTGGTGGGTAGGTACCAATTCGGCGCCGCCGACCCGTAAGCGACCGCGCCCTTTCCCTTGACGATCTGCCAGAAGTAATAGGCGCCGATAACGTAATCGATGCGGTTGTCGCCTTTTGATGCCAGACGCAATTCCTGGCTGAACTGGCGCTGGCGATTGGCCTGTTGCGACTTGGTGACGACAGGCAGGCCCGTGGCGTCGCCATCGTTTTTCGGATCCCAATCCCACCAGCGATAGGCAGTGATCGAGGTCAAGGCGGCGCGGCCGAGGTCCCAGTCGACCTGTCCCGAAGCGCCGTAGCTCTTCATGTTGGCCTGATAAGGACTGTCGGAATCGCCGAGCCGCGCGAACGGCGCGAAGGGCAGCGGCGTGTAACCGGCCCGGCTGGTGCGGTTGAGGAAATTGTTGGCGATCGCCGTGCCGTCGTCATAGGTCCCGAAGAAGCCCGACAGGACCTGAAGCACATGATGCTGCTTCTGATGCGAATAATCGCCGATCAGCTTGATCGACAGGCGGTCGCCCGGCTTGATCAGCAGCTGCCCGCGCAGGCTGAAATTGTAATAATTGGCCGAATCGCTGCCGTCATGGACGTTGGTCAGGAAACCGTCGCGTTTCGTATCGGCGATGCTCAGCCGGGCAGCGACGACGTCGCCGATCAGCGCGCCGGAGGCGGAGGCGCGAAACTGGCGATAGCCGTAGTCGCCAAGCGACGCCTCGGCCGACACTTCGGGGTCGAAACTCGGCGCGCGCGTGGTGATGTTGATCGCGCCCGCGGTGGTATTCTTGCCGAACAGCGTCCCCTGGGGGCCGCGCAGCACCTCGATCTGCTGCAGGTCGACGAGGTCGAATTGCGACTGGCCTACGCGGCCGTAATAGACATTGTCGATATAGATGCCGACGCCGTTCTCCAGACCGTCGTTGGTCAGTGCCACGTTCGAGCCGAGGCCGCGGATGTTCACGTTGGTGTTGCGCGGGTTGAAGCTGAACACTTGCAGGCTGGGGACGAGCTGCTGGATCTGCGACAGCGAATAACTGCCGGTCGCGGCCAGCGCCTTGTCGTCAACCACGCTAAGCGCGATCGGCACGTCCTGCGCGCTTTCGGCGCGCCGCCGCGCGGTAACGACGATGTCGCCGCCTTCCGAATTAGCATCGGTATCGGCGACCGCATTGGGCACGACGCTGGCCGCGCCTGTCGGCGCCGCCTTATCGTCGGCGTATGCAACCGCCGGAAGAGCGGACGCCATCGCCGTCAGGCTGAGGGTCGTCAGGAAAAGATACTTGGACATCAGGCAAAAGGGTCCCCTTTGCCGCAGGCAGCCGCCTCCGGCCGCACCCTCTCAGGGCACGGATGTTCGATGGAATTCGGGCGTGCGCCACCGGCGGTGCCGGTCGGCGTGATCGTCAGGCGATCAGTAGCAGTCGATCAGTCGATCGAGTGAACGGAGTCATGACATCGCATCGTTTCATTCCCTTCATTCGGGGACAACGAAGCCGGGCGTCACGCAGCCCTGCATCGCGCTTTAGCCGTTGGTTACGCGGAGCAAGCTGCATCCCATCAAAAGCCGCAGGCCTGACGGTGGCGTTCGCCAGAGGGACGGCCATTTCCCTCTCGATCCGTTATTCCCATCATCCTGATAGGATATAAAACGGTCAATGTAGATGCGCTAATCGGTGCTAAAGCTGGGGTTTGGCGACGGATCGTCCGTAGCTCGACGAACCAAGGCTTTGCCCGCGGGCAAGTGAGGGCTTTCAATTCGGTGCGCTGGCGTTAGGCTCGGCCCGGATTGCGAGGGGCATTCGCCATGAACCTGCTGACCCGGCACCTGACCGGCATCGTCGATTTCCAGGGCAGGGAAAATCGTCAGCCTTTCTGGCTCTGGATCCTCATCGTCTACATCGTCCAGTTTGTGCTTGTGGCGATCGCGATGATCCCGCTCATGACGTCGTGGTTCGACCAGATGATGCCGATACTGCAGAGCGATCCGCACCGGTTCGACAGTGATCCACAGGCCATGTTCCGGCTGATGATGCCGATGATGCAGAACATGATCATGACGACCCTGGTGGCCGCCGTGCTGTTCTTTGTCCTGACGGCGGCGGCGGTCGTGCGCCGGCTGCACGACAGCGACCGCTCGGGTTGGTGGTCGGCGCCTTATTACGCCATGCAGATCGTATCGCCGGTCGTCATGGCGTCGTTCTTTCCGCGCTACCTTACGATGATGGCGTCGATGTCGGCGGTAAAGCCTGGCGGTCCGCCCGACATGGCCAACCCCGCGTTCCAGCAGGCGATGCAATCGATGTCGATGGTTTCCTTGATCAACCTGCTCAGCTTCGCGATCCTGGTCATGATGATCGTCTTTCTCGTCTTGCCCGGTACGGTCGGGCCAAACCGGTTCGGCGACGACCCGCTGCAGCCGCCCTTTCACTAAAGCTTCCCTTCGGCCGCTGGCACGCCTACATCGCCCGGCCCATGGCCCGTCCCAAACCTGCCACGTTCGACAAGCAGAAGATCGTTGCCGAGAACCGGCGCGCGCGGTTCGACTATGCCATCGAGCAGACGTTCGAGGCGGGGATCGCGCTGACCGGGACCGAAGTGAAGAGCCTGCGCTCGGGTGAAGGATCGATCGCCGAGAGCTATGCCGAAGTGACCGCGGACGGCGGTGTATGGCTGGTCAATTCGAACATCCCAGAATTCAGCCATGGCAACCGCTTCAACCACGAGCCGAAGCGGCCACGCAAATTGCTGCTCAATGCACGCGAGATCAATAAGCTGCACGGCGCGGTGGCGCGCGAGGGCATGACGCTGGTGCCGCTCACGGTCTATTTCAACGGCCGTGGCCGCGCCAAGGTCGAGCTCGCCCTGGCCAAGGGCCGCAAGGCGCACGACAAGCGCGAGCATATCAAGGAGCGGGAGTGGAAGCGGGACGCCGGCCGCATCATGCGGGATCACGGCTGACGCCATCGACCCTCGATTGACTAGGCGTGTCAGCCGCTTAGAACACGCGCCATCAATAAGGGGGACATGACGGCTGCGGCTTGCCACGCGAGCGTCCACTCCTCCATTCGGAAAGGACCCTCCCAACATGAAACCCTTCGCGTTCGCACTTCTCGCGGCGACGGCGCTCGGTGCCGCGGCGTTCGCCCAGCAGACGGTGGCCGCGTCGTCGGCCAAGCCGACCTTCGGCACCTTCGGCATGGACGAAGCCGGCATGGACAAAACGGTGGCCCCGGGGGACAGCTTCTACAATTACGCCAACGGCACTTGGGCGAAGACCACGCCGATCCCGGCCGACAAGTCGAATTACGGGGCGTTCAACCTGCTCGCGGATTTGTCCGAATCGCGGACCAAGGGCATCCTGGAAAAGGCGGCGGCGGACCCCAATTCGAAGATCGGCACCGCCTATGCGACCTATCTCGACACCGGAGCGATCGAGGCGAAGGGTCTGACGCCGATCAAACCGTGGCTCGACCGCATCAAGTCGACCGACAAAAACGGCTATGCGGCATTGCTGGCCGAAGCAGCGATGGGCGGGGTTGGTGGGCCGTTCGGGGCCGGGGTCGGCCAGGACGACAAGGCGCCCGAGACCTATATTCTCGGCCTGCGCCAGGCTGGACTGGGACTGCCGGACCGCGATTATTACAGCGATCCCAAATTCGCCGACGCCAAGGCAGGGTATCAGACGCACATCGCCAAGATGCTGACCCTGGCGGGCGAAGCCAATGCCGATGCCCGCGCCAAGGCGATCGTCGATCTGGAGACGCAGATCGCCGCGGTCAGCTGGTCGCGGATCGACAGCCGCGACGCCAACAAGCGCTACAACAAGATGTCGGTCGCCGACCTCCAGGCCAAGGCGCCGGGCTTCGACTTCCCGACCTATTTCAAGGGCATTGGGGCGCCGGTCGATACGTTGCTGGTGGCGCAGCCGTCGGCGATCACCGGCATCGTCAAGCTGGTCGCCGAGGCGCCGATGGCGGTGCTGCAAGACCAGTTGATCGTGCGCAGCCTCGACTCCTATGCCGACGTCCTGCCCAAGGCGTTCGACGAAGAGAATTTCAACTTCTACGGCAAGACGCTGTCGGGCACGCCCGAACAGCAGGCGCGCTGGAAGCGCGGAGTTGAATTCACCACCAACGCTCTCGAGGACGACGTTTCGAAGTTATACGTCCAGCAATATTTCCCCCCGGCAACCAAGGCGGCCGCCGACCAGCTGGTCAAGAACATCATCGCGGCGATGAACGCGCGGATCGACAAGCTCGACTGGATGTCAGCCGAGACCAAGGTCAAGGCGCACGCCAAGCTGGCGGCGTTCCGGCCCAAGATCGGCTACCCGTCGCAATGGCATGATTATGCGACGCTCAAGATCGAAAAGGGCGATGCCTTCGGCAACGAGTGGCGAGCCAACGAATGGGGCCGCAAGGATAATATCGCCCATCTCGGCAAGCCGCTGCAGCGCTGGGAATGGGGCATGACCCCGATGGAAGTGAACGCCTATGCCAATTTCGGCATGGTCGAGATCGTCTTCCCGGCCGCGATTCTGCAGCCGCCCTTCTTCGATCCCAATGCCGACGCGGCGGTCAATTATGGCGGGATCGGCGCGGTGATCGGCCATGAAATGAGCCATCATTTCGACGATCAAGGCGCCAAGTACGACAAGAGTGGCCAGCTCACCGACTGGTGGACGCCAGCCGACGTTGCGGCGTTCAAGACGCGCACCGACGCGCTGGTCGCGCAATATGACAAATACGAGCCGCTGCCGGGCCAGCATGTCCAAGGCAAATTGACCCTGGGCGAGAATGTCGCCGACCTCGCCGGACTGACCGTCGCGCACGACGCCTATATCAAGTCGCTCGGCGGCAAGGCCCCGCCGGTGGTCGCGGGATACACGGCCGATCAGCGTTTCTATCTCGGCTGGGCACAGGTATGGCGCCGCAGCTATCGCGAGCCCGAATTGCTCAAGCGGCTGCGCACCGATCCGCACGCACCGTCGGAAGCGCGCGCCAGCATCGTTCGCAACATGGACCCGTGGTACGCCGCGTTCAAAGTCCAGTCTGGGCAAAAACTGTATCTCGCACCGGCCGATCGCGTACGCATCTGGTAAGGTTTGAAGGTAGCCGACTGAAGGCGCCGTCGGTGGACATCCACCGGCGGCGTTCGTTCATCAGCGGCGGTTCATCGTTAGGAGTACAACGATACTTTTTGGCGCGGTTCGGCGCTTTCAACCCGCGAAACCTTGTTGTAGGCAAAATTCATGGCTCATCGGCGTACCACCTTCATCCTCCTTGCTTGCGCAGCGACCTTGCTCGGCGCGCGCGTCTCGGCGTTTCAGTCGGGCGGGAACGAAACGCTGAGTGTCGACGCCGACCATATCGAGATCCAGGACAAGACTCAGCGCGCCTTGTTCCAGGGCAAGGTCCGCGCGCGCCAAGGGACGATGACGGTGACGTCCGACCGCGCCGAAGTGCTCTATTCGTCGAGCATCGTCGATTCGGGCGGCGCTCCGCCCGAAATCTCGCAGATCCGGGCCTCGGGCAATGTCGTCGTGACGCGTCCCGATGAGAACGCTTCGGGCGCGTACGCCATCTACGACCTCAACAAGCGCACGATCACGATGATCGGCAATGTCGTGCTCCATCGCGGTGCCAATGTCGTGCGCGGAGGGCGGTTGCTCATCAACCTCAACAACAACGCCGCGTCGCTCGATTCCGGTGGCAAGGTCGGCACCAGCAAATCGGGCGGCCGTGTCACAGGCGTCTTCTCGGTTCCCAAGCGCAATACCGACGCGCCTGCGACGCCGGCGACCACCCCGACCACTCCCGATAAGAAATAATATCGGTTGATGCGGCGGAGAGGCGCCGGCGCAGGTCGGGTATTTCCGACGATGCTTGACCTGCCTCGCGACCGCGCCACAAGGGGCTGATGGCTTCCCGACCCCTTCCGAACGATGCCCGCGCACCCGGCCAGCGCCAGGCGCTGATCGTCGCGACAGCGTGCGGCGTGGGGGCGGCGCTGATCGTGCTGATGGTCCTCCACAATTTCGCCATCGCCGGAGGATTCGCCGCCGCCATGCTATTGCTGGTCGGCGCGGTCGTCACTTGGTCGCGGTTCGCGCCGGCGGCATCAGAGGTGGCCGGCGAAACCGACTGGAGCGTGGCACGCGCGCTGGCCGCGGCAAGCGACGATGCGATCGCGGTGACCGACCGGGCGGGACGGCTGATCTGCGCCAATGAGCGCTATCGCGCCCGCTTTGGCGGCTATCCCACGCCGCCCGGCCTGCCGCTCGATGACAATGGTGCGGGCGAATTGGCGGCGGCGGGACGCATCGCCTGGCGCGACGGGTCGGCCGAACTCGACCGCGTCACGACGCGCGGCGCGCCGCTCGCGGTCGCGATCGAGCGCGCCGGCGAGAGCGAGGACATGTTGGTCTGGCGCTTCCACGAAGCACAGGGGCTCGATCTCGCCACCAACGTTCAGTCGATCATTGCCGGGCCGACCGGCGACCGGCTGGCGGCAGCCGGTATCATGGCCGCGCTGATCGCACCCGACGGCCGCCTGCTCGCCGCCAATCGCGTGCTGCGCGAACGGTCGATGGGGCATGAGGAAAGCGTCGTTGTCGGCCGCGATTTCGCGCGTTTCCTGATCGCCGACGACAAGGGTCAGGTGCGGTTCGAGCGGGAGGGCCCGCGCGGCACGCCGCTCCGCATCCTGCAGATTCCTTTCCTGGACGGCGAGGACGCACCGATCCTGGTCGTCCTGCTCGATGAGGAAGAACATGGGCAACCCGCGATCGGCGGATCGGCCGCGGCGCATGTCAAAAGCCTGATCTCGCTGCTCCCGGTCGGGCTCGCCCTGGTCGATCGCGATGGGCGCTTCGTTCAGATGAACGACCCGTTCGTCCGCGCAGCACAGGTCGATCAGGCGCAACCACCGCTTTATCCGGGCGATCTGGTGGTGCGCGAGGACAAGGCCGCGGTTGCCGACGCGATCCGCCGCTTCGCCAATGGCGCGACCCATTCGATGGACATGGCGATCCGGCTGAAGGACCATCCCGACGAACCGGTCGCTTTGACGATCGCCGGCGCGCGGGGATTGGGCGATGCCGCGGTGCTGCTGAGTCTCAAGGACAATGGCGAGGAGACTCGCCTCAAGCGCGAAGTCGCCCAAGCGACCAAGATGCAGGCGGTCGGCCAACTCGCCGGTGGCGTCGCCCACGATTTCAACAATATCCTGACCGCGATCATAGGCCATTGCGACCTGATGCTGATGCGCCATTCGCCCGGCGACAGCGATTATGACGACATCCAGCAGATCAAGGCGAACTCGAACCGCGCAGCTAGCCTGACGCGGCAATTGCTCGCCTTTTCACGCCAGCAGACGTTGCGGCCGCAGATCCTGCAATTGCCCGATGTGATCTCGGAAGTATCGCAATTGCTCAAGCGCCTGATGGGCGAAACCGTGAAGCTCGAGGTACGGCACGGCCGCAACCTGGGAGCGGTGCGCGCCGACCCCGGCCAGCTCGAACAGGTCGTGGTCAATCTGGCGGTCAATGCCCGCGACGCGATGCTGGCCAAGGACCCCAATGGCGGCGGAACGCTGACGATCACGTCGCGCGCGGTCAGCGCGGCGGAAGTCCGCAAGATGGGATCGGACATCCTGCCCGTCGCCGATTATTCGGCGCTCGAAATCAGCGATACCGGCACCGGCATTCCGCCCGAGATCCTCGGCAAGATTTTCGAGCCGTTCTTTACCACCAAGGAAGTCGGCAAGGGAACGGGGCTCGGCCTGTCGACCGTTTACGGCATCGTCAAGCAATCGGGCGGCTATATCTTCGCCGATTCCAAACCGGGACAGGGCTCGACCTTCTCGATCTATTTCCCCGTCCATACCGCGGAGGCGCCAAAGATGGCCAAAGTCTCCGCAAAGGAAAAGCCGGCCGATCTGTGGGGAACCGGCCTGATCCTGCTGGTCGAGGATGAGGATATGGTCCGCGCGGTTGCCGAGCGCGCGCTGACGCGCCAGGGCTATAAGGTGCTGACCGCCGAGAATGGCGAAGCGGCGCTCGAATTGCTGGCGCAGGGCGAAAAGCCGGATCTGCTGATTTCGGACGTCGTGATGCCGTCGATGGATGGCCCGACCATGGTGCGCCACGCTCGTGAGCGTTATCCAGATCTGCCGATCCTGTTCATGTCGGGCTATGCCGAGGAGCAGCTCAGGAAGTCGATCGACCTCGACAATGTCGCTTTCCTGCCCAAGCCGTTTTCGGTGCAGCAACTGGCGGAAGCCGCGCGCGACTTGCTGACCTCCGCCGTGGTCGAACGATGACCCGACGAGGCGTGACCGTCTCCACCGCAGTGGGGATCGTCATTCTCGTCTTCGCCCTCGGGCTTTTCCGGATCAGCCGGGCCTTGTGCTTTCAACTGATCGGCACGCCGATTTGCCACGTCGACACGCGCGAGAAGCTGGTCGCGTTGACTTTCGACGACGGCCCCACGCCGGACGGGGTGAGCTATATTCTGAGCACGCTCAAACCCTATGATGCGCATGCCACTTTCTTTCTGATCGGCCAGGAGATGGTGAGACATCCGGGCGAGGTCCGGCGGCTGCTGGCGGCCGGACAGGAAGTGGGCAACCACAGCTACAGTCACAAACGCATGTGGGGATTGTTCCCCGGAGACTATGTCGAAGAAATCCGCAGGACTGACGGGCTGTTGCGCGACGAAGGGGCTCGGCCGGACCTTTTTCGTCCGCCTTTCGGCAAGAAGCTTACCGGGCTGCCGATCGCTGTCGAGCAGACGGGATATCGCATGGTCACCTGGGACGTCACCGATCCCGAGGACGCGCACGACTCCCGCCGCTACGCCGATCGCGTGCTCGATAAGGTCAAGCCCGGTTCGATCATCCTGATACACGCGATGTACCGATCGCGCGGGGTTGCGCGAGGTGCGCTGCCGCTGATCCTGGCCGGACTACGCGATCGCGGCTATCGCGCGGTTTCGGTGAGTGAATTGCTCCATCATCGCGCGCCGGGCATGGCGTCCGGCAGTGTCGGAGGCTAAGGCAAGTCATGGCATCGCTGCAACGCATCCTGATCGTCGAGGACGAACCCCTGATTGCCATGATGCTCGAGGATTTCCTCGAGGCGTTGAACAAGACCCACGTCGCGACGTGCGACAGCGTGATGGCCGCGCTTGCGGTGATCGACGCCGAACATCCCGATGCGGCCATTCTAGACGTCAATCTGTCGGGCGGCGAGAAGAGCTGGCCGGTTGCCGATGCATTGGCGGCGCGCAGCATTCCCTTCATTCTGTCGACCGGTGGTGGCGAAGACACGCCGGCCCATGCCGACCGCCCGCGGCTGGTGAAACCCTATACGATGGAAAACGTCGCCAAGGCGCTCGCCGAGCTCTAAGCCTAGTCGCGCACTCGATTTTCGTCGATCAAGCGATCCGGTCGGGCACTTCCGCCGCATCGGCATCGAGCGAGGCTTGCGGGGCGACCGCTTCCCAGGGGAAGACGAACCAGTCCTTGCGCTCGTCGCGGTCGATCACTTCGGCGCGATAGTCGACCTGTTCGCGCGACCGTTTGTTGTCGAGCAGGGTAGCGAACCGGACATGGTCGCGCGCCGCGCCCGCCGTGGCCAATGCGGCGCGCAGCTTGCCTATCGTCGCACCCGAATCGTTGATGTCGTCGACGAACAGCAGTCGTTCCCCGTCGCGCGTGCGTGCCGCCAATTTGATCAGCGGCGCGTCGGAGAAATCCTCGACGCGCGAAGAATGGTCGACCGACAGCATCGGCAGGCCGGTCGCGTGACTGAGATAGACCGCCGGGGCCAGCCCGCCGCGACCGATCCCGATGATGAAGCTGGGGAGCCATCCGCTCTCGGCGATTTCGGCGGCAAGCAATTTCACTTGCGCCTCGAACGTTTCGTGCGGGATCGGGGTGAAGATCGGCATCAGCGTGTCTCCGCGACATAGGCGTCGAGCGCGGCGGTGTGGCGGGCCACCTCATCGTCGGTCAGGAACGATCCCAGGAACGAGTTGCGCGCGAGCGTGACGAGCGCGTCTCTATCCAAGCCCCGCGCCGCCGCTGCCTGGCGGTAATTTTCCGCGATATAGCCGCCAAAATAGGCGGGATCGTCCGAATTGATCGTTGCCCGCAGCCCGAGATCGAGCATCCGATCGATCGGATGGTCCTGCATCGAGGAGACATTGCACAATTTGACGTTCGACAGCGGACATACGGTCAGCGTCATTCCGGTACGCGCCAGGCGGGCGGTCAGCACGGGGTCTTCCAGGCTGCGATTGCCATGGTCGAGCCGGTCGATCGCGAGCAGGTCGAGCGCCTGACGGACATAATCGGGCGGTCCTTCCTCGCCGGCATGAGCGACCAGCCTCAGCCCCTGTTCGCGTGCCGCGGCGAACACTCTTGCGAACTTTTCCGGCGGGTGGCCGAGTTCGGACGAATCGAGCCCGACCCCGGCGATGCGATCGAGCCACGGTTCGGCCTGGGCCAGCGTTGCGAACGCGGCTTCCTCGCTCAAATGGCGCAGGAAGCACAGGATCAGCTTTGAGGTCAGGCCATGTCTGGCCTCGGCTTCGGCCATCCCCGCGAGCAGCCCTTCGATCACGGTGCCGAAGGGGATACCGCGATCGGTATGCGTCTGGGGATCGAAGAAGATTTCGGCATGCACCACGCCGTCCGCCGCGGCGCGGTCGAAATAGGCGAGCGCGAGATCGCGGAAATCCGCCTCGGTGCGGAGCACGTTCGCGCCGGCATAATAGATGTCGAGGAAATCCTGCAGGTTGGAAAAGCTGTATGCCGCACGGACGTCCTCAACCGATGCGTATGGAATCTCGACCCGGTTGCGCTCGGCCAACGCGAACATCAGCTCAGGTTCCAGGCTGCCCTCGATGTGAAGGTGGAGCTCGGCTTTGGGCAGGCCGGTGATAAAGACGTCGAGGTCGCTGTGCATGGCCAGAGCATGAAGCGGGGCGGGGGGCCGAGCAAGAAATATCGGGAAAGCGCCGTTTCGGTGCGAAAAAAGTTCATGTTCCACTATTGTTCCATGAGAACAAATGCGATACACGTCCTCCAACACGATTGAACGCCGGGGCTAACCCGGCTAGCGCGGAGGCCTTTCAATGGCAGCTTCTCTGAAAGTTATCGACGGCATGGCATCGCAAAATTCCGACCGGCAAAAGGCGCTCGACGCCGCTCTGGCCCAGATCGACCGTGCCTTCGGCAAAGGCTCGGCGATGCGGCTGGGCTCGAAAGAGGCAATGCAGGTCGAGGCGATTTCGACCGGCAGCCTCGGTCTCGACATCGCGCTCGGCGTCGGCGGCCTGCCGCGCGGCCGCGTGATCGAAGTGTACGGGCCGGAAAGCTCGGGCAAGACGACGCTCGCGCTGCACGTCATCGCCGAGGCGCAACGCAGCGGCGGCACCGCGGCGTTCGTCGACGCGGAACACGCGCTCGACCCGGTCTATGCCAAGAAACTGGGCGTCAATATCGACGAGCTGATCGTGTCGCAGCCCGACACCGGCGAGCAAGCGCTCGAGATCACCGATACCTTGGTGCGCTCGAACGCGATCGACGTGCTGGTGGTCGATTCGGTCGCGGCCCTGGTGCCGCGCGCCGAAATCGAGGGTGAGATGGGCGACAGCCATGTCGGCCTGCAGGCCCGCTTGATGTCGCAATCGCTGCGCAAGCTGACCGGATCGATCAGTCGCTCGCGCTGCATGGTGATCTTCATCAACCAGCTGCGCATGAAGATCGGCGTGATGTACGGTAACCCGGAGACGACGACGGGCGGCAACGCGCTCAAATTCTACGCCTCGGTTCGCCTCGACATCCGCCGCACCGGCCAGATCAAGGATCGCGACGATATCGTCGGCAACACCACCCGGGTGAAGGTCGTCAAGAACAAGGTCGCGCCGCCGTTCAAGCAGGTCGAATTCGACATCATGTACGGTGAGGGCATTTCCAAGATTGGCGAAGTTCTCGATCTCGGCGTCAAGGCCGGCTTGGTCGAGAAATCGGGCGCCTGGTTCAGCTACGACTCGATCCGCATCGGGCAGGGGCGAGAGAACGCCAAAAATTATCTCAAGGATAATCCCGACGTCGCCGAACGACTCGAACGCGCCATCCGCAATCGTACGGCCGAGGTCGCCGAAGAGATGATGGTCGGCGGTCTGGACGACGGCGGCGACGACGAACTCTGAGGCCTTCTTTCGAGGCTGCGCGGATATTTGCTGCAATGCAACCAATCCGCGCTTGTTTCGTTACCGACACAACCCCAGCGGCGATCCCCCTCCGCCGCAACTCCCGGAAAGGCCCGCCCGCGTCGGCGGGCCTTTCATATTTCGGGCATTCGCTTGGCCGATACTGTTGGGTTCTCGGTCGAGGAGGCGCATAGAACGGAGCGGATGATCCCTCGCGCAATATGCGGGATCGACAAGGGGAGAGCCGAATGACCTTGGCATATGATTGGGCGGGGCGTGTTGGCGACACCTGGGCGGACGAATGGCGCCGCACCGATTTGAGCTTCGTCAATTTGTCTCCCCATCTCAATGCAGCGATTCTCGACGCTGCGCCGGACAGCGGCATCGCGGTCGATATCGGCTGCGGCGCGGGTGGTACCGCGATCGCGCTGGCGTCCGCTCGCCCCGATTTAACTGTGATCGGGATCGACCTTTCCAAAAATCTTGTCGAGGCCGCGCGAGCGAGAGGCGCCACTTATCCCAACCTCCGCTTCGAGGTTGGAGATGCAAGCGAGCTGGGCGGCATCACCGCCGATCTTCTATTCTCCCGGCATGGCGTCATGTTCTTCGACGATCCCGTCGCTGCCTTTACCAGGCTGCGGCACGCGGTGACGGATGATGCACGCCTGGTCTTCTCCTGCTTTCGCGACTTCACGCTCAATCCCTGGGCGATCGAGACCGGCGCCGCGGTGACCGGTGTGACGCCGCAAAAGCCCGGAACGTCTCCGGGCCCGTTTGCCTTCGCCGACGCCGATCATGTCCGCGCCATCTTGCAGGCGAGCGGCTGGACGGGCCAGGCACAGCCGGTTGATTATACCTATCGGGCAGGGGAGGGAGAGCATGCGGTCGATGAGGCACTCGCCTTGTTCAGCCGGATCGGGCCCGCAGCGGCACAGCTGCGCGAGCTCGATGAGGCGGCCCGAGAAGCGGGTCGCCAGCGGTTGCGCGGCGTCCTGGCGGCGCGCCTCAGCAACGATGTGGTGGATTTCCCTGCCTCGGCGTGGATATGGTCGTGCCGGCCCGCTTGAGATTTCATGACGGGGACGGGGAGGCATATCGTGACGCTGATCGTCCATCACCTCAACAACTCGAGGTCGCAGCGCATCCTGTGGATGCTCGAGGAACTCGGGCTGCCGTATGAGATAAAATATTATCAGCGCGATCCGAAGACGATGCTGGCGCCGCCGGCGCTGCGCAAGGTGCACCCGCTCGGCAAGTCGCCGGTGCTCGAGGATGACGGGCGGATGATCGTCGAAACCGGGGCGATCTGCGAATATCTGGTCGAGAAAGGCGACGGCAGGCTGGGGCCGCCCGCGCATCGCGACGACGTGCTGCGTTATCGCCAGTTCCTGCATTATGCCGAAGGGTCGGTCATGCCGCCCTTGCTGGTGATGCTCGTGGTCAATCGCATTCCGCTGATGGGCAGGGCCGCGGCCAAGCGCATCCAGCCGATGATCGACGTCCATCTCGATTATGTCGAAGGTGAGTTGGCGCAGCGCCCCTGGTTCACCGGCGGCGAGATGACTGCGGCCGACATCATGATGAGCTTTCCGCTCGAAGCGGCGCGAAGCCGCGCGGGACTCGGGCCATCACGCCCGGCGACGATCGCCTGGCTGGACAAGATCCATGCGCGGCCCGCCTATCGGAACGCGCTCGAAAAGGGCGGACCCTACGCCTACGCCTGAGTTCTCAATGCTTCCCGCCCAGTCCGTGGCTGGGCGCATGCGGCGGCTCGATTTCAGCAGGTGCGGGGGTTTCAAGCCCACCCTCCCAGCGGGCAACCACGCTTGCCGCGACGGCATTGCCGATGACGTTGGTCGCCGACCGCCCCATGTCGAGGAAATGGTCGACCGCCAGCACCAATAGCAGGCCGGCCTCAGGCAGTTTGAACTGTCCAAGCGTTGCGGCGATCACGACCAGGCTGGCGCGGGGCACGCCGGCAATCCCCTTTGAAGTAATCATCAAGGTGAGCAACATCGCGACCTGCGTGCCGAGATCGAGATGGATGCCATAAGCTTGGGCGATGAACAGCGACGCGAAGGTCATGTACATCATCGAGCCGTCGAGATTGAACGAATAGCCTAGCGGCAGCACGAAGCTGGAAATGCGTGGCGGCACGCCGAACCGGTCGAGAGCTTCGAGTGTGCGCGGGAAGGCGGCCTCGGACGATGCCGCTGAAAACGCGACCAGGACCGGTTCGCGCACATAGCGGAACAAGGTGAGCGCCCGCCCGCCGATAAACAAATAAGCGAGCAAGCCGAGCAGCAGCCACAGCAGGGCTAGCCCGACATAGACGCACAGCATGAAATAACCGAGCTTGCCGATCACTTCGGGCCCGCGCTCGACCAACGCATTGGCGACCGCAGCGAAAACCGCGACGGGCGCGAACCGCATCACATAGTCGGTGACCTGCAGCATGACCTTGGTCAGCGCCTCGGCCGCCGTAACCAGCGGCGCCGCGCGCTCGCCCACGGCGGTGATCGCGACGCCGAAGAACACCGAGAAAATCACGATCTGAAGGATGTCGTTCTGCGCCATCGAATCGACGATCGAACTGGGGAAAATGTGACCGATGATCTGGATCGCGTCGAACTTGCTCTTGTCGATATCGGCAGCAGCGTTGACCGCCGGCAGAGGCATGTTGAGCCCGACGCCCGGCTGCAGGATATGGACGAGGATCAGACCCAGCGTCAGCGACAACAGACTGGCGCAAACGAACCAGCCGAGCGATTTCAACCCCACCCGGCCAAGCGCGCCAGTGTCGCCCATATGCGCGATCCCGACCACCAGGGTACCGAACACCAAAGGTGCGATGATCATCTTGATCAGCTTGAGGAAGATCGTGGTGATCAGCCCGAGCCATTTGGCGATGGTCGCCAGCGTAGCGGCTTGATCGGGCGTCGGATGACTGCCCCCGAACGCGGCATTCGTGACCCAGCCAACGATCAGGCCCAGCACCAAGGCGATCAGAATGTAGGTCGTCAGGCGCTTGGCCAAAATCACTCTCCCCATTTTGGTAATGCAGGGAAAGGGGATTGCGACGCCGCGGTCAAGGACCCTATCGTTACGGTCATGCCCAATTCCCGCTTTTTGCCCGGCCGCCGCGCAATACTTGCCGCGGCTGCCGCCGCTCCCTTGCTCGTCTCCGGCGCGGCCCGTGCCGCCGAACCCGATCTGGCCGATTTGCACGACATGACCACCGGCGCCGTGCCGATCGGCGCTGACGAGCGCCGCCGCCGGCTCGATCGCGCGCAGTTACTGATGAAGCAGCACGGCATTGGCGCCGTGCTGATCGAGCCAGGATCGTCCTTGCTCTATTTCACCGGCATTCGCTGGGGGCGCAGCGAGCGGGCCCTGCTCGCGGTACTGCCGGTCGAGGGCGAGCCCTGCATCGTCTCGCCCTATTTCGAAGAGCCCCGCATGCGCGAGACGCTCGCTATCCGGGCCGAGGTGCGGGTGTGGCAGGAGGACCAGGATCCGCTCAAGGTAGTCGCTGGTTTCCTCAAGGACCGCAAATTGACGACGCGGCCGGTGGGGATCGAGGAGACGGTACGCTTCTTCATCCCGGACATGCTCGCGCATGCCATGCCCGGCGCGAAGATCGTGTCGGCCAATCCGGTCGTGCGTGGCTGCCGCATGATCAAGACGCCGGCCGAGCTCGCCCTGATGCAACTCGCCACCGACGTGACGATTGCCGCCTATCGCTGGACCCACAAGCGCGTCGAAAAGGGCATGACGGGCCGCGACATCGGCGCAATCATGGACGCGGCGACGCGCAAATTGGGCGGCAGCCCCGAGTTCAGCTTGGTGCTGATCGGCGAAGCCGCAGCTTATCCCCATGGCACGCAAGCCGTGCACAAGGTCGACGACGGTCAGATCGTGCTGATGGATTGCGGGTGTACCGTGCAGGGCTATCAGTCCGACGTCTCCCGCACCTTCGTCTACGGCGCGGCCAGCAAAGAACAGCGCACGGTTTGGGATCAGGTCCATCAAGGCCAGCAGACCGCGTTTGCGGCGGCGCGGATCGGCATGTCGGCGGGCAGCGTCGATGAGGCGATCCGCAAACTCTACGAGAGTTTCGGCTACGGCCCCGGCTACAAGCTCCCCGGCTGTTCGCATCGCACCGGACACGGCATCGGGCTCGACGGACACGAACCGGTCAATCTGGTGCGCGGCGAAACGACCAGATTGGCCCCCGGCATGTGCTTCTCCAACGAGCCCGGCATCTACATCCCGGGCAAATTCGGCGTGCGCCTGGAGGATTGCTTCCACATGACCGACACCGGGCCGAAATGGTTCAGCGAGCCGCCGTCCTCGATCGATATGCCGTTTCGTTAGTCAGGCGGCTGCTGATCTCATGAGCTAAACCCCTCTCCCGCTTGCGGGAGGGGGAGGGGCCCGCCGCGTAGCGGTGGGAGGGTGAGGGTCTTCTTACTTCTCCTCTCGGCACACGCTTGGAAGAAGAAAGAAGACCCTCACCCGACCCTCTCCCGCAAGCGGGAGATGGCTAACTTACCCGCAGGTAAGGGTTTTCACGCGGTTCTTCCCGTCGACGTTCACGTTGAGACGGCCGTTCAAATATTCCATCGTCACGATCTGGCCCGGCCGCAACACCCGCGCGACCGATGCGCCCGATCGCCGCTTGGCACGGTCGATCAGCGACGGCGTGGCGATCCGACCGATCATGTTGTCCAGGCCCTTGGCAGAACATTCGCCAGTGGGCGCGCCCGGCAGCGGCGCGACCGGCGCACAGGCAGCAACGGCAAACATGAGACCAAGAGCGGCGATCAGTATCTTGTTCATTGCGCATCCTCAGTCCGGGTCATGCGAAGCTTGCCGTTCTTGACCGCAAACGCCAACCGCCCCTCGACCAGGTCGAGGGCGTCGCGGCCGAACTGCTCGAAGCGCCAGCCCGTCAGGATCGATAGCCCGTCGCGTTGCCCCGCGGCCAGCGCCTCGAGATCCTCCGACCGCGCCAGCAGCCGCGACGCGACATCGATATCGCGCGAGCGGATCTTGAGCAGCAATTTGAGCAGATCGGCGACCAGCGCGCCGTCCTTGCCCAGACCAGGCTTGCGGTCGTCGCGCGCCGGCATTTCGGCGTTGGTCATCGGCTTGGCGTCTTCGAGCGCGGCCATCAGCCGGGCGCCGATATCGTTTCCGGCCCAGGTGGCGGACAGGCCGCGCACGCGTGCCAGATCGGCCTGTTTGCGCGGCGGATGACTGGCGATGTCGGCCAGCGTCTCATCCTTGACGATGCGGCCGCGCGGCAGGTTCTTGCCGCGCGCCTCCATCTCGCGCCAGCGCGCCAGGGCCTTCAACCGGCCGAGTACATCGGGCTTGCGGCCGGCGATGCGCACACGCTTCCAGGCGAGGTCGGGATCGTTGGCGTAATTGGCCGGATCGGCCAGCCGCTCCATTTCCTGGTCGAGCCACGCGCCGCGTCCGGTCTTGCGCAATTTATCGAGCATGCGCGGAAAAATCTCCGCCAGATGGGTCACGTCGGCGATCGCATAGACGATCTGGCGCTCTTCGAGCGGGCGGCGCGCCCAGTCGGTGAAGCGCGCGCCCTTGTCGACTTGAATCCCCAGCCAGCTGTCGACCAGGTTCGAATAGCCGATCTGTTCGCCCTGTCCGAGCGCCATCGCCGCGATCTGGGTGTCGAACAGCGGGTGCGGGGTCTTGGCGGTGAGATTGTAGATGATCTCGATATCCTGCCCGCCGGCATGAAAGACCTTGAGCACGTCCTCATTCTCGACCAGCAGGTCGAGCAGGGGCTTGAGGTCGAGCCCGGGTGTCATCGGATCGATCGCCGCCGCTTCGTTCGTATCGGCGATCTGGATCAGGCAAAGCTCCGGCCAGAACGTGCTTTCGCGCATGAATTCGGTGTCGACGCAGACGAAGTCGGATTGCGAGAGCCGCGCGCAGAGATTGGCGAGGGCGGCGTTGTCCTCGATCAGGCCATGGATATGCATCTTGACCCCATAGCGAGGCGCGCGCGCTTGACAAAGGCCTGTGTGAAGGGAATGCGCGCGGCTTTCCATCAACCGTCATCCCAGCGAAAGCTGGGATCTCGTGCCGCGAGCTGTTCGCCAGTGGCCTGAGACCCCAGCTTTCGCTGGGGCGACGAAGTCAGAGATTACGCCATGCACGCCTATCGTACGCACACCTGCGCCGCACTGACCGCCGCCAATGTCGGCGAGGACGTCCGCCTGTCGGGCTGGGTGCACCGCAAGCGCGACCATGGCGGCGTGCTGTTCGTCGACCTGCGCGACCATTACGGCATTACGCAGGTGGTTGCCGACAGCGATTCTCCGGCACTGCCGATCCTGGAAGGGCTGCGAGCCGAGTCGGTCGTGACGATCGACGGCGTGGTCAAGGCGCGCGCCGAGGGCACCGCCAACCCGAACCTGGCGACCGGAGAGATCGAGGTGTTTGCGCGGTCCGTGACCGTCCAGTCGGCCGCTGCCGAACTGCCGATGCCGGTCGCCGGCGAGGCCGATTATCCCGAGGATATCCGCCTCCGCTATCGCTTCCTCGATTTGCGTCGCGAGCGGCTGCACAACAATATCGTGCTGCGCTCGAACGTGATTTCGAGCCTGCGCAAGCGGATGATCGACCAGGGCTTCACCGAGTTCCAGACCCCGATCCTGACCGCGTCGAGCCCCGAGGGCGCGCGCGACTATCTGGTCCCTAGCCGGGTCCATCCGGGCAAGTTCTACGCGCTTCCCCAGGCGCCGCAGATGTTCAAGCAGCTGCTGATGGTCGCCGGCTTCGACCGCTATTTCCAGATCGCGCCGTGTTTCCGCGACGAGGACGCGCGCGCCGACCGCAGCCCTGGCGAATTCTACCAGCTCGATTTCGAGATGAGCTACGTCACGCAGGACGATGTGTTCGCGGCGATCGAGCCGGTGCTGCATGGCGTGTTCGAGGAATTCGCCGACTGGCAGGGCAAGGGCCGCACCGTCAGCCCGCTGCCGTTCAAGCGCATTCCGTACAAGGAATCGATGCTGAAATACGGCAACGACAAGCCGGATCTGCGCAACCCGCTGATCATTTCCGACGTGTCCGAGCATTTCGTCGGCTCGGGCTTCGGCCGCTTCGCCTCGATCGTCGAGGCGGGCGACATCGTCCGCGCGATCCCGGCGCCGGGGACGGCGGAAAAGAGCCGTAAGTTCTTCGACGACATGAACAGCTGGGCGCAGTCCGAAGGTTTCGCCGGTCTCGGTTATGCAACCCGCAAGCAGGGCGAATGGGGTGGCCCGATCGCCAAGAACCATGGTGAGGACAAGATGTCCGCGCTCGCCGACAGCATGGGCCTTGGCCCGGATGACGGCATCTTCTTCGCCGCTGGCAAGGAAGCGCAGGCGGCCAAGCTTGCCGGGCTGGCGCGCACCCGCGTCGCCGAGCAACTCGAACTGATCGACGACAAGCGCTTCGAATTCTGCTGGATCGTCGACTTCCCGATGTTCGAATATGACGAGGACGCGAAGAAGATCGATTTCAGCCACAACCCCTTCTCGATGCCGCAGGGCGAGTTGGAAGCGCTGGAAACCAAGGATCCGCTCGATATCCTCGCCTTCCAGTACGACATCGTGTGCAACGGCGTGGAGCTGTCGTCGGGCGCGATCCGGAACCATCGGCCTGAGATCATGTACAAGGCATTCGAGATCGCCGGCTATTCGCGCGACGACGTCGACAAGAATTTCGCGGGCATGATCAACGCGTTCAAGTTCGGCGCGCCGCCGCATGGCGGCTCGGCACCTGGCGTCGACCGTATCGTCATGCTGCTGGCCGACGAGCCCAACATCCGCGAGGTCATCGTTTTCCCGATGACGCAAAAGGCCGAGGACCTGATGATGGGCGCGCCCAATTTCGCGACCGCAAAGCAGCTGCGCGAACTCAACATCCGCCTCGTTGACCAGCCGGGCCCGACCAAGGCCGCGCCGGTCACCGAAGCGGTCGACCCGGCCGCGGGTTGAACCGCACGCAACTTAGCGTTTCCGATCCGGCTCTTCCGGTTCCCTCGACCCTTGCCTAGCTCCGGGCAAGGACTTTGGAGGCCGGACGATGAAGATTGCGATGGTGGGCGCGACGGGCAGGGCGGGGTCGGAAATCGCTTCGGAACTTGCGCGGCGCGGGCATGACGTCCTCGCCATTGCGCGAAAGCCTGGGGATGCCAGCGATCACATCACGCCGCTCGCGCTCGACGCTGCCGACAGCGATGCCTTGATCAACGCTATCCGCGGACAGGATGCCGTGGTCAGTGCGATGCGGTTCGCCGATACCGATGCCGCGGCGCTGATCGCCGCGGTGAAGGCATCCGGCGTGCCGCGTTTCCTCGTCGTCGGCGGCGCGGCCAGCCTCAAGAATCCCGACGGCACCCGCCTGTTCGACTCGCCGCATTTTCCTGACGCCTATCGCGCCGAGGCCGGTGCCGGCATCGCCTTTCTCGATGCGCTCAAGGCAAGCGACGGGCTCGACTGGACGTTCCTGTCGCCAGCGATGATCTTCGATGTGGGCCCGCGCACCGGCAGCTATCATACCGGCAAGGACGACCTGCTGGTCGATGGCGAGGGCAAGAGCTTCATCAGCTTCGCCGATTATGCCATCGCCATGGCCGACGAGATCGAGACGCCGAAGCATCATATCGAGCGCTTCACTGTTGCTTCCTGAACACGGCTCGACGGCAGTTGTCCGGCGCGTCTAGAACGGCCGCATGACGATCGACCTAAAGGATTTCGAGAAAGGCGAGAAATATGGCGGCGACTATGCCGGCGACCTCGCCAAGGTGCAGAAGCGATTGGCGCATATCCAGGTCGCGCATATCCTGCACAAGCGGCGCGCGGTCGTGCTGTTCGAAGGCTGGGATGCAGCGGGAAAGGGCGGGATCATCCAGCGCCTGACCGCGGAATGGGACCCGCGCAATTTCCAGGTGTGGCCGATCAAGGCGCCAAGCCCGCAAGAACTGGCGCGGCATTTCCTGTGGCGGTTCTGGAACAAGCTTCCGGCCAACGGCAACATCGGGGTGTTCGACCGCAGTTGGTATGGGCGCGTTCTGGTTGAACGCGTCGAGAATTTCGCCAGCGAAGCCGAATGGCGTCGCGGCTATGACGAGATCAACGAGTTCGAGGCGCAGCAGAGTGATTCGGGTACCACGATCGTCAAGCTGTTCATCCATGTCACCCAGGAGGAACAGGACGAACGCTTGAAAGGGCGGCTCGAACATCCCTGGAAACGCTGGAAGACAGGTTTCGAGGATTATCGCAACCGCGAGCGGAGAGGCGATTATCTCGACGCGATGGCGGAGATGTTCCGGCGTACCGATACGCGGTGGGGGCCGTGGATCGTGATCGACGGCAACGATAAGGAATCGGCACGCATCGCCGCGCTCAACGCGATCGCCGATCGGTTGGAAGCGCATGTGCCGATGGACCCGCCGCCGCTCGACCCGAAACTGGAGAAGCTCGCACGCAAGGCGCTGGGGATCTGAGAATCATCCGGTTCACGCGGCATCGCCCCGGCGCTACTATGGGATCATGTTCGACCGCCTCTTTCTCAGCCACCCGCGCAGCATCGGCGAATCCTATCCCGAGCACGCCGCGACCGCCTTCGGCTTCGGCCTGCGCATGATCGGGGGCGGCTGCGCCTGTCTCGTCCACGGCGTCGTGCCCGCGCTGTTCACCCGCACCGCGAGCAACACCGTCAAGGCGCTTTACGGCCGCATGAAGTCGCGCCAGCCCGCCTATCAGCAACGGCCGCCGGCCTTCACCGAGCCCGATTGGCAGCTCGAATACGAGATCTGACATGATCCGCCACGTCGCCATTGTCGGCGCGGGCTTTTCGGGCACGTTGCAGGCGATCAACCTGCTGCGCCACGATGGCCCCAACGCAACGCTGATCGAACGCGCGCCGGTGCCGGGCGAGGGGCTTGCCTATGGCGCGGCCTATCCAGGCCATGTGCTCAACGTGCGCGCCGCCAATATGAGCGCGCTGCCCGACGATCCGGACCATTTCGTCCGCTGGCTTGCCGAGCATGGCGAGGGCGACGCGGGCGCAACCTTCGTCCAGCGCGTCACTTATGGCGCCTATCTGCGCGACCTGCTGGCAAAGGCGCTGGCGAGCTGCGGTGGCCGGCTGAAGGTCGTGCATGGCGACGTCACCGACGTGGCGCGATCGGGCGACGGCGCGCGCGTGTTGCTGGCCGATGGCGCGACGATCGAGGCCGATACCGCGGTGCTTGCCGTCGGCAACCTGCCGCCGCACGACCCGCCGGGCTTTGCCGACGCGGGCCTGTCGGACGAGCGCTACAAGAGCGATCCCTGGGACCGTAGTGTTCCGCTCGGACTTTGCGACGACGACACGGTGTTGTTGATCGGGACCGGGCTGACGATGGTCGACATCGCGCTGTTGCTCGACTCGAGGGGGTTCAAGGGGCGGATCGTTGCGCTCTCACGGCGCGGCCTCGTGCCGCATCGCCACGATTCGTCCGGGCCGATGGTCCCCAAGCTCGCCGAGCGCCCGGTGGCGCCACCGTCCGAACTGGTCCGCATGGTTCGCAAGCGCGGCGAGGCGATCGGCTGGCGCAACGCGGTCGACGAGTTGCGTCCCTATACCCAGGCGATGTGGGCGAATGGCAGCGATTCCGATCGTGCGCGGTTCCTTCGTCACCTTCGTCCCTGGTGGGATGTACACCGCCACCGCCTAGCGCCGAGCGTAGCCGATCGCCTAGCCGCGATGCAGGCGCGAGGACAGCTGGAGATAGTTGCGGGCAAGACGATCTCCGCGGTCGAGGATGCGAATGGCGTTGCCGTCACTTGGCGACGCCGGGGCAGCGACTTTCCCGAGACGCTGGCCGCGCAGCGCATCATCAACTGCACCGGTCCGCAAGGTGACCTGACGCGCACTACCGAACCGCTGCTCGCCACATTGTATCGGCGCGGCGTGATCCGCCCCGATCCGGCGCATCTCGGTCTCGACGTCGATTCGCGCGCGCAGACGATCGCTGCCGACGGCATCAGCAACGACTGGCTCTACGCGCTCGGCCCGATGACTCGCGGTGCGTTCTGGGAGATCGTCGCGGTGCCCGACATCAGGCAGCAGACCTGGAATCTCGCGCGCCGGCTGTCCAACGCGCAATGGGTCGGTTGGGAAGGGTTGTAACTACTCACTCGATGTTAACCGCCTGAACTTACGCCCTCCCGTGCAGGGGAGGGCAGTGTGGGACGGATTCTTTTCGCGATCGGTTTCTGGGCTTTCGCCATTTGGCTTGCCTCGTCGCAATACGGTCTCGGCGTGGCAATTCCGTTGACGATCCTGCTCGGTGCGTTCGGACTGAAATTCTTCGCACTCGGTATGACTGTGGGCGTATTCCTCGTCATTGTCGGAGTGATCTGGGGACTCATGGTCCTCGGGACCCTGATCGAGGGCGCGCGATTGTTCCGCCGCGAGTTGCTCGATCAGGCAAGCCGGCAATGGACCATCAGCGTTTCGCTAATCGGGCTCGCCATAACGTTTGTTGTCGCGATCCAATCGGCGGAACGCAATTGGGACCATTACAGGAAAGGCGTCGCGCCAATATCGGCCTATCGCTAGTAACTCGCCAGCGCCCCGGAATTTTCGTCAGGCGGGCGCGAAGTTGCCGTCGTCGTCCATGACGTGGAGCACACCGTCGGCGATCGCGAAATAGGCGCCGCGCAGCTTGAGCGTACCGGCCGCTTCGCGCTCGGGGATGCACGGGAACGTACGCAAGTTGCGGATCGACACGCGGACCGTCTCCAGCTCCATCGCGCGCACCGCCTCGGGGCCTGTGCCATGTTCGGCAATGATGCGATCGCGCGCTTCGTCGAGCATGTCGACCCAATGGGCGATGAACCCGCCTTCGCCTGGAGGGGCGCCCTCGAATCGCTTGGAGAGGGCAGCGGCGACACCGCCGCAAGAACCGTGTCCGAGCACCACGACCTCGGGCACTTCGAGCTGGGTGACGGCGAATTCGAGCGCGGCCGACACGCCGTGGCGCCCGCCGCCAAGTTCGAACGGCGGCACGAGATTGGCGATGTTGCGCACCGTGAAGATCTCGCCGGGCACGGTGTCGAATATCTGTGCGGGATCGACCCGGCTGTCGGAACAGGCGATGACCATCACTCGCGGGCTCTGGCCTTCGCTCAGTTCCGCCCAGCGGTCGCGGTGGCGGCGATATTCGCTGGTGCGAAAGCGATGATAGCCGTCGATCAGGTCGTTGAAGTCGGTCATGCGCGCGTCTCTGCCAATCCGAAGCGTGAATCGCAACTGCGCAGGGGGTGGCAAGCATGCGCTCGCATCGCTATCTGGCCCCCATGAACGACATCACTTCCGTCGCGCGCGAACCGCGCCAGCGCAAGCCCGACTGGATCCGGGTCAAAGCGCCAACCTCGGCCGGCTTTGCAGAGACGCGCGCGTTGATGCGCTCAAAGAGCCTGACAACGGTATGCGAGGAAGCGGCCTGCCCGAATATCGGCGAATGCTGGTCGAAGAAGCACGCCACGGTGATGATCCTGGGCGACACCTGCACCCGGGCCTGCTCCTTCTGCAACGTCAAGACCGGCATGCCGCGCGCGGTCGATCCGATGGAGCCGCAGAATGTCGCCGACGCCGCGGCGCAAATGGGGCTTCAGCATATCGTGGTGACTTCGGTCGACCGCGACGACCTTTCGGATGGCGGCGCCAGGCAATTCGTCCGGGTGATCGAGGCGATCCGCAAGGCCAATCCGACCACCACGATCGAGATCCTGACGCCCGACTTCCGCAACAAGCATGAAGCAGCCGTAGAGGCGATCGTCGCGGCCCGGCCCGACGTCTACAACCACAATCTCGAAACCGTGCCGAGGCTCTATCCGACCATCCGTCCCGGCGCACGTTATTATGCGTCGCTGCGCCTGTTGGAATCGGTCAAGAAGCTCGATCCGTCGATCTTCACCAAGTCGGGCGTGATGCTCGGTCTGGGCGAGGAGCGGCTGGAAGTGCACCAGGTGATGGACGACATGCGCTCGGCCGATGTCGATTTCCTGACCATGGGCCAGTATCTTCAGCCGACGCCGCGCCACGCCAAGGTACAGGATTTCGTGACGCCCCAGGCCTTCGATGCTTATGCCGCGATCGCCCGCGCCAAGGGTTTCCTATTGGTCGCCTCGTCGCCGCTGACGCGCTCGAGCTATCACGCCGGCGACGATTTCGCGAAGATGAAAGCTGCCCGCGACGAGAGACTTGCGAAGACGGCCTGATGCCCCGTCATACGGAAACCCGCTTCCTGCCCTACACCGTCGAGCAGATGTTCGATCTGGTGGCCGACGTCGGCCGCTACGCGGAATTTCTCCCTTGGGTCAGCGCGGTCAGGTTGCGTAGCGATACGCCGACCGAAATGGTCGCGGACCTGATCGTCGGATTCAAGGGGCTACGCGAGACTTTCACGTCGAAGGTGAAGAAGGATCGCCCGACCAATATCCATGTCGATTATATCGACGGGCCGCTTAAATATCTCAGCAACGACTGGCATTTCCGCGCCGCGCCAGGCGGGTGCGAGGTCGATTTCGCGGTCGACTTCGCGTTTCGGAACAGGGTGTTCGAGATGCTCGCGGGTCAAGTCTTCTCGTCGGCGCTGACGCGAATGACCAGCGCGTTCGAGATGCGCGCGGCCCAGCTTTATGGCGCGGGGACGTCCGATCCGCGCGGCATCAGCAATTCGAGCGCTACCAGCGCCGCCTGAAGCCTGACCCCGCCGCGACCCAGGTCGCCGAAATCCTTACGGTCGGCGACCACGTCCGACGGATCGGCGTCGCGCTCGGCGCGCGCGAACACTACAGTTCCGACGGGCTTCTTTTCGCTTCCGCCGCCTGGCCCGGCAATTCCGGTGATCGCGACCGCAAGGTCGGCATTTGTCGCTTCCAACGCACCCTGCGCCATCGACCAAGCGGTTGCGATCGACACCGCGCCGAACGTGTCGAGCACATCGTGGCTGACGCGCAGCAGGTCGACCTTCGACTCGTTCGAATAGGTCACGAACCCGCCGAGCAGGACCTCCGACGACCCGGGAATCTCGGTGATTGCCGCCGCGACGAGGCCGCCGGTGCAGCTTTCCGCCAACGCAAACTTGCGGCCGATCGCCTTGTTGGCCTCGACAACCTCGCGCGCCAGGGCAACGAGCTCGGCGGGCAGGACGGTATCGATGCTCACGGGCGTCCCGTTGCCGATACCGACCCTGTAGCTGCCGCGGTCGGACAGATCGAGAACGGACTGTCTTTCTTGTCCTTGCCTCCGGCGGCCGACGCCAGCAGCACGATCAAGCCGGCGGTATTTGAGGGCGGCAGCGGCGACATCAGGCTGACCGCGCGGTCGATCGTGGCGCAATCCCGCGGCTTGATGTCCTGGGCGATCGCGCCCGCGATCATCGGCCCCATCATCGGACGCAGTAATCTGGGGTCGATCCCCGCCACGTCCTTGCCGCCGATCTTGCCGAACGCGGCCATTGCTTGCGGCCACGCGAGATCGGCCGGCGCCTGGTAGCGCGCGACCAATGGCGGCAAACCGCCACGCAGCGTCGCATTCTCGGGCAGCGCGTTGCTGCAGGTCCGGCCGACCTGTTGGAACACATCGGGCAGCACCGCGGTGATCAACGATTGCGCCTCGGCCTCGGTCAGGCACGGCTGCGCCTCGGCCGCCGCCTGCGCGGTCGTTGCCGCCATACCCATCCACAGCGCGATAGCAGCGCCCGCCAACGTCTTCATTGCCTGTCCCTTAAATCCTGATGGTCACCACCGCCTGCGCGGCAATCCCCTCACCGCGACCGGTAAACCCGAGCCGCTCTGTCGTCGTCGCCTTGACGCTAATCTGCTCGCGCGACACCCGCAACAGCGCCGCGACGCGGTCGCGGATCGCGTCTCGATATGGGCCGATCTTGGGCGCCTCGCAAATGATCGTCAGATCGACGAAATCGATCATTCCACCCTTGGCCACGACCAGCGAGGCGGCGTGTTCGAGAAATTGCCCCGACTCGGCGCCTTTCCATCGCGAATCGCTCGGCGGGAAATGCTGGCCGATATCGCCGGCAGCGATCGTGCCCAGAACGGCATCGGTGATCGCATGGAGCGCGACATCGGCGTCGCTATGCCCCGACAATCCCTTGTCGTGCGGGATCAGCACGCCGCCCAGCCACAATTGTTCGCCGGCGACGAGGCGGTGGACATCGTATCCGGTTGCGGTCCTGACGCGCATATTCGCTCCCAGCCGGGCTTCGGCGAGCGCGATGTCGCCGGGATAGGTAATCTTGTCGAGCAGCTGGTCGCCGTCGACCATCGCGACGTCATGGCCCGCACGGCGCAAAATCTGCGCGTCATCGGTCGCTTCCTCGCCGATCGGCCAAGCGTGATGCGCGGCCAGGATGGCGGCGTAATCGAACGCTTGCGGCGTCTGCACGCGCACCAGCGTCGAGCGATCGACCGTGTCGCCGAGACTATCGCTCTTGCCGGCGCCCTTGCCGGCGAGCGTATCGGCGACGGGGAGGGTAGGGACCGCGCCCCTGGCGCTATCCAGTGCCGTCAGCAACCGGTCGATCACCGTGGCCGGCACGATCGGACGCGCGGCATCATGGATCAAGACGCGCCCCGCAGCGCCGATCGCCTCGAGTCCGTTCAGCACCGACTCGCGCCGCGTCGCCCCCCCGATCGCCGTTTGTCCCTCGACCAATGCCTCGTTGCCGGCCGCGACCACAGTCACGACACGATCGATCCCCGGATGCGCGGCCAGCGCACGCCGGCTATGTTCGACCAGCGACAGACCGGCGAGGGGCAGGAATTGCTTGGGCGTATCGCCGCCGACCCGCTCGCCTTTTCCGGCGGCAACGATCAGGGCAATGGTTTCGGCAGACATGGCCGCGCGCCTAGCGCAGCGCGCCCGGCCTTGCCAGCATCATCGCGTCCGGCTATGCGCTGCCTGATTTTTAAGCACATGACCAAGCTCGCGCCCATCCAGGTCGGTCCGGTCCGGATCGAGACCCCGGTGATCCTCGCGCCCATGACGGGTGTGAGCGACCTGCCGTTCCGTCGCCTCGTGCGGCGCTTCGGATCGGGCCTCAACGTGACCGAGATGATCGCCAGCCAGGCGGCGATCCGCGAGACGCGCCAGTCGATCCAGAAGGCGATGTGGGACCCGAGCGAGGACCCGGTGTCGATGCAGCTGGTCGGCTGTACCCCCTATGAGATGGGAGAGGCCGCCAAGCTCGCCGAAGACAAGGGTGCGGCGATCATCGACATCAATATGGGCTGCCCGGTCCGCAAGGTGACCAATGGCGACGCCGGATCGGCGCTGATGCGCGACCTCAAGCTTGCCAGCGCGATCGTCGATACCTGCGTCAAGGCGGTAAAGGCACCGGTCACGCTCAAGATGCGAATGGGCTGGGATCATGCCAGCCTCAACGCCCCCGAACTCGCGCGGATCGCCGAGGATCTTGGGGTGCGGATGGTCACCGTCCACGGGCGGACGCGGAACCAGATGTACAAAGGAGAGGCCGACTGGGCATTCGTCCGTTCGGTCAAAGACGCCGTGAAGGTGCCGGTCATCGTCAATGGCGACATCTGCTCGGCCGAGGACGCGGTGACGGCGCTCGACCAATCGGGCGCTGACGGCGTGATGATCGGGCGCGGTTCCTACGGCAAGCCCTGGCTGCTCGCCCAGGTGATGGCGTATCTGCAGCAAGGCCGGACCGTCGCCGAACCTTCGATCGACGAACAATATGACGTGATCGCAGGGCATTATGAAGAAATGCTCAGCCATTATGGAGCCGAGACCGGCGTCAACATGATGCGCAAGCATATCGGCTGGTACACCAAGGGGCTGCCTGGCTCCGCCGAGTTCCGCAACAAGGTGAACCAGGAGCCTGACGCCAATCGCGTCAAGGCGATGCTGGCCGATTTCTATGCGCCCTGGCGAGCCCGCGCCGCTGCCTGAGGCACCCAATTTCGCCGAGCTTTTCGCCGGACTGCCGATCGCCATCCTGGTGGTCGATCCGGAGGGGCTGGTGCGCAACGCCAATGGCGAATGCGAATTGCTGCTCAATCTGTCGGAGCGCGCGATGCGCGGCTTGCCGCTCGCCGACGTTCTGACGCCGCCGCCAGGGGCTGGAGATGGGCGCGCGGTGTCGGCGTTCGACTACGATATCGGCACCGAACGCACCGGCCGGCTCCGCGTCGATTATTACGAGACGCCGGTCGCCGACCATGACGGATGGCGAGCGATCGCGCTCCACGCCATCAGCGGTACGCGCAAGGTCGGCCAGTCCGCCGAACGCGGCGGCGCACGCGCGGTCGTCGGTGCGGCGGCGATGCTCGGTCACGAAATCAAGAATCCGCTTTCGGGCATCCGCGGCGCGGCGCAATTGCTCGCCGCCGAAGGGGCCGGCGCCGAACTCACCACGCTGATCACGACGGAAGTCGACCGCATCGCCGCGCTGATCGACAAGATGCAGGATTTCACCGGTCGCCAGGTCAATCCTCAGCCGACCAACATTTACCCGCTGCTCGATCATGCCCGCCGCGTCGCCCAGACCGGCTTCGCGCGCGACATCACGATCGAGGAGAGTTTCGATCCCTCGCTGCCCCCGGTTCTCGCCGACAATGATGCGCTGCTGCAGATCATCATCAACTTGTTGAAAAACGCCGCCGAAGCGCTGGATGACGTCAAGAAGCCGCGCATCCTGATCTCGACCGCTTACCGCCATGGCCTGGCGGTGGATGCCGGGCCGGGCCAGCCACGGCGAGGCCTGCCGATCGAATTGTGCGTGATCGACAACGGCCCCGGCGCGCCCGCCGACATCGCCGACCATCTGTTCAGCCCTTTCGTGTCGAGCAAACCCGAAGGGCAGGGGCTCGGCTTGGCCTTGGTCGACAAACTAGTGCGCGATATGGGCGGCCTCGTGCAATATTCGCGCGAAGGGGCGCCCGAAATGACCATCTTCCGTATCTTGCTGGCGCGCGCGCAATGAGCCGATCGGGCAATATCCTGGTCCTCGACGACGATGCGGCGATCCGGACGGTGGTCGCGCACGCTTTGCGCCGTGCCGGGCATCGCGTCACGACCACCGCCAGCCTGGCCGAGTTCAACCGCGAATTGCGCGCCGCGATGCCGGATGTGGTGGTGAGCGACGTCGTCCTGCCCGACGGCAACGGCCTGGATATGGTGGCGGGCCTGGTCCAGACCTATCCGCAGCTGCCCGTGATCGTGCTCTCGGCCCAAAATACGCTTACGACCGCCGTGCGGGCGACCGAAGTCGGCGCCTATGATTATTTGCCCAAGCCGTTCGACCTCGATGACCTGACCCGTGCAGTGGACGGCGCGCTTGCGCGCCAGGGCGACGGTACCGATGAAAAACTCGAAGACGCCGACCGCGCCTTGCCCTTGATAGGACGATCGCCGGCGATGCAGGACGTCTATCGCGTCATCGCGCGAGTGATCTCGAACGACCTCACCGTGCTGATCTCGGGTGAGTCCGGGACCGGCAAGGAACTGGTCGCGCGCGCCATCCACGACCTGGGTCGGCGCGCGCATGCGCCGTTCCTGGCGATCAACATGGCGGCGATTCCGCGCGAGTTGATCGAGGCGGAATTGTTCGGTCATGAACGCGGTGCCTTCACCGGCGCGCAGGCGCGATCGGCCGGGCGGTTCGAGCAGGCCGCCGGGGGCACGTTGTTCCTCGACGAAATCGGCGACATGCCGCTCGAGGCGCAGACGCGGCTGTTGCGGGTGCTGCAATCAGGCGAGTTCACCACAGTGGGTGGTGCCCGCACGATCAAGGCCGATGTGCGCATCGTCGCGGCAACCAACCGCGATCTCAACGCCCTCGTTCAGTCGGGGCAGTTTCGCGAAGATTTATTCTATCGTCTCAACGTCGTACCGGTCACTCTTCCAGCCTTGCGAGAACGGCGCCAGGACATCGCTCTGCTCGCGCGCCACTTCCTCGACCGTGCCGCCGAGAACGGCCTGCCACGCAAGCGCCTCGATGAGGCGGCCGTCGTCGCGCTCGAGGCCCATGACTGGCCGGGCAATGTCCGCGAACTGGAAAACATTATGCGTCGACTCGCAGTGCTGAGTCGCGATGAAGTCATCGGGGCGGGGGAGTTGGGCAGCGTCCTCGGCATGCCGTCGGCCACCGCACCGGCCGGGGCTCCGGACCTCGATACGGCGGTGCGAGCGCGGCTCGACCGCATTGCGCGCGAAGATCCCCGTGCGCTCGACGACGGCACGATCTACGAACGTATCATCGCCGAGATCGAACGACCGCTGATCGAGGCGATGCTGGCGCGCCATGGGGGCAACCAATTGCGGGCTGCGCGGGCGATGGGGATCAACCGCAATACACTGCGCAAACGGCTCGATACGCTGGGCATCGACCCGGGCGGTACGGCGGACGGGGGCTGATCCACGACGGTTTGACGTCAAATATGTGTTTTCCTTGCCACGCAGTCGTTGTATTCCTGCAACGATGAGTGGCGAGAGCACGATCGCCGCGCCCCGGCGTTTCTGGGGCGGGCGCCCCAGGATAACTCCGGCCGTGGAGCTGGCCGTGCTCGTCGTGGCGATCGCGGTAGGGGTTGCTACCTATTTCGTCGTCCGAGCCGGAGCCGCGCCGCAGCGCCTGCTGACGCCGCCGCTCGTCGCATTGCTGCTGGTGGTCAATCTCGGACCGTGTGTCGCGCTGATCATGCTGCTCGGTCGGCGCTTGGCGAAGAGCCGCGTGGCGAAATCCGGGGCGGGCGGGGAAGGGCGGCTCCACGTGCGGCTCGTCGCTCTGTTTTCGACCATCGCCACGGTGCCGACCGTGCTCGCGGTTATCTTCGCCTCGGTCATGTTCCAATATGGCGTCGAGTTCTGGCTGTCCGACCGTGTCAGCAATGTTCTCAAGAACGCCACCACGCTGGCGCAGGAATCCTACGAGCAATCGCTCGCCAATTGGAACGCGAATACATTGCAGGCGGCCGATGATATCGCTGCGCACTGGACCCCCGACTGGTTGCGCACCGCGACACCCCAGACGATCCTGACCAAGCGCGACGCTTATGGCTATACGCTGACCAACTATCTGACGCTGCAGCTTTACAACCGCCAATTGTCCGAAGGCGCGCTCTTCCGGGTGGAGGCGAATAACCAGATCCAGTTCCTGACCAGGGTCGACGAATATGGCAGCGTCGAAAAACAGATCGACCCCGTCGCCGTGGCATCGGTCCAGCGCGACAAGCGCAGTGTCGTCACCGTGCAGGGCGATCGCATTCGCGTAGTGGCGCCGGTGCCGGGCGTAGACGGCCTTCTGCTCTACGCTGGTCGGGTGACCGAAGGCGGCGGCGCCAACCGGCAGCTGCAGCGTTTTGGCGATGTCGTCGCCGATTTCCGGGCATTGCAGGCGCGGGCCCGCGCGCTTCAGCTGCAATTCAACGCCGCCTTGTTCATCGTCGCATTATTGATCGTCGGGATCGCGGTGTGGATCGCGCTGGTCGTCGCCGATCGGCTGGTTCGTCCGGTTGGCGAAATGGTGTCAGCCGCGCGGCGCATTGCCGATGGCGATCTCACCGTCCGCGTGCCCGACCCGCGGACGGATGACGAAGTCGGCACGCTGGCCAATGCGTTCAACCGCATGACCTTCAGGCTGCAGGAGCAGACCGGGGCCCTCGAAAGCCGCCGCGCGTTGATCGAGGCGGTGATGTCGGGCGTTTCCGCCGGCGTGATCTCGGTCGATGGCAGGGGGGCGATCCGGTTGCTCAACGCTTCGGCGGTCGCTCAGCTCAAGCTCGACGAAACGCAAGCGGTCGGCGCGCAGCTTGCCGATGTCGCGCCCGAACTGGCCGAGTTGCTCGAGGGCGATACCCGCGAATCGATCGTGCAACTGACGACGGGCGGTGAGCCCCGGACGCTGGCGGTGCGCATCACGGCCGATGAGGACGGCCGCGTCCTGACGTTCGATGACATCACCCAGCAATTGCTCGATCAGCGCCGCGCCGCGTGGTCCGACGTCGCCCGGCGTATCGCGCATGAGATCAAGAACCCACTGACCCCGATCCAACTCGCCGCCGAGCGGCTGCAACGCCGCTACGGCAAGACGATCGACGAGAAGGACGGCGTCTTTGCCCAGCTGACCGATACGATCGTGCGCCAGGTCGGCGATCTGCGCCGGATGGTCGACGAATTCTCGTCCTTCGCGCGCATGCCCAAGCCGGTTTTCCACCCCGAATCGCTGATCGATCTGACGCGACAGGCGGTATTCCTGCACGAAGTGGCGCATTCCGACATCACCTTCCGGCTCGATATGCCGGAGGCCGCGCCTCTGGTCTGCGACCGCCGCCAGATCGGCCAGGCGCTGACCAACATCATCAAGAACGCGGTCGAGGCGATCGAGGCGCGCGGAGAAGGTGCGCCGCCTGGCGAGATCAATGTCACGCTCGATCATGGCGAGCGCCTGATGACCGCGACGATCGCCGATAACGGCATCGGACTGCCGCTCGAGCGCGACCGGATCGTCGAACCCTATATGACGACGCGCGCGCGCGGCACCGGCCTGGGCCTGGCGATCGTCAAGAAGATCATCGAGGAACATTGCGGCACGATCGCCTTTTCCGACCGCCCGGGCGGCGGCACGGTCGTGACCATCGTCTTCGACACCCTGCAACTCGACGCCCTGCTCGACGATAATCGTGACCCCGCGGAAACCAGCAAGGGCGAAGGCGCGCTGGCGATGCTCACCCGTACCGGACAAAAATCATGAGCCTGGACATCCTCGTCGTAGACGACGAGCAAGACATTCGCGAACTGGTCGCCGGCGTCCTGCAGGACGAAGGCTATGAGACGCGCGCCGCCGCCGACAGCGATTCCGCGCTGGAAGCGATCGCGACGCGCCGGCCGAGCTTGGTCCTTCTCGACGTCTGGCTGCAGGGATCGCGGCTCGACGGACTGGAATTGCTCGAGGAGATCAAGCGGCGTGACGCCTCGATCCCGGTGCTGGTCATTTCCGGCCATGGCAATATCGACACCGCGGTAGCTGCGATCCGGCGCGGCGCGGTCGATTTCATCGAAAAGCCGTTCAACGCCGACCGCCTGTTGCTGATGGTCGGCCGCGCGACCGAAACCGAGCAATTGCGTCAGGAGGTCGCGTCCCTGCGCGCCGCGACCGGGCGCGACACCGACCTCACCGGCACCTCGACCGCGATCAACGCGGTCCGCGCGACGCTCAAGCGCGTTGCCGGCACCGGCAGCCGGGTGCTGATCATGGGCGCCGCCGGAGTTGGCAAGGAAGTCGCCGCGCGCCTGCTCCATAGCTGGAGCCAGCGGACCCAGGGACCGTTCATCGTGGTCAGCGCGGCGCGGATGACTCCCGAACGCGTCGAAGAGGAATTGTTCGGCGTCGAGGAAGCTGGCGACCTGGTGCGCACCGGCCTGCTCGAACAGGCGCATGGCGGGACCTTGTTCCTCGACGAGATCGCTGACATGCCGATGGCGACGCAGGGCCGGATCCTGCGCGTCCTGACCGACCAGAGCTTCACCCGGGTCGGCGGCACCCGCACCGTAAAGGTCGACGTCCGCGTCGTTTCGGCGACCGCGCGAGACCTTCAGGCCGAGATCGCCGAAGGCCGGTTCCGCGAGGATCTCTATTACCGGCTCAACGTGGTCCCCGTTACGATTCCGCCGTTGGCCGACCGCCGGGAGGACATTCCCGCCCTCGTC
Organism: Sphingomonas sp.; assembly: GCF_024508665.1. Classification (GTDB taxonomy): domain Bacteria; phylum Pseudomonadota; class Alphaproteobacteria; order Sphingomonadales; family Sphingomonadaceae; genus Sphingomonas. The sequence continues at coordinate 221,037 of NZ_JANINP010000004.1, forward strand.
GACCATTTCGTCGCGCATTATGCCGCCGAACGCCGCGTACCCACGCCCGAAGTCGCGGAAGACGCCATGGTGGCGCTGCAAAGCTACGAATGGCCAGGTAACGTCCGACAACTCAGGAACGTGGTCGAACGCACGATCATCCTGGCGCCGGGCGATCGTATCGGGCGGATCGACGTCGACCTTTTGCCGGCGGAAGTACTGGGCGGAGCGGGCGAGGGGGCAGGCGCTTCGGCGATGATGGGAGCGCCGTTGCGTGAAGCGCGAGAGACGTTCGAACGCGAATATCTGAAGGTCCAGATCCGGCGCTTTTCGGGCAATATCTCGCGGACCGCGACGTTCATCGGGATGGAGCGGTCGGCGCTGCACCGCAAGCTCAAGCTGCTGGGGATTACCGACAGCCGCGACGAATAGATTCGCCCACGTGATGTGTCCCATGCGCGGATCGCGAGCGCGCTGGACGCAGGGGCAGGGCGTCACCTATATAGTGTAGCGCGCGCGCCGCGTGGGCATGCGCTTCAGACGCCAGAGAACGGCGCCATGCGGGTCAAGGCCCGCCAAGACCAAGGATCGCCATATGGCCGACAAACAAACCTCGCTCCAGGACCTGTTCCTGAACGCTCTCCGCAAATCGAAGACGCCGGTGACCATGTTCCTGGTCAAGGGCGTGAAGCTCCAGGGCATCGTGACCTGGTTCGATAATTTCTCGGTCCTGTTGCGCCGCGACGGCCAGTCGCAGCTGATCTACAAGCACGCGATCTCGACGATCATGCCGTCGAACCCGATCGACATTGCGGCGATCACCGCCGCGATCAACCCGGACCCGAAGAAGTCGCCGCTGCTGCAGGAGATTTTCCTCAACGCGGTACGCAAGTCCGAAGACAGCGTGACGATGTTCCTGGTCAATGGCGTCATGCTCCAGGGGCATATCGCGGCTTTCGACCTGTTCTGCATGCTGCTTGAGCGCGAAGGCATGGCGCAATTGGTCTATAAGCACGCGGTATCAACGATTCAGCCGGCCCATCCGCTGAATCTTGCCGAAGAATCAAACGGTTCTGACGAGGATTGACCACAGGATTCGAACGTGATCGCGACGAGTTCGCCCGGGGTGCTCGGGCGATCGTCGTGTTGCCGGACCAAGGCAATGCCAGCCGCGACGCCGATGCCCGGCTCGCGGAAACGGCGGGGCTTGCCTCCGCGATCGGTGTCGAGGTGGCGGAAAAGATCGCCTATCGCGTCCGCCAGCCCAAACCCGCCACGCTGATCGGGTCGGGTCAGGTAGAGCAGCTCGCCGCCCAGGTGCGCATGGAAGACGCGCAGCTCGTCGTATTCGACGCGAGCCTGACGCCGGTCCAGCAGCGCAATCTGGAAACAGCGCTCGAGTGCAAGGTGATCGATCGTACCGGCCTGATTCTCGAAATCTTCGGCGAGCGCGCGGCGACGGCGGAAGGGCGGTTGCAAGTCGAGCTCGCGCACCTCGATTACCAGGCCGGCCGGCTGGTGCGTAGCTGGACTCACCTCGAACGCCAACGCGGCGGCTTCGGCTTTCTCGGTGGTCCGGGCGAAACCCAGATCGAGGCCGACCGCCGCCTGATCCGCGACCGCATGGCGCGGTTGCGTAAGGAACTCGACCAGGTCAGCCGCACGCGCGGACTGCACCGCGAACGCCGCCAGCGCGCGCCTTGGCCGGTAATTGCCCTGGTCGGCTATACCAACGCCGGTAAATCTACACTTTTCAATCGGTTGACCGGCGCTGACGTCATGGCAGAAAATCTGCTGTTCGCGACGCTCGACCCGACGCTACGCCAGATCCAATTGCCGGGCATCGACAAGGCGATCCTCTCGGACACGGTGGGCTTCGTCTCGGAGCTACCGACCCAACTCGTCGCAGCGTTCAAGGCAACCCTCGAAGAAGTGGTCTCGGCCGACCTGTTGATCCATGTCCGCGACATCGCCCATCCCGATACCGAAGCCCAGCGGGCCGATGTCGAACAAGTGCTCCGCGAACTCGGTGTCGCCGACACCACACCGCGCTTCGAGGCGTGGAACAAGATCGACCTGCTCGACGACGACGATCGCCAAGATGCGCTGGCCGAGGCTGCGCGGCGGGACGATGTGGTGGCGATCTCTGCGATGAGCGGGGAAGGGGTGGACGAACTCAAGCGCGAGGTCGCTGCCAAGCTGACTGCAGGACATCGCCGCTATTCGATCACCCTAGATGCCTCCGACGGCGCGGGAGCCGCGTGGCTTCACCAGCATGGCGAAGTGCTGGGGCAGGAGGTTGAGGGGGATCGTGCGACCTATGACGTGCGGATGGCGCCGCGCGATTATGAGCGCTTCCAGCAGCGTTGACCTCCGCAGTACGGAGGATCCTGGAGAGGCACGGAAATTGACCGTCCTTCAGGCGCGCTCGCCGGCCTTTGCAGCCAGCCAAAGCGCTTCCTGCGCGTCAAGGCTGCGTTCGGAGAACTTGTCGTCCGCGGCTTCCATCGCTTTGAAGCGCCGCTCGAATTTCGCGTTAGCGCTGCGCAATGCCGCTTCCGGATCGACCCCGAGCTTGCGCGCCCAATTGACGACGGCGAAAAGTAGGTCGCCGACCTCTTCCTCACGCTCGGCGTCGCTGGCCGCGGTTTCGACCTCGGCCAGTTCCTCGTCGATCTTGGCACGTGGCCCGCTGGCATCGGGCCAGTCGAAGCCGGTGCGCGCGGCGCGCTTTTGCAGCTTCTCGGCCCGAAGCAGGGCGGGTAGACCAACGGCGACGCCGTCCAGCGCGCTCTGGTGCCCCTTGGCCCCCCGCTCCGCGGCCTTGATTTGTTCCCAGAGGTAATGGCCGCCTTCGGCCGCATCGCCAAAGATATGCGGGTGTCGGCGTTCCATCTTGTCGCAGATCGCCGTGACGACGTCGTTCAGCGCGAAATCGCCGGCTTCCTCGGCCATGCGCGCATGGAACACGACCTGGAGCAACAGATCGCCGAGTTCGTCCTTGAGGTCGGCCATGTCGGCGCGCTCGATGGCGTCGGCGACTTCATAGGCTTCCTCGATCGTGTACGGCGCGATCGTCGCGAAGGTCTGGACGGTGTCCCATTCGCAGCCGCTCACCGGATCGCGCAGGCGGGCCATGATCGCCACCAGACGCTCGATATCGACGCTGCTCATGCGAGAGGAGAGCCCCCCGCTCGGTCATCTTCGAGATTGATAATATACATTATGTAAAACTCACTTGGGATTGGGGGAGAGGATCAGGGTCTTCCCCTCGACCCGCCAGGATTTGAGCCGTGACAGGAAATTCATCCCCAACACGTCCTGATCGCCGAATTCGGGCGCGACGATCGTCGGCAAATCGGTTGCGGTGATTCCGCCGACCTTGAGCGTTCCGATGGTCGCCGACTTGCCGGTGACTGTTCCATTGGCGGTCGACACGACCGCCGGCGGCGCCATGCCGTCGAGATCGATCTTGGCGCTCGCCGCGGTCGCCGTAGACAATGCGGTCACGGTCGCGCCGCTGTCGACCAGCATAGTGCGTTCGACACCGTTGATTGTCGCCCGCGCCCAGAAATGGCCGTCATCGGCCATCGGGATGCGAACCTCGCTGCCGACCACCGACTGGTCGGGCCCATAGAACAAGGCGCGCGTGCCGGAGACCAGCCATTGGTTCTGGTTGACGATTCCGACCACGAGCAGACCGGTGGCGAAGATGCCGATCCAGGCCAGCGCCATGACGGCAGCGCGGCCCAGCGGCAGCCGGCGCGCGAACAGCGCCGACAGCGGCAGCACGAGCAGCAACACGTAGAAAATCACGTTTCCGGTCGTATTGCTCATCGCGTCACCTCGAATTCGAACCCGTCATAGGCCGGTTCGACTCTTTTCGGGAGTTCGGCAAGCAAGGTGGCATAATCCATCGACTGGTCGAGATGCGTCAGCGCGCTGCGTCGCGGGCGAAGCTCATCGATCCAGGCCAGCGCCTCGTCGAGATGCGGATGGCTGGGGTGCGGATTGCGCCGCAGGACGTCCACGATCCACAGGTCCAGGCCTTGATACTGGCTCCGCATATCATCGGTCATGATATTGAAATCTGTTGCATATCCGATCGCACCGCCATCAGCCTCGAAGCGCATCCCGGCCGAATGGATCGTGCCATGCGGTTGATCGGTGACGGTGATCGCAATATCGCCGATCATCAGCTGATCGGGCAATGGCTCGAGCGATACGGTTGACGGATAGCCATCACGCCCAGCGAAGACATAGCCGAAACGCTCGATCAGCACCGCCCCCGTCGATGGCCGCGCGAGACCTCGTACCGGCCGCCCGGCAGCATGGAACAACTGACGCAGATCGTCGATGCCATGCGTGTGGTCGGCATGATCGTGAGTCCAGATGACCGCATCCACACGATCGACGTCCGCCGAGAGCAATTGCTCGCGCAGATCAGGCCCGGTATCGACCAGGATGCGCGTGGTCGCGGTTTCCACCAGAATCGACACGCGACGGCGGCGGTTTTTGGGCTCCGTGGGATCGCAGGCGCCCCAGTCATTGCCGATCCGCGGCACCCCCGACGACGTTCCCGAGCCGAGGATGCGGACTTTCATGCCTTAGTCTTGGCGAACAAACGGTGGAAATTGGCGCGCGTTGCCTCGGCCAGCTCGTCGGCGTCCTCGCCGCGCAATTGTGCCAGGAACCGGCAAGTATCGGCGACGAAAGCGGGCTCGCCGGTCTTGCCGCGATGCGGGACAGGAGCAAGGAACGGCGCGTCGGTTTCGATCAGCAAGCGCTCGCGCGGCAGGCGCGCCGCGGTTTCCTGCAGATCCTTGGCGTTCTTGAACGTCACGATCCCCGAAATGGAGATATAAAAGCCGAGTTCCAAGGCCTTGTCGGCAAAATCGCCACTCGCCGTAAAGCAATGGATGACACCGGGATAGGCCCCCTGCTCCATTTCCTCGCGCAGGATCAGGGCGGTATCCTCCTCCGCGTCACGAGTGTGGACGACCAGCGGCAATTGCGTTTCGCGGCACGCGGCGATGTGCGAGCGAAAGCTGGCGCGCTGCCGCTCGCGATCCGAATGGTCGTAATAATAATCGAGCCCGCTTTCGCCGATCCCGACCACGCGCGGATGCGCGGCGCGTTCGATCAGCTTGGCGGTATCGACGTCGGGATGCTGGTCGGCCTCGTGCGGATGGACGCCGATCGTCGCCCAGACGTCCGGTTCGCGTTCGGCGACGGCGATGACGTCATCCCATTCGCGCTCGCGGGTCGAGATGTTGAGCATGGCGACGACGCCACTGTCGCGTGCGCGCTGCAGGACGTCGGCCTGGTGTTCGGCCAGGCCTTTATAGTTCAAATGGCAATGGCTGTCGGCAAGCTTCATGTCGCGTCGGCCGCCATTTCGAGCCGCGGGAACACGCCGCTCGGCGCCGGCAGGGCGGTGCCCGCCTCGATCGGCCGATTGAGCGCGTCGAAATTGCGCACATCCGCCCCCTGCCCAAGCAGATCGAGCAATTTGTCGGCGCTTTCCGGGATTGCCCAGCGCGCCATGATCGCGATCCGGCGCACAGCCTCGGCGGCGTAATAGAGGATCGTGTCGGCGCGCGCGGGATCGGTCTTGCGCACGCTCCACGGCGCCTGGTCGGCGAAATATTGGTTGGCGTCACGCGCGGCCGCCCAGATCGCCTCGAGCGCGGTATGGATCGCCAATTCGCTCATTGCGGCGTGCATACCGGCCTCGGCCGTTTTCACGCTCTCGACCAGCGCTTCCTCGGCCGCGGTCGCCGTTCCGGCCTCGGGCACGCGTCCGGCGCAATTCTTGGCGATGATCGATAGGCAGCGCTGGGCGAGATTACCGAGATTGTTGGCGAGGTCGGCATTGCAGCGCGTGACGATCGCCTCTTCCGAATAGCTGCCATCCTGCCCGAAACTCACTTCGCGCAGCAGGAAGTAGCGCAGCGGATCGACGCCGAAGCGATCGGCCAGTTCCATCGGATCGGTGACGTTGCCCAGGCTCTTCGACATCTTCTCCCCGCGGTTAAGGAGGAAACCGTGGCCGAATACCTGTTTCGGCAGCGCGATGTTCGCGCTCATCAGAAAGGCCGGCCAGTAAACCGTATGAAAACGAACGATATCCTTGCCTATGAGGTGAAGGTCGACGGGCCAGTATTTGCCCAGCGGATTATCGAGGTCCGGATAACCGATTCCGGTCAGGTAATTGGTCAGCGCGTCGACCCAGACGTACATGACATGCCCGTCGCTGCCCGGCACCTTGACACCCCAATCGAAGCTGGTGCGCGAGACCGACAGGTCGCTGAGGCCACCCTCGACGAAGCGCAAGATCTCGTTGCGCCGCGCCTCGGGCCGGATGAAGTCCGGATTGGCCGCGTAGAAGTCGAGCAACGGCTGCTGGTATTTACTCAGCCGGAAGAACCAGGTCTCTTCCGCGGTCCATTCTACCGGGGTACCTTGGGGCGAGAGCTTGCCCCCTTCCCCATCGACCAGCTCCTTCTCGTCGTAGAACGCTTCGTCGCGGACTGAATACCAGCCTTCATAGCGATCGAGATACAGGTCGCCAGCTGCCGCCATGGCTTCCCAGATCGCCCGGCTGGCGGCGTGGTGGTCGGCTTCGACGGTGCGGATGAAGCGATCATAGGAGACATTAAGACGGTCATCCATCGCCTTGAAATATCCGGACATCTCATCGGCTAGAACGCGCGTCTCGACGCCACGGTCGCGCGCGGTCTGGACCATCTTGAGCCCGTGTTCGTCCGTGCCGGTCTGGAAACGGACGTCGCGCCCGGCCTGACGATGATAGCGCGCGATCGCATCGGCGGCGATCGCCTCATAGGCATGTCCGATGTGCGGACGGCCATTGGGATAGCTGATTGCGGTCGTGATATAATAGGGTTCGGCCATGTCCTGCCCTCTAGTGCAGGTGCCGCGCCGATGGAACCTCCCGCGGAGCCGTGATACCGTGGGCGAAACGATCGGAGGTTCGCCATGACCATGCGTGTCGCAGCCCTGGCCTTGTTGATGACCGCCGCGCCGGTCAGCGCCCAGCATGTTCCCGTCGCGAGCCCCGCCGAACTTCAGAACGCGATTGCCCAGGATGCTACGGTCGAAGTGCGCGTCGATGGCGATCTCAATGGGGATGGCGAAGCCGACACGGCGTTCATCGAGAATGGCAATGACAGCCGTCGGCTTCACGTCCTGCTCGCTTATCGTACCGAAACTGACCTGGGCCACGATCCCGCGGGCATTCACGACCTCGAATCCTCCGCGCTCGGCCCGGCGCAATTATCGGTCGTCAGGGGCGTGTTGGTGGTGAAGGACCTGACTGGCGGGACAAGCGCGATCGAGGCGACCTATCGCTATCGCTGGGACGCCGCAGCGAAGAAGATGCGGCTGATCGGGCTCGACGCTTCATCCTATAGCCGGACCTTCCAGCATGATACGCACGAGATCAGCTGGAATTTGCTCACCGGAGATTTCGTCACGCGCTACGCGAAGTTGAAGCCAAAAAGTGCGAAAGGCGATGAAGCCTATCTCGATCCGGTCGAGAAGAAACGCAAACGGCCGTCGCGACCGCTCTATCTCGACACGACGCCCGACCCGGATGCGCTGATCAGCGCTGAGACCTGGCCCGCGGGCTGACCGGCGCCAGCCTCGCCACGATACCAGCCATTTCGAACACTGTCCCCTGCGCATCCAACGACAGCCCCAATGCGCCGGCGGCAAGGTTGCGCGCCGCGTCATGCGCATCGAGTGCGATCCGCAACGCCTCGCCGGAACGAGTCCGGGCGGCCGTCGCAATGAAGCTCGGCGCACGCTCGAGAAAGGCCTCGTAACGCTGCTGCGCCGCCTTCAACGACAAGGATCGGGCGAGTTCCGCGCGCACTGCGTTGCTCGAATCGCCCTGCGCCAATTCAGCCAGAGCCTTGTCCAGGCCAGCGATGTCGAGCCCCGCCATTGCCAATGCGCGGGCTGGCGACCCCTCCCCCACCCGAACCAGTTCGTCGAGTTCGCCAGCAGCCACGCCCGAGTCGATCAGGGCTGCGCGCATTTCCGTGTCATTGAGCGGCTCGAACCGTAGCATCCGGCAGCGCGAACGGATCGTCGGGAGCAAGCGGCCGGGCGCGTGGCTGACCAGCAGAAACACCGTGCCCGCCGGCGGTTCCTCGAGATTCTTGAGCAGCGCGTTCGACGCGCCGGGGCGTTCGAGATCGTCGGCGGTGTCGATCACCACCACGCGGCGATCCGAATAGGTCGCCTTGACGCCAAGGAAATGGTCGAGCTCCCGGACTTGGTCGACGCGAATGGACCGTGCCAGGCCCTGTTCCGGCTTCTTCTCGTCGCGCGGCAGGCGTTGCAGCACCTTAAGATCGGGATGCGATCCCGCCTCAATCAATTGCTGCGTACGATCGCCTGGCGGGATCGCGAAATCTTCGGGCTGCCCCGGCCCGGCCAGCAGGCGCCGCGCCGCGAGCATGGCAAATTGCGCCTTGCCCACTCCTTCGGGGCCGGCGAAAATCCAGGCATGATGGAGCGATCCGCTATCGATCGCGGCGGAAAAAGCCTGCCGCGCCACAAGGTTACCGTAGAGTGACGTCATGGCAGCAGGTCGGCGACCGCCTCGATCATGCCTGCAGCCACCGTTTCGACGTCGCCCGCGGCATCGATCAAGCGAACGCGGTCGGGTTCGGCCGCCGCGAATCGACGGAACGCCGCGACTACGTCATCGTGGAAAGCCCGCTCGCGCGCGGCGAAGCGATCCGCCGCCGCGCCGTCGCGCGCAGCGGCGCGTTCAGCGCCGATCTCCGGTGGAACCTCCAGCACCAAGGTGCGATCGGGCAATAATCCGCGCGACCCAAAGGCATGGAGCGCAAGCACCGCCGCATCGTCGATGCCGCCCGCCACGCCCTGGTAGGCGCGCGACGAATCGATGAAGCGGTCGCTGATCACCCAGGTGCCGATGCCGAGCGCGGGCTGGATAACTTTTTCGACATGGTCGGCGCGTGCGGCGGCAAACAGCAATGCCTCGGTATGCGAGCTCCAGCGCTTGACGTCGCCCTGCATCAACAGGTTGCGGATCGCCTCCCCGCCTTCGCTGCCGCCGGGCTCGCGCGTGACGATGACGTCCAGGCCGCGCGCGCGCAGTTCGTCGGCGAGACGGCGGACCTGGGTCGACTTGCCCGCGCCCTCGCCGCCCTCGATCGAGAGGAACTTGCCGCGCGCCACCTGTCGTCAGCCGCCGAACAATTGCATCAGCCCGGTCCAGGCGCGACCGAAGAACCCTGCCTGGCCGACGTCCTTGTCGGCGACCAGCGGGAAGCGCTGGTCGGGCATGCCGGGTGATGTCACGATCAGATCGGCGACATGGTCGCCCGCCTTGATCGGCGCCTTGAGCGGACCGTCATAGACGACCTTGGCGTTGGTGTTGGGCGTGGTCCCCGACGGCACGGTCATCGCCAGATTGTCCGCTGCGACCAGCCCCACGCTGCTCGACGATCCCAGCTGGACCTCGGCGGTGGCGACCTGCTTACCCTTGGCGACGATCGGATGCGTCTGCCAGGCGCGGAAGCCCCAGTTCATGAACTTGATCGATTCGTCCTTGCGTTGGTTGTAGCTGGTGAACCCCGCCACCACCATCACCAGCCGCCGGCCGTTCTGGATCGCCGAGCCGACGAAGCTGTAGCCTGCCTCTTCGGTATGGCCCGTCTTGAGGCCGTCCGCGCCGGCAACGACACCGAGCAGAGGATCGCGATTGGCCTGGTCGATCGCGCTACCGTTCATCTGGGTACCCCAGGTGAAATTGGGCAACGAATAATAGCGTTTGTAGAGATCCGGGAAGTCACGGATCGTCGCCTCTGCCAGCTTGGCGAGGTCGCGCGCGGTGACATAGGTCACGCCGTTATCGGGCCAGCCATTCGACGTGCCGAAATGGCTGTTGGTCAGGCCCAGTTTCTTGGCCGCTTCGTTCATCCGGTCGGTGAACGCCTGCTCGGTGCCCGAAATGCCTTCCGCCAGCACGACGCAGGCGTCGTTGCCCGACAGGGTGACAATACCCTTGAGCAAATTGTCGACGCTGACGCTTTCGTTGGCCTTGAGGAACATGGTCGACCCCTGGCTGTGCCATTTGCGCCAGGTTTCGGGGCTCATCGTGAATTGCTGGTCGGGCTTGAGCTGGCCCTTCTTGATCATATCGAACACGACATAGACCGTCATCATCTTCGCCGTGGAGGCCGGCGGCATGCGATGATCCGGGTCCTTCGAATAGAGGACCGCGTTCGACGACATGTCGACCATATAGGCGACCGGCGCCGGCGTATCGAAGGTCGGCGCGGCGGCAGTGGCCGGCATGGCGGCCAGGACCAGAGCGGACGCCGCGCTCAGGTGGATCATCTTGGGCATATAGTTCATGGTGACAACAGTCCGTACGCTAAGGCGGGTGGATCAGTCCTCGCGGACCACACGAGCATCGCCATAGCCGCGTGCCGCTGCCGCGTCACGTGCCTGGCTGGCTTGATTTTTCGTCGAATAGGGGCCCATCCGCACACGCCATACCGAGCCTGCCGGCACGGTATGGCCGCCCAGACTCCTGGAGAGGGCTGTGGCCCGCGCTTGGCTCGAAAATGCGGCGACCTGGACGTAGAAACCTCCCGTCCCTGGCGCACCGGACAGTGTTGGCTTTTTCCCGGGCATTTTGGCGGTCTGCGGCTCGGGCGGAATGCGGACGAGTGGCGGGCGCAATTGCGTCCTCGGCGGTTCTTCGCCCCAGGCGCGCCCGACAGTCAACCGCTGGCGAAGGCCGGCGAGTAAGGATGGCGGCGTGTCCAGCCGCGGCACACCGGGCTGGCCGGCGCGCAGTGCCGCAAGATCGGACGGGCTGGCAGTGACCGCGCGGATGCGAACGGCCTCGCGTCCGGCTATACCAAGCGTCCGCGCCGCACCCTGCGAGAGGTCGATCAGCAGATTGCTCTGGTGCGGCCCGCGGTCGTTGATCTGGACCAGGATCGTACGTCCGGTGTCGAGCGCGGTCACTTCGGCATAGGAGCCGAGCGGGAGCGTGCGATGGGCCGCGGTGAAGCCCTTGGGGTCGAACGGAACGCCCGATGCCGTCCGCGCGCCCGCCAGCTCATCGCCATACCAACTGGCAAAGCCGACCTCATCGTAGCGCGACTCCCCGCGCCCCGACGTGGCGCTCGGGCCATCCGATGACGGCGGTCCGGCATCCGCTTCATCGGCGGAGAGCGGCGCTGGCCGGCCCTTGGGTTGCGGCGCGTCTTGTGGAACAATTCGTGGATAGGTCTGTGGATAACCGCCTTGCAGCGCGCCTCCAGCGACCAGCGAGGGCGAACGCGGCCCACCGTCTGATTCCCAGCTTCCAGCGCACCCCAACAGGACCATGCACGGTCCCAGCGCGAATGCGAGTCCCCCCTTATTCCACCGCATCCGCCAGCAGCCCCACGCTTAACGCATAAAAATTCGAACAATTGTAGTCGAGGATGACCCGGTAATTGCCGGTCAGCAAATAAGCCGTCTTGCCCGGCCCGTCGGGCTCGATGAGCGTAGCCTGCACATTGCCCGCAGGCCATGGTTTGGATTGCGGCACGATCCCCAGTGCACGCCACTCGGCCATCGTTCGCCAACCGCTTTGCCGGGCGAACACCTTGGGGCAGCGCGGCGAGATCAGCTTGTTGGTGACGCCGGAGCGATCGAACGTCGCCGGCACCGACACGGCGAGGCCCCAGGGTTGCCCGCGCCGCCATCCGGCATTGTAGAAATAATTGGCGATCGAGGCGAGCGTATCGGCATCGCTGTTCCAGATGTCGGCACGACCATCGCCATCGCCGTCGCGGGCCATGCGCAGATAGACCGATGGCAGGAATTGCGGCCCGCCCATCGCACCCGCCCAACTGCCGACGAGTTGGCTGCGCATGACGCCGCGATCGACCATCTTCATCGAGGCGATCAGCTCGCCTTCGAACAGCGCGCGGCGACGGCCATCATAGGCCAAGGTCGCCAGGGCGCGCGGCAGGTCGAAATTGCCCATGATCCGGCCGTAATTGGTCTCATGCCCCCATATCGCGACCATGATCGATTCGGGCACGCCCGTTTCGGCCTCGATCCGGCTGAGATGCGCGCGTTCTGCCAGATACTTCGCCCTACCCTGTCCGATTCGGGCTGCATCGACATGGCTGCGCAGATAGGGCGCGAAGGGCGGTGACGCGCTGTTGGTCGGGTTGGCCGGGTTGCCGCCCGGCTGGGCATGGTCGAGATCGATCACGCGCTGATTGAAGGTAAGCCCGGCCAGGACCGAATCGGCGCTGGACGGCTTCACGCCCTGAGCGATCGCACGGCTGCGCACGCCTTGGAGATAGGCCTGAAACGCCGAATCGTCCTGTGCGTTGGCCGACCCAGACGTCAGCCACACCCCGGCGGCCAGCGTGACCGCCGCCGCCATTCGTCCCATCATACCCCGTCCGCGCATCGGCAGACCGTGCCACAGCGGGCGGCAAAGGTGAAATCCCATCGTCGCGCGACTTGCACAAATCGCCGTCCTTGACCAAAGCGCTGCTCGCGCGCGGAGAGGTGGCCGAGTGGTTTAAGGCAGCGGTCTTGAAAACCGCCGTGGGTGGAAGCCCACCGTGGGTTCGAATCCCACCCTCTCCGCCAAGGCGCATCTTCGATCGCAAAGGGGCCGCTCCCGGAGAGTAGCCCCTTTCGATCATCGTCATCGGCGCTTCAGGCCACTGTCTTTTCCGACGCGGCGAGTGCCGCGGCGAAGGCGCGATAGGAATGAAGCGGGCGGCCCAGCAAGCGGGTGAGGCGCTCGACGTCTCCTGCCTCGGGGATCATGCCGTCGCTGACATAGCGCTCCGCCATCAAGCGCATTTCGTAAGCGGTCCATCTCGGCATGAAACCCGCCACTGTCTGCTCGAACGCGCTCGGATCATCGCCGCCATAGACGACCGGGCGGCCGAGGACGTCCGACCAGATCGCGGCGACATCCGAACCGCTCAGCGTGTCGGGGCCGACCAGATTGATGATCTCGACCGGCAGCGCGCTCGGCGCCTGCGCGCGGCGGACGAGTTCGATCGCCGCGACCTCCGCGATATCGCGCGTATCGACCATCGCGATACCCTTACCGCCGATCGGCATAGGATAGACGCCGTAGTCGAAGACGGCATCCTTGATCATATGCTCATTGTCGATGAAGTAGGAAGCACGCAGGATGGTGGCGCTGAATCCCATCTGCTCGATCATCCGCTCGGCACCGGACTTCACCGCAAAGTGCGGCACGTTCACGAACCGATCGGCATGGATCACCGACAGATAGACAAGGCGATCGACCGACATTTCGCGCGCGATGTTGAGGGTGATCAGCGCCTGGGTGAATTCGTCGCCGGTTACCGCGTTAAGCAGGAAAAAGGCGTCGACGCCGGTGAACGCGGCGCGCAGCGCATCGATATCGAGCAGATCGCCTTGCGCGATCTCCACCGCGGCAGGAAAATCGACTTTCGACGGGTCGCGGGTGAGCACGCGCACGGCGACCCCGCGGTTGACGAGCTGATCGACGACATGGCGCCCGACGCGTCCGGTCGCGCCGATAACGAGAATGGTCATGATGTGTCTCCTGAGGGGTCATGATTGACGCCTCCGAAACTAGTGATCCACAATTGAGCCAATAGACCTTATATCTGGACAGTCCGTCTACTGAGTGGAACACATGGATCTTCTCGCGCTGGCCGATTTCAACCTCGTCGCCAAACATGGCGGATTCGGACGCGCCGCGCGGGCGGCCACGCGCCCCAAGGCAACCCTTTCCCGGCGGGTGTCGGAATTGGAGGCCGGGCTGGGAGTGCGGCTGTTCGAACGCGGCGGCCGCGATCTAAAGCTCACCGAAGAAGGACGATCGCTCCATGAACGGACCGCGCGACTGATGGCCGAGCTCAACGAAACCGCGGCGGCGATAGCAGCGGGGGGTGACGCGCCGCGCGGCCGCTTGCGGATCAGTGCCCCTTCGCTCTTTTCGCAGGTCGCGATGGGCAGCCTCGCTGCGGGTTTCGCGCTGGACTATCCCGAGGTGCGGCTTGAAGTCACGACCGACGATCGCGCTGTCGACATGATCGAGGAGGGCTATGATCTGGTCATACGGGTCAATCCACGACCCGATGAAAGCCTGATCGGGCGAGTTTTCCTGCGGGACAGGCAGGTGGTTGTGGCAGCACCCACCTTTGTTCGGCCCATCGCCGGTGCGGCGGTACAGGCTGTCGTGCGTGGGCCGGCCGATCTGGCGCGAAACTGGAACGTGACTACGACAAACGAACGGTCGACGATCGCGATCGACCCGATCCTGTCGCTGTCCTCGATGGCAATGGTCCGCAACGCGGTTCGGCAGGGAGTCGGTGCCGCTTGCTTGCCGCTTTCGCTGGTGAGCCATGACCTGGCGGCTGGTCGGCTTGTGGCATGGGCCGATGTCGACGAGCCCGACACCAGTTTGTGGGCACTCTATCCGTCTGCCCGGCTTCTGAGCGGGCGCGTGTCGGCGTTCCTGACCTATCTGAAAAAGGCATTTCCTACCGGCTCGCCCGACGAATTGGCGGCGTTTATCGATTAGCGACGCGTCGAACGCGGCTCGCCAGCACCGCGATCGCAATGCGGCGTCGGCGCACAACGATCGGGTGGCTGCCGCCTATCACAGCGCTTTGCGGCATCGGCGCGGCGCGGCTGGACACAGCCTTTCTCTGTGGTCGATGTGACGGCGGCGACCTGGCCGACCGGCATCTGAGTGAGGCCCAGCCCCACCACAGAACCAACCAGCAGTCCGATCCCGGCGAATGCACCATAGCGCCGCATCACCGTCGGTTTCCGGGCGGGAGGATGATAAAGCGAGATGCCTGGCGTGCGACGCATGGGATTATCCGAGCGACTTGTTACCAGATTCCGGCCGTTTTCGATACGTAATAGAGCGTATTGCGCCTCCCGGACGCAACGCCAGCCGGTTCAGACCGTGCCAACCTCGACCAGTGCTTCGTACAAATGGTCGGGCAGTGGCCGGTGGAACAGGCAACCAGCCTGGAAATCATCGGCCCAACGCACCGTTGCCGCCACCTGACCGGCGCCGGGCAACGTCAGCCAGATCACGCTGTCCTTCTTGAGCGAGGAATAGGTCGAGATGCGTGCGCCTTGGGGCGACAGATCGGTCACCCGACACAAAGTGCGGTCGAGCCCGCCCCTGCCCAGCTTGGCGTCGAGCGAAACCGGAGCGCGGGGCGCGCGCCGGCGGTTCATCACTGCGGGTTCGAATTCCGCCGATATGTTGATCTGCCTGGCTTCCATGACGGAAATGCTATGCGCGCGATGCCTAAGACGGCGTTAAGCACCGCGCTCGCCCGATACGCAAACGCCGCGCTCCCAGCAGGAACGCGGCGTCGAACGCTACGCAGCCGCCGAAGCGGCGCGGCTTACTTCTTGGTGAGCGACAGCCCGCCGAAACGCTTGTTGAAGCGCGCCACCTGACCGCCCGCATCGAGCATCTGGCCGCGGCCACCGGTCCAGGCCGGATGCGACAAGGGGTCGATTTCGAGCGTCATCGTGTCGCCTTCCTTGCCCCAGGTGGAGCGGGTCTCGTACACGGTGCCGTCGGTCATCTGGACCTTGATCATGTGGTAATCGGGGTGAGTGTCTTTCTTCACGTCGCGAAATCCTTTTGAAAGCTCCCGGTTTCCGACCGGCAGCGAAGCCGCGGCGCCTAGCAGAGGGTGTCCGCCGGCGCAACTCTCTCGAAAAATGTCCCCAACGATGCGCGGCGCGTGGGCGCCGCCGCGTCAAGCCGCCGGCGGATCGGCGATCATCGCCGTAAAGTTCGCCTGGGCGGCCAATTGCCCGTCGATCAGCGCCCGGCCGGCGAATTTGCACACAGACGAGCGCTTCTGGACGAACTCGACTTCCAGGCGGAGCAGCACGCCGGGTTCGACCGGCTTCCTGAACTTCGCCTCGTCGATCGCCATGAAATAAACGAGCTTGCCCGAACCGGCCAGGCCCAGGCTCTCCACCGCCAGGACACCGGCGGCCTGTGCCAGCGCCTCGACGATCAGCACGCCGGGCATGATCGGCCGTCCGGGGAAATGTCCCTGGAAGAAGCTCTCGTTGATCGTCACCGCCTTGATCGCCGCGATCGACCGGTCGAGGATCAATTCCTCGACACGATCGACCAGCAGCATCGGGTAGCGGTGCGGCAGCGCCGCCATCACCCGCCCGATATCGAGCGGACCGATGGATGCGGCTGCCGTCGCGTCTTCGCTCACCGTCCGGACGGCTTCTTGCCGGTCGAAGGCGCCGGGGTCGCGGGCAGCGCGGCGCCCGGGACGCCCGCCGGCGGGTTGCCGCGCGGCGCCGCCGGAGCACCGGCAGCGTTGCCACCCGGCTGCCAATTGGCCGGCGGCGTGATGCTGACGGTCGTCACCAGCTTGTTGAGTTCGGCGGTGATGTCGTCGGTGATGTCGGCATTGGCGTCGAAGTCGAGCGCCGCTTCCGGACGGATCACCAGGCTGACGCGCTTGGTCGTCTTGACCGTGGCATAGGCCTGCTGGAACTTGGCCGAGATCTGCTCGATCGCATAAGCGCGGGCGCGCAAGGCCGGCATTTCCGCCTGCGACGCCTGCTGCTCCTTCTGCTGGATCGAGGCGAAATTGGGTGACGCGCGCAGCTTGGCGAGCTCGGAATCGTCGAGCTGGCCATCCTTGTTGGCGTCGAACGCCTGCTCCAGCGGAGCGAGTTCCTTGCGGATCGCTTCGGCCTGGTCGAGCCCGGTCTTGTAGGTGGTCTTGATCTGGTTGATCGCGTTGGTGAACGCGGTCGTCTTCAGGATCGCGGTCTGCGGGTCGGCCACGGCGACGGACTGCGCCGAGGCGGTGGGCGCCAGCGCCAGGCCGGTCGTCAGCGCGACGGCGCTGATCCCGAGATATTTGATCATGCTCTTCATCAGAATTGGGTCCCTACGTTGAATGTTACGAGTTTGGTATCGTCGCCGGGCGAGTGCAGCAGTGCCTTGGCGATGTCGATGCGGAGCGGCCCGAAGGGCGAATTCCAGTTGACCCCGAAGCCGATCGACACGCGCGGCCGCGGCGTGTCACCGAGGAACTGCTCGAGGAACGGTCCGGCCGAGGTGGTCAGCGCATTGTTGGCAGTGCTGCCGACGCAATTGCCGCTTGCGTCCGGAATACCGGTTGCACAGGTCGTCGACACAACCGAGCCGCTGGAATCGGTGTAGCTATAGAGTAATTGGCCCGAGCCGTTGCGGACCGGAGTGACGATCGGGTCGTAGATCGTTTTTCCATTGGCATCGACGTGAGACGGGAACGTCGTCAGCTGTGGTCTGGTTACACCCCAGACGGCACCGACATCGAGGAAGATCGACGGACGAAGCCCCAGCTCGCGCGCACCGCCCGAAAGCGGCGGCTGCAGCTCGAACCGCACGAGATAATAGGCCCGGCCGCCCAAGGCGTCATCGATATAGTTCTTCTTGTCGGGATCGAGCGTCTGCGCAGTCACGACACCATTCGAGTCGGTCGTGTTGAGGTAATTGATACGCCGGACGCGCGGGCCGACGCCGCGAATGTCGAAGCCACGAATCTGCGGCTCGCCGAGATAGAAGCGATCGGTAATGCGCACCTTGTCGATGCCGGCGCCACGGCTCTTCTCCAGGCTGGCGATGTAACCGGCCTCGCCATTGACCGAGAAAATCCAGTTGTGGCCGAGGTTGATGTATTTCGACGCTTCGATCCGCGACCGGACGTAGCGTACGTCGCCGCCGAGCCCGGCAAAGTCCTGGCTCAGCACCAAGCGCTTGCCCGCGGTCGGCCTCAGACGGCTGTTGAGGCTGTCATAGACCAACGAATAGCCGAGTACGGACGACAAACGATTGCCGATCGCGTCGCACAGATAACGCCCCGCCTTGAGGGGATCGCACGTATCGGGAATACCGTCTGCGTTCGTGTCCGAATAATAGGTCGCCTTGTCCAGTCCGACTTCGTCATAGGTCAACCCGTATCGGGCGGACAGCGACCAATATTCGGTGATCGGCACGCCGGTGCGGACCTGGAAGCCGGTCGAGACCTGCGAATAAGTCGTCTGACGCTGGTCGCCGAGATAATTGAACGAGTTGTAGTCGCGGCGGAAGATGTCGACGCCGACCGCGACGTTCTTATTGAACAGATACGGTTCGGTGAAGCCGAGCGAGACCGACTTCGAATAGACCGAATAGTCGACATTGGCGCGGAGCTCCTGCCCCTTGCCCCTGAAATTGCGCTGCGTGATGCCGGCCTGGATGATGAACCGCTCGAGGCTCGAATAGCCGGCCGATAGCGACAATTCGCCTGTGGCCTTTTCCTCGACATTCGCATTGAGCACGACGCGATCGGGCGCCGAGCCCTGCTCCTGCTTGATCTCGAACTTGTCCTGGAAGAAGCCCAGCGAGTTGATGCGGTCCTGCGAGCGCTTGACCTGGAAACTGTTGAACGCATCGCCTTCCGCCAGGCGGATTTCGCGGCGAACGACCTTATCCTGGGTGTTGCGATTGCCGGTGATGTCGATCTTCTCGATGTACGAGCGCTTGGCTTCCGCGATGTGGAAATTGATCGACATGGTCAGCTTGTCGGGGTCGCGATTGAACTCAGGGTTCACATCGGTGAACGCGTAACCGAACAAACCGGCGGTCTCGTTCAGACGGTCGACCGAATCCTCGACGCGCTTGGCATTATACCAGTCGCCCTTGTTGATCCCGAGGCCCGCCGCAAGCTTGTTGTTGTCGAAATCACGGATGTCGCTGTCGACAGTGACATTGCCGAATTTGTAGCGCGGGCCTTCTTCCACCACATAGGTGATGATGAAGTTCTTCTTGTCCGGAGTCAGCTCCGCGACCGCCGAGGTCACGCGGAAATCCGCATACCCTTGCGTCAGGTAGAATTGGCGCAGCTTCTGCTGGTCGTACGCCAGCCGATCCTGGTCGTAGGACGTGTTGGACGACATGAAGCGCGTCAGCCGCGCCTGCTTGGTGACCATCTGCTCGCGGAGCTTGCCATCGGAAAAGACGTTGTTGCCGATTATGTTGATCGCGCGGACCTTGCTCTTTGGCCCCTCATCGATCTCGAACACGACGTCGACGCGATTCTGGTCCAGGCTGACCATCTTCGGCTCGATCCGCGCAGCAAAGCGGCCCTGGCGACGATAAAGCTCGACGATCCGCGCGACGTCCTGGCGCACCGCGGTACGCGTGAAGATCTGGCGCGGTGCAAGCTTGATTTCCTTGGTGATCTTGTCGGACTTGAGGGTCTTGTTCCCCTCCAGGATCACGCGGTTGATGATCGGATTCTCGCGGATGCGGATCGCGATCTCTCCGGTCTCGACGCCGGCGATCGACACGTCGGCGAAAAGGTCGCTGGCGAGCAGGTCGCGCAGCGCCTGGTCGAGCGTTTCATTGGTATAGGCCTGGCCCACGCGCAGCTTGGTGTAGGACAGCACTGTTTCCGGCTCGATACGCTGCGACCCTTCGACGCGGAGCGAACGGATCACCCGCTGCGGCGCCACCGCCGGCGATGTCGGCGCGGCTGGCGCGGTCTGGGGCGCGCCAGGAGGGGTCTGCGGTGCCGCGGCGGCGGGCGCCGGAGCGGGCTGGGCCGCGGTCTGGGCGGCAGCAGCGACCGGGACCCCCGAGAGCATTGTCCCCGCGAGCAGCACCGTTACGGCGCGCGTTCCGAACTTCGACGTATTGATAACTTTCACTATTCCACCCCAGCCGGAGACATTGCCGTCGCGTGATTTACGGGCGCGCCCGCCCTGCCCTAACCGCTTCAGCCGATCAACCCGGCGAGATGCTGCCACAAGCCCACCTTGCCCAGGTCGTTGAACGTCACGATCAGGAACAAGCACAGGATCGCCGCCAGCCCACCGCGAAAAGCCCATTCCTGGATCGCCGGCGTCACCGGACGCCGCCGCACAGCCTCTATCGCGTAGAACAGCAAATGCCCTCCGTCGAGCATGGGGACTGGCAAGAGATTGATGAACCCCAAATTAATGGAGATGATAGCGACCAGCCAGATGAAGTCCGGCCATCCCATGCTGAGCTGCTCGCCGGAGAATTTCACCATGCCTACGACACCGGACATGTCCTTTATCGGCCGCCGCCCGCTGATCAGCTGGCCAAGCCCCTGCCCGGTCTGCCGGACCAGCGCCCAAAGCTCTCTGGACGCGACACCCGGTGCCTGCAGCACGCCGACTCGCACGAAAACCGGCTGGGCAGCGTGCACCCCCAGCATCCCGATATCGCCTTCGTTGCCGAACTTGTCCTTGACGTGCCGCTTGCCGATGACCGTGTCGCTCGCCATCGCGACACCGCCGCGGTCGAAATCGATCCTGACCCGCTCGCCCGCGCGCAGCTGGACGTAATAGGCCAAATCCTCGAACGTCTCGACCGGGCGTCCACCCAGCGCGGTGATCCTGTCCCCGGCTTTAAGGCCGGCCGCCGCAGCGGCGCTCCCCGCCTCGACCCCGGCTACCGTCGAGGGTGTGCGATTGTCGCCATAGGCCAGCGCAAACCCCGTCAGGATTAGCAAAGCCAGGAAGAAATTGGTTACCGGCCCGGCCAGTACGACGATCGCGCGCTGCCACAATGGCTTGGCCTGGAAGGTGCGAGCGCGCTCAGCCGGGGGTAGCGCCAGCCAGGCGGGATCCGGCTGGCTGGCAGGATTCATGTCGCCGGCGAAGCGGACATAGCCGCCAAGCGGGATCCAGCTCAGCTTCCAGCGGGTGCCGCGTTTGTCGGTCCAGCCAGTGATTTCCCGGCCGAACCCGATCGAAAATACTTCCGACTTGATGCCGAACAGCCGCGCGGCGAGATAATGGCCAAGCTCGTGGAAGAACACGAGCGGCCCCAGCAACAGCGCGAAGCCGACAATGTACAGGATCAGGCTGGGACTCTGCATCAGGTAACGCAATCCTCTACACGCTCGCCCGCGATGGTACGCGCTTCATCGTCTATAGCCAGTACGTCGTCCAGTGTCTCGGGCGCGGGCGGGTCGTAGCGGTCGAGCGTATCGCCGACGATTGCGGCAATTTCGAGGAACCCGATACGGCCCGCCAGAAACGCCGCCACCGCAACCTCGTTCGCAGCGTTGAGGATCGCGGGACGAGCCCCGCCTGTCTCCAGCGAGTGCCGGGCCAGCGTCAGGGCCGGGAAGCGCGCCTCGTCCGGCGCTTCGAAATCCAACCTGCCGATCGCGACCAGATCGAGTGGCGCCATTGGCGTCGCCATCCGTTCGGGCCAGGCAAGGCAATAGGCGATCGGCGTGCGCATATCGGCGGGTCCCAGCTGCGCAAGGACCGATCCGTCAGCATATTCGACCAGAGAATGAATCAGCGACTGCCGATGCACGATGATCTCGATACGGTCGGCATCGACCGGGAACAGCCGCGCGGCCTCGATCAGTTCGAGCCCCTTGTTCATCAGCGTCGCCGAATCGACCGAGATCTTGGCGCCCATCGTCCAATTGGGATGCGCGACCGCCTGTTGTGGCGTGACGTTGCGCATGCGATCCAGGCTCCAGTCGCGGAATGGACCTCCGCTCGCGGTCAGGATGATGCGGCGAACATGCTTCGCCTGGGCGGGATCGAAACATTGAAAGATCGCATTATGCTCGGAATCGGCGGGCAGCAGCGTCGCACCGAAACGCCGCGCGGCGTCGAGCACCAATTCTCCCGCCGACACCAAGGGTTCCTTGTTGGCGATCACGACAGTGCCGCCCTGTTCCACCGCTGCCATCACCGGACGCAGCCCGGCGCATCCGACGATCGCCCCGACGGTAAGATCGGCCCCCAACCGCGCCGTATCGCATATTGCTTGCGCACCGCCCGCTACCTCGGTGTCGGTATGGCGTAACGCGTCGCGTAGCGCCGGCAGGCAAGTTTCGTCGGCGACCACCGCCAATTCGGCCCCAGTCCGCCGCGCCGCCGCGGCGAGCTTCTCGACGTCGCAATTGGCGGTCAGCGCGCGAACCTTGAAGCGATCCGGTTCACGCTCGATCAGGTCGAGCGTCGATGTACCGACCGAACCGGTCGCGCCCAGAATAGTGACTGTCTTCATCAATGCCAGACGTAAAGGAGGGGAACGATGACGACCAGAAAGGCTGCTACCGGCGCCACCGGCACTAGCCCGTCGAGCCGGTCTAGCACGCCGCCATGGCCAGGGAACAAGGTTCCGCTGTCCTTCGCGCCGGCGCGGCGTTTAAGCCAGCTTTCGAACAGATCGCCACCCTGAGCCAGCAATGCCAGGAACGGAGTCGCGAGCGTCAGGCGAACCGCCAGGCCGAATTGCCAATGGAGAAACCAGCCGAATACCGTCGCCAGGGCAATGCCACCGATCAGTCCGGCCCAGGTCTTGTTGGGACTGACCGTCGGGGCGAGTTTCGGGCCACCGATATATTTGCCGGCGAAATAGGCGCCGATGTCGCACATCCAGACCAGTGCCAACGTCCAAAGTGTATAGATCAGCCCGAATTCGCGATTTTCCCGGATCACCAACAGCGCCAGGACCGGCACGCCGACATAGATCATGCCTAGCCCCAGCGCCCGGGGCTTGAACACCGCGGCGACGAACACCGCCGCCGCGCCGACAATCCCCAAGGCGAACCAGCCGGGCCCCCACGCTGCGGGCGACATCACCGTCAGCGGGACGACCAGGGTCAGCATCGCGCCGCGTTTGTCTTTGGCCGTAGCGCCGACCAAGTCGGCCCATTCGGCGATCATGACCATCGTCATCGCAGACACTACCAGCCAGAATATCCAATGGCCGAGCACGATCGCGGCGAGCGCGAGCGCCATCAGGCCCAAGCCCACCGCCGTACGGGTCAGCAATTCGGGCGGGCGCTTCGACGAGCGCGCGGGACGGTCGCTCACAGGCCTCCGAAACGACGTTGGCGCCGCCCGAAGGCGGCGATCGCCTGGCTCAACGTTTCGGCATCAAAATCGGGCCATAACGTGTCGACGAAGAGCAACTCGGCATAGGCAGCCTGCCACAACAGGAAGTTCGACAGCCGCTGCTCGCCCGAGGTGCGGATCAACAAATCGAGCGGCGGCAGATCGTGCGTATCGAGCAGGTTTTCGATCGCCTGAGTATCGATATCCTCGATCGCCATGGCGCCGTCGCGGACGCGACGCGCCAGTTCCTGGGCTACACCCGCGAGCTCGGCTTGCGATCCGTAGTTCAGCGCGATTGCCAGCAATGGACCGGTATTGGCCGAGGTGCGCCCGGTCGCATCGTCGATCATCGCAACCAGATCGGGGGAGAAGCGGCGGTAATCGCCGATCACCCGCAGCCGCACATTCTCGCGGACCAGTTCGTCGAGATCGCTGCGGATGAAATGCCGCAGCAAACCCATCAGGTCGCCGACTTCCTCTTCGGGACGCCGCCAATTCTCCGACGAGAACGCATAGAGCGTCATCGCCTCGATCCCCATCGCGCGGCCGGCGCGGGTGACCTTGCGGACTGCCTCCACGCCCATCTTGTGCCCGGCGAGGCGCGGCAAATGGCGCTTCTTCGCCCAGCGGCCATTGCCGTCCATGATGATCGCGACGTGACGCGGCAACGCCACGGTCGCCGCGGCCGGCGCCAGATCGGTGGCGGCAGCAGGCTTCACTGGCCCAGGATTTCCTTTTCCTTGGCCGTCGCCGCAGCATCGATATCGGCGATCGTGCTGTCGGTCAGCTTCTGCACCTCGGTCTCGTGGCGCTTGCGCTCATCCTCCGAGAACACGCCCTTCTTCTCGTCCGTCTTGAGCGAATCCATCCCGTCACGCCGGACGTTGCGGGCGGCGATGCGCGCCTTTTCGGCATATTGTCCGGCCAGCTTGGCGAGCTCCTTGCGGCGCTCTTCGGTCAGATCCGGGATCGGCAGGCGCAACGTATTGCCGTCATTGATGGGATTGAGGCCAAGACCAGCCGAGCGGATGGCCTTTTCGACCGGACCGATATTCGACTTGTCCCACACCTGCACCGACAGCATGCGCGGCTCGGGCGCCGACACGGTCGCGACCTGGTTGAGCGGCATGTGCGATCCGTACACTTCGACCGTCACGGGATCGAGCAAAGCGGTCGACGCGCGGCCGGTCCGCAACCCGCCGAGATCGTGCTTCAGCGCTTCGACCGCGCCGGCCATGCGGCGCTCGAGATCGGCCTTGTCATAGGCGGCCATGTGTCATCCTTCCTTCTGCACCACCGTCGAGACGCCCTCTCCACGCAACACCGAGGCGAGATTGCCCGGCTCGCGGATGTTGAACACCACGATCGGAATATTGTTGTCGCGGCACAAGGCTATCGCGCTTGCGTCCATGACTTTCAGATTGTCTGCGAGCACCGTGTCGTAACTGACGGTCTCATAACGCTTTGCAGCCGGGTCCTTCTTGGGATCGGCATTGTAAACGCCATCGACCGAGGTGCCCTTGAACAATGCGTCGCAATTCATCTCGGCTGCGCGCAGGGCTGCGCCACTGTCGGTCGTGAAGAAAGGCGAGCCGACGCCGGCGGCGAAGATCACCACGCGGCCTTTTTCGAGATGGCGCACCGCGCGGCGACGAATGAACGGTTCGCATACCGATTGCATCGGGATCGCGGATTGCACTCGCGTATCGACGCCGATTTGCTCGAGCGCGTTCTGCACCGCCAGCGCGTTCATCACCGTCGCCAGCATGCCCATATAATCGGCGGTCGCCCGCTCGATGCCTTTTGCTGCCGCCGATAGTCCGCGGAAGATGTTGCCGCCGCCGACCACGACGCAGAGCTCATGCCCCGCTTGCCTGGCGTCCTTGATCTCGCCGGCAACACGCGCGGTGACCTCGGGATCTATCGCCAATCCCCCCTCCCCCATCAGGACCTCGCCCGAGAGTTTCAGGAGGATGCGTTTATAGGCGGGGCTGGACATCTACACCTTCGGGTCGTGAAGTGGCGCGGACCTTAGGGGCGTCATGCCCCGAAGCCAAGCGGATAGCGGATACGAAAAAGGGCCGCGCCTCGCGACGCGGCCCCTTGTTCATTCGAGTCGTCGGATCAGGCCGGCTGCGGGACGCCGGAGGCCGCCGCGACTTCCGCCGCGAAGTCCGATTCCTCCTTCTCGATGCCTTCGCCGAGCTGGAAGCGGACATAGTCCTTCAGCGTGATTGGCGAGCCGGCTTCCTTGGCCGCCGCGGCGACCACGTCGGAGATCTTGGTCTTGCCGTCCATCACGAACAGCTGGCTGACCAGGGCATTCTCCTTGCGGTACTTGGCGATCGCGCCGTCGACCATCTTGGCGACGATGTCGGCGGGCTTGCCGCTCTCGGACGCCTTTTCCTGGGCGATCGCGCGCTCGCGCTCGATCACTGCCGGGTCGAGGTCTTCCTCGTTGAGCGCGAGCGGGAAGGCCGCCGCGATATGCATCGCCAGCTGCTTGCCGAGCGCCTCGAGCTTGTCGGCCGGAGCCTCGCTCTCGAGCGCGACGAGCACGCCGATCTTGCCGAGGCCCGGCGCCTGCGCGTTGTGGACGTAGGACACGACCGCGCCCTTCGACACTTCGAGCTTCTTCGCGCGGCGCAGCGTCTGGTTCTCGCCGATCGTCGCAATGTTGTTGGTCAGCACTTCCTCGACGGTCTTGCCACCAAGCGGTGCCGCCTTGATCGTCGCGATATCATCGCCCAGCTCGAGCGCGACCGAGGTAACATCGCGAACGAAGGTCTGGAACTGATCGTTCTTGGCGACGAAGTCGGTTTCGGAATTAACTTCGACCGCGGCGCCCTTGGTGCCCTGAACCTCGACGCCGACCAGACCCTCGGCCGCGGTACGGCTCGACTTCTTGGCGGCGGCGGCGAGGCCCTTTGTGCGCAGCCAATCCATTGCGGCGTCCATGTCACCGCCGGCTTCGCCCAGCGCCTTCTTGCAGTCCATCATGCCTGCGCCGCTCTTCTCGCGCAGGTCCTTGACCATTGCTGCCGTGATCTCGGCCATGTTCTCAGTCCTTCTAGTCAGAATGTGGTTGCGGGCGAGGCGGGGCGTCGTCGCCCTACCCCGCCCGCATGACGGTTCGGCGACGGATTACGCGTCGATCTGGCGCTCGGCCTCGGCGGCCATATCGGCCTGCTGGGCTTCGTCACCGACGATCGGCTCCGCGTTCAGCGCTTCCTCGACCGGGGCTTCGACCTGGGCACCCAGATCGACGCCGGCGTTGGCCTGACGCTGCTGGCCGCCACGGGTCGCGGCGATGGCGACCGCCTCGCAATAGAGGCGGATCGCGCGCGCGGCGTCGTCATTGGCCGGAACCGGGAAAGCGATGCCGTCGGGCGAGACGTTCGAATCGAGGATCGCGACGACGGGGATACCCAGCGTATTGGCTTCCTTGATCGCCAGCTCTTCCTTGTTGGCGTCGATCACGAACATCACGTCGGGAACGCCGCCCATGTCGCGGATGCCGCCGAGCGAGAGCTCGAGCTTGTCCTTCTCGCGGGTGAGCTGCAGCACTTCCTTCTTGGTCAGGCCGTGCGTGTCGCCCGAAAGCTGCTCTTCCAGGCTCTTGAGGCGCTTGATCGAGTTGGAGATCGTCTTCCAGTTGGTGAGCATGCCGCCCAGCCAGCGATGGTTGACGAAATGCTGGCCGGCGCGACGCGCGGCGTCGGCGATCGGCTCCTGCGCCTGACGCTTGGTGCCGACGAACAGGACCTTGCCGCCCGACGCGACCGACGAGCTGACGAATTCGAGCGCGCGCGCGAACAGCGGCACGGTCTGCGACAGGTCGATGATATGGACGCCGTTGCGGTCGCCGAACAGATACGGCTTCATCTTCGGGTTCCAGCGGTGCGTCTGGTGGCCGAAATGCGCGCCCGTTTCGAGCAATTGCTGCATGGTGACGACAGGTGCCGCCATAGGGATAACTCCTTCCGGTTGAGCCTCTGGGAAGCGGGAACCGAGAAGTCTCGGCACCGGGTTATGATGCTTCCCATGCGGGTTTGAGGGGCGCGCCCTAGTCCAAAGTTCGAGCAAAGGCAAGTGGCGCGGACAGGTGCGGTAGCCACCTCCGCGGAGCCGCTACTCAACGGCAACCTTTACGCAGCGTTAATCATGCCATGTCAACGCGTCCTGCGGCCAGCGTGCACGCTGTTCCGATAAGGGTTGATAGCGATCATGCAGCCGACATCCTCGCACCGCCAGGCGGCAACGCCCCTCCTGCTTCGAGGCATCTTCTGGTGCGTGTGGCTCACCCTCGCCGCCTTCGCGGCTACCCATCACGTAATGTGGCGCGATGAAATCCGGGCACTGAGCTTTGCCGAACGCGGACACAGCCTTGCCGACATGATCGTCCAGATTCGCGGTTTCGGCCATCCGGCGCTTTGGCACATCACTCTTCGTGGCGCGCTTTCGATCTATCCGCACCCTATCGTACTTCCCATTGTCGCTTTTGCGATCGGCGCAGCGGCATCGGCCTTGCTCGCGTTCAAGGCGCCGTTTCGTCCACTCTTGCTGGCGTTGGCGCTTTTCGGGGCGTTTTCGACATATGAATATGTAGCGGTCGCACGCAATTACGGGATCAGCATGCTCATCCTGTTCGCGGTGGCTTGGGCGTGGCCGCGCTATCGCGACCGGCCCGGGGCGATTGGGGCGCTGTTGTTCCTGCTGTGCAACACGAACGTGCATTCGGTCGTCCTCGCCGGCGCCTTCCTGGTTTTCTGGTTCGTGGAGCTCGTCCAGCAACGGCCCGAAAACAATCGCCTGTCGTGGCCGAGCTTCTTTGCGGCAGTGGCACTCGTCCTCATCGGCACGGCAATCTGCGCCTGGCAGGTCTACCCGCCGGTGGACACCGCCGCCATGCTGCCCCCGGGGCGATCCGGCACCGCAGGATTCCTGATCTCGCTCGTAGAGAATGTCGGACCCTATTTCGACGAACTGATGCCCGCGGACATGCGCAGTCTGGTCCCGGTGGTCGTCCTGCTGCCGATTCTGCTGATCCTCAGCATCGCAAGCTTGCGGTCGTCGCCCGGCGCGATGATCGCGTCGGCGGCGGCCTTGGTCGGGCTAGAGCTCGTCTTCCAGACGATCTATCCGGGCTATTACCGGCACCAGTCGCTGTTCATTGCATTCCTGCTAGCGATGGTCTGGATCGCGGAAGACAAGCGGCCGACGGAGACGCCGGACAGACCGACGATAGGCGGGATAGCGTTCATGGCGATGCTGGCACTCCAGGTGTACAATAGCGTTCTCATATTCAGCGGAATTGCCAGCGGCATTCCCGAAAGCCGCAGCCGTGACCTGGCAGCCCTGCTGGCGCGTCCTGGCCTTCGCAGCGCAATCGTCATGGGCGATCCGGACACCATGGTCGAAGCCCTCCCATATTATGTCAGCAACCCTATCTATTTCGTCCGCGAACATCGTTTTGGTAACACGATAATATTTTCGCACAGCGCGATATCGACCATGTCGATCAAGACGATCCTATCGACCGCGCAGGATCTGCACGCACGGACCCATCGGCCGATCGTTATCGTACTCGCGGAACGTCTAGGCCCCAATATCATCGCGGGTGAGCGCGATCGCGGATATTACGGGCCGCTACGGATCGATCCGAAGGAAGTTCGAGAGTTCCTCGCCGCGACGGTGCGGATCGCGCGTTTTGCGCCGGCGGTCACGGACGAAAGCTACGACGTCTACGTTCTCGATGACGCGAAGCGGAAAGGCGCTGGAGGCCTGCCTTAGGAAGGATACGGCGCCAGATGTTTCTGAATACAGCAGCGCGATCGGCGCCTGGATTTCATGGAACGGGCGCCAACGCCCGCGCGATCGCAACCAATTGGTAATCACGAAGCCGTAATTGCGGCTACCACACCCGAGAGCCCGCATATGTTCGTTTCAAAGCCGCAAGCCGGAACCGCATATGCCTGCGCGACTGTCGACGCTGCCAGCCGATGCCCACGATAATGGCGTTGCTCGCGACTTTGTGGGCCGAAGCGCGCCCAATGGTGATCGTCACCGCCTTCAGCCTTTCGGTGATGACGGTACTCGAACTTGTATTTCCGCGCGAAAGGCAGTCGCTGAGCCGGAGATGGGTTGGGCTGGCGATCTGGGCGTTCTACGTCCCGTTCAATCTGATCGTCTTCAAATCTCTACATAATCTTTGGGTCTCGATCGGGATCACGCCACTCGTAACGATACCCCTGTCCTTCAGTTGGGCTGGCATCCTATCGATAGTCTTGGCGCCTATCGCCGGCGCATTGGTCTATGACTTCTTCTTTTATTGGTTCCATCGCGCCCAGCACGCGCTCGCCTGGCGGTTTCACGCGGTGCATCACTCGATCAGGGAACTGAACGCGGTCAATTCCTTTCACCATGTCAGCGAGCCGATCTTCCAGGCTATATTCCTGGTGTTGCCGGCGAGCCTGATCATGGCGGACACCGGCCCCACCATTCCGGCGATGCTGATCATCCTTCAGCTTCACGCGTCCTTCATTCACTCGCCGACCCGGATCACCCTGGGACCGTTGCGCGTGTTTTTCTGCGACAATCGATTCCACCGAATCCATCATTCGCTCGAAGAAAAGCATTTCGACAAGAACTTCGGGGCATTCACGACACTCTGGGATCGCCTGTTCGGGACAGCGTGGCTCCCCGCGCAAAATGAGTGGCCGGAGACTGGCCTGGCCGAGGTCGACCAACCGCGCAGCTTGCGAGACTGGATCGATTTGCCGGTCAGGTTCCGGCACGAGCGACGAGACGAAACGATCGAGCCAAGATCGGGTAACCGTTCGCCGGCCTGAGGGCATCGGTTGGCCAGCATGCAAAGGCTTTGTGATGGCCGAACCTCGGCGTCACCCATAATATTCACTCTATGTTCTCTTTTTCGCTTGACGATAGGAACATCAACAGAACATACAGCGATCATCCACAGGACGCGGAACATCTGAATCGACCGAGGGTTGGTTCAACACGGATCGCGGTCCGCCCAAAGGGGAAGTCGCAATGTTCACGCTCGTTGCCGTCCTGATGTTCGCCGGTGCACTACTCGCGGCAGGCGCGACCATTTATTCGACCGTCGTCCCGGCATTGCCGAGCATTCAGGCCGCGCTTGCCGGCAAGAATCGTGCATCGATTGTTCCGCCGCTACCGCCGCGTCACGCCGCGGCGACGATCAGGGTAACGGTGCGGCCGGTTTCGGCCCAGCCGACATATTGGCGCGCTGCCGCCTGATCCGCGCGTAATTGCGCGCGCTGAACGGGATCAGCGCGAGATAGACCAGGCAAATTCCAGCCAATGTCGGCCATGGCGCGGAAACCAATGCCGCCCCGATCGCGACGATTACTGCCAACGCCTCAAAGCGGATGTTACGCCTCAACCTGAGCGACGACCAGCCGTACGTCGCGATGCTCGAGATCATCAGGAACGCAATAAAGGCCATCCATGGCGCCACCAGCCAGGGCGAGCGCAGCCAGGGCTCTCCAGTGATAAACCATAGATAGAGCGGCAGCATCGCACCGATCGCCCCAGCGGGCGCTGGAATACCGGTCAAATAGCCGGCAGCCTTACGCGGCTGTTCAGTGGCATCGATCTGGGCATTGAACCGCGCCAGCCGCAACGCGCAAAACACCGCGAACAGCAAGGCGCATATCCAGCCGAAGCGTGGCGCGTCGGTGAGCGACCAGAGATAAAGGATCAGCGCCGGCGCTACCCCGAACGAGATGGCATCACTGAGCGAATCGAGTTCGGCGCCGAACCGGCTCGTCCCGCGCAGCATCCGCGCGACCTGTCCGTCGACGCCGTCAAGCGCGCTCGCGGCGAGGATCATCACCACCGCCATCTGCCAGTCGCCGGCGATGGCGAAGCGCACGCCCGTCAGCCCCGAGCTCAGCGCCAAGGCAGTCAGCGCGTTGGGCGCGATCGTGCGCAGCGGCAGGCCAGTGGTCGGCCGTCGCAGGCGTCGCGGACGCGGCGGTCTCACTGGGTGACGCCGCTCATCGTCTCGCCGCCAATCCGGCCGATGATCGTCTCGCCCGCGATGGTGCGCTGGCCAAGGATGACCTGGCAGGCGGTATCGGCTGGCAGGAATACGTCCACCCTGCTGCCGAAGCGGATCAGTCCGATGCGCTGGCCGGGCGCGACCATGTCGCCTTCCTTGACGAAGGCGACGATTCGACGGGCCACGAGGCCCGCGATCTGGGTGAACCCGATCAACCGGCCATCCTTGCCCTCGACGACGAGGTGCTGACGCTCATTCTCTTCACTCGCCTTGTCGAGGTCGGCATTGAGGAACTTGCCCGAAATATAGACGACGCGGCGGATGATTCCCTGGATCGGCGTGCGGTTCACATGGACGTCGAACACGCTCATGAAGATCGAGACGCGGATCAGCGGCGCCGTACCCAATATGTCGAGTTCGGCGGGCGGCACCACCGGCTGGATCATCGTCACCAGCCCGTCGGCAGGCGCGATCACCAGGCTGTCGTCGCGCGGCGTCACGCGGATGGGATCGCGGAAGAAAGCGGCCACGCCCAGCGTCAGGAACGCCAGCGGCCAGAACAGGACTTTCCAGATGAGCAGCGACAGCAATGTCGCGACGGCCGCGATAATGACATAGCGCCGCCCTTCCGGGTGCATTGCCGGAAAGCGCCACTTGACGGTGGTCGTGCCGATTTCCGGCGGATCGAGTGAAGGCATGGGGCGTCGTCTAACCGTGTTGCCTGTGCGGTACAATGCGCGCCAAGCGAGTCAGGCTCCCGAGGCGGTACGCGGGGACGGTGCTTGACCCCCCTCCCCGCTTCACCCTAGAGGCCCGACCGAAAACCCCCATCAGGAAAGCGGATATGGCGAAGATCAAGGTGAAGACGCCCGTCGTGGAGATCGACGGCGACGAAATGACGCGGATCATCTGGGAATGGATCCGTGAGCGCCTGATCAAGCCGTATCTCGACATCGACCTCGATTATTACGACCTCGGCATCGAACATCGCGACGCGACCGACGACAAGGTCACCGTCGACAGCGCCAAGGCGATCCAGAAATACGGCGTCGGCGTGAAGTGCGCCACGATCACCCCGGACGAGGCGCGCGTCGAGGAATTCGGCCTCAAGAAGATGTGGAAGTCGCCCAACGGCACGATCCGCAACATCCTGGGCGGCGTCGTTTTCCGTGAGCCGATCGTGATCTCCAACGTGCCGCGCCTGATCCCCGGCTGGACCAAACCGATCGTGGTCGGCCGTCACGCGTTCGGCGACCAGTATCGCGCGACCGATTTCCGCGTCCCCGGCCCGGGCAAGCTGACCATGACCTGGGTCGGCGACAATGGCGACAGGATCGAGGAGGAAGTGTTCCAATTCCCCTCGTCGGGCGTCGCGATGGGCATGTACAATCTCGACGATTCGATCCGCGATTTCGCCCGCGCCTCGATGCATTACGGCCTCAATCTCAAGTGGCCGGTGTACCTGTCGACCAAGAACACCATCCTCAAGGCCTATGACGGCCGCTTCAAGGATCTGTTCCAGGAAGTGTTCGAGGCCGAGTTCGCCGACAAGTTCAAGGAAGCGGGCATCGTCTACGAGCACCGCCTGATCGACGACATGGTCGCCTCGGCGCTCAAGTGGAGCGGCGAGTTCGTCTGGGCCTGCAAGAATTACGACGGCGACGTCCAGTCGGACCAGGTCGCGCAGGGCTTCGGTTCGCTGGGTCTCATGACCTCGGTCCTGCTCTCGCCCGACGGCAAGACCGTCGAGGCCGAAGCCGCGCACGGCACCGTCACGCGCCACTATCGCCAGCACCAGCAGGGCAAGGCGACCTCGACCAACCCGATCGCGTCGATCTTCGCCTGGACCGGCGGCCTCAAATATCGCGGCAAGTTCGACGGTACGCCCGACGTGACGCGCTTCGCCGAGGAACTCGAAAAGGTCTGCATCGAGACCGTCGAGAGCGGCAAGATGACCAAGGATTTGGCGCTGCTGATCGGACCCGATCAGGCGTGGATGACCACCGAGCAGTTCTTCGAAGCGGTGCGCGAGAATCTCGAGAAGCGCATGGCCGCCTGGGCGTAAGCGCCTAGATTCCTAGCCATTCCAAGCCGCCGGGCAGGTGCTCGGCGGCATAATCGACCTGCAATACCCTCCGACGGCCTGGTTCGCGCGCGGCGTCGGAGGCGTGCAGGATCGGCGTTGCATAGGCCCAGATGTCGCTGGCCTCTGCCAGGCAGCGGTGCATGCCCAGACGCTCCACCATAGCGGGGATTTCGGCTTCCCTGACCCGTCCAAGAATGTGGGATCCCGGCGCGATCAGCAGCGGCGCATTGCTCTCCGGCACCCGATCGAGATGGATACGGATCGTCATCATCCGCTCGAGCAGATCGATCGGCGGCGCGACGTGGAGCAATCCCGCCTTGGTCGTCCACGGCCCGAAGCCCGACACCTCGACCCGATTCCGGACGACGATCGTACGATCCTGGTGCCAGCCGAGCGCTCAATTGGTGGCGGTCGACTTGTCGAACAGGATCATCCGCACCGGTCGCGTCCTAGCGCCGAGGTGCCGCGCCACCAGCGCGCCGATAGCTCCTCGAGAGTCGAGCAGATCGGTCAGCGCCGGAATATCGGTCAGGCGGATGCCGGCATGATCGGCAGGCTGGCTCTCGACCGCCTGCATGATTGCGAAAAGATGCCGGCTCGCCGCGCCCTCCCAAAGCTCTGCGCCATCCCGGTCTAAGGTCAGCGAGCGCCCCTTCATGGGTGGGACAATCACGCTTTGGCTTCGGGCGACCGAACATGTTCCGGTCGGAAACCCATGCCGATGATTTGTGCGGGAATGCGGCGCAGCAGCGGAATGCGGTCGAGCAATTTCGCCGCGAGCGGGGGGCCGTCGAGCGGTTCGCTGTTCGACAGCAACGGCGCGATGATCGTGTCCTGCACCATCTTCTGCATCCCCTGGGTTAGCTTGACCGCGCGGATACGACGGTCGTGGACCTCGTGCAGCAAGGGGTCGGGGTCATCGCCCGCCGCCATCGGCGCGGCAAGAATATTGGCGGCCGCGACCGCATCCTGCACCGCCAGATTGATTCCGACGCCGCCGATCGGCGACATTGCGTGCGCGGCATCGCCGATCACGAGCAGGCCCGGCCGGTCCCACTTCTCCAAACGATCAACCGTCACGGTGAGCAGCTTGACGTCGTCCCAACTGGTCACGCCCTGATCGACCGTCGCGTTTTCCGGTCCGATCGCGCGCACCCGATCGCGGAAGGCATCGAGTCCCTCGGCCCGGATCTTCTCGGCGCCGCCCTTGGGAAAGACGAAGGCGCATTGATAATAATCGCCGCGATCGATCAGCACGAACAGGATGCCGGTATCGAACACCCCCATCGTGTCGTTCTCGGGCCGCGCGATCTTGGGGATGCGAAACCAGAATACGTCCATCGGCGCGCCGATCTGGGTGGCGGGCAAGCCGTCGCGGTGCCGTGAATCGCGCCCGTCGGCGGCGATGGTCAGCCGCGCACGGATCTCCTGGCCGTCGGCCGTCCTGACCCCGATCACGCGTCCGCCCTCCTCGATCAACTCGGCACCTTCGCAACTCTGACGCAAGTCGAACGCCGGATATCGTCGTGCGGCATCGGCGACGAAATCGAGAAAGTCCCATTGCGGCATCAAGGCGATGTAGGGCGCCGGAACATGAAGATGCGTCAGATCGACGATCTGCATGTCGCGTCCGGCGATCCGCGCACCCAGGCGCTCGACCTTCTGATGCGGGCGCTGGAGCAACTCGTCGAGCAGCCCCAGCTCACTGAAGATGCGCAAGGTCGATGGATGGACGGTGTCGCCGCGAAAATCGCGCAGGAAATCCTTGTGCTTCTCCAGCACGATCGTCTTCAGGCCCGCGCGCGCGAACAGCAATCCCGCGACCATCCCGGCCGGTCCGCCGCCGATAATGCAGACATCGACATCAGTCATGACCTGACAAACTCCCTTCGGCCTGCTTTGATGCCGTCATGGCAATTGGTCTCGACAACAAGGGGTTCAGCGACGCGCTGGTGATTCTCGGTGCGGCGGGCATCGTGATCCCGGCTTTCGCACGGTTCAAGGTCAGTCCGGTGATCGGGTTCATCCTGGTCGGCATACTTGTCGGACCGGCAGGGCTCGGGGCGCTGGTCGGCCAATATCCCTGGCTTTACCACGTCACCATATCCGACGCGCACGCGATCGAGCCCTTTGCCGAGTTCGGCATTACCCTGTTGTTGTTCTCGATCGGCCTCGAATTGTCGCTGCGGCGCTTATGGTCGATGCGTGGTGCGGTGTTCGGGATCGGCGCGGCCGAATTGTTCGGCTGCGCGGCGGTGATCGGCGCCGCCTTGTTCGTCAGTGGAGACAATTGGGGCGGCAGCATGGGGCTCGGTCTCGCGCTGGCGCTGTCGTCGACCGCCCTGGTGCTGCCGATCGCCGGCACGACCAGCGCGGTCGGCCGGACCGCCTTTGCGATGCTGTTGTTCGAGGACCTGGCGCTGGTCCCGATCATCTTCGGGCTCGGCGCGATGGGCGGGCGCGGCGGCGATATCGTCAGCGTCCTCATTTGGGGAGCGATCGCGATCGCGGCGATCTTCCTGGTCGGCCGTTTCCTGCTGCCACGCCTGTTCGCACAGGCGGCGCGGACCAAGAGCCCCGAATTGTTCCTGGCGATCTCGCTCCTCGTTGTCATCGTCGCCAGCCTGGCGACGACCGCCGCTGGCCTCTCGCCGATCGTCGGGGCATTGCTCGCCGGCGTGCTGATCGCCGAGACCGAATATCACAGCGAAGTCGAGGTGATCACGGCGCCGTTCAAGGGCCTGGCGCTCGGCGTGTTCCTGATCACCGTCGGAATGAGCCTCAGTCTCGAGACGCTGCTCGCCCGGTGGGGAGATTTCGTGTTGGCGTTGATCGGCATAGTCGCGGTCAAGTCGATCGTCACTTTCGCCCTGCTGAAGCTATCCAAGGCGCGCAACGGCGTTGCCGCGGAAACCAGCCTGTTGATGGCAAGCCCGTCGGAAACCACGCTGATCGTGCTCGGCACCGCAGCGGCCGCAGGGCTGATCGCGCAGCAAGACGCCGCTTTTTGGCAGACGGTGACGGCATTGGGTCTGACCCTGACCCCGGCGCTGGCGGAGATCGGTCATGCGGTGGCGCGGCGGCTCGAAGCGCGCGAGACGCTGGCACCGGATCTCCAGCTCGCGGAACAAGGTCCGGGTACGGTGGTGATCGGCTTCGGTCGCGTCGGGCGGATGGTCGCCGACATGCTGCGCGAGCACGGCCAACCCTATATCGCGGTCGAGGCCGATATCGACACGGTCAACGCGGCGCGGCGCGACGGCTATTCGGTATTGTTCGGCGACGTCGCGCGGAGCGAATTGGTCGACCGCCTCAATCTCGGACGCGCCAAGGCGCTGGTGCTGACGATGGACGACCCGGTGCTGACGGCGCATCTGACGAAACGTGTTCGCGGATGGGTGCCGAACCTGACCATCCTGGCGCGCGCTCGCGATGCCTCCCACGCCGCCGAGCTCTATCGCGCGGGCGTCACAGATGCCGTGCCGGAAACGCTGGAGAGCTCGTTGCAATTGTCCGAGGCGGTCCTGGTCGAATTGGGCATCGCGATGGGACCGGTGATCGCCTCGATTCACGAAAAACGCGACGAGCTACGCAAGTCGATCAAGGACGAAGCCGGCCTCGACCGCGAACCGCGGCTACGGCGGGTCCGAAA
This sequence comes from Sphingomonas sp., assembly GCF_024508665.1. Lineage (GTDB taxonomy): Bacteria > Pseudomonadota > Alphaproteobacteria > Sphingomonadales > Sphingomonadaceae > Sphingomonas. The sequence goes on from NZ_JANINP010000004.1 coordinate 257,775, forward strand.
GGCCGACGCTTCATAAGGGCTTGCAGAAGTACACCACGCGTTCCTGCTCGGCAAAACCGACCGCGCGGTGGAAGGCATGGCTGTCGACATCGTCGAGCAGGGCGTCCGAGGCGAATTCGGTACAGCCCTGCGCGCGGCCCCAATCGGCGATCGCCTCGACCAGCGCCGCCGCAGCACCGCGCCCGCGATGATAAGGCGAGACATAGATGCCCTCGAGAAAGACCACGGGCGAAGTCGAGGTGCCATTGACGTAATCGTGGCGCAGCGCCGCCTCGGCGAAACCGACGACCCTTCCGTTATCGATCCGCGCCACGAGGTTGCGCTGGTTCGGATCGCTCGTGGCCAGCCAGCCCGCCGCTTCCTCGATCAGCCCTTCTTCGGGCCACAGCGCGAAACGCAACGCCGCCCAGTCCGCTAGCGTCTCCGCCGAAACGGGCTCGGTCCGCAGCATCAGCCGGCGAGCGCTGCCTTCACCGCCGCGACCGCGTCGTCGCCCTTGCTGCCGTCGGGGCCGCCGCCCTGCGCCATGTCCGGGCGGCCGCCGCCGCCCTGTCCGCCGATGACCTCGACCGCCTTGCGCAACAGCTCGACCGCGTTGAAACGCGCCGTCAGATCGTCGGTCACGCCGACCGCGATCGACGCGCGGCCGTCATTGACCGCGACCAGCACTGCGACGCCCGAGCCGATCCGCGCCTTGGTCTCGTCGACCGCGCCGCGCAGCCCCTTGGCCTCGAGCCCGTCGATCACTTGGCCGACGAAGTTTATACCATTGACTTGCTCGGGACCGGCCGGGGCAGCGCCAGCCCCGCCACCCAGTGCCAGCGCTTTCTTCGCTTCGGCCAGTTCGCGCTCGAGCCGGCGGCGGTCCTCCACCAACGCCGCGACGCGCGCGGGCACCTCGTCCGGCGTCGCCTTGAGCACGGCAGCGGCCTCGCGCAGTTTCTCGTCGCGGCTGGCGAGATAAGCGCGCGCCGCTTCGCCGGTCAAAGCCTCGACGCGGCGCACCCCCGACGACACCGCGCCTTCGCTCACCAGCTTGAACAGGCCGATATCGCCGGTCGCATTGACGTGCGTGCCGCCGCACAATTCGAGACTATAGATCCTCTGCCCGTCGCGGCCCATCGACACGACGCGCACCTCATCGCCATATTTCTCGCCGAACAGCGCCATCGCGCCTTCCTCGATCGCTTCCTCGGGCGTCATCAGTCTGGTCGAGACGGCGTCGTTCTGACGGATATAGGCATTCACATCAGCCTCGACTTCGGCCAGCCGTGCCGGATCGATCGCGGTCGGCTGCGAGAAGTCGAAGCGTAGCCGCTCGGGCGCGACCAGCGAGCCTTTCTGGGCGACATGCGTGCCGAGCCGTTCGCGCAGCGCGGCGTGCAGTAGGTGCGTCGCAGAGTGGTTGGCGCGGATCGCATTGCGGCGCTCGCCGTCAACCACCAGGTGGACAGCATCGCCGACCGCGAGTTCGCCCGCCTCGATCTTCGTCCGGTGGGCCCAAAGCCGGCCGAGATGCTTCTGCGTGTCGAACACGCGGCCCTTCAGCCCCTTGTCGTTGGTCGCAAGTCCAGCATCGCCGACCTGACCACCGCTCTCGGCATAGAAGGGCGTCTGGTTGAGCACCACGTCGACCTCGTCACCGGCAACGACCTTGTCGACGCGCGCGCCGCCCTTGATCAGTGCGACGACCTCGCCCTCGCCTTCCTCCGACGTATAGCCGATGAACTCGGTGCCGCCCTTTTCCTCGACCAGATCGTACCAGAGTTCGTCCGACGCCTTCTCGCCCGAACCCTTCCACGCGGCGCGGGCGGCGCGCTTCTGCTCGGCCATCGCGGCGTCGAAGCCTTCGCGGTCGACCTGCAGGCCCTGGGCGCGCAAAGCGTCCTCGGTCAGGTCATAGGGGAAGCCATAGGTGTCGTAGAGCTTGAACGCGGTCTCGCCGGAGAGCGTCGATCCCTGCGCCATGCCCGCGGTCGCCTCGTCGAGCAGCTTGAGGCCCTTGTCGAGCGTGCGGCGGAACTGCTTCTCTTCCTGCTGCAAGGTCGCCTCGATCAGCGGCTGCGCGCGGATCAGCTCGGGATAGGCGGCCCCCATTTCGGCCACCAGCGCCGGCACAAGGCGGTGCATCAGCGGATCCTTGGCGCCAAGCAGATGGGCGTGGCGCATCGCGCGGCGCATGATGCGGCGGAGCACGTAGCCGCGCCCTTCGTTGGCCGGCAGCACCCCGTCGGCGACCAGGAAGCCCGACGAGCGCAGATGGTCGGCGATCACGCGATGGCTCGCCATCTGCTCGTCGACCGCCTTGGTGTGAGTCAGAGCTTCCGAGGCGGCGATCAGCGCCTTGAACGTGTCGGTATCGTAATTGTCGTGGACGCCTTGCAGCACCGCGGCGACGCGCTCGAGACCCATGCCGGTGTCGATCGACGGCTTGGGCAGGTTGCCGACGATCTCGTTGGCCTCCTGCTCGAACTGCATGAACACCAGGTTCCATATCTCGACGAAGCGATCGCCGTCCTCATCAGGCGATCCCGGCGGGCCGCCCGGAATATGGTCGCCATGGTCGAAGAAGATTTCCGAACATGGGCCGCAGGGGCCATTGTCGCCCATCGCCCAGAAATTGTCCTTGGTCGCGATGCGGATGATCCGCTCTTCCGGCAGGCCGGCGATCTTCTTCCACAGATCGAACGCCTCATCGTCGGTATGATAGACGGTGACGGTCAGGCGATCGGCCGGAATGCCCCATTCCTTGGTCAGCAACCCCCAGGCGAGCGTGATCGCGCGTTCCTTGAAATAATCGCCGAACGAGAAATTGCCGAGCATCTCGAAAAACGTGTGGTGCCGCGCGGTGTAGCCGACATTGTCGAGATCGTTATGCTTGCCCCCGGCGCGGACACATTTCTGACTCGATGTCGCGGTCGAATACGGCCGCGATTCCAGGCCGGTGAACACGTTCTTGAACGGCACCATGCCCGCATTGACGAACATCAGCGTCGGATCGTTCTGCGGCACCAGCGGCGCCGATTGCACGGCCGTGTGGCCGTTGGCGGCGAAGTAATCGAGAAAGCTGCGGCGGATGTCGTTGGTCGAGGTCATGGCCGCGACTTAGGGGACACGCGGGCGCTACTCAAGCCGATGGTGTGCGGATACGGATGCGCAGGCGGCGGCACCGCGCGGTTGGCGAAGTGACAAGGCGCGATTGACGCCTGCCTCGGCCTAGCTGGTGAGCAGCGGCGTCCTATCGCAGATTGCGGCCAACGCCGCGTGGCGCTTCTGCACGGCTTCGCCGTAAAGCGCGATATCGCCCGGTGCGAGATGCAGGGTCAGCGCCGATCCGTCTTCGCCCAGTTTGGACCGCTCCAGGGGCCCGGCGACACCGCCCGACAAGCGCTGTCCGAGGCGCATCGCCAATCCCCATTGCGCAGCGCGTTTGAGGTCTAGCGCCGGTGCCAGCACGTTGAGCGGCTCGGGCGTGCCGGTGCCACCGCCCAGCGAGGTCCATAGCGCCTGTGCGATCAACGCGCGGCCGCGGCCGTCGACCGCCACCCAATTGCCGTGCAGCGCGATCTCGACACCGCGCTCAGCGCGGAATTCCGGATTGGCGTGCCAGCCAACATCGGCGAGCAGACAAGCGGCGCGACGCAGCCGCTCCATCGTCGGCGCGTCCTGAAACAAGGGCGAGATCCAGCGATCGAGCAGGTCGCCATGCTCGGGAAAACGGCCAAGCCGCCTCCCCTCCTCGCGCGTGGCGACGATCAGCGGATCTTGCCGGCGCGTTTCGGCATCGAGCGCTTCATACAGCAAGCCTTCGCGCAAGCCGAAGCTGGAGACGATCGTGCGATCGCTCTTGAGGTGACGAAGCAAGGCCGCGAGCAGCGCCGCAGCGTCGTTGAGCATCGGCGCGCGCTGCGACGAGATTCCGGGTACGGCTTTCAGCGTCCCCTTGCCGCTGTGGCTGACGCTGCGCACCAACCGGCCGATCGTGGCGGGCGACATCGCATATTGCTGGATGATGGGCAGTGGATAATGCCGCAAGTTCATGTCGAGCCGCGCGAGGCTGCGCCACGATCCGCCGACCAGATAGAGCGGCAGTCCCTTGCCCTTGCCAGACCAACCGGCTTGTTCGACCAGCTTGGCGACGCGGCGGTCGATCGTCCCTTTGCCCTTGGCACGCAGTGCCGCGATGCGGAGCACGCCGAGCGGGAAAGACACTCGGTCGCGAATCTCCCCCTTCTTGACGCGCACGAGTTCCAAGCTGCCGCCGCCAAGATCACCGACGATGCCATCGGCATCAGGAATGGCGGAGAGCACGCCCATTCCCGCGGCGGTGGCTTCCTGTTCGCCCGACAGCACTTCCACCGGTAGTCCTATCCGCGCCGCGGCGTCGAGCAGCACCTGCCCGTTACCGGCGTCGCGCACCGCTGCGGTCGCGACCGTCCGCAGGCTCTCCACTTCCATTTCGCGACACAATGCGGCGAACCGTTCGAGCGCCTCGATCGCGAGCTCCAACGCCTCGGGCGCCAACTGGCCCGTTTCGGCAAGCCCTCGGCCCAGCCCCGCCATGACCTTTTCGTTGAACAGCGTCGCGGGCAGCCGCGCGGGTCCTTGGTAGACCACCAACCGGATCGAGTTCGATCCGATGTCGATGATGGCCGCGCGGGGCGGCGATGTGGCCGATTCGGGTCTCGGCTTGCGGAACAGGAGAGTCGCCACGCTAACGGCGCCGCGTCAGCGACAATTTCGGCACCGCGCCACCTTCCAGCGCGGCACCCCGCCCCGACAAAGACGGGTTGGTCATGAAATAGCGGTGCAGGTTGAACGGCCGCGGACCCGGCTCGACACGATCATAGGTGCCGTCTGCATGCAGAACCCAACTCTGCTCGGTATCGATCAGGTTGGCGACCATCACCTGATCGAGGATCTGGTCGTGCACGGTCGGGTTGAGGATCGGCAGCATATATTCGACGCGGCGATCGAAATTGCGCGGCATCCAGTCGGCCGACGAGATGAAGATCTTGGCACCGTCATTGGGCAGCGCCTTTCCGTTGCCGAAACACCAGATCCGGCTGTGTTCGAGGAAACGCCCGATCACCGATTTGACCCGGATATTCTCCGACATGCCGGGTACGCCGGGCCGCAAGCAGCAGATGCCGCGGATGATCAGATCGATTTCCACGCCGGCATTGGACGCTTCGTATAATTTCTCGATGATCGCCGGGTCGACCACCGAATTCATCTTCGCCCAGATCGCGCCCGGCCGCCCCTCATTGGCATTGGCGATCTCGGCATCGATCAGCGCGGTCAGCCGCGTGCGCATGTCGCGCGGCGAGATGCCGACCAGTTTCAGCGTCGGTTCGACATAGCCGGTGACGTAGTTGAATATCTGCGCGGCGTCGCGGCCGATTTCCGGATCGGCGGTGAAGAAGCTGAGATCGGTATAGATTCGTGCGGTGACCGGATGGTAGTTGCCGGTGCCGAAATGGCAGTAGGTGCGATATTCGCCGGCCTCGCGCCGCACGACCATCGAGACCTTGGCGTGCGTCTTCCAGTCGAAAAAGCCATAAACGACCTGGACCCCCGCGCGTTCGAGCGCTGAGGCCCAGAGCAGGTTCTGCTCCTCGTCGAACCGCGCCTTCAGCTCGACCACCGCCGTCACCGACTTGCCCGATTCGGCCGCCGCGATCAGCGCGTTGATGACTGCTGATTGCTTGCCGGCTCGATAGAGCGTCTGCTTGATCGCGACGACGTCGGGATCGGCCGCCGCTTGCTTCAAGAATTCGATCACCACCTCGAACGTCTCATAGGGGTGATGAACGACGATATCCTTGGCCTTGATCGCCGCGAAACAATCGCCGCCGAATTCACGGATACGTTCCGGAAAACGCGGGCTGAACGGCACGAACTTCAAGTCCGGCCGATTCTCGTCGATGATCGCCTCGAGGTCGTGGACGCCCAGGAAAGCGCCGCTTTCGGTGACGAACGCATCGCCCCCGGCCAGCTCCTCGCGCAATACCACGCCCAGTGCCTCGGGCATGCCCGATTCGAGTTCGAGCCGGATCACCCGCCCGCGCCGCCGCCGCTTGATCGCATTGGCGAAATAGCGGACCAGATCCTCCGCCTCTTCCTCGATCTCGATATCGCTGTCGCGCAAGACGCGGAATTCGGCCGCGCCGTTCACCGCGTATCCCGGGAAGATCAAGGTCGAGAAGCGCTTCACCAGCGATTCGACCGCGACATAGCGTGCCGGCTCACCCGGCAGCCGCACGAAGCGGGCCATCGCCGCGGGCAGCATGACCAGTTCACGGATCATCTCGCCGTCCGACGCGCGCGTCAGGTCGAAGATTACCGCCAGCCCCTTATTGGGCATGAACGGAAAGGGGTGCGCGGGGTCGAGCGCCTGTGGCGTCAGGATCGGAAAAATCTGTTCGCGGAAATGGTTTTCGAGCCAAGCCGCCTCATCCGCCGTAACCGCCTCGTCGATCTGGCGCGAGCCGAGCACATGGATTCCCGCCTCGGCCAATTGGTGACGCAGGTCACGCCAGACGCTGCGCTGATCCTCGACCAGCGAATCGGCGCCGGCGACGATCGCGGCCAGTTGTTCGCGCGTGGTCAGGCCATCAGGCGAGCGGCGCTCGACCTCCTGCTTCTGTTGACCCATCAGCCCGGCGACGCGGACCATGAAGAATTCGTCGAGATTGGAGCCCGATATCGACAGGAACCGCACGCGTTCGAGCAAAGGGTGGGCGGTGTTGCACGCCTCTTCGAGCACCCGGCGGTTGAAGGCGAGCCAGGACAGCTCGCGGTTGAAATAGCGTTCGCCGCTTTCGCCGCTCTCGAACGGATCGTCATCGTTGGCGAGGCGCGCGATATGGGCGGGGCGAGTCATTTTTCACCTTGTTGGGTGGTGTCGGCTGCGGACGGCTGGGCAATGATTCCCGCCTCGGCCAGTGTGGCCCTTGCCAGTGGAATCGACAAGCGCTTGCGGCGTTCGAGTACCTCCTGATCGAGCACGTCGACGACACGTTCCACCGCAATGAAACTACGTTCGAGGCGCGCGATCAGCCATTGGATCAGGTCCGGCCGCGCATCGAGTCCCCGGCGCAGAAATTGCCGTTCGAGCAGCGCCTGCATGAGCGCATCGTCGGGCGCGCCGATCTCGGCGATCGGGCTGGCGGCGAGCCGCGAACGCAGATCGGGGATGCCCACTTTCCAGGCCGGCGGCGCGGCATTGGCGACAAACAATTGCGGGCGCCGCGCGGCCTGGGCTTCATTCCAGGCATGGAACAGCTCTTTTTCCGGCCGCAGATCGGCGTCGTCGACGATCCTGCCGCCGCTCCGGCTGGCGAAGACCCGCGCCAGCAGGCTGCGCCCCGACTTGCGCGGACCGACCAGCAAGGCGGTCATCACCGGCCAGGTTCCCCAATGTTCGAGCTGATGAAAGGCATGGGCATTGGACGGAGTGACGAGGAACTCGTCGTCGCCCGGTCCGGGCGGCCAAGCCAGCGGCAGGCCGAATTGCTGGCTCATCCGGTCGGTCGGTCTTCCGACGGGACCGACGGCGGCGGCAAAGTGGGCCGCCGGATCCGGAGCGTCGCGCCGCTGCGGCCGACCTGGAAACCCCGCGCTTCGAGCGCTGACGCCAAAGCCCCCGGATCGCCGCTATAGTTGAGCCGCATCACCGACACGCCACCGATCGCCATGCTGGTGGTGTTAGCGCCGCTGACGCCGGGCACGCCGCGGACCGCGCCCTCGATTGCCGATACCGAGGCGGCGCTCGGCGTATCGAACTGGAGGGTGATTGCAGCGCCGCTTGCGACCGCTGTCGTGGCATCGGCAGTCGTCGCCTCGCCGGTCGGCGTATCGGTCGGCGTTGGGGTTGCCGTCGGTGTCGCCTGGGGCGGCGGAATATAAGCGAGGCTGGGGTCGACGCCGAGCGCGCCGTTGCGCAATCCGTCCTGATAGATGGTGTCGATCCGCTTCACGCCAGCGTCGAGCAGTGCCGGCACGCCGGCTTCGCTGTCGACGCGCAAGGCGAATCGCGCCATCAAATCGTTGTCGGGGCCGTGGCGCGCCTCGAACACGCCGACGACGGGGCCGCCCGGCCATTGGCGATAGAGCGTGACCGACGGCACCAGCACGTCGGCCGCGGCATATTGGTCGAGCACGCTGCGCCACCAGCCGCGATCGCGCCGTCCGGCCTGGCCTTCATTGACCAAGAGCGAATCGGCGCCGACGCCGGTCGGGCGGACGTAATCGACCGAGCTGTCGCCGGCCCGGAATCGCTGCCAGGCATCCGCCCAGGCCGTCTTCTGCTCGAATGCGACCGCACTGCCGCCGGACCACTGGACCGGAATGAGTAGCATCGGCGCGGACCGCGAAATGTCGCCGACCGCGCCCATCAGTCCGCCCAGCCGCGCTCGGCTGAACAGCACGCCGAGTTTGGCGATATAGCGATTGGGGCCGATCTGCTCGTTCTGGATGACGATGCCGGTGACCATCGAATCGAGCACGCTGTCCGCCGGTACGCCGCCGCCGCCGCCGAATTTCGACGACAACATCTGATAGGCCTTGCGCTGGGCAAGGCGCCACCCGGCGATCCGCGCGGATTCGGCATCCGGGCCGCTCACGTCGACATCGACATTATCGACCTGATAGCTGCCCGATGCGTCGATCGGCTGGTTGGTGTCGATCTTGTCGCCGCTATCGTCTTGTGCGGCGACCATCCCGGCAGCGCCGGCAAGAGCGAGGGCCGCGGCTAAAGCGGAGGCATGGAAGAAACGGCTGCGGCGCATGTCGGCGCCCTTTTGGCGAAGCAGACGTGGAAATCCAAGCGTGTTGTCGCTAGTCGCGTCCGTATGAGCGAGAATGAGCCCTACACTTACGCCCAGGCGGGCGTGTCCATCGAGGCCGGAAACGCACTGGTACGCGCCATCGGGCCGCTCGCCAAGGCGACGCGCCGGCCCGGCGCCGACGCTGATCTCGGCGGCTTCGGCGGGTTCTTCGATCTCAAGGCGGCGGGATTCAACGACCCGTTGCTCGTCGCGGCGAATGACGGCGTCGGCACCAAGCTGAAGCTCGCGATCGACAGCGGGCGACACGACGGCGTCGGTATCGACCTAGTCGCGATGTGCGCCAACGACCTGATCGTGCAGGGCGCCGAGCCGTTGTTCTTCTTGGATTATTACGCGACCGGCAAGCTCGACAATGCGATCGCCGAGCGCGTTGTGGCGGGTATTGCCGAGGGCTGCCGCATCGCCGGCTGTGCATTGATCGGTGGCGAAACCGCCGAGATGCCCGGCATGTATGCCGACGGCGATTACGATCTCGCCGGCTTCTGCGTCGGCGCGGTCGAGCGCGACCGGGTGCTGACTGGCAAGGATATCGCGGCTGGGGACTTAATTCTGGGCCTCGCCTCCTCAGGGGTTCATTCCAACGGCTATTCGCTGGTCAGGCGATTGGCGGCGGACAAGGGCTGGAAGCTCGATCGCCCCGCCCTGTTCGATGCCGATACGCTGCTGATCGACGCGCTGATGGCGCCGACGCGCATCTATGTAAAGAGCTTGCTACCGCTGATCGCGGAAGGCCGGATCAAGGGGTTGGCGCACATCACCGGCGGCGGGTTGCTCGAGAATATTCCGCGCGTGTTGCCGGATGGCGCGCATGCGCGGATCGACGCTGACGCATGGGAGCAGCCACGGCTGATGGCGTTCCTGCAGGCGCAGGGCGCGATCGAACCAGAAGAAATGGCGCGCACGTTCAATTGCGGGGTCGGGATGGCCGTCGTGGTCGCTGCGGCCGAGGCCGAGGCCGTGACGGCGGCGCTGACTGTCGCGGGCGAGACGGTGCTGAGGATCGGTGCGATCGAAGCGGGCCAGCGCGGTTGTACGGTAGTCGGTTCGGCCGGCACCTGGAGCGCCCGCGCCGATTGGACGGCTACGCATAATGCGTGAACCTCATCTCCCTTCCCGCTTCCGGGAGGGTAATAATTGAAAAAAGTCGGCATCCTGATTTCCGGCCGCGGGTCGAACATGCAGGCGATCGTCGAGCAGGCCGGCGACGCTTATGAAGTCGCGGTCGTCGCGTCGGACAAGCCCGACGCACCCGGTCTCGCCTGGGCGCGCGAGCACGGCATTGCGACCTTCGCGCTTTCGCCTAAAGGCATCGGTAAACTCGCCTATGAAGCGGCGATTTCCGCTGCGCTCCGCGAAGCCGGCGTCGAGATCGTGGCTTTGGCCGGCTATATGCGGTTGCTGTCGGATGAGTTCGTCGCCGAATGGCGTGGGCGCATCATCAATATTCATCCGTCGCTACTGCCCAAATATAAGGGCCTCGACACGCACGCGCGCGCCATCGCGGCAGGCGACGAGGAAGCGGGATGCTCGGTGCATATCGTGACCGAGGAACTCGACGCCGGCGAAGTGCTGGGACAAGCACGGGTGCCGATTCTGCCGGATGACGACGCCGACACGCTGGCTGAGCGGGTCCTGGCGGAAGAGCATCGCCTTTACCCGCGGGTTCTGGCAGATTTCGCGGCGCGATGAGTCCCGATCCCGACGCTGACCTGAAGCGGATCCGCGCGATCTGCATGACCTTTCCGGAAGCAGCCGAGAAGCTGTCACATGGATCGCCGGCCTTCTTCATCGAGAAGGGTAAGGTCTACGCCTATTTCTGGCATAACCATCATGGCGACGGCCACACTGCGGTCATCGTCAAGACCAGCGGGCGTGAGGAGCAGGCGATTCTGGTCGAGATGGACCCCGATTTCTATCACGTGCCGCCCTATCTTGGCCCGTCGGGCTGGATCGGGATGGAATTGAACGGCGACGCGACAGATTGGCAGCGCGTCGAGGACAGGATCGCGATGAGCTGGGAAATGGTGGCGCCGCGTCGCCTTCTGGAGGCCGGCGGACGATGACCGAATCCGCTCCCCCATCGCCGCCTTCCGAAACTCCCGCCGAACGCGCCGAAAAGGCGGCGATCCGGCGACGCTGGATATCGCTGGCCGAATGGGTCGGTATCGCCGCCTTGCTGATATCGGCCGCAGGCTTGTGGATGAGCCGGTCGGATCGCAAGGCCGATCAGGCCGAACGCGCGACCGAAAGCAAGGAGAAATCGCTCGTCGCCTTCACCGCGTCCCGCAGCGGCAGCCATGTGCTGACGCTCAACGACCCCGATCACCGCATTCAGGAGATCGATGTCACCTTCCCGCCAGCGTTAGGCGTCGATACGCAAACAGGGCTGACCAGCCCGCAGATCGACGCGAATTGGTTCGAGCGCGCCTTGCTCAAGGTCACCGACAAGGGCGCCGACAATCGCGAAGGCCGCCTCCCTGTGCTTATCACCGCGACCTGGTGGGACGGCGACACGAAGAAGACCGACCGGGCGATCTATCAGGTCCGGTGGAAAACAGCCGGGCGCCTGCTCGGCGGCCGCAAGCTCGAGCTCGAAGGCGCCAGCCTGGCCGAGCGTGGCGGAAGCCCGGCGCGGCTCGATGCCCTATGGGCGAAGGAAAAACCGGCGGAACAATAGGCGCCGCCCGTCCGCGCCCGGCGTCACCCGATCAAAGCTGTAGCGCGTAAATCACGTCGTCGCACAATGTAGCGCCGACCTGATATTGCCGTTCGCCGACCTTGGCGAAGCCCTGCTTCTGGTAAAATGCGCGGGCACGATCGTTGCCGGCATAGACCCCGAGCAACATGCGCTTGCAGCCCAGTCCTCGCGCATCGAGCAGCGCCTGCGCCATCAACGCCGGACCCAGTCCGGTACCATGCGCGCGCGACAGCGTGTAAATGCGGCGGAGTTCGATGTCGTCGGCGCCGGTTTCGACCGCAGGCAGATCGGGCGTGGTCAGCACCGAATAGCCGATCGGCGCTGCGCCGTTGGCGATCTCGGCGACGACGACGCGGCTAGCCGCCGCCTCGGCCCAATCCCGAAACGCGTCCGGGTGATTGGCCTTCGCGCAATGCGCAACGATGTCGGCACCCTGAAGGATGCCGGCGAAGGTCTCCAGGAAACAGGCGGAGGCGACCAGCGAAAGCGCCGCGGCATCGGCCGCGGTCGCTCGCTTCAGTCGCCAATCGGCGTCAGCCGACAATTTCTTCGGGCGTAAAGAAGAACGCGATCTCGATCGCGGCATTCTCGTCCGAATCCGATCCGTGGACGGTATTCGCCTCGATCGATTCGGCCAGTTCCTTGCGGATCGTGCCCGGCGCGGCATTCTCGGGGTTGGTGGCGCCCATGATGTCGCGGTTGCGCTGAACGGCGTTCTCGCCTTCGAGCACCTGGACGACCACCGGGCCCGAGATCATGAAGTCGACCAGATCGCCGAAGAACGGACGCTCCTTGTGCACCGCATAGAAGCCTTCGGCCTGCTCGCGGGTCATGTGGATGCGCTTCGACGCGACGACGCGGAGACCCGCCTCCTCCAGCATCTTGGTGACCGCGCCGGTGATGTTGCGGCGGGTGGCATCGGGCTTGATGATCGAAAACGTGCGGTTGGCGGCCATGGCGGTCGCTCGCTCCTCTATTGCTGGGGCTGTGGAAAACTGGCGGCTCCCTAGGCGGGGAGCGTGCCGGATGCAACCCGCGCGTTCGGTTCGAAGTCGAGTTCAGGCGGCCTTCGACCAGCGCCCGTTATCGTCCTGCTTCCAGTAATTGCGCTCGACGCCGTCGCGCGCCGCAAGCGATTTCCACGCCTCACGCGCTTCGACGATGCGATCGCCGTCGAAGAAATGGAACGCTCGGTCGAAATCGAGCGCTTCATCGCGCCATCGCCCATCGATCAGCGCGATATTGCGCGCCGCGTTGGTGGCAACAGGCGTATCGGCGATCAGCACCGGCTGAACCGCGTCGTCCTCGCCGCCGGCCTGGCCGTGCGGTAGGAAGCTGTCGGCGGCGAACGTCCAGAGCAGGCGGTCGATCGCCGTTCGCTGGGCCGCGTCGTCGCTGACCACCAGCAACCGTCCCCCGCCCGCCACGACGCGCTGGGCGATGCTGGGCAAGGCACGGTCGAGCGGGGTGACGGTGAGGTGGTAGAAATCGACTTGCAAGAAAAGCTCCCCTCCAGCTTGCGGGAGGTTTGGGGAGGGTCTGTTGACCTTCCCCACACCCCCTCCCCTAATCCCTCCCGCAAGCGGAAGGGTAATCCGGGTCAGCCTTCGTAATTGTCCGCAACGAAGCGGTCGAGCAGGCGCACGCCAAAGCCGGTCGCGCCCTTGTCATAGGTGTTCCCCGCCTTGTCGGCCCAGACCATGCCGGCAATGTCGAGATGCGCCCATTTGACGGCGGGTTCGACGAAGCGGCCGATGAACTGCGCCGCGGTGATCGATCCGGCGCCGCGCGGACCGACATTCTTCATGTCCGCGATCGGCGAATCGATCAGCTTGTTGTACGCATCGCTCATCGGGAAACGCCACAACAGGTCGCCCGACGCGCGGCCCGCGGCCAGCAACTGGTCGGCAAGCGTATCGTCATTGGCGAAGACGCCGGCATGCTCGTTGCCCAGGCTGATAATCATCGCCCCCGTCAGGGTGGCGAGATCGACGATCGCCTTGGGATGATGCGTGCGCTGCACCCAGGTAACGCAGTCGCACAGCACCAGCCGCCCTTCGGCGTCGGTATTGAGCACTTCGATCGTCTGCCCCGACATAGAGGTCAGGACGTCGCCGGGCCGGATCGCGTTGCCGTCGGGCATGTTCTCGACCAGGCCGCAGACGCCGATAACGTTCGCCTTGGCCTTGCGCGACGCCAGCGCCTTCATCGCGCCGACGACCGCGCCGGCGCCGCCCATGTCCCACTTCATGTCTTCCATGCCGGGCCCCGGCTTCAGCGAAATGCCGCCGGTGTCGAAGGTCACGCCCTTGCCGACGAGAGCGAGGTCGGGATCGCCCGGTCCTTTACCACTCCATTTGAGCGCCAGAAGTCGCCCTTCCTTGGCCGAGCCCTGGGCCACGCCGAGCAGCGCGCCCATGCCGAGTTCGCTCATCTCGTCCGGCCCGAGCACGGTGACTTCCAGGCCGAGACCTTCCACGCTCGCCAGCACGCGCTCGACGAAAGTCTCCGGGTAGACCACGTTGGGCGGCTCGGCGACCAAAGTACGGGTAAGGTCGAGGCCGCCGGTCACCGCGAAATTGTGCTGCCAGGCTGCTTCGGCGCCATCGGGAGCGCCGACGATCGTGGCCTCGGCAAAGGTCGGCTTCTGCTTTTCGGGCAACTTGGTGCGATAGGTATCGATCCGCCAGGCGCGCTGGGCCAGCGCGCCGGCAAACCGCCCGACCGCGGGTGCACTGGGCGCGACCGCGCCGAGATCGACCGCCGCGCTGATCGCATTGGTCAGCAACCGTGCTGTGACGGCGCCTCCCGCGCGTTCCCAATCCATCTCGCTGCCGTCGCCCACGCCGAGCAACAGGATGCGGTTCACCGCGCCATCGGCACTAACAAACGCTTCGGCAATCGAGCCCGCTTCGCCCTCGAACCGCGCGGCCGCCGCGGCCGCCGCGAGCACTTCCTGACCGCTACGGCCGCCAATCGCCGTGTCGAGCCCGTTCTTTTGCACCGGGATAACCAGTGCATCGGCGACAGGCAGCGTGGCGGCGAACTCGATCTTCATGGAATGCAACCTCAATCAAAAACACGAAATGCGTGCTGGACGCGCCTCTCTAGGCCGCTATTGCGCTGGCTGCAAAGGCCGGCCCCGGCAATTGCGGATCGGCGGCATGGATGCGATACCGGCGGCCCGGCATGTCAGGGACCGTCGCCGGAAAAAGGGTGTTTGGTGATCGTCACGCGTTCCGCATTTCTGGCCGGCTCGGCGATTCTTCTCGCGCTTGCGGCCGCGACACCGGCGTGCGCGCAGGACCTTCAGGACCGGCCGGTCGAGCTGCCGCCGCCGTCTGAAACGCCGGCATCGGCCGACCCCGACCAGGTGCAATTCTCCGCCACCACGCTGCAATACGACACCGACACGGAGGTAGTGACGGCGACCGGCGACGTGCGGATGTATCGTCAGGGCGACAAGTTGCGCGCCGACAAGGTCGTATGGAACCGCAAGACCGGCAAGGTCACGGCGATCGGTAACATCGCGGTGACCAATCCTCAGGGTGATACGGCCTATGGCGATCAGATCGACCTGACCGATTCGCTCAAGGACGGCGTCGTCGACAATATGCTCGTCGTGCTGGAACAAGGCGGGCGGTTGGCGGCGGTCAAGGGCGAGCGCAGCGAGAGTGGCGTCGTCACCTTGCGCCAGGCCGCCTATACGCCGTGTTCGGTGACCGATTCCGAAGGGTGCCCCAAGGAGCCCTCGTGGAAGGTCACGGCGGTCAAGGTCGTCTATCGCCCCGATCGCGAGCGGATCTATTTCACCGGCGCGCGCTTCAACCTGTTCGGCTTCGCCACCGTTCCGCTGCCCAAATTGTCGACCCCGGTCGGCAATGGCGCGCAAAGCGGCCTGCTCAGCCCGGATATTCGCTATAGCCGTACCAACGGGTTCGAAGTCGGCGTCCCTTATTATTTCCGGCTCGCGGACAATAAGGGCCTGACGATTACCCCGCGTCTGTTCACCAGCGTCGCGCCGATGATTCAGGCGCAATACGAGCAATTGTCGACCAAGGGCGCGTTCAGGATCACGGGCTACGGCACGGTATCTCCGCGAAGCGATCTGCTCGCGACACCCACGCCGGCGACGACGGAGAATGCGTTCCGCGGTTATCTGGATGGTGTCGCGCGGTATCAGCTCGATCCGAATTGGTCGGTTTCGGGCTCGCTCCGGATCACCACCGACCGTACTTTCCTGCGCCGCTACGAAATTTCCAACGACGACCGCCTTCGCTCGACCTTCAGCATCGAGCGGATCGACGCCAACAGCTATTTCGCGATCAACGGCTGGCTGGTGCAGACGTTGCGGCTCGGCGATCGCCAGGGGCTGCAG
Source organism: Sphingomonas sp. (assembly GCF_024508665.1). GTDB lineage: Bacteria > Pseudomonadota > Alphaproteobacteria > Sphingomonadales > Sphingomonadaceae > Sphingomonas. Next base: position 273,703 of record NZ_JANINP010000004.1, read on the forward strand.
CCGATCGCCCTGCCCGAATTCGACTATCGTCGGCGGATCGATGGCATTCTCGGCGGCCGCCTCAACCTCCAGGCGAACACGCTCAGCATCGCGCGCACCGCCGGGCAGGACACGCAGCGTGCCTTTGTCAGCGCGCAATGGGATTTGCGCCGGATAACGCCGTGGGGTCAGGAAGTGACGCTGACCGCCTTCGCCCGCGGCGATCTCTACAATGCCAGCGACACCGCCGCGACCACCGTCATCAGCTATCGGGGTCAGAACGGCTTCCAGGCACGCGCCATCGCGGCGCTGGCGCTTGACGTCAAATGGCCGCTGGTCGGCGAATTCCTGGGTGGCACGCAGCGACTGACTCCGCGGTTTCAGGTCGTTGCCTCGCCCGCGACGCCTAACCTCAAGGTTCCCAACGAGGATGCGCGTGCGGTCGACCTCGAGGATTCGAACCTGTTCGCCCTCAACCGCTTCCCCGGTTACGACCGGTGGGAGGACTCGACGCGGTTCACGTACGGCCTGGATTATTCGCTCGACCTGCCGGGTATCTCGATCAACGCGACGATCGGACAGAGCTATCGCTTGTCGAGCAAGCCGACCATCTTCCCTGACGGTACCGGCCTGACCGATCGCTGGTCCGACATTGTCGGCCGCACCGAGGTGCGGTTCCGCGATTTCGTCTCGTTCGTTCACCGCTATCGGCTCGACAAGGATAATCTCGCGATCCGTCGTAACGAGGTCGACGCGACTGTCGGGACCAAGCGCACCTATTTGCTGGTCGGTTATCTTCGCCTCAACCGCAATATCGCCCCGACGCTGGAGGACCTGCGCGATCGCGAAGAATTGCGGGTCGGCGGGCGGGTCGGCTTCGCGCGCTTCTGGTCGATCTTCGGATCGACGACCATCGACCTCACCGACAAGAACGAGGACCCGCAGTCGCTGGCGGACGGGTTTGTGCCGATCCGGCACCGACTCGGCGTACAATATGAAGACGACTGCCTGCGGCTCGGCTTGACCTGGAAACGCGACTATCAGGATACCGGCGACGCCCGCGCCGGCAACAGCTTCCTCTTGACGCTGGCGTTCAAGAATTTGGGTCGCTAAGCATGGGTTCATGCGAAATCGGGCAGGCGTAGATAGTTTGTCGGGTGCGCCCGGTTGTTCATGGGGTTTCTTTCAGGTGAAAATTTTCTCGACTTCGGCGCGCATCGCGCTTGCGCTTGGGGCCGGCGCGATGATCGCGGCGAGCGGCGCCGCGATTGCCCAGACCGTACCCGATAACGGCGTGCCGCAGACCGGCCTGGATATTCCCGAGAACCTGCAGATCTTCGGCAAGCTCGATCCCAACGTCCGCAAGCCAACCGCGATCGTCAACGGCGTGGTGATTACCGGCACCGATGTCGACCAGCGGATGGCGTTGATCATCGCCGCCAATCAATATCAGCTCAACGATCAGGAGCGCGACCAGCTGCGGCTGATGGTGCTGCGCGGCCTGATCGACGAAGTGCTGCAGATCCAGGAAGCGAAGACCAGCGACATCACGATCACCTCGGCGGAGATCGACCAGGCGATGGGCCGCGTCGCCAAGAATTTCAACCAGCCGCCGGAAAAGTTCGGCGCCTTCCTGCGCTCGATCGGATCGTCGGAACGCTCGGTGCGCAAGCAGATCGAAGGCGAACTCGCCTGGCAGCGCTATCTTCGCCGCACGGTGGAGCCACGCGTCAACGTCAGCGAAGAGGAAGTGCAGTCGATCCTCGATCGCATGACCAAGGACAAGGGTACCGAGGAATATCACCTCTACGAAATCTATAAGAGCGCGGGCACCAATCCGCAGGCCGTCGTCGCCGGCATGCAGGGCATGATGCAGGCGATGAAAGATGGGAAGCAGACCTTCCGGTACTTCGCCCAGACTCAGTCGGAAACCACCACTGGTCCGAGCGGAGGCGACCTCGGTTGGGTAAGGGCCGCGATGCTGCCCAGCGAAATTGCGACCGCCGCGTCGCAGATGCAACCGGGGCAGCTTGCCGGGCCGATCGAGCTGCCTGGTGGGTATGACATCCTTTATCTGGCGGAAAAGCGTCAGGTACTGGGGATCGATCCGCTCGCGGCCAAGCTCAGTCTGAAGCAGGTCAAGATCACCTTCCCGGCCGGGACGACGCAGGAGCAGGCCCAGAGCCGCGCCGCGGACTTCGCCAAGGCGACCCAGGCGATCAACGGCTGCGGCGCCGCCAACCAGGCGGCGGCTGGCATGGGCGCCGAAGTGGTCGACAACGACTCGCTGACCGTCCGCGATTTGCCCCAAGCCCTGCAACAGATGGTCTTGAATATGCAGATCGGCCAGGCGACGCCACCGTTCGGATCGCCGTCCGAAGGTGTCAGCGTGCTCGTATTGTGCGGACGCGACGACGCCAAGGCGCCGACGCTGCCGAACGCGGCCGATCTGCAATATCAGATGGAACAGGAACGCGTGAACAAGCGCGCGCAGAAGATCCTGCGCGACCTGAGGCGCGACGCGATCGTCGAGTATCGTTGACGGAGGTCTGAAGATGACGGCCCTACCCCCGCTGGCAGTCGCGATGGGCGATCCTGCCGGGGTCGGTCCGGAAATCATCGCCAAGGCCTGGGCCCGCCGACGCGAGGAGCGGCTGATGCCGTTTTTCGCGGTCGGCGACGTTCGTGCGATCGCGCGCGTCTGGGACGGTCCGGTGGTGCATATCGACTCGCCGAACGGCGCGTCGGCCGCGTTCGACGACGCCTTGCCCGTACTGACGGTCGAAGACACTGGAGAGATCGTTCCCGGCCGTCCGGACCTGGAGGGCGCGCGTTGCGCGCTGCATTCGCTCGAGCTGGCGACCGGGCTGACCCGCTCCGGGGTCGCCGGTGCGCTGGTCACGGGCCCGGTATCGAAGGCACAACTCTATCAGATCGGCTTCACCCATCCCGGCCAGACCGAGTTTGTCGCCGAACGCGTCGGTGTCGCCGCCAGCGCGACGGTGATGATGCTCGCCGGCCCGACATTGCGCGTGGTGCCGGCGACGACTCATGTCGCGCTCAGCCAGGTTCCGGGGCTGATCACCACTGGCCTGCTTGTGGCCAAGGCGCTGGTCACTGCCCGTGCGCTGGCGCGCGACTTCGGCATTGCCAGCCCCAGATTGGCCTTTGCCGGGCTCAATCCCCATGCCGGCGAGCAAGGGGCGATCGGGCGCGAAGAAATCGACGTGATCATTCCGGCGGTGGAAGCGCTGGTGGCACAGGGAATAGACGCGACCGGCCCGATGGCCGCCGACACGATGTTTCATGCCCGCGCACGGGCAACCTATGACGCGGCGATCTGCTGCTATCACGATCAGGCACTGGTGCCGCTCAAGACGCTGCATTTCGACGAAGGCGTCAACATCACGCTCGGCTTGCCGATCGTCCGCACCTCGCCCGACCACGGCACGGCTTTCGGCATTGCCGGCCAGGACCGCGCCGAGCCGGGCGCGATGATTGCCGCTCTTCGCCTCGCCGCCGAAGCCGCCCAGCGCCGCGCCGACGCGCTCATCGCGGCGTGACGCCCGATCTACCGCCATTGCGCGAGGTTATCGCGCGCCATGGCCTGTCGGCGTCGAAGGCGCTCGGCCAGAATTTCCTGTTCGACGGGCAGTTGCTCGCGCGGATCGCGGCGATCCCCGGCGATCTGACCGATGCCGAAGTGCTCGAAGTCGGTCCCGGTCCCGGCGGATTGACCCGGGCCTTGCTCGCCGCCGGTGCCAGCGTCACGGCGATCGAACGCGACCGGCGCTGCCTGCCCGCGCTGGCCGAACTCGAAGCCGCGTATTCGGGCAAGCTCCGGGTCATCGAAGGCGATGCGCTGGAGGTCGACGCGCCGGCGCTGTTCGCGGGGCGGCCGCACGTGGTTTCCAACCTGCCATACAATGTCGGTACCGCGTTGCTCGTCCGCTGGCTGTCGGCCGACTGGCAGCCCTGGTGGCAAAGCCTGACCCTGATGTTCCAGCGCGAAGTGGCCGAGCGCATCGTCGCCACTACCGACAGTGATGCCTATGGTCGTCTCGCGGTGCTCGCGCAGTGGCGGTCGTCGGCGCGGATCGCGATGAACGTTCATCGCTCGGCATTCACGCCGCCGCCCAAGGTGATGTCGGCGGTGGTGCATATCGTGCCCGGCGAGCAGCCCGAAGGCGTTGCCTTTGCCAAGCTGGAGCGCTTGACAGCTGCCGCGTTCGGCCAGCGCCGCAAGATGTTGCGTCAAAGCCTGAAGAGCGTTCCCGGCGCGCTTGAAGCGCTGGAGAAAGTCGGGATCGATCCGGCACGACGTGCAGAGACTGTGTCGGTTGCCGACTTTGTCGCGCTTGCGCGGTGCATTTAGCCCTCTCCCGCTTGCGGGAGAGGGTTGGGTGAGGGTCTTCTTTCTTCTTCCAGGCGGCTCAACGCCAAAAAGAGAAAGAAGACCCTCACCTTCCCACCGCCTTCGGCGGCGGGCCCCTACCTCTCCCGCGAGCGGGAGAGGCGATTAGAAATTCGTTACTTCGCCGCTTCTGGCTTGTCCGGCACCTTGGTGGCCACCTCCGCGCTCGGCGGCGGACCCTTGGCGATAGCCGACGCCAAGGTCGTCGCTTCCGGGCACGGCTTCTTGGCACACAAGGTCTTGATCCGCGCCAGATTCTCGCGCGCCGCTTCCATCGCCCCTTTGGCGACCAACGCTTCGCCCTGCCCCCGCAACGCGGTCAGATCGTTGGGCTCGATTGTCAGCGCCTCACGATATAGCCGAATCGCCTTGCCCGGCAGGCCCTGGCGCGTCGCGACGCTGGCGAGTTCCAGGAAAGCGGCCCGGTTGCGCGGGTCGACCGCCAATGCGGTTTCGATCAGGTCGGTCGCGCCATCCAGGTTCCCCGACGCGGCGGCCGCGCGGCCCTGCATCAGCAAGGCCATCGACCGCGGGTCGATCTGCGCATCCGCGCGCTGGCCTTGCAAGGAAGTCGAAACGCTCAATCCCGCCAAAGCGATTGCGAGCGCTACGGGCGAAAAACGCATGATCTTCTCCACACGGGGCACAATATTATCGGCTAGCATGGCCGGATCAGCCGCGCGACAAAAAAGCCGTCGGTCGCATCGTGCGCCGGGGTGAGGCGTTTACCCGCGCCACGCGGACGACCCTGCGCGATCGGCACCTCGGCGGTCCATTGGGGGTGATCGGCAAGGAACCGATCAACCTGCCCTGCCCCTTCCGCGTCGAGCAGCGAGCAGACGATATAGACGAGAGCGCCGCCGGGCCGGACAAGGGTCGCGCCAAGATCGAGCAGGCGGGATTGCGTCGCGGTTAGGCGAGCGATCCGCGGCGGGCTCAGCCGCCAGCGCGCTTCCGGATTACGTCGCCAGGTGCCCGTGCCCGAACAGGGCGCGTCGATCAGCACGATGTCGGCGCGATCGGTCCAATCCTCCAGCGCGGTGGCTTCGCGATCGCCATCGAGCAAGCGCGTCTCGATGATCGTCGCGCCGGCACGCTCCGCCCTGGGCGCGAGCCGCGACAGTCGTGCGCGATCGACATCGCTCGCCAACACGATTCCGCGATTGTCCATCGCGGCAGCCAGCGCCAGCGCCTTGCCGCCGGCGCCGGCGCACAGGTCGATCACCTGCATGCCGGGTTGTGTTCGCGCAGCCGCAGTCACCATCTGGCTGCCGACGTCCTGGATTTCTATCAGGCCATCCCGCCAGGCCGGCAGCTGATCGACCATGGTGCCGGTCGGCAACCGCAACGCATCGGGCGCGCCGTCGACCAGGCGTGCCTCGGCGATTTGGTCGACCAGCCCGGCGGGCGTCGCCCGCAGCCGATTGACCCGCAAGTCCAGCGGTGCGCGATCGATCAGGCTGGCGATATCGGCCGGATCCAGTCCCGATTCCGCCAATTGCCGGCCTAACCAGCCAGGCACGCGCGATTCGACCGCGCGCGGTTCGGACGGGTCGATCGCTGGCGGCGCGTGCGCCGAGCCGTCGAACATCGCCGCGACCGCGGGATCGATCCCGACCAGCGCGACCATCGCCGCGCGCCCGGATGGGGGCGGCTCGCCGAAGCGGCGGATGGCTTCATAGACCAATTCGCGCACAGCGCGACGGTCCTTCGATCCGGCATAGCGTCGCGTCGCGAAATAACGGGCGATCAGCGTATCCGCGGCCGCACCGCCTTCGCGCGCGGCGACGATGATGGCGTCGAGCAGCTCGATCGCCGCCGACAGGCGCCCCCCAGGCGTCATCGCGTCGGGTAGTTCGGCGCCTCGCGCGTGATCGTCACGTCATGGACATGGCTTTCCTGCAAGCCCGCGCCGGTGATCTGGACGAATTGGGCGCGCTTCTGCAGATCAGCGATGGTGCGGGAGCCCGTGTAGCCCATCGCGGCACGGATGCCGCCGACCAGCTGATGGATGACGTCCTTCGCCGGCCCCTTGAACGCGACCTGGCCTTCGATCCCTTCGGGCACCAGCTTCATCTGGTCCTTGATATCGCCCTGGAAATAGCGGTCCGCCGACCCGCGCCCCATCGCGCCGACCGAGCCCATGCCGCGATAGGACTTATATGCGCGCCCCTGATACAGGAAGGTCTCGCCCGGCGCTTCCTCCGTCCCCGCGAGCAAAGACCCGATCATGCAGGTCGAGGCGCCCGCCGCCAGTGCCTTGGCCATATCGCCCGAGGTGCGGATGCCGCCGTCGGCGATCACCGGCACACCATGTTTGGCCGCAACCTCCGCGCAATCCATCACTGCGGTGAGCTGGGGAACGCCCACGCCAGCCACAACGCGCGTCGTGCAGATCGATCCCGGGCCGATCCCGACCTTGATTCCATCCGCACCGGCATCGATCAGCGCGCGTGTCGCTTCGCCCGTCGCGACATTGCCCGCGATCACCTGAACCGAGTTCGACAGTTTCTTCACACGCTCGACCGCGCGAGCGACGTCCTTGTTATGGCCGTGCGCGGTATCGATCACCACCAGGTCGAGTTCGGCATCAACTAGCGCCGCGGTGCGATCGAAGCCCTTGTCGCCGACCGTGGTCGCCGCGGCGACCCGCAACCGGCCAGCCTCATCCTTGGTCGCGTTTGGATAGGTGACGGCTTTCTCGATGTCCTTGACGGTGATCAGCCCGACGCATTTGAAATCGTCGTCGACCACCAGCAGTTTCTCGATCCGGCGCTGGTGAAGCAAGTGACGCGCTTCCTCGTGCTTCACGCCGGTGGCGACAGTCGCGAGGTTGTCCTTGGTCATCAATTCGGACACGGGCTGCTTGGGATTGCCGGCGAAGCGAACATCGCGATTGGTCAGGATGCCGACCAATTTGCCGTCGGTTTCGGTCACCGGGATGCCGCTGATACGGTGATGCGCCATCAGCGCCTGCGCCTCGGCCAGCGTCGCATCGGGCGCGATAGTGATCGGATTGACCACCATGCCGCTTTCATAGCGCTTGACCGCACGCACCGCGGCGACCTGTTCTTCCACCGATAGGTTGCGGTGGAGCACGCCGATCCCGCCCAATTGCGCCATGACGATCGCCATGTCCGCTTCGGTCACCGTGTCCATCGCCGAGGACAGGATCGGGATCGATAGCGTGATGCCACGCGTCAGCTTCGTCGCGGTATCGGCCTCGCTCGGCAGCACCTCGGACTCTGCCGGTACGAGCAATACGTCGTCAAAGGTCAGGCCGAGGCGGATATTCATGGGGAGTGCCAATCTGTCGAATCGCGGGTTGGCGGTCCATGTAAACGCGAGCCTTACGATTAGCTAGGGGTGCGGCGCGCGAGTCGCATTTCGCTATATTGGCGCCCACGATCTGCTACTATCCGGGCCAGATCGGCGGTCGAGCCGGACGCACTTTGGGGGAAGTTGTGATGGGTGCAATCATCGGATTGCTGGTTGCTGGCGTTGTGCTGGTCGCCATTTTCAGTTCGGTCAAAGTCGTACGACAGGGCTATCAATATACCATCGAGCGCTTCGGCAAGTTCACGTATGCCGCGCAACCCGGCCTGACTTTCATCACGCCCCTGTTCGACCGTATCGGCCGCCGGGTGAACATGATGGAGCAAGTGCTCGACATTCCGGGTCAGGAGATCATCACCAAGGACAATGCGATGGTCGCGGTCGACGGGGTGGTGTTCTTCCAGGTGCTCGACGCGGCAAAGGCGGCCTATGAAGTCAGCGACCTCTATGTCGCGATCATGCAGCTGGCGACGACCAACCTGCGCACCGTCATGGGATCGATGGACCTCGACGAATTGCTGTCCAAGCGCGACGAGATCAACGCGCGTCTTCTATCCGTGGTAGACCATGCGACCGAGGCCTGGGGCGTCAAGATCACGCGTGTCGAGCTGAAGGACATCCGCCCGCCCGCCGATATCGTCAACGCCATGACTCGCCAGATGAAGGCCGAGCGCGAGAAGCGCGCGACCATCCTCGAATCCGAAGCGGCGCGGCAGAACGAAATCAACCGCGCCGAAGGGCAAAAGCAGGCGCAGATCCTCGAGGCCGAAGGCCGCAAGGAAGCCGCGTTCCGCGATGCCGAGGCGCGAGAACGCTCCGCCCAGGCCGAAGCTACCGCGACCAAAGCGGTGTCCGACGCGATCGAAGGCGGCAGCACTCAGGCAATCAATTATTTCATTGCGCAGAAATATGTCGAGGCGATCGGGCAGTTCGCGACCTCGCCCAACGCCAAGACGATCCTGTTCCCGGTCGAGGCTACGCAATTGATCGGGACGTTGGGCGGGATCGGCGAACTCGCCAGGGATGCGCTGGGCAAGGACGCGGCGACGCCCGGCAACCCGTCAGTGCCGCGGACACGATAGGACGACCGTCATGACGTTGTTCGGAATCGACTGGAGCCCCGGCGCCCTCTGGCTCGCCGTGGCGCTTGCGCTTGCGATCGCGGAGCTCATCGCGCCGGGATTCTTCATGATCTTCATCGCCGCCGGCGCGGCGCTGACTGGGTTCGTCATACTGGCGATTCCGGGGCTGGGCTGGGTCGCCCAGGCCCTGTTGTTCGCAGCCTTCAGCGCGGCCGCCGTCGCCATTGGACGGCGATGGTATCGTCAGAGTCCATCGACGGCGTCATCCCACGGCCTGAACGACCGGACCGCCAAGCTGATCGGCAAGACCGTCGAGGTGTGCGAGGCGATCGTCGCGGGCGAAGGCCGGGTCAAGGTCGGCGATGGCGCCTGGGCCGCTACGGGGCCCGATGCGCCCGCCGGGGCACTCGTGCGTATCACGGGCGCCACCGGAAGCGTCTTGTCGGTCGAACTGGCCTGAGCGCTTGGACTCAGGCCGACGCGTCAAGCCTTGTTGCCGCCGCCGAACAGGCTGGAGGCCAAGCCGCCGAGTTGGCCCAAGATACCCGAATTTTCCGCGCCGTTGATCAGCGTCGCGAACTGACCGAGCGAGCCTTCGCCGCCGATATGGCCGACGATCTGGCTCAGTACGTCAGACCCGAGGCCGGTGGACGCTGCCGCCCCTTCAACGGTATCGCCCGGCGCCGTGTGCGATTGAGCCAGCGCCATGATCGCACTCTCGGCCTGCTCAGGGGTGATCCCGACCTTGGCGGCGAGGTTCTGGACGTCGGCGTTCGAATTTACTTGCGAGAGAATGCCATCGAGCAACGACATGGAACTTCCTTTCACTGGGCCGGAGGCGAAACGACTCTAGCTTTCCGTCAGATACCCGGTCGCCGTCCCATCAGGAAGCAAGATCGGGCGGCAAGTAGCCCAGCCGGGCCTGCGCCGAGAACAAGCGATCGCGCGAATAAAGCGTCAATGGCCAGTCTCGCCGCCCTTCGGGGGCAGCCAACAATGCGTTGACCTTTCCCGCCAATGGCAAGCCGCTGGGGATGGCCGCGAGGACACCCCGGATCGCCGCGACATATGTCAGTGTGATCGTATGATGATAGCCCTGGGTGGCGTCATTCACTCCGCCGACCGCCTCGTTATAGCCGGAGATGATCGCCGGCAGATCGCGCTCGACATCGATATCGGGCCGTTCGGTCAGGAGCCATAGACAGGCGGCAAGATGCGCTTCGTGCGTCCACTCCGCCTTGGGCAAGGTGCGGGCGAGCAACCCCTCCCCCACACGGCGGACGGCGGCGTCGTCGGCGAAGAATCGGATTTCATGGTCGGTCATTGGTCGGGCTTCCTTTGGAGAGGCCCGACCCTACGTCGAGCCTAGTCTGCTGTGGCGGGGGCTCGGGGCGCGGATTGTCGCACGCCTTCGTCCACATGGTCCGCGAATTGCGCGAAATTCTCGACGAACAAGTCGACCAGCTTCGCCGCCGTCGCGTCATATTCGGCCTTGTTCGCCCAGGTTTCGCGCGGATCGAGAATGTGGCTGTCGACACCGGGCACCGCGACCGGCACCTGGAAGCCGAAATTGGGATCGGTGCGGAACTCGGCGTCGTTCAAACTGCTATCGAGCGCGGCGTTGAGCAGAGCGCGCGTCGCCTTGATCGGCATGCGCTTGCCGACGCCATATTTGCCTCCGGTCCAGCCAGTATTGACCAGCCAGCAATCGACATTGCCCTTGGCGATCCGCTCCTTGAGCAGATTGCCATAGACCGACGGGTGGCGCGGCATAAACGGCGCGCCGAAACAGGTCGAAAAGGTCGCTTCGGGCTCGGTCACACCGATCTCGGTGCCCGCGACCTTGGCGGTATAGCCCGACAGGAAGTGATACATCGCCTGGTCAGGCGTCAGCTTCGCAATCGGCGGCAGCACGCCGAACGCGTCGGCGGTCAACATCACGATGTTGCGCGGCACCGGCCCCATATTGGCGGCCGACGCATTGGGGATGAAGTCGATCGGATACGCGCCGCGCGAATTCTCGGCGAGGCTGTTGTCGTCGAGGTCGAGGACTCGCGTGTCCGGATCCATCACCACGTTCTCCAGCACGGTGCCGAAGCGCTTGGTCGTCGCGTAAATCTCGGGCTCAGCCTCGGCCGACAGGCGGATCATCTTGGCGTAGCAGCCGCCTTCGAAATTGAACACCGCATCGTCCGACCAGCCATGCTCGTCGTCGCCGATCAATGTGCGGCTGGCATCGGCGGACAAGGTCGTCTTGCCGGTGCCCGACAGGCCGAAGAACACCGCCGAGCCCCCTTCCGGCCCTATGTTGGCCGAGCAATGCATCGGCATGATGCCCTTGACCGGCAACAGATAGTTCAACAGCCCGAACACCGACTTCTTCATCTCGCCGGCATATTCGGTGCCGCCGATCAGGATTAGCTTTTCGCTGAAATTGACCGCGATCACCGTCTCGCTGCGGCAGCCATGGCGCTCGGGATCGGCCCGGAAGCTCGGCAGGTCGATGATCGTATAGTCGGCGGCAAAATGCGCGAGGTCATGCGCCGATGGGCGGACCAGCATCGTCCGGATGAACAGGCTGTGCCAGGCATATTGCGTGACGACACGGACGCTGACGCGGTTCGACGCTTCCGAACCGCCGAATAGATCCTGGACGAACAACGTATCCTGCTTCGCCAGGTCGGCGAGGAAGTCGGCCTTGAGCGCCGCGAATGACTCGGGGCTCATCGCCTTGTTGGTCTTGCCCCACCAGACGGTCGATTCGGTCTCGGCATCGCGGACGATGAACTTGTCCTGCGCCGAGCGCCCGGTGTGCCGGCCGGTGGCGACCACTAAGGGCCCGTCGGCGGCGAGATGGCCTTCGCCGCGTGCGATAGCGTGCTCGACCAGCGGGGCCGTTCCGAGGTTCCAATACAGCTTGGCGGCAGTGGCGATGCCCTGCGCGTCCAGCCCCTGTGCGGGGACTCGATCGATCATTTTTCCTCCGATATCGCACGTTGCGGGTTTGTCCCGCATACGTATGCATCCTCGTTGTTCAGGGCGCATAGAGCCGCTCAACCCGCCCGTCAAATTGGCCAATGGTTTACCGGCGCAAAGGTTTCGCCTAGGCGTGTCCGCAACACGTTTTGGGAATGCCCGCACGATGACGGCCACCATCGCGCTCGTCGATGACGACCGCAACATCCTGACCTCGGTGTCGATCGCGCTGCAGGCGGAGGGCTTCCTGACCCGCGTCTATTCCGACGGCGAGACGGCGCTGAAGGCGCTGATCGACAATCCGCCGGACCTGGCGATCTTCGACGTGAAGATGCCGCGGATGGACGGGCTCGAGCTGTTGCGGCGGCTGCGCGAGAAGAGCCAGATTCCGGTAATCTTCCTGACCAGCAAGGACGACGAGCTCGACGAGGCGCTGGGCCTCGCCATGGGCGCCGACGATTATATCGCCAAGCCGTTCAGCCAGCGCCTGTTGATCGCCCGCATTCGCGCCATCCTGCGCCGCACCGAATTGAGCCATGCCAGCCCCGGCGGCGACGAGCCTCCCGCCGAAACGGCGATCGACCGCGGCCGGCTGCAGATGGACCCCGCGCGCCACCGCGTGACCTGGGCCGGCGACAATGTGACGTTGACGGTGACCGAATTCCTGATCCTCGAGGCGCTCGCGCAGCGGCCCGGCGTGGTCAAAACGCGCAACCAGCTGATGGACGCGGCCTATCAGGACGACATCTATGTCGACGACCGCACGATCGACAGCCATATCAAGCGCGTCCGGCGCAAGTTCCGCGAGGTCGATGCCGAATTCGATGCGATCGAAACGCTCTATGGCGCCGGCTACCGTTTCTCGGAGGAGTGAGGCGGAGGGTGACGGCCGCGACCTGACGCTGAAATGGTCGGGTCGGATTTCGCTCACCGCGCGCATCCTCGCGCTCAACATCTTCGCGTTGGCGCTGCTCGCCGGCGGGTTCTTCTATCTCGATTCGTACCGGACGCGGATACTGGACAACCGCACCGCCCAAGCGAGCCGCGAGGCGCGGCTGATCGCGGCGGCGATGGTGTCGACGCCGGCCGATCACCGCGGCGACCTGGCGCTGCGTCTCGCCCGCGACACCGACACCCGCATCCGGCTGTTCGCCGCCGACGGCAGGCCGATAGCCGACACGCGCGCGATGGGATTGCGCAATTTCGTGCTGGTCGATCCCAACAAGGAGGGTTGGGGTCTGCAGGCCGCGCGCTTTCTGGACGCGGTGATCGACACCGTCGTCAACGCGCCGCGCGCGCCGCTCTATCGCGAACGCAAGGAGGGCGCCGAATGGCCCGACGTCCGCACCGCTCGCACCACGCTGGCCGCTCCGGCAACGGTGTGGCGCGCGCCGGACCGTACGCCGGTCATCACGGCCGCAGCGGGTTTGGGCGATGGCGAGGTCGTCATGACGACAGTCAATGCCCGCGACATCACGCAGACCGTACGGCTCGAACGATTCCGGTTGGGGATCGTGCTTGCGATCGTCACGCTGGTATCGATCTTTCTGTCGCTGTTCCTCGCGCGCACCATCGTGCGGCCGTTGCGCCGGCTGGCACGAGCCGCGGTCCGCGTCCGCTTGGGCCGCGCCCGGGAAGTGGTCGTCCCGCGGCTGCCATCTCGCAGGGACGAGATCGGCAGCCTGGCTCGCGCGCTCAGCGATATGAGCCAGGCGCTGCGGGCGCGGATCGACGCCACGGAAGCCTTCGCCGCGGACGTCACGCACGAAATGAAAAACCCCCTCGCCTCGCTGCGATCAGCGGTCGACGGCCTGGCGAACGTCAAGGATCCCGCGCTGCAGGAGCGGTTGCTGGCGATCGTGCGCGACGACGTCCACCGGCTCGACCGGCTGATCACCGACATTTCGGAAGCGTCGCGGCTCGATGCCCAGCTCAGCCGCGCCAAGTTCGACGCGGTCGACGTGCTCGCGATGCTCGCAGCCTTGATCGAGCAGCGCATTACGCGAGGAATCGAGCGCGGAGTGCGCATCCGCTTCGATGATCGCGCGCGCAACGGCGCATTGGTAATGGGCGAAGGCGCGCGGCTGGAACGCGTCTTCGAGAATCTGTTCGATAATGCCGTCTCCTTTTCCCCCGACAATGGTCTGATCACGGTTGCCGCGACGGTCGCGGATGGCGACTTGGTGATCCGCGTCGAGGACGAAGGCCCGGGAGTCCCGGAAGAAGCGCGTGAGGCTGTGTTCCGGCGTTTCCAGTCGATCCGCCCGGAGAATGAGGAATTCGGCAAGCATTCGGGACTAGGGCTCGCCATTGCGCGGACGATCGTCGAGGGGCATCAGGGCACGATTGCGGTCGAATCGCGCGAAGACCGTCTGAGCGGGGCCAGATTTGTCGTCCGGCTGCCGCTCGCTCCAGGCTAGGGAGGCAGCCATCTCGACCGGGCTCTCATTCGAAACCCTTCATGTCTCCAGCGTCGCCATCGATGGGCGTGCGGTATTGATCGAAGGCGAATCGGGGGCCGGCAAGTCCGACCTCGCGCTGCGCCTGATCGATCGCGGCGCTCAGCTGATCAGCGACGATTACACCTTGCTCCAGCGCGCCGGCGGCGAACTGATCGCGTCACCACCCGACACGATCTCGGGCAAGATTGAGGTACGCGGTCTGGGCGTCCTCGAGACGCCATATGTCGAGAAGATCCCGGTTGCCCTGCTCATCCGCCTGACCGACGCGCCTGAGCGGCTACCGCTAGCGGACGAGGTCCGCCGTATCGCCGGGCTCGATATTCGCGAGGTGGCGGTCGATTCGCGCACCGCCTCGGCGCCGATCAAGGTCGAACTCGCCTTGCGGCACCTGGTCGGCGGCAAAGCGTGACTCGCGCCAAGGAGATCCTGCTCGTCACCGGCCTGTCAGGTGCCGGTAAGTCGACCGTGCTCAAGACGCTCGAGGATCTCGGCTGGGAAACCGTCGACAATTTGCCGCTCCGGCTGCTCGACCGGCTGCTGGGCACGCCATTGTCGGAAAGCACCGAAAGCGATTCGCCGCTGGCGGTCGGAATAGGTGCAAGGACACGCGACTTCGATCCCGAGAGCATCGTCAAGCGCATCAAGAAACTGCGCGCCGAGCATGGTTATGACATCGGCACCTTGTTTCTCGATTGCGGTGGCGCCGAGCTCGAGCGGCGTTACGCCGAAACGCGGCGGCGCCATCCGCTCGCGCTCGATCGTCCGGCGAGCGACGGCATCGCGCGGGAACGCGAGCTGCTCGCCCCGCTTCGCCGTTGGGCCAATCGCCTGATCGACACGACCGATTTGTCCTCAAACGAGCTCGCGCAGCAGGTGCGCGCGACATTCGGCGGCGACGGGCTAGGCGAACCGACGCTGTCGGTCATGTCCTTCGGCTATGCCCGCGGTCTCCCACGCAACGCCGATCTGGTGTTCGACATGCGGTTCCTCCGCAATCCGCATTGGGACGAGAAATTGCGCCCCGGAACGGGACTCGACGCCGATGTCGGGGCCTATGTCGCGGCCGATCCAGCCTATGACGCGGCAATGAAACAGATCGAGGACCTGCTGCTGCTCCTCCTTCCCCGCTACCGCGCCGAAGGAAAAGCCTATGTAACCATAGCCTTCGGATGCACGGGTGGTCGCCATCGCTCGGTTCATGTCACGGAACGGGTCGAGAAGCGGTTGCGCGACGCCGGCTTTTCGCCCACGGTCACGCATCGGGATCTGGGGGCGGCACCGCAGGACTCCTTAGAGGGTGCGCCGCGGACGGGTTTGGGATAGTAAGCAACGCATGATTGGTCTTGTTTTGGTGACGCACGGACGGCTCGCGTCCGAATTTGTCACTGCAATGGAACATGTCGTGGGTCCGCAAGAGCGCGTCGAAGCGATCGCGATCGGCCCTGACGACGATATGGAAGCGCGCCGCGCCGATATCGCCACCGCGATCGGCAAGGTCGACGACGGCAAGGGCGTGATCGTTCTGACCGACCTGTTCGGCGGCACGCCGTCGAACCTCGCAATCTCGCTGCTAGAACGCGGGCGAGTCGAAGTCATCGCCGGAATCAACCTGCCGATGTTGATTCGCCTGGCTTCTGCGCGCAAGTCGATGAAAGTCGTGGACGCCGTGATCGCGGCGCGCGAGGCGGGTCGGAAATATATCGCGGTGGCATCCGAGGCGCTCGGCGAGGCCGCTGCCTGATGCCGGCGGTCAGCCGCTCGGTTCAGATCGTCAACAAGCGCGGCCTGCATGCACGCGCGTCCGCCAAGTTCGTCACTCTCGCTTCGACCCAGCCGGTCGAGATCCAGGTGGTCAAGGATGGGCCCGCGGTCACCGGCACGTCGATCATGGGGTTGATGATGCTGGGCGCGGCGATGGGCGACACAATTACGATCAGCGCCGATGGCGACGGCGCGGAAAGCGCGGTTGGCGCTCTGTGCGAACTGGTCGAGGCCAAGTTCGGCGAGGATTGACAGCCTCCGCCAACAGCCGAGCCGCCAAATCGTCGCCCGGCCTTGTGCCCGGGTCCACCGGGCGGCAAGACCGGGAAAAGAAGCTCCTGCTGCCGCGCTGGCCTGCACAGTGGATGCCGGGACAAGCCCGGCATGACGGCAGGAACTGATCGTGCTCGACTGTAGGGAATATAGATGCCCCGCGAGATCACCGCTTTCTCCAACACCCTGGTCAAACGGGTGCGCAGCCTGCGCGACAAGAAGCATCGCAAGGCCGAAGGATTGTTCCTGGCCGAGGGCTTGCGCATCCTGACCGAAGCGCGCGAAGCCGGGCGCCTCCCGGACTATCTATTCTTCGCCGCCGACAGCACCAAGCATCCACTGGTCGTCGCATTGGTCGACGCGGTCGAAGCCGCCGGCGGCGAGGCGATCCAGACCAGCCACGACATCCTCTCCAAATTGTCGGGCAAGGACAATCCACAGGCTGTCGTCGGCGTCTTTCCTGAATTCACGACACCGCTCGAAGCGCTGGACCGGTCCACCGCGTCGATCTGGCTGGTTGCGGAGCGGCTGCGCGATCCGGGCAATCTCGGCACGATCCTGCGCACCGGCGATGCCGTCGGCGCGGGCGGGCTGATCCTGGTCGACGATTGCGTCGATCCCTTTTCGGTCGAGGCAGTGCGGGCGAGCATGGGCGCGCTGTTCACCGTACCCATTGCCCAGGCGCGCTGGGATGAGTTCCTGCCCTGGCTACGCTCGGGGCCAGGCCAACTCGTCGGACTCAGCCTGCAGACCGACCACGATTATCGCGAAGCGAGCTACGAGGCGCCGACCTTCCTGCTTACCGGCAACGAGGCGCAGGGATTGCCCGACGCGTACGAAGCTGAGTGTGACCTGTTGGTCAAATTGCCGATGCTGGGCAAGGCGGACAGCCTGAACGCCGCCGTGGCCACGGCAGTAATGGCGTACGAGGTGCTCGCGTACCATCGCCGGTAACGCCGGTCAGGTCGTCTTCTTGCGCTGTTCCTTGATATATTCGATTTCACCCAGCGACTTGGGTTCGTTGGGGATGATCGCCAGGCACTTTCGATAGGCAGCCTCGGCATCGTCGAGCCGTCCGAGTTCGACGAGGTCGTAGCCAATGCCGCGGAACGAAACACAGCGCTCGTAATCGCGCCGCTCCGGTGTGAAACTGGCCGCAGCTTCGGCGTTCATGTAAGCGTCGATCGAGTGCTGCCATTCCTTCTTCTTCAGAAAAACGTATGCTAACTCATTGAGATAGCGCGAGTGCTTGGGCGCGAATGTAATCAAGCGCTCGAATGTCGATTGCGCATCGTCGAGGCGATCGAGGTCGACCAACGCGAATGCTTTGACGTACAGCGCTTCGCACCATGTCGACGGGACGAGGCGAATAGCGCCTGCGCCCCCGGCGTTGGTCACATAATAACCTTCCTGCTCGGCGGTTTGCGAACAGTAGATGTGGCGTTTCTCGCCCGAAAAGTCTTTTTCGAACGACGCCACCACCGGGTCGACCGTCGACAAGGCACGCGCCGGATCGCCGGCCTGGATCGCGGAGAAGGCGTGACTGATGGTTGCCACGGCGGCCGAGTCTCGGTCCTTATCCTGTCCCGCGGCGCTCATCGGCAAGGCCAGGAGCATCGCCGCGACCATCGAGCCAGTCATTTTCGTCATCGCCCCGCTCCCCTACAGGCACGAGGATCATGCCTCGGACGAACGTTCCGTTATCTCGCCGACGGACGCAAGCTTCACCAGCGGGCGCGGCGATTGCTCGACGATCGGCGGCGAGTCGATCGACCGTCCGGCGGTGTCGATATTGAAATCCTCGAACCTCTTGGCCTGGGTAAGGACCTGCGTCTCCAGGCTGCCGACAAAGGCGTTATAGGCGTCGTTGGCCAGCCCGATATTGCGCCCCAGCCGCGCGACATGGCCGCCCATCACCGCTAGGCGGGCGTAGAGCTCCTTGCCCAGTTCGGCGATCTGCCGAGCCTCGCCCGCCAACTTCTCCTGCCGCCACACCGCGGCGACGGTGCGGGCGATCGCGATCAGATTGGTCGGCGTCGCCAGCAGCACGCGGCGGTCGAACGCGAAATCCCACAGACCCGGATCCTGCTCGAGCGCGGCCGACAGGAAATGCTCGCCCGGCACGAACATGATCACGTAATCGGGCGCTTCTTCGAACTGCGTCCAATAGGCCTTGGCGCCGAGCGACTGGACGTGGGCGCGCATCGAGGCGGCGTGGCGGACCAGCCCGGCCGCGCGTTCGGCATCATCGATCGCGCCGAACGCGTCCTGATAGTCGTTGAGCGACACCTTGGCGTCGATCACCAGCGCGTTGCCGCCGGGTACGCGAATGATGACGTCGGGCCTCAGCCGACCGCCCTCCCCGTCTTCGACGCTGACCTCCGCCTGGAAATCGGCATGTTCGCTCAGCCCGCACGACTCGAGCACGTTGCGCAATTGCTGCTCGCCCCAGCGTCCGCGCGCCTTGGGCGCGTTACGCAGCGCGTTGACCAGCTTCGACGCCTCGGAACGAACCGATTCCTGCCCCACCCGCATCGCCTCGATCTGGCCGTGCAGCGTACCGAACGCGTCACGGCGATCGGCCTCCACCTTCGCCACGCCCTCTTCGTAGCGCTGCAGCCGTTCATGGACCGGCTGCAGCAAGGCCCGAAGATGCTGACCGCTGGTCGCTTCCGACTCCTTGAACCGTTCGTCCGCGCGCTGGAGGAATTTGGTCTGCGCCTCGTCGAGCAGGCGCTGCCCGACCTCGGCAAATTGCGTGGCCAGTGCGTCCTTCGCGGCGACGATCTCAGCGAGCCGCGCCTCGAAAGCCGCCTCGCGCTCGCGCGACGCCGCCTGGTGCGCGTCGAGCGCGCGCATCGTCGTGTCGCGCTCGGCGGTCACCTCGGTCAATTGCCGGCGAGTCACGTCATGTTGCTCGGCATGGACCCTGGCCGCCGCCAATTCGGCCACGCCGCGGCGCGACGCGAACAGCCAGCCGATCACCAGTCCGACGACGAGCGCAGCCAACGCAACGATCAACAGTTCAAACACTATCCACCCGTGAGGCCAATCAATGGCCGGAACATAGATCGAACGGCGGTGCCGGGACAGCCCCAATTTCGTTACGACAGCAGGGTGACGACTGGAGGTCAGGGCGGCTAAGACCACACATATGCTCTCCGATATCGAGATTTCGCGCGCCGCGACGCTTCGCCCTATCCAGCAGATCGCCGATCGGGCGGGCATTTCGCCCGACGCGGTCGAGCCCTATGGCAAATACAAGGCGAAGCTGATCCGCGAGCACCTCCCGGTCCCCCGCGACCTGGGCAAATTGATCCTGGTCACCGCGATCAGCCCGACGCCCGCCGGCGAGGGCAAATCGACCACGTCGGTCGGGCTCGCCGACGCGCTAAACCGGGTCGGCAAGAAGACAATGCTGGCGCTGCGCGAGCCGAGCCTGGGACCATGTTTCGGCACCAAGGGCGGCGCGACCGGCGGCGGCTATGCCCAGGTGGTGCCGATGGAGGACATCAACCTCCACTTTACCGGCGATTTCCACGCCATCACCAGCGCGCACAACCTGCTCGCGGCGATGATCGACAACCATATCCATTGGGGCAACGCCCTCGACATCGACGTGCGGCGGATCGTCTGGCGCCGCGTGCTCGACATGAACGATCGCGCACTCCGCGACATCGCGCAATCGCTCGGCGGCGTCGCCAACGGTTTCCCGCGTGAGAGCGGGTTCGACATCACTGTGGCCAGCGAGGTAATGGCGATCCTGTGCCTGGCAGAGGACCTCGAGGACCTTGAGGTACGACTCGGCCGCATCGTCGTCGCCTATACGCGCGACCGACAGCCGGTTACCGCGCGCGACCTGAAAGCCGATGGCGCCATGGCGGTACTCCTCGCCGAGGCGATCAAGCCCAATCTGGTCCAGACGCTGGAGGGCAATCCCGCGCTGATTCACGGCGGCCCGTTCGCCAATATAGCCCATGGTTGCAATTCGGTGATCGCGACCAACACGGCGCTTGGTCTGGCCGATTATGTCGTGACCGAAGCCGGGTTCGGCGCCGACCTTGGCGCGGAGAAGTTCTTCGACATCAAATGTCGCCAGGCCGACCTCAAGCCTGCCGCCGCGGTAGTCGTCGCGACGATCCGCGCGCTCAAGATGAATGGCGGGATCGCCAAGGCCGATCTGGGCACGACGGACCCCGAGGCGGTGCGACGCGGTGGCGTCAATCTCGCTCGACATCTCGAGAATGTCCGCCAGTTCGGCATTCCCGTGGTGGTCGCGATCAATCGCTTCGATAGCGATACCGAGGACGAGATGTGTGTCGTGCGCGAGATCGCCGCAGCCAATGGCTGCGAGGCGATCGTCTGCACGCATTGGGCCGAAGGCAGCGTGGGCGCCGAGGCGCTGGCGCACCACGTCGCCGCGTTGGCCGATGGCGGCGGTGCGCAATTCGCCCCGCTCTACGACGATGCCATGCCGCTGTTCGACAAGATCAACACCGTCGCCACACGCCTCTATCGCGCCGAACACGCCACCGCCGAGCCCAGCGTGCTGGCGCAGCTTAAGCGCTGGGAAGAGGCTGGATACGGCCACCTCCCCGTCTGCATGGCCAAGACCCAGTACAGCTTCTCCACCGACCCGGCGAAACTGGGCGCGCCGGTCGGTCATATCGTCCCGGTGCGCGAAGTACGCCTGGCCGCCGGCGCCGGGTTCGTCGTCGCGATCTGCGGCGAGATCATGACCATGCCCGGCCTACCGCGCGTGCCCGCGGCGGAAGGGATCAGAATCGGGCCCTCGGGAGCGATCGAGGGGTTGTTTTGATTCTCCCCAATCCTCGTCACCCCAGCGAAAGCTGGGGTCTCAAGCGATCACGCGATCCGGTCGAACAGATCCTCCCAATCCGGATTGAAGCTTTCGATCAACTCGATTTTCCAAGCGCGTTGCCACGCTTTCAACGCCTTCTCGCGCGCGATCGCGTATTCGATCTCATCATGCGGCTCGGCCAAGACCAAGGCCTTGATCCCATAGCGCCGGCAATAAGCCGACCCGACATCCCGCCGATGTTGGTCCACCCGCTCGGCTAAATAAGCCGTCACGCCGACGTAGAGCATGCCCCTCGGCTTGCTCGCCATGATGTAAGTCCAGCCGCCTTTCGACATGTGGCGAAGCTAGCCGATGTGGCTTGAGATGCCAGCTTTCGCTGGCATGACGGCCTATTGGCACGACGACTTATTGGGCTCGTCGCCTAAGCCGGATACACCCCATCAAACGGCACGATCGTCGAGGTCAGGCCATGGTCTTCGTCGAGACAGCGCCAGTTCACGCTGATCGCATCGGGATGCGAGCGCGGGCGGTAGAAGCTCTTGATTCCGCAATGCTGGCAGAACAGGTGCCGCGCCCGCCCCGAGCCGAAGCGGTAGAGGGTAAGGTCGTTCCGCCCCTCGGTCTGGCGAAACCGCGCGTCGGGTACGATCAGATGCAGATAGCCGGTCATGCGGCAGATCGAGCAGTCACAGTCGAGCAATTCGACATCGGCACTCTCGAGCCGAACCTCGAAGCGGACATGGCCGCAATGGCAGCCGCCTTCGACAGTGATCAAGCCGCCTTCCGCGCCTTGGCCAGCTTCTTCATGATCATGTCGCGCTTGAGCCGCGAGATATGGTCGGTGAACAGCACGCCGTTGAGATGGTCGATCTCGTGCTGGATGCACGTCGCCATCAGGCCGTCCATGTCTTCCTCATGCGGCTTGCCGTCGCCGTCGAGCCATTTCACGCGGCACCGCGCCGGGCGCTGGACCTCGGCATATTGCTCGGGGATCGACAGGCAGCCTTCGTTATAGACCGCCAATTCGTCGCTGACCCAGAGCAGTTCGGGGTTCACGAACGCGACGGGCTTGCGCACCGGCTCGCCGCCTTCCTCCACGGGCTCCTGGAGGTCGATCACGACCAGGCGCTTCTCGATCCCCACCTGCGTCGCGGCGAGACCGATGCCGCGCGCGGCGTACATCGTCTCGAACATGTCGGCGAGCGTGGCACGGATCGAATCGTCGATCTCGCTGACCGGCGCGGCAACGGCGCGCAGTCCGGGATCGGGTACTTCGAGAATGGTAAGAACAGTCATGATGCGTCAGCTATGAAAGCACCGCTGGCGCGTCAAGGACGGTTGCGGAGGAAAACGCCGCCGATTTACGCGCAGTCCAGCGAACTTCAGCCGATCAGCTCCGAACAATCGCCACCCAGCGTCGAGCGGACGCCGCCCACGTCCACCGCAAGCAGCCGACGATTGGTTTGCGATACCAGGAAGTTGATCGTCATATCGGTTCGCGTGCTGGCCTCGATTTCCCAGGCGGCTGTCGGACCATTGCGGCCCCCTTCTGCCGAAACGGAACGCCGGACATCGATCCTCGTCACGCTGGGCCCGCGATCAAAATGGAATACGGGCAAGTCGAAATGCGCGCCCTGGGCGAGGGGCAGCGCGGCCAGGACGAATTCGATCGTCTCGTCGTCCCAAACCGGTCCGGGCAGTGGAACGTCACGCGTTTGGCGCCGTCCGTCCACCCCGCGGACTGTCCCGCGCGCTTTGCCGTCGCGATACCGCACCGAGAGATCGGTCTCGCCGTCGGTTTGTTCAGTCATGCGGATCGGCTGCAGGCTGGGGAACGCGACTTCGATCCGGCTAGTCAGCAGCGGGCCGCCGTTGAATCGCGAAACGACGGTGATCATCAGGCGCTTGTCGTCGAGGCGTTCGACACGGCGCAGGACGTTGCCCGCGGATTTGCCCTGCTCCGTCCCAGCGACCGTGTAGCAAGCGTCTCCGGCCGGCAGCAACGTACCGTCGATTGGAGGCAGATTTTCGGTGGGCGCGGCCATAGCCGTTGACCAGATCAACAAGGCCGGGACTATCGGCACATATCCTCCCTGACTTCTCTCGGGCTCTCTACCGGCGTCGTTCGGTTCGGCGCAAATTCGTGGCAGTCGCCGCCGGATTGCCCCGCTTGTACGCCAGGCTGCGGATCGTAACGCTACGGTTCGCTTCGCCCGGTGCTAGACTCTGCGCGATTGGTGGGGACCAACCCTGCAATCGTGTCAAAAAGGGTTGTAATTTATGGGGATAATGCAGCGGGTCGTGGTGTCGGGTAAAGTGCACCAGGTCGGCTTCAGGGATTTTACCATCCGCAAGGCACAGGCCTTGGGGGTCACCGGCTGGGTGCGCAACCGCAACGACGGCACGGTCGAGATATTGGCGTCCGGGGAGGAGGATGCGGTCGCCTCGCTGGTCGAGGCATGCCGCGCAGGCCCGCCATTGGCGCGGGTCGACCATGTCGAGGCCTATGTCGAAGCGGGCCAGCCGGTGAAAGGGTTCACCAAAAGGTTTACGGCATAGCAGCCCGACCATCCCCCCCCGTCGGGCTGAGAAAGGCTCCGCGGTCCCATGACCGCGGAGCCTTTTTCGATCGTCAGCGCGTCAGCTTCTTGTACGCAAGCGCGGTCGGGCGATCCGCGGCGTCGCCCAGGCGGCGGCGCTTGTCCTCCTCATACGATTCGAAATTCCCTTCGAACCATTCGACATGGCTGTTGCCCTCGAACGCCAGGATATGCGTCGCCAGGCGATCGAGGAAGAAGCGGTCGTGGCTGATGACCACGGCGCAGCCGGCGAAATTCTCGATCGCTTCTTCCAGGGCGCCCAGCGTTTCCACGTCGAGATCGTTGGTCGGTTCGTCGAGCAGCAGCACGTTGCCGCCGCGCTTGAGCATCTTGGCGATGTTGACGCGGTTGCGTTCACCGCCCGACAGCTTGCCGACATTCTTCTGCTGGTCGGCGCCCTTGAAGTTGAACGCACCGACATAGGCGCGGGTCGACTGGTCGTGTCCGTTGACCTTCATATAGTCGAGCCCGTCGGAGATCTCCTCCCAGACGTTCTTGCTGTCGTCGAGATGGTCGCGGCTCTGGTCGACATAGCCTAGGCGCACGGTGGTGCCGATCTCGATTGTGCCGGAATCGGGTGTTTCCTGCCCGGTGATCAGCTTGAACAACGTCGACTTGCCCGCGCCGTTGGGTCCGATCACGCCGACGATGCCGCCGGCGGGCAGCGTGAACGAAAGGTTCTCGAACAGCAGCTTGTCGCCATAGCTCTTCGACAGATTCTCGACCTCGATCACCTTGCCGCCCAGTCGCTCGGGCACCTGGATGACGATCTGGGCCTTGCCGGGCGTACGGTTCTGCTGCGCCTCGACCAGCTGCTCGAACTTGGCGATACGCGCCTTGGATTTGGTCTGGCGCGCCTTGGCCCCCTGCCGGATCCATTCGAGCTCGTCCTTGATCGCCTTCTGGCGTCCGGATTCCTCGCGCTCCTCCTGCTCGAGCCGCTTCGACTTCTTTTCGAGGTAGGTCGAGTAATTGCCTTCGTACGGGAAGTATTTACCGCGGTCGATCTCGAGGATCCAGCCGACCACATTGTCGAGGAAATAGCGGTCGTGGGTGATCATCAGCACCGCGCCGGCATATTCCTTGAGATGGTTTTCCAGCCATTCGACGCTTTCGGCATCGAGGTGATTGGTCGGTTCGTCGAGCAGCAGGATCGACGGCTTCTGGATCAGCAGCCGGGTCAGCGCGACGCGGCGTTTCTCGCCGCCCGACAGGTTGGTGACCGGCGAGTCCGACGGCGGGCAGCGCAAGGCTTCCATCGCCAGTTCGAGCTGGCTGTCGAGCGTCCAGCCGTCAACCGCGTCGATCTTGCCCTGGAGATCGCCCATCTCCTCCATCAGCGCGTCGAAATCGGTATCGTCCTTGGGATCGCCCATTTCCGCCGAGATCGCGTTGAAGCGGTCGACCATGTCGGCCACGCCCCGCGCGCCGTCCTTGACGTTCTCGAGCACCGACTTGTTCGGATCGAGTTCGGGCTCCTGCGCCAGATAGCCGACCGTGATATTCTCGCCCGGCCACGCCTCGCCAGAGAAATCCTGGTCGATACCGGCCATGATCTTCATCAGCGTCGACTTGCCGGCGCCGTTGGGGCCGACGATGCCGATCTTGGCGCCGTGATAGAATTGCAGGTTGATGTTGCTCAGCACCGGCTTGGGGGCGCCGGGGAAGGACTTGGTCATGTCCTTCATGACATAAGCGTATTGGGCGGCCATGGCGGCACGTTGCTCCGTGGTTTGAAATTGCCGGAAAAGTAGAGCGGGCAGATAGCGATTGGACCGCCGATTGGAAAGCCCCGGCGGCTTGCTCGGCAGAGCGTATTGGCCCTAAGCAACACGCCCTTCCCACGCGCCGTCCGGCGCTGGGCTCCGTTCGTCGCAGGAGACCTGAACCCATGCGCATAACGCTGATGCTATCCGCCGCCACGCTTGCTCTTGCCATTCCCTCGATCTCCCTCGCGCAACGCAGTGCGATGTCCGAACCCGCAAAGGTCGATCCCGCGGTTGCGAAGGCCCGTGACGCGGCACTCAAGGATCAAGTCGCTTGGGACATCGTCGAGGATCTGACCACCGAAGTCGGTCCACGGCTGGCGGCGACCGAGGCCGAAGCGCGCGCCCGCGCCTGGGCAGTGACCCGGCTGAAGAAGCTCGGTTTCCAGAACGTCCATATCGAGACCTACAAGATGCCCGTGTGGGTGCGCGGCGCGGAGACGGCCGAGATCGTCGGCCCTTACCCGCAGAGACTCGTCGTCACCGCGCTCGGCCGTTCGGGCGCCACCCCGCCTGAGGGCATCACCGCGCCAGTGGTCTATTTCCCGACGCTCGGCGACCTGATCGCCGCGCCCGACGGTAGCCTGAAAGGCAAGATCGCGTTCATCTCCAACCAGATGGAGGCGACGCAGGATGGCAGCGGCTATGGCGCTTATGGCGGCGCACGCTTCATCGGCCCGAACATCGCCGCCAAGAAAGGCGCCGTCGCCACCGTCATCCGCTCGATCGGCAGCGACAAGGGCCGCTGGCCCCATACCGGCGGCACCAATTGGACGCCGGGTGTCACGCCGATTCCGGCCGGCGCGCTGTCGGTCGCCGACGCCGAGCAACTCGAACGCATCTTCGCACGCACGGATAAGGTGACGATGAAGCTGGTTCTCACGCCGCAGACGCTGCCCGACGCCGAATCGGGCAATGTCGTCGCCGAAGTGCCCGGCACCGATCCCAAGGCGGGCATCATCCTGATCGGCGGCCATCTCGACAGCTGGGACCTCGCCACCGGCGCAATCGACGATGGCGCCGGTGTCGCGATCACCACCGCAGCGGCCAAGCGCCTGCTCGACGGACCGCGCCCGCGCCGCACCATTCGGGTCGTCTGGTTCGGCGCCGAGGAACCGGGCGGGTTCGGCGGCGCGGCCTATGCCAAGGCGCATGTCGGCGAGAAGTTCGCGATGGCAAGCGAGTCCGATTTCGGTGCCGACAATGTCTGGCGGTTCAATACCAACCTTCCCGACAGCGCCAAGGCCGTCGGCGACCGGCTGGCGGCGGCGCTGGCACCGCTCGGCATCGTGCGCGGGAAGGACGTCGCTGGTGGCGGAACCGATGTCGGCCCCGTGCTCGCGACCGGCGTTCCCGCGGTGACTCTCGCCCAGTCGGGACTACGATATTTCGACTGGCACCACACGCCGGAGGACACGCTCGACAAGATCGACCCGCAGCAACTTCGCCAGAACGTCGCCGCCTGGACGACGGTATTAGCGATCGTCGCCAATGCGCCCGAAGAATTCGGGCCGGTCACCCCGAATACGAGCGAGTGAATCTCGGCGACCGTGCACGCGGCTGGGCGCGATCCCGAAACGTGCGACAATTTGATCGTTGACCGCCACAATGTCGCCGTTATTCCTCCAGGCTCGCGAAGGGCGGTTCGGCCCGGCTGCGAAACGACGGTAATTTTTTGGGAGCACCCAAATGAAGAAGATCGCCATTGTTCTCGCCGCCGCGAGCCTGGTGTCCCTGGCGGCCTGCAAATCGCAGACCCCGGCTGCGGCGAATGCCGACGCGGTTGCGGACAACCTGGCGGCCGAAGCCGACAATCTGTCGGATCAGGCCAGTGACCTCACCAACAACACCGCGGCTGCTGAAGTCAGCAATGCGTCGGACAGCCTGAACAACGCGGCGGATTCGATCCGTGCCGAAGCGGCGAACACCACCGCGCCGGCCAAGAAGTAAGCTTCGCGCCGTCAGGCTTGGCCCGGCGGTACGATAGAGGGGCGGTTCCTGCGGGAGCCGCCCTTTCTTGCTTATGGTTCGGCGCATCTCGGGCTGTCGGATACGGAAAAAATGAGCGGCTTGCCGCGTGCGGCAATGCCGCCTAGAGGATCGCCCGCGTCGGGGAGTGGCGCAGCCTGGTAGCGCATCTGGTTTGGGACCAGAGGGTCGCAGGTTCGAATCCTGTCTCCCCGACCAATTTTGCGGATCAGCGGGTGTCCGGGGGACACCCGCCCGCAAAATTCCCGAGTGCAAACGAGGGCTCATGCGCTTAGAACCGGATCGCATTGTGCGGAAAGCCGATGCCGGCTTTTCCGCACGATGTTCCTGTCGCTTGCTAAATGCCGACGCGGCAGTAAATCGCGCGTCGTCGGTCCTCGCTGATGCGAGGCCGTTCGGCATTCGGCGTCTCGACACTAGCTCCGCTAGCGTCGTGCGCCTCACGGGTGGGGCCTGTAGCTCAATTGGTTAGAGCTGGCCGCTCATAACGGCTAGGTTGCGGGTTCAAGTCCTGCCGGGCCCACCAACGTTGCCTGCCGCCGCGGCGGAGATCACATCGTCCAGCCCCGCTGCCGTGGCACCGAGCCGATCGAGTTCGGCCAGTACCCGGTCCCACCAGTGCCAGAAGGTGGCCAGCTCCGCGTCATCCTTCACATAGGGCGTGTGCCCGGGAGCGAGCGAGGGCGAGTGGAAAGCAAAACTCAACACTCGAACGCCCTCGCCGATCGCGACGCGAATCGCTTCCAGCGCCTCGCGCACCGGAATGCCCTCCGGCGTCAGCGGAATACGCTGGAGCATCCCGGACCGGGCGAGCACCGCCCTCCCCTTCGGGATACCTCCAGCTGCCCGGTAAAGCGTCATCCCGGCCGATCGCGCAACGCCGGTGAAGACGGTGGTCAGTGGCAATTCGACGATGCCGCCGGTGCGAAAGGCGTGGTTGCCGAGCGCGGAGAAATCCGGCCCGCCTTCCGATCCATAATCGAAACCGGGGCGCATCGAACTGTCGAGGCGATAGCCATGCGCCGCCAACAGATCGAAGCTCGCCGGACCCAGCCCATAACGCCCGGCGCGGTACGCGGTAGGGCGCGTTCCGAAGGCGGTCGTAATCGCTTCGGTCAGTGCCACCAGCTTCGCTTCTTCGAGCGCGCGCGGCAGGTTGCCGACGAAGCTGTTGGCCGGAGCCAGCGCCTCGTCGAACGGCGGGTTGACCCAGGGGTGAAGCTGCGTCCCAACCGACGTACCGCCGGTCAGCAATGGCCCGATCAGATCGATCGCGCGCGGATCGGTGGCGATCGGGTGGTCGGCCATCAACGCAAGCGGCACGCCGGCTGCGGCGAACCGCGCGTGCGCCGCCGGGAGCGCAGCCACGGCTGCGACCGACCGGTTCTCGCGTGCAAGCGGCTGACTCCAGTCGAATTCCTCTTCGGTGTCGACAAACACGACGAAGCGCGTGCCGAACGAATCCGGCCACGCGACGAGGTCGCCGGCCGCCGGCGATTGCGGACGGAACACTTCGGTCACGTCAATTGGAAGAGAGTTGCCCCACCCCGTGATCCAACGCCGCCGGCAGGCGCAATGTCAAGCGCTGCTCACCAATCTTCAGGCTACCGCCGAGTTCGCCGGCCAGGTTGCGCGCCAGCCTTAGCCCAAAGGCAGTGCCCAGCAACGTGCCTTCCTGGTCTTCGCCTTCGAGCGACAACAGGGCGTCACCCGGCCATGCGGCAAAAGCGCTCGGGCGGTCGACGGCGATCCGCGCCTGGCCGTCCTTCGACCATGCCCTGACCGCCACCCGTTCGCCGATGCCGCTCGCGCCGACTGCCAAAGCCATCAACCGGCTGATCAGGCGAGCGACTGCAACTTCGTCCCCGGCAATGGCGAGTCCGGGCGGGCCGCTATCGATATCGACCACCGATTGCCGGAGCAGCATCAAGGGTTCGAGGTCGCGCGCGGCGCGCGCGAGCAGCGGCGCCACTCCGACCACGCCGGGACGCAGGACCAGGGCGTCCTGTTCGATCCGTGCGGCCGTGTCGATATCGTCGATCGCGGCGATCAGATCGTGCGTGTCATGGCGGATCGCGCTAGCGCGCTCGCGATAGACGTCGGGCGCGGGACCAAGCACTTGCGCCTCGATCATCTCGGCGAAACCCGAAATTGCATTGGTCGGTGTGCGCAGTTCGTGGACCAATGCCCGTAACGCCTCGGGCGACGGGGCGTTTCTGGCCATCGGCTCGGCGCGCTGATCGGCCCGCGGACGGCGTGCCACGCCGCGATAGCCGGTGAACCGGCCAATGGCGGGATCGAACGCCGGCGTCGCCGACACCTGCCATTGCCCGGCTGCAGGCGACGCACCGGCAATCACCAGGCGCGCATCGACAAAGGAAGCGCGACGCCGGAACGCGCCGCTGACCACGCCGTCGACCTGCGCCGAGCCGGTACCAAGCAGCACGCCGATAAGCGGCTCGCGTGGCGCGCCGTCTACCCAGCGGATGGTGCCGGTAGCGTCGGTCTCGAAGCAGAAATGGTCGATCGGTTCGTCGCTGTCGATCGCGCGCGGCGGACGGCCGAGTTCGCCATGGTCGCGCTGATAGGCGTCGATTCGGGCGACCAGATCGGCAATCTGGAACGGCCCCCTGGGCGCTGGGGCGGGGCCCGCGTCGTTGGCGGGTGCGATAGCCGGCGATTCGCCGTGCCGCGGGTTATCGCCGGGCGCCGCCCGGTCCGATACGAACGCCTCGACCGCGGAGGTGACCGGCTCCGGCTCACGCCAAGACGCGCCACCAGGTTGCGGCAACGCGAAGTCCGACGACCCGAAACTGTCGAGCGCGCGCACCGTGTCCGCAGGAAGGTCGCGACGATGGCGCAGCAGCGACCTAGACGTCGGTGGCAGATCGGGCAGCATTGCGCGCCATTCGTCGCCAGTCAGCCGAGCCACAGCGATCACAGGCGCCGCAACCGACGGCTCATCCTCCGCGAACAGCCGGACGAGTTCCGCTGGCGGGTTGGCGAAGGCGAGATTGCGCGCGCTAGCCGCGCGGGTCCGCATCGGCACCCGGCGCCTTATCGCCCGCAATCGCTCAATTACCCTGGCATCGGGAGCTGCTCGCCGGCGCCCGATTAGATCGGTCAACTGACGCCATGCCGATTGCGCGCCGAACGACGTTGCCATATCGGCGCCGAGCACGGTGTCGAGGCTATCGTCGAAACGCAAGAACGGGGGCCCTCGGATCGCGCGGAACCGCCGCGCCTTACAAGTTTCTTAACCGGACCTCGGCGCGCTTAAAACGGTTCATTTTGGCGCGTCGCAATGTGGGACGATTGCGCAACCCGGCAATTATATTATGTTGGCGATCGGGCTAACTCGCATAAAATTCTTGGAGAACCGGCGATGGCGTTGGATCGGATCGATCGGCAGATATTGTCTTTGCTACAGGCCGACGGACGGATGACCAATGTCGAACTCGCCGACCGCGTCGGCTTGACCGCGCCGCCATGCCTGCGCCGCGTACGCGCGCTGGAGGAAGCGGGCGCGATCAAGGGCTATCATGCCGAACTCGATCCCGCGACTCTCGGCTATCCGATCACGGTGTTCGCCATGGTCAGCCTGAAGAGCCAGGCCGAGCGCGACCTGACCGCGTTCGAATCGCATATCGCGACGATTCCCGAAGTACGCGAATGCCATATGCTCAATGGCGAGATCGACTTCATCCTGAAGATCGTCGCCGGGGACCTGAAAGCGTTTCAGGATATCCTGACGACCCACCTGACACCCGCCCCCAACGTGGCGAGCGTCAAGACGTCGCTGACCATCCGCACGTCGAAGAATCAGCCGGGCATCCCGGTCGGCGCCGATTGAAAAAGGGGCGGCCGTCGCCAGCCGCCCCTCTCCCATCATATCGTCCGAATCAGCTGGTTGGCGGATTGTCGATCCAGGTCGACCAGAAGCCGGCAATGTCGCTACGCGGCGCGGTAGTTACCGCGGCGAACGCCGCCTTGGCGCCGGCTTTGTCGCCCGAGAGCGCCAGTGCGATGCCCAGGTGCGTATTCACCTCGTCATTATTGACGCCGCCCTTGGCCAGCGCTTGCTTGTAGAGCGCAATCGCCTTGGGATAATCGCCGCGACCCAGGAACGCGTCGCCGGTTTGCGAGGACAGCGCGCCGTTGGGTGAGGCAGCCGCCTTGGTCTCGAGGCCCGCGAACGAACCTTCAGCCGCGACCTGACTGTTCGAGCTGGTGACCAGCGCCTGAATGTTGGAATTGCCGGTGCCGGGAATCTTGCCCGCCGCCTTGCCCTCGGCGATCACCGCCTTGGTTTCGTCGGGCAGGCCGACGTCCATCACCTTCTGCGCATATTCCTCGTAATAATTCTGGTCGGCGAGCGACTTGGTCTGGCGCATCAGCCGGAACACATCGATCATCTGCTTCTTGTCGAGCTTGGCGACCGGGTTCTGGGTCAACGCGTAATAGCCGAGCGCGTCGCGCCAGGTCTTCGACGTCGGATAGGCGACGAGCCAGCGCTTCAGCCAGACCACCGTTTGCGGCTTGAGACCCGCGGCGGCCGATTGCGCGATGCCGTATTTATAGATGTCTTCCGACTGCTTGCCGGTAGCGATCAGCTTTTCGAGGTCGGCCATGCCGCCGGCGGCGTCGCCGGCCTGGACCTTGGCCTTAGCCAGATAAAGCGGCAGATTGGCTTCGGTCGAACCGTGCTGCTGCGCCTGTTGGAACAGCCGGCTCGCCCGCGCCCAATCCTTGTTGTCGTAAGCGATCGTCGCGCGGCTGTATTCGAACTTGGGCAGCATGTCCGCCGGCGTCTTTGGATTGACGATCAGCGCGTCGAGCGGAGCGATCATCGGCGCCGGATCGAAGGCACCGTTGGTGCCGGCCGAGGAATCGGCGATCTTCTGCGAAACCAGGGCATAGCGCAGGAAGGTCGAGATATATTTGTCGTCGTCGGTCTTGGCCGCGGCCTCGGCTTCGGCCACCGCGGCTTCGGCGCCGGCCATATCCTTGGCGAGCAGCGCGGTCTTCGCCTTGTTCGCGGCGACCGCGACGGCCTGGGTATATTGCGGGCCGGCCGGCGCCTCTTCCTTCTTCTTGGCAAAAGCGGGCGGCGCGAAAGCCAGCCCGGTCGCGCCGGCGACCATCGCCGCGGCGAAGGCGGCCGTCGAAATGCTCTTCATCAAACTCTCCTCATGGGCGGGGGAACCCTCCCCGCCGCTCTAATCAGCGAGCGCCAGGGGTTCAAGGCACGTCGCGACCAACTGGCCGAAAGCTGCTGAACGCCGATTGAATGGTGAATGCTGCGGGTCTACCGCCGCTCCGGCACCTCGCTCGAGCGATGATCGCCCTCGCGCGCGTACGCGCGCGCGTGACATCGGTTGCATCACCCGCTAGGGTCGTCATCGAACAGCAACATCACCTGAAAGACCCCAGAACTTGACCGACGAGACCGTCCTCGCCGACCCCTCGGACATTACCCCCATCTCCATCGTCGATGAGATGAAGTCGTCGTATCTCGATTACGCGATGAGCGTGATCGTCGCCCGTGCGCTGCCGGACGTGCGTGACGGGCTGAAGCCGGTGCATCGCCGAATCCTGTTCTCCGCGCAGGAAAGCGGGTTCTTCTACAATCGCCCATACCGCAAATCGGCGCGCATCGTCGGCGATGTGATCGGTAAATATCACCCCCACGGCGACAGTTCGATCTACGAAGCCTTGGCGCGCATGACCCAGGATTGGGCGATGCGGCTGCCGCTGATCGACGGCCAGGGCAATTTCGGATCGATGGATCCCGATCCCGCCGCCGCGATGCGTTATACCGAAGCGCGCCTCGCCAAGTCGGCCAGCTTCCTGATGGAAGACCTCGACAAGGATACGGTCGACTTCGTTCCCAATTACGACGGTTCGGAAAGCGAACCGTCGGTCCTGCCGGCACGCTTTCCCAATCTGCTGGTCAACGGCGCCGGCGGCATCGCGGTCGGCATGGCGACCAATATCCCGCCGCACAATCTGGGCGAAGTGATCGATGCATGCTTCGCGTACATGGACAATGGCGCGATCACGACCGAGGAGCTGATGGAAATCGTCCCCGGTCCGGATTTCCCGACCGGCGCCGTGATCCTCGGCCGATCGGGCGCAAGATCCGCGTATGAAACCGGTCGCGGCTCGATCATCGTCCGCTCGCGCTACGAAATCGAAGAGGGACGCGGTGATCGCCGCTCGATCGTGCTCACCGAAATTCCCTATCAACAGGGCAAGAACGCGCTCGTCGAAAAGATTGCCGAAGCCGCCAAGGACAAACGGATCGAAGGCGTCAGCGATATCCGCGACGAATCGAACCGCGAGGGCGTCCGGATCGTCATCGACCTGAAGCGCGACGCGACGGCCGAAGTCGTGCTCAACCAATTGTGGCGCCACACCCCGGCGCAGGGCTCGTTTCCGGCCAACATGCTGGCGATCCGCGGCGGCCGTCCCGACCTGCTCAACCTGCGCGATTTCATCCAGGCGTTCATCCAGTTCCGCGAACAGGTCATCACGCGCCGCTCGAAGTTCGAGCTCGCCAAGGCGCGCGACCGCGCCCACCTGTTGCTCGGTCTGGTGATCGCGGTCACCAATCTCGACGAAGTCGTCCGCATCATCCGCGGGTCGTCGAGCCCGACCGAGGCGCGCCATTCGTTGCTGATGCGCGAATGGCCGATCGCAGAGATCGCGCCCTATATCCGTTTGGTCGAGGCGACCGACGTGGAGGTCACCGGCGATACCTATCGCCTGTCCGACCTTCAGGTGCGCGCGATCCTCGATTTGCGCCTCCACCGCCTGACGGCGCTCGGCCGCGACGAGATCGGCAGCGAGCTCGAGGAACTTGCCTCCTCCATCGCCGAATTGCTCGAAATCCTCGCCAACCGCGCGCGCCTCTATGAAGTGATGCGCGAGGAGCTGGCCGCGGTGCGCGCCGAGTTCGCCACGCCGCGCCGCACCGAGATCGCGGCGGCGGCCGACGGCATCGAGGACGAGGACCTGATCGAGCGCGAGGACATGGTCGTGACCGTGACCATGCAGGGCTATATCAAGCGCACGCCGCTCGACACGTTCCGTTCCCAGGCGCGCGGCGGCAAGGGCCGCGCCGGCATGGCGACCAAGGAGGAGGACGCGGTCACCGAATTGTTCGTCACCTCGACGCACACGCCGGTGTTGTTCTTCTCGACGCTTGGCCGCGTCTACCGGATGAAAGTGTGGCGCCTGCCCGAAGGCGGCGCCAATACCCGCGGCCGGCCGATGATCAACCTGCTACCGCTGGCCGAAGGCGAGACTATCTCGACAGTACTCCCGCTGCCCGAGGACGAGAATGAGTGGGGCAAGCTCCACGTCATGTTCGCGACCGCCAAGGGCTCGGCGCGCCGCAACTCGATGGATGCGTTCACCAACGTGCCGTCGAATGGCAAGATCGCGATGAAGTTCGAAGGCGAGGATGAGGACGATCGGCTGATCGGCGTCGCCTTGCTCGACGAGAGCGACGACGTGCTGCTCGCCACGCGCCAGGGCAAGGCGATCCGCTTCGCCGGCGACGAAGTGCGCGAGTTCCAGAGCCGCAATTCGACCGGGGTGCGCGGCATGCGCCTGGCCGATGGCGACGAGGTGATTTCGCTGTCGATCCTGCACAAGGTCGGCGTCAGGGACCAGGAAGAGCGCGAGGACTATCTGCGCCACGCGCCGTGGAAGGGCGAAGATACCGAAGGCACGCGCAAGCCGCGCGAGATGGACGACGCCCGCTACGAAGAGCTGATGGCCAAGGAGCAGTTCATCCTGACCGTCTGCGCCAACGGCTATGGCAAATTGTCCTCGGCCTATGAATATCGTCGCACCGGCCGCGGCGGCCAGGGCATTACCAATATCGACAATATCGCCCGCAACGGCCCCGTCGTCGCCAGTTTCCCGGCGACCAAGGGGCATCAGTTGATGCTCGTCACCGACCAGGCCAAGTTGATCCGCATGTCGCTCGGCGATCTGCGTGTGATCGGCCGCGGTTCGGCGGGCGTTCGATTGTTCAACGTGGCCGAGAACGAGCATGTCGTATCGGCCGCGCGGATCGAGGAAACCGAAGGCGATGCCGAGGCCGACCTGACGACGGGAGAAGAGCGCGAGGTCGCGCCCGATCCCGGCGCCGATACTGCCGATGGCAGCGCCGCGGGTCCGGCCGACGGCGAATGAGCGAGCGTCCGTCCATCGCCTATAAGGTGCTGACCGCCGATCAGATGCGCGCCCTGGAAGCCGACGCTTTCAAGGGTGCGCCGATCGACCTGGCCGATGGCTATATCCACCTCTCGACCCGCGACCAGCTGACCGAAACGGTTGACAGGCATTTCGCCGGGCAATCGGACCTGTGGGTCGCTGCGATCGACCTCGCTGCGCTTGGTGAAACCGTAAAATGGGAGGAATCGCGCGGTGGCGCGCTGTTCCCGCACATCTACGGCTCCATGCCGCTCGAGGTCGTGATCGCCTATGGCGCGCTGGAACGAAACGATGACGGAACGGTGAAGCTGCCTGTCGCCGGTTGACGGCAGCTCAAGCAATCAGATCGACGACCTCGAACCCTTCGCCTTCTTCGCGAAGCAGCATCGTACGATGGCAATGTTTGGGATTGCGCTCGAAGCACAGCAGCGCCGAGGGTTTTTCCGCGGCGAGGTGGCGTAATTGCGCCGCCTGCGCCTGCGCCTCGGGCAAATGCAGCTGCCCTTCATAGACGCGTTCCATCGTCCGCCAGTCGCCCTTCTTCGCCGCGTCCCGTCCGGCTTTGGGCGTGCCCAGCGCCTTGAGGTGGATATAGTCGATCCCGCTGTCCTTCAGCGTTGCGGCCAAAATGTTCTTCGAAAATCCCGGACGACGCGAGAGCGGTAAGGCGCGGACGTCGATCACTTGCTCGACGCCCGCCTCGCGCAAAGTGGAAAGGAAGGCGTCCATCGTCGTGCCTTCATAACCGATGGTGAAGATCTTCATCGTCCTTCCAACGCAGCAAAGTCGTGACCGCTCCCCAGGCGATCAGCGCCTGACCCGCAAAATAGAGCGGCCAGATCAGCATCACCGGGATCAACGAACCCGCCAGTGGTCCCATCTTGGCAAAGATCAGCAGGTCCGACGCGACGAACAGGACCGCGCCGAGCCCCACTCGATAGCGCGGAAAACGGCTGATCCAGGCACTCGCGGCCATCGCGCCGAGCCCGGTGGCATAGAGGGCGATGCCGGGCGCGGCGGCGCGATCAGCCGGGAGCAGGAACGCGATCAGCGGCACACCGACGAACAGCAGCACGGACAGGATTATCTGGCTCGGCGAGGGTTTGCTTCGGCGATGGAGCAGATAGAGAATGATCGCGGTGAGGTGCCCCGCGAGGAACGCCAGCGCGCCGCCGGACTGGCTGCGTTCGAGGAGCACATCGCCAAGCGTGCCAAGGGCCAGGACGACAGTGATCAGCCAGCCATCCCGTCCGCGGGCATTAAGGGCCGCCCAGATCGTCAGCAAGCCGACCCCTGCCCCTTTCCACGCGATCCAGGGCGGTCGCGGAATGGTGTGCTGCCCGACGAACCAGAAGCTGACGCCAGCCAGTATCGCCAGGATCAGCACCCATGTCGCGCGAGGTCTCGATGGAATCGCCGTCATGGCGATGTGATGGCCCCATGGCTCGATATCGGCAACATGCTTTGTCATCCGGGGCCGGCGCGGTTATCGCCCAGTGCCATGACTCATGACATTCACATCATCGGCGGCGGTCTCGCCGGATCCGAGGCCGCGTGGCAGCTGGCGGAAGCCGGCGTTCGCGTGAAGCTCTCCGAAATGCGCGGCAGCGGCGACATGACGCCGGCGCATCATACCGACAGTCTGGCCGAACTGGTCTGCTCCAACAGCTTCCGATCGGACGATGCGGAGAACAATGCGGTCGGCCTGCTCCATGCCGAAATGCGCGCGCTCGGTTCGATCATCATGAGCGAGGGCGATCGTCACAAGGTGCCGGCAGGATCGGCGCTGGCGGTCGATCGCGACGGTTTCTCGGCTGGCGTCACGGCGCGGCTGACAGCGCATCCCAACATCACGATCGTCCGCGAACGAGTCGATACGCTTCCCGACGATGGCCTCGCGATCATCGCGACCGGCCCCCTCACCGCCCCTGGGCTCGCGACCAGCATCGGCGCGGCGACGGGCAGCGACGCGCTCGCCTTTTTCGACGCGATCGCGCCGATCGTCTATCGCGACAGCATCGACATGGAAACCGCCTGGTTCCAGTCGCGCTGGAACAAGGGCGACGGCAAGGATTACATCAACTGCCCGCTCGACAAGGACCAGTACCACGCCTTCGTCCAGGCGCTGATCGATGGCGAGAAGACCGAATTCCGCGAATGGGAAAAGGACACGCCCTATTTCGAGGGCTGTATGCCGATCGAGGTGATGGCGGAGCGCGGACCGGAGACGCTCCGCTTCGGACCGATGAAAGGCGTCGGTCTCGATGATCCTCGCACGGGGCGCTGGCCGTATGCCGTGGTCCAGCTGCGCCAGGACAATGCCACGGGCACCCTGTGGAACATCGTCGGGTTCCAGACCAAGCTGAAACACGCCGAGCAAGTGCGGCTGTTCCGCACGATCCCGGGCCTCGAAAACGCGGAATTCGCGCGGCTGGGCGGGCTGCACCGCAACACCTTCATCCGCTCGCCCGAATTGCTCGACCCGACGTTGCGGCTGAAGGCGCGGCCCAATATCCGTTTCGCCGGCCAGATTACCGGGTGCGAAGGTTATGTCGAAAGCGCGGCTGTAGGTTTGCTCGCGGGCCGTTTCGCGGCGGCGGAACTGCGCGGTGACACTCTGCAGCCACCGCCCGTCGAAACGGCGCTCGGCGCGCTGCTCAACCACATCACGGGCGCGGCCGAGGCCGAAACCTATCAGCCGATGAACGTCAATTTCGGCCTGTTCCCACCCATCGCCGGCCGCACGAAGAAGGCGGATCGCAAGAAGATGTACACCGATCGCGCCCGCACCGCGCTTGCCGGCTGGTTAGCCGCTTAAGCGCGGCTGGCGGCCGCTTAGGAATCCTCCTCGTTTTTGTCGTCGGCGGGCGCTGAAGCAGGTGCCGCAGGGCGGCAATTGGGCCGCGGCTTGGATTTGCGCTTTACCGCCGTGGTGGCGAATTCGGCCGCATTCATCGCACCGGACTTGTCCTTGTCGGCCAGCGCGAACTTGGTTTCCGCTTTCACTGCCCATTCGTCGAACGACAGGGTGCCATTGTTGTCGACGTCCAGCTTGGCGAACGCCTTGTGCCGCGCCATCAGATATTCGTCTCGCGTGATCGAGCCGTTGCGATCCTTGTCATAGCGATCGAACCGTTTCTGCTCGCGCGTGGCCGGCAACGCCTCGGGCACGGCAGGACTGGTCGTCTGTCCGTCCGGCGCGGCGGTTTCGGCCGCGGCCGCCGGCATGGCGGCAAGCGTCGTCGCGGGCGGCGATCGCATCGCCTGCAATGTCATTCCCGCCACCACCAGCAAAATGCCGGCCGCCGCCCCCGCAAGATATCGCCACATCGCTCGGTCCTCCTTTGATCCAACGCTAGCGCGCAGGAAAGGCGGAGAAAACCGAATCCCTCCATCCTGGTGCTATCTGCCGGTCAGTCGGAACCACGCGAGTCGAAGGACGAAGGTCGGAGAGATCTGTCCGCTCAGTTGTCGGTCGGCAACCAGCGCCAGCGCGCCCAGTGCCCGCCCATTCCTGCTCCATCGCGACCGGCGGACGGAAGCGAGCATGGTCGCGGCACGTTCCCGCGCGCGGCTCGCCAGTGCCGGGTCGCTGAGATTGGCGGCGAGATCCGCCAGCGCCCATCCCTCACCCGCCTCTCCAACCGGATCATCTGTCGCCGTGCCGAGCGCGCGTGCCGCCATGGTGAACAATGCGCGGCCGCGCAGGCGCGCATGATCGTCGATCGCGCCGGTTTCGATATCGTCCAGCAACGGCTCCCACGCATCCACCATGCCGCTAAGCGCCTGTGCCTCGATTCCCAGCGGAAGGACTGCGGCGGCCAGAGACTGCAATACGGGTTCGCCGGGCGCTCCGGACATGTCGAGTTCCTGTAGCGCCTCGCGCCACCAGGCGAGCCGCATCTGTCCGACCAACGGCTCGCGCGTCGTGCGCAAGACATTCCCCAGCACAGTGTCGAGCGCGAAGAGCGCGTCAAGCGCGGCGCGAGACCTGTCCGGGGCGTAGCTCAACGCGAGATCGAGCCAGAGATCGGTAACTATCGCCACCGCAGCATGCGGACTGGAGGACTCGGAAATCGGCACGGCGCGTCTTTACGTCGTCACGGCTCGTCTGCAACAAGGTATGCGATGCGGGCGTTCTCGCCGGCGGCAAATTCATGGGTGCAGCGATCCGACGCTGAGCGCGAAGGCCACCCGACCAGGACCCAAAGTTTCTGCCGACAAGGTCACGGACGAATGGCCGACGACCAGAGGGTCGAGTTTTGCGCCGACCAAGGCGAGCGGCGCCGAAGTTGGCAACACCGCCATGACGCGTAGCATACTCACACGGTACGCGACGATGTGGCGGACTTCGTCCCCGATAATATCGGCCCCATGGCGAGTTCGCCGAACGGCGCGGCTAGTTGGGGTACCTGGACGCCTATACCCGCCTTAGTTCGATATCGGCCGACGCGGCCGCAAGATCGGCGCCGCCGCGTCGGGTAGCCATCCAGTCGACATTTTCAAGTCTGCGCCTTTTTACTGAACCAATCGAGCGGTTTGGAGGGCAGTTGAAAAGAGCTGTTGGAGAGCGGTGGTAATATTATCATTGGCCGTCACGGTCTGAACCAGCGGCGAACCGTTGATACCCGTTGAAGCACAGCTTTGCAGCCCCGCGAGAACCTGATCCGAGCTTCCCGCATTGCCGGCGGGATAAGGCGACGGAGGGGCCGGCAGGAATGGCGCTACGTTCGACTGCGACCAGGAGTCGCCGGCGAGCGATTCCGGCAGATATTGTGTGTAGAGGATGGCAATCTTGATCCCTTTGGCCTTGATCGCGGTGCATTGGGTGAGATCGCTACTCCGCATCGGCCCGAAATAGCGTCCGCCGCCGTTCGGTTGATCCAGCATGCCGTCTGAAATGATGAACAATATTTTTTGCGGCGTCGCTCCAGGCGCGCCGGTTCCCGCAGTGGGAATGGTGTTCTTCATCACGGTCAGCATGTTGGTCATTTCAGTGGACTGATCGTTGTTGTTCGTGCCGTTCGAGGGCTGTGAATTCTGCCACCAGTAATCGTCAGCCGGGAACAACGAGGCAGCCGAGAAGCCGCTACCATAGGATGCTACGTCAGTGAGGGAATTGAGCGTTTTGACAGGCGACGAGCTACCGGATCGCGTCCAGTCGAACGAGAACATTTGTGCCTGGTAGGTCACATGATATTGGGTGGCCTGGTTCGCGGCGAACGGGATCAGCTGGGAAGCCGCTGAAACGACATCGTCCTTGCGCAAGGTGATACTCGACGGACTACCGTATATCACTCCGTAATTATGAGTGAGCCAATAACCGTCAGCCCAGTATCCGTAATCATAGACGGAACTAGTCGAGGTTGGAGTACCGGTGGACGTCGTGGTCGTAGAACTACCACCACTCACCGGCGTCGTCACCGTGGTCGTCGTGGGGGTAGACGTCACCTTCTTGTTCACGGTTGAGGGGCCGGAAGTGCTATTGGTAACCGTATAAGTCGTAACCGACACTGTCGTCACCGTCGTATCGACATACTTCTTATTGCTTCCGGATCCGGTCGTCGTCCTTGTAGGCCCCGACACCGACGTTGAAGTGGATGTCATCAGGTTGCCGGAACTGTCGTACACCAAGTTCGCCGATTGGTCCCAACGGTAGAATACGCCGTTGTTCGCCGATCCCGCAGTATAATATCCTGTCGAGAGAAGGATGTGCCGCTTCAGCGTATCTTTGATGTAGATGTTGTCATTCTTTGGAAGTTGCGCGTGACAGGCAAACGCGCAGCCATTGGCGTTTTCCGTGGTCTTCGTGGCCGCAATGATTTTGCTCACTCCATCAGAAGTCGCGGGCAAAAGCATCGAAGGCGAATTGTCCATCGCCAGATAAAAATCGACATTGGGCGGCTGTGCAGCGCTTGCCGTGGACGTTCCCTTGATCGTCAGAGTTGGCGCCCCGAGGATGCCGCCGAAGACGTTTATAGACTGAGCCGTATAGGTGACGGTAGCTTTGCGAAGATAGCCCAGGGCACCGCTACTCCCCGACGTTCCGTCCAGGATCGTGGCCGTCACCTGCAGATCCTGGTAGCCGTTCAGCAAGCTTGCCTGCGCCTTGAACATCGCGTTTGCCGCAGAGTTCGACGCGGAGTTGGGCTGAAGAATCATGGAGGGCGCGACGGCCGCCAAAGCGGCAGCATCGGCAGCGGCGTCCAACTGCGTCTGGAGGCTCATGGCGCGAGCATAGTCGATACCGAAACCGACCGCGAAGGTCAGTGGAATGAGCGCGAATCCCATGATCATCAGAACGCCTCCCTTCTTGTCGGCTTTCAGCCGACGAAGGAATCTGAGCCATGCGGTCGAAGCCGTCGCCGATGGAAGTTTCCGCATCATATGTGCACCTAGTAAAGGCGAGGAACCATGTAGATGGTCTTCGTCAGCGCCGTGTTTTGCAGAGGGATGAAGCTGATCACCGGGGTGAAGTTGTAGGTAATCTTGCCCCTGTACAGCCAGCCACCGGCCGTGCCGACCTGGGTCTTGTTGCTGTTGCCCGGGGCAAGGTTTCCACACACGTTCGAGCCGTCTGGGGAGGTCGGTATCATGGTCGAAGTGATCATGTCCGTCGGGATCGAAACGACCGTGTTGGCCGATTGAGCCTCGCTGGTCGGCAATGTGCCTTCGACCTGGTCAGGTGTCGCGTTAGCGACCACGCTCCCGTCAGCGTTCTGCGTCTGGGCCTGGGCCCAGACGACATAAGCATGTGACGCATCGCACACCCTGAGAAGCGAAATCTGCTCAGTCGC
Source organism: Sphingomonas sp. (assembly GCF_024508665.1). Taxonomy (GTDB): domain Bacteria; phylum Pseudomonadota; class Alphaproteobacteria; order Sphingomonadales; family Sphingomonadaceae; genus Sphingomonas. Next base: position 316,189 of record NZ_JANINP010000004.1, read on the forward strand.
GGCATCGAGCTTGTAGGGCGACAGCACGACTGCACTAGCGCTAAGGTAGGACTTGGCATTCGCGCTGTTCGGGTCGTTGTAGAGGACGGTGGGAGACATTGTTCGGCTGACGAGATCGACCAGAGAACGAGTCGCGACCGCCACTTTGCGGTTGCAGGCGATCATGTCCGACAGGCAGCATCCGCCCATGTACAGGAGCAGAAGCACAGGCAAGGTGAAGGCGAACTCGACTATCGCCACCCCGCTAGCATCTTGTGCGAGGCGCTTCAGCATGACGTCTGCGACGTGTTGCAGGTGTAGTTCTCGGTCGTGAACACCGAGGTCGCCACAAGTTGGCGGTTGCTGTTCGGCTGGTTCGTCAGGTTGAGTCCGAGGGGCCCCTTTCCTGTCGGCCACAGGTAAATCAGTTGAAGGACGACAATACGGTTCTGTCCGGCGCCGCTCGACTGATAATTGTAGCCAGTTCCAGTCGAAATCAGGACGCCATTGCTGTCGTACGTGAAGGTCGGCGCAGCGGCGTTGGACACGTTGTAGGTGCTGGCGGTCGCGACGTTGACTGTGAGGCGCGAACACGAAAGCATCGACGGGAGCATGGGGCGCACGGTGATCGCCTCGCCATTCACTCCCGTACCGGAAAAACCGTTGCAGATGGCATTCTTGAAGTCGCTGGCCGTCATGCCGACGTGGCCGTTGGCGAGTGACGTCGTTTGAGCCGCGCCGGTCAGCATCAAACGACCCGCGCTTTGGGCTGCGGTCTCGAGCATCTGCTGCGCCAAATAGATCATCATCGTATACAAGATCGCGAGCAGCAGTGCCAAAAAGGCGGGGCCCACTATCGCGAACTCCAGGGCGGACACACCTTTGCGGTCACGCAACAGGTTCGCACTGAACCTATAGACCCCTTTCAGCGCGCCATTGATCCCGCCCAACATTACCACGCATGCTCCCTCGCGGTTATTCTCCACCGGGAAGGTTGAAAATCTGTGAACGACGAGCAATGTCGAGCGGCGGTGCGTGCCATTCACCTTCGCGAGTGTCGGATCGGCTGATGGACGCCATCGCCGCATGAAGGCGCCATAGGATCGCTGCAGAACATGCGTTGCGGTTCGATGAGGCAGAGTGGCGTTTGGACCATCATTTACCAAGAACGCTCCCAATCCGCGTGGGGCCCTGGTCGCCCAGGCCATGCACGTTTCGCAAGAAATACCGCCCACGGCGAATGGGCGCGGCGGATGGGGTGTGATGTTATTTCAGATCAATTATTTAACCGGGCCCCTGTCCGGTACAAGGCTGACCAGCCGGGCGTACATCCATTACGTCGCTACGTTCATCGTCGGCGACCGCCGGAGCTCCAGCCAGATCTACAGCCCGTCGCCGACCGCGAACCCGGTGACCTACGATAAATATACCGCAAAAAAGGGCCGACGACTGCTCGCCGGCCCTGAACAAGGTCTATTATCTGCGGGCTTAGAAATGCACCGCGGCTCCGACGCGCATGTAGGTTCCTAGGATACCCTGAAAATAGGTCGTCGTGCCGCCCGATGCCGGATATGGATAGGGTGGCTTCACATCGAACACGTTATCGACATCCGCATTGATCGAGAAGTGCTTCCCGACATCATAGCGCAGCGAAAGATTCACGTATGTGAAAGCCTTCACCTCCGGGATTGAATAGAAATTCAACGCCGTGTCCGGATCGATCCGCGCCTTGCCGATATAATTGATCTGCACTTGTCCGAAGAAACCACCGTTGTCGTAACGGACCGTCGCGACACCCTTGTGCCGCGAATAGCCGACCGAATTGGCAGTATGAACCGGCGCCGAGCCCGCCGTTACGATGGTCTGGAGCGTGTCCAGATACTGGTAGTTGATATCGAACGCGAGATGGCTGCCCTTGCCGATGAAATCGGTCGAGGTGCGATACGACACTTCGGCAAGGATACCCTTGTAGCTTAGTTCGGACGAGTTGAAATAGCTCGTGCCGACCCTGCTCAACTGCCCGTAATTCGGGTTGGTAGCCGACGTTCCGGTAAAGTCGCGCGTAACAAGCGAGCAGAACTGGTTGTTCGGGAAATTGGTGGCATCGTAGCAGCCCGAGACCACTTGAGAATTGGAGAACTGACTGATCGCATTCTTCAGTTTGATGTTCACCCAATCGACCGTCGCGCTGAATCCCGGGAGAAAGCGCGGGGTTATGACCGTGCCCACCGTAAAATTGTTTGACTTCTCGTTCTGCAGTGACGCGTTGCCGACGACGAAGTTCGGGAACGACCGGGCGTTCGACTGCGACGTCAAGTTGGTCGGCACGCCCGCCGCGAGGCAGTTTGCAGCGCGCGTCGCCGGATCGGGTCCTGAATTGCGCAGGTTCTTGTCGCACACGTCGGTCGCGAACCCGTAAGAGCTCGAGCTGGGGTTGAACGCCTCGGTGATCGACGGCGCACGCACCGCACGGGTAAAGGCGGCACGGAACGTCACATCCTTAATCGGTGCGTAGCGGCCCTGGAAAGTGTAGGTCGGGTCGTTACCAGCTTGCGAATTCCAGATGTAGCGGCCGGCAGTCTGGATCGACAACTCACTGACGAACGGCACATTGTTGCTCGGTGAAATCAGGTCGGCGTTAAGTTCGCCGAAAATCTCATTGGTGTGATACTTGCCGTAAACGGGCAAGATCGGCACCGATCGACCATAATATAGGTCGACAGGATCGCCGTCTCCATCGAAGTCGATGCCGGGATACTGATCGGTGCTTGCACCACGGTAGAAGACGCCGGGATCGAATCGCGAATTCTCGGCGCGATGTTCAAATCCTAGTGCAAACGAGAAATCGCCGCCCGGGAGCTTAAACAGAGGGCCCGCGATTGAAATCACCCCGTCATATTGGTTGTTGACGTTCTTTGGCGTGGCGATCGAAGTGATATAGGCTTTGGCCGCGTCCGACACCTGGCCGCCGAACAGGTTCAGCGGAGCACAGGTCGAGCTCAGCGTAGCAACCGGCGAGTTCGGCAGACCAGCCAAACAAGGAATGCCGTTGGGATTATCCAGGCCGATCGCGCCCGCTGCGTTGAGGAAGTTGCGCTCATTCAACTCGGGGTTCTTGCTGGTGACGCGCGAACGTCCATAGTTAAAATAGGCCTCGAACCGCCAATCGCCTGCCGGCACGACATTCACTTTCCCGTCGAAACCGCCCACGAAGCGCATGATCTCCGACTTGCCGGTGGACACGCCCGACGACAGATCCACGTTCGCCCGAGCTAGGTAGAAATAATCTTGTCCAGGATTAGTAAAAAGGCTGTTGTTGATCGAATCAATAATCGTCGCCCGCGCGGCCGGCGACAAAAATGGATTGTTAACTGACAGAATCACATTGCCGTCGCGCAGACCGCCTCCGCCAAACAGCGCGGAATTATAGCCCGGCTGGTTAGCAAGATTACGACCCTGGCTGACGCTATACCAACCCTCCGCGAAGAAGCGCACGTTGTTAGTCAGATCGTACGACAATTCAACGTTGGTGCTGTAGCGCTTAACGTCTGTCAGAAGGTTTTCGACGTCGCGCAGACTGAAGCCGTTACCGCCCGAGAAGAATATGTTGGTCGCGTCCGCCGCGTCGCCGACCACGGTACCGAACTCAATCGGAATGAGATTTCCCTGTTGGTCAAACTTGAGCTGTTGCCCGCCGCCGTTAACGACACCGACGTTTAGCGTCGGATCGCCGATATAGGCAGCCGACTGATTGCCCGGCGCGGTATTGATGAAGTCATAAACTAACGGGATGCCGTATTGTGAGATCGACGGAATCCGCTCGTCTTTCCAGATCACTTGCGGGCCCGATCCGGACGCCGGAACGTCGAAACGATCATCGGAGGATGTGACCTTACGATCCTTGAAGAATAGCCCCTTCGACTCATCATATTCCGCAGCGATCGTGATGTTGCCGCGACCGCCGGCAAAATTCTTGCCGGCAAGCAAGCGGACCCGATAGTCTGGGGCGTCGCCGCGTGCCGAAATACCCGACTGCGCGTCTAGGTCGAGGCCTTCATAATTTTTCTTGAGAATGATGTTGATCGTGCCGGCGATCGCGTCCGAGCCGTAGATGGGCGCGCCGATCGCCGCGACCGTCTCAACTCGATCAATCAACTTCGTGGGGATGACGTTGAGGTCAACCTGATTGCCGCCGGAACCTGTCGGACCGAAAATAGATGCCGTATTGCCGCCAACGAAGCGGCGACCGTTGACGAGTGTGAGGGTGCGTTGCGAACCCAGGCCGAGGAAGTCGACGAAGCTCTGGCCGGCGCCGAAACCAGATTGGTTGAAGCCAACAGGCGACGCGCCTGGCACACCGAACGAGGGTAATTCGTTGAGGGCTTGCGCAACTGTCTGATAGCCGCGCGCGTCTAGATCTTCTGACGTGATTGTCTGCAGTGGCGATGCCGTTTCAGTGCCGCGACGTCGCGCGATGCGCGACCCGGTAACAACAATTTCGTCATCAGCAGCGTTGCTGTTGTCCGCTTGTGGCGCCGAAGGTGTCAGCGAGGTGGGCGTCGAAGTATCTTCAGGCGCTGTCTGGGCGATCGCGCCGGTCGCGGCGAGCGCCGCACCAATTGCCGAAGTCGAGAGCACGAGGCGCATCATGGAGCGCGTCCGCGAAAGGTTCATAAGAGGCCCCTTTTATTACCCGATGGACCGTCCCCCACAGTCCGTTATGTTTCGCCCCCTCCGGCGATGAGTAGATAAAGGCATCGGCGAAGTTCATTGGCAATAGCGAGCCGGAGCTTTCTGCGGTCCTGTGTCTTTCGTGCAACGTCATGCAAACATAAAAAAAGACCGCCCCGGAACTAATCCGGAGCGGCCTTTTCAACCAACTCGAACTCGACCGCTCAATACCGATAATGGTCGGGCTTGAACGGGCCTTCGACGGGCACGCCGATATAGTCGGCCTGCTTCTGGGAGAGCTTGGTCAGCTTCACGCCAAGTTTCTCGAGGTGGAGCTCGGCGACCTTCTCGTCGAGATGCTTCGGAAGCACGTAGACGTCGTTCTTGTACTGGTCGGCCTTGGTGAACAGCTCGATCTGCG
>NZ_JANINP010000005.1 GCF_024508665.1 Sphingomonas sp.
ATTACATGGAATGTAACTGATGCAAATGGTAACGCTGCTATTACACAAACACAAACAGTAACAGTTACAGATAATCAGAAGCCTGTTATCTCGGGTATGCCATCAAACATCACCAGGAATGCTGTAGTTAATAATTGTTTAGCACTGGTAACATGGGCAGCACCAACAGCAAATGATAACTGTGGTATCGCCAGCTTTAGCAGCAGCGATGAAGATTATAATAGTTTAGGATTTACACTATTACCGGTAGGTGTGCATACCATTACCTATACAGCAACAGATGTACATGGTAATGTACAAACAGCAAGCTTTACTGTAACGGTAGTAGATAACCAGAACCCGATCATTACAGGCTGTCCTGGAACGATCGCTGTGAATAATGCAGCAGGAACATGTGGTCAGCAGGTGTTCTGGAACCCGCCAACAGCAAGTGATAACTGCCCTGGGGTAACATTGACGGGAAGTCATGTGCCAGGCAGTATCTTCCCTGTAGGTACAACGGTTGTAACATATACAGCAACAGATGCAGTAGGTTTAGTAACAACATGCAGCTTCAATGTTGTAGTAACAGATAATGAAAAGCCTGTTGTAAGCAATTGTCCTGCTAACATAACAGTAAACACTGGTGCAGGTAATAGTACATGTCGTCAAACCGCTACATGGAATGCACCAACTGCAACAGATAATTGTGGTAACGTTACAGTCTCTTCAACACATCAGCCAGGTGCAATTTTTGCAATTGGAACAACAACTGTAACCTATACTTTCACTGATGTTCATAACAATGTAAGCAGTTGCAGTTTTGATGTAACAGTGAGAGATAATACTGCTCCTGTACCAGATGTGGCAAGTCTTCCCACAATTACTGCAGAGTGTTCAGCAACAGCAAGTGTTCCAACTGCGACAGATAATTGTGGTGGAGTGATCAATGGTGTTCCATCAGGACCAACATCTTTCACTACACAGGGAACACATACCATCACATGGACATATACCGATGCGGCAGGCAATGCATCAACACAAACACAAACAGTTGTGATCGATGATAATACACCTCCGGTTATTGCATGTCCATTCGATATCGTAGTAAATGCAACGCCTGGTATGTGTGGCACAGTGGTTACTTACAACCAGCCTTCAGCAACAGATAATTGCGGTGGTGGAAACCTGCCAACTTCAATTCCTGGTTATACATATAAAGGAACATTTAACGGGCATAGCTATTTTGTTTCTAATACACAGGCAAGACCAGAAGCGGCTCATGCTGCAGCGATTGCCCTGGGAGGTCATCTTGCTACGATCAGTAATGCTACCGAGAATGCATTGATCTCAGGATTCCTTCCTGGTCAGCGTATGTGGATCGGTTTTACCGATCGTGATGTAGAAGGAACCTATCGTTGGGTTACCAATGAACCAATTACATACACCAACTGGTCTGGTGGCGAACCTAATAATGCCGGCGATGAAGACTGGGCTGTTATTAACTGGTCTGGTCCAACATGGAATGACTGGTATTATGAACAACCAGCTTATTATGTAGTAGAATTTGAAGGTGGAGCCATACCAACCACGTTGGTATCAGGTCCTGCATCAGGTTCGGTATTCCCTGTAGGAACTACGGTTGTTACCTGGAGTGCAACAGATGCCGGAGGAAATACAGTAACATGTAGCTTCAGGGTTACAGTGAAAGATGTTGAAGCGCCAAGGATCACTTGTCCATCAAATATCAATGCGATCGCTACAAGTGCAGCAGGTGCTGTTGTAAATTATACAGAACCTGTAGGTACGGATAATTGTAGTGGTGCAGTAACAACAAGAATAGCTGGTCCTGCAAGTGGATCAACATTCCCTATCGGAAGCACTTTAGTAACGTATAGAGTTACAGATGCTGCAGGATTAACTACTCAGTGCTCGTTCACTGTAACAGTAGTAGGTGTGCCACCTTCTGTTAACTGCCCTGCAAATATTGTTGTAAGCAATACGCAAGGTGAGTGTGGTACCAATGTAAACTTTGCAGCAACAGAAACACAGGCTATCCCTGCATCAACGATTACATACAGCCACCAGCCTGGAAGTTTCTTCCCTGTAGGATCAACGGTTGTAACGGCTACTGCAACAAATCCTGTAGGAACGTCAGTTTGTACGTTCACTGTAACTGTTAATGATGCAGAGAACCCTAAACTGATCGGTGTTCCTGCTAATGAAACAGTAGAATGTACAGCAGTACCGTCTGCAGCAGTTGTTACTGCAACAGATAATTGTGGTAACCTGGGAGCAGTAGAGTACAAAGAAGTAAAAGCCGATGGCAACTGTGCCGGTAACTATACTTTAACCAGAACATGGAGTGTTACCGATGCACATAATAATACAACCACAGCAACACAGGTGATCACTGTAGTAGATACCAAAGCACCGGTGATCGCTACACAAGCCTCTGATGCAACAGTAGAGTGTGATGGTAATGGTAATACATCAGCGTTCCAGGATTGGTTAAACAGTCATGGCGGTGCAACAGCAACAGATGATTGCAGCGGTGTAACCTGGACCAACAACTTCAGCACCGGTAACTGGGTTGCAGACTGTGGCGGAACCAAACATGTAACAGTAGTGTTTACTGCAACAGACGGATGTGGTAATGCAAGCAATACAACGGCTACGTTCCGTATTAAAGATGAAACAGCACCTGCAGTAGTAACAGCAGCGGGTAGTTTGGATAGAGTAGTAGAATGTTCAGATGCATCAGCTATTGCAGCAGCAAATGCGCTGGTTCCATCGGCAACAGACGACTGCAGCCAGGTAACGCTTAACCTGGTGAGTGATGTAACAACACCAGGATGTGGAAGCACCTATGTTAGAGTAAGACAATGGAACTTTACTGATGCATGTGGTAATACCAGTGCAACATATAAGCAAACCATCACTGCTAAAGATGAGACAGCACCGGTGATCACTTGTCCTGCAAGTGTTACACTCAACTGCCAGGATGATAACAGTACTGCAGCAACGGGAGTAGCAACGGCAACAGACAATTGTTCAACGCCTGTTGTAAGCTATAGTGATGTGAGCACACAAAGCAGTAATGTAAACGATGCTGCCCATTATAACTATACCATCACCAGAACATGGAAAGCGGTAGATGCATGTAATAATGCAAGCACCTGTGTACAAACGATCACTGTACAGGATGTAACCAAACCTGTGATCACCTGCCCTGCAAGTGTAACA